>NZ_JRLV01000016.1 GCF_000769915.1 Flavobacterium beibuense F44-8
TATTCTTAGTTCTCTTCTCTGTTAATGTAAATCCAACCGGTTTTACTATCGCCACTTACACGCTCAATCGCATAATAGTAAGTACCTGTTGGCAGCTCTTTACCATTATCACTTTGTCCATACCATTCGTCGATATAGTTAGACTTGCTATAAACTTCTTCACCATAACGGTTAAAGATGCTTAGTTTAGACACATTAAACCCTGTAAGATCGAAGTTGTCATTCTTATCATCGCCGTTTGGAGAGATACCTTTTTGAATCATACAATTTGGATTCTCTACTTCGTATTCCATAACAAACGGACAAGCTTCATCATATTCACTTGGCGTTATAGTTACCTGATATGCACCCTGCATAGTTGCCACAGCAGTAGTTTCTGTTGTTAGAGTAGCCCCAGTTGGGTCAAACCACTCATACATTACATTAGCATTACTATAAGTACCATCCAGGAAGTTAACCTGAAGTACAAATTCATTGTTTATACAGTCTCCTGTTACCTCAAATTGAGGAGCTGGAACTACGGTTACCATAAAGCTGCTCTCATCAGAACAATCTGTACCAGGAACCTGAGCGAAGATGTAAACAGTTTGATCTGCCATTATCTCATCTCCCACAGCAAGCATATCTCCTGTTCCGCCGGCGCCAGTATAATAGTTATTGTTTTCGCTTAGCGCAGGAAGCACATAAGCACCACATGAAGTTAAATCTACTATAACATCAGCCACAGGCATTTCAACTAAATTAACCTCTATTGCAGCAGTACTTAAACATCCGTTATTATTTACAGTAACTTCATAAATACCTCCTTCTGTAACCGAGATACTTGCTGTAGTATCTGCTAATCCTTCGTCATTACGGGTCCAGCTTATTGTTACATCAGCTAAATCAAAATCAACCGGAGTTACAGTAATAGTTCCTGATGTTCCTTCACACATAGAGAAATCATCAGTAACTGTAAATTGTGGCGGATTATCTTCTACAACAACATTAAACGGTTTTACAGAAACACATCCGGTAACAAGACCTACAACTCTTGCGAATAACGGCTGACCAAACTGAACTGTATTTGTAAATGAAGCATCTACCGCATTCTCCTCTGCTAAAGCATCTTCTTCTGTAAGGTAATAAGTAACCTCATAATCAGCTGCATTGAAACCTGCAAGAATTACCGCTTCATTTTGTGTTAAATCAAAAGTATCGAATCCTGAGCTATCACAAGCAAATAAATCTACTGCTTCATTAACCGAAGGGAAATACTCTATAACTACAGAGTCATTACCTATACATGTTGAAGATAAATATGTAGCACTAATAGTATATGTACCCGGCTCTGTAACAACAACAGTAGCACCAGTATCTTCCAGTTGGGTTTCAACACCATTAACATCTGTATGAGTCCAGATTATTTCATAGTCATCCGGGTTTAGAGCTGACTCCAGCACATATTCTCCTCCTTCACATAATGCATTACCATTTTCCACAAGTAAGTCATCACCAAGATTAATCTGACCAATATCAAACGGACCGATAAATACTGCAGAGTCCATTGAGTTATCATTTCTGTCTGCAATTACAAGTTTAATATGGTAAGTGTTACCCATAACAACATCTGCCTGAGCAGACATTAATACAGTATTACCATTATAGTTGATTGGAGCAGACATATCTCCTAATTCATAGTAACTGTCAAAATAATCAACATTTGCATCACCACAGCCTGAGTTGTACATACTATTTCTAATAGTTACAACCGAAACAGGAATATCTGTACTCGGAATTACCGCAAGGTTCTCAGTTGGTGTGTTATTCGTAATATCCGTAAGGAAGAAAGCAAATGCATCTGAATAAGAACACTGGAATGTACCATACTCTTCAGAAGCAAACACGAATGGGAAACTAATATGATTAGTTAACGGAACAAAGTCAAACTCCAGAACCGTAGCATCGTTATAACTAAATATACCTGGGTCAATTCCAGAATCTACGATATAATTATATAAATCATCATCACCAGGCCAGTAACCTTCACTTAAAGTATTTGTATTAGGACCAGGAGAACTCATAGCATTACCTGTTGCAAGGATAACACCTTTTTGCATAGGGAAGGCAGACATGCCTTTATCAAACATTGCAATACCGTTTTCACCACCCCAGCCGTTTGAAGTACCTGTAGACCATGTAATGTTACTTACCTGAGCACATTCTGAAGTTATAAGCACTTCTGTTACTATTTCCTCTACAGAGTATGTTGTATTATCTGCAATAATTGATGCAGGTGTTAACACACAAAGTTCAAATGAAGTTGGTGCTGATGGATTATTAAGATAATCTGCAAACACCTGTATATAATAAGTTTCACCCGGTGTAAGTCCTGATACTGTAGTTGCTGTATCATAACCACAGTAAATATCTGTTAAAGTATCACAGTCGGCACCTTCATAAATATTCATATAGTAATAACCACCTTCCATGTTACTAAGCGAAATACTATGCGTAGCATCTGTTGCTGTAAATGAATACCAAACATCATAAGCCGGTGCCTGCCAGTTACAACTAGCCATAGTACCTGAAGAGGTCGCTCCTGTTACAGTACCGGTAACACTATCAAGGCAATCTACACCTGGGTTAACCGGTGCTTCTGTAGCATTAGCACAATCGTTATTTTCAATAGCTGTAGTAAACACAAACGGACCAGACCAAGTACTGTAACCGTCTTCATCTCCACAGTTTGCTCTTACATAGAATACATAAGGAGTACCTGAATCTAAAGTCTCAGCTAAATATGGATTATCTGTGGTAACCACTCCCGGCTCTGTAGGCTCAGGAGATCCGTAAGGAAGTACCCATATCTCCCATGTATCTGCAGTACCCATTTCATCCCAACCAAGCAATGCCGAGTTAAGCTGTAAATCAGTAGCTGTTAAGTTTTGTGGTTTAGGGCATGGTGGCGGATCACAAGATACCGGACCTTCAATAACAATAGTACCCTGAGTCTCTGTACCAGGAGTCATAGTATAAACATCTTCAGCAAACGGACTGTAGATTACAAGACCTTTCTCATAATCATCCCATCCGCCTACATTCCAAAATACCTCAATCTCAACATCCGGACATAACGGAATTTCAACCGTACCGGAGTAACCCCATGTAAATGAACTACCAATAGTCGCTACAGGAACTCCGCCCTGGGAAACAGTCATGGTATTACTTTCCCATCCCCAGCCATTAACACTGGTCATTTCAAACACAAAAGTACATTTGTCTTCCGGGTTACAAACCTCAGTATTGAAAGCAAACGGACCTGCCCATGCACTGTTTTCAGTGTCAGAACAAACGTATCTCACATAGTACTCATAGTTTGTTGCAGCTTCTAAGCCATCTGCAGTCACAGGATTTTCTGTAGTAGAAGTACCTTCTGTAGCATCAGTAGGAGCATCTCCTCCTGCTTCAACTATATAGTAATCCCACTCGCCTGTTTCAGTACCTAACCAGCTTAAATCAACAGTATTCATAGTTTCATTAGAAACTGCTAAGCTTGTTGGAGGAAGACACATTGGAGTATCACAGTTTACTGTTTCAGAATAAAGTAAAGTACCTGACGTACCTTCTCCTATTGCTTTCTCATATATAATTTGATCAAACGAGTTTCTGATAGCCACACCAACCTGGTTAGACCATCCACCTGCATTCCAGAATAAATCTACAGGCATACCGTTACAAACCTGTACATCTACCTCTACAGGACCTGTACCATCTTCCCATGTAAAATCAGGACCAAGAACAGCAAGTGTAACTCCGTTTTGAGAAACATTCATTGTATTATCATCAAAACCTCCCCATTGAGAAGTTAATATAAATGTAAGTGTACACTGGTCTTCAACCTCACAAACCATAGTATTAAACAGGTAAGGACCTGCCCATGCACTAAATGTACCGTCACCACAGTCTGCTCTTACATAGTACTCATAA
Source organism: Flavobacterium beibuense F44-8 (assembly GCF_000769915.1). Taxonomy (GTDB): domain Bacteria; phylum Bacteroidota; class Bacteroidia; order Flavobacteriales; family Flavobacteriaceae; genus Flavobacterium; species Flavobacterium beibuense. The sequence goes on from NZ_JRLV01000016.1 coordinate 3,970, forward strand.
GGAGTAGCTGCCGTTAAACCTGAAACCGTAAATTCTGTATTAGAATCGGCTGTAGTACCGGCACCTGCAGGAACACCTGATCCCGGAGCCTGAACAACATACTCCCATGATGTAGCCGTACCCATTTCATCCCATGAAAGATCTACCGAAGTAAGACCAATATTTGTTGTAGGTAATCCTACAGGCTCACTACAATGTACTTCCTGAATTACAAGATTATAAGGAGTAGTTTGTGGCCAAGGACCCCAACTTGAAATAACAAAATAATAAGTAGTACCTGCTGTAACAGCAAATTCAGGAATTGAAACAGGAGTTCCGTCCCACGAGAAAATACCACCATCAAGACAGTCTGTACCTATACCGGCACAAGAGTCATAAATAAAAATGGCCGCATCAGAAACAGCATCTGTCATATCAACACTAATAGTTCCGTCTGCCGGAGCAGTATAAGAATATACAACATCATCACCATTTAGGTATTCCTGCCAGTCTCCATCAACACATGACATACCTGGAATTCCACTATAGTCATTACCATAGTTCATAGTATTATCTACTGTTGAGAATGGTAATGAAGTAATTTCAAGCGGTGCAGCACAAGTATCTCCTAAACCTACCGTACTAAAAAAGTATGGTCCAGCCCAGTCACTCTCGTTAACACCCGCTTCACATACAGCTTTTACATAAAACTTATAATCTGTATCTTCGGTTAAAGTATTAGGATCATATTCTGCAGCACCTGTAACACTAACACCTGTACCTGTAGCAGCATCATCAACAGGAAGCACTTCTACCTCCCAGGCTGTAGCAGCACCGGCATCCCATGTTAAATGAGCAGTAGTAAGACCCATATCTGCTGCCATAAGGTTTTCAGGAACAAGACATTCCTCAACAACAGAAACATTATCCACTAACCAACGATCTGCATTATTACCTTCCATTACAAAAGCAATATATACGTTTGTACTGGCAGCAAAACTTGAAAGTGAAACAACAACTTCGTTATATTCTGTCTGAACAGGATTTAAATCAAGCTCCTCCCATTCAATAACCTCAGTATAAGCATCTAAATCTGAAGCATCAGTACTCGTAGATACCATTATGCGATATAAACCTCCGTTATCTCCATTAAGAGTTAACCTTGAGAAAAAGCGCAATTGTGCATTTGCAGGAAGAGATACTAATGGCGTAACTAACCAGTCCTGAGGAGTATCATTCCCGGGCATTGCAGTTTCCCTATCTACAAAAGCAGCATAAGTACCCTCATGAGGAGGGTAAAAAGTATTAAGAGGATCTGTGTGTTTCCAGGATTGCACCAACCCTGACCCATTGTTGTAAATACCCCAGCCCGTAGGTGGCCAGGTCCCCTCAAACCCTTCTTGGGCAAGTTGCGAGTAACCGCTCATTGCCGCTAAGAGCATGAAAAGCAATAGCGTAATTTTTTTCATATTAAATATTTTAGCAGTTTGTTTAACAACTCCGAAAATACTAAAATTTTAAATGATAAAAATTTAACACTATGTTTATTTTGTGATTTTTGTTAAAAAAAACAAAATAACACCCCAATGTTATAATTTTATTTGTTTTATCGTTTTTTAAACAAACAATAGATTTTCTTTAAAAAAAGATGGATATATTTGATTTTTAACACAAAATAACAACTTTCAGCACTTATACTTCAAAACCCGACAATGGATAAAATCTTACAAAAAAAATACTAAAAAATATGGATTCTATAAATTTGTCAATAAAACGACTTAAGATTAAATAAAGTTAACATTACACCAAAGTCGTATTTTTTAGTTTTACAAAACAAACAAGCGCCACCGATTTTAATAACCAATGACGCTTGTTTTGCGACCGCGGAGGGGTTCGAACCCCCAACCCTCAGAGCCGAAATCTGATATTCTATCCAGTTGAACTACGCGGCCTACCAAAAATTATATACAATATATAAATTGCTTTATTTTAAGAAAGAAGCCTTTTAACAACAGATGAAATCGTTTTACCGTCTGCCGAACCGGCAAGTTCTTTACTAGCAGCACCCATGGTTTTACCCATATCTGCCATACCAGAGAAGCCGTTAGCCTCTATAATAGCCTTAACTTTAGCTTCAACCTCCTCTTCTGTTAACTGTGCCGGAAGGAACTGTTCTATAATAGCAGCCTGGTCAAGTTCCGGCTTTGCAAGATCTTCTCTACCCTGCTCTACATATATAGCTGCACTGTCTTTTCTTTGTTTAACCAGCTTTTGTAAAAGTTTAATTTCTTCTTCCTGAGCCACATCTTCTTTAGCACCGCTCTCTGTTTGAGCAAGTAGTAAAGCCGACTTAACAGCTCTAAGCGCCTCTAGCGCTACTGTATCTTTCGCCTTCATGGCTGTTTTCATGGCGTCCATGATTTCCGTTTGTAAACTCATAAGTACAGGTTTTTAAAATGTGATGCGAATATAAAAAAATTAACCCGAAAGTTATTAAGGCTTTCGGGTTAAAGAATCACATTTGGGTTAGTTTAATCTACATTATCGTGAAGGAAAGAATTGTTGGAACGTAGCTGTAAATCATCATTACTGTCTGTTCCTAACGAAAATCTTGACTTACTGTTGTCTGCCTTAGACGCATCAAGATCAATTCCCATCCTTTTGTAAGCAGGCTCTTTTTCAATCTCATCAATCTTTGCAGAACTGTTGTGGAATTTATAATTAAACTCCTTCATTTTCTTTCTGCGTTCCTCTGCTCTTAGCCTTAAGGTCTCCTCAATAGTCATCTCTACCGGAGAAAGCTCATTAAAGCTTTGCTGTGGATTAGCCGGCTCTTCAGTTTTCTTAAGCGTTATATTAAGTGCCTCTTCAACAGGCTCTTCTTTTGCTTTATCCTGAGGTTTAGAATCCAGTAGCTCGTTTTCTTTTTCAAGGTACTCCTCTAAAGAATACCTGACAACACCACTTTCATTAACCTCTGTGACCGGAACTACCTGTACCGGATCTTTCACCTTTATATCCTTTACTTCCTCGTCAAGAGAGAAAAGTGTTTTTTGTTCTTTTAGCTCTTCTCTTTTTACGTTTTCTGCGCTATTAAGATCAAAAGAGAAGCTTATCTGTTCTTCTTTAGGAGCCACAACAAACTCCGGATCTACAACTTCAATATCTCTAATATCCCTTACTTTGGTTTTAGCCTCAACAATTTCAGGTTCAAAAGCCTTTGGCTGCTCTTTTTGCGGCGAAACTATTTCAAAGAACACATCAAGGTTATTGATGTAATCAGTAGTAGGAACCAGTTCGTTCTCTACCTCTACACTGGTTTCGGCTACAGGCTGTGACACCTGAAACTCTTCCTCTTCATCATCCTCCAGTGTAAAAACTATCTTTTTTTCTTCCTGAGACTCTTCAGCTTTAACCTCTTCTACAACTTCTGCCTTAGGCTCATCAGTAGCAGTTTCCGGCTTTGTAGCAAAATCAAAAGATGACATTACCGATCTTTGATTTAATTCGCTTTCAAGCTTTTGCTCTTCCTCAAGGGCATGGATAATCTTTTTAGGCTCGGTATTTACTATCTCGTTTTGTTGCTCAACATTAAAGCCTGTAGCAATAATGGTCACAGAGATAGCCTCTCCTAAAGACTCGTCTTCACCAACACCCATAATGATGTTAGCATTGTACCCCGCCTCTGTTTGGATATGATCGTTAATCTCACCTATCTCATCGATGGTTATTTCATTAGTACCCGAAACGATTAGTAACAGCACGTTTTTAGCTCCTGTAATTTTATTATCATTAAGTAGCGGAGAATCTAATGCATCTACAATAGCATCTTTAGCACGGCTTTCGCCTGATGATACTGCCGATCCCATTATTGCTGTACCGCTGTTTGCCAATACAGTTTTGGCATCCTTAAGGTCAATATTTTGAGTATAGTGGTGTGTAATAACCTCTGCAATACCTCTTGAGGCTGTAGCTAACACCTCGTCGGCTTTAGAGAACCCAGCTTTAAAACCAAGGTTACCATATACTTCTCTTAATTTATTATTGTTGATAACGATTAAAGAATCCACCTGCTTTCGAAGCCTTTCAACTCCAAGCATGGCTTGTTCTGAGCGCACTTTACCCTCAAACTGGAATGGTATGGTAACAATACCCACGGTAAGCACATCTCGCTCTTTGGCAAGTTTTGCAATTACCGGAGCTGCACCTGTACCGGTACCACCACCCATACCTGCTGTAATAAATACCATTTTGGTATTAGTATCCAGCATTTTTTCTATTTCCTCTATACTCTCTAAAGCAGACTGTTGTCCAACTTCTGGGTTAGCCCCTGCCCCAAGACCTTCAGTAAGGCTTACACCTAACTGTATCTTGTTTGGAACTGTACTGTTTTGCAGCGCCTGTGAATCAGTATTACACACTACAAAATCTACTCCCTTGATTCCCTGCTTAAACATGTAATTGATAGCGTTGCTTCCGCCACCTCCTACACCAATTACCTTGATTACGTTTGACTGGTTCTTTGGTAAATCAAACGAAATGCTTCCAAATTCTTCATTGCTCATCATAATCAACCGGGTTTTACTCTGCGTTATCTAAAAATTCTTTAATCCTATCTATATACTTATCAAAAAACGACTTCTTAACTTTTCTCTCTGTTGAGTCGTCACTACTCTTCTCTTTGTTTTCCTTTTCAACCGATACTTCTTCCATTTCCTGTACCGGTACTGTAGCGTTTGCCTGCACAGTTACTTCAGGTTGTTTTACCGGCTCCGGCTCCCTAACTTCACCTATTGGTGTTGCACTGCGCGTGTTGTTTCTCAAACTGTTCATTACAAGACCAACTGCCGTAGCATAAAGCGGACTTGATATTTCCTCGTCTGAGTTTCCTGCAAGGTGCTCGTTAGGATACCCTATTCTGGTATCCATACCTGTTATGTACTCTACTAATTGCTTAATATGCTTAAGCTGAGAACCACCTCCTGTTAGCACTATACCTGCTATCAGTTTTTTGCGCGGATCTTCGTGCCCGTAAGCCTTAATCTCTGCAAACACCTGCTCTACAATCTCCACTACTCTGGCATGGATGACTTTAGACAGGTTTTTAAGTGAAATCTCTTTTGGCTCCCTACCTCTTAAACCAGGGATGGAAACAATCTCGTTATCCTTGTTTTCACCCGGCCAAGCCGAACCAAATTTTACTTTAAGCAACTCTGCCTGCTTCTCTATAATAGAGCAGCCCTCTTTTATATCCTCAGTTATTACGTTTCCGCCAAATGGCACTACTGCCGTGTGGCGAATTATTCCGTCTTTAAATATGGCAAGATCTGTTGTACCACCCCCTATATCAATAAGTGCTACACCTGCCTCTTTCTCTTCCTGACTTAATACCGCATCAGCCGAAGCTAATGGTTCCAGTGTTAAACCTGAAAGATCTAACCCCGAACTCTTAATACACCTGCCCACATTCCTTATGGAAGAAGCCTGACCTACCACAACATGGAAGCTTGACTCCAGCCTGCCACCATACATACCAATAGGTTCTTTTATCTCTGTTTGCCCGTCTATTTTAAACTCCTGCGGCAATACATGGATAATTTCCTCTCCCGGCAACATAGCCAGTTTGTGTACCTGGTTTATTAAAAGATCGATATCTGCATCACCAATCACCTCTTCAGGATTATGCCTGCTGATGTAATCACTGTGCTGAATACTCCTTATGTGCTGGCCGGCAATACCTACCACTACATCATTTATTTTATATCCGCTATCTGCCTCAGCTTCCTGTACGGCCTGCTGTATAGACTGGATAGTTTGTGTAATATTATTAACAACTCCTCTGGCAACACCAAGGCTTTTGGATTTACCAACACCCAAAATTTCAAGCTTCCCGTACTCATTTCTTTTACCTATCATGGCAACAATCTTTGTTGTCCCGATATCCAGACCTACTGCAATGTTATCTTTTTCCATATCCTAATTTTTGGTGCACACAACCTGTTGTGTAAATTTCAGATTTATCGTTTTGTAATTCTCTATCAATGTATCCTTCACCGCATTTTGAAAAAATGCTTTATAATTATTAAACTTCTTCTCTACATTTACCATCCTGCCAAAAAGTATCACATAACTATAATTGCGATTCATCATTTTTAGCGATCCGTTTGGTGTTACTTCTATCCCAATAATGTTCTTTCTTAAAAAGGCATCATCATAGATATATTTAACTAACGAATAAAGCTTACTTTTATCAACGACGTTAAGGGCTCCGTTTAACAACAAAACCCTGGCGGTTGAATTCTCAGATAACGGCATTTCAGCCCCTTTGTAATCAATGTAGTACGACTCTCCCCCTTCATAAACCCTTGCCACAGGAACTCTTTGCCTCACAACAGCCTTCAGCCTGCCGTCTACCGTAGCGAATACCTCTGCATCATCAATCATAGGATTGGATTCGAGTCTTTTCTCCACGCTATTCAAATCTAATTTTTCTTTCGTTATGCTCGCAACACTGTTAAAATTTTGTATCAACAACTTATTAACTTTCTCCGGGGTAATAAACTCCTCAGTATCCGCAAATTCGACATCAGCAGCTACAAAATGCCTGCTTCCGTTCCTTTTTGAAGAGAAGGAATAAAGGAAAATAACCACTCCCACGATTACAAAAAGCCTTATATTATCCCAGTTAATTTTTTTCATCAAGCACCTTTTTTATTTCCGGAACCATCTCACCAATATCACCTGCTCCAATGGTAATAACCACGTCGGCATCGGTAATTCTCAAAAACGGAATCACATCCTTTTTTGAAATCAGTTTTTTGTTTGGATTCTCTATTTTATCCAATAGCCATTTTGAAGTTACTCCTTCAATAGGCAGTTCCCTTGCCGGATAAATATCCAGCAGTACTATATTTTTAAAAGCCGAAAGGCTCTTAGCAAAACCATCAATAAAATCTCGTGTACGGCTAAACAAGTGCGGCTGAAATATTGCCAGTACTTTTTTATCAGGATACAATTCTGTCACCGCCTGATGCACGGCATCAATCTCGGTTGGGTGGTGCGCATAGTCATCTATATATACCATATCCGGTTTTTTAACCTGATATGAAAAACGTCTTTTCACTCCCTTAAAACTTTCAAGCGCCGCTTTTATATCGTTATCTACCACTCCGTAGGTTTTTGCCATAGCCAGCGCCATAAGTGCATTGGTTAGGTTGTGCCTTCCCGGTAAAGCAAATCGTATATCTGTAATTTTTCCTGATGGTGTTTCGGCATCAAAAACATACCAGCCGTTTTTCACCCTTATATTTACCGCATTGTAATCACTACCATTCTCCACACCTACAGTTACTCCTTTAAGCGGAAGATCTTTAGTAACAAACAATTTGGTTTTATCTTCAACCTTATTGGCAAATTCAGTAAACGAAGCCTCTATAGCCGTACTGTCTCCATAAATATCAAGATGATCGGCATCCATAGAAGTTACACAAGCCATATTAGGGTGTAGATGAAGAAACGAACGGTCAAACTCATCAGCTTCGGCAACTGTAACGGTTTTACCTTCGCCAATTACATTAGAGTTATACCCTTCTACAATCCCACCTAAAAATGCAGTAACATCTACCTTGCTTTCATACAGCACATGCCCAAGTATGCTCGATGTAGTAGTTTTACCATGTGTCCCCGCTACTGCAAAGCAGTAAGTACCTTTAGTAATTATACCCAACACCTCGGCTCTTTTCTTAACTACAAAACCGTTTTTAATAAAGTAGTTCCACTGGAAGTGCTCTTTAGGCACCGCCGGGGTAACCACAACCAGCGTATTGCTCTTGTTAAGAAACGGAAGATCTATAAGTGCGATACTGTCATTAAAATGAACACGTATTCCGTTTTTCTTAAGCTCATCGGTAAGTTGTGTAGAAGTACGGTCGTACCCTGCCACATTTTTACCTATAGATTTAAAATAGCGGGCAAGGGCACTCATGCCTATCCCTCCAATACCTATAAAATAAACGTTATGTATCTGGTTTAAATCCATATATGCTTAAGCGCTACTTAATCAGTTTTATAATTTCTTCTACTATATCTTTTGTGGCATTTACCTTAGCCAGTTTTTTTATGTTTTCACTCAGTTCCTGCTGTTGCTCATTGTTAGCAAGCAGTGCTGAGAATGTACTTTCAAATTCAGCATCAAGTTGTGATTCCTTTAAAAGCAGTGCCCCGCCTTTGCTCACAACAGCCTGGGCATTTTTGGTTTGGTGATCCTCTGCAACGTTTGGCGAAGGTATAAACACTACCGGTTTACCTACTATACACAGCTCTGACACTGATGATGCCCCCGAACGCGATATAATCATATCGGCGGCGGCATATACCAAATCCATCCTGTCTATAAACGACATCACCTGAACCTGCTTACCGTCGTGATAGTGCCTGTATTCCTCAAAATACAGCCTGCCACACTGCCACAACACCTGCACTCCCTGCTCCAGTAGCCAACCCAGTTCTTTTGCGATTAGTTGGTTTATGCGCCTTGACCCTAAGCTTCCGCCTAAAATCAGGAGTGTTTTTTTATTTGGGTCAAGCTCAAAATGTTTTATGGCTTCCTCCCTTTTATCCTCTACATTAATCAAATCCTGTCTTACAGGGTTTCCTGTAAATACAATTTTTGAAGCCGGAAAAAACCTGTCAAGATTATCATAGGCAACACATATTACATTAGCCTTTTTAGAGAGCCACTTATTAGTAATACCCGGATAGGAATTTTGCTCCTGTATCACTGTAGGCACCCCCATAGATTCTGCCGCCCTTAATAACGGACCACTCGCAAAACCTCCGGTTCCTATAGCCACATCAGGTTTAAACTCCCTGATTATTTTTCTTGACCTGAACAGGCTGTTTATAAGTTTTACAGGAAACAGAGCATTATCAAACGTAAGCCTCCTTTGAATTCCTGCTATCCACAAGCCTTTTATTTTATATCCTGCCTGCGGTACTTTTTGCATCTCCATTTTGTCCTGCGCACCAACAAAAAGTATTTCACAATCAGGGAAACGTGTTTTTAACTCGTTTGCAATGGCAATGGCAGGATAGATATGTCCTCCTGTGCCTCCTCCGCTCAATATGAATCGTTTTGCTGCCATTGTTACTTATATTATTCTTTACTTCGTTTATATATCAGGGTTTCCCCATTACCGCATGCATCGGATTTTTTGTTCCGTCCTCTATTGAGTATGCTGCCGATGTTTCTGCATCTTCCGCACCTTCTGCTTCCTCTTCCAGGTGTTTATCTATCATTCGTTGCAAGGCTGCTTCACGCTCTTCCTTCTCCAGTCTTTCCTGTTCTACCTCCTCATCCTTTTTGGTTACGCTTAGTATAATACCCACCGCAACACAGGTCATCCAGATGGAACTACCACCACTACTAATAAGCGGAAGTGTTTGCCCCGTTACAGGCAGTAGCTCTACCGCTACCCCCATATTGATAAGTGCCTGAAATATTATGGGGAATCCAAGCCCCACAATGAGCAACTTACCAAACAGTGTTTTTGCCTTGTGTGCCGAGACCAAAAATCTAAAGAACAACATAAGGTACAGGAACAGCACCCCAATTCCGCCTAACAATCCGTACTCTTCCACAATGATTGCGAAAATGAAATCGGAAGACGACTGTGGCAAAAAGTTTTTCTGTACACTTTTCCCCGGCCCAAGTCCGTAAACCTTACCCGTTGCTATAGCAATTTTTGCTTTCTCAATCTGGTAATCATCTTCACTTGGCTCATCTGAGGTAAACCTCTCAATCCTCGATATCCAGGTATCTACCCTGTTAGGCATAGCCTTAGGGAACGCCTTAGCAAACGTCACAAAAAACAGTAACATAAATACTCCCATACCTATTACCGTACCCAGGTATTTTAACGGATACTTACCCACAAATACCAGCATGCAAATCATACTGAATATTAATGCGGTGGTAGAGAAGTTTGCCGGAAGGATTAGCGCCAGCACTATAAATACCGGAATCCACAACTCAATGAACGACGATTTGAAGGTTATTTCTTTCCCTTCAATCTTAGCAAGGTACCTCGCCACATACACCATTAGCACTATTGAGGCTAAGGCCGATGTTTGAAAGGTTACCCCAACAAACGGTACTTTTATCCAGCGGCTAGCGTTAGCCCCGTCTATAACCGTACCCTGAAAAAAGGTATATACCAGCAACAGCGCCACTATAGGCAACAGTATTTTGGACAACCCCTTATAGTAATGATAAGGCACTTTGTGTACAAAATAAATAAGGGTAAAACCTATAAAAATATGTACCAAGTGCTTAACCAGATAACCTATGGTAGAACCCTTACCGATTACATATACAAGGTTTGCACTTGCACTGAAAACCGGCATGAACGATATAAGAGCCAGTAGTACTACAAACGACCAGATCCCTTTATCTCCCTTTAGGCTATTGATTAATTGTTTCATCTTTACTCATTTTTGTCATCCCAACGAAGGAAGGACCTTTACAGATTCTTCAGCTTCATTACATTCCGCTCAGAATGACACCGGTTACTTTCTATAAATTTTGCACGGCTGCCTTAAACTGCTTTCCGCGCTCTTCATAATTTTCAAAAAGGTCAAAGCTTGCACATGCCGGAGACAGTAAAACCGTATCTCCTTTTTCAGCAAGACTTTGTGCTATTCTTACCGCCTCAGTCATATTTGTGGTTTCAACCATCACGTCTACCACATTACTAAAGGCATTCATTATTTTATGATTATCTACACCAAGGCATATAATAGCCTTAACTTTCTCTCTTACAAGCGACATCAACTCATCGTAGTCGTTACCCTTATCCACACCGCCTACAATCCATACCGTAGGAGTAGTCATACTATCAAGCGCAAAAAACGTAGCGTTTGTATTAGTTGCCTTAGAGTCGTTTATATACTGAACGTTTTGTATTTTCAATACTTTCTCCAAACGGTGTTCAACCCCCTGAAAGTTTGAAAGACTCTCCCTAATGGTGTCTTTCCTTATGCGCATAAGTTGCGCTACTGCCGTTGCTGCCATAGCATTTTTTACGTTGTGCTTTCCTTCTAGTGATAATTCATTAATCGGCATAGTAAATTCTTCTTTATTGATGGTTGAAATAATCGTATTGTCTTTTACATAAATCCCTTCTTTTACTTTTCCCGACAGCGAAAAAGGGATGGTTTTCGCTTTGGTTTTATTCTTTTTGAGCCATTTGTTAATCTCTTCGTCATCGGCATCATAAATCAGGTAATCATCTTTTGTCTGATTCATGGTGATCCTGAACTTCGCTTCTATATACAGCTCATAATTGTATTCGTACCTGTCCAAATGATCCGGACTTAAATTTGTTATCACTGCTATGTTAGGACTATAAGTCTCTATACCGTCCAGCTGAAAACTACTTAACTCCAGCACATAACCCTCATGCTTGTTCTCGGCTACCTGCCATGCAAAACTTTTTCCTATGTTACCTGCAAGCCCCATGTTTAAACCTCCCTGCTTTATCAGGTAATGCGTTAGCATGGTAGTGGTAGTTTTCCCATTACTCCCTGTTATACCTATAGTTTTATAATCCATAAACCTATAGGCAAACTCAATTTCAGATATCACAGGGATACCTTTCTTTTTAAGCAACTTTACAATGGGCGACTTATCCGGGATACCGGGGCTTTTCATTACCACATCGGCATTAAGGATTAGCTCCTCAGTATGCTGCTCCTCTTCCCATTCCAGTTTATTAAGTGCAAGAACTTCTTTATAATTGTTTTTTATTTTCCCGAAATCAGATACAAACACGTCATATCCTTTTTTCTTTCCTAAGATTGCGGTTCCTACTCCGCTTTCTCCACCGCCTAAAACTACTAACCTCATACTACCTTAGTTTTAATGAAACCAGTGAGAAAATGGCTAACAGTATTCCCACAATCCAGAAACGGGCAACAATCTTACTTTCATGGTATCCCTTTTTCTGGTAATGATGGTGCAGTGGCGACATCAGGAATATCCGTCGGCCTTCACCGTATTTCTTTTTCGTATACTTAAAGTATCCTACCTGTAGCACTACCGAAAGGTTTTCTGCAAGGAAGATTCCGCATAAAATCGGTATCAGTAATTCCTTTCTTACCGCAATAGCCATAACCGCTATTATACCTCCTATGGTAAGACTACCCGTATCTCCCATAAATACCGATGCCGGATAAGTATTATACCAAAGGAAACCTATAAGCGACCCCACAAATGCCGAGATAAACACCGTCATCTCCCCCGAGTTGGGTATATACATTATATTGAGGTAATTTGAGAAAATGATATTACCCGAAACGAATGCAAATATCCCGAGGGTGAGCACTGCTATGGCCGAAGTTCCTGCCGCAAGCCCGTCAATACCATCGGTAAGGTTAGCTCCGTTAGATACCGCTGTAACAATAAATATTACCATTGGTATAAATATTAACCACGCATAATTTTTATAGTTATCGCCTGTCCAGGCTAACAGCTCAGCATAATCAAATTCATTATTTTTAAAGAACGGGATAGTAGTTGCTGTAGACTTCTCTTCCTGTGGTTTTACGTTTGACTCTACCTGCTCAGTACTGTAAATATTACCTTTAGAAGTATCTGTTCTTACCGTAACTCCGGGATGGAAATACAGTATGTATCCCACTATAAGACCAAGACCAACCTGACCTACTACCTTAAATCTACCTTTAAGACCTTCTTTATCTTTTTTGAATATCTTGATATAGTCATCAATAAACCCGATGGTTCCCATCCAGAGTGTAGTGACTATAAGCAGCATTACATAAATATTATCCAGCTTTGCCAAAAGGATTACCGGAATAAGGGTTGCCATAATAATTATTAATCCACCCATGGTAGGTGTACCCGCTTTTTGAGCCTGTCCTTCAAGTCCAAGCTCCCTTACGGTCTCACCTATTTGCTGTCTTCTTAAAAAGTTGATAATCTTTTTACCGAAAACAGTTGATATAAGCAATGAAAGGATTACCGCCATACCCGAACGGAAGGTAATGTACTGAAACACCCCTGCCCCCGGAACGTCAAAATGTTTGTCTAAATAATCAAATAAATAATACAGCATAAAGAGCGCTTATTTGTTTAGTTCTTTTAAAATTTCCTTTACTATTTGCATATCATCAAAATCATGGCGAACACCTTTTATCTCCTGATAGGTTTCATGTCCTTTGCCCGCTATGAGTATAATGTCGTTCGGTTTAGCCAGTTGGCATGCTATTTTTATAGCCTGCTTTCTCTCAACCACCGAAAGTGTCTTTTTGTAATTTTGAGGCTCTACGCCTTTTTCCATATCCTCTATAATATCTACAGGATCTTCGCTTCGCGGATTGTCCGATGTGAAAATAGCAACATCACTTTTTGATGAAGCTATATGTGCCATTACCGGACGTTTAGTTTTGTCTCTGTCCCCGCCACAGCCTACAATAGTTATAAGCTGTTCGTTCCTTGTTCGTATATCCTCTATCGTCTTTAAAACATTGTCAAGCGCATCGGGTGTGTGAGCGTAGTCAACAATTGCCGTGATTTGTGAAGGCCCCGAAACGATAAACTGAAAACGTCCTGAAACACTTTCCAGCTCACTCATTAGTCGAAGTACCTCCATATCTTCCAGCCCTAAATTGATAGCTGCTGCATATATAGCCAGTAGGTTGTACGCATTAAAAGCCCCTATAAGCTTAACCCAAACTTCCTGATCGTTTATTTTTAATAACAGTCCCGAAAACTGGCTTTCCAGTATCTGAGCCCTGTAATCGGCATAGGTTTTTAGCGCATAGGTTAGCTTTTTGGCTACCGTATTCTGCAACATTACCAGTCCGTTCTTATCATCAATATTGGTAAGGGCAAACGCCGATTTTGGCAACTTGTCAAAAAACGATTTTTTCACATCCCTGTACTCACTGAATGACTTATGGTAATCCAGGTGATCATGACTAAGGTTGGTAAAAATCCCCCCTGCAAAATGCAGTCCCTCAGTCCTTTTTTGGTGAATACCGTGCGAACTCACCTCCATAAAGCAGTACTCCACTCCGTCCTGTTGCATTTCGCTCAGGTAGCGATTAATGGTTAGTGAATCTGGCGTTGTATGTGTTGCTTTGTATTCCTTATCGCCTACCAGTATTTTTACTGTAGAAAGTAATCCTACTTTATAGCCTGCCTTTTTAAACAACTGGTATAGCAATGTTGCTATAGTAGTTTTACCGTTTGTACCGGTTATACCAACCAGTTTAAGATTATTAGAAGGATTACCATAAAAGTTAGCTGCCATAAAAGCCAGTGCCTTATGGCTGTTTTTGACCAGTACATAGGTAACATTTTCGCTAAGTTCATCCGGAAACTCCTCACAAACTATAGCTTTTGCACCCAGGCTTATAGCTTTATTTATATAATCATGCCCATTAGAAACCGTACCGTTTATGGCAACAAAAACATCTCCCTTACCTATTTGGCGGGAGTCAAACTCAACTTTATTCACAGTAATATCGGTTGAACCTTTTACTGCTTCAAGAGAGGCTTTGTATAATATGTCTTTTAATACCTTCACGATGATAATTCTAATGTTATAATTTGGTGCCTTTCATAAGGCTGCCCGGCAGCCACCGATTGTTTTTTTACCTTACCCATACCTTTTACCTCTACTTTGAGCCCCATGTTCCCTAAAAGAGCTACAGCATCCATTCCGCTCATACCAACAAGGTTAGGTATAGTATTGTATTTTTTTTGAGACTTGGTATAGTACGACTCATATTTTTTATCCTGTTGCTCTACTTCCCTGTCAAGGTTATCTACCTGATTAGTAGAAGGCACATCTGTAAATATCTTTTGGGCTATCCTTTTAAATACAGGCCCCGATACATCGGCACCATAATACCCTTTGTAAATACTAGGCTTATGTATAACCACTATACAGGAATACTTAGGGTTATCTGCCGGAAAATAACCTGCAAAAGACGACGAGTAATACATACCGTTATCCTTACCTTTTCCGCGACCGTAATTCACCTGAGCCGTGCCTGTTTTACCTGCCATCGAGAAATCTTCTGAATACAGTTTAGATCCCGTACCTTTTTTCACTACGTTTTCCAGTACAGCCTTTACCTTATCAATAGTTTCCTGAGAACATATTTTTGGGTTTAAAACCTCTTTATCAAACTTCTTTATCGTTTTGTTCCACTCTTTTATCTCCTGAACAAAAAGCGGTTTAACCATCTCCCCGTCGTTTGCCACAGCATTATACAGTGCCAGTGTTTGCAGCGGAGTCATACTCACACCATAACCAAAAGCCATCCATGGTAGTGATATACCAGACCACGACTTGTCTCCCGGTTGCGGGATTCTTGGTCTTCCTTCCCCTTTAATGGAAACTCCAAGCCTGTTGTTTAACCCGAAAGCATTAATGTGATCTACAAACTGCTTAGGGTTATCTTTATAATTATCATATACCGCCTGTACAAGTACAGTATTTGAAGAGAGTTCAAAACCTCTTGCCAGCGATATTTTACCGTAACCGCCCTTACGCGAGTCACGTACTTTTCTTTTATAATAGGTCACTATACCATCATGGGTATCATACACTTCACTGGTGTCTACTTTTTTATCTTCAAGCAAAGTAATAAGCGATGCTAACTTAAATGTAGACCCAGGCTCCTGCGACTCTCCTACAGCATAATTAATTGTCTCGTAGTACGAACCATCATTAGCCCTACCTAAATTAGAAATAGCCCTTACATAACCGGTTTTGGTCTCCATAACCACCACACAACCATGATCGGCCTCATAATATTCCAACTGCTTTAATAAAGCATGGTGAGCAATATCCTGTATATATACATCTATAGTCGAAACAATATCACAACCGTCAATAGGCTCTATCTGATTGTTATCCCCTATTGGTTTCCATTGGTTTTTAGCAATCTTCTGCATCATCTGCTTACCATCTTTACCATCAAGGTATTCGGCAAAAGCACCTTCAATCCCCACTTCGCGTTCGTTCCCGCTACTATCCAGCCTATCGTAACCTATGGTTCTTTTTGCAATTTTACCTATAGGATGTTCCCTAACGGTACGTTGCTCTGTAATCATCCCACCCTTGTACGCCCCAAGATTAAACAGCGGAAAGCTTTTCACCCTCATATACTGAGTATAGCTTAACCCTCTCGCAATAAACAGGTACCTGTTATGGTTATTACGTGCCCTTTTTAGCGTATTGTAATAATAGCCGGATGGCTTGCCAAACATTACCGAAAGTGAATCTGACAACGGTTTTAAATACTGCTTAAAGTTTTCACTTTTAGAAGCCATTGCATCAAACCTTATATCATAATTAGGTATTGATGTTGCCAGCAAACTTCCGTCAGACGAGTACACATTCCCCCTGTTAGCCGGTATGGTTATTTCCCTAACCGTACGTTTTTGCGCCAGTTCACGGTAATATTCACCTTCAACCCATTGAATATTGGTGAGCTTTACAGCTACAAGAACAGCCATCACAAAAACTGTGAAGGCTACCAGGTATATTCTGTAAGAGATATGTTTATCTTCAGCTCCCATATCTTCAATTTATTTTTTAATCTTCCGTTTTATAAACCTTTATCTTCTTTGGCGGAACCGATGCGGGATAAATTCCCTTCGGCTCCATTTTTTTTGATATTGTAGATTCCATTTTGAGCTTCATTAACTGAGACCTCATATCCACAAATTCAGATCGCAGCTTTTTAACCTCATCATTCAGTTCGGTTTTACGATATACCTTTTGCTCATAATTGTGCGAATTTGCAATAAGCACCATGGCAACTAAAATAAGGAACACAATAAAGCGCCAGTTTTTAACCGACCCTTCATCTACCAGATATTTAGCTTTCAGTAAACTGTAAACACCACCTTTCATGACCTTATAGTTTTTCTGCTATTCTCAACTTGGCACTTCTTGCCCTGTTATTCACTTCTATTTCTTCCTCTGTAGGAACTATCAGTTTACCAACCGCTTTTAAAGGCACTTCAAAATTCCCAAACATATCACGCTCAGGTTCACCTTCAAACATTCCGTTTCTTATAAAGCGTTTTACCAACCTGTCTTCAAGCGAGTGGTATGATATAACACTCAGTCTTCCGCCCGGCTTTAACACCTCCAGAGTTTGCTCTAAAAACTCTTTAAGCACATCAATCTCCTGGTTCACCTCTATACGAATAGCCTGATAGATTTGCGCCAGTATCTTATTACTTTTATGAGCCGGTAAAAAACGGCTAAGCACCTGCTTAAGCTGCTCAGTACTCTTTATACTATTATCGCGTCTTGCATTTACAATTGTATTTGCCAGTGCGCCTGCATTTTTAAGCTCGCCATACTCAAAAAACATTTTTTTAAGCTGCTGCTCCTCATACTCATTCACCACATTGTAAGCACTAACAGCACTTTTTTGATTCATGCGCATATCCAGCCCGGCATCAAAACGGGTAGAAAAACCACGCTCCGCCACATCAAACTGATGTGAAGAAACACCAAAGTCTCCAAGCACCCCGTCTACCTCCTTAATACCATAAAACCTCAAGTATCTTTTTAAGAACCTGAAGTTTTCCGGAATCAAAGTAAACCTGTCGTCCTGTATTACATTTGCCTGCGCATCCTCATCCTGATCAAAAGCAAACAGTTTCCCGTTAGGGCCCAGCCTGCTCATTATCTCCCTGGAGTGCCCTCCGCCACCAAAAGTGACATCCACATACACCCCGTCCGGTTTTATATCGAGTCCGTCTACGGTTTCTTTCAGCAAAACCGGGTTATGATATTCCATCGTCGTCATCATTTAAATTCCCCATTACTTCTTCTGCAAGATCAGCAAAATCAACAACCGAGTCGTCTATTGATTTTTCATACTTATCTTTGTCCCAAATCTCAACAATGTTAACCGCCGAAGAAAGCACAATCTCTTTATCAATCCCTGCAAAAGCAACAAGATCTTTTGAAATCAACAGCCTTCCGGCAGCATCTATCTCCACGATTTTCACACCAGCAGTAAACCTGCGGATGAAATCGTTATTCTTCTTCACAAAACGATTCAGCTTATTTATTTTCTGCATCATTTTATTCCACTCTGTCATTGGATACAATTCAAGACATGGCTGAAAAACCGAACGTTTTAAAACAAAACCATCTTCCAGACCGGCATGCAGCTGTTTCTTCAAAGGGGCAGGAATCATCAGCCTTCCCTTCGAATCTACCTTACATTCGTATGTCCCTACAATGGTATTCAAGCAGTTACGTTTTGGGTTGTTTATTAGCAAATATATGGAAATATTTACCACTTATTACCACTTTCTACCACTTTGTTAATAAGTTTTACCCACCTACACCCACATGACAGAATTTTCTGCTACTTATCTCATTACTAACCTTTAAATAAATTTTAGCTTTTAAAAAGATATAATGAGGATTTTTTATTTTTTTAAGATTTATTAACACCCGTACTGAAAAAATTTAATTTTTTGAGAATAGATTATTTTTTTAACATTAAAAATTAAAAATCAGGTATTTACACTCCAAAAAAGAGTTAAGTGATGCTTACTGAATAAATTTCACATGCATGCATAAAAATAAAGCCCGAATATTATCTATAATATTATATATTTGTGCATATTTGAAATTGTTACAAATTTAACATGCATACCACCAAGAAAGAAGGTAAATACACTTATTATGAAGCCGGTGAAGGCACTCCGATAATCATACTTCATGGCCTCATGGGAGGACTGAGTAACTTTGACGGTGTTGCAAAATACTTCCCGAAAGAAGGTTATAAGGTGGTTATTCCGGAACTGCCTATATACACACAGAGTATTTTAAAGACTAATGTAAAGGCTTTTGCTAAGTGGGTTAAAGACTTTATTACCCATATGGGATATGACAGGGTTATAATGCTGGGCAACTCCCTTGGAGGTCATATTGCATTATACCATACTAAAATGTATCCTGAAAAAATGCTGGGACTTATCATAACAGGTAGCTCAGGATTATATGAAAGCGCAATGGGCGACAGCTACCCAAGACGCGGCGACTATGAATACATTAAGAGAAAAGCTCAGGATGTATTTTATGACCCGGCGGTAGCTACAAAGGAAATTGTAGACGAGGTTTTTGAAACAGCAAACGACCGACTGAAGCTTATAAAAACCCTAACGATTGCAAAAAGCGCCATACGCCATAACATGGCTAACGACCTACCTAAAATGCATATCCCTACCTGTATAATATGGGGACGAAACGATAAGGTTACTCCTCCTGAAGTTGCAGAAGAGTTCCATAGCCTGCTACCAAACTCAGACCTTTACTGGATTGAACAGTGCGGACATGCAGCCATGATGGAGCATCCGGATGAGTTTAACAGACTAATGCACGAATGGCTTAAAAAGTCAAACATATAAAAACACAGAATCCGGCTCCTGCCGGATTTTTAATATAATCCCGACACATAATCCCGTTTATATATTTATACCTAAATTTGCAGGCATACGGCCTGGCCGGGAAACCAAATTTTTAAAAGATGAAGATAGATACCGCCGAATTTATTATCAGTAACTCTGACGTAAGCAAATGCCCTAAAGAACCACTTCCTGAGTATGCCTTTATAGGACGCTCTAACGTTGGAAAGTCGTCTCTTATAAATATGCTTACCAATAATAAGAATCTGGCTAAAACTTCATCTAAGCCCGGAAAAACACAGCTTATAAACCATTTCAAAATAAACAGCAACTGGTTTCTTGTCGATTTACCCGGGTACGGTTACGCAAAGGTTTCTAAACACACCAAGCAGGTTTTCCAAAAGTTTATTACTGAATATTTTGAGAAACGAGAACAGCTGGTATGCGCTTTTGTTTTAATTGACATTAGGCACGAAGCCCAAAAAATTGACCTTGAGTTTATTAACTACCTTGGTGAAGCAGAAGTACCTTTCTGTATTATTTTTACGAAAGCCGATAAAATAAGTAAAGGAAAAATAGGTCAGCACATTGCAGCTTATAAAAAACAGTTACTGGCGAATAACTGGGAAGAAATGCCTCCGCACTTTGTAACCTCATCACAGGATGGTACAGGTCGCGATACATTATTAGAGTATATAGACGAAGTAAACCAGTCGATATTCAATAATACCGACTTTGTATAATTACAACAGCTTTTCCATAAAATAATTGGTTAGCACCTGTCCGTTTCGCTCCACCTGCTGTTGTTTCAGCACAATATAACCGTGCTTTTCAAAAAAAGGTTTTGCTGTTACCGAAGCCGCCACTGTTATCCTGCTGATACTATTAGCAAGCGCATATTGTTCTATAGTCTCTTTTATTAAAGTAGCTATACCACACCCCTGATGATCTTTATGCACAAACAAATGATCAAAATATCCTGAGGCATCAATATCACCAAAGCCTGCAATAATACCGTTATGCTGCACCACTACTGTATAGTTTTGAGACAGCACCTTAGCCCAGCGCTCATAATCCAGTTCGGCAGGGGCCCAGGCCTCCAATTGTGCATCGGTGTAATCTTTTTTATTTACTGCATGTACAGTTTGATAAAACAGCGTTACCACCTCATTGCAGTCTTCCTCTTTATATTGGCGAATAGTATACATATATAAAAACAAAAAGCGGCCGGAGCCGCTTTAATTAATTATCGTCTTTTTTAAGCTCAAGCTTCTCTGCAAAATAATCACAAAAATCTCTCATGGTCTCAGCCATTTTAGTTTCGGTAGTAGCACGCTCAAAAGTATGTGACATGGAAACCAGCGTTTGGTGGAAAAACACCTTCATTTCATCTACCGGCATATCCTTAGTCCATAAATCAATACGCATGCTTTCCTGGCTTTTAGGATCCCAAACCGAAAGCATCATAGCTTTGGTTTCCTGATTCACCACACCACCATCTCGGGCAGTCCAGCTTAGTTTCTCAGGAACCCTGTTCTCATCAAGCTCAACATTTACTTTTATCTCTGATTTAAGTGTATTCTTAGACATTATTTTTTGGGTTTGTATTTAGAGTTATCAAAAATTGTTTTTGCATCCGTGTTTAAAAGATTCTGCAAAGTTACATCTTTATTGTTTTCCATGTATGCCCTAACAATTTGCCATCCCATCCAAACACCTAACCTGCCCGGAGACTCGTTATCCAGCTCAAGATAAAACTTAGAGAAAGGTGCCGGGTTTACAAAGCGTGATGCCAGTTTAGCATCGGTATCAAATAAAACTTTATTCTCTATAAAATAACGCCAAATTTCAGATTCGTTTTCCTCTGCCCAAAGCTCCTGCTCATCGGTATACCCCATTTTTACAGCATCTGTAGCATTAGGGATAATAACATCTTTCATATACAGCTCTTTACCAAAATACACTATAAGCGCAAGGAACGTTCTGTTTTTAGGGGGAGCAATATAATCTGTCGCAAAAGATGAAACCACATCGGGCACTATCTGGTTTGGCTCAAAAGTCTGCACCTGATAACTTGGCAAACCGTCATATAGTTTATTATCCTTACCTAAGTACAGGTTAATAGGTATAGCCACTACCTCTGGTGAGTATACCGCTCTTTGATTTTCATTGTCAGATATAATAGTAAACACCTCGGGCGTACTGAAATCATTAAAATAATATTTCATGTGTTTGAATGCCGACTCTAAATCTGCCTCAAGGGTATTGAATTTAGCGAACTCCTTATCAGTCTCCTCTTTTAGCTGACGCATAAAAGGATCGTTCATATTATTTACCCAAACCGAGTCGGGGAAGTTTTGAGGAAAAAAGTACGGATAAGCCTCTTTCAGTTTAGGTAAATCTTCGGGCTTGCTGTTGTAAAACACATCGTCAAACCTTACAATTTTCACCTCACCTACCTCTACATTTTCAATTTCTTTTTCAATTTCACTCTTGCCGTTGCACGATATTAATACTAACGGAAAGATTAAAAGCAGAAAATATTTCTTCATAATTTGTGTTATCATTTAAAGTTTTCCTGTTTGGAATTATTTACTTTTATAAAGTATTTTTGTGCAAATATACATTACTAAACCTAATACCAAATATAATGGCTGCATCCCGAAAATTTAAAACCGAAACTGCAAACGAATATATAGTAAACTGGCTGCGTGATTATGCAACTAACGCAAAAGTAAAAGGTTTTGTTGTAGGGATATCGGGCGGAATTGATTCGGCAGTAACATCCAGCCTTTGCGCCCAAACCGGTTTACCTACATTATGTGTAGAAATGCCAATACACCAGGCAGAAAACCAGGTTAGCCGAGGCAGGGAGCATATAAAGCAGCTTATGGGTAGGTTTGATAACGTATCTACAGTAGAAGCTGACCTTACCCCTGTTTTTGAAACTTTCAGAAAACAGGTTCCCGAAACCGAAAACCAATACCTGCAGGACTTAACCCTTGCTAATACAAGAGCCCGACTACGAATGACAACCCTGTACTACTTTGCAGGAATAAACAGTGCTCTTGTAGCAGGAACAGGTAATAAGGTAGAAGATTTTGGGGTTGGTTTCTTTACCAAATATGGTGATGGTGGTGTAGATCTTAGCCCTATTGCCGATTTAATGAAGTCGGAAGTACGGGAGCTTGCCAAATTCCTTAAAGTTCCGGAGAGTATTATTGCCGCAAAACCTACTGACGGATTGTTTGGTGATGACCGTAGTGATGAGGATCAATTAGGAGCAAGTTATGACGAATTGGAATGGGCAATGCTCCAAGCTGAAAAAGGAAAAAAACACGACGACTTTACCGGAAGGCAAAAAGAGGTTTTTAACATTTATTTAAGACTAAACGCTATTAACCAGCACAAAATGAACCCAATACCGGTGTGTGAGATACCATTAAATTTGAAATAAAATTCTTTCATTCACAATACTTTAAGATTTTAATAAGATTTTAATTGCTAACTTTACTGTAAGTTTTAACTCAAAAAATAGCAATTATGATCAAACTATGCTTAGCGGATAATCATCCTGTAGTACACTACGGAATGAAGGCCTATTTTAGCGAAAATCCGGAAATCAGCTTTGCAGGGGTGGTAAACAATCTGGAAGGACTTATGGACGTGCTGAAAAAAAAGACTGTTGACGCCGCCATTATTGACCTGGAGTTAGACGGCTTAACGAGTATAAGCTCTGTTAAATCTCTTGTTAAGGACTATCCCGACACCAAGATTGTGATTTTTACCAATCTTGCCGAACAGATATATGCCCCAAATGCCTTAAAGGCCGGAGTATCGGCCTATGTGCATAAAAACGCAAGAATGGAAGACCTTGAAAATGCCATTAAAAAGGTAATGCAAGGTGAAGTAGTATTTAGCGATCTTGTTAAAAAGAACCTAGCACTGCTTAATAAGGGTAAAAAATCTGAGAGACTGTACAGGAAACTTTCTTCACGAGAAATTGAAGTATTACGCTACTTAAGTGAGGGTAAAAAGAATAAGGAAATTGCAAAACTCCTTGACCTTAACGAGAAAACTATAAGTACCTATAAATTAAGGTTACTTACCAAACTACATGTTACTAACCTAGTAGACTTAGTTAACAAAGCTAAAACGCTGGAAATAGTTTAACCCTAACATTCATTCCGGGAACACAACTCTACCAAACCAATCACCTTTTATATTATCGGATTTTTTTGAGATGCTTTATACCATTATAAACGCATCGTGGAAGTGTATTGCCTATGTGGTACGTATACGCTCTATACGTTTAAGTACGTTTTTATTAAGCTCGGTATAATCCATAATATCCTGCATGGTATCCCTGTTATCACCATCTGGGGTAATTTGCGCTATAAGCTCGTGTATAAGTTTTGTAATAAGGCGTGACCTCAAATCAAAAATGATTTGGGTTACGTGTTCCTCCACAGTCATATGCTTAAGCTTTACCGGAATTTGCTGCTTGTCTTCCCACTCACTAAGCAAATACCTGTCGTCATCCATATAAATATCAGACACCACATTTTGCAATTCAGACGGAAGATGGTTAACAAAGTTTTCCTGCTTGATTTCCTTATTAAGATAAATATCTATAAGCTCTTTATAAAGGGAACTAAATGTAGGATGAGTAAATTCTACCTCATCCTCCTGCAAGTTAAGATAAACCCACTCATACACTTTACAGGCCTGGGTTTCGGTAAAGTTTACCTCATCCCCAAATTCGTTATACTTGGTAAATACGTTTTTAAACTCACAATCTTTGTCTCCATATAACTGTAACGCCTTTACAATTTCATATTCAATCCCGCTTAAGTCATCCGGCTTAATTTTCTGCTCCGTTGACATCTCTTCCACCACAGGCTGTAAGGCTTTAGCCTTTTGCTCCTCCTTCATTTTCTTACCGGCATCCGCTATATCCTTTTGTACCAGCTGGGCCAGTGTACTGATAAGCACCTGCTCAGATATATCCATGATACGGGCACACTCCTGTATGTATACCTCCTGCTGAATTCTATCGGGGATTTTAGAAATACTGTTTACAATATCCCTTATAAGTCCGGCTTTTTTTACAGGATCGTTTTTAGCCTCATCCATAAGCAGGGAAGCCTTGAACTGTATAAAATCCTTCGCATTATTCTGCAAATAAGCAATAAGCTCATCATACGATGATTTTTTAGCAAAACTATCAGGATCTTCCCCGTCAGGGAATGTACAAACCTTTACGTTCATACCTTCCTCCAGGATAAGATCAATACCCCTAAGCGATGCACGAAGACCTGCCGCATCTCCATCAAAAAGTACCGTAATGTTTTTGGTAAGCCTGTTTACCAAACGAATCTGATCGGGCGTTAAAGCCGTACCGGAAGACGCCACAACGTTCTCCACTCCTGCCTGATGCAACTGTATCACATCGGTATATCCTTCAACAAGGAAACAGTTATCCAGTTTGGCTATAGCCTGCTTTGCATGATAAATACCATACAATACTTTACTTTTATGGTAAATATCACTCTCGGGAGAGTTAAGGTATTTAGCTACCTTTTTATCATTACCCAAAATACGTCCGCCGAATCCTAAAACACGACCCGACATACTTTGTATAGGGAACATAACGCGTCCGCGGAACCTATCGGCATTCCTGCCATCCTCGCGCACTATGGTTAACCCTGTTTTTTCAAGAAATTCAAGATTATACCCTTTACCCAGTGCCTCTTTGCTAAAAGCATCCCACTCTTCAGGCGAATACCCCAAACCAAACTTCTTGATGGTTTCTCCGCTAAATCCTCTTTCCTTGAAATAGGAATATCCAATAGCCTGACCTTCGTCGGTATTTAAAAGTGTACTGTGAAAATATTTTTGTGCAAATTCGGAAACCAGATACATGCTCTCCCTTTCATTGGCTACTGCCTTCTGCTCATCAGTCTGTTCTGTTTCCTCAATTTCAATATTGTATCTTTTTGCTAAGTAGCGAATAGCCTCAGGATACGAGAAATGTTCGTGCTCCATAAGGAAAGCAACAACATTACCACCTTTACCCGAACTGAAATCTTTCCATATTTGTTTTACGGGAGACACCATAAACGAAGGCGACTTCTCATTACTAAACGGACTAAGCCCTTTAAAGTTGCTACCTGCGCGCTTAAGGTTTATAAAATCGCCTATTACCTCCTCAACACGGGCAGTCTCAAAAACAGTATCTATGGTACTTTGTGAAATCAAGGCTTAGTCAAATATTAAAAAGGGGTGTAAAGTTACAAAGAAATACAGTGATTTAAAGATAGTAATTACCGAGATTACTCTTTGCCTGCCAAACTATCTATCATACCGTTAAAAATAAAGTAATGAAACGGCAGCACAGAATACCAGTACAACCTGCCCCATAAGCCTTTAGGCCTAAAAACGGCTCTTTGCCACAACTTGCCCTTCTCTATCCTGAATTCAAGCCAAGCCTCCCCCGGCAGTTTCATTTCGGCATAAAGCAACAGCCGTTTCTCTTCTTTATCAGCAAAAAGCACACGCCAAAAATCGAGGGCATCACCCGGTTGTAGTTTAGAAATATGGGTGCGACCTCTTCGTAGTCCTATACCGCCAAACATCTTATCCATAAAACCCCTTGCTTTCCATAAAAAATCGCCATAGTACCAACCTGTTTGTCCTCCAAGAGCCCATATACGGTTAAGTACTTCTTCCTCATTGGTCACTTTCCTGAATTTTATATCCTTAAAACAGCCGTATTTTGGAATGGTAATATATTTGGATATCTTTTCACTAAAACGCCCGCTAATTATAGAGTCTTTCCAACTGGAGAGTATGGCATCTTCCTCTATTTTCTGGAAAGCCTTTTCAACCGCTTCCCTGTAAGTTATAGGGTGTACATCGAGTATTTCACTAAGGTTATTGGGACGTCCTACAATGGTGATTTTCATA
The DNA here is from genome assembly GCF_000769915.1 of Flavobacterium beibuense F44-8. Taxonomy (GTDB): domain Bacteria; phylum Bacteroidota; class Bacteroidia; order Flavobacteriales; family Flavobacteriaceae; genus Flavobacterium; species Flavobacterium beibuense. Next base: position 30,395 of record NZ_JRLV01000016.1, read on the forward strand.
CTATCCACCAGTGATGCTGCTAGCTTAAACGTGGTAGAGGTCACAAAATACAACCAGTAAGATGATAGTTTAGGCGTCATTACCGGCAGCGTAAGTATATAGCGTTTAAGACCCCTTACTTCGGCAAAAATGAGCAGCATTTTTTTATAGGTAAGCACTTCGGGGCCATATATATCGTAGTTGTTATTGTAGAGTTGTTTATTTCCTGCTGCTTTAGAGAGGTAACTGAGTACATCCCTTATGGCAATAGGCTGTGTTTTTGTATTAAGCCACTTCGGGGTAACCATAACCGGAAGCTTCTCCACCAGGTCTCTTATAATCTCGAAGGATGCACTACCACTCCCTACTATTATGCCTGCCCTGAAAGCGGTAAGGGCATAATTACCTTTGCCAAGTACCTGCTCTACCTGTTTCCTGGAACGTAAATGTTTAGAAAGTACATCTTCATTCACTATACCGCTTAGGTAGATAACCTGTTGTAGCGATGTGTTTTTTACATAATCGATAAAATTATAGGCGCATGCCAGTTCCTGTTTTTCAAAATCGGCGGAAGCCGACATGGAGTGCATTAAATAATAGGCAACATCTATATCTTTAGGTATCTGTACAGCCGAAGAATACATTAGGAAATCAACCTCTATAAAGGTTAGGGATTCCTGATCTTTGAACTCCTCAGGTATCCTGTTTAAATCTCTCACACAGCATACCAGTTCATGTCCTGCTTCCAGCAGAAACGGAATTAGTCTTTTACCGATATAACCTGTAGTACCTGTAACAAGAATTTTCATGATGTAAGAATAATTCTTATAAAGTTAGTCAGAACTTTATAAAAACACACCATAAACAATTGTTATTTAATTACTAAAGACTAGCTTAAATCTTCCACATCAAGCAGGTTGTGCTTAAGGGCAAATACAATAACACCAATAAAGTTTTTGGCTCCTACCTTTGTTATCATACGTTGCCTGTGGGTTTCAACAGTACGCTGGTGAATAAAAAGCTCTTCGGCTATTTCGGCAGAGCTTTTCCCTTTACAGATAAGCTGAATAACCTCTTTCTCACGGTCACTTAAAAAATCTTTATCGGGCTGGAATTCGTTACCTCCCTGCTGGTACAGCATAAGGTCTTTTAATACCGAACCCAGCTCAGGTCCCAAATAAAAACCACTGGTATCGAGATTACGAATAGCCAGTTCCAACTGTTCGGGTTCAGAGTTTTTAGTTACAAAGCCATGAGCACCGCTTTGCATTACATGTCTTATGGTTTCTTTACTGGAAAGCTGAGAAATCATAAGTACTTTTATACTGTCATGTACCTTTAGTACTTTACCGCAAAGTGTATAGCCATCCATTTCGGGCATCTGGATATCCAAGAGGGCTATATCTACATTTTTATTCTCTTTAAGGTGTGATAAGAAGTCCTTACCGCTGTCGCTTTCATAAACTACCTCAACACCTTCAAAAGTACCTATAAGGGCAGCGAGGCTTTTCCTGAAAAGCTTATGATCGTCTACCAGGGCTACTTTAAGCATGGTTTATGTTTTTTATGGTTATGGTAAATTGGTTTCCTTTTGGTTTTTCTTCATTTTGAACTATAGTACCACCTATAGCGTGTAGCCTTGAGGTAATATTTTTAAGTCCGCTTGCATTTGGTTTAGCTAAATTCTCTTTAAAGTTAAACGGAACACCGTTATCGCTTATTTCGATTTTAAGGCTATCTTTTTCCAATAACAAATTTATCTCACTCTTACTAACATTACCATACTTAATCATGTTAGTAGTAAGTTCCTGCAGTACCCTAAAAAGCTGGTATGCTACAAGAGGCGGAAGCTGATCAACTCCGTTTGTGATAACCTCAAACTCTATTTGAGCTTTAGGTCCTACATTGTTCAAATGATTTTTAAGTGCCGGCACCAAGCCTTCAGTTTCCAATAAAGGCGGCATAAGATTATGTGATACGGCACGTGTATTTTGCAGGGCAGCATCTACCCCTTCTTTAATCTCATCAAAAATGGTTTGATTAACAGATTCTTTTTTAGCTAAAACACTAAGGTAATTCTTAATAGCACTTAAGTCCCCCGAAACTCCGTCATGTAAATCAGCTGCAATACGGGCGCGTTCGTTTTTTTCGCTCTCCAGGCTAACCCTGAGCATATTTTCGGCCTCCTTACGTTTCATCCTGAAAAAATGTCTTTGGTAAGTAACTACTATAAACATTAATCCAAAAGCCAGGAACAGCATTATTGCTGTACCTATATAAAATAATGATACTACTTCTTCCCCCTGTCCCATCGTGTTGTGTATTCTAAAAAATCAGCAAAATGGCGGATTTTGCCTCATACATCAAAAATACAATAAATATCGGGGTTTTAACACAATTTTAATTACGGCTTTTTCACAGTTGCTTTTAGTAGTCCTATTATCATCATGATTCTCATAAAAGTTCCCAGAATAAGGAACACCAACCAATATTTTGTCCATAATCCTGTAGCTTTAAAAAGATGCCCTGTAAATAATACCGGAATAACTCCTCCACATAAATAAATCACAGTACCCAAAACATAATAAAATGCCGGCATTCGCCATAATGAAACAACTTCGTCTTTTTTAAATAAATCTTTAAACCATAAAATAGCCCATATAATAATAAAAACTGTTTCAATTGCACCATAATACCCCTCGACTATATTATGATTGTCAATATTCCAAAAGAAAAGAGAGGTTATGTAAAAAGTAAGAAAGACTATATTAAATGTATTGTAAAGAGTTTTGTGTTTTTTTAAGAGTTTATAAAACATATAATTAAATGCTAAAAACTCTAACAAACTATATAATGTAGTCCAATAGGCTGTTTTAACAAAAAGGATGACAGAAAATATAACTTCATATAACTCTCCAATAAACATAAGCCATACAAAAGGTTTTATTACCTTAAATTCATTGTAAAGTTCTTTTCTTGGAGATCTAGTATAATAAAAATATATAAGTAGTATTCCACATAATAAATACTGAAAAACAAAAGATACCGATATGTAATACCAAATATTATTTCTCATTCCTTATCACTTTCATCCGTAAACCCTAAAAAACCCCTAAACAATATTTATAAGACTACTTATAGTTCCAAGACTTAACACTTAGATTTATTCAACATAAATAACAGTAGCTCATTTTTGAAACACTAAAATAACCATTGGTAATACAGGTTAATAGTGGATCTAAAAAACACAACACTGTATTACCAATAATTAATTAATTTGATTTACTAACTTGATAACGGACTGTTCACATCACAATTTTGAGGACACATAACCCCTTTATCCAATAAAAGTCCGCTTGTCATATCATTCCCGTTAGCATCTACCCCAACTATTACGACATTTTGTTCATTTCTCACTACATCAAAAGCTCTGTACATACGAAGGCCTATGCAGCCGTCCTGATCTATTACTGATTGTAATTTTTCACTTCCTAAAAAGAAGCATTTAGGCTCATTAGGGAATGCGGCCTGATAAGAATTAGTCATTTCTTTTGCCTCTGTAAGGTCGATAAATTCTCCGGTGTGTTTGTCAATTGGCATATTATTCAATTTTTAAATTTGTTATGCAAAGCTACTAATTATGGTTTTCACTACATCATCTGCAGGAAAATACAATTTACATTTGCGGAAAATACGTAATTTATTTTTGTTAACAAAGTGTTAAAAATAAAAAAAGCGCTTCCCGAATTACAAGGAAACGCCTTTTTGAAGTACAAAACTAACCCTAATTTGTTTAATTTAAATCAAATCTTATGCCAAGAGATACATTATTTTGATCTATTTCATTATTTTCGAAAACCGGCTGTAAATCATATTTAAGATAAAGACTAACCGACTCATAACCAACATATGCGCTAAGCCCGTAAACAAAATCATTTATATTATAATTACCTCTTCGTCTTTCTTTTACATCATTACCATCTGCATTCTCATATTTTAAAATTTGTTTTTCCTTCACATTTATACCGGCATACCCACCTAAACCAACTCTAAAACTGTTGTAAGTAGGGTAATAAGTTTTATCTTCGTTTACCTGTTTTTTAGTAAAATCAAACTCTAAATGAACCGGAACCACCAAGTTAACATACCTTAACCTAGCTAAATCGATATCAGTACCGCTATCAGCAAGAATAGTTTTACCCTCATCTGTTACAAAAACCTTATCGTCCTCCGGCCTTAGGTTATTGTACTGTAAAGATAGTCCGTACTTGGCATGCAGGAGATTATTATTTCTTAATATTCGGGTATTAAAAGTTAATCCCCATTCATAAAAATCAGATCTTAATTTATAATTATCATTGTCCACTTTACCATCTGTCATCAATCGGTTAAAGCCCAAAGCAAATACAAACTGAGAGGTTGTTCTTTTGAACTCGTAATACGTTTTAACCTTAGTAGTATCCTTAAACTTAGATGTGCCCGGATCATAAGTGATTGAAAAAGAGCGAAAACTTTCTTCAATATTACCATCTATCCTGTCCTGTACCAGTTTATCCAGTTTTTCACGTTCTACAGCAACACGTTGCTCAATATTAGCAGCCCTTTTTTCGGCAAAAGCCAGTTTTCTCTTATCTGCCTCCTCTTTAGTTATATCATCTGTTTCAAGTAGTTTATTAACTTCTTCTACCTCAATTTTAAGAGAATCTTTTTCCTCTTTGGAAATCTGGGCAATGTTATAGGAAATATCCCTAGCCCTCCTTTCAAAAGTCTGGGCTCCCATTTTACTGGCAGCAAGGCATAGTAAAGCCGTCAGATAAAAAATTATTGTTTTCATATCCTGTTTTTGTTTTGGTATTGTTTCAAGATTATTCGATGTTTCTGTTCACTACAGAAGTTTTAACCGCATTGTATTTCTCGGTTATAGTTTGCCAAGTTTTACTCCTGTAATTATTATCCAACTGATCTTCAACTTCATTTAGCAGTGAGTTGGCATTTACCTTTACAGTTGGTTTTTCTTTAGGAAGTTTTACGCTTAGCAGTGTTTCCTCTAAAAGCTTTTCGGCTTCCATATCAGGCGTTAGAGGTACAGATAAAGTAGTACCCGACACTGCTAAATCGGAAGTATTATTAACCATTACTCCCGGCTGTGTTTTTATATGTTTTGTTTTCACCCTGCTTTCCGTTTTTTCTTTCACGGGATTTTGAGTATTTGCCACAGGCTGCTGAGCTACCATTACAGCTGGCTTAACCGCTGAAGCTTTATTATTATCCAGAATATTACCTATAGTGATACTATCTGCCCCAAGGGTCGTACTAGGCGTGATAACAATACCATCTACGTTATCGTTAACTACCGGAACCGTTTCAGGATTTTGAGCTACTTTAAAAAATAAACTGGCTGTAAGCAATATGCCTACAAACCCAGCCGCAGCATACATCCATATACGGACCGGTTTAACCTTTTTCTTTTCGGTAACCGAAAGCATTGCATCCAGCCTGTCCCAAGCTGCATCAGTAGGCTGTATAGTCCTATTGTTTAGCTTCTTCTTAATTTCTTTCTCCCAATTATTCGGTTCCATTAGAGTAACTCTTTAATTTATTAATTTGTTCCTGCAGCATTTTTCTGGCATGAGAAAGCTGCGATTTTGAAGTACCTTCGTTAATCCCTAACATTTGGGCAATTTCATGATGCTTATAACCTTCAATGATGTAGAGGTTAAATACCATTTTGTAACCTTCGGGTAAGTTGTCTATTAAACACTGTATCTCCTCTACCGAAAGTTGCCACTCCACATCATTGAACGTTCCTTCGGTATAGTATTCGTCTTCAAGAAAATTCATCTTTTTATTTACCCTTAAATACGATATACATTCGTTAACCATAACCCTTCTTATCCAGCCTTCAAAACTACCTTTATACTCAAAGTCCTTTAGCTTTGTAAAGACCTTCATAAATGCAGTAATCATAATATCCTCTGCCTGTTGAAGGTCTTTAATATACTGCCTGCACACGCTCAACATTTTTGGGGAATAGGTAGTATATATCCTGTGCTGGGCGTGACGATTATTATCGACAGCCAGGCGGATTATATCCTTCTCTTCCTGATGTAAGGCAATTACTTTCAAAGCGTTGGTTATTGGTTGTTTGTTTGATGTGGTTACAATTTAACCGACTTCTATATACATAGACGAGTACTTATCTAAAATAGTTGCATGAAAGGTAAAAAAAATTAAAATTAAAAATTAAAGCCGCTGAAATTCAGCGGCTTTAAACTATATTTTTCTATCTATAACGTAGTTTACCATGAGAGTAAGTGCATCTTTATAAGGAGAAGAAGGATAATCAGAAAGTAACATTAAGGCTTCCTGCTGGAACTCTACCATTTTCTTCTCGGCATAATCAAGTCCCTTATGCTCTTTTACAAAAGCAATAACCTGCTTAACACGTTTTTTATCTTTATTGTGATTTTTAATCGAATTGATTAACCACTTCTTCTCGTCTTTAGTACAAGTATTAAGTACATGTATAAGCGGAAGTGTCATTTTTTGTTCCTTGATATCAATACCGGTAGGTTTACCTATAGCATCATCAGTATAATCAAAAAGGTCGTCCTTAATTTGGAAAGCCATACCTATAAGTTCTCCAAACTTCCTCATTTTCTCCACATGCTCACTATCGGGATCTACAGAACAGGCTCCAAGCGAACAACAGGCAGCTATAAGTGTAGCAGTTTTTTGACGGATAATTTCATAATACACCTCTTCGGTAATATCAAGTCTTCGGGCTTTTTCAATTTGAAGAAGTTCTCCCTCACTCATTTCCCTAACAGCTACCGATATTATCTTTAACAAATCAAAATCACCATTATCTATAGATAGTAACAGTCCTTTTGATAAAAGATAATCTCCCACCAAAACGGCAATTTTGTTTTTCCATAATGCATTAATGGAGAAAAAACCACGACGTTTATTACTATCATCCACTACATCGTCATGAACCAGGGTTGCTGTATGTATAAGCTCTATAACCGAAGCCCCTCTATAAGTACGCTCATTAACCGTACCTTCACTAATCATCTTAGCAGTAAGAAAAACAAACATAGGTCGCATTTGTTTCCCTTTACGGTTTACAATGTAGTAAGTAATTCTGTTAAGCAGTGCAACCTTAGATGACATGGATTCATGAAACTTCTTTTCAAAAAGTTCCATCTCCTGTAGTATAGGCTGCTTTATTTGCTCTGTGATTTTCATTGAGGTTTCAAAGATAGAAAATTGTTTGCTGTGATTACAACAAGAAACCGTAGTAAAACAAGGTTAATGCAAAATTAATTTATTGCTGCTTCATTTTTATTAGCAAGCTGACCGCACGCTGCATCAATATCCTTACCTCGACTTCGCCTAACTTTTGCCACTATACCGTTATTTTCAAGAGCCGTAATATAATCTTCTATTGCCTGGGGTGATGCCTGTTGAAACTCACCATCATCTATAGGATTATACTCAATAAGGTTAACCTTACACGGCACATACTTACAAAACTTAACCAATGCATCTATATCACGCTTGGAATCGTTTATACCTTTCCAAACCACATACTCATAGGTAACACGGCTTTTGGTTTTACTGTACCAGTATTCCAGCGACTCCCTTAAATCCTTTAACGGAAAACTTTTACTAAACGGCATTATTTGAGATCTAACCTCGTCTACCGCCGAATGCAGTGATACTGCCAGTTTAAACCTAACCTCGTCATCTGCAAGTTTTTTAATCATTTTAGGCACCCCCGATGTAGAAACAGTAATACGCTTAGGCGACATTCCCAACCCTTCGGGTGATGTAATCATGTCTATAGCAGCAATTACATTATTGTAATTCATTAAAGGCTCACCCATTCCCATAAAAACAATATTAGAAAGAGGCCTGTCATGATATAGTCGGCTTTCGTTATCTATCGCCGCTACCTGATCATAAATTTCATCAGGATTAAGATTACGCATGCGTTTAAGCCTTGCAGTTGCACAAAAGTTACAGTCAAGGCTGCATCCTACCTGGCTGGACACACAGGCTGTAGTACGGGTCTCGGTAGGTATCAGTACCGATTCTACCACCAGTCCGTCATGTAAACGAACGGCATTTTTTACAGTACCGTCGCTACTCTTTTGCATTTGGTCTACCCTTATATGATTGATCACAAAGTTGTCTTCCAGCATTTGCCTGGTTGTTTTAGACACATTGGTCATATCATCAAAACTGTGTACACGCTTGCTCCACAGCCACTCATATACCTGATTGCCGCGAAATGCTTTGTCTCCATTTGCTACAAAAAAATCACGAATCTGTTCTTTTGTTAGCGCCCTTATATCTTTCTTTTGCGTTTGCATGGCGCAAAGTTAGCAAGTATTAATTAAAAAAATTAGCCCTTAATGAATTAAGGGCTAAAAACTTATTTTTAAAAGGATATATTACTCCTTATCTTTTTACTATTTTTTGAGAGTAAGCACTATTAGTATCAGTATTTATCATTCTTAATATATAAATACCGTTACTATTATTAGTAAGATCTATACTGTTGTTAGACTCGGTAACTTTACCGGCTTTCACTACCTGACCTAACACATTATATACTTCATACTGTAATGAAGAAACAGTATCGGTAAACTGAACAGAGAATACTCCGTTTGACGGGTTAGGATATACTTTTATCTCTTTTACAGGAGTAATTACATCTTCAAGACCAAGCGTACCGTCATAATAATCAAGAGTCATTGCATTTGTACCTGCCGGGTCTAACCAGTTTCTAAGTCGGGTAGAATTTGTACCTCCACCATTCCAAGAAGAATTTAATCTTCCGTACACATCATACTGTCCGTTTCCATTAGTACCGTTACAGGCAGATTCTCCACCATAAAGCTGACCTCTTATTCTACCATTATTATCAAATAACGGAGAACCTGATGAACCACCTTCGGTTACACCTTTTTCCCAATTATTAATAAGCCATACATCAGCTCCTCCAGTTGAAGTAGAAGAAGGAGAGTCTTCATCCACCGAAACCTTCATTATATCTCCGTCAGGATGATGAATACTATAAGTATTTGACGGTGTTGTGGTGCTTCTGTCCCATCCGGCATAAACCAAATCCCATTCATCATCTATAGGGCCCGTAATTTGAAGTAAACAAAAATCACTTTCAGCTCTATGTGCTTTTAACTGAGCGCCACTCACGGTATGATAAGTTGTATTTGTAGCACTGTTTGAAGTACTTGCACAAGACGGGGTTGTACTTATCCAGTTAAAACGAAAAGACCACTGAGAAGGGTTTGATGTGCTTCCTGTTATAGGGTTTTCATAGCAGTGATTAGCTGTAAGAAAATAAGGAGTACCGTTATTATTTGTATTATTGATAAGAGCACCTGTACATAAACCTCCTCCTGCAACAATCATAGCTACAGATTTTTTATTGATATCTTTTGTAGCATCTATAGCTCCTACTGAACAGTTAACATCATAATGACAATCACCAGATGAGTTTAAAGCATTTGTATCCTGAGTACTCTTTAAAATATCTGAAGTACTTCTGTAACCGTGAACCAGTTTAAACAGTTCCAGCCTACCCTCACCTTCTTGTGCTTTAGGCTCGTAGTATTCTAACCATATATCTTCTCCTGTTACCAGCCACGTTCCTAAAACCCTTTCAGGGTTGTTTTGTTTTTCATCATAAGCCCCAAGAACATCTTTCCTGTCGTTACTGTAAAGGCACAGGCTTGCTCCTTTTGGCATGTAGAAATCACTAAAAAGGAAATTCATTGTTTTAGCTCCTTCAGAGTAAAAACGTATTCTCCAAATACGGTCGCCGTTATCAAGCGTTTGCCAGCTTCCGCTATTGTCGAGATTATAATCTACTAAAAACTCATAACCAAACCTGTACGGAATATCTTTTCTCTTATCGTTAACCTCATCTTCCTTTTGTAAAGTTTTAAGATCAAAAGGAGGCATAACAACGGGAGCAACACCGTCCATATTTTGTATTTCCCAGCTTACGGGAGTAAAATCATTAGATATTTGCGCTTCACATAAAGCAAATACACTAATAAAAAGCAAAGTAAGTATTCTTCTCATTTCTAATTTATGGTTTTATAGAACGGCTAAAATAAGGTTTATATGTTTGTTTTTTAACAGTTACATATCATTTTAACATGTTAAAAGCACATATTAACCGCTAACAGCACTATATACTTTAAAACAGGAACTTGTATTTTTTATCTATTTTTGCTTTATTCTAAAAAAAAATAACTTATGCATTTTATTTCTGAAGAACTGGAAAATTACGCTGCTCAACATAGTGAAAACGAACCTGATTTACTACAAAAACTAAACAGGGAAACGCATCAAAAAATACTCCAGCCTAGAATGCTTAGCGGGCATTTTCAGGGAAGGGTACTTAGTATGATTGCTAAGCTTGTTAACCCAAAAAACATACTGGAAATAGGCACCTATACCGGATATGCAGCTTTATGCCTTGCCGAAGGACTGGCTACGGATGGTGAACTGGACACTATAGATGTAAACGAGGAGCTGATTGATTTTCAAAGAAAATACTTTGACCTTAGCGATTATAAAAATCAGATACATCAGCATTTGGGAAATGCCCTTGATATTATACCGACACTGAACAAGAAATTTGATCTTGTATTTATAGATGCCGATAAGGAAAATTACATTCACTACTTCAATATGATAGTTCCCCTTATGAACAAAGGCGGAATTATACTCTCTGACAATGTGCTTTGGAGCGGTAAAGTACTTGAAGAGTTAAAACCAAATGACATTAGCACTAAAGTATTACTGGAGTACAACAAATTACTTAAAGACGACCCTAGGGTAGAAACTGTGCTTTTACCTATAAGAGACGGATTAACTGTTAGCAGGGTTATTTAATCCCTGCTTGTTTTCCGGTAGTAATTTTCGTAAAAAACGGTAAAGAATCAGTAATAGTGAAGAGGTAAATATACCCCAAACAAAACCAGAAAGTATATCTCCCGGATAATGTAGTGCCAAATATATCCTGCTGTAAGCAAATATTAAAGGCCACAGGAAAATAATCCACATGTGCTTAACATGAGGCTTTAAAACATGATATAAAAAGAAAGCACAAGCCATAGAGTTAGAAGCATGACCGGAGAAAAAACTATAGGACGAGCTGTACTTAAAGCCTCTTACAAATCCTGCTATATCAGGGTTATTAAGAGGCCTTAATCGTTGTACTGTATTTTTAAATAAATTGGTAGTCTGGTCTGTAAGGGTTATTAATAACGATAGCATTATTATTACCAAAACAGTATTTCTCCAGCCTAGGTTTTTAAACGCAAGATATAAAAGGAAAATAAAAACCGGAATCCAGTTTAACTGCTTTGTAATAAAAAGCCAAAAACTATCAAAAGCCGGTGTTCCAAGTGAATTTAGGTAAATTAATAGATTTTTGTCTAATTCAATAAGAGAATCAAGCATTATCTCATTCGTTTTATAGGTCCTGAAGCATCTTCAATATTCTCCTTAACCTGATTTATTTCTTCAGTAATATTATTCCCTAAATTCTTTGTATGCGAGGTAACATCAGAACGAACATCGTTAAATGTATTCTTGATATCATTTAAATCGGAATTTTTATTAATCTCCGACTTAATTTCGTTAGTTGCGTTCTTTAGCTGCTTCATCCCCTTACCTAATGAACGGGCAATTTCAGGAATCTTATCAGACCCAAAAAGCATGAGTACCACAAGTATAACGAAGAAAAGTTCTCCTCCTCCTATTCCAAACATAATATGAGATTTTATACTACAAATGTAATTATAAATACGTAGCCAAAGCTTCCCCAGATGTTTAAATCTGGGTTTTTACCGTATTTTAACTATTACTTCCCTTCAAACTGGTCAAACTTAGACTGCACCTCTTCCTTAGGCCAGCTGTTATTAGTAACATCAATATCAGCAGTTAAAAGCTCTGGGTCAACTTCAATTTTCTTAACCTGCTTTTCTGTTGCAAATACACGGGCAGCCGTTTGATTGTTTTTACGCCAAATTTGTACAGGGAATTTATAATCTTCGGTAGTACCATCTTCAAAAGTAAGCCTTACCAATATAGGCATCAGCATATCGCCCGGCTTATTGAAAGTCACTTCGTAGAAATAGCTTGGCTTTTTAAGCTGAGCTTTCTCGGCAGCCGTAAAGTTGTCATCAATATAGTTTTTAAGCAACTTAATATCTTCAGCCTTTTTTGTTTTTTTAGACTTCTCGTCAACCATGTAAACAAACGGACCGTTATCTCTGCCAAATCTTCCTTTTCTGACAGAATAATCTTCCATTCCCTCAGGTCTGTCATCGGTTACATAAAACTCTTTTACATCTTCAATACCTATATCCACATAATCGGTAGAATAGAACCATCCTCTCCAAAACCAATCAAGATCTACAGCCGATGCATCTTCCATTGTTCTGAAGAAATCTTCAGGAGTAGGATGCTTAAACTTCCAGCGGTTGGCATAGGTTTTAAATGCATAATCAAACAGTTCATGCCCCATAACCACTTCCCTTAATATATTAAGTCCGGTTGCAGGCTTAGCATAAGCATTAGAGCCAAACTGATAAATAAGCTCTGAATTGGTCATAACAGGTGCTAAAAAGTTTTGATCACCACTCATGTAAGGAACAATTTTAGCCGCAGGCCCTCTATGTGAAGGATAATCTTTTTCAAACTCCTGCTCTGTTAAGTACTCCAGGAACGTATTAAGTCCTTCGTCCATCCATGTCCACTGTCTTTCATCAGAGTTCACTATCATAGGAAAAAAGTTGTGCCCTACCTCGTGTATAATAACACTGGTCATACCGTATTTTATTCTTTCACTAACAAAACCGTTAGCATCAGGGCGGCCGTAATTCCAGCAAATCATTGGGTATTCCATTCCCTGATCTTCTGCCGAAACCGAAACCGCTTTAGGGTAAGGATAATCAAATGTATATTTTGAATAGGTTTTGATAGTGTGCGCCACAACCCTTGTAGACCTGTCGCCCCATAAAGGGTTACTTTCCTTAGGATAAACAGATACCGCCATTGCCGTTTTTCCCGACAACTGCACTGCCATAGCATCATAAATAAACTTTCTTGAAGTAGAGAAGGCAAAATCTCTTACGTTAACTGCCTTAAACTTCCATGTTTTCTTTTTGTCACTAAAACTTTTTTCTGCTGCTTCGGCTTCCTCCTGTGTTACAATTACCACAGGATTATCAAAGCTTTTTGTAGCCTGCTCATATCGTTTTACCTGCTCACGGGTAAAAACATCTTCCCTGTTACTAAGCTCCCCTGTAGCTTCCATAACGTGATCTGCAGGCACTGTAATGTTTACTTCAAAATTTCCAAACGGCAGTGCAAACTCTCCTGCACCCCAAAACTGCATGTTTTGCCATCCTTCCACATCGTTATAAACCGCCATTCTTGGATAAAACTGCGCTATTACATAAAGGTTGTTACCGTCTTTATCAAAATGTTCGTAACCTGATCGTCCGCCTATTTTTCTGTAATTATTAATATTATACCACCACTTTATAGAAAAAGACACTGTCTCTCCCGATTTTAACGGCTGAGGCAAATCTATCCTCATCATGGTTTCGTTTACCACATAGTTTAATGGTTTGCCCGAAGCATCTTTTACATACTCTATTTTAAAGCCTCCGTCAAAACCTTCCTCCATAAAACTACGGGAAAAGTTATCAGCTTTATAAGCTTTCCCTATATGCTGATTTTCTGCAAGAGGCGATTGCGATGTTCTTGATCTTCTGTTTTGATCTAACTGTACCCATAAATATTCTAAATCCTCAGGTGCGTTGTTATGATACGTTATGGTTTCAGTACCATAAAGCTTAGTGTTTTTATCATCAAGCTCAATATCCATTTTATAATCGGCCTGCTGCTGATAGTAATCAGGTCCCGGCGCACCCGATGCGGTACGGTAACCGTTTGGGGTAGCCATTAAGTCATACATTTGGCTAAACCTGTTAGTATCATAATGCCCTTTTTCTTTTTTAGGTGCATCTTGTGCAGATAGCTGTGCCGTAGCCAATATGGCCAACAGATATAGTGTTTTTTTCATAATCTAAAATTGTAAATTCCCCACAGGATTATCATTAGTAAGCAAAAGACTCTTTTTGTTACTGTTAATATTAGTATTTATGATATTTTGCTGATCAGGGAATGATTCAAACAAGAGTGTATTTTTTATTTCAAGGTCTTTTAATTTACCTTTTGCCTCTACGGTAAAATAACCTATAAGCACATCGTCCTCTATTTCGTGTCCTAAAAAATTAATGGCTTTTTCACGACCGTTTATCTTAATTTTTATTTTTTGAGAAAAATAAGATGCAAGATAGTCATCAATACCTGAAACTTCTTTTTTAGTTGCCAGATAGAGTTCTTTACCATTTGTTTTTGAAAGGGCAGCATCAAGGTCGTCTACAAAAACACGGGCTGTAATTTGAAGTTGTTTTTTAGCAGGCACATGCTCTACCAAAAAAACAGCCACATAGTATTTATGTGCCGCAGCAGCAGTAAGCAGCCCGGCAAGCATAAACAGGAACATATATCGGGTTATAACCTTCACGTTCCAAATGTAATAAAACTTATTTTATTTCTCCCTGTTATGGTATTCGTTGCTTTTATTGATTAAGTAATCAGTAAGTTCAAACTCCTTATCGGGAGCCAAAAGCAATGCCGATTCTTTACCGTTATCAGCATAAGCAAGGAACAGGTTTATTTCCTCATGCTTTAATTTCAGGGTTTCGGTAAAAAAGTAATAGGTATATTTTTCCTGTACCAGCTCACTAAAAGTCCTTCCCTGAAGGTACTCTTTAGTCATATCCTTCTGCTTTTTCTTCGGTTTAAAAATCAGGTCGTAAACCTTTACGAAATCTATACCGGGTAATCGTCTTTCATTGCTTGGAAAAGCCGGGTTTACCGGAATCGGGTCTTCAACATTAAGTCCTTCGGTAAGTACTTTTGAATTAAGGTCTGATGTAAACTTGCGCGTTTCTATACCCTTACTGTCTTCCTCAAGATTACCGGTAAGCGGAATAATAAGTATCTCATCCAGCACTGTTACATTAGGTTCCATCTTCATAACCAGTCTTTTTTCCACAAAATGAGTCTTATCCAAAATCAACATGGCAGGCCTAAAATTTATACTCGAAAAGTACAGCGTATCTGCGGGCTGGGCATATATGCTAAAATAACCGTTATCATCGGTTATCGCCTTTATGTTAGTATTTTTATTAAGTACCGTTATATACTCTACTTTAATGGAGTCGGCAACCATTTGCCCACGGAGTATCCTCCTGCCTTCATCCTGAGAAAAAACAACAACAGGCAATAGGATAATCAGCAATAAGAAGAAAAACTTTTTCATAGTCAGGATTTTTAATCGGGAGAGCTTATATATAAAGATACAAAAATTAGGCATTAAATAATATTAAGGTTTTGTTTACTCTTCCTCTTTTTCCTTTAGTATTTCAAGGTATTTAAAAGCCAGGTTACCTAGTAGGAATTTTGCCTTTTCATCGTTATTTTCACTAATAGCCATCAGCACATCGCTATCTTCTGCAGCATAATAAACAAAACCACCCACATACTCTTTAGGAATACCCAGTTTAGTATTAATATCCTCTTCGGTATATAACGAGTAGATTTGTGTCATAGCTGTAGATTTTGTTTCATACTCCAGCTCTTTTTTAAGGACCTTGGTTTTTCCTGTAATTGCATTTATTATTGCATCCAGAGATGCCATGCCTAAAACCATAGCTACCACATCCCAAACCGATTTTATCTCTCCGGCTGTAAAAAGTCTTTTCTCGGCACGGGTATATTGTTTTTGCCCTTCAGGCACAAGCCCTAAACTTTCGGCATTAATATCTCCGTATTTATCAATAATTACTTCTTCAAGCTCAAAAGCCCCTAAGTCTACAACAAGAATTTGCTTTAAGTTGTTTTCTCTTACTATAACACGCTTTGTATAGTAGCTGTTACTTTGTACCACTATAGTATCGTTCACCATAGCCATTATGGTAAAATTACCACTATTGTCAGACTTAGTATCTGTTCTGGAATTAAGATTAACGACTCCTCTTTCAGGTATAGGAATACCCCCTGCTACTACCCTGCCTTTTATAGGCTGCCTCTCTTGGGCATAAGTAACAAGAGTCAATAAAAAAGAAACAAACAAAAGTTTAATTTTCATCTTTTTTAATATTGGTATTAGGTTTGATTTGCTGTAATGTGTCTGTCTCAATTAAAGCCCCGCTCTCATCTATAACCCCATCCTGCCTTAGTAATGAAACATATCGTACTGCCAGTTGTGTCATCAAAAACTTTGCCTGAATATCGTTTTTTTCATTTATAGCTTTGGCAAAATGCTTATCTTCAACTGCATAATAAATAAATCCCCCCACATAATCCTCAGGCACCTTAAATTCCTTAATAATCTCTTCCTCGGTATAAATGTAATTAATTTTAGCCATCAATCTTTCCTTTTTCTCATACTCTACCGCCTTCTTAAGCGCTTTCTTTTTACCGTTTAATGCGTTTATGAGTCCGTCAATACCATTACTTGCCGTAAACAGTTTCTTCTCGGCAGGAGTGTAACGCTTTTGTCCTTTTGGCACAAGCCCTATAGATTCTGAAGTGATATTACCATAATCCTCTATAATAAGCTCGTCCAGTTCGGTAACCATTGCTTCGAGCTCAATAATAAAAAGTTCGGCATCAATATTTTCCTGCTGCACTTCATACTCCCTCCCTACAATTTGTAAGGCCGAAAAAATAAGAGTATCCTTTGGTTTAACCATAAGAGAGAAGTATCCGCCACGGGCAGTGGTTACATAAGCACCACTGGTTTTGTTCACCACATAAATCCCTTCAAGATCATCAGTAGTCGATTTAATTTTACCTTTCAAATATTTGATTTCGGCTTCCTGAGAAATAGCTGGTAATGCGGTAATAGCAAGCGTAAACAGAAAAATTATCCTTTTCAATAGTATAGTATAATAAAGTGATGGTGAGCAAAAAAGATAAAGTCTAAAATAAAAGCCACTCTCTCAGCTTAAAAATCTTTGTAACTTTACCTTTTGTTACAACACATAAAACGAATGAAAAAAATAATTATTGCAAGTACCTCCACTTTACACGGCGGCACTTACCTTGAATATCTTACCGAAACACTTAAAGAGCATTTTAAAAACTGCAGCACCTTACTTTTTATACCTTATGCAAGGCCGGGCGGTATAACTCACGATGAGTACACCCAAAAAGCTGCCGAATTCTTTGGAAAACTGGGCATTGAAGTAAAAGGAATACATGAGTTTGAAAACCCTGTAGCAGCCGTACAAAATGCCGAAGCTATTTTTACGGGCGGCGGAAACACCTTTTTACTGGTTACACAACTTTACCAAAACAAAGTTATGGAGGCTGTTAAAACTGCTGTCGAAAACGGAACGCCTTACTTAGGTACTAGTGCAGGCAGTAACATTTGCGGACTCACTATGGAAACCACAAACGACATGCCTATCATTTATCCGCCAAGTTTTGATACTCTGGCACTGGTTCCGTTTAATATCAATCCGCATTACCTTGATCCTGTAGCCGGCTCAACACATATGGGAGAAACCCGTGAAACCCGTATTAATGAGTTTCATCATTTTAACCCTCAGCCTGTATTAGGACTTAGGGAAGGTAGCTGGCTGGAGGTAAAAGGCAACACCACTACATTAAGAGGCGACCTTGACGCGCGCCTGTTTAGACAAAACACACCACCGGAAGAAATAGCCACCGGAACCGATTTATCATGGCTTAAATAAAAAAATGGCACAAAAATTAGATAAGATACTGGTAGTAGATATTGAAGCTACCTGCTGGAATGGTCCTATACCAGAGGGCATGACAAATGATATTATAGAAATAGGCATTTGCCTTTTAGACACCGTTAACGGCGAAATTACCGATAATAGAGGTATAATTGTAAAACCCGAACGTAGTACTGTTAGTCCGTTTTGTACTGAACTAACCACCATAACTCAGGAAATGGTAGACCAAGAAGGTATATCCTTTAGTGAAGCCTGTAAAATTTTACGCAAAGAATACCTTTCACAAAGCCGCGCATGGGCAAGTTTTGGTGCTTACGACCTAAAACAGTTCCAAAGACAATGCACAGCCCTTAACATAGGCTATCCGTTCGGACCTTCACATATTAATGTAAAAACATTATTTGCCCTTAAGCACCAACTGCAACACGAGCAGGGAATGGCAGGAGCATTATCAATACTTAATATTCCGCTGGAAGGCACACACCACCGCGGTGTAGACGATGCAAAAAACATTGCTAAAATACTCAACAGTATATTAAAAAAATAAAGCAGCCCGAAAGGCTGCTTTATTTTTTTACAAACTTCTATAAAGAAAAAACCCGGTCTTTTCAGATCGGGTTTTGATTTTGAGCGGAAGACGAGGCTCGAACTCGCGACAACCAGCTTGGAAGGCTGGAGCTCTACCAACTGAGCTACTTCCGCATTATTGTGGTGCAAATATACGTAATAAGATTTGACAGATGCAAGCTTTTTTAAAAAAAAATTTTATCTCCAAACCGCATTATTACTTAAAATATTTATTATTAATTTGTTACCGTAAAAAATTTTTAATGTATTCTGTAAAACAAATTAGTTCTCAGGAAACTTATCCTGTAAGACAACCGGTTTTAAGACCCGGAAAACCTATTGAATCGTGTATTTTTCCCGGAGACGACCTCCCCTCTACTACCCACTTTGGTGTTTTTGATAATAACAGACTCGTAGGAATTGCCTCTTTATTCCTCTCTGCATCTCCGGATATTGAAGGAAGCATGCAGTACCAACTGCGTGGCATGGCTGTTTTAGCAACCCATCAAAAAAAAGGACTGGGCGATATGTTGCTGGCTGCTGCCGAAAAACATGCTGTAAATCTTAATGCCGATGTTATTTGGTTTAATGCCCGCGAAGTTGCCGTTGGCTTTTACAAAAAAGCAGGTTATGAAATTGCAGGAGATATTTTCACAATCCCCGATGTAGGCCCACATTATGTAATGTTTAAATACATTTAGCTGATATTTAGATAAAAACAATAATTATTTAACTAAAACGATATAGTTATATAGCTTAATTTTGTAATTTTATTACAAACCTCAACCCCATGATTTTAAAAGTCTTAATAACAGGCTTTACACTTTTATTGTTAGGGTGTGCTAAAGACCCTCACACAGGCAAAAATTTGCCCGCTGCAAAAGCCGAAGTGGCAACACTTCACCCCAACAATAACACCTTTACTATAGACAGCAGTTATTTTAGTAATGAGACGAAAGAGATAAAAAGTTATTATAAAAACAAAAACTATAACACCTTGTGGGCTAATGAAAGCGACAGGAAAACCCTGCTGCTTTGCATAGCCGCTGCAAAACAGGATGGCCTGCAGCCAAACGACTATAACTATGACGCGCTTGCCGCTTTTGAAAAAAACAAAAGGCTCTCTGCCAAAGAGAGTATGGCATACGATTTATTGTTAACACAGTCGTTTTACAAACTGGCACTACACTTATTTAAGGGTAAAACAGAAGCAACAGGAGTTTATGAAGATTGGGCATTACAGCAAAAAAAGCTGGACATAAACCCACTGCTTGAAGAGGCTCTTAATAATCACACAGTTGATAAAATTATGGATCGCTGCAGGCCTCCTCATAAAGTATACGAAAGCTTACGCAAAAGCCTTGTTTACCTTAACAGCCTTCCGGATGACAGTAATTTGGAAAAAATAGTTATTGAAGAATCCGTTAAGGAAAATGACTCTCTCCCTCAGGTAGCATTAATTAAAAAGAGACTAACCTACTGGAAAGACCTTGAGGGTAGCGACAGTATTACCTGCGTGTATGACACCAAAGCTATTGAGGCGGTTAAAAAATTTCAGAAAAGACATGGTTTTTACCCTGACGGTGTGGTAGGCAAAAAAACCGCCGAAGCTTTAAATATCTCGCTTGAAGAACGAAAAAAACAGGTTATTGTAAACCTTGAACGATGGAGGTGGTTTACACATGATTTCGGTCAAAGTGCCGTTATAATCAACATACCTGATTATACTCTGGCTTTAATCAACAACAATGATACTATTGCCACTCATAAAGTAGTAGTAGGTAAGCCTGACAGGCCTACACCTGTACTGGATTCAAAAATGAATTACCTTGTTATCAATCCTACATGGACAGTACCTCCCACTATACTTAAAAAAGATCTTACTCCAAAAGCTAAGGCCGACCTTAATTATTTTGCAGAAAATAACATGCGAATTTTTGATAAGGAGAATAACGAGGTATTACCGGAAGAATGGAACCCAAAACTGGCCGATACTTACAGATATGTACAAAACCCGGGCAACAGTAATGCCTTAGGCAATATAAAGTTTAATTACTATAACCGTTTTTCTGTATACCTGCATGACACCAATCACAGGGAAATGTTCAGCAGGCCACAACGTGCTTTAAGCTCAGGCTGCATAAGAGTACAGAATCCGTTAGAACTGGCTGAAAAGATCCTGTCTAAAGAAGACAGCGAATGGAATACAGATAAGCTAAACGAAATGATAGCCGAAGGTGAAACCGAAAAGATTTACCTTAAAAACACTAATAACGTGCATCAGCTATACTGGACCGCCTGGATGGACAAGAACGGCCTGCAGTTTAGAAGCGATATTTACAATCTGGATAAAGTGCTCTATCAAAAATTAAGAAACTAATTTTGAAGTAGAAACATAGTTTTTAGACGGGTGATAGATAAACAGACATGATTTCCCTTTGATAAGATCAATCACCTCTTTAGATATCCTGTTAGGAAGCGCAGGACACCCTAAGCTTCTTCCCAGTCTTTTATGTTGTTTAATAAAACCTTCGCTTACATAATCAGCACCATGAATCACTACAGCTCTGCTACGCGCATTACTGTTAATTCCTTTTTCAAGTCCGTCAAGACGAAGCGAGGTACCGTGCTTACCTATGTAAACTTCTCCCGTTGCATAAAAACCTAAACTACTCTTATTAGAGTTAGCAGCGTTAGAGAAAGCCGTAGCAAACTCATTACCACTGTTTCTTCCGTGAGCCACAAGAGTGTTATACAATACGGTTTTGGTACTCATATCAATAATCCAAAGTCTTTTGGTATTAGATGACTTGCTGAAATCAACAAGTGTAAGTAAGTCTTTTTTGATTTTACCCTGCTCCTTTAAAAGTATATAGCCTTCAAAAGCTCTTTCAAACGATTCATAATCCGGTAAGGAAAGGGAATTGGCATCAAGCTGGTTATACACTCCGCTTGCAGTTGCTACAGTAGTAGCTTCAGCAATAAGTGGTGCAGCTTTGGTTTCAGAAACGGTTTTGGTATTGGTGGTAATAGTAACAGGTGAGTTTACAGCTGACAGTAAAAATAAAATAGAGGTAAAAAAGTTGTAAATCATCTTCATTAATAGTTTTGTGTTTCTAACAGGTTGGCTAAAATAAATTAAAGTTTTCTAAACAAAAAACACCAACAGTGTTAAAATCAGTTATTTAACATTTTCATACGTAGCGAGCAAAAATATCACTACTTCCTTCACACACAATAACGTTTTAACAGCAAATCTATTATATTTTTAATAATAAAAAGTTAATTATTGCGATTTGCCTAATATTATACAAAGACCTTACCAAAAGCCAGAATAATTCAAATTTTATGAAAATATACTCAAATTTAACATTTATATACACCCCTATCCAAACACATTTTAATGGAAAATAGTACTTTTAACGAAATTTAATTTAATCCGCAGAAATTATAATAAGTCATGAATAAAAAAGTAATCCTCATGATACTTGACGGTTGGGGTAAATCACCAGACCCAAAAGTATCTGCAATAGACAATGCAAACACTCCTTTTATAGACAGCCTTTATACTAAATACCCAAATGCAAGCCTTCGTACCGACGGACTTAACGTAGGTTTACCGGAAGGACAAATGGGTAACAGTGAGGTAGGACACATGAACCTAGGTGCCGGCCGTATTGTATATCAGGACCTGGCAAAAATTAACCTGGCTGTACAAAACAAAACACTTAATACCGAAAAACCTCTTGTTGATGCGTTTAACTACGCTAAACAAAACAATAAAAAAGTACATTTTGTAGGCCTGCTTTCTAACGGTGGTGTACACTCACACATTGATCACCTTAAAGGACTGGTTGATGCTGCTCAGAAAGCGGGAGTTAATCACTCTTACATCCATGCTTTTACAGACGGACGTGATGTTGATCCTAAATCAGGGCTTGGTTTTGTTACCGATATTGAACAATATATTAAAGACACCCCTACCCAACTGGCTTCAATAGTAGGGCGTTACTATGCCATGGACCGCGATAAGCGTTGGGAAAGGGTAAAACTTGCTTACGACCTGTTAGTACACGGTTTAGGTATACCTAGCACCAATGCAGAACAAAGCATACAGCAAAGTTATAACGAAGGTGTTACAGATGAGTTTATCAAACCCATTGTGATTACTGAAGACGGAACTAACCCTATTGCTATTATTGAAGACAATGATGTAGTTATCTTCTTTAACTTCAGGACAGACAGGGGAAGACAGCTTACTGAAGCACTTACCCAAACCGATTTCCACGAACAGAACATGCACAAAATGAACCTGTATTATGTTACCATGACCAACTATGATGACAATTACAAAAATGTTCATGTAATTTATGATAAAGACAACCTAACCGAAACGCTTGGTGAGGTAGTTGCCAAAAATGGTAAAAAACAAATACGTATTGCTGAGACCGAAAAGTATCCGCACGTAACCTTCTTCTTCTCGGGCGGCCGTGAAGAGCCTTTTGAAGGAGAATCAAGAATACTTTGCGCTTCACCTAAAGTTGCGACTTATGACCTACAACCGGAAATGAGTGCTTACGATCTTACCAATGCCCTTGTACCGGAACTGAAGAAAAAAGAGGTGGACTTTGTTTGCCTTAACTTCGCTAACGGAGACATGGTAGGACATACGGGCGTTATGGAAGCTGCTATTAAAGCATGTGAAGCAGTAGATGCCTGCGTAAAACAGGTTATTGAAACAGCTTTAGAAAATGATTATACTACTATAGTAATTGCCGATCACGGCAACTGTGACACCATGGTAAACCCTGACGGTAGCCCTAACACGGCACACACCACTAACCCGGTGCCTATTATTTTAGTAGACAAAGACCTTAAACACGTAAAAGACGGTATACTGGGAGACATTGCCCCAACCATTTGCGAGTTGATGGGTATACCACAACCGGAAGCTATGACACAACATTCATTAGTATCCTAACAACACAAAACCCTGCCAATTGGCAGGGTTTCTTTTTCAAAATTATCAATGCACTACATTCGTTTGAATGCTTCGTAGTAGCCTCTTTCAACAGATTCCCTATGATCCGGGTGAGCAATTTTAACCAGTTCCTTAACTCTTTGTTTCAGGTTTTTACCATACAGGTCGGCTATACCGTATTCGGTTACCACATACTGCACGTGAGAACGGGTAGTTACCACACCACCTCCCTGTTTTAGGAACGGTACAATTTTACTGTCTCCGTTTTTGGTAACAGACGGTAACGCTATAATAGCCTTACCCCCGTCACTTAACGACGCTCCGCGGATAAAATCCATTTGCCCGCCAACACCCGAATACATGCGGTATCCGATAGAGTCGGCACTTACCTGCCCGGTAACATCTACCTCAATAGCAGAGTTAATGGCAATCATTTTTGGGTTTCTTCGTATTATCGATGTATCATTCACAAAAGAAGACTCCCTCATTTCGATAAAAAGGTTATCATCAACAAAATCATACAGCCTTTTAGACCCTATCAGGAAAGTAGCCAACGCCCTGCCTTTTGCTACTCCCTTATAATTACTGTTTATTACATTACTCTCTATAAGATCGATAACCCCGTCTGAAAACATTTCGGTATGCAATCCTAAATCTTTATGGTTTACCAGTTTTTTAAGGGCGGCATTAGGAATGGAGCCTATACCCATTTGCAGGGTACTCCTGTCCTCAATAAGTGATGCTACATATTCACCTATCTTATCTTCCTGCTCACTGATTGGCGCAGGTTCATGTCCAAATAAAGGTACATCAACCTCAACCATATAATCAATTTCTGAAATATGAATCAATCCGTCACCAAATGTACGTGGCATATTAGGGTTAACCTGTGCAATAACCGTTTTAGCATTTTCTATAGCTGCCACAGTACCCTCTACCGAAACACCCAGCGAACAGTATCCGTGACTGTCGGGAGGTGTTACATGGATAAACACCACATCAAGCGATAATACCTGCTTTCTGAAAAGCCTTGGCAGCTCACTCAAAAATACCGGAGTGTACGATCCGTTTCCGGCAGCAATGGTATGCCTTACATTTTTTCCTATAAAAAAAGAATTGACAAAAAAACTATCACTCAGTTCGGGGTTTGCATAAGGTGCATCGCCTTCAGTATGCAGATGGCACACCTCTACATCACGAAGTTCACCTGCCCTTTCGGCAAGTACTTTGGTTAACACTCCCGGCGTGGCAGCCGCAGCCTGCACATACACCCTGTTACCCGACTGTACTGCTTTTACCGCCTCTTCGGCAGTTACATATTTTCCCATACCTAAAAATTTTACTGCAAAGTTATCGTCACATAAATTTACAAAACATGATAAAACTCATGCTTTAAAGGGCATTAAAAATAATCCGTTAGAAAGTTGTACTTTTGTGGCGGAAAAATTTTAGCATATGATTATCCAAAAGACCAGAGAAGAAATAGAACTGATGCGCGAAAGTGCCCTGATTGTTTCTAAAACACTAGGTATGATCGCCTCTGAAATAAAAGAGGGTGTAACCACCCTTCACCTTGACAGGCTTGCCGAAGAGTTTATTCGTGACCACGGTGCCGTACCGGGATTTAAAGGACTTTACAACTGTCCGTCAACCCTTTTAACCAGCGTTAACGAACAGGTTGTACACGGATTACCTACTAACAGACCTATTGAGGATGGCGACATCGTATCTGTTGATTGTGGCGCTCTTAAAAACGAGTTTTACGGAGACCATGCCTATACATTTGAAATAGGTAATGTTGCCGAAGAAACCCGCAAGCTATTAAAAGTTACTAAAGAATCACTTTACATAGGTATAAGAGAATTTAAAATGGGGAACCGCGTGGAAGACGTGGGTCATGCCATACAACAATATACCGAAGGTCACGGCTATGGCGTAGTTAGAGATCTTGTAGGTCATGGACTTGGAAAAAAAATGCACGAAGATCCAAACATGCCTAACTACGGTAAACGCGGTCGTGGTAAAAAGTTCATTGAAGGTATGGTGGTTGCCATTGAACCTATGATTAACATGGGCACCAAAAATGTAAAGCAACTTAAAGACGGCTGGACAATTGTAACTGCCGATAAAAAGCCAAGCGCTCACTTTGAGCACGATGTAGCCCTTGTAGACGGCAAACCAGAACTGCTTTCTACTTTTGCTTATGTATACAAAGCTTTAGGAATTGAGTCTAACGAAGAAGATGAGTTTAGGACTGTACCTTTAGTGCTGTAATGAAAAAACTGTTTAAATTAGTTCTCAATACCATACCACGGCCATTGCTTATTAGGTTAAGCTATGTGGTTAGACCTGTAGTTGCACTAGCCTTAAAAGGTAATACATATACCGACCCGATAGACGGCAAAAGCTTTAAAAGCTTTTTGCCGTACGGTTACGGGCATCAGCGTAATAATGTATTGGCACCCGGCACCCTTTCCCTGGAAAGGCACCGCCTGCTATGGTTATACCTTAAAAACGAGACTGATTTTTTTACAGGTCACAAAAAAGTACTTCACTTTGCTCCTGAACAGGCTTTTTACAAACGCTTTAGGAACCAGAAAAATTTAGATTACACGACTACCGACCTTAACTCTCCCCTTGCAGATGTTAAGGCAGATATATGTAACCTCCCATTTAAGGATAACAGCTACGATTTCATATTGTGTAACCACGTTTTGGAACACATCCCGGATGATACCAAAGCCATGCAGGAGCTGTACCGCATAATGAAGCCGGGAGGCATGGGTATTTTCCAGATTCCGCAGGATTTGAACCGCGAAACTACTTTTGAGGACGATTCTATTACCGACCCAAAAGAACGTGCCAGAATATTTGGCCAATATGACCACGTAAGGGTATACGGTCGTGATTATTTTGACAAATTGCGAAGTATTGGTTTCCGTGTTGTTGAGGAAGATTACACAAAAAAAATCGCCCCAGCTGATGTGGAGCGATTTTGTCTTGCCAAGGGAGAAATTATCCCTGTTTGTTATAAAGATTAATTTGCTTCTTCCGGCATAAGCATTGCCACTACCTTATCTTTAGTAAGATATTTTTTAGCAACAGCCTGTAAATCTTTAGTTGTAAGAGCATTTACTTTACTTTCAACCTTAAATATATCACTAAGGTCATCTCCGGTATTGAAACACCAGTTAAAGTAACTCATCCAGTAACTGTTCTCTTTTATTTTCTTTTTATAATCCAGAAGCTCACCTTCCTTAAACTTATTAAGGTCTTTCTCTTCAGGTCCGTTTGCTATAATCTTGTCAAGCTCCCTAAGCGCTGACTCTGTTAGCTTTTCAGCATTTTCAGGACCACAAGGGAAACCTATATTAAAACTATACCAGGCATAAGGAACCTTACCTATACTACCACTGGCATTAACTCCATATACTCCGCTTTCATTTTCCCTTAGTTCTTCTAAAAGTTTAATAGTTAGTACTTCGCCCAAAGCTCTCATGGCAAGCGCTTCGTTTGCATCATACTTTGTTGGTTCTCCATAAAACATAATCCTAACAGTACTCTTAGGATCTGTGCCTTTGTTAACCACTTTTTTATGCTCTCCGCTTAAAAGCCTAAAACCTAAATCGGTCATTTTTTCTTTCTCACCTTTAACAGCCGGTAGCGATGCTATATATTTAGCTGCATATTCTTCCATTTTAGCATCATCAATGTTACCCACGAAGTAAAACTCAAAGTCGGCTGCATTTGCAAAACGCTCTTTATACTTATCATAAGCCAGTTTATAATCGGCTTCTGCCCATGTTTCTTTTGTTGGAATAATACCGTTAAACCTTGGATTATCTTTATATAAAAAAGAATAAAGCTCCTGTTGGAAATAGAAAGAAGGCTGTGAAGCCATGTTATCAAAAAACGCCGACTGCTTTTGCTTATAGCTGTTAAAAGCCTCTTCATCATAATTCAAATCAGTAAAATAGGCATACATCATCTGCATCATATACTCCATGTCTTTTGGTGTACAACTGCCGTCCATTTGCTCTGTAGTACCACCAACAAAAGGAGAAACCCTCGCAATTTTACCTGTCATGAATTTATTAATATCGTTGAGATTTAAACCTGAAAAACCAGCTTCATTAAGCCCGTTCATAGCAAACTGGATTTTTTTATACTCTTCATTAGAATATAGGTTATTCCCACCAAAGCTTATCGCTTTCATTATAATCTCATCATTTTTAAAGTCGGTTTTCTTATAAACCACTTTAGCTCCGTTAGAAAGATATAATGTTGTAGTACCCACTTCATCATCCTGTTCTTTTTTCACTACAGACCCGGGAGTCACCTCATTTCTCAAAAGACTTGAAGCAATCTCCTTGTCTTCATAAGGAGTAATGTTATCGGCAGACATATCTATTATAGAAAGTATCTCTTTCTCAGTAGGCTTTTTAAGTCCTTCTTTTTCAGGCCCCGTAAAAATCACTACCCTGTTATCCTTTTTAAGGTATTTACCCGCCAGGGCATTAATGTTTTCAAGAGAAGCCTTATCCAACAGTTCTTTAGTCGCATTATATTCCCACTCTATACCTGGCATAGGTTCCTTTTCCAAAAAATGTGACTGGTATTCACCTACAAAACGAGATGAATAGGTTTTATCCCTTTCGTTATAACTTTTCTCAAGATAGGCAAGTCGTTCTGTTTTTGCTCTTTCAAGCTCATTTTGAGAGAATCCGTACTTCCTCACCCTTTCACTTTCTTCAACCAACACCTTTAAGGCATCAAGTTGCTTGTCTTCAGATGTCATTGCAAAAGACATATAAGCCTCTTTAGACCTTACCATTGCACCTCCATGATAGCTATATCCAAAAGTAAACGGCGGATTTGGTGAATTTCTAATTTCCTCTAACCTGTTATTTAGCATTGTAGCAAATAACGATCTTTCCAGAGACTCCTTGTAATCATTAACCGTTACCATTTTTTTAGGCTCGGTATAATCCTTATAAAGCACCTGTACCTGAGAACCCGAAGCCTCTTTATCTGTCTCTACACAAACAAAAGTTTCTTCATGATTAGGCACATCAAATACTTTTCTCGGGCGTTCGTTTTTAGGGTTTTTATACGATGCAAAATGTTTCTTTACTTTCTTTTCCATCTCATCCACATCGATATCTCCCACTACAATAACAGCCATAAGATCCGGTCTGTACCAGTCTTTATAAAAACTCGTAATCTTATCGTAGGTAAAGTTTTCCAGTATCTCCTTTTTACCAATAGGCATACGGTTAGCATAATGCGACTGATACATCACTTTTGGCATAAACTGTTTCCTCATTCTGTCATCGGCCCCAAGTCCAAGGCGGTATTCCTCCAGCACTACACCTCTCTCTTTGTCAATTTCTTCGGGAGTCAGTACCGCATTAAAAGCCCAGTCTTCTATAATACTAAAGCCTTTTTCAAGCTTTTCGGGATCATCAGAAGGAATAGGAAGAAAATAAACCGTTTCATCAAAACTGGTATAGGCATTAAGGTGCTGTCCAAACTTTACCCCTATACTTTGCAGATAGTCTACCAGTTTGTTTTTAGGAAAGTTTTTTGTGCCGTTAAAACACATGTGCTCCATAAAGTGAGCAAGTCCCTGCTGGTCGTCATTTTCCAAAATAGAACCTGCATTAATTACAAGCCTCAGGTCTACTTTATCTTCCGGCTTATTGTTTTTCCTGATGTAATAGGTAAGTCCGTTTTTAAGTTTCCCGGTTCTTACATCCGGATCCAGGGGAATCGGGCTGTCGCCCTGAAGATCCTGAGCCGTCCCTAACAAAGGCGCAGCAACCAGGAACATCCATAGTCGAAGGTGTTTCATTTTAAAATATTTAGTTGGTTTAGTTTACTAACTCTAAAAGCCTTTATTTTATTGTATTGTTTTCCACAACAGGCGTTTAAATATAAATTTAGGGCACAGGTTTTGATAAACATTACTATGAAATAATATATTTGCTATATTTACTACCCTTATAAATAGTAATTAAGACATGCTTAAAGCCCGTTTACGACTTATTTGCCTCGCTTTCCTTATACAGTTATCATATGCTAATGCACAGGTATTAGAAGAAATGGCACCTCCTTACAACATCAAAACAGCCTCATTTATGCAAAACGGGGAAAATGTATATCCGTTTTTCAGGCTGGGCGAAAATTTTACTTTCGCTTTCGATGATCTTTTTGGTAACGAAGCTAATTACTATTACACACTTACACATTGTAATTACGACTGGACCAAGTCACAGTTAACAGTAAATGAATACATTTCGGGGTTTGACAACCAGCGTATACAAAACTATCAAAACTCGTTTAACACACTGCAAATCTATTCGCATTACGTATTATCATTCCCTAACAGATTTACACGTATACAGCTAACAGGAAACTACATACTTAATATACTTAATGAGGACAGGGAAGTTGTAATGTCCCGTCGTTTTGTGGTATATGAAGAAAAAGTATCGGTCCCGTTACAGGTTAAAAGAGCTAGAGGAATGAACGAAATTCAGGAAAAACACAACATGGATTTTGCCATAAAAACCAATGCTTTTATTTTCCAGATGCCACAGCAAAACGTTAAGGTAGCACTTTTCCAAAACGGAAGGTTTGACAATGCCATATATAACGTAAAACCACAATACACTATAGGTAACGACCTGATATACAAATACGACAAAGAAACCCAGTTTTGGGCCGGTAACGAATACCTTTACTTTGACAATAAAGACATTCGTAATGCCGTA
Organism: Flavobacterium beibuense F44-8; assembly: GCF_000769915.1. Lineage (GTDB taxonomy): Bacteria > Bacteroidota > Bacteroidia > Flavobacteriales > Flavobacteriaceae > Flavobacterium > Flavobacterium beibuense. The sequence goes on from NZ_JRLV01000016.1 coordinate 60,598, forward strand.
AACAATGTATTGAGGGTAACCGGTGGCGAGATATACAACAATATACTATATGCAAACGAAGCCCGAGGCAGTAAACCCTACACTTACTACCCCGATATTAACGGCAACTTTGTAACCAACAATAGCAACCTAAACGTTACCGATGTAACTCTGGAGGCCGACTATGCATGGGTTTTCTTTAAGCTGAGCGCCCCAGCCTATTTTGAGAAAGATGATATTTACATAGGTGGTATGTTTAATAACTATACCAAGACCGATGAATATAAAATGGAGTACAACGAAAAAACAGGCATGTATGAAAAAGCCGTTATGATAAAACAGGGCTTTAATAACTATATGTATATCCCTGCCAACTCTAAAGGAAAAGTGAACGGAGGGGCTTCTCCCGACGGGAATTTCTTCCAGACAGAAAACGATTATAACGTAATTGTATACTATAGGGAAAACAACGAACGTTATGATAGGGTAATAGGTTTTGGACAAGCTAACTCCGAAGATATTATCAACTAAAAATCAACAACTTAAAAAATATTTTTTGTTAATTTAATATCCTGAATGAAACTACAACAATATTAAATTCGTATTTTTGTTTAGAAAACGTTGTGAAAATTTATGGTTACACAAATTACAAGAGGCATAAAGATATCTGTTTCGACTAGTTTTGAAGGCACTTACTTCAAGAACTACAAGATTCATTTTGCCTTTACTTATGAGGTAACCATAGAAAACCAAAGCAAAGACTCTGTACAGCTAAATTCCCGCCACTGGGAAATCTATGACTCCCTAAATGATATTGAAGTAGTAGACGGCGAAGGCGTAATAGGCAAAAAACCCGTACTAAAACCGGGTGAAAAGCATACTTACAGCTCAGGCTGCCTGCTGGCATCTCCTTTTGGAGCTATGAGAGGTTACTTTAATATGATTAACTTTACCTCAACAAGAACTTTCAGGGTAATAATACCTACTTTCAGGTTAAGCGCTCCTTTCGCTCTTAATTAGTATATTTTCAGGCATAAGCATTTATTGATGATTTTTTTGCAATTAAAGAGGAGAATATTTCCGTATATTTGCATTACTAAAAATTTTTTAATTGCTTAAATTATAAATTATTATGCCAAAAGGAATATACAATGTACCCGAGGCTTTTAACGAACCCGTTAAATCGTATGCTCCGGGAACTCCCGAAAGAGAGCAGGTTCTGGCCACTTTTAAAGAACTATACAACAGTACTGTTGATGTGCCTTTATACATTGGTACGGAAGAGATCCGTACAGGTAAAACCAAAACAATAAACCCTCCTTTTGACCACAAAAAAACGGTAGGTACTTACCACGAAGCCGAAAAGGAACATGTGGTAAAAGCTATTGATACTGCACTTGCTGCCAGAACAAAATGGGCTGCAATGGCATGGGAACAAAGAGCTTCAATATTCCTTAAAGCTGCCGACTTACTTGCAGGCCCATACCGTGCAAAAATAAACGCAGCTACCATGATAGCTCAGGCTAAAACCGTTCACCAGGCAGAGATTGATGCTGCTTGTGAGTTTATTGATTTCCTTCGTTTTAACGTAGAGTTCATGACTCAGATATATGCTGAACAGCCTGTATCTTCAGACGGAATATGGAACAGAATGGAGCACCGCCCATTAGAAGGTTTCATTTATGCAATTACTCCTTTTAACTTTACAGCTATCGCAGGTAACCTTCCTGCCTCTCCTGCCCTTATGGGTAATGTAGTGGTATGGAAACCTAGTGCGGCTCAGGTATACAGTGCTAACGTAATCATGGAAGTATTTAAACTTGCGGGATTACCAGATGGTGTAATTAACATGGTTCACGGTGACCCTGTTATGATAACAGACACTCTTTTAGAAAGCCCTGATTTTGCAGGAATACACTATACAGGATCTACAGCTGTATTTAACGGTATTTGGGCAAAAATAGGTCAGAATATGGGTAAAGGTATCTATAAAACCTACCCAAGAATTGTAGGTGAAACAGGTGGTAAGGATTTTGTTATCGCTCACCCGTCATCTATACCTGCACAGGTAGCAACAGCGCTTTCAAGAGGTGCTTTTGAATTCCAGGGGCAAAAATGTTCGGCTGCTTCAAGAGCTTACATCCCTCAGTCAATATGGCCGGAGGTTAAAGAAAAGCTTGTTGCTGATATTGCTTCAATGAAAATGGGTTCTCCTGAAGATCTTTCAAACTTTATTACTTGTGTTATTCACGAAGGATCGTTTGACAAGCTGGCAAGCTATATTGATGCTGCTAAAAATGCATCTGATGCCGAAATCATTGCCGGTGGTAAATATGATAAATCAGTAGGTTACTTTATAGAGCCAACAGTTATTTTAACTACAAACCCTCAGTATGAAACTATGCATACTGAACTTTTTGGCCCTGTATTAACCATCTATGTATACGAAGATGCTAAATGGGAAGAAACACTTACCCTTGTAGACCAAACTTCTCCATACGCATTAACGGGAGCTGTTTTCAGCCAGGATCGTTACGCTATAGAGCAGGCTACAAAAGCGCTTGAAAACTGCGCAGGTAACTTCTACATTAACGATAAACCAACAGGTGCCGTTGTAGGACAGCAGCCTTTTGGTGGTGCGAGAGCATCGGGAACAAACGACAAAGCAGGATCTGTACTAAACCTGTTACGTTGGGTTTCTCCAAGAACAATCAAGGAAACTTTTGTTCCGCCAACAGATTACAGATATCCTTTCCTAGGATAAGACATAACAAAAAAGGCTTCCGAAACGGAAGCCTTTTTTTATACTTTATATTTCATTGCCAGGTGCACCACCTTTTTAGTTTCGAAAAATTCATCATTAAAATAATCTGAAAGATCGTAAAGTGTAGCTCTTTGAAAAACAGAAAGCTCTTCAGTGAGGTCACCACCTTTTAAATATAATATACCATTTGGCAAATCATGGTTTTGGTCCTTTTTAATTTTACCTCTCACCCATTTCACAAAATCAGGCATATTAGTCACGGCACGACTTACAATAAAATCGAAATCCTCACCTACCTTTTCGGCACGCATTTGCTCTGCCTTAACATTGGTAAGCCCCAAAGCTTCTGCCACCCCATTCACTACCTTTATTTTTTTGGCAATAACATCTATAAGGTAAAACTGAGTCTCAGGAAACAGTATCGCCAATGGTATCCCCGGGAAACCTCCTCCGGTACCTACATCCATAACCTTTGCTCCCGGTTTGAACTCCATAACCTTTGCAATACCAAGCGAATGCAATACGTGTTTTGTATATAACGACTCTATATCCTTTCTGGAAATCACATTGATTTTTGAATTCCAGTCAATATAAAGTTCTTCAAGTTGTGCAAACTGCTCCTTCTGCCTCTCGGTAAGATTAGGAAAATATCTAACAATCTCCTCCATTAATTTTAATTTTAGACAAAAGTAAGCATTTTGAACGCTAATTTTTACATCATTTTTTTCGTTTTGCAATTCATTAATAACTACCTTTGAAGCCCTTGGATTTCAACTATAAGACAATGAATATCAATACTCCCATTTTTTCAAAAAACGATTCAATAAAATTTTTCAGAACACTAAACAAACGTGTAAACGAATACTTTAAGGAAAATAACCTTAAAAAAACAGGTAACTGGAAACTACACCTAAAAACAATTATAATGTTTACCCTGTTTTTAGCGCCTTACTTTTTAATACTTACACTTAACATGTCGGTATGGGTACAGCTACTTCTTACCGTTGTTATGGGAGTAGGAATGGCAGGCGTAGGTATGAATGTAATGCACGACGGTAACCACGGTTCCTACTCATCAAAATCATGGTTAAACCAGTTTATGGGCGGCAGCATTTATGTTTTGGCAGGTAATGTATACAACTGGCAGGTACAGCATAATGTACTGCATCACACCTACACAAACATTCACGGTCATGACGAAGATCTTGATGCAGGAAGGATTATCCGTTTTACACATAGCGCAAAATGGAGAAGGTTCCACAAATTCCAGCACTACTACTCTATTTTCCTATACGGTTTACTAACCTTTAACTGGGCTATTACTACCGATATAAAACAAATGAGAAGGTATATTAAAAAAGGACTTTCTTACGGTAAATTCCAAAGTCCGGTAAAACAATGGACGGTACTGGTTATAACTAAGCTTATTTATGTTATTGTATGGCTTGCCATCCCAATGATTTTAGGCATCACATGGTGGAAAGTACTTATAGGTTTCTTTGTAATGCACTACACAGCAGGACTTATACTAAGCGTTGTTTTCCAGCTGGCACACGTAGTAGAGGAAACCGATAACCCTATACCGGGTGAGAACGGTGAAATTGAAAACACCTGGGCTGTACACCAACTGTACACTACAGCAAACTTTGCACCTAAAAACAAAATTGTAAACTGGTTTACGGGAGGCCTAAACCACCAGATAGAACACCATATTTTTCCGAATATAAGCCACATCCATTATGGGGCTATCGCAAAAATTGTAAAACAAACTGCAAAAGAGCACAACCTGCCTTACCATGAGTTCAAAACCATGCGCGGTGCCATTGCAGCACATTTCAGGCATTTAAAAGAGCTGGGAATGAAACCGGCATTAAATTAATATCTTTACAAGTCAATTAAATACAGTAGAACGATGAATCAGCTTTCTGACAGGATTAATAATCTGTCTACCTCACAAACGCTTGCTATGGCAGCAAAAGCCAGAGAGCTAAAAGCACAGGGAAAAGACATTATAAGCCTTAGCCTTGGCGAACCGGATTTTAATACTCCGGACTTTATTAAGGAAGCGGCTAAAAAAGCCATTGACGAAAATTACAGCGCATACCCTCCGGTAGATGGTTATGTGGAGCTTAAAGAAGCTATATGTAACAAATTTAAAAGAGACAACGGGCTTGAATACAAGCCTTCGCAAATAGTAGTTTCTACAGGTGCAAAGCAATCGCTATATAATATTGCACAGGTAATGCTTAACGATGGTGACGAGGTTATACTGCCTGCACCATACTGGGTAAGTTATGTAGAGATTGTAAAACTTTCGGGAGGTGTACCGGTAGAAGTACCTACATCTGTTGAAACAGATTTTAAAATGACTGCCGAACAGCTTGAGGCTGCCATCACACCAAAAACAAAAATGATGTGGTTTAGCTCACCTTGTAATCCTAGTGGTTCTGTTTACAATCGTGAAGAGCTTACGGCTATCGCTAAAGTATTAGAGAAACATCCTAATATTTTTGTAGTGTCTGATGAGATTTATGAGCACATTAACTACTCCGGTACTTTTTGCAGCATAGGTTCTATTCCGGGTATGCTGGAAAGAACAATCACTGTTAACGGTGTAGCAAAAGCATTCGCTATGACAGGATGGAGAATTGGTTACATAGGAGCTCCAGAGTTTATTGCTAAGGCATGTACAAAAATACAGGGACAGGTAACCAGTGGTGCAAACAGTATCGCACAACGTGCTACTATTGCAGCTGTTGAAGCCGATCCTTCTGCCATTAAATACATGGTTGATGCTTTCCACAAACGCAGGGATTTAGTAGTTAACCTTGTAAAAGAGATACCGGGCTTTAAGATTAACGTACCTGAGGGAGCATTTTATGTTTTCCCTGATGTGTCTGACTATTTCGGAAAAACAGTTAACGGTTTTGAAATTAAAAATGCAGACGATTTCTCTATGTACTTACTGGAGCACGCTAACGTAGCTACTGTAACCGGAGATGCTTTTGGCAACCCTAACTGTATCCGTTTTTCTTATGCCACAAGCGAAGATCAACTGATTGAAGCCATACGAAGAATTAAGGAAGCACTTGCTTAATACAAAATACTGCCCTGCCCAAAGCAGGGCTTTTTGATTATACTAAAATGATTTGTCATTCCCCCTCCATAAGAAGGAAGGTGAAACCCATAAGATAAAATATGCAAAAAAAAATACTTTTATTAGGTTCGGGAGAATTAGGTAAAGAGTTTGTAATCGCAGCACAGCGCATAGGTCAAACCGTAATTGCGGTAGACAGTTATGCAGGAGCTCCGGCAATGCAGGTTGCCGATGCCTTTGAGGTTATTAATATGCTTGACGGTGCTGCTCTGGATGCCATCGTTGCAAGACACAACCCTGATTTTATAGTTCCTGAAATTGAAGCCATTAGAACCGAGCGTTTTTACGATTACGAAAAACAGGGTATTACTGTAGTACCATCGGCTAAAGCTGCTAACTACACTATGAACCGTAAAGCCATACGCGACCTTGCCGCAAAAGATCTTGGTTTGCGTACAGCTAATTACCGTTATGCTACATCGGCAAATGAGCTTCAAAAAGCAGTAAGCGAAGTAGGTATGCCATGTGTGGTTAAGCCGTTAATGTCGTCTTCCGGTAAAGGGCAGTCTACCATCAAAACTCAGGAAGATATTGAGAAAGCATGGAAATATGCTGTAGAAGGTTCACGCGGTGATGTAGTAGAAGTAATTGTGGAGGCTTTTGTAAACTTCCATTCAGAAATTACCCTGCTTACTGTAACACAAAACAACAACCCAACCCTGTTTTGTGCCCCTATAGGCCACAGGCAGGAACGCGGTGATTACCAGGAAAGCTGGCAGCCGGCAAGGGTTAGCGATAAAGATATTGCCGAAGCTCAGGACATGGCACGTAAAGTAACCGAAGCCCTTGGCGGAGCAGGTATATTTGGCGTAGAGTTCTTCCTTACGGATGAAGGAGTATACTTCTCTGAACTTTCCCCAAGACCACACGATACAGGTATGGTTACACTTGCAGGAACTCAAAACTTTAACGAGTTTGAACTACACCTTAGAGCGATATTAAGCCTGCCAATACATGAAATTACTTTAGAAAGAACTGGTGCAAGTGCTGTTATACTGGCATCTGAAAACAGTGACAATCCTACTTTTACAGGAGTGGAAAAAATCGCTGCGCTTCCTAAAACCGATTTCAGACTATTTGGAAAACCTACCTCACGTCCGTACCGCAGAATGGGTGTATCCCTAACTTATGATACTACCAGTACCCCAGTGGAAGAAGTAGTGGAAAAAGCAAAAGCAGCGGCAGCATTAGTTAAAGTTCACGCATAAATAAGTAAGCCATAAAGTAACTTACATATAAAAGAAAAAAGTACTTTTACAGAAACCAACAAATCAACAATCAAATGAAACAATTAAAATTAGCCGCACTGGCATTGGTATTATCCCTTTCACTTTCTTCATGCTCAGGCAATGGTCCTGAGGACACTGCTAAAAAGTTTATTGAGTACACTAATCAGGGGAAATTTAGTAAAGCTAAAGAACTAAGTACCGATAAAACGGCTGCTATGCTTGGAATGGCCGAAGGTTTTGCACAAGGCAAAATGGAGGAGATGAAAGAGAAAAATAAAGATGTAAAAGTAGAAATTACCTCATCTGAAGTAAACGAAGATAAAGCTACCGTTAAGTTTAAACTTACCGGAGGTGAAAACACCAGTGGCAGCGAAAACCAACTTAACCTTGTAAAGGTTGATGGTGAGTGGAAAGTAGACATGAATAAAGAAGGAGCAAGATAATTGCCGTCTAAATACTTTTTAATAAAGCATTACCGGACCCTGAAACTTTTTACAGGACTGGTAATGCTTTTTATTTTTGCCTTTATCGTTTATAAATCAGTTTTCTTTTTTGATAAAAAGGCAGAAAACGAATTGGTCAAACTATACGAAAACACTTCACGCCTTAGTGACCATGAGGTATCTTTAATTAAAGAAGGAGATTTTATACTGCGTAAAGGATTTGGACATTTTAGTGATTTTATAGCACAAAACCTCAACCATGGCTCTTTTGATATTACCCATTGCGGTATTATTGTAAAAAAAGACAATCGGCTTTATGTTGTACATTCCCTATCGTCAGACGTATCGGATATTGACGGTGTACAGGCACAGCCTCTTGAAACCTTTTTATCCTACAGCACACCTCAAAAAATTATAGTTACCAGAACTAAAAACTCTACCGTTACCACAGGACACAACATAGCATTGCAGGCACAACATTATTGCGAATTGCAAATTCCATTTGACAACTCAGGTACTATTGATGATGCCGAATCTTTTTACTGTACCGAACTCATTTGGCATATACTAGAAAAAGACTTACAACTCATAAAACTCCCTACAGAGAATGAAGAACGAAAAAAGTTCTTTTATACTGTAGAAAACATTTACAGTACTGATTATTTTGACATCATCATTAATCAGTATTAATAATATGGCTGTCTAAAATGTCATTCTGAACGTAACAGAGTGGAGTGAAGAATCTCAACTGCTAAGAGATTTTTCCTATCATCAAAATGACAAAAACCGAATTAAATAACTCCCTGTTTGAGGTTATTAAAAGTCGAAACATTTATCACATTTTCCACATCAGTATCAAACTACATGGTAATACTATCGCATTTCTTAGGTCACTAAAAATCAAAAAAACTATGAGCAATACGAATATTGCTCCTATTGATTTTCTCATAATTACTATTTTGTTTTGTTTAATTACAGGTAGAAGAAATACTCAAAACACTACATTTTTAGGGCTATATTTCGGTATAAAGGCAGGCATAAGCCCCGTTACTGTGAATTTCATAAAAATTTACTGCTTGTTGTAATTTGCAAATAATTAAGAATTCAATTCTTACTTTTGTAAAAACGCCCTGTTAATTATATATGAAACTGCTAGTAGTAGAAGACGAACCTCAACTCCTATCCATTATCCGTAAAGGACTTTCGGAAAAAAACTACGACGTGAGTGCTGCACTCGACGGTACTACTGCATTGGATATGATTAACAATAACAGGTTTGACGTGGTAGTACTGGATGTAATGTTACCCGATATTAACGGCATAGAAATTTGCCGCAGGCTAAGGGCTTCAGGCAATTTTGTACCTATACTTATGCTAACCGCCTTAAACAGCAGTGAGAATATTGTTACCGGCCTCAATGCGGGTGCCGATGATTACATGTCTAAACCATTTAAGTTTAGCGAGCTTGAGGCACGTATCAATGCACTGGCACGAAGAGCCGGACAGGACCAGAAACCTGCAGAGGTTATTACCATTGCCGACCTGGAAATAGACCGCAGGGCAAAAACCGTTAAACGCAACGGTAATCTCATTACACTTACAGCAAAAGAATTTAAGTTACTGTATTACCTTGCCAAGAATACCGGTATTACGCTTTCACGCGAAAAGATATTGGACAATGTATGGAACATTAACTTTGATATGAATACCAACGTGGTTGATGTATACATTAACTACCTGAGAAAGAAAATAGACAGGCCTTATACGGTTAAGCTTATACATACCATTAAAGGACTGGGCTACATTTTAAAACCCTGATTATGCAAATTAAAAAGAAAATTACCATTACCTATATTGTCCTTTCGGGGGTGAGCACGCTGGCATTGTGCCTGCTTGTGTTCTTTCTTTTTAAGCAAAATAATCAGTACTACTTTTTAAAAAGACTACAGGACAGGGCTAAAATTGTAGCTTCCATACATTACCAGCACGACCCTATGAAGGCCGAGTATTACAAGAACCTTAAAAAAAACGGACTTGAGGAGCTTATTAATGAAGATGATTTTGTGCTTAAGGTAAACGGTGAAGATACTTTTGAATACAATACTAAACTGGATTTACCTTCGGAATTTTATGCCGACGTAATGAAAAACGGATCCAGCTGGACTGTAAACAGTGAACACCAGTACTATTATGCACAAATTTTTAAGGAATCAGGGCAACGCTATATGGTAATTGTTACTGCCCGCGACAGGCGTGGCAATACCAGTTTGATATACATTAGCCGTATATTAATTTTCGGCGGGCTGGCCTTTATAATAATAGCCTACTTCCTTGGGCGCTTTTTAGCTACCCGGTTTATTAATCCGGTTTCCCGAATAACCAAAGAGGTAAAACGCATTAGCGCTTCTAATTTACACAATCGCCTCCCGGAAACAGAGGAGTCTGACGAGCTGGCTGACCTTACCCGTACCTTTAACGATATGCTGGACAGGCTGGAAACTTCATTTGAAATTCAGGCTAACTTTATAAACAACGCTTCACACGAATTAAAAACTCCTATAACCACCATTATAGCCGAAACCGAGATTGCCCTTTTAAAAGAAAGGGAAACAGGAGAATATGTTACTTCATTAGAAAACATTAATAAACAGGCCTCACGCCTGGGTAACCTTACCGAGAGTCTATTAAAACTAACCCAAACCGGATATGACGGCAAAAAGCAGGTACAGGATATTGCCCGTATAGATGAAGTTTTAATGGATGTTAAATGTGATCTTGATAAAATTTACCCCAATAACAGGGTAACAATAAACCTTAATAATTTACCCGAAGACGATTCGCTTTTAATGCTGCCCTGCAACAGGCCTTTACTGGAACTGGCTATAGGTAATATTATTACAAACGGAGTAAAATACTCTGATAACGAAGAGGTTTTTGTAACCCTCACAGCCAATAAAGAAAATATTAAAATAAGTATTACCGATATTGGTATTGGTATCCCTCCTGAGGATATCCCTTATCTTTACGAACCTTTCTTTAGGGGTAAAAAGGCTGCATCAAAATATGTAGGTTATGGTTTAGGACTTCCTTTAGCCATGAAAATCATACGTATGCACGGCGGCGAACTTTTAATCCAGTCGGAATCCGGTAAGGGAACAGTGGTAAACATTGTATTTACTACACCTCAACATTAAAAATTCTAATATAAAATCTTATTAAATTCTAATATTGTTTTAAATCCGTTTTAAGACAGGAGCTGTTGTTTTGTATGTGTAAACCGAAAAGATTTATGCATTATGAAAAACATACTGATTCCTACTACGGTAGAAAATGACATCCTAACTGCGGTAAAAACAGCAGTAAAGTATACTACAGGTACCAATTGCAGTATTGTTTTAATGATGCTGCAAAAAATACCAAACACTTATTCTGCTTCTCAATTCCTAAGGGAAACAACTCCTCCCTGCACACCTGCACAAAATTCGTTATTAAACCAGTGCAGGGAGATTGTTACCCAAACAGGTAATTGCAGGCTCTTAATACATCACCAGTGTGGCATGTCGGCACCATTATTAAAAAACTTAATGGATCACCTGGATACAGACTTGGTTATACTTACCAGGTCGTACAAAGAAGAAAAAAACAGTCTTCACACCACCTGCCGACAATTACTGCTTAACAGCAAATACCCTATTCTTCATTTAGGGAACGAGAGTGAAGAATACAATTTCAATAAGGCCATGTATTTGGAATATTCTAAAGTTGATCTTGGCATACATGAAGTACAGAAACTAATCAATGAGCAGTTTTCATTTAAAATTGTAAGTCAGGCTAAAATTGAAGAAAGTATAGATGAGATGGTCCCGCATATAACAGAGACCATTTCAAAAAACAATATAGACATATTGATTGAAGCGCGAAGGACCGCAAAGAAAAGCGGAAGAAAAGAACAGTCCGTTAATCAAGATTTGGGATTACCCCTACTCTCTGTACATGCAGAAATGGTAACCTAATCCCGAATTATCAAACACTACCGCTATGCTATTAAAGAAAAAGATACCAATGAAATATGTACTGGGCAAGATTAAAGTTGAGCTTGTACTGGTACTTTTATACACCATAGGGTTTGAGTTAGTACATCATTACTACCATGCCTTATCTATAGATATTCCTATTGCTGTACCTACCATTATAGGTACTATTATATCGTTACTCCTTGCCTTTAAATCCAATCAGGCTTACGACCGCTGGTGGGAAGCCCGTATTGTTTGGGGCGCTATTGTAAACGATTCCCGCACACTTATAAGGCAGGTTATAGGTTTTTACAAAGACCCCGACTTCTCTGTAGAGGCAAGCGATTTTAAAGAACGTTTTGCAAAAAGGCAGGCGGCATGGTGTTACAGCCTTGGCATGTCACTTAGAGGGAAAGACCCATTACGACCTATAAAATCATTACTTACCGAGGAGGAGTACAATTTTGTAAAAAAGCACAAACATGTGCCCAATGCACTTTTGCTATTGCACGCAAAGGAGCTTAAAAAGGGCAATAATCAGGACAGGATTAATGTATACCAACAGGTAGAGATTGACAATACCCTTAGCAGGCTGTGTGACAGTATGGGTAAATGTGAGCGTATTAAAAACACGGTATTCCCTACTACATACAGTATGTATATACGATTTACGCTACTGCTATTCCTAACCCTGCTACCATTTGGCCTTACCGATTTCCTTGGGTGGCTGCAAATACCACTGGTAACTACTATTGGTGCTGCATTCTTCCTTATTGAAAAGATGGCCATACACTTACAGGATCCGTTTGAAAACAGAGCTACAGATACCCCCATGATATCCATATCTAATAATATCGAAAAAAACCTGCTGCAAATGGTACACGAGTACAGGGACGAGTACAATGCCGAGGACGATATGTTTGAGAGCCCTAAGCTAAACCACATGCAGCCCGAGAAGAATGCCTATTTTGTCTTATAGTTTTGTAAGGCACTTCATAGACGTTTGGTTAGCGTTCGCCGCCCCTTTCCCCGGGGCGGTTTTTTTTATGATATAGTTTAGTTGTGAAAAAGTTATATTTTTGTTGCAACAAAACAAAACTGAAACAACATGAAAGCATATGTATTTCCGGGTCAGGGTGCCCAGTTTACAGGAATGGGTAAAGAACTTTATGAAAACTCTCCCCTTGCAAAGGAACTATTTGAAAAAGCTAACGATATACTTGGATTCCGTATAACAGATATTATGTTTGAAGGTACTGCAGAGCAGCTTAAGGAAACTAAGGTTACACAGCCTGCTGTATTCCTTCACTCGGTTATATTAGCAAAAACCTTAGGTGATGATTTCAAACCGGAAATGGTTGCAGGTCACTCATTAGGTGAATTCTCGGCACTTGTAGCTGCAGGGGCACTTACTTTTGAAGACGGACTTAAACTTGTTTCCCAACGTGCTATGGCAATGCAAAAAGCATGTGAGATAACACCAAGTACTATGGCTGCCGTATTGGGCCTTGAAGACAAAGTTGTTGAGGATATTTGCGAACAAACCGAAGGTGTTGTTGTTGCTGCAAACTACAACTGCCCTGGTCAGCTTGTAATTTCGGGCGAGACTACTGCTGTAGAAAGAGCTTGTGAAGCGCTTAAAGCTGCCGGAGCAAAAAGAGCCCTTATACTACCTGTAGGTGGTGCTTTCCACTCTCCAATGATGGAGCCAGCAAGAGAAGAGCTTGCTGCTGCTATAGAGAAAACACAATTTGCTGCACCGGTATGCCCGGTATACCAAAATGTACCTGCAAGTGCAGTAACTAACCCGGATGAGATTAAACAAAACCTTATCATCCAGCTTACCGCTCCGGTAAAATGGACACAAAGCGTACAAAACATGATTGCCGATGGTGCTACACTGTTTACAGAGGTTGGTCCCGGTAACGTGTTACAGGGTCTTGTTAAGAAAATAAATAAAGAGGCTGAGACTGCTTCAGCTTAATAAAAATTTCTACTTTTTAAAGCCCCCGTTATTACTCATAGCGGGGGTTTTTGTATATTTATAGTACTCAACTGCCCCATTTACCGCTATTTAGAAATGTTTTTTAAAAGAGAAGCCGAAAACTTTACAGAGTAGGCATTATTATATACAACCAACCACATGAAAACATTTTTAAAAACCGTAAACAATGCCATTAAGTATTGGTACATCTTTTTAATTATCGGAGTTTTATTTGCAGCACTGGGGCTTTATGTATTTGCCACACCCCTAAAATCATTTATAACACTGGCGTTGTTTTTCAGCCTATCGTTTATCTTCAGCGGACTTTCAGAAATTATGTTTGCTTCCTTTAACCGTAAAGAAGTAGACAACTGGGGCTGGATACTGGCATCGGGCGTAATAAGCCTACTGCTGGGTATTATTATGACAGTAAAGCCTGAAATATCAATGGCTACACTGCCATTTTACATAGGTTTCATAGTACTTTTCCGTTCGTTTATGGCTATAAGTACCGCTATAGACCTTCAAAATTATGACTCATCAAATTACAACGGGCTTTTACTTTTGGGTATACTTGGTCTTATTTTCTCCTTTGTTATGCTATGGAATCCTATTTTCGCCGGAATGACCTTAGTTTTCTGGACAGGTGCCGCCGTGCTTTCCATTGGTATTTACAATATATTCCTTGCTTTTAAGCTTAGGCGCATCCATAAAACACATCAGGAAATATCAGATGAGCTTAAAGAAAAACTTCATCAGATAAAAAAAGAAATACACGAGGAACTGAAAGACAAATAATCCCCTTTTTTTAAATCTATCATCCCTTTCGCAGTAACGAAAGGGATTTTTATTTTTTATATATTGCCATCCTATTAACAAACCCGAAAATACACACCATACTTTGAACGAATTTCCGCTTCACACCAAATTCAAATATCCTTGGCGAAAATATCAGGAAAGGGTACTCCATGAACTGGAAGACCATTTATACAACAGGCACCTGCATGTAATTGCGCCTCCGGGGTCGGGTAAAACCATACTGGGACTGGAAGTAATGAAAAGGCTTAACCGCCCTACCCTTGTACTTGCCCCAACCATATCAATAAGAAACCAGTGGATTTCACGTTTTTGCGAGTTATTTCTTGACACAGATATTGTGCCCGACTGGATTTCACGCGATATAAAAAACCCTAAATTCCTTACCATAAGTACCTATCAGGGTATGCATGCTGCCTGTAATAACAGACAGGAAAAGGAAGAAGATATTGCCGAAGAAGAGGAAAATGGTTATAAAGAGGAAAAAAGCACCAATGAAAACCTTGCTAAAATAGTTAAAGGGTTACAGGCTCAAAATGTAAAAACCATTATTATTGACGAAGCTCACCACCTGAAAAACGAATGGTGGGATACCCTTACCAAAATAAAAAAACAACTGGATCCTGTAATAGTAGCCCTTACTGCTACACCTCCCTATGATGTTACACCTGCAGAATGGGAACGCTATACCGAACTGAACGGACCGGTAGATACCGAAATAACAGTACCCGAGTTGGTAAAGGAAAACGACCTATGCCCACATCAGGATTATATATATTTTACGTTACCCTCGCAAACAGAACAGGAGAGCATTAAAAAATTCAGAGATAAAGTACAGCAGGCTATATCTGCAATTAGGGAAGATGCTGTTTTTGTAACAGCCCTGGAAAGTCTGCCTGCCTATGCCAACCCTCAGGATAATATTGAATGGATTTACGACAACTTTGAGATTTACATAAACATCCTTATATTTTTCAACAGTATTGGCAAAACAATAGATCCTTATCATTTTGAGGTAGTGGGTGATAACACCGTTAATATACCCGAACTTGATAATGACCGACTCATATCCCTACTACAGTTCTATTTATTTAAAGAAAAAGAACTTTTTGGAAAATATGAAGAGCATAAGGAGTCAATGTTAAAAATGCTCAAGCATTATGGTGTAACCCAGAAAAAAACCATAAGCTTTGAGCTTGACAGAAAAGCTTCTGCCAGCCTTACTTCAAGCATCAGTAAACTGGATGGTATAAAAAAAATAGCCAATCTGGAATTTGGCAACCTAAAGAATGACCTAAGAATGGTTATCCTTTCTGATTTCATCCGTAAGGAATTTTATACATCGGGGGAACTTAATGATAAAAAGCTGGATAAAATTGGTGTAATGCCCGTTTTTGAAAAACTGAGAAGAGATAATCCTGATAATATAAAGTTGGGGGTACTTACAGGCTCATTAATAATTATTCCTAAAACAGCTTATACTTCCTTTAAGGAGAAAACCGAAAAATACAACCTTAAAGAGGTAAGCTGTACCCCTGTTCCTTTTGACGATAATTATCTTTTAATAACGCCAAACGAACAGCTTAAACACAACATTGTTACCATAATAACCCAAATATTTGAGGAAGGTAATATTGAAATCTTAACCGGAACAAAATCTTTACTGGGTGAAGGCTGGGATGCACCCTGTATCAACTCACTCATACTGGCGAGTTTTGTAGGTTCGTTTGTACTCTCAAACCAAATGAGAGGAAGGGCTATACGGGCACAAAAAGGGAATACCGATAAAACAGGTAATATATGGCACCTGGTATGCATAGACCCAACAGAACAGAATGGTGGTAACGACCTTCAAATGCTTCAAAGACGCTTTAGGGGATTTGTAGGCATATCTTTTAAAGACAACGAAGGAATAGAAAACGGCATAGCCCGGCTTAATATCCCAAAAAACATTTACAAAGGAAACGTTATAGATGCCAAAAATAAGGAGATGTTCTCGTATGCCTTAAAAAGAGATTTATTAAAAAAACGCTGGCATGACGCGATTGATAAAGGAGTAAGTCTGGTAGATGAAATAACAATACCCTACACTCTACCTCAGGAACATAAAGAGAAGACCATACCTCAGTTAAAAAACCTCTACTTTAACAGAACTATAGGTTATTTAATAGCACAACTCTTTTCGGGGATACTATTATACCTCACAACATCATTTGAAGCTCTTGGACGAACGGCCAAAAACATCAAAACCTGGACCGATTTTTACGTATTTCTCTCCCTGTTTGTGGGCGTTGGATTTGTAACACTAGGCAGGCAGGCGTATAAGACATTTAAGGTTTACATTACCTATCGTGATATAACAAAGGATATACAACAAATAGGTCAAACTATTCTTAAAAGTCTTATTGATGCAGGTTGTATACATACACCGAGTAACAGAGCCAGAGTAATAACCGATATAGGAAAAGACGGTGACATGTTTTGCTATTTAATGGGAGGTACATCTTTTGAAAAATCGGTTTTTACAGAATCGCTTATGGAGATACTTGCTCCTATTGATAATCCGCGTTATATAATAATCAGAAAAAGTAAAAAAGGACTAATTGTACAAAAGGATTACCATGCCGTACCTGAAATAATAGGACGAAATAAAAAGCTGGCACAAAATTTTGAAGAACTCTGGACCGAGTATGTAGGCGAATGCGAACTGGTATATGTAAGAACACCCGAAGGGCGAAAAACACTTTTAAAATCAAGAGTACGATCATTATCAGCACAGTTTGAGCCTAAACCGGAAAGAGGTAACAAATGGCGATAATAACACAGGCATAACACACTTATACGCAACCTTTTTTACTACAGCTAATCTTATTGGTAAACACCTTCTATGAAAAAGCTACTGATAGCTGTATTACTGCTATGCCTTACCTCATGTGCTACTATTACCAATTCCAGAACCTATCCGTTAAGGGTAAGTACTAACGCAAAAAATGCATCTGTAAAAGTGTATGACAGCGTTTATAAACTACCTACAGAAGTTGAGGTAAAAAGGAGCAACAAACCATTACAGGTTACCCTTACTTACGATACCATAGCAAGAGATTACACAGTAAAATCTAAAATAATGTCAAAAACTAGTTTAGACAATATTATATTTTTTGGTTTTTATCCTGAAGCTCTCCTGGTGGATATACTTACCAAAAAAGGATATTACTATGGCGACGAACTATTTCTGAATATTTACGACACACTTCCTGAAGCGAAACGTATAATATCTTCACGAAAAAAACATACTGCTTACGAAGAAAATAGTTTTAATATTAACATATCTATCCCTTATGCTAATATTTTTCTTCTTCAGCCTGAAAGTGAAGGTATAAAAAAAGGAGCAGGCTTTTTTGGACTTACTCTTGGTGCTGAATATTTTTATAAGAAAAATAAGTATGTAAAGTTAAATGCAGGTGGTATTGTTAGTTTCCCTATTCCATTCCCTGTACCTTTAATTAATGATGGAGAAGTAGAGACCTTAGTATCTCTCTACTCTACTCTTACCGATAATTATCAGTTAAACCGTTTCAGTTTAGGTTATGGTCTCAGTTACTCTTTTTACAGATATGATCACGATTTTGGAGACGATAATTATAATCAAAAAGATAAAAGTGTAAAAGGGCATGGCATTGGCTTATCTTTCAACACCTATTACAGAGTAGGTAAGCGTTTTAACATAGGCTTTGTATATAACCCTACTTTTATTAGTATATACCCGCAAACAGAACTACTTTACCAACATACTATAAGTTTTGACCTTTTGTGGAGAATACAGATATAAAAAATAAGGGGTTATTTACCCCTTACTTTCTGTTCCCATTTCCAGGCCGATGCCAGCGCATCATCGAGTGAGAGCTCTGCCTTCCAGCCTAAAACATTATTTGCTTTTGCAGTATCAGCATAGGCTTCAGCTACATCACCCGCCCTGCGATCTACTATTTTGTAATTAAGTTTTTGTCCGCTTACTCTCTCAAAGGCATTAATAACTTCAAGCACCGAGTTTCCTTTACCCGTACCCAGGTTAAACACCTCAACCTTTTCGGCATTCTTTTTATCAATAAGGCGTTGCAAAGCTAACACGTGAGCCTTTGCCAAATCTACCACATGTATATAATCGCGTACACAGGTACCATCGGTGGTTGGGTAGTCATTACCAAAAACCGAAAGCTGTTCCCTTATACCTATAGCTGTTTGTGTAATAAACGGCACAAGGTTTAAAGGAACCCCAAGCGGGAGTTCTCCTATATTTACAGACGGGTGTGCCCCAACCGGATTAAAATAACGTAACAACACAGAGTTGATTCCGCTTACTTTAGCCACATCCTTAATAATCTCCTCACCTATTTGCTTGGTATTACCATAAGGCGACAGTGCTCCCTGTATAGGTGCTCCCTCGGTAATAGGCATTTTTTCTGCCTGCCCGTAAACAGTACATGACGAACTGAAAATAAAATTAAATTCCTGTTTCTTTTGCAGTTCCTGTAAAAGATATACCAGCGAACCTATATTATTTTCATAATACAGTAACGGATTTTCCACACTCTCACCAACAGCTTTTGAAGCTGCAAAATGGATTATACCTGTAACATCCGGATATTTTACAAAGAAGTCTTTTACTGCCTGTTTTTCACGCAGGTCTATTTTTTCAAACTCCGGCTTTTTCCCGGTTATGGACTCTATACCGTTAAGCACATCTAACGATGAGTTCGAAAGGTCGTCTATAACTACCACATCAAAACCCTCGTTTTGCAACTCTACAACAGTATGCGAACCTATAAAACCTAAGCCCCCCGTTACAAGTATTTTCATTTTATATTGATTGGTTATTTATGCTTTATCGAAAAATCAAACAGTTTATTGCCCTCATTATCGCTGTAATTGTAGTTAAGATCTACATTATGCTTTCTAAAAGCTTCCATACCATCGTCAGTATCAAGTCCCTTTTGGGCATTAACTTCAAGTCTGTTTTTGGCCTCTTTTAAATTGACTTTATTATTAGCAACATCCAGCGTATAGTAATATTCAATACTAAGCGGATCTTTTTCAAAAACCGTACTATCCAGCATAGTTATCCTGTCTACCTTAACCGGGCACTCCTTATTAATTTCGGTTACCATGTCAGCAAGTTTCTTTTCAGGATTATCCCTAAACATATTGGCTACCAAAACTGCAACAAAACTCCCCATAAAAACAGCCACAAAGGCTGCTATCTTATTTTTCTTTTTTTGCTGATTCATTAAGTAAGGAATTCCAATACCGTATCAGTTATAAATTGAATTTGCTCGTCATCAAGCTCAGTATGCATAGGTAGTGACATTACCTCATCAACCAGTTGATTGGTCACGGTAAAATCGGCCTCATTATACCTTTCGTCAAGATATGCCTTTTGCCTGTGTAGCGGTATAGGATAATAAATAGCACAAGGAATTCCTTTTTCCTGAAGGTGCTTCATTAAAGTATCTCTTTGTCCGTTAAGTATCCTTAAAGTATACTGGTGGAATACATGGCTGTCTTTATCTCCTTTTGTAACAGGAGTAACAATATTAGCATGGCCTGCAAAAGCTGCATTGTATTTATCGGCAGCAGCCTGTCTTGCTTCATTGTATGAGTCCAGTAACGGAAGCTTAGCGTTAAGAACAGCAGCCTGTACACTATCCAGCCTTGAGTTCACCCCCACCACATCATGGTGGTAACGCTCATACATACCGTGATTTACGATACCTCTTATAACATGTGCCAGTTCGTCGTTATTGGTAAAAATAGCACCACCGTCACCATAGCAACCCAGGTTTTTAGAAGGAAAGAAAGAAGTGGAAGCCACATCACTTATAGCCCCTACTTTCTTTTTAGATCCGTCGGCATATTTATAGCTTGCCCCTATAGCCTGTGCGTTATCTTCAATTACATAAAGATTGTGTTCTTTGGCAATTGCCATAATAGCCTCCATATTAGCTGCCTGACCAAAAAGATGTACAGGAACGATAGCCTTTGTTCTTGGGGTAATTGCATTGCGAATTCCTTCTATAGAAATATTAAAAGTATCCGGTTCCACATCTACCAATACCGGTGTTAGCTGTAATAAAGCGATTACTTCTACCGTAGCGGCAAAAGTAAAATCGGCAGTTATAACCTCATCACCCGGTTTAAGCCCAAGGCCCATCATGGCAATTTGTAAAGCATCGGTACCGTTTGCACACGGGATAACGTGTTTTACACCAAGATATTCTTCTAAATTCTTTTGAAACTCATGTACCTGAGGTCCGTTTATGTATGCGGTATTGTCTAAAACTTCCTGAATGGAATTATTTACTGTATCTTTGATTTTATCGTATTGACTCTTAAGGTCAACCATCTGTAATTTTCTCATCTGCCTGTTAAATTTAAGCCATAGCAAAACTACTAATTTAATGGCTGCCTGCCAATGAAAATAATATAAAGTATTAATTTAGCAGCTCAATATTTCTGTTATGTTTTTTCTGTACAACCTGCTTACTCTACTTGCCGGATTCCTATTAAAAATCGTTGCACTTTTTAGCCACAAAATCAGGCTTTTTACAGACGGAAGGAAAACTGTTTTCAATACACTGCGACAAAATATAAACCCGCAGGATAAAACCATTTGGTTTCATTCGGCATCATTGGGCGAATACGAACAGGGGTTGCCGGTTATGGAAAAGATAAAACAACAGTACCCTAACCATAAAATCGTACTTACGTTTTTCTCCCCGTCGGGTTATGAGATCCGTAAAAACACTAAAGCTGCTAATGTGGTAGTTTATCTTCCGCTGGACACTGCCGCTAACGCCAAAAAGTTCATGGCGCTGGTACATCCTGATATGGCTTTCTTTATTAAGTATGAGTTTTGGCCCAACTACCTTAAGGAACTCAAAAAGGCCGACACGCCCACTTATCTTATATCCGGACTTATGCGCAAAGACCAGGTCTTCTTTAAATGGTATGGCGGTTTTTACAGAAAAGCACTGCAAACCTTTACCCGCTTTTTTGTTCAGGACAACAGCTCTAAAGAGCTGCTGCAGGGTGCAGGGTTCCATAATGTAATGATAAGTGGTGACACCCGTTTTGACAGGGTTAGCGAAATACTGGAACGCGACAATTCACTACCATTTATACAGGAATTTAAAAACAACAAAATTACTATGGTAGCAGGGAGTTCATGGCCTAAGGACGAAAGTATGTTCACAGATTTTATTAATTCGTCAAATAACACTAAATTTATAATAGCTCCACACAACATAAAAACCGAGCAAATACAGGAACTTAAAAATAGTATTACTAAGAAAACCGTACTGTTCTCTGAAAAGGAAGGTAAAAATCTTGCCGAATATGATGTTTTTATTATTGACACCATAGGCATATTGAGCAAAGTATACAGCTATGCTGACCTAGCTTATGTAGGTGGAGGATTCGGGACTTCGGGACTGCACAATATACTGGAACCTGCCGCTTTTGGCATCCCTATAGTGATAGGCCCTAACCATAATAAGTTTCCCGAGGCAATTGCCATGACACACATGGGCGGATGTATTGCCGTGAAGGATAAAACAGAGATGGAAGAAACGCTTTCATCCCTCGTATATGATGATGACTACAGACACGAAAAAGGCCATATTGCAGGTACTTTTGTTTCCATGAACCGCGGAGCGGTAAAACGTATTATGAGTAACATTTCTAACTAATGCCCGTTACCTTCAAACCCGTAAGGGTTACCGATATTG
Source organism: Flavobacterium beibuense F44-8 (assembly GCF_000769915.1). Lineage (GTDB taxonomy): Bacteria > Bacteroidota > Bacteroidia > Flavobacteriales > Flavobacteriaceae > Flavobacterium > Flavobacterium beibuense. Next base: position 82,767 of record NZ_JRLV01000016.1, read on the forward strand.
ACCGTACTGTTGCCATGATGCAGGATTTTTATGCCATAGATAATTATCCTATAGATGCTTTTGTTTCCAAATCACTCCTAAAGGAGTTTATAGACAATGAAGAACTGGGCAGAAGCTGGCTTATTTTGAATAATGATGAGGTTGTGGGGTATGTAATTCTCACCTTTATTTTCAGTTTTGAATACAAAGGTCGCATTGCATTTCTGGACGAACTATACATAGCACCCGCAGGGCGTGGTAAAAGCATAGGCAAACAAACAGTAGACTTTATACACGAACAGGCACTTGACCTTGCCATAAACGTGATTTACCTTGAAGTGGAAGGTCACAACACCATAGCCCAGAAACTATATCTTTCTAAAGATTTTACCATACACAACCGCAAGCTGATGAAGCTTACCGTAAAAAATAAAAAGTAGTTTCAGGATATGTGTCATTTCGACGGAAGGAGAAATCCCTTATTATAAAACATTGAGATTTTTCGACTTCACTTCGTTACGCTCAAAATGACAAACTGAAACTACTTTTTTAGCTTTATAATAAAATTATTCCGGCATTAAGTGCGTTGAGATAGACATACGGTTCCAACCGTTAATAGCTACTATTGCTATAATAGCTACAGCAATATATTTCTCCCCTAAAAGGTTAACAGCATCTTCATAAGTACTATCACTAACACGACCTGTAATGTTTGTAACCTCTTCGGTAAGGGCAAGCAGCGCTCTTTCTTCAGGAGTAAAGTAGTTAGTATCCCACCATGCATTAAGTGCATAAATACGTTTTTCGGTTTCCCCGTCTTTCCTCGCTTCTTCGGTATGCATATTAATACAAAATGCACAGCCGTTTATTTGTGAAGCTCTTATCTTGATAAGGTGTTTATGAGCCTGAGTAAGCTCACTACCGTTAATGTATTTTTCCAACCCAAACATAGCTTTGTAAGCATCGGGCGCTACAACTCCTAAATTCATTCTTGTTTTCATAATAACTGTATTTTAATTTGTTAAGACAAAGTTCCTGTACAGCCGTTACAAAAAACTTAAAGCAGTTTAAGAAAACACATTTATCCCTTTTTTGCCCTGAGCATACTTAAAAATTCAGGCGTAAAACCAAGATAAGATGCCACAAGGTATTGCGGAACCCGCTGCACGAATTCGGGATAGTGTTCCGAAAAATGCCTATAGCGCTCTTCTGCCGAGAAGTTGAACATATAATGGGTACGCATAAGGGAGGCAGCATAAGCTTTCTCAAGCACCAGCCTGAAATACCGTTCCATTTGCGGAAGCTCCTTTAAAAGCTCTTCCTGCTCTGCTGCATCTATAACTATAATTTGCGTAGGCTCTACAGCCTGTATGCCACACTTGGCTGGCATATTGGTATTAAAAGTAAAATAATCGGTAATCCACCATCCTTCAATAGCAAAATGAATTACCTGCTCCACCCCCTTCTCATTAAGGGTATACATACGCACCACTCCGCTGTTTACAAAATACTTGCCTGTACACATTTCGCCTTCTTCCAGCAGGTGTTTCTTTTTAGCATACTCCTCTATTTTAAGATAAGAGCACAGTATCTCTTCCTCCTTTGGCGAGAGGGGCACAAACCGTTTTACATGAGCAATTATTTTATCGAACATTTTTTAACAGATTACCAATAATACCGAAAGATATAACACATATAGCAAACAAAAACACCAATTATGCTATTTTGTTTCAAAAATTGTAACTTGCGTCCACTAAACTTTTTTTAAGAAACACTATGAAATTTTTACGACTGCTTGTCCTTTTACTGGTAATCCCTGCCTATGCGCAACAGGGAGGCATGTGGATACCATCCCTGCTTAAAGGAATGAACGAGAAAGAAATGAAAAGCCTGGGCATGAAAATGTCGGCTTCAGACATTTATGATGTAAACCATTCCAGCCTTAAAGATGCCGTACCTCAGTTTAACGGAGGATGTACATCGGAAGTTATCTCACCAAACGGACTGTTATTAACCAACCACCACTGTGGTTATGGTGAAATACAGGCTCACTCAACCGTAGAGCACGATTACCTTACCGATGGTTTTTGGGCAATGACACTGGAAGACGAGCTTCCTAACCCGGATCTTGAAGTTACCTTTATAGTAAAAATAGAAGATGTAACTACACAGGTTTTAAACGGAACATCTACCATTACCGATGAAGAAGCAAAGCAGAAAAAAATTCAGGAAAATATAGCTAACGTAACTAAAAATTCCCCAAAGGAAAGCTGGCAGGAAAACAGGGTACGTACTTTTTATGAAGGTAACCAGTATATGCTTTTTGTAGTAGAATCATATACTGATGTACGCCTTGTGGGTGCACCACCATCATCAATAGGTAAGTTTGGTTCTGATACAGATAACTGGGTATGGCCAAGACATACGGGCGACTTCTCTATGTTTAGAATATATGCCGACAAAAACAACCGTCCGGCAGCCTACTCAAAAGATAATGTACCATACAAACCTAAGCACTACTTCCCTGTATCTATAGGAGGAATTCAGGAAGACGACTTTACACTTGTTTTCGGTTACCCTGGAAGAACTACAGAATATCTTCCTTCGGTTGCTGTAGAGCAGATTTTAAGCAGCCTTAATCCTGCAAAAATCGAGATAAGGGATGAAGCCCTAAAAGTGACTGATAGCTTTATGAGAAGGGATCCTGCTATAAAAATACAATATGCAGCAAAATATGCCCGTATTGCCAACTACTGGAAAAAATGGATAGGCGAATCTCAGGGTCTTGAAAAAACCAATGCTGTAGCTGCTAAAAAAGCTTACGAGAAAAATTTTATAGAGCAGGCTAACAAAACCGGAAAACAAAATGAGTACGGCAATCTGTTTAATGAGTTTGAGGCAAAATATAACGAAATTGCACCTTATGCCCTTAGCAGGGATTACTTCCTTGAAGTTGTATTAAGAAACACCGAACTGTTAACTGTAGGCTTCAGGTTATATCAGTTAGAGCAGGTATATAATATGAGAGGCGAGCAGTCGTTTAACGACCGTAAAGGCAACACTCTTGCCGCTCTTGAAGGGACATACAAAGACTTCAATAAAAACGTAGATGAAAAGGTATTTGAAAAGCTTATTGAATTATATGCTACAAAATCACCTAAACAGTTTTTACCCGCCGGACTTATTAATGCCGATTATAAGCTTTTAACCAAAAACATTTACGGCGAATCAAAACTTACCAGCTACGATGGCGTTAAAGAACTTTTAAGCGGTGATGCTAAAGAGGTTATGGAAAAACTGAACAATGATAAAGGTTTCCAGCTTGTAAAAGCCATATCAGATGCTTTCATTACTAATGTTAACCCTAAATACGAGCAAATAAACCTAGAGATAGAAGCATTACAACGCACCTATATGAAAGGTATTTTAGAGCTTAGTCCTAAAGATGCGCGTATTTTCCCAGATGCTAACAGTACACTAAGGGTAACCTATGGTAAAGTTAAAGGGTATTCTCCAAGAGATGCTGTGTATTACGAGCCTGTAACTTACCTTGACGGTGTTATGGAAAAATATGTACCGGGTGACTATGAATTTGATGTTCCGCAAAAGCTTATCGAGCTGTACAATAAAAAAGATTTCGGGCAATATGGTGAAAACGGAAAAATGCCGGTATGTTTTATAGGCACAAACCATACTACAGGAGGTAACTCGGGTAGTCCTGCCATCGATGCAAAAGGTAACCTTATAGGATTAAACTTTGACCGCGTTTGGGAAGGTACTATGAGCGATATTTATTATGACCCTTCTATTTGCCGAAATATAATGGTAGACATGCGTTATGTACTGTTTATTATAGACAAATATGCAGGTTGTACCCGCCTTATTGACGAGATGGAAATTGTAAATAAAAGAAAAAAATAAGGGTTCGGGATAACCTTACAAAAACAAAGTGAACGGTTAAAAAACATCTTTAAGAATCTTTTTGAGTACATAGTGTCAAAAACCCTGTGTTTACACCGAAAACGATGTATTTAAAAGCCTGAATTTCAAGCATAAAAGATTTTTAAAAATTTTAGCACTATTTATTTTGTGATGTCAAAAAATTTATATCTTTGCTTCGAATTAATAATTAACCTTTATAATTTAGTAAGATGAAAAAAGTTGTTTTAAGTCTAGCTGTTATGGCTATGATCTCTTTCGTTTCTTGTAAAGAAACTGCAAAAGAAGAAGGTACAGAAGCTCAAACTGAAGAAGTTGCTCCAGAAGCTACAACTGAAGAAGTTGCTCCAGAAGCTGCTCCAGAAGTTGCTAACGATTCTACTCCTGCTGCTGAAGAAGTTCACACAGAAGAGGCTCACGCTGAAGAAGCTGCTCACTAAGATTTTAGTAAGTAAAAGCATAAAAGCCCCGCAGTTGCGGGGCTTTTCATTTTAGTAAACCTAACAAACACATCAAAATCAAAATTTGATACTTTACTTGCTACAGTCCGGCTACGCTTAGTATTGTAACCTGCTGCAACAGGCCACAATCACAACCGGAGTTTATGGCAATATCTTTTTAGTCTTTTCAGTTTATTTTATGATGGTAAAAAAAGGGAATGTCGCGGATAAAACCTCCTTTAACCTGTTGACATTAAGTACCCCTATCATCTAAAAAATACTATTTAAAAAGGTTACCAAATTGTTAAATCAGGATTATTGTTCTTTAAAACCTTAAAAAGACAACCTTTTTGTAAAAACTGGTGTATAAAAAAACTGCCTTCGTAATGAAGACAGTCTTATGCTTTTCTTTATAAAATACTGAATCAGGTCGTGGTATAAATCCTTATAGTTTGTTAGTTGATGCTTCCTATAATAACATTGTTACCAAAGTCACACTGGCTGCAGCCGTCGGTACCAAAAAGTCCGTCAGTACCTTTACAGGCAGCAAAATTCCAGAAATCACGTGTACGGAAAAGAGGCCCTTTACCCGAAGCTCCCCATGTACCGCTAAAGTTAAACTCGGTTTTTTCGCAAGACATAGCTACTAAATCATTCCAGGTACCATACTCGTCTCCTGCATCAGCCGGATTTCTGTAATCACCATAGTAAGTACACTCGTAACCAAAGAAGCTTGAAGAACGTGAGTTATGATACATACCATGTGCTTTTTTACCCACATAAGCAACTACAGTAGTACCGGAAGATACATTTCTCCAGTCTTTAGTATACCAGCCACCATGCTGGAAATAAGTAACAGTTAGTATTTTTTGAGTCGATTTTTTAACCTGTAGCACGATATGCTCCCAGTCATAATCGTGACCTCCCTGTCCTATCGCACAAGGCTCCTGGCGTTTATATGTAAACCAGTATTCGATAAAAATCTTATCAGAATCAGACGGGTGCTGCTGCACATCATAATAAGTAGGAAAAACAGGTGCTGTAGGCGCTGTTGCATCTGTAAGGGCAAGTTGCCCTTCACATACCTTACCGCCATCGGCAGAACTGGACCATACCGCCTCTACAGAAGCAGGATAATCAGGTGCCGCACGGTCAAACTTAACAAGTGGTGCAAACTGGTTCGCCCAGTTAGCAGCAGTACTACCACTTACTTTTGTAGCACTCTCACTACAATTACAGTTTAAAAACGGATGAACATTAGTAACTTTTGTATTAAAGGCTACTGTGTTGGTTTCTTCTGTTTCCGGAGTGGAACATTTAACAAAAACAATTGCACTGAACGCTACGATCAGTACTCTTAGAAAATTGGTTTTCATCTTTATAAAAATTTTTTAGTTGGTTTCAGATTTATAATCTGATTCAATATTTTATAAAGAAGATTTTTACCACGACACTGCAAATAACAGCATCTAAAATTAACTAAGCGTCTGCTAAATATTTATAAATCATTACTATTAAGTTAAGCAGGTAAATATTTTATTCACTACAACTCACCCTCCCCTTCATAATAACATATGGAAAGCTGCGGTTGTAAAGGGGACATAAGGGTTTCATACCCTGTAGTATCATCGGTATTAAGGGAAACCAGGTAAGCATTATTAATCACTCCTAAAAAAGTAAAAAGGGGTGAATAGAAAGTAATCCCCACCTTATGCTTAGAAACATCGGTTATATCGGTATTGATTATATCAAATTTATACCCCGTAAAAGGGAAAAATGTACTTCCCAACACATCGGTATACCTGTAAAAGCTTTTATTGAACTGAGCAATATAACTATCGGCTGCTATACCGGTAAGGAAATGCAACTGATCTGCCCCCGGGTTAACCGCCAGCAGTTCTCTAAACGTATTTACAGGTTCTTCCTTACTGTTAAACCTTTGTTGCTGCATAAGGTATTCCTTATACGTATCTTCAAAAATGTATTTTTCCCAATTAGCTACCGAAGACTGACCTATAATCACCCTTAACGCCAAACGTATTTTTGCTTTTGCCATAATTCAGTACTTTTTAAATAAGAAAAAGAGAGAAACGTAATTTCTCTCTTTTTCTAATTAACCAACAAAAAACCTAATCAACCTTATGAAGACTGTTTATTTTTATATTATTAAGCCGAAACCTTAATGGTTTGTGTAATAGTGAAACCTTCACTTAAGCTTCCGGTAATTGCACCAACCTCTACACCATCAGTATCGTCTGAAAAAACATTATCGTTTGCATTATATGTATAACCGCTCATACCCTTTGTATAACCATTCTCGGTAGAAGCGTTAACCTGTACCACAGCACTGTCATTACTTTCAGGGAATGCTATTTGTGTTACCAGCAGTGAATTGCCCGATTCATTATAAACGTGTACATGGATGTGGGTAGCTCTACTGGTATACCATCCCGGAAATATCGAGGTAAATGCCACCTGACCATCGGCATTTGTAGTTTGCCTTCCTCTTAAAAAGTGTACAGATGTATAATCTGTTTGCTGCATACCTGTACCTCCGTACTCCGAGTAGTTTCCATCTTTATCACAATGCCAAATATCCACAATAGCACCTTCAAGCACATTACAGTCGTCGTTTACATTCTGGATTATAATATCAATATTAAAAGGCACCCCTGTCCTGTCTGAAGTGATATCACTTCTCACCAGGCTTGAAGGTGTTTTGGTAGGGAACGGCCCTTCTGTTTCGCTGGGGGCAACAACACAGTTAGCCGTACCTCCACCACCTGTACCTGATCCCGAACCACTATCGGTTCCGCCTCCTGTATCTGTACTACCGGACGTATCTCCGGTTACCGAATCGTCATCATTACTACAGGAGTTAAGAACTCTAAATCCTGTAAGGGCAAGCCCCGCAAGCCCCATGTTCTTAAAAAACTGCTTTCTTTCCATTATAAATAGTATTTAAGTTAGTCAATGAGCTTTATATTCTTAACGGGCTAATTTTCCCTTTATTTAAAAATTGAGGTTAACCACTACTTTTTTGCGGTTAACTCGTTTTATACACTTCAATAAGGAGTATTACGGCACTTTCAGACAGGGCTTCAAAATCTATCTCATCACAATCCCACACACTAAGGGCATCGCGCTCTTCCAGCAGCCTGCCACTTAACTCAAATGCTCCGCTAATTACAAATATCAGCAGGCCATTATCAGGACTTTGCAACTTGTACAGCTCTTCCCTTCGCCCGTCATACATTCCTATATACCCTTTTAATCCGGTTAATCCCTGAACAAATGCATGCAATTTATTGCGCACATCAAGGTCGACAATACTAAGCTCAACTCTTTCAATAAAGCGTTTTTGGGAAAAAGATGCCTCAAGGTATATAACCGGATCTTTATCATAAGGGTTATTAATTTTTAATAATGTTTCAGGAAATGAAATACTCACAATCTCACCCGGCATTATAGCTTTTACAATACCATTGTTACACTGATATTCAAGCGCCCCGACAAGGGGGATAATAATATGCGCTTCGTTGCCGGATAAATGTTTAACAAACTGCCCGGGATGTAATACTACCTCCCTAAATGCAATAAGAGAATTAAAGGGTTCCTTACCACCCTCTCCTCCTGTATTAAACAACGAAGCGGTATTACTACCTGAATCCTTATGCACTTCCCTTTGACGGGACCTGAATATTTGTGACGGGAATTGCCTCATCATAACCTTTCTTACTTCTTTTACTCAAATTTATTTTTTGATTTTAACACCTAAAAATTTATGAGGTAAACAGGAGGTATTAACGGGTAAAGTAGAAGCTAATTTCAATTAAAAACAATTATTTAAATAGACATTTACACTTAATACATATCTCTGCTTAATCAATTCTTCTTTATATTTGATAAATAAAAATGAATTCAATACCTCTTAATGAAGAAATTACCTTCAAATAAAGTTATCCTTTTTGACTAAGACACCTAACTAAAATATCATGCAAAATAATGCAGTTAAAAAAACATCAGTTTTAATTAGAATAGGAACTCCCATTTATGGGTTAATTAAGAAAAACCTGTCTATTATTTTCACTTGGTTTATTATTATAATTGTAGCACGTTTATTAAAAAGTAAAATCTCTAACGCTTTAGCTAATCTTACAATCTTAACAGATAAAGAGATAAATAGTAATGGATTTAGTTTTTGGTTTAATACCGGATGCATATTAATCGTATTACATTATGCTTGGTTAATTTTTAAAAATTATCGCCTTTCAAATAAAAGTAATTTTTTTATTTTCTTCATAGTAGCTATTTATAATTTCTTACGCAATGATAATTCTGACTCTCTCAGATTTTCAACATATTGCAGAAGTATCTATTATACAGATGCTCTTTATTTATTATTGATAATGACAGTTATATTGATAATAAGAAACATATATGGAAAAAACTGGATAGTTTATGATCGCTTTATGCACTGGATTAACAATTTAAAAACTAAGCCCGAAGAGAGAAAAAAATCATATTTAGTTGAAGATTTACCACATGATAAAACATTAGAGCATGACTATGAGAAATTAATTGATGAAATTATTACGGCAGTAGATAACCTCCACCCCAAATCATCATTTATAATTGGTATCAATTCAATTTGGGGAGTTGGGAAAACTAGCTTTTTACAAAGACTTGAGTATAAATTAAAAGAAAATAAAATTACGTCAGTTACACCTATAACGATTTGGTTTAATGTATGGCAACATCAAGATGAAAAACTTATCGTAAATAACTTTTTTAATCAACTTAAGAAAGAATTATCACAGTTTTCAGGTAATTCAAAAAACTCGATTGACAATTATTTAAAAGAGATGCTTGCTCTAATTGACAATAAATTAATTAGTTCATTAAAATCATTAACTGACAATATTTTTTCTGATGCAGATACAATCAAAGATTTTTACAACGAAGTAAATAATATTATTGAAAGTATAGATAGAAAAATAATAGTATTTGTAGATGATATAGACCGGCTTAATAAAAATGAAATTTTAGAAACGCTACGAATCCTACGTAACATTGCAGGGTTTAAAAATATGATTTTTATATGTGGACTTGACAGAGAATATGTAGTACAACAGTCGCAGATTGATAATTACTTCTTAGATAAAATATTCAATTTAGAAATTAATCTTAATACACCTAAACCAAAAAACTACACTATTCATTTATGCCAATTAATCAATGATTGTGAGGGCTTAAGTGATGACGAAAAAAAACTATTAACCAACTCAATCAATCAACTTTTCTATGAAAAAAAACAGGATATAGTTGAATCGGAATTGTTTCATGATTCTACTAACACGGAAACTTCAACCATTTCTGCCAATAGCATAGAACAAATTCCTTTATCTCCGGCTTTATTTTTTGAGTCAAGAAGAGATGTGAAAAAATTTTTCAATGAATTATATATAAATATCAAGATATTAAAAAAGTTAGCCGATATTGACCTTGATAGTTATGTTTTATTAAAGCTATTGCTATTCAAATATAAATGGATGCATAAAAATTTTTCTTCTAAAAGACTACCTCTATTATTTGGAGAATCAATTGTATTAAAATTTGGATACATTAATTTAGATAAGCTAGAAACACCTATGCTCAGTAACCATGATAAAATCATCATTTTTTCAATACTAAAACAACTATTCCCAAGTAATGAAACAAATGAAAAAACACGAGCAATAAATCAAACACGATACTTTCCTATTTACTTAAATAATAATATTTATGATGAAGCCTTTTCATTTACTGAATTAATTACAGCCATAGAAGACAACAATCTAAGCCAATTGATTAAAGATAAAATTTCACACAGTGATGATGAATATCATCTGAGGCAAGATATAAAAAAGTACATACTCAATACAAAAAACATAAATTCAGCTCAAGAATTCATACAAGTATTAGACCTCATTAAAGAGAATTTATTAGGATTTGTGGATGAAGTTGAAATACTTAATATTATTTATCTTGGAGAGACAGCCTACACCTCATCATATTTAAATCTTCTTGAATCCAAAATTTTCACAAACCTTACCGATAACTTTGCATTGTTCATGAGAACACTAAATTTTCATTACTCACAAACCCCTAATGATGAATCATTTAAGACCGGAGATTTCGAAATTCGTTCTAATAGAGAAAAAATAAATGAATTTAAAATACTTACAAAATCTAAATTAAATGAAATTTTAATAAAAATTTTAGCACTTGAAATTGACCAATATAATGGAGATATTACAAAACTCTTAAAGACTTCTATGTTTTTCTATGAATATAATTTCAACCTCTTTGGTTTTAGCCTTTACTACAATAACTATAAAAAAATCTTAATTAATCATTTTACCACCCATTTTAGCACAATCTTTTTACATAAAAATGCTCGAGACACAATAACATATCTCGATCATGTATTCATTGCTAATATTTTTGATAAGAACGAACAAAGAGAAAAAATTATTCATCAAGTGAATAGACTTATAGAAACAAGAAACCAATGGTCTTCTTCAGATTTAAACTTAAAAGAATATATAAATTGTGGCTTAGATAATTTTATAGAATGGATAAAAAGCATAAAGAAAAACATTAAAGAAGAAAATCTTCAGCAATATTCTACTTTCTTAGATTGGATGTTAACTTATCAAAATAAAAAATATTCTTTTACCCCAAATGAATCTGAAGTCCGTCAATATAAATCTAACAATCCTTAACAAAAGCGTACACTCTCAGAAACATTTTTTTTTAGATTTACTACAAGTACAATAAAAGTAGATTTAGGATTACATATCAATTTTTTAAAACAAAAAAGCCTGAACTTTCGTTCAGGCTTTATAGTACTCAAGGCGGGACTTGAACCCGCACGGGCATTACTACCCACTGGATTTTAAGTCCAGCGTGTCTACCAATTCCACCACTCGAGCATTTTGGTAGTATTTGAGCGAAAAACGGGGTTCGAACCCGCGACCTCAACCTTGGCAAGGTTGCGCTCTACCAACTGAGCTATTTTCGCATTATTACAATCGCTGTTTGCTTCTGTATTGCGGTGCAAATGTAGCACATTTATTCAATTCTGCAAGCGTTTTTTTAAAAAAAATTAATCAAAAAATATAACCTGTTGATAACGTTAATTTTAAAATTAAAACTTTTTTAAAGGTTTTATTTTACCAGCATTCGCTTAATCTCATTCAGCTTCATTAGCGCCTCTACAGGGGTTAGCGTGTTTATGTCGAGGTTGACAATTTCCTCTTTTATTTCCTCCAGTAACGGATCATCAAGATTAAAGAAACTCAATTGTAGTTCGTCGTCATTAGCCGCTTTCCCACTGGACAGTGCTTCACCCGAATGATCTTTCTCCAGTTTTTTAAGCAGCTTTTGTGCCTTTTGGATAACCGTTTGTGGCATACCCGCCATTTTAGCCACATGAATACCAAAACTATGGGCACTACCTCCTTTTACCAGTTTACGGATGAAAAGCACATTATCCTTAAGTTCTTTTACCGACACGTTATAGTTTTGAATACGCTCAAAAATATCCTGCATTTCATTGAGCTCATGGTAATGGGTAGCGAAAAGAGTTTTAGGCTGCGCCGGATGCTCGTGCAAAAACTCGGCTATAGCCCATGCTATAGAGATACCATCGTAAGTACTGGTACCACGACCAATCTCATCCAACAGGATAAGGCTTCGGTCTGATATATTGTTAAGGATAGAGGCTGTTTCATTCATTTCTACCATGAAAGTAGATTCTCCCATAGAGATATTGTCTGATGCTCCTACACGGGTAAATATTTTATCTACCACACCCATCCTAACACTTTCGGCAGGGACAAAACTCCCCATTTGAGCCAGTAGCACAATAAGTGCTGTTTGCCTTAGTATGGCCGACTTACCCGACATATTGGGACCCGTAATCATTATAATCTGCTGTGAAGTTCTGTCCAGGTAAACATCATTAGTAATGTAAGGTACATCCACCGGAAGTTGTTTTTCAATAACCGGGTGACGACCTTCCTTAATTTCAAGATCATGACTATCATCTATATCAGGACAAACATATTTGTTTTCCATTGCGAGTTGCGAGAACGACGACAGGCAGTCCAGCTGTGCTACCAGTCCGGCGTTTAACTGTACCGGCTTAATGTAAGAGGCTATCCATACCACCAGCTGTTCAAACAATTGTGTTTCCAGTTGGTGTATTTTTTCCTCAGCTCCTAATATTTTAGCTTCATATTCTTTAAGTTCTTCGGTAATATAACGTTCGGCATTTACAAGTGTTTGTTTCCTTATCCACTCTGCCGGAACTTTATCCTTATGTGTATTACGTACTTCTATATAGTAACCAAATACGTTATTAAAGGCTATTTTAAGAGAGGTAATCCCCGTGCGTTCTGACTCACGTTTTTCAATACCCTCCAGATATTCCTTTCCTGAATAGGCAATACTGCGAAGCTCATCCAGTTCAGGATGCACTCCTGTTGCGATGGCATTACCTTTATTTATGGATACCGGAGCCTCCGGGTGTACCGTAGTTTTTATTTTCTCCCTTAACAGGTCACAACTGTGCAGACTGTCACCTATCGCTTTAAGAGCTTCGTTATCACTTTTAAGCGCAAGCTCCTTTATAGGCACAATAGCATCAAGGGAATCTTTAAGGTAAATTACCTCTCTTGGCGACACCTTGCCTGCTGCTATTTTAGAGATAAGCCTTTCAAGGTCGGATATTTGTTTTATCTGTTGTTGTATCTCTCCTAGCACACCGCTGTTTTTAGTAAGATAAGTTACTACCTCATGCCTTGCTCTTATTTTATTAGCATCCTTAAGCGGAAGTGCCAACCAGCGTTTTAACAGCCTTCCTCCCATTGGTGAGAGCGTCCTGTCTATAACATCCAGAAGCGTAACCGCATTAGGGTTGGTACTGTTATAAAGTTCAAGGTTACGTATAGTAAAACGATCCATCCAAACATAGGCATCTTCTGCAATACGCTGAATAGAGGTTATATGCTGTACTTTTTTATGCTGTGTTTCAGAAAGATAATACAATACCGCACCCGATGCAATTATACCTTCCTGCAGCTCCTCTATACCAAAACCCTTAAGTGAATTGGTCTGAAAATGACTGGTAAGACTTTCAAAAGCATAGTCTTCCTTATACACCCAGTCCTCCAGGAAGAAGGTATGATAATCTTCTCCAAAGGCCTGCCTGAAATTACTTTTCTCCTGTTTGGAAACCAGTACCTCACTCGGGCTGAAGTTTTGCAGCAGTTTATCTATATACTCCTCGTTACCCTGAGCGGTGAGAAACTCTCCGGTAGATACATCAAGGAATGAAACCCCCAGTGTTTTTTTACCAAAGTAAACTGATGCCAAAAAGTTATTGGACTTGGCACTCAGTACCTCATCGTTCATGGAGACCCCTGGTGTAACCAGTTCGGTCACTCCCCTCTTAACGATGGTCTTGGTCATTTTCGGATCTTCTAACTGATCGCAAATCGCCACACGAAGCCCCGCTTTAACCAGTTTAGGTAAATAGGTGTTTAACGAGTGGTGCGGAAAACCGGCCAAAGCGGTTTCGGTTTCACTGCCATTTCCTCTTTTGGTAAGTACAATACCTAAAATACCTGCCGTCCTTATGGCATCTTCTCCAAAAGTTTCATAAAAATCGCCCACACGAAACAACAGGCAGGCATCAGGATATTTTACCTTGATGCTGTTATACTGCTTCATTAACGGGGTCTCTTTCGCTTTTTTCTCTTTTGTTGCCAAGGGGAGTATTTTTTTCTGATTGAATTAAAAGGCGAATTTAATCAAATTCCAAAAAACTTAGGGTACACTGTTAGCAAATGGTGGATAATTAAATCACATAAATATGATTACTTTTGCAAACGGAAATTAAAACGGAACGATGAGAAAACTGGCAAACAGCGAACTGAATAGAAAAAGTGTTGAAGATTTTAAAAAAGCGGACAAAACTCCTGTAATCATTATTCTTGATGATATAAGGAGCCTTCACAATATTGGGTCTGTTTTTCGTACTGCCGATGCCTTTCTTATCGAAAAAATTTACCTGTGTGGTATTACCGCTACCCCTCCGCATAAAGAAATCCATAAAACAGCTCTAGGTGCTACCGATACCGTAGCCTGGGAGTACCAGAAAAATGTAACCGATGTTATTACTTCCCTGAAAGAAGACGGCGCAGAAGTATGGGCTATTGAGCAAGTGGACAACGCTATTTTCCTGAATGATTTTACCCCCGAAGCAGACAAAAGATATGCTCTTGTTTTTGGTAACGAAGTGAAAGGGGTTTCGCAGGAAGCCATAAAACTTTGCGACGGCACTATCGAAATTCCGCAATTAGGAACTAAACATTCCCTCAACATTTCGGTAAGTACAGGTATTGTTGTATGGGATATCTTCCAAAAACTACAACATTAACACCCAGAAAACGTTTTTTTGCTACTTTTACGGGATGAAGTCCCATAAATCCGCATTTTTAGTTCTTTTAGTATCCTGTTTTTTTAGCCTTACCGCAAAAGCTCAGGACAATCCTCCTGTACTTACAGCCACCGGCGACCAGATATATTGCCCCGGCACTCCGGTAAACATCGTTAGCACCTTTAACATTACTGATGCCGACGATACCGAAACCAATGCCGTTTACATACAAATAGCATCAGGCTACGTAAACGGACAGGATGTACTTTCGCTAAACACAACCATACCTAATATTACCAGCAGCTGGAATTCCTCATCGGGTAAACTTACCATTGAGGGCGTAGGCGGGCAAAGTGTACCCTACAGCAGCCTTATCACTGCCGTACAAAATGTGGTTTACAATAACACATCGGCCAATCCCAATGGTACAAGAACATTTTCTATAACCATAGGCCAGGCAAATTACCTTCCTTCTACCGATCATTACTATCAGTTTGTACCATCCATAGGCATTAGCTGGACAGCCGCCAGGGATGCAGCCGAAAATACTACCTATTACGGATTGCAGGGCTACCTTGCAACCATACTATCGGCAGAGGAAGCCCAACTGGTGGGTGAACAGGCTACGGGAACAGGATGGATAGGCGGAAGTGATGCGCAAATCGAAGGTGTCTGGAAATGGGTAACAGGCCCCGAGGCCGGAACTACCTTTTGGAACGGAGGTGTAAACGGCTCTACACCAAATTATGCTTTCTGGAACACAGGAGAACCTAACAATCAAGGGGAAGAAGATTATGCCCATATTACCGCACCGGGTGTAGGGATACAGGGATCATGGAACGATTTACCCGTAAACGGAAGCACGGGAGATTATGAACCTAAAGGTTATATAGTGGAATATGGTGGTATGCCGGGTGACCCTGTATTACAAATATCAGCAAGTACTACACTTACCATACCTACCATTACAAGTACTACCGATGCTGCTAATTGCGGAGAGGGCAGTGTAACATTACAGGCAGAAGCCGAAAACGGAACTGTATACTGGTACAGCACTGCAATAGGCGGAACACCTATTGCTACAGGCAACAGTTTCACTACACCGTCATTAAGTACAGAAACGGTTTATTATGCCTCTGCTTTTGATGAAACCTGTACCTCAGCAACGAGAACAGCCGTTACAGCAGCCGTTACAGCAATACCGACACTAACAATTACCAACCCTACCCCTATTTGTGGTGAGGGCACTACATTACTGGAGGCAACACCTTCGGCAGGGACAGTACAATGGTACACCACCCCAACAGGAGGTTCGCCTTTTGCAACAGGTAGCAGCGTTACCAGTCCTGAAATAAACACTGAGACTACTTTTTATGCCGAAGCAGTAAATAACGGATGTGCCTCTGAAAACAGGGAAGCTGTTGTTGTCACGGTAAATGAATTACCTGATACCGGAGAAAACAAAGAAGTGGTGTTTTGCGAAAACAGTCAGGCTACACTTGATGCTACAGCAAATAATGTAACCTACCTGTGGTCTACTGGGGAAACGACAGCTACAATAACTGTAACCGAACCCGGCACCTACACTGTTGAATACACCAATACAGCAGGCTGTACGGCAACAAAAACATTTACTGTAACCGCACTACAGGCACCAAATATTGAAAGAGTTGTTGTAAATACTACCAATGCTACAGTAGTAATGGCTAATAATGACCCTGAGAATTATGAATATTCCCTTGACGGAGTACATTACCAGTCAACCAACATATTCACCAATCTAAATGCGGGTCCGCATGTGGCATATGCCCGTTCTATAAACGGCTGTGGTATTGATATTCAAAACTTTTATGTACTACTTATCCCTAAATACATCACACCAAATAACGATTCGGTTAATGATGTATTTACTATAGCAGGTATGGCAAATTACCCTTATGCCAGTATTACGATATTTGACCGTTACGGAAAAACAATCACGAGATTAAACAGTCGTAACCGTAGTTGGGACGGCACCTATAACGGACACAATCTACCGGCAAGTGATTACTGGTATGTTATACAGCTATCTCCTTCTGAACCCGAGATTAAAGGACATTTTGCGTTAATCCGCTAAGGTGTGTTGCTTAATAGTATTGAGCACTGTTAGATAATCCTGCTGATTGTTCACAAAATCGAGTCCGTCAACATCAATTACGAGTATATTAAGGTCTTTTTGCAACCTTATATACTCCATATAGCCGCTATTCAGTTTATTGAGATAGTCCGGTTGAATATCCTGCTCATAAGATCTTCCTCGCTGTTTTATCTGTTGCAGCAGGGCATCGGTTTTCCTGTAAAGGTAAATGTACAGGTCGGGCTTTGGGGTTTCCTTATTTATAATATCAAAAAGCTTTTGATATAACCTGTATTCGTCCTCCGTCAGGGTAACTTTAGCAAATATCAGTGACTTGAAAATATGATAGTCAGACACTACAAAATCACTAAACAAATCCAGTTGGGACATATCGTCTGAAAGCTGTTGGTGCCTGTCGGCGAGGAAAGACATTTCAAGAGAAAAGGCATAACGTGCCGGTTCCTTATAAAATTTAGGTAAAAACGGATTATCAGCAAAACGCTCCAGTACAATTTTTGCATTAAAATCTTCGGCAATCCTTCCCGCAAGCGAGGTTTTACCTGCTCCTATATTACCTTCAACAGCCATATAATTCACTCCGCTAAATGCAATATCACTAATAGGATTATTTAGTTGTAAAACCAACTTACAGTTACTGTCATCAGGTGATTGTGCTATAAGGGCATCAATATCTTTTTTAAGTACCGGATGCTCCCAGCCCGGACCTACATCTTTTAACGGGTAGAGTACAAAATTCCTGTCCTGCATACGCGGATGCGGGACTATCAGGTCTGTTTCCGAAATTATCTGATTATTAAAAGCTATAATATCTATATCAATAGAACGGGCACTGTAACCTTCCTCTTCGGTTCTTATCCTACCCGCTTCAATTTCAGCCTTCAGTATTTCATCTAATAATACTTTAGCCGATTTGTGGGTATGTACCATAATGGCACAGTTGTAAAAATCATCGCTCTCAAACCCCCACGACGGAGTTTCATACAGCCCCGACACCCTTACCACCGTAGCGATATGGTTATGAATATGATTAATACATGCCTCTATATGCTGCTGCCTGTCGCCCTGGTTACTCCCTAAAGATAATATGGCCTCGTTTTGAAATTTCATAGGCTGCAAAGTAACTAAAACAATTTTAAAGGCAGTTACATTTAAAACCTGTGTTAACAAATTTGCATCACCTCTTTTAAATATTTTTTTAAATTCTACCTTTAACAACTGTAACACTTTTAGTACATATGCTACTTATATACTACACAATAAAAAAATAGTACCATGCAATTTTTAAAAAACATTTTATCAACCGTAATAGGCATATTTATATTTTGCCTTCTTTCTTTCTTCCTATTGATATTAATAGGAATTGCCGCCGCAGCAAGCGGAGGTAACGAAGATGTTGTAACTGTAAAAGACAACTCTGTTATAGAACTTAATATTGAAGATGTACATAATGACTATGCCGGAAAATTTTATAACGACAAACTTTCTTTCTTAAACGATACACCACACGACGGACTTATAAACATCCTTAACGCTATCGAGTCGGCTAAAACCGACGACAAAATTAAGGGTATCACTATCACGAACAGCGCAGTTGGTCTTGGTATTGCCCAAAACAAAGCCCTAAGAGACAAACTCGAAGATTTTAAATCATCGGGTAAATTTATCGTTGCCTATTCAGATAATTTCAGCCAGTCTGACTACTACCTGAACTCGGTTGCCGATACTATTTACATGAACCCTGTAGCCGACCTTGACTTTAAAGGTCTTTCTTCTGAAATAATGTTCTACAAAGACTTTCAGGAAAAAACAGGTATCAAGATGGAGGTAATCCGTCACGGTAAATACAAAAGTGCTGTAGAGCCATTCCTTAGCAACAGTATGAGTGATGCTAACAGAGAGCAAATATCAGAATTGCTGGGATCAGTATGGGAATCGGTTGTGAATGATATTTCCAAAAGCCGTAACATACCGGTAGACAGCCTTAACAGCATTGCCAACAACCTTGCTGCCCGTACTGCCGAAATGGCTAAAAACACTAAACTTATTGATAAAGTAGGTTATGAAGATCAATACCGTGACGGTATTAGACATGCACTTAAAGTTGCTAAAAATGAAAAATACAACTCGGTAGATATTGTTGACTATGCTGAGGCCAACTCAATAAGCGACCTACTTAATAGCGCTGAAGATGAAATTGCAGTTGTATATGCACAGGGAGAAATAAGAAGTGGCGAAGGTTCACTTGATATAATTGGCGAAGGCGCTATGAGAAAAGCCCTTAAAGAAGCCCGCGAGAACGATAATGTAAAAGCTGTTGTACTTAGAGTTAACTCTCCGGGAGGTAGCGCACTGACATCAGAGTTGATATGGAGAGAAGTAGAACTTACAAAACAGGTAAAACCGGTTGTGGTTTCTATGAGTAACTATGCGGCATCGGGAGGGTACTACATTTCATGTGGTGCTAACAGGATTTTTGCCGAGCCGGGTACTATTACAGGTTCTATAGGTGTATTTGGTATGCTTCCTAACGTAAGTCAGTTAGCTAACAATATGGGAATACATACTGAAAAAGTAAGTACTCACGACAATGCTTCAGGTTACAGTCTGTTCACTCCGCTTGAAGATGATACAAGAGCCATTATTACCGAAGGTGTGGAAAACATTTACAACACTTTTGTAAACCGTGTGGCTACCGGAAGAAACATGACCTTTGAGCAGGTAGACTCTATTGCACAGGGACGCGTATGGTCGGGCAAGGATGCCCTTAACAATGGACTTGTAGACGAAATAGGCGGACTTGATGCTGCTATTGCTTATGCAGCTCAACTGGGAAAAACCGAAAGCTACAAAACCGTAAACTACCCTGAATACGAAATGACATTTGACAAATTCCTTGCAGGTAAAAGCGGACTTCCTTTTGCACAGTCGAAAGAAGATCTTATCAAAGAAGAAATTGGTGAGGAAAACTATATTATGCTGCAACGCATAAGAAGAATTAACCAACTTAGAGGTAATCAGGTAATTCTTCCTTATGAAATAACAATCAGATAATTTACGTTATAAATCTTTATTTGTATTTTTAGAGCTTCTAACTAAATATTATGATCAAGAAAATTTTAAAATGGGCAGGTATTATCCTGCTCATCCTCATTATTGCACTGGTATCTGTGCCATTCCTTTTTAAAGACAAAATAAAGTCTATGGTCACCAAGGCCATTAACGAACAGGTAGACGCTACCGTAGCGTTTGAAGACGTTAGCCTGAGCCTGTTTAAAAACTTCCCGATGGCAAACGTATCGGTAGACAAGCTGAGCATTATTAATAAGGCTCCGTTTGAAGGCGACACGTTGGTATACATGGGTAATATAGACCTTACCATGTCTGTTAAGGAATTATTTAAAGGCGAAGGCGAACCTATGAACCTGGAATCGCTTTCTACCAAAGACGGTATCATTAACATCCTTATCAACAAAGACGGTGTAGGTAACTTTGATATTGCCTTAAAGTCAGACGAGAAAGATACTCCGGGTGATGATAGCGAAAGTAAACCTTTTGCCCTTAACATGCAGAATTACAAAATTGAAAATCTTCGATTTAAATATTTTGACGAAGGTTCTAAAATCAAAATGGTTATAGACAGCCTGAACCATGAAGGCAAAGGTAACTTTGCTGCTTCTAAACTGGACCTTGACACTAAAACATCGGCTAAACTTTCCCTTGATATGGACAACACCAATTACATGAGGGATGTTGTACTTAAGCTGGATGCAGTATTAGGCATTGATTTAGAAAACAGCATTTATACATTTAAAGAGAATAAAGCATTTATAAATCAGCTTCCGTTAGAGTTTGACGGTAGCGTGGCGCTTAAAGGCGAAAGGCAACAAATAGACCTTACCTTTAAAACCCCTACCTCATCATTTAAAAACTTCCTTGGACTTGTACCGGAAGCTTATTCGGGTAACCTGAGTTCGGTTCAAACCGAAGGCGACTTTACTATTGACGGTAAGGTAAAAGGACTTAACGGCGAAAACAGCATCCCTACATTTAATGTAGCTATTGCTTCAAACAACGCTTCATTTAAATACCCTGACCTTCCGAAGTCTGTTGAGAATATTGTTATAGATACCAAAATCATAAACGAAACAGGTGTACTTAACGATACTTATGTAAACCTTGACAAACTGTCCTTCAGGATAGATCAGGATGTATTCAACGCTAAAGCAACTGTTAGAAACATAGTTGACAACGCACTTGTAAATGCCGACCTGAACGGAACCATTAACCTGGCTAATGTTGGTAAGGCTTACCCAGTGCAGTTAGACACTCCGTTATCGGGAATACTAAAAGCTAACCTTTCTACTAAGTTCGACATGCAGTCGGTAGAGAAAAGTGAGTACGAAAAAATGCAGAACAACGGAAGCATGAGCCTTTCGGGCTTTACCTACTCGGGCGAAGGATTACCTAACCCAATTAACATAAGCCAGGCAAGTATACAGTTTAACCCGAGCAGAATCACACTAAGCGAGTTTAAGGCTAAAACAGGAAAATCGGATATTGTAGTATCGGGTACGCTTGATAACTTCTACGGATTTATATTTAAGGATCAAACCCTTAAAGGTAACTTCGACATGAATTCCAACCAGTTAATGGTTGCCGATTTTATGGCTCCGGAAAGTGCAACTCCTGCTGCTAAAACAGAAGGCGAAGCAAAAACTGAGACATCATCATCTGAAGCAGTTAAAATACCTGCTTTCCTTGACTGTACCATTACTGCAAAAGCAAACACTGTGGTTTATGACAACCTGAACCTGAAAAACGTATCGGGCAAAATGGTTATTAAAGATGAGGCTGTTGCACTACAAAATATCAGCACTGATATATTTGGTGGTAAAATAGGCTTTAACGGTAATGTTTCTACCAAAGCCGCTAAGCCAACATTCAAAATGGATTTATCGCTTAACGCTGTAGATATTACCCAGTCGTTTACACAACTGGACATGCTTAAATCTATCGCACCTATAGCGAATGTTATTAGTGGTAAAATAAACTCTACCATAAACCTATCAGGTAATCTGGACAGTAAGGAAATGACTCCTGACCTTAACAGCCTTAACGGAGATTTACTGGGACAATTACTTAACACCAGTGTAAACAAAGAAAACTCTAAAATGCTTACGGCTCTTGACAGTAACCTGAGTTTTATTGATATAGATAAGCTTAACATCAATAACCTGAAAACGTATCTTAGTTTTGAAAATGGTAAGGTTAACATCAAACCTTTCAACATTAAGTATCAGGATATTGATGTACAAATAGGCGGACAGCATGGTTTTGACCAGTCTATAAACTACAATATTGCCTTTAATGTCCCTGCAAAATATTTAGGCAGCGACGTTAATAAACTGATAAGCTCACTAAACGGTACCGATGCCAGTAAAATTAGCATCCCGGTTAATGCAGTGGTAAGCGGTAGCTTTAATAACCCTAAAGTTAGCACTGATCTTAGCAAAGCTGTAGGCAACCTTACTAACCAGCTTATAGACCAGCAAAAAGACAAACTGAAACAACAGGGAGAAGATAAGGTTAAAGATGCCCTTAATAACCTGTTAGGCGGTAATAAAAAAGAAGAGGAAAAAACAGATACATCTGCAACCTCTAAAGAAAACACTACCAATACCCAAACGCAGCAAACTGCCGAGGATAAAGCTAAAGATGCCGGAAAAGAATTAATAAACGGACTCTTTAAAAAGAAAGACAAAAAAGAAGAATAAATAAAAAAGTCCCGCCAATGGCGGGACTTTTTTATTATAATGATACTGTTATTATTGTACAGTAATAATTACTTCAAAACCTTCGTTAGACCTTACGTTAAACACAGTACCATCTTCAAATATAAGATACTGCCCTTTTATCCCCATAAGCTTACCACCATAAGCAGGAGTTTTGGTTAGGTTAAGGCTGCTTATTTTGGCAGGGTATTGTAATACCGGATATTCCAGTGTATACAAATGTTCCGGGGTGGTATCAAAATACTCCTTCACCTCATCCGGCAGTAATTCTTTTATTTTATTTCTCTTGCTAACCAAATCAATTGGCGGCACATGGTTAACCAACATTTTTTTCCAGTTTATCTTGTCGGAAAAATGATCTTTTAAAGCTACCTCGGTTATACCGGCCAAATACCTGTTAGGCACTTCAATAATAGGAATAGCCTGCGATGCCCCCTGATCTATCCAACGCGTAGGAACCTGCGATTTACGGGTAACCCCTACCTTCATATCGCTCGATGATGCCAGGTATACAATATGCGGCTGTAATTGCGCTTTTTTCTCAAATTCTAAATCTCTGTCGGCTATACCCAAATGAGCCGTACTAAGCTCCGGACGCATAATCCAGTCACCTGCCTGCGGAATTTTGTAAAAACAGTCATAACAAAAGCCCATTCTGTAAATCTTTTTGTTCTTACCACAGTTAAGACACTTAAATCCCTGAAAATTAATCTCAAGGTCTCTGCCCAATAACTGGTTCATATTCAAAAAGCTGTTTTCAAACACCAGATAATACTGTATCGGGCTGCCCGCTTCTGTCTGCATTTTTGTTAGTACACCTTCGTATTGCATGGAAATTTTAGTATTTTTATGGCATAAAGATACTATAAAATATGGCTTTGGCGATTATCAATTCGGTTGCTTCCTGGATTTTGAAAAAAAGAATCCATCAGATAGAATTGTTTCTAAAATATCCTAACGAAGTACAGGAAGAATTGCTTCATAACCTTATCCGATGGGCCGAAAACACCTCTTTCGGTAAGAAATATGATTTTTCATCCATAAGGAATTACAGCACTTTTGCCGAAAGGATACCTATTTCCACCTACGAGGATTTAGAACCGCTTATTGAGCAAACCCGTCGCGGAGAGCAAAATGTAATTTGGCCTACACAAATAAAATGGTTTGCCAAATCGAGCGGAACCACAAACGCCAAAAGTAAATTTATACCAGTTAGCCCCGAAGCGCTTGAGGACTGCCATTACAAGGCTGCTAAAGACCTATTGTGTCTTTACTTAAACAATAATGAAGATGCACAGCTATTTACCGGAAAAAGCCTGAGACTGGGCGGCAGTAAACAGTTATATGAGGACAACAACACCTTTTTTGGCGACCTTTCGGCTATACTTATAGAAAACATGCCTATGTGGGCTGAATTTAGCAGCACACCAAGCAATAAGGTTTCCCTTATGAGCGAGTGGGAAAGCAAACTATCGGCCATTGTAAAGGAAACCACAAACGAAAATGTAACCAGTTTTGCCGGAGTACCTTCGTGGATGCTTGTTTTAATGAACAGAATACTGGAAGAAACAGGAAAAGGAAACCTACATGAAATATGGCCTAATGTGGAAGTGTACTTCCACGGCGGAGTAAGTTTTGAACCTTATCGCGACCAGTACAAAAAGATACTGCCAAAAAGCGATTTTAAATACTACGAGATCTATAACGCCTCTGAAGGCTTTTTTGCCATACAGGACAGCAACGATAGTGACGAACTGTTATTAATGCTTGATTATGGTATTTTCTATGAGTTTATCCCTATGGACAGCTTTGGAAAACCAAACCAAAAAGCTGTACGACTTGCCGATGTGGAACTGAATAAAAATTACGCCGTACTTATTACTACCAATTCGGGATTATGGCGATACCTTATTGGCGATACCGTACGCTTTACTTCGCTTAACCCATATCGCATAAAAATAACCGGAAGAACCAAACATCATATTAATGTTTTTGGTGAAGAGCTGATGGTAGAAAATACCGACAGGGCGATAGCCAAAGCCTGTAACATTACCGGTGCCGATGTAGTAGATTATACTGTTGCCCCTATTTTTATGGACGGAAAGGAAAAAGGCGCACACGAATGGATTATTGAATTTGGTAAACAGCCTGAAGACGTAGAAGCCTTTAGAAAACATCTTGACGAGGCATTACAGTCCCTTAACTCTGATTATGAAGCCAAGCGCTATAATAATATGACACTTAACCCCCTTGTTCTTAATGTGGCAAGACCTAAGTTGTTTTACGACTGGCTTAAAGCACAGGATAAACTGGGCGGGCAACATAAAATACCACGACTTTCTAATGAGCGTGATTACCTTGAAAAACTAAAGTCTATGCAAATAGCCGATGTAAACGCATAAATACAACTGTTAAATAATCAGCTGTTTATATTGTAGTTTTTATCTTTGTAAAAAAAGCGAACACTATGAAAAAGACTTATGTACTGGTATTTGGCGCCTCGGTATTACTATTAGCCTCCTGCGGCCCCAAGCGACTGGGCTGCAACGGCAGAAAATGGTGTGATACCGAAAACATTCAAAAAACAGAAAAGACAACAACAGTAAAAAAAGATGTATAAATAAAAAGGCTGCCAATTGGCAGCCTTTTTATTTATTATATAAGCAGTTATGATGCTGCTTTTAAACGCTTAAGTAAGGTTTTGTTTAAGTGATGTTCCACATATTCCTTATCAATATTAAGTTCCGTTTCATCAGAACCCGGAATTTCATACATCGCCTCATTTAATATTGCTTCACAAAGTGAACGTAGTCCCCTTGCACCAAGCTTATACTCTAACGCCTTGTCTACAATATAATCAAGAGCCTCATTATTAATAGATAATTCAACATCATCCATTGCAAACAGCTTTTTGTATTGTTTTACAAGCGCATTTTTAGGCTCGGTAAGTATCGCTCTTAGTGTTTCCCTATCAAGCGGATCCATGTGTGTTAGAACCGGAAGCCTACCTATAATCTCAGGGATAAGGCCAAAGTCTTTCACATCTTTAGGGATGATGTACTGCAACAGGTTGTCGTTATCAATCTCATCAGCATTACGCGATGTGCTGTAACCTACAGCCTGCCTGTTAAGCCTTTTTGATATAACACGGTCAATACCATCAAAAGCACCACCGGCAATAAACAGGATATCCTGAGTATTCACCTCTATAAACTTCTGGTCAGGGTGTTTTCTTCCTCCCTTAGGCGGAACATTCACCACAGTACCTTCAAGAAGCTTTAGTAAAGCCTGTTGTACTCCCTCTCCCGACACATCTCGTGTAATAGAAGGGTTATCGCTCTTGCGGGCAATTTTATCTATTTCATCAATAAATACGATACCTCTTTCTGCCTTTTTCACATCATAGTCGGCTGCCTGTAGTAAACGCGTAAGTATACTCTCAACGTCTTCACCTACATAACCGGCTTCTGTAAGTACAGTGGCATCTACAATGGTAAGCGGTACATTTAGCATCCTTGCAATGGTTTTAGCCACCAGGGTTTTCCCTGTACCGGTTTGCCCTACCATAAGGATGTTACTTTTTTCAATCTCTACCCCTTCATCATCCTGCTTTTGCATCAGCCTTTTGTAGTGATTGTAAACTGCTACCGACAGTACCTTTTTAGTTTGGTCCTGCCCGATAACATACTGATCAAGGAAAGCCCTAATCTCTTTCGGCTTTTTAAGCTCAAGCTCAGCCGCAAGTGTTGACGATCCGCTTTGCTTAAGCTCTTCAAGCACTATACCGTGAGCCTGTTCTATGCATCGGTCACAAATATGCGCGTTAATACCTGCTATAAGCAAATTGGTTTCAGGCTTTTTCCTGCCACAAAAAGAACACTCTAAAATCTCTTTAGCCATATGTTTTACTCTATGTTTTAAAGGCCGGATTATAGGTCCGGCCAATTAAAACGCAAATATACTATTTATTTCTTATTTACTCTCTTATAAGCACTTCGTCAATCATACCATATTCCTTAGCCTCAGTTGCTTTCATCCAGTAATCTCTCTCACTGTCTTTGAATACTTTGTCGTAATCCTGCTTAGAGTGCTTAGATATTATACGGTATAACTCCTCTTTTAGTTTTAGCATTTCACGAAGATTGATCTCCATATCAGTAGCAACACCCTGTGCTCCTCCCGATGGCTGGTGAATCATAACTCTTGAATGCGGTAATGCCGAACGTTTACCATCGGCTCCGGCACACAGAAGTACAGCCCCCATAGAAGCTGCCATACCTGTACAGATAGTAGCTACATCAGGCCTAATGTACTGCATGGTATCATACATACCTAAACCGGCATATACGCTACCTCCCGGAGAGTTAATGTAGATTTGGATGTCTTTTGAAGCATCTGTACTTTCAAGGAACAATAACTGCGCCTGTACAATGTTTGCCACCTGGTCGTCTATACCTGTACCTAAAAAGATAATCCTGTCCATCATTAAACGTGAAAACACGTCAAGCTGAGCCACATTCATCTGGCGTTCTTCCATGATATAAGGAGTCATACCCATTGGGGTAACTCGGTTAACTAATTTATCGTAATATAGATTGTTTATGCCATGATGTTTTGTGGCATATTTTCTAAATTCTTTGCCGTAATTCATAGTCCGTTTTTGATTTAAATTTAATTAAGTGTAAAAAAAAGCGTCAGGATAAAAATCCTGACGCTCAAATATACTCATTTTTTACGAAATTTACTCTCCGTACATTTCCTTAATGAACGCTTCGTAAGTAACTTCTTTTTCTTTTGCTTTTACGTTCTCTTTAAACAGGTTAAGCATTTTTTCGCTCATTACCTGCTCAGATAACCTCTTAACTTCGTCTTTGTTAGAAAGTACTCTTGATACGATACCTTCAACATCTTCGTCTGTTGGATTCATCTGACCGAACTGTGCCATTTGTTTTTTAATAACCTCTGCAGTGTATGCTTTAAGATCATCAAAAGTTATCTGAAGGTTGTTATCAGTAATGATTTTACCTTCAATTAACTGGTAACGTAGACCTTTTTCAGATTTGTTGTACTCTTCCTCAGCCTGCTCTGGAGATAGCGGGTTTTCACCTGCTGTTTGTATCCATTTTTTAAGGAATTCTGCAGGAAGATCAAACTTAGTATTCTCAATAAGGAACTCAGTTACATCGTTAAGGAATTTCTGATCTGCCTGAGTAGCAAACTGCTGCTCTGCATCTTCCTTAATTTTTTCTTTTAACTGCTCTACAGATGTTACAACACCTTCACCAAAAAGCTTATCAAAAAGTTCCTGGTTAAGTTCTGCTTTCTCTGTAGTATTAATTTCTTCAATAGTGAAGTCAACATCAATTTCAAGACCGTGAACATCGTCGTGACCTACTTTAAGGTACTCCATAAGTTTGTGGTCGTCATCAAACAGGTTTTTAGTAGAAACAGTAACTACATCACCAACTTTTTTACCGATGAATTTTTTACCTGCTGTTTTAGTTTTGAAGATAGAAGGAGTAATTGTTACAGTATTATTGATACCTTTCTCTTCGTTAGTGAAAGTACCTTTAATATCGTCTCCCTCTTCTGATTTCTCTTTAGAAACAAGTTTACCGTATTGTTTTTGTATACGCTCTACCTGCTCATCAAGCATTTTCTCGTCTGCTGTGATGTTGTATTTTACAAGTTTGTTTTTAGCCGCAAGATCTACAGCAAACTCAGGCGCAAGACCAAGTTCAAACTCAAAAGCATAATCATCTGCATCCCAGTTAAAATCTTCAGTGATTTTCGGAAGCGGATTACCAAGAATATCCAGTTTCTCCTCAACAAGGTAATCGTTTAGTGAAGTCTGAAGTAATTTGTTTACCTCGTCTACAAGAACGGCTTTACCATATTGTTTTTGTATAAGGCTCATTGGCACAGCACCTTTCCTGAATCCAGGGATACTGGCATTTTTTCTGTAATCACCTAATACCTTATCTACGTTTGGTTTATAATCTTCTTTTGTAATGGCTACTGTTACAACAGCATTTAGCGCATCTACCTGCTCTCTTGTAATATTCATTATCTAAAATTGTTTAAACACCATAAAATTATGGGTTGCAAAAATATATTTTTTTTACAACCCACACAAGTTTTTAATTTATTGTATTTCAATACCCTTAAAAAGAATACTGATATTAATTACGTGATTCTTTTTCAGACAGTCCCACTACCAGCGACTGACAGAAAGACAACAGCAGGCTAAACAGTAATGCATACCAAAAACCATCAACTGTAAAACCGGGAACCAGCTCATCACACAGTAAAATAATTATAGCATTTATTACCAGCAAAAACAGCCCCAGGGTAAAAATTGTTGCCGGCAAAGTAAAAAGCACCAGTATAGGCTTTATAAATATATTTAAGAGTCCAAGTACCACAGCAACTAATAGCGCCGTTATCCAATTAGTAACATTTACCCCCGGAAGAAGGTTTGCCAATACGAGCACAAAAACCGTGGTAAAGAAAATTTTTATAAGTGTTTTCATATAAAATC
This sequence comes from Flavobacterium beibuense F44-8, assembly GCF_000769915.1. Classification (GTDB taxonomy): domain Bacteria; phylum Bacteroidota; class Bacteroidia; order Flavobacteriales; family Flavobacteriaceae; genus Flavobacterium; species Flavobacterium beibuense. The sequence goes on from NZ_JRLV01000016.1 coordinate 112,084, forward strand.
AATTTGTAAGACACCTATAAAAATAAAAAAAGCATCGGGGAAATCCGATGCTTTTTAAGAAAATATTATCTCTTTTCTAATCTTTTAGTTTGTAGGCAATACCGTAGCACCAGGGTAATAACCCGGCACTATATTAGGCAGCTTAGCATTGTAATAGCTGTTAATTACTTTAATAATTTCATTAGCTACCATAGCATACCCCCTTGCATTAGGGTGAACACCATCAAGAGAGAACACTGTTGTATTTAATGCCGAAGTACTAAAGTAATCAGCAGTATAAATTTGTCCGTCCTCTACTCTTAATCCACTTACAAGCTGATTAAGTATAGCATTCATATCGGCAACTGCAAGTCCTTTTGAAGCAGCAATAGCTTTAATAGTATTATTATAGCTTGTTGTAGCTACTTTAACCATTTCGCCCTCAGCAGCTGTTAACACATGACTATCCTGTAACGGATAAGTAACCCCAAAACTATTAAAAGGCGCAGGTACACCCGCAGGAGCAGCGCCTATTACACCTCTTGTTGTTAACAGTACCAAATCGTTTGCCGTAGCCTGCCTTGCCTGTCCGTAAGTTTGGCCTAAAAAGTCGGCTATAGGAGCATACTGAGGAATAGTAGAAGCAACAGCAGTAATTTGAGCACTTAAATCAGTAAGACTTTCATCTTTTATCAATAATGGGTTAGCAGCTCCTAAATCAAGAGCATTAATTCTGTCTCCCGCACCAAAATTAGTCAGTATCTGATCCAAAACTCCATAAAGTTGCTGATTAAGCTGAGTCATAGTAGCAGCCCCAACCTGTGAATCACCCCCACCTAAAAGCTGAGTGGTTAACGGATTGTAAGGAACCGTGGTAAAGAAAGGTATCGAAGTAACATCCGGTATGGTTGCCACTACCCCTTTAGCTCCGCCAGAAGTAAGCATATCTGTAATTGCAGAATAAGTTGCTGCAAACACATTAGGATCGGTAATATCATTACCTCCGTAAGTTGACGGATCAAGGTTACCCGTTTGATCTACACCTACACCTCCTGATGTTGCAAACGAAAGCACATCGTTGCTACCAATCCAGTTAGTAAAGAAGGTAGGATTTTTAGTCATTGCATCACCCATTACTGTAGCAGTTGGCGACGTTGCATGACGCACAAAGTAAGGATTTGCCTGACCCGTAGCCACACCTGCAAGGTTACCATAACCAGGCGCCAGTAAATGGAATGATTTTGCTCCCGGCACACCCATATTATTATAAGCCATTGCCTGTTGGTTAGAAACCTCTATAGTTGGTGTACCATTAATGGCTTCCGGTCCACCGGCAGAAGCATTAATTATAAGCCTTGTTGATGCAATTTGCATACCTCCAAGGGTAAGTCCGCCATAATCATTAATATCATCATCATAAGACGGTTGTGTAAACGCGCCTCCGCCTACTACAGCAAACTGCTGTGAAAGCAGGTTAGGAAACGAATACATTTGCCCACCACGAGACACAGTACCATCCATATAACCTGCCGTTAATGAGTTACCTACTGCTACGTATGATGAAAAATCGGCATCACCCGCACTGTAACTCGCGTTTGTCACTTCATTATTAAATTCAGGCTCACAGGCAATAAGCCCGGCTGCAAGTAACGATAAGTATATAAATTTATTTTTCATGTCGTTTTTTTTAGAAATTGTAGCTTAAACCTACACCAGGAGAGAACACCACATTTTTATACGTACCTCCAAAAGAAGTATTCTGACCATCTTCCTGATAGTAGTCATACGAGTTATTAACTTCTTTAAAGTGTAGGAAAAGGAATGAGAAATCTACCCCTAACCTTTGGTTAATCTGGTAACTTAAACCACCTGTATACCCCATAGAATCATTTCTGGGTGTTTCCGGAGCAAAGAAACCATCCTGTACCGGGCTTTCGTCAAAGTACCAACCTGCACGGAAAGAGAACTTCTCGTTAGCTGTATACTGAGCACCTACCCTGTAAGTACTGGCATCTTTGTAATTTCTTGGATTAATCGATGTTGGCGCTGCATTATGGAAATCAACAATAAGTGATTTGTATACATTCCAGTAAGCCCTGTTATAATCAAAAGCTACAAGAAGTTTATCATTAACCTTATATGAGAAACCTACCGTAAGTTCAGCAGGAAGCGGAAGATCGGCATCAAAGGTAGTATTTGTTAATGTAGTGGAAAGGAACCCCGGAACATCATGGAAAGTTGCATCTCCATCACGAGCTTCCATAGTAATTTCAGAACGGTAGTTAGCACCAATAGTAAGGTTTTCTGTTGGCTTTAACATCATACCTGCTGTCCATCCCCATGCTGTAACACCACCGGCATCAATAGTAACATCAGTCCTGTTACCCTGCTCATCGGTTTGGCTTCGGCTAATATTCCTGTTAAAGTTTACACTACCTGATACAAATATAGGACCACCGCCCACACTAAAATAATCGTTTACTTTTAATGAGATAGACGGCTGAAAATAAATTGCCTCAAGATCAATATTATTAACAAGGTGAGAACCCTGCCAGTCCTGATCCCACTCTACAGCACTACCGTAAGGTGTATATACTGCTAAACCAACAGAAAGCCAGTCGGTAGCCCTGTACGAAACATAAGCACTAAATGGTGTACCGAAGTTTTCGGTTGAGTTGGTCCAGTTGTTTGCCTGATTTTGAAATTTGGTTCTTGCAAATAATCCGTTTGCTCCTACCGAGGCATTAAAACGGTTTTCAAGAAACGCCATACCCGACGGGTTAAAGAACAAAACCTCGGCACTGTTTACAACACCAACCCCGGTGTGTCCCATTGCCAACTGCTTTTGTCCCTGAAGACTAACCCTATACCCTCCTGCAAAAGCCGAAGCAGCCGTTAAGGCCGTTAGGGTTAAAGATAATAGTTTTCTCATGGTTAAATAAGTATTAGTTTTTTCATATTGTAAATAGCTTATATCAAATTTAGGATATTTTATGAAAAATACAACGATTGAGATAAAAATATTATGCATTCATAATAATTTATTTTTTAAAAAACCCCTATATTTTTTAACAATCTACCGAAAAACGTAGTTATTTTTTAAATAAATAACATATTATTAACCTTTTTAAAGCTTCAACAGTCTCATTATAATAACTTTAACAGCTATACTATTAACAAAAACATAAAACACATTTATAAGCCCTAAAAACATAGTACCTTAACGGTATAAACCAAAATACCAATGTCACTTTTAAAAAAAATACTCATAGGACTAGCTATACTAATTGCTTTAGGAACAATTGCCAATTACGGATTAAGCTACTGGATATCAAGAAAATTACCTACCATCATCCAGTCAGACAAAGACATGCCTTATAACATCAGCTACACCGACCTGGATATAGCCCTGCTAAAAGGTAACATTACAATACTCAACGCTTCACTATCTCCTAAAGACAGTACCGCACAATTAAAAAGCGGTGCTTACGGTCAAATTGAAAAAATACGCATAGAGCATTTTAGCCTTTGGGCACTTCTAAAAAACAACAAGATAAGGGTTGACAATATCATTATAGATAAACCCGAAATCATACTATACCCCGAAGAAAATAAATACAATGTAAAAGGAGACCTTGTAAAACCATTTAAAAACACTGTTTTTACAGAAACGGTTGAAGTAAACAGAGGTAAATTTACCCTGCTTGATACTACTGACAATACTAAACTGAAAGCATCTAATATAAATATGCTTTTCAGAAACATTAAAATAGACAGCACTACTATTGATGATAATTTACCGGTAAAATATTCGTCTTACAGCTTAAAGTGTGACAGCTTGTTTTATCAGGTAGACAAACAATACAACATCACAACACAAGAGCTTAACATTAGCGATACCGCCATTACCGTAAATAATTTTAAGTTAACGCCGGAACAGACCCGTATGGAATTTGCACAGTCTATCCCAAAGGAGAAAGACCAATACCGAATTGAAGTAAACAAAATACACATTCCTGATTTACTTTGGGGTTTTGTGAACGACACCTTATATGTACGAACACCTCTTGTTGATTTAACTAAAGTAAACGCAGTTATATACAGACCTAAAATGGCTCCCGATGATTTATCGGTAAAAAAACTATACAGCCAAATGCTGCGCGAAATAAAATTTGACCTGAAAGCCGACACGATAAAACTAAACGACTCGTATGTAGAATACCAGGAACAGCAAAGTTATGATAAGCCTGCTGCCAAAGTAATGTTCTCTGATTTTAATGCCACAATAAAAAACATATACAGCCCGATTAATAAAACTGAAACTCCGCAAACCACTCTCGACGTTAATTGTCTTTTCATGAAATCGTCCCCATTAAGTGTACACTGGACTTTTGATATTACCGATGAAACCGATGCATTTACCATACAGGGAAAACTGCAAAATGTAAAAAGTAGTGTGATTGACCCGGTAGCCAAACCATTAATGAACATTACCACTACGGGCGACCTAAAAGAAATTTACTTTACATTTAACGGAAACCGCAACAACTCAAACGGAGATTTTGCCATTAAATATGAAGACCTCAAAGTAAAACTCTACAAAAAGGACGGAAAGGATAAAAACAAACTCATGTCGGCCGTTGGTAACCTGTTGGTGAAAAACGATAGTGAAGATGAACTAAAAGAAACAGAAGTAAGTGTGGAGAGGCTTAAAGACAAATCGGTATTTAATTTCCTGTGGCGCTTTTTGTATGAAGGACTCAAAAAAACACTACTCCCTAAAATCATTAGCGGAGGTGATTAAAGCAAAAGAGGACTGAAAAAACAGTCCTCTTTTTATTTTGTTATGCTGTAAGAAACTCCAGCGTCTCTGTCAAAAAATCTTTCGGATTTTCGGCATGCAACCAGTGCCCCGCATTTTTAATATCTTTTATAATCGCTTTAGGAAAGTGATTATGAATCATTTCAAAATCTTCGTCTTTTATATAATTGGATCTGTCTCCTCTTAAAAACAATACAGGTCCGTCATACACACTACCTTCAGGTAATGCAGCTCCTATATTTTCAATCTTATCGGTAAGCACTTTCAGGTTAAACCTAAAATCTAAGTGTCCCGGTTCTTTCCAGTACAGGTTTTTCATAAGGAACTGACGGGTACCAAAATCATCAATATACTTTTTAAGGATATCTTCCACATCACTCCTACCCGGTTTCATCGAAAAATCTACCGCATTCAAACCCGCTAATATGTCCTGATGGTGAGGCCTGTAGTATTTCGGACCTATATCAGCTATTACTAACCTGTCCAGCATTTCGGGATGCGCCACAGCAAAAAACATACTGGCCTTACCTCCCATAGAGTGACCAATAACATCTATTTTCTCTAACTTATAATACAGGCAGTAATCATAAATATCCTGAACCATAGCACTGTAATCAAACTCTTCCGAATGAAAACTCTTACCGTGATTTCTCATATCTATGACATGCACCTGATATCCTTTTTCAGCATATTGACCACCAAGGGTTTTCCAGTTGTCAGACATCCCTAAAAAACCGTGTATTATAAGCAATGGCTTGCCTTCTCCTTCTACTCTGGAATGCAACATAGTTATTTTAGTTTTTGAAGATACATATTCACAACATTTTCCAGACCAAGGTAAAGCGACTCTGCTACAAGCGCATGTCCTATAGACACCTCTAAAAGACCGGGAATGTTTTCTTTAAAAAACTTGATATTATCCAAACTCAGGTCATGACCGGCATTTATACCTAAACCTAACTCGTTTGCCAGTTTTGCCGAAGCCACATAATGATCAATACCAGCAGTATTACCTAAGCTGTACTCATGAGCAAAAGCCTCAGTGTATAATTCAATCCTGTCGGTACCGGTTTCTTTAGCCCCTTCAATCATTTCTAAAACCGGGTCTACAAATATAGAAGTACGTATACCATTACTCTTAAACTCGGCAATAACATCCTGTAAAAACGATTTATGCTTTACAGTATCCCATCCGGCGTTAGATGTTATAGCATCGTCGGCATCCGGAACAAGAGTAACCTGTGTAGGCTTTACCTCAAGTACAAGATCGATAAACTTCTTCACAGGGTTTCCTTCTATATTATACTCGGTATGCACAACAGAAACTAAATCCCTGGCATCCTGATAACGGATATGTCTTTCATCTGGCCTTGGGTGTATGGTAACACCTTGTGCTCCAAATTTCTGAACATCGGCTGCAACTTTAAGTAAATCGGGAACATTACCCCCTCTGGAGTTTCTTAACGTTGCTATTTTATTTATATTTACACTAAGTTTTGTCATTACACGGTTGTTTAACTCAAATTTTACACAAAAATACAAAGTAAAATTAAGGTAGGATATTCTAATTTTTGATTATTTTGCAGTAATAACTCATACTCCCCAACATGATTGATATTAACGACTTTATCAACAACCAAATCAAACCGTTAAATATAACCGAATCCATAGCTGATGCTCAGGATCTTTTTGCCGAATACACCTTTTCCCATTTTCCTGTAACAGAAAATGGCATATATATAGGTTGTGCCAGTGCCGAAGACACCGAACTTATGGATATTGAAAAAACACTTGAGGATATGCGCTATACCCTTGAAAGGTTTTTTGTGCGCGACACCACCATATGGCTGGACGTATTGGAAATATTTGCCAAAAACGAAACCAATGTGGTTCCTATTCTTGATAAAGACAACAATTATTTGGGATATTATGAGATTACCGATATTATTCAGTTTTTCCACCAAACCCCTTTCTTAAAAGAAGACGGAGGTATACTGGTAGTACAAAAAGGCATTGCTGATTACAGTATGAGCGAAGTTGCTCAAATTGTGGAAAGCAATAACGGCAGGCTGCTGGGGCTTTTCATATCTGAAGCCAATCTTGAAAAGGTACAGATAACCCTAAAAATAAGCCTTGGGGGATTAAGTGAAATCATCCAGACTTTCAGAAGATACAATTACGAAATCATATCAGAGCACCAGGAGGATGCCTACATCAATACACTAAAAGACCGTTCTGACTATTTAGACAAATACCTGAACATATAATAAGCGTGAGGAACATGAGGATAGCAGTATACGGACAGTATTATAAAGACAATACCGAAGACATTATTGAAAAAATGTTTGCGGTTTTTGAAGGCCATACCACCGAGGTTATTTTTGAAGCCAAATTTTACAATGCCATAAAAGAGAAAGGACTCCTTAAGGAGGAGTATGCTACTTTTAGCAACCATGAGGAGCTGGACCGCAGGTTTGATATGCTTATCAGTATTGGCGGCGATGGCACCATGTTAAGGTCAGCAACTTATGTGCGCGACAAAAACATACCTGTATTAGGTATTAATGCCGGGCGTTTAGGTTTTTTGGCAACTGTACAGCAGGATGAAATTGAAACCCTGCTGCCTCTTATTTTTGAAAACAAATACAAAATATCTCCACGCACGCTTTTATCCCTTGACTACGAAGGAATGGAAAAGGAAGCCGGACTGGATTTTGCACTTAACGAAATCACTGTAAGCCGTAAAGACACTACTTCCATGATCACCGTAGAGGTAAAACTAAACGGAGACTACCTTAATTCCTACTGGGCAGACGGACTTATAATATCTACCCCAACCGGATCTACCGGTTATTCACTTAGTTGCGGCGGACCGTTACTGATACCTGAGGTAAACAGCCTTGTTATCACCCCTATTGCACCACATAACCTTAATGCAAGGCCACTGGTAATTCCGGATGATACCGAACTGGAACTTAAAGTAAGCGGTAGGGAACCACAGCACCTTATCTCACTTGACTCAAGAATACTTACAGTAGATACCGAAACCTCCTTTTTTATTAAAAAGACAGGTTTTAAAATCAACATGGTAGAGTTCCCGGATGAGAAATTCATAAAAACCCTACGCAAAAAACTGCTTTGGGGTGAGGATAAAAGAAACTAATAGCAACTTTTTTACCTACACCACATACTACACCACATCTTCTTTCGTTTTTTAGTCTGAACCGTGATTGCAAATTTTCAATTTATAGACGTAAAAAGTCTAAACAGAGGCGAAATAGAAATCTATATTGTTATATTTGCACCTATTTTGATGTAATGAGTAGAGTTTTAGTAGTTTTATTTTTAATTATTGCTTCATTTAATGCCGAAGCCCAAATCAACGAAGTGGGTATTTTTGTGGGCGGAAGCAACTATATAGGTGATGTGGGACCTACAGATTATATAGCCCCTAAAGATCTTGCTTTAGGATTCCTGTATAAGTACAACCGTAGTCCGCGCCACTCCTATAGAGCTTCCTTTACCTATGCAAAGATATCTGCTAACGATGCTGATTCAGACATGAGTGCCAGAAAACAAAGAGGCTATTCATTTGATAATACTGTAAAAGAATTATCTTTAGGCCTTGAATTCAATTTTTTTGACTTCAATCTGCACGAAACTGATTTTCAGCTAACCCCTTATGTATATGGGGGACTGAGCTATTTTTGGTATGATGAGCAGTATATTAATAACGGACGAACTTACGACAACGGTAACAGCAGTGCGCTGGCAATACCAATGACCGTAGGTATAAAAACTAATGTTTTACCAAACTTTGTAATAGGATTTGAAGTGGGTGCGAGATATACTTTTAGTGACAATTTAGACGGAAGTTATCCTGAAGATGATACCTACCAAAACCTTCGCTTTGGTAACTTAGAAAGCGACGACTGGTATGTATTTACCGGATTTACACTTACCTACACCTTTGGTGAAAAACCTTGCTACTGCCCTAACTAAAATCATGGACAAATCAACTACCATAAATACTGAAAATATACCTAACCACATCGCCATAATTATGGACGGTAACGGCCGTTGGGCTAAAAAACGCGGATTACTTCGCGCATTAGGCCATGAAAGCGGATCGAAATCGGTAAAGGATGTGGTAGAAAACTGTAAGAATATAGGTGTAAAATACCTAACCCTTTATGCCTTCTCTACAGAAAACTGGAACAGGCCAAGGCTTGAAGTGGAAGCTTTAATGAAACTACTTATCCGTTCATTAAAAAAAGAACTTCCTGTACTTCAAAAAAACAACATCAAGCTAAGCACAATTGGCAATACCGACAAACTTCCTGAAAGAGCAAGAAAACAACTTTTAGAGGTTATAGATGAAACCAAGGATAACACCAAAATGCTGGTGACCCTTGCTTTAAGCTATGGCTCAAGGGAAGAAATAGTATCGGCTGTTAAAAAGATTAGTGAACAAGTAAAAACAAACGCGATAGCGGTAACAGATATAAATGAAGAGATAATTACTCAAAACCTTTACACACACAACCTACCGGATGTAGACCTGCTTATAAGAACAAGCGGTGAACAGCGAATTAGCAATTTCCTGCTATGGCAGTGTGCGTATGCAGAATTTTATTTTACCGACGTATTATGGCCGGACTTTACAGAAGAAGACCTGCACGAAGCAATTATCAGTTACCAAAAAAGAGAACGTAGATTTGGAAAAACCAGTGAACAAGTTAAATAAAACCGAGATGTTTTATAAGCGCATTAAATTATTTTCAGCCATATTTCTATGCTTGGCCTCATTTACAGCTAAAGCACAAGACAGGATTGAACCGGGACAGTATGTAATTGCCGATATAAAAGTTAATGGTGACATTACTTACAATGAGCAAACTGTTGTAACATTTACCCGCTTAGAGAAAGGTCAGCGTATTAACGTACCCGGAGAAGAAATAAGTAATGCCATTAGAAAACTGGCGAGCCTTAAACTATTTGAAGACATCAACTTTTATGCTTCTAAAGTTGTAGGCGACAGTATTTATCTTGAACTGGATGTAACCGAACTTCCTAAACTTAGTGAAGTTAAAATGCAGGGGCTTAAGAAAAGTAAGATTGAAGGACTTATTAAGGATACTGAACTTACTAAAGGAAAAATAGTTAACGAGAACCTTGTTACTACTACTAAAAACTATATTGAAAACAAATATAAAAAAGACGGTTACTACAATACTAAAGTAGCTATTAACGTAATACCAGACAGTAGTAATACTGTAAAGATGGTAGTTAATATAGACCGTGGTAAGAAAGTAAAAGTATCCTCAATTAAATTTGACGGTAACACCATGCTTTCAGACGGCAAGCTAAGAGGCGCCATGAAGAACACCAAGAAAAAGAGCTTCATGAACCCGTTACGTATATTTAAATCATCAAAATACATTAAAGAAAAGTATAAGGAAGATTTAGCAAGCATTGTGGACAAATACAAAGAAAAAGGTTACCGTGATGCACGTGTAATTGAAGATACAGTTGCCTACAATAAAGACAAAAATACTGTTGATATAAGCATCCAGATTGAAGAAGGACGCAAGTACTACTTTGGTGATATTAAATTTTTAGGTAATACTGTTTATCCAAACAATATATTAAGTCAGGTTCTTGGTATTAAAAAAGGCGACACCTATAACGGTATACTACTACAGGAAAGGATTGCCAACCCTAACAAACCGGATGGTGAAGACCTTACCAACCTGTACCAGAATAACGGCTACCTTTTCTCAAACATCAACGCAGTAGAGGTACGTACAGAAAACGACACTATTGACTTTGAAATCCGTATTGTTGAAGGACCTATAGCTTACCTTAACAATGTAACCGTTGTAGGTAACGATAAAACAAACGACCACGTAATATACCGTGAGCTTCTAACAAGACCGGGGCAAAAATGGAATAAAGAAGATGTTATTAATACCGTAAGACAGCTTGGTGCTTTAGGTTTCTTTGATGCTGAGACTATTCGTCCTGACGTTAAAAATGCCGACCCATCAACCGGTACTGTAGATGTAGAATGGAATGTAACCGAAAGAGGTTCCAGCCAAATTGAACTACAGGGAGGTTATGGTGGCGGTGGTTTCATCGGTACTCTTGGACTTTCGTTCAACAACTTCTCTATGCGTAACATTTTTAATAAGGAAGCATACAAACCTATACCAATGGGTGATGGTCAAAAACTGTCATTACGTTTACAGGGTAGTACTTATTTCCAAACGTACAGCCTTTCGTTTACAGAACCATGGTTTGGAGGTAAAAAACCGATACAGCTTTTCAGCTCGTTATCGCACAGTAAACAGTTCCTGTACAACTTCCAATCAAGAGACGTTGACAGAAGCCAAAGCTTTACTATTAGCTCTATCACAGTAGGTATGTCAAAAAGGTTAAGTGGTATTTATGATAACCTGAGAATCTCTCACTCACTTACATTCCAGTACTATAACCTTAGCAACTACAACACCGGATTATTTACATTTGGTAACGGTAGTTCACGTAACCTTGCATATACTCTTGAAGTTACCAGAGATAACAGAGGATCACTTATTTACCCGATGTCTGGTTCATTATTCAGCGTAAGTGCAAAAATGACATTACCATACTCATTATTTAATGGCATTGACTACGCAGACCTTGAAAACCAGGCAGCCTATAAAACAACTAACAGTAGCGGACAGTACCTTAACGAAGACGGACAGGTAGTATACGATTATCAGGATGCAGCAGTAGATCAGGGTAAAGTAGACCAGCAGAAGTTTAATTGGCTGGAATATTACAAAATTAAGCTGAAAGCTGATTGGTATACAAAAATTTATAATAAATTAGTACTTCGAACACTTGGTGAATTTGGATTCCTGGGTTCATATAATTCAGACAGAGGGCTTGTTCCTTTTGAAAGATTCTTTGTGGGTGGTGACGGTTTAGCTAACTATTCGTTAGACGGTCGAGAGGTTATACAATTAAGGGGTTACCCTAACCAGGCACTATCTTCTATAAACGGAGGTACAGTGTACAATAAATTCTCATTAGAGTTACGTTATCCTATCACACTTAAACCACAGGCGTCTATATATGTATTAAGTTTCCTTGAGGCCGGTAATTCTTACGATTCATTCAGGAGTTACGACCCGTTTGTCCTTAAGCGTTCAGCAGGTTTCGGTCTAAGGGTATTTATGCCGGCATTCGGTTTATTAGGTATAGACTTCGCTAACGGATTCGATCCGCTTCCGGGCTATACTCAAAAGAATGGTTGGGAAACACACTTTATCATCGGCCAGCAGTTTTAAAAAAATGGCATGATATTTTCTAATAAGAAGTAAACTATGAAAAAACATTTGTTAATATTACTGACCTTATTCTCTGTTGCTGCAGCAACGGCGCAATCTCGCGGACTTAAAATCGCCTATATAGACATGGACTATATACTGGAAAAAGTACCCGACTATGCCGAAGCTAAAAACCAACTTGAGCTTAAAGCTCAAAAATGGAAGCAGGAACTGGAACAGAAAAGAAATGATATTAATAAATTAAAAGAAAGCCTTGAAACCGAAAAACCTCTTTTAACCAAAGAGCTTATTGAGGAAAGAGAAGAAGAAATTAAGTTTCTTGAAAACGATCTTATAGAATATCAGCAAAAACGATTTGGCCCTAATGGTGATCTTATCACCCAAAAGGCAGTACTTGTGAAACCGGTACAGGATCAGGTATTCAATATCGTTCAGGATTTAGCCGAGTCAAGAAACTACGACTTTATATTCGACAAGTCTTCAGACTTGACTATGCTGTTCTCTGCCAAGAGGCACGATATAAGCGACTTCGTTATCAGAAGAATAACAAGAGCTGCCAAAAGAGAAAAATTAAGTGGCAAAGAGCTTAAACAACTGGAAGAAATGGAAAAACAGGAAGAGCTTGAAGCCGACCCTGAATACCAGGACAGACAGAAAAAAATTGAAGACCGAAAAGCTGAAAGAGAAAGACTAATCGAGGAAAGAAGAAAAGCTCAGGAAGAAAAAAGAAGACAATACGAAGAAAGAAGAGAGCAGCTGAAAAAAGAAAGAGAAGCTAAAAGAAACGGAGTTAAAGCTGATAATGAAACTACAGAGGGAGCTGACAGAGAAAATACTTCTGAAAGACCCGCATCTACCAGTAGAGAAGATGCTGTTAAAGCTGCAAGAGAAGAAAGGGAAAGAAAGCTTGAGGAAAGAAAAAAACAAATTGAAGAACGTAAACAACAAATATTAGAACAAAGAGAAGCTGCAAAAAAAGCCCGTGAAGAGCAACGTAATAAAAATACGGAGCAGCAGGAGAACGAAGAGGAAAATAATGATTCAACTCCGCAGGAGGAAAATAACCAAGGATAAAAAACTTAAAACAAAAATTAAAAACTTAAATGATGAAACAATTAAAATCTTTATTAATCGCTGCTGTACTACTATTAGGACTTAGCCAAACTGCAACCGCACAGTCTAAAGTAGCACATATTGATGTATCAGAACTAATGAGCCAAATGCCGGAGATGAAAGCAGCTAATTCACAATTAGAACAATTAAGCAAATCATACGATACAGAATACAGAACAATGGTACAGGAGTTTCAGGCTAAAATCAAAAAATATGATGCAGAAGCCGCTACAGCAGGAGATGCTCTAAACGAGACTCGCGCTAAAGAAGTTCAGGATCTTCAACAAAGAATCCAACAGTACCAACAAAATGCTACTAAAGAACTACAGGACAAACAAGAAGCTATCTATAAACCAATTCTTGAAAAATCAAGAAATGCTATCCAAAAAGTAGCAAGAGCTAAAGGTTACCTTTATGTACTTGATGCTTCTACAGGAAGCGGTGTTATTCTTGCTGACGGACCAGACCTTATGGCTGACGTAAAAAAAGAATTAGGTTTCTAATAAAAACATCATTTCTATACTTTAAAAAACGGCTCAAAAATTTGAGCCGTTTTTTTATATTTGTTAAATGAATAAAAGCACAAACCCTATAGGCTTATTCGACTCTGGTGTGGGAGGCACTTCCATATGGAGAGAAATTCATAATATACTCCCAAGCGAAAACACCATATATCTGGCCGACAGTAAAAATGCTCCCTACGGACAGAAAAGCAAGGAAGAGATTATAGAGCTTAGCATTAAAAACACGGAGTTTCTTCTCAATCAAAACTGTAAAATGATTGTTGTTGCCTGTAATACAGCAACGACAAATGCTATAAAAGAATTACGTACAAAATTCGACATACCTTTTATAGGCATTGAACCCGCCATTAAACCGGCTGCTAATTCTACACAAACTCAAACCATAGGTATATTAGCCACACAAGGCACACTTAACAGCGAATTATTCCACAAAGCAGTACTTGACTATAAGGATATAAAAATCGTTGAACAGGTAGGACACGGACTTGTAAAACTAATTGAAGAAGGCTCACTGGAGTCTGCCGAGATGAAAAAACTCTTACAAGACTACCTAACCCCTATGATAAAGGCCAATATAGACTACCTCGTGCTAGGATGTAGCCACTACCCTTATCTTATACCTCAAATTAAAGAAATACTCCCTGAGACCGTTAAAATAATCGATTCAGGACTGGCTGTAGCAAGACAAACAAAAAATGTCCTGGTTACCCAAGACATCCTTAATAATTCGTCACAAAAAGGAAATACTCTTTTCTATACTAACAGCAATCCTAAAGTGCTAAGTTCCATTTTAGAAAACAAATATGATGTAGAAGAAAGAGACTTCTAAATTCATCTATTTGTTATCAGCATTATCTTCCTTAAACCAGGAAGAGTACATTACATAATTATTAGATATTCTACCTATCTCTCCTGCAAAATCAGAGGCATTAATATCCTTCACCTTTATGGCAGGAATACCGGCGTATATAGTACCTGATTCTACAACCGTATTTTGTGTCACTACAGATCCGGCTGCTACTATAGAGTTACTCTCTATAACACAATTATCCATAACAATAGCCCCCATCCCTATCAGTACATTATCCTGTACTTTACATCCGTGAACAATAGCATTATGCCCTATAGAAACATTATTACCTATCTCTGTAGGATGTTTTTCATAGGTGCAGTGAATTACTGCTCCGTCCTGTATATTTACCTTATCACCTACTTTAATATAGTTCACATCTCCTCTTATCACAGCATTAAACCATACGCTACATTCTTTACCAAAAGAAACATCTCCCACTATGGTAGCATTTTCAGCTACAAAACAATCTTCAGGTATTTGTGGATATTTACCCCTTACTTCTTTAATTATCATATTTCAGAACAAAAAAAAGTCCCGATAAAATCGGGACAGAATTAATAATGCTTTATAATTAGTTTACGGCCGGACAATTACAGTCGTAAGGTCTATCCTGACAGAATAGGTTAATACCTATTGTGATTTGGTGGAAACCACTATTATCAAACTTAACATCACCTGTTAGGTAAGAATAAGTGTAAGCAAACATAAACTGCTTGTAATTAACACCAATTATAGGAGTAAAATATTGTAGGTTTTGATCTTTAGCTCCATTACCATCTATATACTGAGCTCCGTCTAAATATCTTCTATATGATAATCCTCCCCAAAGTCTTCCAAAATCAAGCTCTTTATACACTTTAAGATTAACATCCATTGATTTCTCCTTAGTCTCATCAACAGCCTGGAACATTATAGAAGGCTCCCACTGTAAACGATCTGGATCTCCAAATACATAACCTGCGCTCACTAAATATTTTCTAAGATTATCACTTTCTACATCTGTATAAATATCCCTTTTACTTGCTATTACATTCTTAGCTGTAAAATGCGCATAAAAATCAAGATAGTGATAAGAAGCACCAATATCAATATTGAAATAAGAATCTTTTTGTTTCATTCCTCCATCAATAATAGGATCGAAATCAGGTTCAAATTCTGTCTCATCCAAACGACTTTGAACAAGACCTGCACTCATACCGAATGATAATTGATTCAAATCATAATCACTTCTTGAAAAACGAATATGGTGAGCATAAGTAAGCTTAGCTCCTGTTTGAGAATGATAACCGTTTTTATCATTAAAACCAATAATACCTATACCTGACTGCTCTCCTATTCTTCCGTTAAAACTTAATGTTTGTAACTGAGGGGCATCATCCTGCCCAAACCATTGCTGACGCGCAGTCAACCTGATTTTTGCACAGTTTGCAGCACCGGCCATAGACGGGTGTATTAGGTAATAGTTATCTGACAAATAATCTGAGTAAACCGCAATCCCTTCTTGCGAAAAAGACAGCTGAGTTAGTAATAATCCAAAAAATAGATAAATCTTTTTAAAATTCATGTCGACCTTATCGTTTAATGAGAAATGCGCTTTAGCTTATTGGTGTTTATTAATGTATAACGGTCCTATGGCTAAAATTATTATCAATATTTTTCCATAGCGGTCAAATATATAAATTTTTGCGTTAGGTTGGTAATTTAACCTAATAATATTATATAAAATGCTGCCATTCCTGACAGCATTTTATATATTAACTTGGTTTTCTGCTATCTCTTCAGTGAGAAGTGAGCCTTAAACT
>NZ_JRLV01000017.1 GCF_000769915.1 Flavobacterium beibuense F44-8
AAACCGGTATCAAACCATCCTACTTTATTAAGCAGATTGAAAAAGAGCCTGACTTATTAATGAGTGCTTAATTTTTTATCAAAATTGGTAAATGCTTACCTTTGAGCATTCAAACAAAGTGCATTAATCTATGTATTATCTTTCCAGAGACCTTTACTTCCCTCCTGCCCGGCAAGCCTCACCCGAAGGTATTGTAGCCATAGGCGGCGATTTATCTCCCGAAAGATTACTGCTTGCCTACCACAACGGTATATTCCCGTGGTTTGAAGATGATGAACCCATACTATGGTGGTCCCCGCCGGAAAGAATGGTGCTTTTCCCTAACGAACTCAAGGTATCTAAAAGCATGCGTAATATTATAAACAGGGGGATTTTTAAAGTTACCTTTAATATCGCTTTTAGAGATGTGATTACTAACTGCCGTAACATAAAACGTGATGGGCAGCCCGGCACATGGATCACTCCCGAAATGGTAGAGGCCTACTGTGAACTTAACAGACTGGGTAAAGCAAAATCAGTAGAGGTATGGCAGGATGATAAACTTGTTGGCGGTCTATATGGTATAGACCTTGGCCATATATTTTGTGGCGAAAGTATGTTCTCTAAAGCATCTAATGCCAGCAAGATAGCCTTTATAGCTTTAGTCAAACAACTGGAAATGGCAGGGTATTTGCTTTTAGACTGTCAGGTATACAATGACCACCTTGCAAGTCTGGGTGCACGCGAAATATACCGTGAAGATTTTTTAGATATTCTAAAACGTTAAAATAAAACCACTTATACTTAAATAAAGTATATTTGCGCCCGTGAAAGAAAATTTCAAAAAAATATCATTATCATTAATTGCTCTTATATACCTGTTAGCAACAGGTATATCGGGCAATCATACGCTCGACTTTAATACTAACATAGTAAAGTCTAAGGAGCAGGTATTTTTCACTAAAACCGACTTCAAGTCTTCTTTCCATTCTGCTACAAACGAAACCAAGCTATTAGAAACTGATGCAAAAAAGGCCGACGTACCTTTTTATAGCATAACAAACAGTTTTAAAGCAATAACCTGGTTTATTCAGGACAACTATTCTCAATATCTGTTCAATAACGGAGATTCACTGCTCCGCTTTACTTCTACAGATATTATTTACCCTTTCCATTTTTTCTGGTAAACACCTAAGTCATTTTACAGTAGTCATTTTCATGACTAAAACTTTTACACGCCAACAGTAAAAACTGTATGGCTAACTCATTATAAACATATAACAATTCAAAAAATGGACTTAGGTACAGCAATAATAGGTGGTGTATTACTTTTAGTATGCATCATACCTATAGTAATAGCACATAACAGCAGTAATAAAAAATATAAAAAAACACTGGCAGCATTAAGCAATTATGCAGCAGAAAAATCATGTAAAATAAATCAACAGGATATTTGGATACATGCCGCTATTGGTATAGATACCCAAAATCGTATGCTGTTCTTTTTAAAAGGCGACAGTAACAAACATACTATAGAACATGTTGATTTAAATAAAATAGAGGAAAGCAGGGTTATCACTCCTGATAGCAGGGAAAAGTCAGACCGTATTAACAGGCTGGTACTGGAACTCCAACCGGCAAACAACAGTGAACAACCGGCAGCACTGGAGTTTTACAATGCTAATGTTTCCCTGCAGCTTGCAGATGAGCTGATACTGGCAAAAAAATGGAAACAGATAATTAATGATGTGGTAGGAGCCTAAAAACAAAAAGCCCACTCAATGAGTGGGCTTTTGTATTGTTGCAAATTCTTAAGCTTCAAATGGAACTATAGAAACAAAAGATTTGTTGTTAGCTTTTTTCTGGAACTTAACAACACCGTCAACTTTAGCATGTAAAGTATGATCTTTACCCATGTAAACGTTTTCACCCGGGTTGTGTTTAGAACCTCTTTGTCTAACGATAATGTTACCGGCAATAGCAGCCTGTCCACCATAAATCTTAACGCCTAGACGTTTCGACTCTGATTCTCTACCGTTCTTGGAACTACCGACACCTTTCTTGTGAGCCATGATGTTTTAGTTTTTAATTGTTAATTATTCTTCTGTAGCTTCCGCTTTTTTAGTCGCCTTTTTCTTAGTACCACCAGCTGTAATTCCTGAAATTACAATTTGTGTTAATGATTGACGGTGACCATTTTTAACTTTGTAACCTTTTCTTCTTTTCTTTTTGAAAACGATTACTTTGTCTCCTTTTAAGTGTTGTAACACTTTGGCTTCAACTGAAGCACCTTCTATAGCCGGGGCGCCAAGGGTAACTGTTCCGTTGTCATCAAGTAAAAGAACTTTTGCAAATGAAATTGCATCTCCTTCTTTACCTTCAAGACGGTGAACATAAACCTTTTGGTCTTTGCTAACTTTAAATTGCTGCCCTGCTATCTCTACGATTGCGTACATAACAATATGGTTTAATTAATTTTTTGAGTTTGCAAATATACAACTTAATATTTATCACACAACAGGTTAGCCCAAAAAAACAAAGTTAAAAATCACATTTGTAACACCCTAATTATCAATATTAAAAAAAAATAAACATTTATTGTAACAAATTGTCGAAATTGCATACCAATTAGCAAAATCAAAAATATTATTAATTTTTATGAAAAAATCTTTAATGGCTTTGGGTTCACTTCTTATGCTTAGCGGAGTAGCTTCGGCCCAAAAAGTAGCATTTGAGGAATACGATCTGGATAATGGCCTTCATGTTATCCTACATCAGGACAAATCGGCTCCTGTTATCGTTACATCAGTTATGTATCACGTAGGTTCTAAGGATGAAAACCCTGAGAGAACAGGATTTGCTCACTTTTTCGAACACCTTTTATTTGAAGGTACAGAAAACATCGCCCGTGGCGAATGGTTTAAAATAGTTACTGCAAACGGCGGTAACAACAATGCCAATACTTCTGACGACAGAACGTACTACTACGAGGTTTTCCCTTCTAACAACCTTGAGCTTGCCATTTGGATGGAATCTGAAAGGTTAATGCATCCGGTAATCAACCAAATTGGTGTTGATACTCAAAACGAGGTAGTAAAAGAGGAGAAAAGACTACGTGTAGACAACCAACCTTACGGTAACCTTATTGCACAGGTTAAAAAAAACCTGTTTAAAGTTCACCCATATCAGTGGGCTACTATAGGCTCTATGGATCACCTTGATGCCGCAACTCTTGAGGAGTTCCAGGCTTTCAACAAAAAATTCTATATTCCTAACAATGCCGTTTTAGTTGTAGCTGGTGATCTTGACATCAACCAAACTAAAAAATGGATAGACCAGTACTTTAGCGCTATTCCTAAAGGAACACCTATTTCACGTAAGCATTTTGAAGAAGCTCCTATAAAAGAAACTATTCACGCTACATACGAAGATCCTAACATTCAGCTTCCAATGGTTGTTGCTGCTTACAGAACTCCTTCTATGAAAACAAGAGATGCAAGAGTACTTGACATGATCTCAACACTTTTAAGCGGTGGTAAAAGTTCAAGAATGTACAAGAGAATTGTAGACAAAGAGAAAATGGCACTTCAAATGGGCGCTTTCAGCTACAATCAGGAAGACTACGGTTCTTATATCATTTACGGTATCCCAATGCAGGGTCACACAGCTGAAGAACTTGTTGCTGAAGCTGATAAAGAAATCGTAAAGCTTCAAACTGAGCTTATCTCTGAGAACGAAATGCAAAAACTTAAAAACCAGTACGAAAGTCAGTATGTTAACAGTAACTCAAGTATAGAGGGTGTAGCAGAAAATCTTGCAACTTACTACCTTCTTTACGGCGATGTTAACCTTATCAATACTGAAAACAGTATTTACCAAAGCATTACAAGAGAAGAAATCAGAGAAGTGGCTAAGAAATATCTTAACCCTAACCAAAGATTAATTCTTGATTACGTTCCAGCTACAGATAAAGCACAAAACTAAGCATACAGAAATATCATGAAAAAAGTTATATATATATTAGCCGGCTTGTTTTTATCAGTGACTTCAATGCAGGCTCAAGACAGACCAATGCCACAACCAGGTCCTGCCCCAACAGTAAACGTGGGTAAACCTGAAACTTTTAAACTTAAAAACGGTTTAAAAGTACTAGTTGTGGAAAACCACAAACTACCTAGAGTATCTTATACCCTTACAATGGATAACGCTCCTTATGCTGAAGGAAGCAAAAAAGGTGTTTCAGACCTTTTAAGCGCGGTAATAGGTAGTGGTACTAAAAAAATATCTAAAGAGAAATTCAATGAAGAAATTGACTTTTTAGGTGCCAACATCAACTTCTGGGCAAGTGGTGCTTCGGGAGGCGGGCTTTCAAAATACTCTAACAGAATACTTGAGTTAATGGCAGATGGCGCACTTAACCCTGTATTTACTCAGGAAGAGTTTGAAAAACAAAGAGATAAAATGATTGAAGGTCTTAAATCTGACGAGAAAAGCGTTCCTGCTGTATCGTCAAGAGTTACAGATCTTTTAATTTACGGTAAAAACCACCCTAATGGTGAGTATGTAACCGAAGAAACCCTTAACAACGTTACTCTTAACGATGTTGTTAACAACTACAACACTTACTTCGTTCCTGGTAATGCTTACCTTGTAGTAGTAGGTGACGTTAAAGTAAAAGATGTTAAAAAACAGGTAGAGAAATTATTCGGTTCATGGAAACCGGCTGTTGCTCCAAATGTAAGCTACACTGACCCTAAGGATGTTCAGTACACTCAAATCGACTTTGTTGATATGCCAAACGCTGTACAGTCTGAAATCTCTGTAGTAAACGTTTCTACACTTAAAATGACTGACAAAGATTACTTTGCTGCTATCCTTGCTAACCAAATTCTTGGTGGTGGTGGTGAAGGTCGTTTATTCCTTAACCTTCGTGAGGCTCACGGATGGACTTACGGTTCTTACTCTTCTCTTGGTGCTAACAAACGTGTTACTTCTTTCCGTGCTACTGCATCTGTAAGAAACAACGTTACTGACAGTGCTGTTGTCGAGATACTAAACGAGCTTAAGAAAATAAGAACTGACCTTGTAAGCGAGGAAGATCTTAAAAATGCTAAAGCTAAATACATAGGTAACTTTGTAATGCAGATTGAAAAACCATCTACAGTTGCAGGTTACGCCCTAAGAACAGAAACTCAAAATCTTCCTGAAGATTTCTACGAGAACTACATTAAGAACATTAATGCAGTAACTCCGGAAGACATCAGAAATGCTGCTCAGAAATACTTCAAGGTTAACAACGCAAGAATCGTTATTGTTGGTAAAGCTGCCGATGTATTACCGGGACTTGAAAGCCGTAACATTCCTATTAACTATTACGACAAGTTTGGTGCTCCTGCTTCAAAACCTGTACTTAACAAACCGGTTCCTGCAGGTGTAACTGCTAAAACTGTTTTAGAAAACTACATCAATGCTATTGGTGGTGAGAAAGCGGTTTCAAGTGTTAAATCTATCTCTGTGACCGCTTCAGGCTCTGTACAGGGAATGAATCTTGAGGTGTTCAAAAAAGTAACTTCAAGTAATAAAATGGCACAGGGACTTAGCGTAATGGGGCAAACTCAAAAAATGGTATTTGACGGAACTAAAGCTTTTGTTGTGGCTCAAGGTCAAACACAGGCTTTACCGGAAGATCAGGTAGCTGAGTTCAAAAAAGAAGCTTATCCTTTCCCTGAATTAAAAATGAAAGACGATACTTCTATAACTCTTAAAGGTATTGAAAGCTACAATGGTAGTGATGTATATGCTATTGTTAACGGAGATGCTACTATTTACTTTGACGTTAAAACCGGACTTAAAGTTGCTAAAATAGAAACAGCACAAGGTCCACAGGGAGAAGTAAGTGTTACAACTCCTTACAGCGATTACAAAGAAGTTAAAGGTGTTAAAATACCTTATAAAAGCTCAATAAACATTGGTATGGAAGTAGAACTTACTGTATCTGATGTAAAAATCAATGAAGGTGTTAGCGATGCTGACTTCCAATAATCATTAAAGATTTTTGATATACACAAAAGGCTGCCTATTGGCAGCCTTTTTTATTATGTAATTATAAACTTTATTTCCTTGCTGAGAAATATACTCCTACTAAAATTATAAGCGCTCCAAAACCCTGTGCAAGACTTAGCGACTCGTTATCCAACAGCCCCCATATACACGCCACAACCGGAATTAAATAGGTTACCGATGATGCAAATACAGGCGACGACATTTGTATAAGCCTAAAGAAAACTATATTAGCAATACCTGTACCTACTACCCCAAGTATAGCAATATACATCATGGCTTTTTGCGCTTCGGGATTTACTACAACATCTGAAAAGCCTGAACAAAACAATATAATTACAGCCGGAATAAGCATTACCGAAAAGTTACCCACACTAATACTAAGCGGGCTCAGATCTGACAGGTACTTCTTTATCAGGTTTACATTTAATGCATAGCATATTGTGGCTACCACAACAAACAAAGCATACAGGTAGTTTTGGTTAGGATTATCCATCGCTCCGTTGTATACCAATAATACACTTCCTATCAAACCTATAAAAACCCCAAAATACTGTCTCCTCTGGAACTGCAGCCCAAATAGTAGTGCCCCAATAACAAGCGTATTAAGCGGCACTAAGGAGTTTAATATAGCACTTACCGAACTGTTTATCTCGGTTTGCGCCACTGCAAACAGAAAAACAGGCATAAATGTACCTACCAGTGCCGTAAGGGAAATATACTTCCACTGTCCTAGCGGTATTGTTTTAAGACTCTTAAAACCTATAATTAAGAGGAACAGTCCGCAAAAAATAATGCGTAAAGCCCCCATCTGGAAAGCAGTTAACCCTTCAAGGCCACGCTTCATTAGTATAAACGAACTACCCCATACACATGCTAATACAATTAGCAAATACCATTTTAAATTTTTAGACTGCATGCTTTTTAACTTATTTTGCCCAAAAATCCGTTATTTAAAACTTCCCGACAATAGTTTTTTCATATTTTTGTAAACTCTTTTACACGAGTTTATTAACTACAACAGTATATATTATGAACAGTATTAAAAAAATTGCATTTTTTGCCCTTACGGCAGCCCTTTTTGCAAGTTGCAAAGACAATGCTAAAAACAATATGGAAGCTCCTGCAGAAGGAACTACTAATGATACTACAGCAACAGCTCACGAAACAGCTGCTAACCTTGAAACTACTACCTTTAAAATTGACGGTATGACATGCCCACAGGGATGTGCTGCCACAATTGAAAGTAAACTTGCAGGTATGGAAGGTGTACAGGACGCTAAAGTTGATTTTGAAAGCAAGACAGCTACCGTATCGTTTGACGCTTCAAAACAAACTCCTGAAACATTAGTTACTAAAGTTGAAGGAATTGCTGACGGTGCTTACAAAGTGTCAGACGTAAAATCTTCGGGAGATAAAGCTTACTACAGTGTAGATCAGGAAAAGGAAAAAGCTAAAAAAACAACTAAGAAAGCAGATGATAAATCATGCTCTTCTTCTGATGCAAAAAAAGAAGGTAAAAGCTGTTGTGGCGGAGCTAAAAAATGCTCATCTGAAACTAAGAAAGAAGGTACAATGTAATAATTCCTTTTTAAACGATATAAATAAAAAAAGCGGCTTAATAGCCGCTTTTTTTATTTCCATTGTATGCTTTCCATTAAGGTTCGCATATCATTTTTTATGTAGTTTGCCGCAGGCATTAACGAATCATAATTAGGTTTTACGTAAAAGTATAGTGATCCGCTTATAAAATGGCTCACACTATCCGTTACATAAAACTGAGCATTTGTAGCCGCATCCCCCCCTACCTCATAAAACATTCCGTACAGTTTTTTCTCAGGAATCATAAACGGCTGTTCCTGAATACCATCGGCCTTTATAACATGCTCATAAGTATGTTTTTGAACATCTCTTAAAAGTCTTTCCAAGTCATTGTGTATATCTTTATAAGTAAGATAAACTGTTGCTTTCATATCAGGATAACGGATGTCCAGATTACAATCACCCTTATCAACTATGGTAGCTTTAGAATTTACTGCAAAATCTAAAGCACATGCCTTATCATAAATCATGTAATCAGCCTCCTTATAGTCAAGCCTTAAATAAGCTTCGGGCTTAGGTACTACATCTTCTCCACATGATGTAAAAACTGCCATTGCCGGTAAAAGCACGCCTAAAGCAAAAAATCTTTTAATGGTATTCATTATATAAGTGTAACCTTAATTTGTTTAATCCTTCTCTTATCAACAGATTCGATGGTAAATATATTGCCATTAAAGCTAATTTTTTGACCTTTTTTAGGAAAATTTCCCGATATCTCTAAAATAAATCCGCCCAGGGTTTCGGCTTCCCCTTTTGCATCGTCAAACTCCTCCTCGTTAGCATCGGTAATCCTGTAAAAATCTTTCAGGCTTATCTTTCCGTCAAAAAGGTAATTATTATTATCTATTTTAGAGTATATAATATCTTCGTCGTCAAATTCATCGCTTATATCACCTACTATCTCCTCAAGGATATCTTCCAGACTAATAAGCCCCGATGTCCCTCCGTACTCATCCACAACAATAGCAAGGTGATTTTTCATTACCTGAAACTCCTTTAGCAAATCGTCGAGCATTTTATTTTCCGGCACAAAGAAAGCTGGTCTTATTATTTCCTGCCAGTTAAATTCATCCTTGTCGATATGCGGAATAAGATCCTTTACGAAAAGCACCCCTTCAATCTGGTCTATATTATCGTTATATACCGGAATCCTGGAAAAACCCTTATCTATAATTTTAGGGAAAATCTCCTGAAAGGTTTCCTCTATCTCCAGTGCAAATATGTCAATACGCGGACACATTACCTGCTTTACATCGGTATTCCCGAAAGATACAATACCCTGCAATATCTTCTGTTCCTCCTGTGTGGCATCGCCATAATCGGTAAGCTCTAATGCCTGCGAAAGCTGATCGACAGAGAAGTTGGTCTTTTTATTACCAAACCTCTTGTTAAGTGCCAGTGTCACTTCTCGCATAGGCACACTTATGGGAGACAGTAGTATATTAAGTAAGTATAAAGGATAAGCAATACTTTGGGAAAAACGGACGCTGTTTCTGGAAGCATACAGTTTAGGCATTACCTCACCAAACAAAAGCATGCAAAAGGTTACTAACAGTATTTCCAGCCCAAACTTCAGCAAGGGTGAAATAACATTAGAGAACAAGTTAGACGACAACCTGAAGAACAGGATAATCACTGCCAGATTAAACATGTTGTTTGTAATAACTATGGTAGCCAGTAACTTTTTAGGCTTATCAAGCAAGGTAGAGAGAAGCTTCCCTTTCTTAGGATTCTCTTCATTGATCTTATCAAGATCGTTTGGTGTTAACGAAAAAATGGCTACTTCTGTTCCCGACATGTAAGCGGAACATATTAGCAGGATAAGTATCCCTGCTACACCTATTAAAAGGTTATAATCTTGAAAGTAACTCGAGGGGTCAGGATCCAAAATAATACAAATTAGTTAAACAATCAGAACGGAAGATCATCATCAGGCGCCGGTACATTTTGCGATGCCGGGTTAGCATCCCTTGCAGGTTCGCCACCCTGTGTGTTACCATAGTTAGACTTAGCCGGTGCATTACCACCACCGTTGCCTTCAATATCCTTTTTTGTAGTTAAAAAGGTAAACTCGGTAACCTGAATTTCCGTTGTATACTTAGTGCTGCCGTCTTCAGCCTGCCATTGACGTGACTTAATACGGCCCTCAATATAAATTTTATCTCCTTTGGTGAGGTATTTTTCGCAAATCTCTGCCGCTTTATTCCTTACCACAAGGTTGTGCCATTCGGTAGAAGTAATTTTCTCGTTAGTCTGTTTGTTTATATACACCTCGTTTGTAGCAAGAGGAAATCTGCCTATGCAATTACCCCCCTCAAAATAATGCAGTTTTACATCATCTCCCAAGTGTCCTATAAGCATAACTTTATTTAACGTTCCGTTCATGGCTTTTACTGTGTTTACTCAAAAATACTAAAAATTAGTTACTATACCCAATGCTTATCTATAAAATTATGGATAACCACAGGGACAGGCAGACCTCTCAGTTCATCATGAGAAAGTGCGTTTTTTACTACACTATTGGTTTTCACCTCCCAAAACCTGATATACAGGTGCTGGTGTGAAAGTTTATGAATCACATTTACAGGCGTAAGTAATTTTATATCGGCTACCGGAAAATCAAATCCGGGAAAAGTATTTATTAATTGTATTGTTTCCTTTTCAGGCACTTCGGTTACCGTTTCCAGTAGCGGAAATTCATATAAATTATGCCATATCCCTTTTGCAGTACGTTTTTGCATAACCGAATTACCGTTAGCATCTTGAACTATAAGATAATTAAAGTAGCGATTGGTAACTTTTGTCTTTTTAAGCTTTACAGGCAACTCACTTACCCTGCCCGTAGCATAAGCTACACAATTAGTATTAAAAATACAACTGGAACAATCAGGACTCTTAGGCACACATTGCAGGGCACCAAATTCCATAATTGCCTGATTAAAGTCGGCAGCATTATCTTTAGGCAACTGGGAACCGGCAAGCTCCCTGAATTCGACTTTCGCCTGAGTGGAAGAAATATCGGTATCCACACCAAAATAGCGCGACAACACTCTGTACACATTACCATCTACCACTGGCACAGGTTCGCCATATGATATAGAGGCAATAGCCGCAGCGGTATAGTCGCCTACACCCTTTAGTTTTAAAAGCTCCTTATAGGTAGCAGGAAATTTTCCGTCAAGGTTATAAGCCACGTGTTTAGCAGTAGCATGCAGGTTACGGGCACGGGAATAATAGCCAAGTCCCTGCCATAGTTTAAGCACTTTTTCTTCGGGAGCATTTGCCAGATCAAACACGGTTGGAAAAGCTTCGGTAAAGCTTAAAAAGTAGGGTAATCCCTGAGCCACCCGCGTTTGCTGAAGCATAATTTCTGACAGCCATATAAAATAAGGATTGTCAGTTTTTCGCCACGGCAAATCGCGCTTATTTTGTAAATACCACTGAATTAGAGACTTATAAAAAACCATTATTACTTATTAGCCAACAAAAGTAAAAGTTTATGTTATTAAATTTTAATACATTAACATTGAATAATTGTTTTTTTAATTCATATATTTGCAAACTCAAAAATTTGGACAAGTAAAATATCTAAATACTTATAAATAAGAATAAAAATGACGAAAGCAGACATCGTAGCGAAAATCTCGGAAAAACTGGGTCTTGAAAAAGGTGATGTACAAGCAACAGTTGAGTCTTTTATGGAAGAAGTAAAAAACTCCCTGGAAACCGGAGATAATGTTTATCTAAGAGGTTTCGGTAGCTTTATTATTAAAACCCGTGCCGAGAAAACCGGTAGAAACATTTCTAAAAACACTACCATTAAAATCCCTGCACATAACATTCCGGCATTTAAACCAGCAAAAATATTCATTGACGGAGTAAAAATGAATACTGAAGTCAAAGTAAACTAATTATTAATCACTAAACCTTAACACTATGCCAAGTGGTAAAAAAAGAAAAAGACATAAGGTAGCGACTCACAAACGTAAAAAGAGAGCGAGAGCTAACCGTCACAAAAAGAAAAAGTAGTTTAATACTACTTTTTCTTTTTTAAGAATTAAGTTCATTGATATTGGCTTTACATAAAACTTTAAGGTACAACACGATAGACTCTAAACCTCGTTTAAAATCTGTTTTTAGCCTAAATTTTTAAAAAGCCGCCGGGTAATTTATACCTGTAAAAAAATTATTGTTTAATCCATCTGTATAGAGATTGGTTGATGATTGACAGTTGATAGTTGATGGCATTATAACTATGCCAACAACCAATAACCGACAACCGACAGCTAAAGCCATGCGGATAAAAATGTACAGTGTGAACAAGGAATTAATTATCAGATCCAGTTCAGAAGCCGTAGATTTTGCCTTATTAAAAGATGGAAAACTAATTGAATTACACAAGGAACAGGAAGATAAAAACAAGTTTTCTGTTGGCGATATATTTATAGCCAAAATAAGAAAACCGGTTGCCGGCCTTAATGCCGCCTTTGTAAATGTAGGCTTTGAAAAAGATGCCTTTTTACATTATCATGACCTGGGGCCTAATTTGCCCTCCCTGTTAAAATTCATAAAACTTGTAAGCGCAGGTAAAATAAAAGATTTCACCCTTAAAAACTTCCCTTTTGAAAAAGAGATCGACAAAGACGGAGCCATTACAGATGTATTGAGCGCCAATCAGTCGGTTTTGGTTCAGGTAGTTAAAGAACCCATATCTACAAAAGGCCCAAGGATAAGCTCAGAGCTTTCACTGGCCGGAAGATATGTAGTACTGGTTCCTTTCTCAGACAGGGTTTCAATTTCACAGAAAATTGACTCTAAAGAAGAAAAAGACCGATTAAAAAGACTGGTTCTGTCTATCAAACCAAAAGGTTTTGGTGTTATTGTGAGAACAGTAGCCGAAGGCAAAAAAGTAGCCGAACTGGATAAAGATTTACAAAACTTGCATGACAAATGGATTGCAATGTGTAAACGTATCCCTACAGCCCACCACCCTTCTAAAGTTTTGGGCGAAGTAAACAAGGTTTCCTCTATGCTAAGGGACATATTCAACGATACCTTTACCGGTATTCATGTTGATGATGAGGACCTATTTTATCAAACAAAGGACTATCTGCAGGAGATAGCTCCTCAAAAAGCGAATATCGTTAAGCTATACCAAAACAGGGATTTGCCACTGTTTGAAAAATACAGTATTGAAAGGCAAATTAAAACTTCATTTGGAAAAACCGTTTCCATGAGCAAAGGTGCCTACCTGATTATTGAGCATACCGAAGCACTGCACGTTATAGACGTGAACAGCGGTAACCGCTCTAACAAGGCACAAAGCCAGGAAGACACAGCACTTGAAGTAAACCTGATTGCTGCCGCAGAGATTGCAAGGCAGCTACGATTAAGGGATATGGGCGGGATTATAGTTGTCGATTTTATAGACATGTCTAATCCTGATAACCGAAAAACCCTTTACGATTTCCTTAAACAGGAAATGAGCGACGATAAAGCCAAACACAAGATCCTGCCTCCTAGTAAATTTGGGCTTATCCAAATTACAAGGCAACGCGTAAGGCCAGAGGTTAATATTAAAACCAGAGAAGAAGACCCTAACAAGGTTGCCGGAGAAATTGAAGCTCCTATACTGGTTGTAGACCGTATTACGGCCGAATTAGAAAGAATTGTTAAAAGCCATAAAAAAATAGTGCTTAACGCACACCCTTTTGTGGCAGCATACCTTACCAAAGGTTTTCCATCTATACGTTCAAAATGGTTTTTTGAACATAAAAAATGGGTGAAAATCATACCACGTGACGCTTACACGTATTTAGAATACCACTTTTTTGATAGCAAAGGAAACGCTATCAGCGAATAAAGTTTTAAAAACCGTTTCAATTTTTTTTGGAACGGTTTTTTTTGTTTTTATATTTAGTGTATTCCAATCAAACCATGAAACCACAAATTAAATATATCGAACTAAAATCGGGCTATAGCGACAATGGTCCCGCATGGATAGGGCTTGTTACTTTTTCAAAAACCGGACGTACCGTATATTTTAACGGAAAGGCTTTTAAAAGTCTAAAGGCTAAGGGTATAAGCGGTAATCACTATGATTTGGAAACCGGAGAGGAGTACCTCACCATTATTAACCGCGATGAGTTAAACCTCTCAAAATATACTATTACAGAAGTCATTACAAACGATATT
The DNA here is from genome assembly GCF_000769915.1 of Flavobacterium beibuense F44-8. Lineage (GTDB taxonomy): Bacteria > Bacteroidota > Bacteroidia > Flavobacteriales > Flavobacteriaceae > Flavobacterium > Flavobacterium beibuense. The sequence continues at coordinate 13,837 of NZ_JRLV01000017.1, forward strand.
AAAGAGCAGGCTTACCTTGTTGAAAACGAACAGGAGGAAGAAGAAACATTTACCCGTGAAATGCTTTTCAAAAACCCAAAGGAGCTTTCAAACTCAGAATTAAAGTCCGGCATAGATTATTTAAAAGAAAAGGAAACTGTAATTAAATACAACAAGGCAAGAAGAGGTTACAAAGAAACAAGAATAACATTTGAAGAGGAACTCACCAAAAGAATGAGGCAATAATCTCCGTCAAAATGTATCATACTACCCCACTTTTGTAAATCTTAAGATATATCACCTGTAATATTTAAAGCAGGAATATTGCTTAACTATAATTATTCGGCAGTCTCAACACCTATACCAAGAGCAATTACATTAGGCAAATAAGGCAGATTTGTTGTATTGGAAATAGTTATTGTATAATCCCCTTTGGCAAGGGTAAAATTTTCTTTTACGGTTTGTTCCAAATCACAAACATCTCCAATACATTCCGAATAACTCTTACCATTCCCGTCTGTTAACAATAAATCGGTCTTAATAATTTCTTCACTTCCGTCTGCTTTTTTAAAAGTAATCTCGACAGGAACCTTATCATATCCCGGTTCATGTACATGGGAAAACAGTATTTCAAGATTTGCCTTATCCACATCTTCATTAATTTGGAAAGAAAAACTTTTAGTATCGTTTTTTTCCCATCGGTTATTGTCAAAATCTTTTATGGTTTCACTAAATATTCCAAATTGGGTACACGAAGTTAGGATAAGTAGTGATAGCAGTAAAAACAGTTTTTTCATAGTGAGTTATGGTTTGTATAGTGTTTCAATATACATAATTTTCCATAAACCCAATCCTTATTCTATAACCGATTTAAGTTCCTTTCTGTACTGCGAAGCACTCTTTCCCGTAAACTCCTTAAAGGCTTTATTAAAATGACTGAAATTATTAAATCCGCTTTCGTAGCATACCTCGGTTATCCCAATGGGTTTTTCTGCGAGTAATTTAGAAGCGTGTACCACACGGTATTCGTTCACAAAGCGTGTAAATGTTTTATTAGTTATCTTTTTAAAGTATCGGCAAAAAGAAGGTACGGTCATACTCACCTTATCGGCTACCTCCTCCAGCGGAATCTGTTCCTTAAAATGATCTTTCACATAATTAAAAACAGTATTTAAGCGATTATTATCCTGCACCTGCATTTCCATAGTAAGCCCCTGTGCATTTAGCACTTTAAAATCAGATGCCATTTCCAGATCATTCAATATATCAAGCAGGGCAAGCAATCGTTTAAAATAAGGCATATCATTAAGCTCCTCTATTTTCTCCCCCAGTCTTGCTTTGGTTTCCTCGCCAAAAGCCAGTCCGGTTTTCGCTCTTTCAAAAAGATGCTGAATGTTTTTCATTTCGGGTATACCTAAAAACCCCTGTCCTAAAAAATCTGGCTTCATTTGTATTACCGTTTCATTCCTGTTTCCGGTAGTACTGTCGGTAAACCCACAGTGTGGCAGGTTACTACCAATGAGTATAAGGTCGCCATCAGTATAATAGGATAAATGCGTACCTATTTGCCGTTTACCCGAACCGCCGTTTACAAACACCAGCTCTATTTCAGGATGGTAATGCCAAACATGTGCTTTTACATTTGCACTCTGTACATACTGCGAGTAATAAAACGAACTGCCGAAAGCAGGTTCAATTACCTCAAAAGTAGCCTTTAGTGATTTCATGTTTTCGATTTTTTAGACTTCACAAAATTACCTAAAAATTACACATATTTACCAAAATTAACACTAAAACGTTTTAGTAAAGTTAATATAGTATATAAATTAGAAAATTGTGGAGTAATCATCACCACTTAAACATAGTAATTTAGCAACATAGAAACAGGAGTTGAACCTTAAAACTTTTAATTATGAAAAATTTTGCGAAAATTGGTTTAGCCTTAGCGATGTTATTAACAACGTTTGGTGTTAGTGCGGGTGAATATGATTTTTCACTGAAAGTGACAAACGAAACAGGAAAAACAGTTAGTTTTTCTGTTGTGGATGCAGAAACAGTTACGTTCTCTATATATAACAGTAAAGAAGAATTAATCTTTAACGAAAAAGTATCAGGATCTAACGCGATTAACAGAACGTATGACCTTACTGCTTTCCCTGAAGGTATTTACTACCTTGAGGCAGAAACTGCAGCAAAAGTGGCTCGTTATGAAATAAGCGTTGTAAAAGAAACTGCTTCTATTTCTGAAAAAGCTGTGGAAGAGACTTACAAACCGGTTATTTCTAAAAGTGGAGATACTTTTATTGTAACCGTTCCGGGTAAAGTAAATACTCCTGTAAACATCACACTTTATGATGAGAACAGCGGAGAGCTTTACAACCAGAACCTAAAAGATGGTAAAGTGGCTAAAAAATTCAATACTTCAAAAATTTTCTCAAAAGAATTCACTTTTGTAGTAAGCTATAACGACAAAATGTTCACAGAGACTATTTCAAAATAAACCCATAATTAATTCTGAATATGCGGCAGCTTCCTTTTTGATAAGGGAGCTGTTTTGCTTTTATTTACTTATTACTTCTATTTTACGTTTCAGTTCATGTCCCTGTTCATCGGTAACGGTTAGGTAATAACTCCCCGTTTGGGTTATTACAGGCATTTCATGAAACGTTTGGGTTTCTCCCAGGTATTGGTCGTCAAGATACCAAAAAAGCCTTGCATTTGCCCTTGTATGGGCTGCCTTAAGCACAATAGGTTGTAATTCCCCGTTAAAATCTTTAGTTAGATATACCTTGCTGTCATCTTTAGGATAAATAAAATCCATAACATTTGCTGTAGTACCGGTACAGTCATCCCTAAACGGAGGCAGTGAAACATAGTTAAGGTGGTTACTCCTGTAATACCATTCCATTACCGGAGGCAATACAAACCATGATTTGGTTACTATATTATCTACACTTTCACAATTACTGTTAACCTGATACTGCCCGTCGGTATCCAAATGCACCAGCCTGTGATACGGACAGGTTTCGGTTTGCCTGTGGCTTACAGGAATCCATTGTTTGGAAACAGGACAGTCCGGCCCAGCCAAATGCCCGCTCAACGCACAAATATCAGCTTCTTCCAAATCGTTATAGGGTGTTTCAAACCAGTTTTTAGGTCTTGGCATAAGGTTAAACACATCAAAAAGTACCGGGGCAGCACTTCCTACCCCGGTAAGGCTTGGTCTTCCCTCACCCGACGCATTACCTACCCATACACCAACCACATATCTCGAATTGGTACCTATGGCCCAGGCATCACGCCCGCCAAAACTGGTTCCTGTTTTCCAAGCTATCTCAAGGGATGAATCATAAAACTTCCAGGCTTCATCACCCTCAGGGCGGTTTACCTCTTTCATGGCATTATAAGTAAGCCATATTGATCCGGCACCTAATAACGGCTTACTGAAGCCCTCATCTCCAAAATCCCTTTTTACACTACTATCCCAGTTAAGATCTACAAACTCATTCTCCCTGTATTTGGCATCATGGGCATTGTAGTAATTAAGCGTGGAGCTCAACCCGGCATAAGCACGGCATAAATCCCATAAGTTAGATTCGGCACCTCCCAGTATAAGCGATAGTCCATAGTGGTTAGGGTGCTGTTTTATATCCGATAATTTCAGTCGTTGCAACTGTTCGTAAAAACGATAAATCCCATAGTCCTTCAGCATAAGTACCGCAGGAACATTTAACGACCTTGCCAATGCCTTTTGTGCGGGTACGGCTCCGTCATACGTATTATTGAAATTTTTAGGACTATACCCCGATATGTATGTAGGTACATCAGCCACCAAGGTATTAGGTAATAGTTCGCCATCATTTAGCATGGAAGCAAACAGTAATGGTTTTAATACACTCCCCGTACTCCTTGGCGCAGGAATAATATCAACATCCTTTTGATGCGCCTTATTCGTGGGAGAGTTACCCACATAAGCTATAATATCCCTTGTTTTTACATCTACTACCAGTATGGCAAGATTATAAATCTCGGTTTGCTTGTATTCGCCATAATAACGGGCAGCAATCTGGTTTACCCTGTTTTGTATCCTGTTACTTACTGTGGTTTTTATACGTTGTCCTTCGTGGGTTTTGGCTATATTCTGTAACAGGTGCTGTGCCGCCTGCGGAAGTTCATACGGTTTTTGCGGAAGTTCTTCCAGTATGGAAAGTTCGTAGGTATCCTTGTCAATTATCTCTTCCTCATACAGCTTTTTTAATAGCCTGTTACGTTTGTTTAGTAACCTTTGCTGGTTTTTACCTGGATAGATAAGGCTTGGAGCATTAGGCAATACTGCAAGCGTAGCCGTTTCTGCCCATGATAACTGATGTGGCTGAACACCGAAATAACGCCATGATGCCATTTCCAGCCCTACCACATTACCTCCATAAGGTGCGTGTGCCGCATACAGGTTTAGTATATCATCCTTACTGCACCTAAACTCAAGGCGGGTTGCCAATATAAGCTCAATAAATTTTTCAAAGTAACTGCGCTTTTTACCGTCTCTTGAAAGGCGTATTACCTGCTGGGTAAGGGTACTGCCGCCCCTAACCACTTTGCCTGCCCTGTAATTTTGCCCTATAGCCTTAACAATGGCTACAGGATTAAAACCGGGATGACTGTAAAAATACTGATCCTCAAAGTAAACAATACACTTTTTGAATTTGTAAGGCACACTGTCCTGAGCAGGAAAGCGCCATTGCCCGTCGGCAGCGATACGTGCCGAAAGCAAATCACCCTCTGCACTTTCAATCACTGTTGAGTAAGGTTCCTGAAAAAGTACTTTTGGTAAAGAAAAATAATAGATAAGCAGCAGGATAAAACCTATTCCCAGTTTTATCCTGCGCTTTTTAATCCAGTTTATTATTGCTGTTTTTCTACTTTCACCCATTGTCCTTTCGTTCTCGCTATATACGAGTCATCATACATTGCCTCACACTGTACACCCGGCAGGTAATAACTTCCCGGATAAGACGCATTAAGCAGTATCCTGAATGTTTTGGTTTGATGCGGAGTTATTGTGAAATAGAAATTAGTCCTATCGTCTCTTATATCAGTATAATCCACCTTGTTTTCGGTAGCTTCTCCAAAGTCGGTAAACCTTGTGTTCACTATTTCCCAACCCGAAGGTACTATTTGGGTAAGTGCCACATTATCTACCCTGTCTCCTGTAGTATTGGTTACATATACCTCAGCAACAAACTCGGTTCCCTGTGCAAGGGAAACAGGATCAATACTATTACCGGCTCTGTCCTTAAAGTTTATTCTTGTAGTAAATCCTTTTTGTTCGGTTTGTTCCTGCCCTACAGGTAATATACCACTGTAAACCACTTTTACATACAACGTTGCCGCTTTGTTATTTTTAACCGTTACCGAATTATTAGCCGATACCGTAAGCGCCCTGTCGGCAAACGTTTTACCTGTTGTAATGTTTTGCGTCTTCCCGGCACTGGTATAGGCTACATCAATACCCTTACCGCCATTCTCTTTAGCGAATTTAGACATCGCATACAAACAGTAAGCCGTAGTTTGCGTACTCATCCATTCTTTAGACGATAAGGCTTCTGCAAGCTTGTTAGCCACATCAAATGCTTTTTGTTTCTGTCCTAAAACAACCAGTGTTTCCAGCGCCATAGCCCTGTTACGCTCTGCCGAGCCATAGTAGTAATAATGGCCTCTTCCGCTACTGTAATCACTATCTATATTGCTTTGGTTTAGTAATGACTGTCCTGTGTTTTTCTGTCCGGCAAGGGCATAAGCGGCTGCAAGCCTTAATTTGGCTTGGTTGCTTATTCCTCTTGTTTCCCTTAACCTGTTCATTGACGACAGGTCGGCAGCTCCTGCAAGCGCCAGTGTATATAACCTGTAAGCCTGTGCAAAATCGTTATGATAGCCTTCGCTGTAACGCCACTGTCTTGCCATTTTCTTTTGGTACGACAGCCATTGCTTTTTAGCATTTAACGGTAAAGCGTAGCCTTTTTTCTCTGCTTCTATAAGGAAGTGCCCTACGTAACTTGAACCCCAGTCGTCCGGATTTTCATTACCCGGCCAGTACACAAAACCTCCGCTTGCTACCTGGAATTGCGCCAGTCTTTCTATACCGGCAGCAACGTTACGTTGTATTTTCTGTTTTCTTGCCTCATCTATATCGGCAATATCACTTAGGTATAACTGTGGGAACACACTTGATGTGGTTTGCTCTAAACATCCGTGCGGATACTGTATAAGGTAATCCAGTCTTCTGTTAAAATCGATTGAAGGGAATGAAGAAACCTCCAGTTTAGCTTTGTTACTTCCCGGTATACCAAAAGATTCCCAGTCTATCGTTGCGGTACTGTTAGGATCAAGCACCACTGTTTTAAAGTCGGTCGTTACAGGATTAGGATTCATTATATCCAGCTCCACCTCATAGCTTGCCTTTTCACTACCCGAGAAGGCCTGTATTTCAACCTTACCAATACCGGTTAGATTACCCACTTCAAGATCAAAGTAAGCCACTTTCTCATCCGGACTGTTAAACGATACGGTTTGTTTTGCCGAGCCATTCACTATAAATCCGTTATTGGTTTTTACCTGTACGGTTACATTCTTAACATGTTTCTCCATGGCAAATACCGTTACCGGAAGGGTTACCTTCTCGCCCGGTGTTACTTTTCTTGGTAATGATGCCAACAGCATTAACGGACTCCTTACCGGAGTTGCTTTCTCTGCGCTTCCGTAAGCACTTTGATCCTTGTTTGAAGCCACCACCATAGTACGTACAGAACCTACATATTTTGGCAATGTGATTTCGTGTGATTTTGTTTCTCCCTTACCAATAGTAAACGGACCTAAATACACCACTACAGGTTTAAATCGGTTGGCTTTTTTAGCCTTACCACCACCAAGGTCTTCGTCACCACCTATACTGAATATCTGGTTTACCTTACCTCCGTAAGCTCCTATAACATCGTCATACACATCCCATGTTTTAACCCCAAGTGCTTCTTTAGCATAGAAACTGTTCCATGCGTTAGGCGTTTTAAAGCGGGTAAGATCTAAAAGACCTTCGTCTACAATAGCCAATGTATAGGTCATTCCCTTACCTGTTTTCTCATTTACCTTAACAGTAAATTTCTGTTCCGGTCTTAGTACGTCCGGCATGCTTATTTGCGGTTCCAGTATGGTGTTTTTATCTACCACCTCAATAGGGATAATACCATACAGCCTTATTGGCGAATCGTTTTTACTTGTTGCGTGCGGCTGAATCATGGTAACGTTCACATACACATTAGGTGCCATTTTTGCCGTTACCGGAATCTCCATCTGGGTTTCGCCTTTTTCGGTTTTCACCCAATAGGTTTCAAGCACTTTTGATCCGTTCTCTAACGAAACCAAAGCCCTGCCTCCCTCACTTGACGGGAAGGAAACTTTTACTTTTTCGCCTACACTGTATTTCTCTTTATCAGTAGTAAATACCAGCATTTTTGCCTCATCACCACCGTTGTTCTTAGTACGCCCGGACCAGTATGGGTAATCTATAAGTATGGTTCCACCTGCCGAGTGCCCGCCATCTTCATCAGTAACTCTGATAAGGAACCTGCCCCATTCGTTTTTATCGGTAGAGAAATTAAAGCTTGCCTTACCATTAGCATCGGTAGTGATTTCGGTTTCATAGTACGGAGTATTTGATATCGCCGAACTGTATGAAGACACATTACCGTGAGAGGCATCCCACCACCAGCTCCATCTTACCTTAAATACTTTAGCTGTAAGTTGTCGCTTAGCTTTAGGTTTACCGTTATCACTTACGGTTGCTACCTCAATTTTATTGCTCTTACCGTTTTCCAGTATACCATATTTGTTTCCTTCCGGAAGCCTAACTCCTACATAGGTATCATAAGGTGAATAAGTAGATGTTATAACATCGGTACTAAAGTCACCGCCTTTCTCATAGGCCTTGGTCATGATTACCGTTTTAAGCATACCCGGTGCACGTACCTGCAGTTTAGGCTGTAGTGTTACTGTTGCCGTACCGTTAGCATCAGTCTTACCGGCAAAAATGTTCATTTCCTCGGTACTGAATCGTTGTGCCGGGTCGTCAAACTGATAGTTTACATAACCTTTAAATGTAGTTTTCTGGTTCAGAAATTTCGCCTGCATTTCCAGTTTCAGGTCTTTTGCCACAGCTCCGTGTAACCAGGCCACATCTACCTTAGCCACATTTTTTTGTGAAGCATATATAGTTTTACCGTCAAAACCGTTTTTGATTTTAAGCCTGTTTGGCTTAATGGTTTCAATTTTTATGCTTTTATAGAATTTAGCCCCTCCTACAGATACCACAGCCTGCCAGTTTCCTGTTGGTGCCGACTGCTGCGTTGGTACAATGAACTTATAATGATTTTTAGCACTGTGCGACTGTACCGTTTCATAAACCATTTTACCGTTAGGGTCACTCAGTCTAAGTTTTATAGGGTGTGATGGTGGCAGTTTAGCCGCTTTATCATTTAGTATAAAGCCAATGAACAAAGTATCTCCCGGACGCCATACACCACGCTCGCCATATACATAGCCTTTAAGTCCTTTTTGCAGGCGGGTACCGTCTACATCAAAATTACTTACCGATTGTGAGTTACCCTCGCCCATTTTCACATAGGTCGTATTATCGCCTTTTTTAACTATGGCAAAATAAGCATGCTTATCACTGGTTAAGGTAATGGCTCCGTCGCCGTTTGTTTCGCCCTCTGCCAGTTTTTGCTGCTGGTAGTTGTAAATGGCTACTTTTGCTCCGGCTACAGCCTCAGTGGTAATTATACTGCTTACTGCAAAATAATAACTGTTGTCCTCACCACGCTTAGCAATAACACCAAGATCACTAGCCAGTACATTAGTAGCTATATCCCTGTTATAGAAATAAGATTTAGTGCAAGGGTTGTCTCTATCCCTCCAGTCGTAATCATAATCGTAGTAGTCGTAATAATCATAATCACCTCTCATACCAGGGTAGTACTCTTCCAGTTCCTGGTCTTCTTCAGCTTCTGCATCATCACTTTCTTCAGTCGATTCACCCGAATCACATCTGTATAGCGAATAGGCTTTTTTAATTCCCATTTCTACCCTGTATATGGCTCCCTTTTCAGGCGTTATGATGGTTGAAAGATCCAGCGCATAGGAGTTCCACTTGCTGTAATCAGCCATCTTATCAGTATTCAGTGTAATTGTTTTTTTAGCAACCGGTAGGGCCACGTTCCTTATATAACTTCCGTTAATTTCGTTTTCCTGCAAAAACTGAAGTATATTGTTTTCATATATCCTGTATACCTTAACATCTACTGCACTAAGGTTTACCGCCTGGAAATTAAGTTTAAGGTTATTAGAACCCGGCAGTATAGTACCGCTCTTTAAAAATTTCACTTCAGGCTTTAACTGCTCAAACAGTACTTTGGTAGAGTAGGTTTCCTTTGTTTTATAACCATCTGTACTTTCTATACCCTGAAAAACCTCAACCAATAAGCTACCTGTTAATGCATCTGAAAAGAATACTTTTAACAGGTTACCGTCTACCGAAAACTTAAGGTTACTTACTCCCTGTACCGATACCAGTCCGTCAAAATTCTGCTCTTTTTTAAGCGGGTCTGAAAAGTTAATATACATTACCTGACTATCGGCAAGAGAAACATCTATACCGATAACCTTAAAGTTATTTTTTCCCGGAATGGTAAATTCTTCCGATCCTTCCCTGTCAATATCAAAGGGCTTACCGTTCCATATAATTTTTATATTGGAGTCTTCCTCCTGTCGCTGTATACTGTCTATTATAAAAGGAAACTCTGTTTGTGAAGCCAGCTTCTCGTCAAAACGGATAGCCAGTTGCCTGCCATCCTGTTCGGCCCTTACCAGTTTTTTTGCCGTAGCGGCATCAATGTAATCACTGGTTCTGAGCTCGGCATTAAGAAACTGAACGTCTTTGCTGTACGACTGTAAATCTTTTGTGGTTACCATAAAGTCCTGCTCCAGCGTTTTTACGATGAAGTTAAAATCCTTCAGTTCTTTAGGCAGGTCTATAAATTCAGACAGATGCAGGGTAACCCTGTACTCTGTACCTGATTTAAGAGGCTGATCCGGCTTAAAAGCAATCATGTTACCCGGAAGATAAATTACTTTACCCGCTACCGAAGGCGATATACTGTAATAATCGCTGTCCAGTTCCTGGTTTAACTGCCATTCCTTTTTATCAAATGCTAATCCCACACCAATATCGGCATGTGTGGATATTACTCCCGAGGTGAAACTCGTAATGTATTCCCTGTATTGGGAGAAATCAGACTCAAAATCTTCAGAAGATTTTTTCGAACACGAATGCAAAATGGCGACAGCTGCAAAAAGCAGTATCAGCTTAAAGGTTTTCATAGGCCGGTATGGTTTGTTTTACAGATAGTTACAACATAAAGCTATAACTAAAACAGGATTGGTTTTATTGTAGTAAATTTATGATTAATTCATTAAAAATCAGCTACCCTAAATCAGTGATTTTTCAATAAAAATGAAATTAACGTCTTTTTTTGAAGAATTCTTTCATCAAAACCGAACATTCTTCAGCCATAACTCCGGTTACCACCTGTGTTTTGGGGTGTAGTTTTGCCCCCATTACCTTATACCCCCTGTGGGTATCATCGGCACCATATACCACTTTTGATATTTGGCTCCAGTACAACGCCCCGGCACACATCTGGCAGGGTTCGAGCGTTACATACAATGTACATCCTGTAAGATATTTACCGCCTAAAAAATTTGCTGCCGATGTTATGGCCTGCATTTCGGCATGTGCTGTTACATCTGTAAGCAATTCGGTAAGATTGTGAGTTCTGGCAATAACCCTGTTATCCACCACTATAACAGCACCTACCGGTATTTCGCCCTTATCAAAAGCTTCATGCGCCTCGTTAAGTGCTTTTTTCATAAAATACTCGTCGGTAAAAATATCTTCTGTCATCAGGGCTGCCTAATTGTTTTGTATTGCCATTCAAAAATAGGAAACTATATTGTAAATTTGTCCTTTCAAAACCTATAATGTCAGGCAATTTACTCTCACATATCCAAACCCCCTCAGATTTAAGAAAACTGACCCCCGAACAGCTACCTGAGCTGGCACAGGAATTACGTGATTTTATTATTGATGTGGTTTCGGTTAAAGAAGGTCACCTTGGTGCAAGCCTTGGTGTGGTAGAACTTACCATTGCATTACATTATATTTTTAATACACCTGAAGATTTACTGGTATGGGACGTAGGACATCAGGCATACGGACACAAAATACTTACCGGACGCAGGGATAATTTTGACACCAACAGGCAGTTTGGTGGTATTAGTGGATTCCCGAAAAGAAGCGAAAGCGAATATGATACCTTTGGGGTAGGTCACTCCTCCACCTCCATATCGGCGGCACTGGGTATGGCTATTGCCTCGCAACTTAAAGATGACACCGATAAAAACCATATAGCCGTGATTGGCGATGCTTCCATTGCATCGGGCATGGCATTTGAAGGACTTAATCATGCCGGGGTAACCGATGCCAACCTACTGGTTATACTAAACGACAATGCCATAGGCATAGACCCGAGCGTAGGAGCATTAAAACACTACCTTACACAGGTTAAGGAAGGAAAGAACCCGCGCCTGAACAATATGATAAAATCCCTGAATTTTGACTATTCAGGACCTATAGACGGGCACGACCTGCCAGCACTTACCAAAGAGCTGCAACGCCTTAAAAACAAAAAAGGACCTCGTTTCCTTCATATTATAACTACAAAAGGCAAAGGCCTTAAAAAAGCCGAAGAGGATCAGGTGAAATACCATGCTCCGGGAAAATTTGACAAGGTTACAGGAGAAATCCTAAAGGTTACCGATGAAAACCTACCTCCTAAATATCAGGATGTGTTCGGGCTTACCCTTACCGAACTGGCAGAGAAAAACGGAAAGATAATAGGCATTACCCCCGCTATGCCATCGGGTAGTTCCATGAAGTTTATGATGGAAGCTTTCCCAAAAAGGGCTATTGATGTAGGCATTGCCGAACAACATGCTGTAACGCTTGCCGCCGGTATGGCCACACAGGGCATGACGGTGTACTGCAACATTTATTCTACTTTCCTGCAAAGGGCATATGACCAGGTAATACACGATGTGGCACTGCAAAACCTACCGGTAATTTTTTGCCTGGACAGGGCAGGATTAGTTGGGGAAGACGGGGCAACCCACCACGGGGTTTTCGACATCGCCTACCTTAACTGCATCCCTAACCTTGATATTTTTGCTCCGCTTAACGAAAAAGAATTACGCAATATACTTTACACAGCACAACTTGGCATAGAGCGACCTATAGCCATTCGTTACCCGCGTGGCCGTGGTGAAAGCACAAACTGGCAATTACCTTTTGAAAGTATTCCTTTCGGCAAAGCAAAACAACTGCAACAAGGCAGTGAAGTAGTTATAGTATCTACAGGAGCTATAGGTAACAATGTAACTAAAGCACTTGGAGAAATAAACAATTCAGCTTTGTTTTCACACTATCACTTTGGTTATATAAAGCCAATAGATGAAGGAGCATTACACAAAATATTTTCTGCATATAAAACGGTTATTACCATAGAAGACGGCACAATAATTGGAGGATTTGGAAGCATTGTGTCCGATTTTGCTGCCAAACATAATTATTGTAATAAAATTATTACATTAGGCGTTCCGGATGAATTTATTGAACATGGAAGTATAAACCGTTTACAACAATACTGCGGCATTGACGTTAAAAGCTTAAAAGATATTTTTTCAGCTTATTAAAAATACCGACTTTTGCATCGCATCTATTTAATACACCGATTAGTAAAATGAGAATAAAAGCCTTTCTTGCATTATTATTTATTATTATAAGCACCAAAGCATTTTCACAAGTTATCATAACCACGACTTTACCCGACAGCATAAGTCATTGGGAAAACTCCAATAAAGTAGGACTGGACATTAATCAGGTAGCTTTTATCAACTGGAGTGTAGGTGGTAACAATGCTATTTCGGGGGTTATTAAAGGTGAATTTGACCGAAACTACACTAAGAAAAATGTAAACTGGGCAAATGAGCTTATACTTCGTTATGGCCTGAACAGCCAGGAAGGGCAGGAAGTGCGTAAAACAGAAGATAAAATTCAGTTAACCTCTACTTTTGGCTATAGGAAAGATACTATTTCCAACTGGTATTACAGCGCCAAGTTTAATTTTAACACACAGTTTGCTAACGGTTATGCCTATCCTAATACCGACGATGAAATATCCGGCCCGTTTTCACCCGCCTATATATTTCTTGGTATTGGTTCTGAATACAAACGAAAAGATTTGGGGCTTACCGTGTACATGTCGCCACTTACTAACAAAACAACTTTAGTACTCAACCAAACCCTTGCCAACAAAGGAGCTTTTGGTGTGGACAAAGCAATTTATGACGAGTTAGGCAACCTTATAAAATCTGGTAAAAACTCACGTACCGAAGTAGGTACACTTGTAACAGCTCAGCTAAAAAGGCAGATATTTAAAAACATCATGATGGATCAGCGTATATCCCTTTATTCTGATTACATTAATAAATTCGGAAATATCGATGTTGACTGGCAGCTTCAGCTGGACATGACCGTAAATGAATATGTAAAAGCCAATATAGGCACACAGCTTATTTATGATAACGACATAAAATCTACCAAAGAGGTAGAGGGCGAAGTAGTAACCGCAGGACCAAAAATACAGCTAAAGCAAATGCTTGGCGTCGGCCTTAGCTATACTTTTTAAATCACTTTTAGGCTTTTGTATTTCCGGTAATGGTATTATATAACAACAATGCCTTACCGTCTGTTAATGTAGATACAAAGTGGCATATATGAAGCAGCCTGTCATACAGGTTCATTTTATCTGTAATGAACCTTTCAGGCAGCATTTTTAAAACCAACTTATCATAGTTGCTTTCCGTGCCGTCAAACTTATTGTTATAGGCTGTACAGAAGGTATCCAGCAGTGTATTAATAATACGATAGCCAATTATTTCCTTCTCTACCACCTCACGGCTCTGATAAATGTTTTTAATACTAAGATCAATGATATCCTTCATTTGTGCTGTGTACTTACCCTGATCGGTTAAAGCATAAGGATATTCGCCCTTAAGTATTTTCTCCTCATTTTCTATAAATACATTAACAGCATCATTAATCAGGCTGCTAATCGCCAAGGCACGCAGATAACTTATCCTGTCTTCTTTAGTCACGAGCGTATTGTATTTAGCCACATCAATACTGCCTTTTACCAGTTTGATAAGATACTCCAGTGCAAATTCTTCAGGTATAAGTCCAAGGTTAATACCGTCTTCAAAATCAATAATGGTATAACAAATATCATCGGCGGCCTCTACAAGGTAAGCAAGCGGATGGCGCTCAAAACCTATATCATTCCCTGTTTTATTCGGGATAAGTCCAAGCTCTTTTGCTACATCCTGAAAAAAGTCTTTATCGGTTTGAAAGAAACCATATTTCTTATCGGCTATATTAGCTGTAGGTTTTTTAGGCAGCGACTCCTTTGGGTACTTCATAAATGCTCCCAGCGTAGCGTAGGAAATACGCAGTCCGCCCTCAATACCCGGTCTTGAAGCCGAAAGCAGGTTAAAACCATTTGCATTACCTTCAAAATCTATCAGGTCCTGCCATTCCTTATCGGTAAGGTCACTTTTATATTGCTGACCCTTACCGGTTTTAAAATACTCTCCTATTGCTTTTTCACCCGAGTGTCCAAACGGAGGGTTACCTATATCGTGAGCCAGTGCAGCAGCAGCCACAATTGCCCCAAAATCATTCATTTGGTAACCGTGTGTATCCTGAAGATACGGATGTTTTTCGATAATTTTTTTACCTACAAGCCTTCCCAAAGAACGCCCCACAACCGAAACCTCAAGACTATGGGTAAGCCTAGTGTGCACAAAATCGGTTTTGGAAAGCGGTATAACCTGTGTTTTATCCTGCAGGCTCCTAAAAGCCGATGAGAATATTATACGGTCATAATCTACCTCAAAACCCAAACGGGTATCATCCTGCTCCCTGCGGAGGCGCTTGCTTGTATCACCCTGCCTTTTAAGCGACAGTAACTGTTCCCACTGCATCATTGTAGCCATAACTAATGAGGGATTGCCCCTTATTTTTTATTATTAAACAAAAAGAAATCCTTCGACTTTTTAGGATACTTGTCGTAGCTCTTATCGCTTGGATTCTCAATAACCGACCTGATATTTACTTTATCACCCAGTTTAAATTCGGCAGTTACACGTTTATAATCTAACAGATACTCTCCACAAAAAAAGTTCCCTTCTTCGTCTTTCTCAATGATTCCGGTATAAATATCCTTTTTGTCTTTTGACATATGTTTTAGTTTAAAATTATATTTAACCAAATAAGGAGCATTACTGCTCCTTACCTGATTTGTTATTTATGTTTTACCATCAATTACGATCCGCACATTTCACAATCGTCCGGTTCAGCATTACGGGAACGTTCAATCATTGCCTGAAACTCTGTAACCGACATTGCTTCTGACTCGCCCGAAGCATTAGCTACAGCTGCAACAGGTTCTGCTTTTTTCTCGTTATTAAGGGTAAACTTAATAGCATCAACAGCACTCTTAGTTCTTAAGTAGTACATACCTGTTTTAAGTCCGCTCTTCCATGCATAGAAGTGCATTGATGTAAGCTTTGAAAACGTTGCATTTTCCATAAACAGGTTAAGTGACTGCGACTGGTCAATAAAGTAACCTCTTTGGCGGGACATATCAATGATGTCTTTCATACTCATTTCCCAAACCGTTTTATAAAGGTCTTTTATATCCTGAGGAATAATGTCAATATGCTGGATAGAACCGTTAGCCCTCATAAGCTCCTGCTTAAGTTCTTCGTTCCATATACCCAGTTTCACAAGGTCTTCAAGAAGGTGTTTGTTTACTACGATAAACTCACCCGAAAGTACCCTTCTGGTATAAATGTTAGAAGTGTAAGGTTCAAATGCTTCGTTGTTTCCTAATATCTGAGAAGTTGAAGCTGTAGGCATTGGTGCCATTAACAGTGAGTTTCTCACACCGTGCTCCATAACTTCTTTTCTTAAAGAAGCCCAGTCCCAACGACCGCTTAGTTCTTCATCTTTTAAGCCCCAAAGGTTGTACTGGAACTCACCCTGAGAAATTGGAGAACCTTCAAAAGTTGAGTATGGTCCTTCTTCTTTCGCCATTTCCATAGAAGCAGTTACCGCTGCAAAGTAAATGGTTTCAAAAATCTCCTGGTTTGCTTTCTTAGCCTCATCACTTGTAAACGGCATACGCATCATGATGAAAGCATCTGCAAGCCCCTGTACACCCAGTCCTACCGGACGGTGGCGCATGTTAGAGTTTTCTGCCTCAGGTACCGGGTAGTAGTTCCTGTCAATTACCTTGTTAAGGTTACGCGTTACACGTTTAGTTACATCATACAGGTAATCGTGGTTAAATTTACCGTCTTCCACAAACATTGGTAATGATATAGAAGCAAGGTTACAAACCGCAACCTCATCGGCAGCAGTGTACTCCATAATCTCTGTACAAAGGTTTGAAGAACGGATAGTACCCAGGTTTTTCTGGTTTGACTTTCTGTTAGCCGCATCTTTGTAAAGCATGTATGGCGTACCTGTCTCAATTTGAGATTCAAGTATTTTTTCCCAAAGCTCACGCGCTTTGATTGTTTTTCTTCCTTTACCGGCAGCTTCGTATGATTCGTACATTTTCTCAAACTCTTCACCATACACATCATAAAGTCCTGGGCATTCATTAGGACACATTAACGTCCATTTAGCATCTTCCTCAACACGTTTCATGAAAAGGTCAGACGTCCACATGGCATAGAATAAATCCCTTGCACGCATCTCTTCCTTACCATGATTCTTTTTAAGATCAAGGAAGTCAAAAATATCAGCATGCCATGTTTCAATATATACAGCAAAGCTACCTTTACGCTTACCACCACCCTGATCTACATAACGGGCAGTGTCGTTAAACACGCGAAGCATAGGTACAATACCGTTTGAAGTACCGTTTGTACCACGAATGTAGGAACCTGTAGCTCTTACATTGTGAATAGAAAGACCAATACCTCCTGCAGACTGCGATATCTTAGCAGTTTGCTTTAATGTATCATAAATACCGTCAATACTGTCATCACGCATGGTTAACAGGAAGCATGAAGACATTTGCGGTTTTGGTGTACC
The DNA here is from genome assembly GCF_000769915.1 of Flavobacterium beibuense F44-8. GTDB lineage: Bacteria > Bacteroidota > Bacteroidia > Flavobacteriales > Flavobacteriaceae > Flavobacterium > Flavobacterium beibuense. The sequence goes on from NZ_JRLV01000017.1 coordinate 31,145, forward strand.
AGAGTTAAATAATGTAGGAGTTGCATGCGTAAAGAACTTTTTAGACATAAGTTCATACGTCTCAATAGCTGCCTCGATATCATCTATATGAATACCAATAGACACCCTCATAAGCATGTGTTGCGGTCTCTCTACAATCTTACCGTTTATTTTAAGCAGGTAAGAACGCTCAAGGGTTTTAAACCCAAAATAATCGTAGTTAAAATCCCTGTTATAAATAATGGTTGAATCTAAAACCTCAGCATTTGCCATGATTACCTCATAAACCTCGTCTGACAGAAGTGGGGAAGCCTGACCGGTTCTTGGGTTAACATAGTTATACATATCGTGCATCGTTTCCGAGAACGACTTTTTGGTGTTTTTATGCAGGTTAGACACTGCAATACGCGCTGCTAGCTGAGCATAATCAGGATGCGTGGTGGTCATCGAAGCAGCAGTTTCAGCTGCCAGGTTATCCAGTTCAGATGTGTTTACACCATCATATAAACCTTCGATAACACGCATAGCTACCTTTACCGGATCGACTAATTCATTAAGCTCGTAGCATAATATCCTTATTCTGTCCGTGATCTTGTCAAACATTACCGGCTCTCTGCGGCCATCTCTTTTTACTACATACATAAGGCAACAATTTAGGGGTTAATAAACTGAGCGTACCCGACGCCCGTTTCAGTTAGTTGGGGTATATTTTTATTAAAAGTCAGCGTCAAAACTAATTTTCTGAGAATCGGTATCTTTATTAATTACACCGGCTTTCTGATATTCAGAAACCCTTTTCTCAAAGAAGTTCGTTTTACCCTGAAGTGAAATCATGTCCATAAAATCAAACGGATTACCTGAGTTGAATTGTTTTTCACAACCAAGCTCTACTAAAAGCCTGTCGGTAACAAACTCAAGATATTGCGTCATTAAGGTAGCGTTCATCCCGATAAGACTTACAGGAAGTGACTCGGTAATAAACTCTCTCTCTATAGTTAACGCATCTATAATGATTTCTTTAATTCTTTCTTTAGAAACCTTGTTTACAAGGTGATTATTGTGCAGGTGAACCGCAAAGTCACAGTGCACACCTTCGTCTCTCGAGATAAGCTCGTTAGAGAAAGTTAATCCCGGCATTAAACCACGTTTTTTAAGCCAGAAGATAGAACAGAACGCCCCTGAGAAGAAAATACCCTCTACAGCAGCAAACGCAATAAGTCTTTCTGCAAACGAATCAGACTCTATCCATTTAAGCGCCCACTCTGCTTTTTTCTTAATAGCAGGGAATACTTCAATGGCGTGAAAAAGTTGATTTTTCTCTGCATCATCCTTTACATAGGTATCAATAAGAAGAGAATAGGTTTCACTGTGAATATTTTCCATCATGATTTGGAAACCGTAGAAAAACTTCGCTTCTGCATACTGAACCTCGTTGACAAAGTTTTCAGCAAGATTTTCGTTAACAATACCATCAGAAGCCGCAAAGAATGCTAATATGTGCTTTATAAAGTATTTTTCATCATCATTAAGCTTAGTATTCCAATCGGTAAGATCCTGATGTAAATCAATCTCTTCTGCCGTCCAGAAACTAGCCTCCATTTTCTTGTACCAATCCCAAATATCGTGGTGCTTTATCGGAAAAATTACAAATCGATTCTTGTTTTCTTGTAAAATTGGTTCTACTGCAGACATATCTTTTTGACTTTTATGGTATTATAAAAATGATTTTTTTGGTAAAGCGGTAATACAAAGATTGGCATTTGTATCAATAAATGAAAGGCAAACTTATTCACAATCGGGGATAGTTTTTAACAACCCCAATTTTAACAGACAATAAAAAACACATTCGCAATGTATTGATTGCGAACATATTGCATAAAAATAAATTTACGGATTATTTTACGGTTTTCCCGCAATTGACGGGGGTTTTTAAAGCATTTTAACGCCTTCTTGGAGATGGGTCATCCTTTAAATCCTCTGCCACCTTTTCAAGTTCGGCATACCAATCGGCACCAAACCTTCTTACCAGTGCTTCTTTTACAAATTTGTAAACCGGAACCTCAAGCTCCTTACCTAAAGCACAGGCCGGATTACATATATCCCAGCGGTCGTAGTTAACTGCCGCAAACTCTGTAAAATCTTTTACACGAACAGGGTATAAATGACATGAAACCGGTTTTTTCCAGCTTACAATCCCTTCGTTGTATGCCTGCTCAATACCGCAAAGTGCAGTATCACCGTCAAAAATAACGTAGGCACAATCTTTATTATCTATAAGTGGGGTTTCCAGGTCACCGTCAGTACCGGTTACACACACCCCCTGAGCCTCTATAGCTTCAACACCTTCTTTTCTTAAAAAAGGCTTAACCTTCGGATAAATTTCCTCCAGTATCTTTGTTTCCTCTTCACTTAATGGAGCACCTGCATCTCCGTCTACACAACAAGCTCCCTTGCATGCCGTTAAATTGCACACAAATTCTTTTTCTAAAATGTCCTCAGACACTATTGTTTTACCCAGTTGAAACATGCCGCAAAGATAGTCAAAGTTTAGCTGTGTTAATCACCCAAAACGGCACTTGAAAAATTTTAACTATATATCTCTATATTATTAATACTTTTGTTAATTCTTAAAAACAAACGAAAATGGGATTTGACTGGAAAGAAATCTTCACCATAAGCATGGTGCTTTTTGCGGTTATAGACATTATAGGCAGTGTGCCTATTATAGTAGACCTTCGTAATAAAGTAGGACACATACAGTCGGAAAAAGCCGCCCTGGTTGCTGCCATAATAATGATTGCCTTTCTTTTTGTGGGAGAAGAAATTCTTAAACTTATAGGTATAGATGCCAGCTCGTTTGCCGTAGCCGGTTCGTTTGTACTGTTCTTCCTGGCGCTGGAAATGATATTAGGTATTCGCCTTTACAAGGAAGATAACCCCAATACAGCTTCTATTGTACCTATTGCTTTCCCCCTAATTGCCGGAGCAGGTACTATGACCACTATATTGTCCCTGCGAGCAGAATATGAAAAAATAAACATCATTATAGCCATCGTTATCAATATACTGGTAGTATATATAGTACTAAAAGCCTCTGCCAAAATAGAAAGGCTTTTGGGAGAGAACGGGCTTAGTGTTATCCGTAAGATTTTTGGAGTGATACTTTTAGCGATAGCTGTTAAATTATTTGCCGCTAATGTTAAAGGATTATTCGCTTAGTTATATATTTATTACATTCACAACCTAAGTTTTAATTAAATCAGGTTGTAACTATTTAAGATTTAATAGAATGAAAATTTTAATTTACACACTACTGGCAATTGCAGTTGCCATAATTATATTTAACATCACCTTACTTGATTTCAATAATCTTCTTGAAGGCAACAGTCTTATAGCCCTAATTGGGATTGTAGCATCGCTATGCGCCGTTTGCATCCTTCTTATATTTAAGATGGCTAAAAGTATTGAAGAAAAAACAAGATAAGGAAAAAGCATGTTTGACGTTTTAATTATTGGCGGAGGGGTATCCGGGGTATCCTGTGCACTTATATTGGGCTCTGCCCTAAACAAGCCTTATGCACAGAGCAAAAAAATAGGAATATTTACACACCAGAAAGCATCAGCATTACAGGATGCATTATTCAACAACGCTTACGGAATACCACAGGGAAAACTAGGTAAGGACATCATGGAAGAAAGCCTTGAACACCTGCATAACGCCTACCCTGATGTAGAGCAAATTGAAAAAGAAAAGGTTATTAAAGTGGAAGGCGAAGCCGGAAACTTTACAGTTACTACAAACAAAAATACCTATAACACAAAAATTATAGTGGTTGCAATAGGGTCGGCTAATACTTTTGCTATTGAAGGCCTTACGGAATATGTTATACCACATAAAAAAGCGATGCCTGAAAAGAACAGGATACAGCTTAAAAACGATGATCATTTAGTAACCGAAGGCATTTATGCAGCGGGAACTCTTGCCGGATGGAGAAGCCAGCTTTCCATCGCTGCCGGAAGTGGCGCATCTGTAGGTACAGATATCCTTACATTATGGAATAACGGAATCCCGTCGCAGCATCACGACAGCACACGGGTAAAATAATAACAGGTAATTTCAACAGATTAAAAGCCGTATGGCCGGGAATTATTTTTTCTCATCAGCCAGTACGGCTTTTATCATATTATCTTCCCTCAATACCATTTTATAATAGGCTGTATCGTTTACCAGCTGCTTTACAAATTCTGCAGCGATATAAAACTTAACTCTATGTTTGTGCTTAGCTAAATCAAATATCAGTCCGTTATCAGACAGGTATTTTGCAAAGTCGGCATAATACTTATCGGTATTCAAAACCTTATCGGCAACTTCTTTCTCATTAAGACTTTCAAACTCTTTCCTCTGTTTGTCCAGTTCTTCAAAAACAAAGTAACTTACAAAGCCCGACTGCATTATCATACTCACTCCCTCATCACCATGTTTACCTTCCATAGGCACAAACAAATCAGGAATTATACCTCCTCCTCCATAAACAGTACGACCTTTAAGGGTTTTATATTTTAAAGTATCAGCTATTTTAATACTATCGGCAGCATAAAGCTCTCCACTTTCATAACGCTTAGAAAAATCATTAAAATACTCATCACCCCCGTGCGCATAACTACGCTGTATAGATCTGCCTGACGGAGTATAATAACGGGCAACAGTTAATCGTACTGCCGAACCGTCCCCTAAAGGCATTTCACGCTGTACAAGCCCTTTACCAAACGACCGGCGACCTACAATAGTCCCCCTGTCGTTATCCTGAATAGCTCCTGCTAATATTTCACTTGCCGATGCACTGTTTTCGTTTATAAGCAAATACAATTTACCTTTTTCAAAATCTCCCTTATCGGTAGAATAGGTAATATCTTCTCGATCCCTTTTGTTTTTTGTTTTTACTATTACCAAATCATCCTGCAAAAGATCATCGGCTATATCAACCGCCATTTCAAGATAGCCACCGCCGTTATCCCTTAAGTCAATCATAAGCGACTCTGCCCCCTGACTCTTTAAATCAAGTAGCGCCTTATGGAACTCCTCATAAGTAGTTTCGGCAAAACGGTTAATTTTTATGTAGCCGGTTTTATTGTCCAATAATACTGCCGCATCCACACTTTTTATGGGTATTATATCCCTAACCACATTTACTTTAAACTGCTTACCTTCTGTTTTTCGATAAACAGTAAGTTCTATAGACGAACCTTCCTCTCCCTTAAGTTTAGAGAAAAGGCTATCGTTAGGCAGTTTTCTGCCGTAAAGCTGATCGTTACCTGCAAACAATATACGGTCTCCAGCCTTTATACCCGCCTTATCAGACGGCCCCTGAGGCACCGGCTTAATAATGGCAACAGAGTCTTTATACATATAGAAGTTAACCCCTATACCCACAAAATCCCCTTTCATACTTTGGGCTACCTGCCTCATGTCTTCTTTGGCAATATAAACCGAATGCGGATCCAGTTTTTCCAGTATGTTATTTACGGTAAGATCTACAATAGAGTCGGTATTCACATTATCCACATAGTCGCTCTCAATAAAATCCATAAGTCTGTTAAGCTTATTTTTATGGGAGCTTTTGGAAATGAACGTTTGGTTTCCGGAGAATACATTAAAAAAATTACCCATAATCACTCCGGCCGCCAGGGCTACTGAAATTATGATAGGCAGGTAAATTTTATTCACCTGATTGTTTTTCGGTCTGTTATCTCCGTTTTCCATATTACTCTGTATCTAAATCCTCTACATGCACCACTTCAACGCCCGCCCTCATTAAAAAGTCGATACCCGAATTATCTTTATAACTGCTTTGGTATACCACTCTTTTAATGCCCGACTGATGTATTAGTTTACTACAGTCCTTACAGGGAGACATGGTTATGTAAAGCGTAGCTCCCTCACACGACTGTGTGGAACGTGCTACTTTTAATATTGCATTTGCTTCGGCATGCAGTACATACCATTTTGTTAGGCCTTCGTTATCTTCACAGCAGTTCTCAAAGCCCGATGGGGTACCATTGTATCCGTCAGATATTATCATTCTGTCTTTTACAATAATTGCACCTACTTTTTTCCTTACGCAATAAGACAGCTGTCCCCATTCTCTGGCTATCCTTAGATAAGCCTTATCGTATTTATTCAGTTTTTTATCCTTCATTATCAAAGCCTACAGTCAAATTTAAGCTTTTTCACTTAATTTATTATGCTAATTATTTACCAGATACGGTTATGAATTATCATAGGAACCACTACCCCCGCCACAAACGAGCAGGTAACCAGTATCCAGTCCCTAAGGGTAAAGCGTAAAAAGGTTTGTACCGCCCACGACAGTAATAGCACGATAAGCACTATAATTACCTGCGCCACCTCTATACCCAATGCAAATTCCATTAACGGAACCAATTTGTCTCCACTGTTGTTTGCTACAAGCATTTTGAAATAGCTTGAAAAACCCAAACCGTGTATTATGCCAAAAAACAGGGTGGTAAAGGCAAGGAAGTTCACATTGTCTTTTTTACCCGATTTATTAGCCCTAAAAATATTATAAACCGCTGTTATAAAAATAGTGACCGGGATAAGAAATTCCACCAAACTTGATTTTACCGATATAATATCATACACGGCAAGTATAAGCGACATACTGTGCCCTATGGTAAACAACGTTACCAGCAATAACACGTTTTTCCAGTCCTTAAAAACATAAGGAACGGTTAAGGCCACAATAAAAAGTACGTGGTCATAAGCATTGATATCCAGCACATGGTAAAGCCCCTGCTGAAAGTATAATTGAAATTCCGACATAATATAGATTCAGTATTTGCAAGCTGTAAACTTACATCAATTTTTACAAAATACCTTACTGAAAAAACGCGATTAAGACATAATATTGTCAAAAACTTTTAAAAAATTACTCACGACATAAAATATAGAATTATATTTGCCGAAAATTTATAACATATAGAAATTATGTCTATTTCAGATTTATTTGATAGCGGCTTTAAGAACAGAAACAAAGGACACTTTTCGGCTATTGTAAGAGTAGCAATGGAAAACGGTCACGTGAGTTCTGAAGAAAAAGCGTTTCTTGACAAACTTGCCAAACAACTTGAAATTTCGGAAGAGGAATATCTTGAGATAATGGCAAACCCGTTAAAATATCCTATTAACCCTCCATACCTACACGTACACAGGCTGGAGCGTTTATACGACCTGTCAAGAATGGTATATGCTGATCACATACTGGGACCAAAACAAAAAGAGATTCTTACCCGTTTTGCTCTTGCCTTGGGCTTTACTCCAGGAAACGTAAAATACATTGTAGACAAAGCCCTTTCGCTTTTAGTATTAAATGTAGATCTTGACACTTTCCTTTACGAAATGCAACACATGAATAAATAATAAAAAAAGCCCCGATATCGGGGCTTT
>NZ_JRLV01000018.1 GCF_000769915.1 Flavobacterium beibuense F44-8
GGTATTTCTGCATAAATTCATTTGCCTTATCGACCATGTTCCCGCTTCCGCAGAAAAACGGAACACGCTGGTGCAGTTCGGTTGGTTGGATTTCCATAATCCTGTTAAAGCCGTCTGAGGCTTTACCTCCCGCCTGCTCTGCAATAAACGCCATAGGATTGCACTCATAAAGCAACCTTAACTTACCTTTTGGCGACTTAGAACTGGTAGGGTAAATATAAATACCTCCCTTAATCATATTACGGTGAATATCTGACACCAGGCTACCTATATACCTTGACGTATAAGGCCTATCCCCTTCCTCTGTCTGGCAGTATTTGATATAGTCCTTAACTCCCTGCGGGAAGTGTACATAGTTCCCTTCGTTAATGGAGTAGATATTTCCGTCTTTAGGAAACTGCATATTAGGGTGCGACAGGTAAAAAGTACCAATAGCAGGGTTAAGCGTAAAACCGTTTACTCCGTGACCGGTAGTATATACCAGCATGGTAGAAGTACCGTATATTACATACCCGGCAGCAACCTGATTTACACCCGGCTGAAGAAAATCTTCCTTGGTTACGGGTGTACCCACAGGCGTTACTCTCCTGTAAACAGAGAAAATTGTACCTACAGATACGTTCACATCAATGTTAGATGAACCGTCTAACGGATCCATAAGCACTACATATTTGTTATTATGCAGCCCATCTTTGCCCTTTATTGTGATAAAGTCATCATTCTCTTCAGAGGCGATACCACAAACAATTTCGCGGTTTATTAGTGTTTGCATAAACGTTTCGTTTGCATACACATCCAGTTTTTGCTGGTCTTCTCCCTGTACATTCTGTTCACCAAAAGCACCTACTATATCTACAAGCCCGGCCTTATTCACCTTATAATTAACCACTTTTGCAGCTAATCGTATAGAGTTAATAAGCCTAGACAGCTCGCCCGAAGAGTACTTAAACTCTTCCTGCTTTTCAATAATAAATTCTCCCAGTGTCTTGTTGCGTTCTTCCATTACTATAACGTTGTAGTTGTGTTGAGGGCACAAATATCGATATTTTTGTGATATGATAATAATTTATTCTTATATAGCTAAATAGAATGTATTTTTGCCCAAATTTTGCTTATGGTTATTCGAAAAGGAAAGAAAGAAGACATGCCGGCCGCGCTGGAACTTATTAAAGAACTTGCTGTTTTTGAAAATGAGCCCGATGCGGTTGTGGTAACTGTTGATGAACTGGAACAAGACGGATTTGGCCCTAACCCTTTATTTAAAACCTTTGTTGCCGAAAAAGACAACGAGATTATAGGGATGGCCCTGTTTTATTACCGCTATTCTACCTGGAAAGGAAAAACCATACACCTGGAAGATCTTATAGTTAAGGAAGCACACAGAGGCACGGGCGCCGGAAGCGCTCTTTATAAGGAGGTTATAAAGTTTGGCAAACAGGAAGGCGTGCGCCGCATTGAATGGGCTGTACTAAACTGGAATCAGCATGCTATCGATTTCTATGAACGATCGGGTGCTACGGTTTTTCAGGACTGGTTAACAGTGCAAATGGACGAAGAAGGAATTACAAAGTTTACACTTAATTTATGAGAGTATTTAAATTTGGAGGAGCATCGGTAAAAGATGCCGACGGTATTAAAAACGTATATGATGTTTTGCAGAAAGTAGGGCATGAAGATGTGCTTGTTGTTATTTCTGCTATGGGTAAAACAACTAATGCCATGGAGGTTGTAGTCAAGAACTATTTTGATAAGTCTCCAGAGCTTAAATCATCCATACAGGACGTTAAGAAATACCATAACCAGATACTACTTGACCTGTTTGACGATGAAAACCATGCGGTTTTTGCTGCTATCAACAGCCTTTTTGGTGATCTTGAGTATTTCCTTGAGCATAACAAATCACCTAACTACAACTTTGTTTACGACCAAATAGTAAGTATGGGAGAGCTTATCTCCACTACCTTGGTAAGCCACTACTTTAACTACCGCGGACTTAAAAACCAGTGGGTAGACGTAAGAGAGTTTATCAAAACGGATAATACTTACCGTGATGCAGTTGTGAACTGGGAACAGACACAGCAAAACATTAAAAAAGGCATTAAAAAGAAAATACTTAACATCACACAGGGTTTCTTAGGGTCTGACGAAAACAGTTTTACTACTACCCTAGGAAGAGAAGGATCTGACTATAGTGCTGCCATTTTTGCGTACTGTCTTAATGCCGAAAGCGTGACTATATGGAAAGATGTACCGGGTGTACTTAATGCCGACCCAAGGTATTTTGACAATACGGTACTACTTAACCAAATCTCTTACCGTGAAGCTATTGAGCTTGCTTTTTACGGAGCATCGGTTATTCACCCTAAAACATTACAGCCGCTTCAAAGAAAAGAAATACCGTTGTACGTAAAATCATTTATCAACCCTTTATTACCGGGAACAAGCGTTAGCAAAGGGTCTGATCTTGAGCCGCAAACTTCATGTTTTATTGTTAAAAAAGGACAGCTGCTCATATCACTTTCATCACTTGATTTCTCTTTCATTATGGAAGAAAACATTAGTGAGATATTCAGCCTGCTGCACAAATACAAAATGAAAGTACACCTTATCCAGAATTCTGCTATCAGCTTCTCGGTATGTGTGGACGATAAGTTCAATAACTTTAACGAACTTAAAACGATACTTTCCAAAAAATTCAAGGTGACCTATAATGAGGATGTTTCCCTTTATACCATCCGTCACTTTGACGACAGGTCGGCGGATGCCGTTACCGAAAACAAAGAAGTTTTGGTACGTCAGTTAAGCCGCGAAACCTTACAGCTTGTAACTCAGGATTTATAAAAGCAAAAGCCCCTTTAAAGGGGCTTTTTTTATTGTTCGTTTTTTCCTGTCGGTTCTGTTTCTTTATCCTTTAAACCTTCTTTCAGCGTAACCCTTGTAAAAGGCAAACTATCAGGATAATTCTTTTGGATAAACTCAATCAGTTTTTCCCTCACATACACCCTTAAATCCCATGATATGGAAGAATCACTGGAGCTCATAAGTGCGCGCAGTTCCATTACTTTTTCACGGGCATCGGTTACCTGTAATACATTTACCTGACCGTCCCAAAGATCAGATCCTTCCAACAACCTCGTAAGCTCTTCCCTAACCTTATCCACTTCCACCTTAAAGTCGGTATAAATGAAAACAGTGCCCAGTATCTCTGCCGAATTGCGGGTCCAGTTTTGGAACGGTTTCTCAATAAAGTAAGTGGTAGGAACTACCAGCCTGCGTTTATCCCAAATTTTCACCACCACATAAGTAAGGGTTATCTCTTCAATTTTACCCCATTCGCCTTCCACGATAACCACATCATCCAGCCGTATGGGTTGTGTAAGCGCTATCTGTATACCTGCCAGTAGTGTACCCAGCGCCTTTTGCGCCGAAAAACCAATAATAATTCCGGCTATACCTGCCGAGGTTAAAAAACTAACACCAACCGAACGTATGCTTTCAAAACTCATTAGCGCCACCCCAATGGCACATATCACAATAAGAAACACAACTACTCTTTCCAGTATGGTAAACTGTGTATATACCCTACGGGCAGCAAGATTATCGGAAGCCGAAATATCATACCGCCTCACCAGTACCGCTTTGAGCACCTTTATAAAAATGATAAGAAACCAGGTAATACTCAATATAAAAAGCAGCGTACCTATGTGCGCAATAATTTTTGCCGCGTTTACATTAAATACATCACTTGCTACACCAATACGCAGTGCCAGTGCCGAAATAAATATGATAAGCGGAATTTTAATACGATGGGCAAAATTTACAGGCAATATATTACGCGGGTTTTTACCCACTTTTTTAAGGATGTAAAAAATAATAGTGAAGGTAACTACCAGTCCGGCTATACTAATGGCAATATATTTTAGGAGTGTTGTATCTATATTCATAGGCAGGTATTTTAAAAAGTGACCTATAAAGTTAAAAAAACACACAACCCCATAGTAGGCATTAAAGATTATATTAACATAATTACCTGAAAAACAAAAGCCACCGCTAATAAACGGTGGCTGCACACAATCAAAAAAATATACAGAAATTACGTTACAGGATTCATTACGTTAAGTGCCTCTGCCGGATTGGCAAGGCTCAGCCTGTACACATCTTCAGTTTGCCCGGTACGTATTTCAAACCTATCGGTTGACAGTGCATCCAGCACGTCCTCAGCCACTATCGATGGTGCTATACCATTCTCGGCACCACCTATATCTTTAGAAAGTTCGGTATTAACCAAAGGAGGCATAAGCTCAAACACCTTAATCGAAGTATCTTTTAACGCCAGCCTTAACGAAACAGTGTATGAGTGTAATGCTGCTTTTGAAGCTGCATAAGTAGGCAGGTTACCTGAAGGCACATAAGCAACTACCGACGATACGTTAACTATAGCCGATTCTTTTTGCCCTTTTAGCAACGGAAGCAGTTTATCTGTAAGGCGAAGTATGGAGAAATAATTGGTAGTCATCTCATCTACCGCTATATCATAGGTCTTTCCTTCTGCCAAATCATGTAAAAGTGCCCTTCCGGCATTATTGATAAGAATATTTAATTCGGGGAATTCTGACTGTATTCTTGCCGTTAACACCTCTACATCGTCAGCACTGGTAACATCTGCCTTAATAGCTGTTACTTTACCCAGTTGAGCTTTGGCTCTCTCCAGTCGGGCAGCATCCCTGCCTGTTATTATTACATTGTTACCCTGTTGCACAAATACTTTTGCCATTTCCAGGCCTATACCGGCACTCCCTCCGGTTATAAGGATTGTATTTCCTGTTGTTTTCATATTTAAAGTTTTTTAAAGATTAATAAGGTTTTTTAAAAATGGTACTTGCCGTATGTCCGCCAAAGCCAAAAGTGTTGTTAAGTACATAATCCACTTTGGTGTTTACCGCTTTCCCGGTAATTATATTGAGTCCCTGCGGAATATCAGGATCTATGTTTTTGGTATTTATAGTAGGCGGAATAATATTGTTATGCACCGCCATTACACTGATTATACTTTCTATAGCCCCGGCAGCGCCAAGCAAGTGCCCCGTCATGGACTTAGTAGCACTAATGGCAGGTTTATGTTCACCAAAAAGGGTATTTACCGCCACAAGCTCACTTATATCACCAAGCGGGGTTGACGTGGCGTGTGTATTTACATAATCAATAACATCAGGGGTAAGATTTGCATCTTTTAGGGCTTTTTGCATCCCTAACAGCGCACCTATACCATCGGCGGGAGTAGCCGTTAAATGATAGGCATCGGCAGCCATGCCACCCCCTGCAAGCTCAGCATATATTTTCGCTCCTCGGTTAACCGCATGCTCCCATTCTTCCAGTATAAGAGCTCCGGCACCTTCACCAGCCAGAAAACCATCCCTTTCTGCATCAAAAGGCCTTGAGGCAGCTTCAGGGTCATCATTGCGTTTTGAAAGCGCCTGAGAGGCACTAAATCCTCCTATGGATGCCGGAGTAAGTGCTGCTTCGCTCCCTCCCGCTATCATAACATTTGCCCTGCCCAGCCTAATAGCATCATAAGCGGCAATAATAGCAGTGTTAGAAGAAGCACAGGCCGAAACCGTTGCATAGTTGGGACCATGTAACCCGTTTCTTATAGATATTACGCCCGCAGCAATATCCACAATCATTTTAGGAATAAAGTAAGGGTTAAAGCGTGGTGTACCGTCTCCCGAATGGAATTCGCTTAACTGTTCTTCAAAAGTGCTTATCCCCCCGTTACCTGAAGCCCATATTACCCCGATATCAAACTTCTGTTCGCGGGACATATTACCAAAATCCAGCTTCGCATCCTGTATAGCCTCATCTGTAGCAGCTATGGCATATTGTGTAAAAAGGTCGTACTTTCTTACTTCTTTCCTTTCAAAATACTCTAACGGATCAAAACCTTTAACCTCACAGGCAAACTGCGTTTTGAATTTTGATGCATCAAACTTTGTGATTGGACCCGCACCGCTTTTTCCGGCTACTATGTTTTCCCAAAACTCCTCAACCGAATTCCCCAATGGGGTAATGGCGCCCAACCCTGTTATTGCTACTCTTCTCATGATTTCGGTATTTCTGTTTTTATCAGATTGGTATACCCCTTAGCCAAAAGTTTTGATTTGTTTGCTGTCCAAACCTCACATTGGGCATTTACAATCTGTTTTCCTTTTTTTATGATGTGGCTTATGGCTATAATCTCATTCCCTTCCCTTGCCGGAGCAAAATAGTCTATCGCCAGGTTAACGGTTACATGAAAAAAAGGCTCGCCAAGGCTTATAAGCGTAGCACCAATGGCATCGTCTATAATAGCGGCGGTAACCCCACCGTGCATAGTTCCAAACGGATTAGTCATTTCCTTTCTTACCGTATACTGAAACGTAAGGCTACCCGGCTCTACCGAGACCATAACAGGATTAAGCCAGTTCATGAATGGCGATGGCGAATTCTCTATTTTCTTTCCTAAATACTGTTTTAAAAACTCTGTTGCTTTATCCATACTTACTGTAGATTTTCTATTACCAATGCCGAAGCGCCTCCGCCTCCGTTACAAATAGCTGCTACACCATATTTACCACCTTCCTGTTTTAAGACCGAAAGTAACGTAACCACTATTCTTGCTCCCGAAGCTCCTATAGGGTGCCCCATAGCAACACCACCACCGTAAACATTTATTTTTTCCATATCCAAACCCAAAATTTTGGCATTGGCGAGTATAACAGCCGCATAAGCCTCATTGATTTCATAATAGTCAATATCCTCTTTGGTAAGTCGTGCCTGTTGTAACGCCTTTGGTATTGCAACAGACGGTGAAGTGGTAAACCATTCGGGAGCCTGTGCAGCATCGGCATACCCTTTAATCTTTGCAAGCGGTTTAAGATTGTATTCTTTCACGACCTCTTCAGACACTAATAACAGTGCCGCAGCACCATCGTTAAGGTTACTGGCATTGGCTGCTGTTATAGTACCGCCTTCCTCAAAAACAGGTTTTAGCCTGGCTACCTTTTCCGGAATAAGCTTAAAAATATCCTCATCGCTGTTAATTACGTTACCATTAACCTCAATCGGAATTATCTCATCACTAAACTTACCCGCATTAAATGCATCCGCTGCCCTTTTGTATGACTTTAAAGCATAGTCATCCTGTTGCTCCCTGGTAAGCTTGTACTCCCTTGCACATATCTCGGCAGCATTCCCCATGTGAAAGCCGTTATAAACATCGGTAAGACCGTCTTTAAGTAAACCGTCGGTAACCTGAGTATGACCAAGTTTGGTACTTTTACGTCCGTCTATATAATGCGGAACATTGCTCATGCTCTCCATACCCCCGGCTACAACTACATTATTCACACCTAGCTGTACCTGCTGGGCTGCGGTAATCACAGCCTTTAACCCCGATGCACATACCTTGTTTACGGTAGTAGCATCGGCATCCACAGGAATTCCTGCAAAAACAGCCGCCTGCCTTGCGGGAGACTGACCTAAATTTGCCGAAAGCACATTACCCATGTAAACCGCCTCTACCTTATCAGCAGGCAATTTAACATCGTTCATTATAGCCTCTATGGCTGTTTTTCCTAATTGTGTTGCTGTAAAACCTGAAAGGCTCCCTAAAAAACCTCCAACAGGTGTTCTTTTTGCGGCAACTATAAATACATCTTTCATATTTTATTTATTTTATACCGATCGGTATATTTTATAGTAAAAAAATTTATATCGCTATTTCATCAATAATTTTTTCAGCGTGGCGCATCGCTGCGTTAAGGGTATTAATTTTTCCGGTAACCTTTACCAGCATCACTCCGCCTTCAATAAGTGCCAGTAATGTCCAGGCAAAAGCATCGGTATCCACATCAGGGTTTATCTTACCTTCTTCCTTACCCGCATTTACAATACTTACAATACTGCTGTGCCACTTTCTTATAGCCGCAACCACATTTTCGCGCAGTTCCACATGGGTATCATCTACCTCAGTAGCCGAGTTAAGCACCGGGCACCCCCAGCGTAAAACAGGATTCTCGGTAAAGTTTGAAAAAATAGTAATGTATACTTTAAGCTTCTTAATAGGATCAGGCTCGTTATTAATGCGCTGCTCAACCCAGTCTGACAATAAACTGAAATTATAATTAAAGGCGGCGACTGCAACTTCATCTTTATTTTTGAAGTTACCATAAATACTACCTTTAGTAAGACCTGTAGCCTCGGTTAAATCAGACAACGACGTACCGGCATAACCTTTCCTGTTAAAAATAGGTGCCGTTTTTTCTATAATAAACTGTCGTGTTCTATCTGCCTTACTCATGTTAGCCTCAAATTGGAACAACAAAATTATACCAATCGGTATAATCTACCAAATTTTTAACGCTTTTTTTTAGAATGCCCACTGCAAAAGCTATTCAATAATTTCGTAAATTGCAGAGACCGCAACACATTTGAAGCGGATAATTTAAATGAAATAACCTTAAATTTCAGAATTATGCAAATTAACATAAACACCAACAACCACGTTGAGGGAAGCCAAAGAATGAAAGACTACTTTCAAGGACTAGTAGCCGATTCATTAAAACGTTTTGAAGATAAAGTAACCCGAGTAGAAGTTCACCTAGGTGATGAAAACAGCCATAAAGAAGGCGATACAGATAAAAAATGTACTATTGAGGCACGTATTGCAGGCATGCAGCCTGTTGCTGTTACAAACCACTCTAATACTGTTGAGAAGGCTGTAGACGGAGCAATTGACAAAATCAAGAAGGTACTGGATACTACTTTCGACAAAATGAGAGCGCACTAATAAGCTAAATAATTTACCATGAAAAAAGCCGCCCGGGATACCGGAGCGGCTTTTTAAGTTAAGTATGTAAAGTATAGTAGTTTTAAAATTAAAACGCTGTACTAAGCGATAGTGAAAAACCGGTACTTTCCGGTACAAAACGACACACACCGCCTACACATACAAGTCCGCCACGTTGTCTACCATAGTTAACCGCAAGCCTTGAAGCACCTATGCGGTAAGCACCACCAAAGTTGTAATAATGATTTCTTCTTGACTCATCATCATTACCATAATTGATTATATCCCAAACATAGAAGGAATACTTATCGTTAAGGTTAAGCTCTACTGTACCACCTGCCCAGTTTTTAAAATCAGCATCGGCCCACATGTGCTCACCTTCTACACGAATAGATTTTGACGGAGAGAAGTTATAAGTAGCCTCAGCAGCAACTATATTGGTTTTTACTTTTTCACCTCCCTGTAACCATTGCTTGTTATAGAATTGGTTAACATAGTAGAAACCAGTATGCCAGTTTTCAGAAAGCTTTTTCTTTACCTCAATATTATAGTCAGAATAGTATTTTTCACCTACACCAAAGAATTTGGTATCATAATCTGAAGGAACAAGTCTGTAAGATCCCGGAAGGTTATACCAACTGGAAATATTAACGCCTATGTTAGTACCGTATTTACCACCAAGAGCAGTTTCCGGCGCTATGTCATAAAAAATATCAATTTGTCCGCCGGTTTCACCAGCCTTCATGATTTCAGAACCCTGAAAATCTACTTTAGCCTGAGCCTGATATACATAAATATTAGCCAGGTTAGAGTGATGCTGCTTTGTAAGTGCCGGCACAAAGTTTAATACCTTATCATTAAAGTTTAAACTGGTTGTCTCGGTAGTTGCTACAGTAGGCTCCCTTTCTGAAAGGAAACTCATGTTTTCAATTCTCCTGAAAGTAGCATCGACACCCAAACCGTTTGCCGAATAACCCAGATTAAGTAAAACTGCACTACCCGGTTTGATAAAATCATTATTTATTTTATTCTGTAAGTCAAGTACAGCGTCTTTTTGCTTGTAGTTGTACTCTCCCGATACATAAAAAGAACCATGAATAAAGTTTACCCTACCGGCAAAAGCGTTGGTAAGCTCATCAAAATTAGGATCGGTTATATACGTTTTCTCATAACGACCAACATAAGTAAGCCCTACAGAAAGATCTGACTCTTCAAAAGACAATAACTTATCTAAATTGAAATCAGAGTCAAAACCGTAAATTTTTCCTTTAGCTACATCAAATCCTGTTCTTTGCTGACCATAAAGAGCCGTTAACCTAACGTTATCACTAGGCCTGTATACAACCCTACCTCCTCTAAGAGCTGTATTAATACCTAAAGCTCGGTCTTCCCAAGCCCTTAAAAGTAATCCGCTACCAAACTGCTCGTAAAAATAACCCGCAGTAGCATCAAATTTTTCTGACTTATAGCTTAAATAGTAGATACCAACATTAGTACCCTTAAACCCCGGATTATAGTTTAACAGTGCATTAGGCTCATAGGCCTCACCCTGCACACCTGCTGTCCAGTTTTTGTACTGATAGTTTAAATATAGGTAGTTGTTAGACCTGATTGGGTCTTCAGGGTGGTCTATATTTCTTTCCTTATCGTTAAGATACCACTGTGAATTAGATTCAAAACTACCATAAAGCTTACCATAATCTTTTTTCTCCTGTTCTGTATCTTCCTGTGCAAACACAGATGTTGTACATAACGATAATGGTAATAAAAGTAATAGTGCCTTTTTCATTAGCTTACAGCTCCTTCAGTTTGTTATAAAGTTCTTCTTCTGCTCCCTGGCTGTAACCGTTGTGTACATATACTACTTTTTTGTTTTTCACAACTACAGTATATGGTACATTTGCAATACCTAAAGCTCTTTTTAAATCCTGATTAGTATCAAGAAGCACCTGATAAGGCCACTTTTTTCCATTAAGTAACGGTTTTACTCTTTTTTGAGTACGGCTATCATCTACAGATACTGCTACAACTTCCATATTAAGCTCTTTAGACCATGCAGAATATTTTTCATTTATAGCATCAAGTTCCTTAATACAAGGTGCACACCAGGTAGCCCAAAACGAAAAGACATAGATTTTATCTTTTTCAGCAAAATCACTCTTTACGTTATAACTCTTATTATCAGATGATTTGATTGTCACATTTGGCATTTCCTTTTGGGCATACATAGCTGTACCCGCCAAAAACAAAAATAACATTAGAATCTTTTTCATTTGTGTTTCAGTTTTATTAATTACAGTTTTCCAGTTAGGTCGCAATATTAAAAATTTTTTAACAGTAATCATCACTTTTTTTCTTAAAAAAATTATCCAGAAACCTATCGAATTAGTAGAGAAATAGGCTGATTAGTAAACTTTTAGTATTAATTTTACTACTTTATCATAAAAAATCGTTCCAAACGCAACATTTTTTATATTTTTTTTTTGACATAAGATTTTTTTATATACTTTCGGAAAAAATTTTTTTATTATTTTTTTGTTAAAACTTATTTATTTAAAGAAAACTCTAACTTAAAACTACCATTTTTCTATGAAAAAATTATTACTTTTAGGGTTAATGCTAATAGGCGGTCTTACTGCAAATGCACAGGAAGCAGGTTTACCTGACGGAACTGTTGCTCCGGATTTCACCGCTGAAGACATTAACGGAAACACTCACACCCTTTCTACGTACTTAGAAGAAGGAAAAACAGTTATCCTATACATCTCTGCTACATGGTGTAGTCCTTGCTGGCAATTCCACAACACGCACTATCTTGCAGATTTATATGAATCTTACGGACCAGGCGGATCTGATGAAGTTGTTATATTATATGTAGAAGGAGACCCATCTACTACTCTAGCTGACATTCAGGGAACAGGATCTAACACTTGGGGTGACTGGACAAAAGGAAGCCCTTTCCCAATACTTGATAATGCACAGATAGCTGATGATTATGAAATTGGTTTCTTCCCAACATTATACATGATTTGTTCTGAAACGGGTACTACAAAACAAATAGACAGAAATGATCCTGCCGGTTTTGTTGAAACTATCGAAGCAACTTGTGGTGGTACACTTACAGGTGTTCCAAGCCGCGCTACCGCACGTGGTATTGACAGAAGATTTTGTTCAAACGTAGGTGAAGCTAGTGCTATTATCCGTAACCTAGGTACAGAAGATATTACCACTGGTACTGTAGTTCTTAAAGAAAATGGTTCTGTAGTTGCTACTGCAACTTATACTGGTGAGGCTATTGCTCAGTTTAGCAATGGAGTAGTTACTTTTGATGAGTATGAGTTTGACGCTAACGCTGATTATACTGTAGAAATTACTCAGTACAATGAAGTTACAGGTGGTGACGATGAATTACTTTCAGCTGAAGCTGCTTTTACTTTAAACGCTGCTGATGAAAACCTATCTGGTATAAACATTAAAGTTGAGATTCATACTGACTTCTATCCTGGCGAAATGTCTTGGAATCTGTTAAACAGTGCCGGTGATGTAGTTGCTAGTGGTGGTCCTTACCAGCCAGGTAACGAAGATGAGTACGGTGGTGGTGGTCCAGATGCTCTTACTGTTAAAACGGAGTACTTCACATTATCAGAAGACATCGACTGTTACTCAATCGAATTACTTGATTCATTTGGTGACGGATGGTCTGCTTACAATCAAGGTACCTTTGTTGGTATAAAAATATTCACTGGTTCTCAAAGCGTATTTGAAGCTGCGGTAGGTAACTTTGGCCCTCGTGCTTATGGAGAAACTATCTTCAAAACTACAGGTCAACTTGATAACCCTTCATTCCAAACTGCTAAGTTTGCTGTTTATCCAAACCCAACTTCAGGTATTCTAAACTTTACAACAGAAGAAACTGTTAATGTAACTGTAGTAGACCTGTCTGGTAAAGTTGTATTCACAGCTAACAATATCAATGATGGTGATTCTATCAACCTAAACTCTCTTCAAACAGGTATGTACATCGCTAAAATTAATGGTGAAACTACTGAAAGAGTTGAGAAAATTGTAATCAAGTAATTTATTACAATATAATATCCTTACAGAAAAGCTATCGGTAATTGTAAAAGATTACCGATAGCATTTTTGCTTAAATAGCACACAATACACACTAAATGTTAAAAAAAATACCATGAAAAAAATTATTCTTTTTGCCGGGCTTCTATTTTGCTCGTTAACAAATGCACAGGAAATTGTATCTGTAGTAAATGATGGAGTAGAAATCGAAGACGGACAGGTTTTCACTTTCAATCAAACACACACATTACAGGTTCCTAGAGAAGTAAAGGTTAAGGTAACTAACTTAACAGATGCCAACATTAACCTGAAAATGAGAATGGAGTCTATTACTAATAATAGTGAAGGACAAAACGTACAGTTTTGCTTTGCAGAGTTTTGCTACTTTGATATTCAAGAAGGAACAACTGTTCCTGCAGCGGTAGGTCAAACCCCAGAGGGTTACATAACATTAGCTCCGGGAGCATCTAACCCTAATGGAGACCACTTTGCCAATGGTTACACCGGCGATACTCAAGGTGAGCCTGTAGAATACACTATAGCTCTTGTACAGGTTGATGCCGAAGGAACTCAAATAGGTGAGCCTCTACGTACTTTTACTTATAAATATGATGCAAACGCAATGAGTGTAGATGATTTCAACTCGCTACAAAACATGGGTATTGCTTTAAATAACACTATAGTAAAAGAAGAGCTTAACCTAAACTCAGCATACAATGCTACTATGCAGATTTATGCTATTAACGGACAGTTAGTTAAAACTGCCGAAATCAGAACAGGAGCTCAGTCTCTTAATTTATCTGACCTAAACGCAGCAGTTTATATTGCTAAGTTTACAACTGAAGAAAACAAAACAGCCCAAATAAGAATTGTAAAAAACTAATTTGAGAAGATATTCTCTGCTAATTTTTGCATAATGAAACGTTTTATACTACTTTTTGCCTTTATTTCAGCACTGCTTTCATCGTGCTCGTCAGACTATACTATTCTAAAATCTGTAGGGTCTGTTATATTAAAACCAGACAGCTCAGTAAAACTGATTGATGGTACAATAACTTTCACAGTAAGCAGTGTAACCAATAACGAAAGTGAAGACATTACCCAAGAGGCCGTTATTTATATAGATGGTGAACCTATCACAGGTAATACCTTTTCTTCTGCCACAGTGGGTACTTTTGAGGCCAAAGCCATATATGCAGGCTTGGAGTCAGACCCTGTAGTCCTTACCTTTCATGACGGTACTGAAATAAACTTTGAAAAAAGAGTACTTATTGAAGACTATACAGGTACATGGTGCGGGTACTGCCCAAGGGTAGCACACGCTATTGAACTGCTAAAGGAAGAAACAGATAACGCTGTAGCAGTAGCCATACACAGGCCAACTTCAAACGAAGCCAGCCTGAACTACGATCCATATAACTACGACGCATCTGAGCTGGAAGCTTTGCTAAGCACTGTAGGTTACCCTAAAGGTTACCTTAACAGAATGACTTTATGGCAAAGCCCTGAACCAAACAACCTAAGTCAGGCTGTAGGTCTTACACAAGGACTAAACCCAAAACTGGGTATAGCAATAACATCAGTTGTTGAGGAAACTACTATAAACCTTGA
This sequence comes from Flavobacterium beibuense F44-8, assembly GCF_000769915.1. Taxonomy (GTDB): domain Bacteria; phylum Bacteroidota; class Bacteroidia; order Flavobacteriales; family Flavobacteriaceae; genus Flavobacterium; species Flavobacterium beibuense. Next base: position 14,513 of record NZ_JRLV01000018.1, read on the forward strand.
TGTAAACGTTAAATTTGGTAAAGATTTTACAGGAAGCGGAATCAAACTAGTGGTATATGTACTTGAAAACGGTTTAATATACGATCAGGTAAACTATACCTCTTATTATGGCGGTGACCACATAGTACACGGTTTTGAGCATAACCATGTGCTTAGGGAGTGCCTTACACCTCTTTTAGGTGAGGCAGTTACCGGAGACATGACTATTGCCAATACTTTTACAAAATCATTTAATGTACCTGTACCTGCAAATGTAGAAAATGCAGCAAATCTTGAGTTTGTGGCATTTGTAACAGATGCCGATGGTAATGCTCTAAATGTTAGAAGCAATCACCCGGGTGAAGATCAGGTATTTGAAGAATTATAAAAAATAATTTATATTTTTAAGCCTCCCCTACGGGAGGCTTTTTTATTTCTGCCCATTATGAACAGACGTCATTTTATATCATCTACAGGTAAAGCTGCACTGGCTACAGGAGTACTGTCGGGACTTTCTAACACCATTTTAGAAAGCCTGTTAACAAATAACAGTAATAAACCTTTCTTTAAATTATCACTGGCACAATGGTCGCTACACAAGGCCATACTGGAAACCAAAACGCTTTCCAATCTCGACTTTGCAAAAAAAGCTAAACAACTGGGATTTGATGGTATTGAATATGTATCGCAACTATATAAACTGGATGAGTCTAACCAAAGTGCTTCCCTTAAAAAGCTGGTAAAGGAACTTAAACTGAGAAGCAGTGATGTGGGAATTAAAAACGTACTTATAATGGTAGATAATGAAGGTGAACTTGCCGCTGCCAATAAAAAAGATCGTGATGAAGCCATTGCAAAGCATTCCAAATGGGTGGATGCAGCCTCCGAACTGGAATGCCACTCGATAAGGGTTAATCTTTTTGGTACAGGTACAGAGCAGGATTTTAACCTATGGCTGGAAGCCTCGGTAGACGGATTGAGTCGACTATCTCAATATGCAGCAAAAAGCAACATTAACGTGATTGTTGAAAATCATGGCGGATTATCATCCGATAGTGAAAAACTAACTCAGGTAATACAGGTCATAAACCATCGCAACTGCGGAATACTGCCTGATTTTGGAAACTTTTGTGTAAAAAGGCAGGGTGGTGAACGCTGGGGAACTCCATGCATCGAAGAGTATGACCGTTACAAAGGCATGCTGGAAATGATGCCTTTTGCACATGGTGTTAGCGCTAAATCATACGACTTTGACAAAAAGGGTAATGAAACTACTATTGATTACTATAAAATGCTTCAAATAGTAAAAAATGCAAAGTACAATGGTTTTATAGGTGTGGAATATGAAGGAAACCGATTAACCGAAGAAGAAGGCATTCTTGCTACTAAATCACTACTATTAAAAGCGGCAAATCAGTTAAAATAGGCTGTATATTCTTCTGGTAATGCCTCAATATTTTTGATTTTCACATCTTTAAAATAAGCCTCGGCTGCCTCGCTTTGTAGCTGTATTTTTCCTTTTGTAAGCGGGTAGTTTTTACCTTCTTCCACATAGCGGGAATTTTGAAGCACCATCACTACCTTTCCGTTTACAATGTGAAGGCTTTTATCGCCAAAGCATATTAGTTCGAGTTGGGTCCACTCCCCCTGCTTACTTTCATTATCAACACTCCTAAGGCAAAATCCGCCATACTTCGATCCGGTTCCTATAGGCAAAAAAGGTTGTTCATGTCCGGCAACGGCGTTCATCATCCCTTCGGGTAAAAAAGCTCTGATATCAATAGCCGCATTAGCTATGTTCCAGTAATCGCCCATATGTCCTTCCATAATCTGGAATTCCTGCGAAAGCATCCAGGCACGCCAGTAGTCCTTACCACTTTCCCCTACCGAATGGTATAAAATTCCGGTATCTTTAAGTTTGTCTTCACGGGGAATCCACTTCTTATCACCCCACTTCACTTTGACTTTTAAATGATAGTTTGCAAACTCCTCTTTGGTAAATACACAGCCATAACGCTCACCACTCACTTTTAAAACAGGTTCTCCGTTTTCCTCAATCATAGTAAATACACCTTCAGGGTCATTATCATAACCCAGTGGTTTAATAGCGTTACCAAGGCTGTCGGCAGGTATACTTCCGTTATAATCTGTAGTGTGTTTATAACTAAGGTATTTCCCCCATTGGGACATGTTATTATCCAACAGGTATTTCCAGTCCTGTTCTTCTTCCTGCTCCTGTTTATCCTGTTTACATCCGGTAAGGAAAATCGCTACTAATAAAAATAACGAGGCAATAGTTGTTTTAAACATGTAAGATTGATTTTACAAACCGCGAAATATACTCTTTATTTTTTAAATGGGCTATGCTAAAACCGTCATATACTAATACTTAATTTGCAAATCGTGTGCATAACGCTTACTTTTATGGCTTCATTATATTTGTTATGCGTTACGTAATAGCTTTTTTCTTTCCGTGGCTTTCCCTGTTCTTTCAGGGTAAAATCCTTTCGGGTATAATATGCCTTATCTTACAGCTTACCATAATAGGCTGGCTGCCTGCTTTTATATGGGCTTTCACCTCTTTAAACAGGATGTATGCCGACAGAAGGACACGCAAAATTATAGCGGCTATGCCAAAACGGTAAACCCCGATATTATCCCCTTACCTCAGGGATCAATATATATTCTTTAACTATCATCTATTAATAAAAAAATGAAAAAAGTAATTTTCGCCTTATGTTTCTGCCTGGCGGTACTCGCAAATGCCAATGCACAGGAACTTAAATCCCCGAACGGGAATTTTAACCTCAAATTTTTCCTTCAAAACGACGGAACCCCTGCCTACTCACTTACCTACAAAGGTAAAGAGGTAGTAAAACCAAGTAAACTGGGACTTGAGCTTAAAGACGATGAAAAATCCTTACTTAACGACTTTACTGTAACCGATACCAAAACCGCAATGTTTGACGAGAACTGGACTCCGGTTTGGGGAGAAGTTAAAACCATTAGAAACCATTATAACGAACTTGCCGTATCACTTAACCAAAAGGGCACTAACAGACAAATGGTTATACGTTTCCGCCTGTTTGACGACGGACTAGGTTTCCGTTATGAGTTCCCACAGCAAAAAAATCTTGTGTACTTTATTATTAAGGAAGAAAGAACACAGTTTGCCATGACGGGCGACCATACCGCTTACTGGATTCCGGGGGATTATGATACTCAGGAATACGATTATACCGTTTCCAAACTAAGCGAAATAAGAGGCCTGATGGAAAAATCAATCACTGCCAATGTATCGCAAAAATCGTTTTCTCCTACAGGGGTACAAACCTCACTTATGCTTAAAACTGACGACGGAATTTACATTAACCTTCACGAGGCAGCACTTATAAACTATGCCTGTATGCACCTTAACCTTGACGATAAGAACATGGTGTTTGAGTCGTGGTTAACTCCCGATGCTCAGGGCAACAAAGGTCATGTTCAGGCTCCGTTTAACACGCCATGGCGTACTGTTATAGTAAGCGATGACGCCCGCGACATCCTTGCTTCAAAAATCACCCTTAACCTTAACGAACCTTGTAAACTGGACGATACATCATGGATCAAACCGGTTAAATACATTGGAGTATGGTGGGAAATGATTACAGGAAAAAGCACTTGGGCTTATACTGACGATTTACCATCGGTACAGCTGGGTATAACCGACTTTAGTAAAGTAAAACCAAACGGAAAACATGCTGCAAACACGGCTCATGTTAAAGAATATATAGACTTTGCTGCAAAACACGGTTTTGATGCTGTACTTGTAGAAGGATGGAACGTAGGTTGGGAAGACTGGTTTGGCCATTCTAAAGACTATGTTTTTGACTTTGTAACACCTTATCCTGATTTTGATGTAAAAGGAATTAGGGATTACGCTAAATCAAAAGGTGTAAAAATGATTATGCACCACGAAACCTCATCATCTGTTCGTAATTACGAGCGCCACATGGATGCGGCTTATCAATTTATGAAAGATAACGGTTATGATGCCGTAAAAAGCGGATATGTAGGTAATATACTTCCAAGAGGAGAAAACCACTACAGTCAGTGGATTGTAAACCATTACCAGTATGCTCTTGAAAAAGCTGCCGAATACAAAATAATGGTTAATGCTCACGAGGCTGTTCGCCCTACAGGTATTTGCCGTACCTACCCTAACCTTATAGGTAACGAATCGGCCAGAGGCACAGAGTACCAGGCTTTTGGCGGAAGCAAGCCTAATCACGTTGCCATGCTTCCGTTTACCCGTTTAATTGGCGGACCTATGGATTATACTCCGGGGATATTTGAAATGGAAATCAGTAAATTTAGCCCTAACAACAACTCACATGTAAACAGTACACTGGCAAATCAGTTGGCGTTATATGTTACTATGTACAGTCCGTTACAAATGGCTGCTGATTTACCGGAACACTACAACCAGTTCCTTGATGCTTTCCAGTTTATTAAAGATGTTCCTGTAGAATGGGACGACAGTAAATACATTGAAGCAGAACCGGCAGAGTATATCACAGCAGCACGTAAGGAAAAAGGCACTAACAACTGGTTTGTAGGTAGCGTAGGCGGATATGAGGCCCGTACCTCAACCATTAAGCTTGACTTCCTTGATAAAGGAAAAACATACATCGCTACTGTTTATGCCGATGCTAACAATGCGCACTACAAAACCAATCCACAGGCCTATACTATTAAAAAAGGTATAGTGACAAGCAAAACAAAACTGTCTCAGTTTGTTGCTCCGGGTGGCGGATATGCCATAAGCATTATCGAAGCTACAAAAGCGGAAACAAAAGGTTTAAAGAAGTTATAAGACTGTTTTATTTATACAAAAAGCCCTTCCATAGAGGAAGGGCTTTTTTGTTATTCTTCTTTTAATTCATCTATAACTTTTCTTATCTCTTTGGCATACTTACCATAAAAATAATGTACCCATACCTCTAGCATAACCCCCATCATTAAAACAGAAACCACTATAACAATAAACATTGTTATTATAAATGAATCACTTAAATTGTTGATATCAATACCCTGTTCCTTATAAAACAGAAGCCCCACTAAAAAGAGCACCAAAAACGGAGTTATGGCAAAACCGAAGGTTTTGTAAATTTCCATATTGAGGCGAATATCAAAATAAGTTTCATATAAGCTATCTTTAGTTCTAAGATCGGTTTTGTTTATCCTTTTATAAAACATATATAACTTTACCAGATAATAAATACTTACTGCCGTAAAAAGGCTGTATATCAAATAAAATAAGAAAAAAGTTTCTTTTGGAAAATCATAGAGAAGGGGTGTAAAAGCCACAAAAACAATAGCAATTATCTGATAGATAAATTCCTTTTTTAAATTCTTCCTGATTTTGTCCAGTGGCGTATTTGCCGACTGTATTTTCTTTAAGTTGTCGGGCATTACTACCTTATCGGTTTTTTGATTATCCCAAGCCGATTGTATATCGTTAAAATCCATATCCCTGATTTTTAATAATTTCTTTTAATTTTTCTTTTGCCCTGTTAAGCTTAACCCTGGCATTACCTTCGCTAATTCCTAAGTTCTCTCCTATCTCCTTATGGGAAAACCCCTCCAACTGATAAAAAATAATAGCCTTATCAATCTTATCCAGTTTTTGAACCGCACGGTAAAAATGTTCCAACTGACTTTCCTTAATATCATCTTCGCCTTCTTCCTCCCTTATATCATGCGATACCATACTGTGAGTATCCACCTTTCGTTTTTCCTTCCGAAGGAATACAATCGAAGTATTGATGGCCACACGGTACATCCAGGTGGAAAAGCGGCTCTCTCCCCTAAAGGTGCCATAAGCCTTCCAGAGCTGGCAAATAATTTCCTGAAACAAATCCTGCTGATCGTCCGGATTATCCATGTACATTTTAGAGACTTTATATAAAATCCCCTTATGCTCACTGATTTTTGCCAAAAACTCCTTTTCGTTCCCTTTCAAAGCACTATTATTTCAACACAGGCTTTACACTGTATCCGGCATTTCTTAATAAGTTAATAACTCCGTTCTCGCCCGGTAAATGACCCGCTCCTACCGCAAAAAACACCGGTTGTACTTTCATAAGTTCAGGCATTATTGCAACCCAGTTTTTATTACGGTTATCCAGCATTATGGTTTTTGCATCGGCATCCATAAACTTTTCGTCTATAACCATTTCATAAAGACCGTTAAGATTTTCCTCTTTGTATACTGCAACCATCTCATCAAAGTAAGAAGTATCATAATATTTTAACTGATCAATAAACTCCTCATCAGTATATGATTCACTGAACCCTGTAACCTGAGCCTCCACTTTTTCCAGTCCCAGTATCTCCCTTTTGTTAGCCATTGCCTGCTGCATAAACTCTACCTCATACATTTTTGGCGGACAGTTTAAACTTTTAAACATTACTACACTCATAATACCTATTAGCGTATAATTCTCAAACTGACTCGCTTTTACACCAAGTTTGGTTTGTAAAAAATTGTCCAGTGTTGCATAATCCTCTTTACTTAATCTTTCACTAAGAGGTATGGTTGAAGTAGTCATGCTTTGCATAGCCATAAGTTCGGAAGGATCGTCAAAGTCGAGTTCCAATGCCAGCTTATCGGTATTTTCAAAAGCTTTTTCTACCTTTTCCTTAATAAGGAAATCGTCTTCACACATCATGTGCATGGTTCCGTACAGATAAGATGGTTCGGTTAACCCGTTACCCGATATTTCCCATAAAAGTGAATTCTCTAATTTTACTTTTTTCTCCTGAGCGTGCAAATTGCCCGATAATACTACTGCTGCAAAAACTACGGCTAATTTGATTACTTTTTTCATAATTGATTGTTTTGACTGATGATTAAACTTTCTTATTGTTTTTAAAATACTGTGTAACTGTAGGTGTAAGCCCCTTCATTAAAAAGATTAAAGAAAAAAGGAATGGGAGGGACTGAAAATGTCCTTTAAATACAAAATGACTTACTAAAGTATAACTTAGGCCTGCTGCTCCAAAAAATATAAGTAATAGGCCAGCAATACTTTTTTGCTGTGCTAATTGTGATTGATTTTTCATAATTGTTTTGATTGATGTTATATGGAGTAAGTAACAACAAAAAGCAAACGTTACAGAAAAAATGAATTATTTTTAAAAGTAGATTATGGTATATGTCAATGTCTTTGTAAAACCTTCCTTTTAATGACATAGAATTTAAGTAGTATGTAGTCGTATACTAAGGCTAATATGAGTGCTGAGCTTGCTATAAAAAGCACTTTCAGCTTTAAGTAGTAGTATGCAAATCCACCTGCTATACCTCCTGTAAAAAAGCATACAATAATAGCCAGTTTTAAATAGATACTTCTTTTAAGGGTGAAATTCTCATTGGCTGTTTTGTAAAACAAAAGCTGAGACAGTTCAATACCTAGATCTGTAAATATTCCTGTTAAGTGTGTTGTCCTTACAACCGACTGCGATACCCTGGTTACCAAAGCATTTTGCAAACCCATTGCAAACAATAGAATACAGGCTAATACATCAGGCTGATTAAAGTGTAAAGTGGCTGCTGTAATTAAAAGAATAATTTCAAGCAGGATGGGAACAACATAAGAAAGATTTTCCCTTTTACGTACGATAGTCTCACTTATAAGATTGGAACAGAAAGCACCGGCAAGAAAACTTACCAAAAACAACAGGTAAATAGCAGCGCTGGAGAACTCTTCGCTTACAAAAGTCCGTGAAAAGAAAGCAAAATGCCCCGTTACATTTGTTGTAAGTACATTTACAGATAATAGCCCTACAATGTTTACAATCCCAGCCACAAAAGATAAAAGGGATGCCAACCTGAGGTTATGCCCATACGATCTTCTTTTGCCTTTATGACGAAACATTTACTGTAATTTTTGTAACATAAAGATACTCTTTTTCTGAGCAATATTTAGTCGATACTTGAGGGTTTAAAACAGTATGTAGAAAGGTTTTTTAGACAATAAATTTTCTCCTTATCTTGTTATATATTTATTTGCTGGTAAACCTGTTACCAAAAAACCGATACTATGAAAAGATTCGCTCTAATTTTCCTTTTTACATTTTTACTCTCTCCAAAAAGTTATTCTCAGGTATGCGGCGGAGGTATCCTTACTTTCAACATTTATACTTTGAATGGAGAAGACGTAAAAGAATTTGATTACGAAATATTTCCTGTTTCCAGAGAACTTCTTCAAAAAAACTACTATGATAAGCTAACAATAAAAAAATATAAAGATTGTCCGGAATATTCCCTTTTTAAAGATGTTCAGAAAAGCGGCAGCATAATTGGCAAAGTATTCGTAGACCAAATTATTGACAATAATGACCCTAAACTCAATGCTAAGTTACAAGAGTTATTAGATACATCTGCAATCGCACAGAAAGGGACTATTACATCTACCTTGTTTTTTAGCACAAGGGAAAACCAAAGCTTCCCTATTGTATTAAAAATATCAAATGGTGACAGGGAGGTTTATATACTCGGAAATTATTTTGGGAATTGTGATCGTGAGGCTTCATTACTATGGGGTAAAGGCTATAAAATTAAATAGCATGAAAACTATAATCCTTTTAATTTTTGTATGCTTTATTCTCATAAGCTGTAATAACAAAACACCTAACAACATCCTAATGAATGAAATCACTACTAACCCTGTGACTAAACCGCCAGTCCTAGAAGTCATACCTGATACATTGGTAAAAGTCAGCAAGCCTTTTATGTTAAATGGAAATGAATGTTATTGGGAACATAAACTCATAAATGGTGAAGAAATCATTATAAAACTCTTCGATTATAAGACTCACACATTACTTTTAAAGCACCACGATGTTTACCCTCCGCCAAACTACAACAAAAACAATTACCTTGACGAGATAAATAAGGAGAGCTTAGAAGATGTGAGTTTTGACGGCTATACCGACATCCTATTAAAAAGTTATTCCGGGAACATGGCTATGAATGACAGAGTGTATGTTTATCTATTTGATCATAAGGAAGAAAAATACATTTCAGCAGATGACTTAGAAGCCAATCGTATAGAACGTATTGACAAGAAGAACAGAAAGCTTATTAGCAGCAATGAATATCGCTACGGAACAGACAGTATTATTCACCACTTTGATAAAGCCGGAAAAATTAAATTCACAGATGAATTTTCACATTATCGCATTTTAGAAGATACTACGTGGATAGACTACAAAACTTACAGGAAAATTGTAAACGGCGAGACCGTTAATGAAAGAACTCAAAGTGATACTATAAGATGGAAATAAGTCTCTAAGATTACTAGCCTGAAAGCTGTTATGCCGTAGTCTTTTGTTGTAACAATAATCCTCATCGACAATCACGTAACTGGATTTTTTTGATTTTTATTTGAAAAATAGTAGTATATATTAAAAGATTAAATAAAAAGTGAGGTATGACCCCTCTTTTTATTTAATCTTTTAATATACATGTTCCCATAATATATCAATTATTTCAAACCATATTAAGGCGAAGAACTTTTTACCAATGAAGTTAACTGATATATACCTCCAGAAAGTCCCGTATCTATTTTTGTAAATCCTGCAATTTCACCATTTGTCAATGTAAGAGTTGACCTATTTGTAAGGAAAATATTGTTCGTATTATTAAACGTTATACTGTTACCATTAGCCCGTATAAAAACAGTTTCCCCTGCTGACAGAGAAGAATTAATGGTTTTAATTACTGTTGATGTAGGTGAAACAAATATTATTTTATTATGCTTAATATTTAAAATTCCTCCTGACTGAACAGATAGCACTTGCATAATCCCACTGGTTTTTGACAATTCAGGATTAGAAAAACTATTCCCATAAGCTTCTATCCCTTCATTAGTACTATCACCAAGTATGAATAAATCGTTTGTACTTTCGGAAGTTATTGCACTAACTGTAACAAAGTTATTAGCAACCGTTGCTTGTGAATTTATAGATTGAATAATTATACCATTACTTATATTTGAGGAACTTGCTCCCAAACTCCCGTAACCGGCAGCATTAGCAAATCGACTGTTTAAAACATTAATACTTTTACATGGTTGAACTTTTCCGTCCAGTACAACTGCAACACCCAAATTTTCAAACCAACAATTATCTAAAGTGACATTTTCAACGTGATTCAAATAAACACCATAATCACCCTCCTGAATCGTAGCATTTATAAATGATATAACTGCTGGAGAACAACTCCCCAAGTACGATATATCAACTACATGCCCAGTATGATATCTATTACCATTTGTATATCCGTTAAAACCACAATTCAGAAAAGTCATCTGTCCATGCTGACCTATCATTTTTAAAGCACAACTTGCGCTTGATGCCTGATTACTCATTCTAACATGTACATTCTGAAATATACATAATTGATTAGGACCTGTGAAATCTCCTAAAGCCTCAGAAAAAATACCATGTCCTTTAAACCCATCAATCTCAATATTTTTAAATATGGAATTCCATAAACCACAACTTGGCCATGAAGTTCCTGTTCTGTCTGCTTTAAAATGAAAGCATCCTTTATCCAAGTTATTCCCTCTAATTTTAAAATTTGATACTGATGTTTTAACAGGACCTTTTTCCATTTCAAACAAATAAGGTTCTGACCCAATAGCACTTAAGATAGTCGCATCAAATGAGTCCCCTACAATATCAACACCCAATTTTAAAGTGATTTTGTTAACTTTCCATACCCCAGATGGCACAAAAACAGTTCTCCCTTTTGTTGGATGTGTAGTACTTGTTGTACTATCGTTAGCATTTTGTTCTGCAAAATCAATAGCTCTCTGAAAAGCACTTGTAATGTCTGTGTTATTAATTATCCCAAAAAAAGCCACACTAATAGCCCCTTCATATTCTCTAACCCATCTTCCAGATGTGCTACTAGTCGATTTAATGAGTGTACCGTTATTATCTTGACCAAAATAACCTGAGCCTAACAATGGACTTTCATTTCTCCATCTGAAAACACCTCCCCCACCATCATTCACTGATGTATGATATTTAACATAAATAATATCTCCCACACTCATTCCTGTAATACTTCTTAATTCCTGAATGGTTTTTACAACCATAATTGCATTGTCAGTATTTTCTGAATACAAAGCATAAGGAACACTCATCAATTGATTAGCTCCTACTAAACTATAGTTTGTCCCTCCCGCTATATCAATCTCAACCTTTAAAAATTTATTATTTACGCCCCACTTTATACTGCTAAAGTTACCTGTTATTGGAGTCCCTTGACCAATGTTTAAGCTAAAAACTCCTTGATCGTTAGTCATTGTGGATGTTGTTTCTGCATAAACAACTGTACCCGTACCTGAATTGTCTAAAATACTCAATTTAACACCTATGTTTTGATTTATAACAGGGTTTCCTGAAGTATCAAAGGCAACTGCCTGATAACTTATTCCTTGAGGTACCTGTGCAAAAAGAGTAAATCCAGATAATAGGATAATCAAAATAATAATTTTATTCATAATTTAATTTTTTAATATTGGATATCGCTCAGTTGTATTCAAATCAGTCATTATTGTATATCCTCCTTTAGGAAGAAAATTTAAGTCTACACAGTTATCTGCTACACTCCCTGCATAAATCATTCTTCCTTCTGTATTAAAGATTTTTATTTTTTTCACAGGGGAGTCAGACTGAAAATAAAGTTGACTATCAACTGGATTAGGGTATATCACAAAATTTCCTGATATTCCTTTAGATTCATCTTTATTTTGAGCATCTATATAAGACTCTACAATAATTTCTTCAAAAACATGAGTCAATTCTTTTTCTTCCTCTGTTTTTTCATCAGATTGAGGAAGCACATAAATCTTACCTACCACATAAGAAATTTGGTTATTTGAGAAAGTTCCTGTATGGGCCACAGGTGGAACTTTATTTTCTGCATTGTCTTTATCTTGGGCAAAAAGACCTGTAAAACAATTAAAAATAAGAATCAAATATTTTTTTTTTATCATATAAAATAATTTAAAGTGACAAAATAACAACATTAGGTTAAAAAGAGATTTTAAAAATTTATAAATCGATTAATTACATATCTTACAGGTTAAAAATTCTCACCCTACTTTAAGTAATTAAATAAACAATATCAGTGAAGTTTTATTTTTTATAATATTTTCTATTTTTATTATCTTAATTTTTTGCCTGAGTCCCATAATCTTCCATTACGTCCTTTACAATCAACTTATCCTACTTATTATAATTTACCAACTCTGAAAATAGGGAAGGGTTGGTTTTTATTCCCTGCCAAATCTCCGAAAGACTCCTCTTCTTTAAATATGGTTGGTGCACATAATGAATAAAATTGTACCTAAAGTAAAAAATAATGCAGCAAAGTAAAACAAACTTCAATTGAATTGCAATTGTAAATCAATGATTAAAATATAATCATTTTTCAAACTAGCTTCAAATGGAGTTTTCAATTTATTTAGCATACATACCAAAATCGGAATAACAATGAGGCAAATGTATGACTTAACAAATATCTTATTATTGCTGAGTATAGCTATATTCAACCATTTTATAAATTCCAAAACAATATTTTTAAAGATTAGCTTATTATTAATTTCGCACAATATTATTTTAACTAACCTAGTTATTACTTCGCAAAAAATAGCTAAAGCAAATTAGCTTAAATTAATAGCTAACATAATGCTTTATGTAATAAGAATTCTTAAGTTATCGATTGTAAATTACGTCTTTTATTAATACCCAAAGGCACAATTCAAGTAGCATGTATTAATACAAATAGCCTAAACATAGAAATATGAAATTAATATCATTCCTAACCTCTCCAAAAACAAAAAATCCTTACAAAACTGAATACCAGCTTTATAAGGATTTTATCAGCAGAGAGGAAGGGATTCGAACCCTCGATGCCCTTTTGGAGCATACACACTTTCCAGGCGTGCGCCTTCGACCACTCGGCCACCTCTCTAAATTATTGCGGCTGCAAAAATAGTATTAAATAGTTTATATCAAAAATTATTGTGACAATTCTCCGCAAACAGGAGCTTCGAAAATTGTTTTAAAGTCGGCTACAGGTGTACCTTTACCTAACATGTACATCAGTTTGGTTATGGCAGCTTCGGTAGTAATGTCAGCCCCCGAGATAACCCCTATTTCCTTTAGCTTGGTACTGGTTTCATAATGCCCCATGTTAACACTACCTCCAGAGCATTGCGTTACATTTACAATGTACAGTCCGCGGTTAATAGCATCCTGCAATATGTTTATAAACCAGTCTTCAGTAGGTGCGTTGCCCGAACCATAGGTTTCCAGCACTACCCCTTTAAGCTCCGGAGTGTTTAAAATGGAAGTAAGTACCTTTTCGTTAATACCCGGGAATATTTTTATGATAACCACATTATCATCCAGCTTATAATGCACGTTAAGGTCTCTGTTTCCGTCGGCTTTAAGCAGTAATTCCTTATTGATTTTTAAATGCACACCCGATTCTGCCAGTGGCGGATAGTTAGGCGATGTAAAGGCGTTAAAATGCTCGGCACTAATCTTGGTGGTACGATTACCCCTGTACAGTTTGTATTCAAAATACAGTGACACTTCCCTAACCCCGGGGTGGTTGTTATGCCTTAACGAAGCGATTTGTATAGCCGTGATAAGGTTTTCCTTAGCGTCGGTACGCAGATCACCAATAGGAAGCTGAGAGCCCGTAAACACCACAGGCTTGTTAAGCCCTTCCAGCATAAAGCTTAATGCAGAAGCCGAATATGACATGGTATCTGACCCGTGCAGGATAACAAATCCGTCAAAGTCATCATAATGTTCTTCTATCATTTTGGCCATTTGAGCCCATTGGGCAGTGTCCATGTTAGAAGAATCTATAGGAGTTTCAAAAGACACCGTTTCAATGTTACAGTCCAGCTGCTTTAGTTCGGGTATCCTTTGTAATAGTTTTTTAAAGTTGAACGCTTTTAATACACCGGTTTCAAAATCCTTAACCATACCAATGGTACCTCCGGTGTAAATAAGTAATATAGTAGGTTTAGATTGCATTTTGATATTTCATTTTATTAGCCACCGGATTGGCATACATAGCCAGGAAACCTTCTCTTAAAACCTTATTATCGTTATCAATACGCATTTCAAGGCGTCGTTCAAACAACTGTTTTTCCTTATCGGTATAATACTTTGAAAAACGGGTAGTATCGTTCAGTAAATCGTAAGCAATATAATTGGTAGGCCAAAGCTTATAGGTAGTAAGTATCGACTCATCTATTACCTGAGCCAGTGCCTGTATTTGCTTATTTTGGTTATCAAACTCATCGGCTATCTTATCCAAATCATCCGTAAGCATATCACCCACGTGGATATGGATTCTCTTCTTTTGCCCCATGATTCCGCTTAACAGCGTAATGAAATCTTCATTCTTTTCCTTAATGTAAATCTCATCTTTGGCTTTTGCCAAAAGCTGTGGCATTTTCAGCATATCGGTAGGATCATACTCATACGATATGGAAACCGGAACAATTTTAAGCTTTTTAAAATAATGCATGAGGTTCTTCTCGTCAGATCCCATTGCAAGCATTTTAAGTACACCCTGCTGGGTAGCATCGTCACCATCTTTAGTCCTACCCTCGCGCTGTGCTATCCAAACCGAACGGTTTTCACGGTTAAGCAACTGGCAAATGTATTCAGACATCAGTTTAGAGCTTTGCAGCAATTCCCTTGGCGGAAGATTACGCTGTACCAAAAAGTTTCGGTTAAGTCGTGACAGCACATGTAAAAATGTTTTCTGCACCAGGTTATCACCAATGGCAGAAGCCGTCATTACAAGTCCGTGATCGTATAATGAAACATTAAGCAGTGAGGTATCCAGTATTATATCCCTGTGATTTGAAATAAACAGGTATGGAGTATGCGGTTCCAGTTTTTCAAACCCCGAAGTGGTAAGGCCTTCTGAGCTTTTTTCCAACACCTTTTGTACGGCGTGGTAAATAAAGTTAATCTGAAAATCCCTTTTAGAATGCGTCTTTCTCAGTTGCTGTACCCACACTGCCTCATCGACATCGGGGAAAGCAAAACTCATAAGCGCTTTCATCATAGGGTGGTCTACAACGCTACAAATAGCTTCATTCACCTCGGTATCATAAAAGGGCCTGATATGGTCAAATTTCGACATGTACTTCTTTAGGGTTAAAACAGTTTACAAAAAAACAAAAAAAATATCAATTTTACAGGAATTCTGCGTTAAATCCCGAAAATATCTAAAGCATTCTTCGTTGTTATTTCGGCTATTTCAGTCAGGTTTTTATTATAAATAAGCGCCAGTTTTTCGGCTACCAGTTTGGTATAACTACTCTCGTTTCGCTTACCTCTGTGAGGCACAGGCGAAAGATAAGGCGAATCGGTCTCCAACACTATATTGCTGATTGGTATATCATTAAGAAACTGATCTATCTTACCGTTCTTAAAAGTTACCACTCCGCCAATACCTAATTTCATGTTATAGGATATAGCCTGCTGTGCCTGCTCAAAATTCCCGGTAAAACAGTGGAAGATTCCAAACAGATCGTCCCCTTTTTCCGACTCCAGTACTTCAAAAACCTCATCAAAGGCATCCCTGCAGTGAATGTTTATTGGCAATTTGTATTTTTTAGCCAGCTGTATTTGGTGCTTAAAGGCATATTGCTGCTGCTTTAATGTCGACTCATCCCAATACAAATCAATACCTATTTCGCCAACGGCGGCAAACTTACGGCTGGCAAGCTCGCGTTCCACATGAGCCAGTTCTTCCTCATAATTGTCTTTTACATAGGTAGGATGCAATCCCATCATTAAAAACACATTTTCAGGATATTTGGCCTCAAGCTCATACATGGGTTGGGTATAAGACGAATCTATAGACGGTACGAACAAACGGGTAACTCCGGCATCAAAGGCACGTTGTATCATTTGGTCGCGGTCTTCGCTAAACTCTTCACTGTATAAATGGGTATGTGTATCTGTCAAAATCATTATAAAAGCTTTTGGGCTGCAAAATTACAAAGCCTTATGGTTTTTTGCCTTAATAATATCATATTTTAAAGTATTTTTGGAATGCAATAAAAAACTATGGAAAACTTACACCTCACACTTAAAGAAAAAGGCTACAAACGCATAAAATTTAAAATATCAAAAACACAACACCTTTTAATAAAAGGAAAAATAAACGGCATTGAAGGAACTTTTATACTGGATACGGGAGCTTCAAACAGTTGTGTAGATTTTGAAGGCATTGAACGTTTTGAACTTAGCGCAGATGATTCTGACACCAAAGCTGCCGGAGCCGGAGGTATAGGCATGACCACACAAACATCTGTCAAAAATACTCTGCGACTGGGACACTGGAAAGACAAAAGTTTTGGTTTGGTGATTTTTGACATGTCTCACGTTAATGAAGCTCTTAGGCAATATAAAGCCAAACCGGTACACGGTATTTTAGGCGCCGATATTTTAATGAAAGGCAAAGCAATTATTGACTACTACAATCACTGCGTTTATCTAAAATAAACAAAGACAATATTTTATCATGTAGTTTTTTTCCTATATTAGCACTCTAACAAAAAACCACGCTATATGAAAAAACTACTACTATTACTTTTAGGAGGTATTGCCTATGCCCAACCCAACATGGGCAACCCAAACGATTTATCGGCTTGTGATACTAATTCAGACGGGTATACTGTATTTGACCTTACACTAAATGACGTTACAATCCTTAACGGATTAAACAGTAACGATTATACCGTTAGTTACCATCAAACCAGTACAGATGCGGACAATGGACTAAATGCCATACCTGGCCCTGCAAACTACACTAATAATGTAGCTTTATTACAAACTATTTATGCAAGGCTAACCGAAAACGGAGATTCTTCTAACTATGCCGTAGCTTATTTTACAATTAATGCAGCACTACCACCCGTTATTAACACTCCTGAAGATTTAATAGCTTACAGTAACACTGTAGACCTTACAGCAAACAATGCACAAATTTTAGATGACCTTAACAGCCAGGAGTATAGTGTTACTTTTCATACTACAGAAACCAGTGCATACGTAGCTACGCCACAAATATCAACTCCCGAAACATATAACGCTCTAAATGGAGAAACCGTATGGGTAAGGGTTGAGAACATCGAAACAGGATGCTTTTCTGTTGCTTCAATGGTTATCTACATAACTTCGCATGCTCCTACAGGAGTAAACGAGCAGTATTTTAACGAAGGGGAAACTATTAGCGTTTTAGAAGCTGAAGGTGAGAACATACAATGGTATGAAAGTACCGAAAGTGACACACCACTACCTTTAACAACTTCGCTTGTTGACAATACAACTTATTATGCTACTCAAACGGTAGACGGAATGGAAAGCATGGAAAGGTTTGCTGTAACTGCACTTATGACATTAGGACTGGAAGAGCAATTATTCCAATCACTAAGCTATTACCCTAACCCGGTAAGCAACATACTTACACTAAGTAATGCCAATACTATTAGCAATGTAGAAGTATACAATTTACTTGGTCAAAAAGTAGTTGCTAACAATTTTAGCAATACCGAAATACAAATAGACCTCTCTAACCTTGAAACCGGAATATACATGGTTAAGGTAAGCTCTCAGGAAACACAAAAAACAATAAGGATACAAAAACAGTAATTGTTATCTATTCATTAATAAAAAAGCCTTTGTGTTTACAAAGGCTTTTTTATTTTATGATTCGTAGCTTTTTTCTGTATATTGCGCAACCAACCAAACAACTCAAATTATGAAAAAAGCACTTTCGCTGATACTTTTCAGCTTTATGGCCGTTGCATTAACCTCATGCACCGGAGAAGACGACACCCCATCACAGGGAGGGTCGGTTAAGTTTAAACTAGACGGAACACAAAAGGAACACGTTATTTGTATTGTACTTGAAACAGAAGTACAGCCAAATGAATACATGCTTACACTTACTTCATCTAACACCGAAGAGACAGGAGTATTTCGTTATGAAATAGCACCGGGTGTTACAGGAAATGTAACTCCTGACTTTATTGCCTACCAGCTTTCAAACAAAATGATGGTGGCTAATGAGGGAGAATACCAAACCAACGTATCTGTTAACAGCGACGGGCACCTTAAAGGAACTTTCTCGGGCACCTTTAGAAGCAACCTTGCCAATGATGATGAATTTATCACCATTACCGATGGTACTTTTGATGTACACTACTAATTTTTGATAAAGCAACAAAAAAGCCCCTGCATTACTGCAGGGGCTTTTTTGTTGTATACTGACTTGTTATTATAGTTCTAACGCTTTTCTTGCATTACCATCCATAAGCAGTTCTACCGGATTTTCTAATCCTTCTTTAACTGCTACAAGGAAACCTACCGACTCACGACCGTCAATAATTCTGTGGTCATAAGACAGTGCCACATACATCATTGGATGAATCTCAACTTTACCATCTACAGCAATAGGACGCTCAATAATGTTGTGCATACCAAGGATACCTGATTGTGGAGGGTTAATAATTGGAGTAGATAACATACTACCAAACACACCACCGTTAGTAATAGTGAATGTACCACCTGTCATATCGTCTACAGTGATTTGTCCGTCACGTGCACGAAGCGCAAGACGCTTAATCTCTGCCTCAATACCACGGAAAGTTAATGCCTCAGCATTTCTTACCACCGGTACCATAAGACCTTTAGGACCTGATACTGCAATAGAAACGTCTACAAAATCATAAGACACTTTGTAATCGCCATCCATCATAGAGTTTACATCAGGATATAACTGTAATGCTCTAACAACCGCTTTAGTAAAGAATGACATAAAGCCAAGGCTTACACCACCGTGTTTCGCTTTAAACTCATCTTTAAACTCAGCACGTACTTTGTTTATAGGCGTCATGTTAACCTCGTTGAACGTAGTAAGCATAGCTGTTTCGTTTTTAGCCGAAACCAAACGCTCTGCCACTTTTCTTCTAAGCATAGAAAGCTTAGTACGCTCACTGGCACGGTTACCACCTGTAGGAGTACCCATAGAAGCTTTTGCATTTACAGCATCATCTTTAGTTACTCTACCGCCTTTACCTGTACCTGTTACAGTAGCAGGATCAATGTTTTTCTCGTCTAATATTTTTCTTGCCGCCGGAGAAGGTGTTCCTGTAGCATATGTTTTCTCTGCAGGAGCTTCTTTCTTAGGCTCTTCTTTTTTCTCTTCGGCCTTTGGAGCCTCTTCTTTTTTCTCCTCTTTAGCAGGAGCAGATCCTTCCGGTTTTGCCGCACCAGTATCTATAAGGCAAACAACCTGGCCTACAGCTACTGCATCTCCTTCTTCAGCTTTTAGGGTAATGATACCGCTAGCCTCAGCAGGAAGTTCTAGTGTTGCTTTATCTGAATCAACTTCGGCAATTGCCTGGTCTTTTTCTACATAATCCCCGTCACTTACCAGCCATGTTGCAATCTCAACTTCTGTTATTGATTCCCCCGGCGAAGGAACTTTCATTTCTAAAATCATGTCAGTATAATTTTATTTGCGTTGTTGTTAATCTATTGAAAATCAAAAATACGATATTAATTAAATAAATCTTTATCAAAAACCATTGCTATAGCAGCAGCATGACGTTTTTTAGCACGTGTATAACTACCTGCTGCAGGAGCACTGTAGGCTTTTAATGATGCCACCCTGAACTTAACCTCAGTAAAGTTCATTAACATGTAGCTGTAAGCACCCATGTTTCTTGGCTCTTCCTGCGCCCACACATAATCGTCGGCGTTAGAATATTTGGCAATCACCTCTTTTAACTGCTCTACCGGTAACGGGAACAGTTGCTCCAGCCTTACAAAAGCCACATCGTCACGACCCAGATTTTCTCTTTCGGCTACAAGATCGTAGTAGAACTTACCGGTACAGAATACCAGTGTTTTTACTTTTTTAGGATCTGCTGCCGGATCATCAAGTACCTCGTGGAATGTCCCTTCTGCAAGTTCCTCTACTGTAGAAACCGCTGCAGGGTGACGTAGTAAGCTCTTAGGTGTAAACACAATAAGTGGCTTTCTGAACGTGGTTTTCATCTGTCTTCTTAATAAGTGGAAGAAGTTAGCAGGTGTAGTACAGTCGGCTATATACATATTGTGATTAGCACAAAGCTGCAGGTAACGCTCCATACGTGCAGAAGAGTGTTCTGCACCCTGACCTTCATAACCGTGTGGCAGTAACATTACAAGACCGTTTTGGTTATTCCATTTATCTTCGGCAGCCGAGATGTACTGGTCAATCATAATTTGGGCACCGTTTGAGAAATCACCAAACTGTGCTTCCCAAATAGTAAGTGTTCTTGGACTTGCCAGCGCATAACCATAATCAAAACCTACAACACCATACTCTGAAAGTAGTGAGTTGTAAACCTGGAAATTACCGTTTTGCTCTTTAAGCCTGTTAAGTAGTACTACCTCTTCTTCAGAGTCTTCTACCTTAACGACAGCATGACGGTGAGAGAATGTACCCCTCTCCACATCCTGACCGGATAAACGAACGTTGTACCCTTCTGTAAGAAGTGATCCGTAAGCTAAAAGCTCACCCATTGCCCAGTCCAGCTTATCGTTCTCAAAGTACATTGCCTTACGGTCGTTGATAAGCTTTTGTATCTTATTAATGAATTTTTTGTCTGTAGGAAGTTGCGTGATAACCTCAGCAATTTCGTCCAACATCTCTTTAGAGAATGCCGTATTGACTTTTTGAAGCATTTGCTCTTCTGAAGCCTGGGAGAATCCTTCCCACTCGTTTTGCATAAACGGAGTGATAATGGTAAGGTCTTTTTTCCTTGAAGCTTCAAGGTTTTCTTCAAGCACAGCTTTGTACTGCTGCTCCAGCTCTTTCACAAAACCTTCCTGAATTACACCACTGCTTAAAAGCTCGGCAGCATAAATTTCTCTTGGGTTTTTGTGCTTAGCGATTATTTTATAAAGTTTTGGCTGCGTGAAACGAGGCTCATCACCTTCGTTGTGACCGTATTTTCTGTAACCTAAAAGGTCAATAAATACGTCTCCGCCAAATTTCATTCTGTAGTCAAGCGCAAACAACATAGCGTGTACCACTGCCTCTACATCATCGGCATTTACGTGAAGTACCGGAGAAAGGGTAACCTTAGCAATATCTGTACAGTAAGTAGATGTACGTGCATCAAGGTAGTTAGTGGTAAAACCAACCTGATTGTTTACAACAAGGTGAATAGTACCTCCGGTTTTGTAACCGTCAAGACCAGCCATTTGCACAATCTCATACACTATACCCTGACCTGCAACCGCAGCATCACCGTGTAGCGCAATAGGAAGTACTTTAGAATTGTCTTCAGGGAAATACTTATCCTGTTTTGCTCTTGCAATACCTTCAATCACCGCACCTACAGTTTCAAGGTGCGATGGGTTTGGTGCAAGGTTAATGTTTATGTTTTTACCTGTTCTTGTTTTCTTGTCGGCAGTAAGACCCAGGTGGTATTTTACGTCACCGTCAAACAGTGCATCATCATCATAATCCTTTCCGTCAAACTCACTGAAGATATCTGAAGTCGACTTACCAAAAATATTAGCAAGCACATTTAGACGTCCCCTGTGTGCCATACCCATTACAAACTGCTCTACACCTTTTTCGGCAGCAGCCTCAACAAGGGCATCAAGTGCCGGGATAAGAGCCTCTGCACCTTCAAGCGAGAAACGTTTTTGACCCACATACTTAGTATGAAGGAAGTTCTCGAAAGCAACAGCTTCGTTAAGTTTTAAAAGGATGTGTTTTTTAGCCTCATCAGAGAAAGCCGGTAAATTTTCATTTACACCAAGCCTGTCCTGTATCCACTTTCTAACCTCAGGGTTACGAATGTACATATACTCAACACCAATGTGCTGGCAATATACTTTTGTTAAGTGATCGATGATTTGCCTAAGTGTAGACGGCTGTAAATTGATTTCTTTTGCTGCATCAAAAACAGTGTCTAAATCGGCGTTGGAAAGTCCGAAGTTCTCAAGCTCTAAGGTTGGAGAGTACGTCCTTCTGTCCCTAACCGGATTGGTTTTGGTAAAAAGGTGTCCTCTTGTCCTGTAGCCTTCAATAAGGTTAAGCACCTTGAACTCTTTCTGTATCTTTTCAGGAACACCTGAAAAGTCTGGCGCTGCTACACCGTTTTGCTGTGGAACGGCTTCAAATAAGCCCGACCCGTAATCCGAAGCTGCAAAGTCAAATCCCTGGAAAAAACTTCTCCAGCTAGGCTCTACACTGTCAGGATTTTCTATATATTGTTCATATAAATCTGCAAAAAAAGCAGTATGTGCTGCGTTTAAAAAGGAAAACCTGTCCATACTAATGTCTTTATGACCTTTGTTTAAAAAAATTTATGCAAAAGTACAATATTTGTAATAATCTTTCAGTGTTTTTTATATATTTATATTCATAAACCTACAACCTTTACCAACATGAAATCAGGCTTTTTGAGTTTTTTAACAAAAACGGGCATTGCATTAGCTTTTTGCCTTAGTTGCATAAGTACCAAAGCCCAAAATAATAGTGATTTTTGGAGCAGGGTGCGTTTTGGCGGTGCCATAGGTGCTTCCTTCGGAAATAACTATACCGATGTTACTCTTGCACCGGGTGCATTATATGAAGTTAACCAATATTATGGCGTTGGTTTATCCCTGCAGGGAACCTATGTACAACAAAAAGATTTTTATGAATCGTGGATGTATGGAGGATCAATAATAAACGTTTTTAACCCTATACCGCAAATACAAATTTCTGCCGAACTGGAACAACTAAGGGTAAACCTTGATTTTGATGAGAGATACACCGATTTTTACGGCAATCAGGACAGGGATTTTTGGAATACCGCACTGTTTTTAGGAGCAGGTTACCGTACTCAAAATGTAACATTTGGTATTCGCTACAATGTATTGTATAACGACAACGACTATGTTTACAGCGAAGCATGGATGCCTTTTATAAGGGTTTATTTTTAACTATCCCTTACACGAGCATGATTTGCAAATACAATTTAAATAGTTTTATTTGCACCCGAAAATAAATAAACCACACCATGATAATATTCGGGTCTGTCAGCAAGGAAATTGGACGCGGCAAAATAAGAACAACCTGCATTAACTGCCAGGAGCCAAATACAATTAACGTTACAAAATGAAGAAATACTTAATTCTTACTATAATAGGAACAGGCATATTTCTAATTGGCTGCGACAACAGCAAAGAGCCTCTTAAAACATTAAGACCAAGCACTCAAAAACTAATCAATCCAGGTGAATGGATTAGTGAAACCGACTCTATGGCAGGTATTAGCATTAGAGAAAACAGAATAGCTTTTTTTAAGGATATGAAGTTTACGACAGACAAAGTTTACGAGTACGAACTTATCGATTCCATATACATATACCCTGAAGCAGAAAACAAAGTTGGAGAATACGTAATAATTAAAAAACCGAAAGACACGCTTCGTTATCAGATTATAACTAAATCTGAAAATATTCTGATTTTAAAAACCGACAACAAAGAGGAAAAATTTACTATTAAAAACTAGGCCCAAACACATTAGCCTTTCAATTAAAAAAACTAACCCAATAGCCCATAATTGGTTTTTACCAATTTTATTAGCCTGTCGTGAAAGAACTCAATTATTACGTTTTTTGAATTTACAACCAACCATGTATCAAAACTAACCTCTAAAACATCGTCAATATTTTCCAGAAAAGAAGCAACAGTAGTTTCAATAACCGGCAATGACATGTCGTTCCACAACACGAGGCACTTATCCTCTGCTCTAATATGATTTAGTATTTCTTTTGAGTTTTGTATTTCCTCAAAATCGTTTAAATTCTCCCAATCAATCCTACCATACCAGGTAATAGGTACACTATTTTCAAACTTTTTAAATACTATATCTGTTTCAGTTTTATCTAACACCCTGGCAGACTCCCCAAGAACTTCAATACACTCTTCAAATAAATTCATAATCACATTACGGCACTTAGTTTAATTTAAACGTTATACTTGCTGATTTCTGCCCTTTAAATGAAATAGCTAACAATCCATTTTCCTCAACAACGGTTGCCTTCTGTAAAGTAGCCTCCCCATTATTATCAATAAAACAGGAAGCTATTTGCTTACCCCCTAACAAAACCATATTCTCATCAAAAAGCAGGTATCCTACCTGCTTAACCGAATTATAGGTACTTAAATAAAAAACTATTGTCCATTTATCTGCCAGCACTTTTGAATCAATAAAACAACCATTTAATAATCTTACCTCATCCATACCGGGCAACTCTGCTAAGGCAGCCTGAGGAGAACAAAATTTTAACGGTATAAGATTTAGGTTCTGTTCAAAAAAGGTCTTTCCAAAAGAAAGTGTTTTCATTTCTCTTTGAGGTATTACATCTGTCTTCATGTTAAAATCCATACACTCCAACTCGTCACAATCTAACCTATAAAAAGGGAAGAATCCATCCATCTGTTTATAAACCATATATTCAATAGTATTCTCAGGGCTTAATTTACCCACAATCCTGTTAGGATATACCACCGCAGACTTAGACTCTAATTCCGCCCTCCAGGCAATACAGCCAAAACTAACGAGGTTTTGATTCTTATCATACAAATTCAGAAAACACGTTGGTGTGTTTGTTTCCTCGTTTTTAAAAAATAAAATCACTGCCAGACAATCATGATAATTAAACTTACCATACACATGAATAATACTTTCATCATTGGGTAGTATGAGTGAAAAAGAATTGTCTTCATTTTTTAAAAGCCCCGAAACATCTCCATACCTCACGGGAGTATAGTTATCAATTTCGCTAAAGTTAAAATCATCAACTACAACCGGAAGATTAAGGTATTTTACATCATCAAAAAAATATTTCTTTCCCTCCTGACAAAACCCGAGAGAAGATAAAAAGACACTAACTATTAAAAAGCAATATAGTTTTTTCATTGACTAAGTATTTCTATTATCGAAAGCAATTATTCTTCATTAGCTTTCACAAGCCGTTAAATTAAACAACAGGCATCTTTATTTCTTTAAAAGCGGCTTAGAATCATACTTTACAATCAGGATTATTTATCATAATTATCTACAGGACCCCAATCGTCAAAATCAAAATCCCTCCAAATTTCGGTATCGTAAATCATTGAAAGATTATTAACCACTTCTTTTGTCTGTCCGTTCATATAAAAATAACACTTAACCCCTTCATGTTCCAGAGGATTTTGCGGGTCTAAAGTCCTGTAAAAATATGCTTTGTCCCGGCTTATATTGATTACTGTATAATACAACGATTTACCGGGATCACTTACACTAACAGGTCCTTCTATTTCCTCTACCGGGACACTAAAACCAAAATACATAGCCTGTACCCATACTTCAACCTCTCCATATTTATTTTTGGAAAAAACAGATTCAAACAAATACTCCTTAGGGCGTATATCCTTATAAACCTTTAGAAACAAATCCATAACAGATTCAAAACACACCCTTTCTTCATCTGTAGGAGTATAGGCTGTATTAGTAGGGTAGCGATATTTTGACAAGTTGGTCTTATCAAAGTCGTACTCTTTCATAATCCTTTTTGAAGAGCATGACACCAACAGAAAAAGCATAACAATACTAATAACTCTCATAATTCCACCTGCACTTAAAGGTTAACAAAACAGAGTATTCTAAACTGATTTATAAATATATAAATCTCTTTTTGTATTAATTGATGAGAGGAGTATTTTTAAAGAATTTACCTGCAAAAATATCGCTTACCCAAAAAAAAGAGCAGAGAAACAAAAGAAATTAGCGCTGAAAGTAAAAAGGCATATACCATTAAATATACCATCCACAAAAGGAAGTTACTATAACAGTCAACATAATGCAGTAACGAAGAAAAAAGCCAGGTAAAAATGACTCCGCTAATACTTACTATAAAAACCTTCGTTAAAAATGATATTTTTTTCTGCATTGTTAAGGTGTGTTATTATAATTAAAACCTGTTTCTAAACCATACCTTTTGCCATTCCCTTTTAAGTATTAAAAAAGCTACCTGTTCGGCCAGTTCGCTAAGATCACCCCCATTAAGGCTTTTTATTTCTTTTTCAGGAACATCTATTATATACAACAGGTTAAGGTATTCACCAAATTTATACTGAATAAGCTTATACACCTTTTCATGCAACTCCATTTTAATGTTTATAGGAGTAATGGCAACATCAAAATCTACCGGTTCGTTTGCCAGCGCAAAGTCCTTATTCACCTGCTCAACCAGTTTAACATAAAGTGATTCTTTCTGCGCTTCAGAAAGTAGTAAATCAGTATTGGCAGGAGCTATGTACATTATACCTTACGTTGCATTAAGTTTTCACCAAAAGCCCTAAGCATGGCTTTTTTACTATTATCAATATCCAGTTTTTCCAGCATATCAAATGCTTTAAGCGTATACTCTTCTATAGCTTTTTTGGTTTTGACATCAGCTCCACTTGTGGTAAAAATATTCTTTACCACCTCTACCTTTTCATCACTGTTTTCCGGCTGCAGGCAAAACAACTCTTTAAGCTGCTCTTTACTAACGTCGTCACCGTGGTGCAGCGCCATTAAATAAAGGTACGTTTTTTTGTTTTCAATAATATCACCACCTACCTGCTTGCCAAAAGTTTCGGGGTCACCAAAAGCATCCAGGTAATCATCCTGTAACTGGAAGGCAATACCCAGGTTTCGGCCAAAGTCATAAATCAAATCGGCATTCTCCTGAGAGGTTTTTGCTACTATAGCCCCCATTTTCATGGCAGCTCCTACTAAAACAGCCGTTTTGTATTCAATCATTTTAAGATATTCGGGAACGGTTACATCATTCCTTTCCTCAAAATCAACATCCCACTGCTGCCCTTCACACACCTCAAGTGCCGTTTTACTGAATAGCTTTGCCAAATCACTAAATGTCTCCGGCTCATAAGCTTCAAAATAACGGTAAGCCATTATAAGCATAGCATCGCCCGAAAGGATAGCGGTGTTGGTATTCCATTTTTCATGCACGGTTTCCTTACCTCTTCTCAATGGAGCATCGTCCATAATATCGTCATGCACGAGTGAGAAATTATGAAAAATCTCAACTGCTACTGCTGCCGGCAGGGCTTCTTTGCAGTCGGCATTAAAAATTTCGGCAGCCATTAAAGTGAGCACCGGGCGCATTCTTTTACCTCCTAAAGATAAAATGTAGGCTACGGGCTCATATAGGTTAACCGGGTCTTTTACTACTGAAAGCGCATTAAAATAATCTGAAATTACCTGCTGATAGTGCGATATAGCTTGCATGAAATATTTTTTTGCTAAAGTAAACCCTTTCAGTTTTTTAACCAAGCATTATTTTTTTGAGAAAATTTTACAAAAAAACTATGGAAACTTTTTTGGTTTTAAAAGTTTCCTTTATACATTTGCCTCATCTTAATGCATTGAATGAGAGACACTATATTAAAAAAAGCAAACGAAATGTTTCTTGCCTATGGCTTTAAAAGCGTTACCATGGACGACATTGCGACTGAGCTGGGTATATCTAAAAAAACAATATACCAGCACTTTGCAAACAAAAACGACCTGGTAGAAGCCTGCACACTTGAGCTGTTTGAAAACATATCATGTGGCATAGATAACATTAGGGAGCAGGGAAAAAACTCTATTGAGGAAATTTTCATTATACGTGATTTTATGATGCAGCAGCTTAGAAACGAAGATGCCTCACCATTTTATCAGTTACAAAAATTTTTCCCTAAAATATTTTCCTGCCTGCATAAAAAGCAGTTTGATAAAATGAATGGGTGTATGATGGATAACCTGAAAAAAGGCATGGAACACGGGCTTTACAGAGATGAACTGGACATAGACTTTATATCCAGGTTATACTTTACCGGATTAACCGGGGTAAAGAATAACGATGTTTTCCCTACAGACCAATATAGCATACCCGATACCACAAAAAAATTTCTTGAATATCATTTAAGAGCTATAGTCACACCAAAAGGACTAAACATACTGGAAGGTTTGATAAAAACCGATTAAATAAAATTTAACATGAAAGTTTGTTACAAACAGCCTACTTTTGCGTTAACAAAAATGTCAAACATTAAAGTTAAACAAATATGTCAATACAGGAATTAGACATAGACACCGAAGAGTTGATTAAAGAAACCGCTAAAAAAATATTTTTTGGCGAGGGTCGTTTCAAGGCCACAACACAGGAGATTGCCGATGCAGCAGGTGTAAACAGAACATTAATAAACTACTATTTCAGATCCAGAAATAATCTCTTTGAAATTGTTTTTGAAGATGCCCAAACCAAAGAGAACACCATAGCAGAACAGATTATTTTTTCTGACCTGCCTTTCCACCAAAAAATAGAGAAATACCTTGACCTGTTTTTTGAGCAGGCCAAAAAGTATCCCTATCTGGAAATATACATGGTTACACAAATGAACCAGGGAAGTTGTTTTAAAGACCCTGACACCATGAACAGAATGCTGGACAAGTTTTACCTTGAAATAGCTTTAGAGATGGAAAAAGGTAATATAGCCAAAATGAGGCCGGAGCAGTTTATGCTAAACCTTATATCGCTTACCTCTTTCCCTGTTTCCATGCGGCCACTGTTACAGGAAAGCATGGGCATGAGTAACGAAGCTTACGACGTACTTATAGACGAGCGTAAGAAAATAGTAATGGATACCCTATTTAAATAATAATCATCAAATCAATTAACACAGTTAGTATGGAGAAAATCATCAATTCTTTAAACGGTAAAGCCCTAAAGCGTTTTGCTGCTGCATTGATTCTCTTGTCTGTACTCCCTTCACAGGCACAGGAAGAGCCCCAAAGCTATTCCTTTAGCCTTAACGAGGCAATACAGCATGCCATGGAATATAACTACAAGGTTATAAACTCAGGCAGGGATATAGAAGCTGCAAACAAGAAAAAATGGGAAACCATTGCAACGGGTTTACCACAAATTAGCGCCAGCGGTAATTACCAGTACAATTTCGAGCTGCAAAAGTCGGTTGTACCTGCCGAATTCTTCGGTGGTAACCCGGGCGAATTTGTAGAAGTAGCCTTTGGTACAAAGCATTCGGTAGATGCTAAGGCTACACTTAATCAGCTGATTTTTGACGGAACATACATAGTAGGCCTTAAAGCGGCAAGGGTATATCTGGACTACTATAAAAGCTCCAAGCAAAAAACAGACATCGACGTAAAAGAACAGGTTATTAATGCTTACGGCAATGTATTGCTGCTGGAAGAAAGTGTTCGCATCCTTGAAAAAAACAAGGAAACGCTGGAAAAAAACTACCATGAAACCAACGAGAGCTTTAAAAACGGGCTATCGGAAGAGGAAGACGTGGAGCAAATTTCCATTACACTTGCTACCATTAACAGTTCTCTTAAAAACTCAATAAGGGTAAGGGAAATCTCTCTGAATATGCTTAAAATAATATTAGGTATTGAATTGGAAGATCAGCTTGCACTTACCGATAATCTGGAAGACCTGACCACCGACAACCTTGATATTACCGTTGCGGCAGAAGGCTTTAATGTAGAACAGAATATTGACTACAGGCTGGGACAGATAAACACTATCCAGAAAGAGCTTTTAATGAAGCAGGAAATGAGCAAAGCATTACCTACGCTTTCTACAAACCTTGCTTTTGGTTACAACGGGTTTAACAACAACTTCGATTTCTTCCAGAGAAACCAGCAGTGGTTAAACTATTCGTATTTAGGATTAAGCCTTAATGTACCTATTTTCAGTAGTCTTGGTCGTAGCGCAAGGACGCAGCAGGCAAGAATCGCTTTAGAGCAGGCAAAAACACAACAGGAAGAACTGGAGCAAAACCTTAAACTGGAATACCAGCGCGCCAAAAGTGAGTATGAGTACAGTATTGAAGAATACTTTACCTCAAAAAACAACCTGAAGCTTGCAGAACGTATTGAGAACAAACAACAAATAAAATTTAAAGAAGGTTTATCCAGCAGTTTTGAGTTTACCGAAGCACAACGCCAGTTGTATTCGGCACAGCAAAGCTTTCTGGAGTCGATGACCGAAGTGATAAACAAAAGGGCAGCCCTTGAAAAACTAACCGCACAATAAAACACCTAAAATTTAAGAGATGAAAAAATTAGCATATATCACTACACTATCCCTTATGATGTTTTCATGCGGGGAAAAGAAGTTAAACATAGATGAGGTCGTTGAGACCAATGATATAAAAAAGATAAGGGAGGCCCGCGAACAGCTGCAAACCGAATATGATAAACTGACTGCCGATCTTGCTAAAATAGATACGGCTATCGATTCGCTTGATCCTAACAGAAGCCGTGTACTGGTTAGAACGATAACCGTTAAGGATACATCGTTTGTACACTATATAGAGATACAGGGTAATGTAGATACCAAACAAAACATCCTTATCTACCCTGAAATATCAGGTATACTGCAACAGCTTAATGTAAAAGCCGGACAAAAAGTTACCAAAGGACAGGTACTGGCAAGAATAGACGATGGTGGTATTAGCGCACAGCTAGCTCAGGCACAGGCTCAGTTAAACCTGTCGCAAACTACTTTTGACAGACAGAAAAGACTATGGGACCAAAAAATAGGTAGTGAAATACAATACCTACAGGCCAAAACCTCACTGGAAAGTCAGCAAAAAGTGGTAGACCAACTTCAGTCACAATTAAACAAATCGGTAGTAAAAGCTCCGTTTACAGGAACTATAGACGAGGTAATGACCGAAAGAGGTAAAGTTGTAGCTCCGGGTCAGGAACTATTCAGAATAGTAAACCTTGGCGATATGTATGTTTCAGCTACCGTGCCGGAAACCTATTTAAGTCAGTTAAAACTTGGTGCACCTGTAGAGGTACATCTTAACGCTATAGGTAAAACCTATAAAGGTAAAGTACGTCAGGTAGGTAACTACATCAACCCTAATAACAGAACTTTTGGTATTGAGGTAGCACTTCCAAACCCGGATAACTTATTACGTCCTAACCAGGTAGCCGTACTTAAAATTGAAGATTACAAAACCGATACTGCCCTATTGCTTCCTGAAACAATCATTCAGCAAAAAGCAGGCGGAAGACTTGTGGTATACAGCTTAGACAAATCGAACAAAGAAGAAATCAAGGCTGTTGAAAAAACCATTGAAACCGGCTATACTTCAAAAGGTTATGTTGAGATCAAATCGGGTATCAAAAAAGGAGACGAGATTGTTACCGATGGTGCTAAGAGTATTAAGGAAGGCTCAACTGTAGAAATCATTAAATAAAACCAACTCATAATACAACCAAGATGAGTAAAAAAATAGAGAAAAGTTTCGGTATTTCCACCTGGGCCATTAACAATAAGATGACCGTTTATGTTATCACGGCTATCTTATTTCTGGGCGGACTTATCTCCTACTATTCCATGCCAAGGGAAAGCTTCCCTGAAATTAAGGAGACCAAGATATACATAAGCTCTATAAATCCCGGCAACTCTGCTGAGGATGTGGAGAAACTGATAACTAAACCCCTTGAAGACGAATTTAACAACATATCGGGGGTCACAAAAATCACCTCAAACACACTGGAAGACTATTCCATGGTACTGGTGGAGTTTGATGAGGATATTACTGTTGAAGATGCAAAGCAAAAAATAAAAGATAAGGTAGATAAAGTAAAAGCTGATACTGAGTGGCCAACCCTTGACGGTGGTGCTAAAGTAGAGCCAAACGTTTTTGACCTTAATATTGCCGAGGAGACTCCTATATTAAACGTTAATCTTACGGGTGACTTTACATCGGAGAAACTAAAGGAGTTTGCCGAGTATCTTGAAGACCACATAGAAAGGCTTCCACAAATTAAAGAAGCTGCGATTCGTGGTGCAGAAGACAAAGAGGTTGAGATTGCTGTAGACATCTACAAAATGGCTTCGGCTAAAGTAAGTTTTGACGATATTATCAATGCCGTTAAATACGAAAACAAAACCATATCTGGCGGTAGTGTAACGCTAGACGGTATCAAGAAAAACATTAGGGTAATTGGTGAAATCAGTGATCCGGTACAGCTTAACAACATTATCGTTAAGCATCAGGATGGTAAGGTATACCTTAAGGATATAGCCGAAATTACCTTTAAAGAAAAAGAAAGAACCACTTATGCCAGGGAATATGGTAACCCTGTAGTTATGCTTGATATTAAAAAGCGTAGCGGTAAAAACATGGTTGAAGCCGTAGATGGTGTTAAAGAGATAATAAGTAAAGCACAGGCAAACTATTTCCCTAAAGGACTTAACATTACCTATGCTAACGACCAGTCTACAAGAACAATTGCACAGGTAGACGACCTTGTAAACAACATCATTTTTGGTGTGGTACTGGTAGTTGTGGTACTTATGTTTTTTCTTGGGTTACGCAATGCTCTGTTCGTAGGTATAGCTATCCCGCTATCCATGTTCATGTCATACATGATACTGGCTGCTCTGGGTATTACCCTTAATACAATGGTACTTTTTGCCCTTGTAATGGGACTGGGTATGCTGGTAGATAACGGTATTGTGGTGGTAGAAAACGTATACTCGCTTATGAGCCAGGGTATGTCGCGCAAAAAAGCGGCTATTGAGGGTATTGGTGAGATTGCATGGCCTATTATTGCCTCTACCGCAACTACGCTTGCAGCCTTCTTCCCGCTTGGTTTATGGCCGGGTACTATGGGTAAATTCATGATCTATTTCCCTATGACGCTTTCTATCGTACTGGGTTCATCTCTGTTTGTGGCACTGGTTATCAACGCTATGTTCACTTCAGACTTTATGAGACTTGAAGAGAAAGAGATGCCTAAAAAGAAAATGATACTAATTAGTGCCATTATCGGGGGTATAGGCTTGCTAACCCTAATAGGAGGTTTCTCTACAGGATCAGGAGCATTAAAAGGTATGGGTAATCTTATGCTGTTCTTTGTAATCATGATGTGGATATACAAGTACTTCCTGCTTAAACGTATGGACAAGTTCCAGAGAAACAGTTTAGTTTGGCTTGAAAATAAATACCAAAACTTCCTTGATTTTGCACTTACAGGCTACAGGCCACGTTTGTTCTTTATAGGTACTTTTGGTATACTTATCGCATCGTTTATTGCTGTTGGTGTAAGTCAGCCTAACGTATTATTCTTCCCGGAAAACCAGCCTAACCAGATTATGGTTTATATAGAGTTCCCGGAAGGTACAGATATTAAGAAAACCGATGCCTTTACCAAAATCATTGAAGAAAAGGTATATAAAATTGCTAAACAATATGTGGAAGACGGCAGCAACTACATGGTAGAAAGCGCCATTGCACAGGTAGGACAGGGTGCCGGAAACCCGCAAACCGACGGCGGGTCTGAAAATGATATGCCTCACAGAGGTAAGGTTACACTTACCATGACCGAGTTTAAGTACCGTAAAGGTATAAACAGTCAGGATGTGATGGATAAAATCAGGGAAGCCGTAAAAGGTTATGCAGGAGTTTCGGTAATTGTAGAGAAAGAACAAAACGGCCCGCCGGCAGGTTATCCTGTTAATATAGAGATTACCGGAGAGGATTATGACCAGATGCTTGCCGAAGCAGAGCAACTGAAAGCCTTTATTAATACCAAAAATATTGCTGGTATTGAAGAGCTTAAAATAGATGTAAACAAACAAAAACCGGGAGTAGATATCACGGTAGATATTGATAAGGCGGGTCAGCTTGGTATTACATCAAGCCAGGTAGGACAAACCCTTAGACGATCTATTTATGGTGAAAAAATATCGACTTACAAGGAAGGGAAAGATGACTATGAAATTAATGTAAGGCTGGAGGAAGATCAGCGTAATGACAATGCTGTTCTTTACAATCAGCCGGTAACATTCAGAAATCAGGCAAACGGACAACTGGTACAGGTACCAATATCTGCCATAACCGATGCCAAGAACTCTGTTACCTTTAATACTATAAAAAGAAAAAACCTTAAAAGGGTAATCACCGTTTACTCTAACGTTACCACTGGCTATAACGGTAACGACATTGTAGCACGAATCAAAAAGGAACTGGCAACCTACAAAATGCCAAGCGATATAACTTATGCCTTTACAGGAGAGCAGGAAGAGCAGTCTAAAAACATGGGCTTCCTTGTTAAAGCTCTTCTTATTGCACTGGGCGGTATTGTACTTATACTGGTGGCACAGTTTAACTCGGTTTCCAAACCTATTATCATCATGACATCGGTGTTACTGAGTTTTGGTGGTGTATTCTTTGGTATGGTATTCCTTGGCGATGACTTCGTGATTATCATGACCATGATGGGTATTATATCCCTTGCAGGTATTGTGGTAAATAACGCCATTGTGCTTATTGACTATACCCAGCTCCTTATTGACCGTAAACTGGCCGAAAAAGGAATGGATAAAGACGAGTTACTTACTAAAGAAGAGTATAAACAACTTATTGTAGAAGGTGGCCGCAGCCGTTTAAGGCCAGTACTTTTAACGGCAATTACAACCGTACTGGGGCTTGTACCACTTGCAATAGGACTTAACATTGACTTCTTTAACCTGTTTATTGAATACAATCCAAAAATATACCTGGGTGGTGATAACGTAATCTTTTGGGGACCACTGGCAAAAACTGTTATTTACGGTTTGATATTCGCCACGTTCCTTACCCTGGTTATTGTACCGGTTATGTTCTTTATGCTACAGAAAATTAAAATCTGGCTTAAGAAAAAACCTGCTGAGCCTACCCTTCATTAATACTTAATTATATATTTATTAAATAGCCAAACAGTATTGTTTGGCTATTTTTTTTTGTCTTTACACTTTAAAAAAGCAGTTATATCCCTATTAATATTTAACCTATAGCTCGGTTTTTTTTCACTCCTTTCAAAAAAAGGACTAATTTTTTAATTATAATAAATCTAAATAAACGTTTTTTACATTTATTTAGAATAATTAAAAATAATTTGTTTGATAGTGTATTGCCCTGTACTTTTGTGCCCATAACAAATACCCATTACAAACAATGAACAACTCAATATTAAAGCAATTACTGTTTTGCTTCGTTTTAATGTGTTCGGTAGCTGTATCGGCACAGGAAAGAGCCAAAATAAACGGTACAGTAACTTTAAGCGGAAACACTCCGGCCGAAAACATTTCGGTTGTGCTTAAAGGATCTTCATTTTCTGCTGTAACCAACTCGGCAGGTAAATACGAAATCAAAAATATTAAACCGGGTACTTATGTACTTCGTGTTTCTGCCATCGGTATCACTCCGGTAGAGGAAAACATTACTCTTGAGGCAGGACAAACCATAACAAAAAGCTTTACCTTATCTGAAAGCCTTGAAGAACTTAACGAGGTGGTAATTGACGGTAAAGGAAATAAATTTACCAGAACACAAAGCAGGGTAGTCTCTAAAATGCCTTTAAAGGATATAGAAAACCCTCAGGTATACAATGTTATTACAAGCGAGCTTTTAAAAGAGCAGGTAGTTACTAATTTTGACGATGCTCTTAAAAATGCGCCTGGTATAGACAAACTTTGGGAATCTACAGGCCGTGGTGGTGATGGTGCAGGTTATTTCTCTTTAAGAGGATTTGCTGTACAACCAACAATGGTTAACGGTTTACCAAGCATTACAAATGGTAGTCCTGATCCCGCTAATATGGAAAGTATTGAAGTTATAAAAGGCCCTTCGGGAACTTTATTTGGTAGCTCACTTATTTCTTATGGTGGTTTAATTAACGTAAATACTAAAAAACCATATAATTACTTTGGCGGAAACATGTCGTACACTGCAGGTACTTACGGATTAAACCGTTTCACTGTAGATGTTAATACTCCGCTAAACGATAGTAAAAATGCGCTTTTCCGTTTAAACGCGGCTTACCATACAGAGAACAGCTTCCAGGATGCAGGATTTAAAAAATCACTTTTTGTAGCACCGTCTATCTCTTACAAAGTGAACGACAAACTGTCTTTCCTTGTTAATACTGAATTTTACAACGGTAAAAGCACTAACCAAACAATGCTTTTCCTTGACAGAGGTGCTGAACTTAGAGTTCACGACATGAACGAATTAAAATACGACAGTAATCGTTCGTACACCGGTAACGACTTATATATGGAGACACCTACTTTCAGTATACAGGGACAGATGTCTTACAAAATATCTAATGAGTGGACATCTCAAACCGTATTCTCCAGAACATCGGCTAAATCAGACGGATACTACTCATATTTATATGAAGGTACTCAATACACTGCGGTAACCGAAGGTATAGTACTTAATCGTTATATCAGCAAACAAAACTCTGAAACCTACGGTACAGATATTCAGCAAAACTTTATTGGTGACTTTACTATCGGAGGCCTTAGAAACAGAATGGTTGTAGGTTTTGACTACTTTAACAGAAATGTAGTAAATAATAGTAGTCCTTATGTAACTAATGGTATGATATACATTGGTGACAATCTGGCGCAATTTAATGAGCTTGTACTGGGTATAACAAATCCTCTTGATTATAAAGATGAAACCGGTGTACTTAATCAGGCAGGTACTGATGCTCTTTTAGGAAACAGTCAAATCAATCCTTTAAAAACCAGTCAGGAAATATTTAGTGCTTATGCTTCTGATGTAATTAACATTACTCCTTCCCTATCGGCTATGCTAAGTTTAAGGGTAGACCGTTTTGCAAACAAAGGTAACCTTAGCACTAAAGCAGACGATTATAACCAAACAGCACTTTCTCCAAAATTCGGGTTAGTATACCAGCCTATTCTTGATAAAGTATCGGTTTTCGCTAACTACATGAACGGATTTAGTAATGTTGCTCCTATAATAGGTGATCAAACATTTACTTTTGATCCAGAGCAGGCTAATCAGTTTGAAATAGGTACGAAACTTAATCTATTAAGAAATAAAGTAACAGCTACATTAAGTTACTACGATATAAAAGTAAGTAACACTGTTATACAGTTAGCCGCTAACGAATATACTCAGGGCGGAGAACGCTACAGCAAAGGTTTTGAAGCCAGTGTAGTAGCAAGCCCTGTAAATGGACTTAACATTATTGCAGGTTACAGTTATAACGACAGCTTACTTGAAACTGCCGGAGCAAGTGATGACTTTGCAGGAAGAAGACCGGAAAGTGCAGGTCCGCAAAACTTGGCAAACCTTTGGGCAAGCTATAAGTTTACTACAGGTAAACTAAACGGTTTCGGTCTTGGATTTGGTGGTAACTACGCTAGTGAGAACAAAATATTTAACCGTAACGCTGCTGGTACATTCACACTTCCTGAGTACACCGTGCTAAATGCATCTGTTTTCTATAATGCAGAAGCCTTTAGCATCACCCTTAAAATGGATAACATTACAAATAAGGAATACTTTAAAGGTTGGTCTACAATCAGCCCGCAAAAACCAAGAATTTTTGCTGCTAACCTAACGTATAACTTCTAAGAAATAATAACAAAACAATCCCCTTCTTGTAATAGAAGGGGATGTTTTAATTTACATAAACACCATGAAAAAATCAGTTTTATTATTGTTATTGCTTTTGGTTTCGGCAAACTCTTTCGCACACTTCATGTGGGTAGAAACCGCTATGACAGGTAAAGTAAACCAGAAACAGGAAGTAAAGGTTTATTTTGGCGAATATACCTATGGCATGATTGAGGAAGTGAACGGCGAAGCATTTAATAAAATGAAAAAGTTTACGGTATGGGTTGTAGCTCCAAACGGAGAAAAACAACAGCTTGAAATGAAAGCCGGAGAAACTTTTTACAGTGGTTACTTTACACCAAAAACAAACGGTACACATACCGTAGTGCTTAATAATAATGAAATTGATGTGGTAGATTATACTCAGTACGATTTCGGCATATTTAAAACCCATTACCACTCTGTAGCAAAAGTGGAAGTAGGCAATAAAACTACCGAAACTGCCGCTATAAATCCTGAAGGACTTACAATTGTTGATCTTACTAAAAAAGTACATACTGAGAAAGGTGAAACTGTTTTAAAAGTACTATACAAAGGTCAGCCAGTAAAGGAGCAGGAAGTAACTGTATTCATTTCTGACCTATGGTCTAAAAAAGTATATACTGATGAAAAGGGTGAAATCCGTTTTACATTACCGTGGAACACAAAGTACATTCTTGAGGTAACCCGCAAAGAAGAAGTACCGGGAAGCTACAACGGACAGGATTATCAATTTATATGGCATTGTGCCACTTATGCAATCCCTCTTGGATAAAAATAAAGCCTGATGAGCAAGCAGAAAGGTAAAAAGAAAAAAGGTTTCAAGCACTGGGTTGGCAAAGCCCATTTATGGCTCGGATTAGCATCCGGGCTCATTGTTTTATTGCTGTCGGTAACAGGATGCATTTATGTTTTTAGTCAGGAAATAAACGGAGCCATTCGTAAGGATGAAATTTATGTACCCGAGGTAAAGGAAACACGCCTGCCTGTAAGTCAGCTTTGGAATGAAACCCAAAAAACACTGGGTGATTCCATAAAAATAAATAGGGTTGATGTATTTAACAACCCCGAAAAATCGGTACGTTTCTTTTGCTATAAGGCTGCTGCCGAAAAAAATTCTATATTCTATTTCAGGAATATAGATTATTACTACACAGTATATACTGACCCATACACAGGTAAAGTACTGGGTATTTATGATGAAAAGAAAGACTTTTTCAACATCATTAAAATGCTACACTGGAGCCTTTTACTTGAAACCGAAATAGGACAACCTATAGTAGGCTGGGCTACCTTTATTTTTGTGATAATGCTTATTACAGGTATTATATTATGGTGGCCTAAAAATAAGGCTGCCCGCAAACAACGCTTTAAGTTTCAATGGAAAGACACTACACAATGGCGCCGCAAAAACTACGACATCCATAACATACTGGGCTTTTATATATCTACCATAGCGGTAATAATTGCCTTTACAGGTATGGTTTGGGCCTTTACCTGGTTTCAGGCTATAGTATATGTTGCCGGATCACAAAGCCTTACTCCTCCCGAGGTTAAAAGGGAACAATCAGTATTCGTAGAAAAAAGCGATAAAGATGCTGCCCTTGATATTGCCAGCGAAATAACCCGCCAAAGGCACACTACTGCCGATGCTTTCGGGTTAAGTAAAGCTGCCGATTCCACAGGTGTTGTAAATGCTTATGTACAGCAGTATGAAGGCGTGTATTATGTAAACCATCAGTTGCAGTTTGACCAGTATACCGGTAAGCTGTTAAACGAAAGGCTGCATGATGAAAAAAACTTTGGTGAAAAACTTATAACAGCTAATTATGATATCCATGTAGGTGCCATTTTAGGCATCCCGGGTAAGATAATTGCCTTTATCGCCAGCTTTATAAGTGGCCTGTTACCTATTACCGGTTTCCTTATATGGTGGGGGCGTAAAAACAAAAAAGCAAAGCCTGCCAAGGCTAAAAACTAAAGTTATATAAAAACCACCTTTCCACAATCTTAGTAGATTGGTAAGTGATTAGTGTATTCTATTTTTACAAAAAAAAGGCTGTAAGTTTACTACTTACAGCCTTTTCTCAATAAATAAATCAACGACTTATTTATTTACAACTACAGCTTCTTTAGACCACTTTTTAATATCTGCGATCCTGCTGTCTGTATAATCTACCTCATTAAGGATAGATCCGGTCCAAAAGAACCATTTTCCTGTTTTCTTTCCGTTAGTGTACTCACCTATTGCCTGCTTTGTTCCGTCTTCATTATAAGCCACCCACGTTCCGTGAAGCTTACCGTCTTTATTATAAGAACCTTCTTTTTTTACTTGTCCGTTATCATAATAAAAAGTAGCTTTAACTGTTTGGCTTTCTAATTCATATTTTGGCTTTACGTTTTCCTGTGCTGAAATTAAACCTGCTGATAATAGCATCCCGGCAATAATAATCTTTCTCATATCAGTTTTGTGTTTATATTTACCATTTATATATACGAATATACAAAATTATTTTACATTAAATATACGTTGAGTTAACAATTTGGTAACATTGAATTAAAATTTAACATACGAATTATGTGGATATTAGCCAAAACCCTTGTAAATACTAGGGTTGACACACAAAACCCTAGTATTAAAAAAATTCTCACAAATCACCTTCAATAAGTAACAAAACCATATTTTTTTAAGTTTTTACTTACCATTTTCATTTTACAGCATCTTTTACTTAACATTAAATTTACATACAGAAATTATTCATACAGATAAAGACTTACACCTATATACATACATTTATAATTTTTGCTACTCTAAACTCAGGCATTATTCGTAATTGTTTCTAAATTTGCACTCTAAAATTAATTGAGATAATGTATAGAAGTCATAATTGTGGAGAACTTAATGCTTCACATATCAACCAGGAAGTAACTCTCGCAGGATGGGTACAAAAAACACGTAACAAAGGTTTCCTTATCTGGACCGACCTTAGGGATCGTTATGGCGTAACACAGTTAATATTTGACGAAGCCAGAACCCAGAAAGATGTTTTTGAACTTGCCGAAACCCTTGGACGTGAATTTGTAATTCAGGTAAAAGGTACCGTTATAGAGCGTGAGTCTAAAAACCCTAACATGGCTACAGGAGATATCGAGATCCTGGTTAAAGAACTTACTATACTTAACGCAGCACAGGTACCTCCTTTCACTATTGAGGATGAAACCGACGGTGGTGAAGATATCAGGATGAAATACCGTTACCTGGACATTCGTCGTAATCCGGTTAAAAACAGCCTTCTTTTCCGTCATAAAGTAGCGATGGAGGTAAGAAATTACCTTTCTGCACAAGGCTTTATAGAGGTAGAAACACCTGTACTTATAAAATCAACTCCCGAAGGAGCGCGTGACTTTATCGTACCATCAAGAATGAACGAGGGTCAGTTTTATGCACTTCCGCAATCGCCACAAACCTTTAAGCAGTTGCTTATGGTAGGTGGTATGGACAAATACTTCCAGATTGTAAAATGTTTCCGTGACGAAGACCTTCGTGCCGACAGACAGCCTGAGTTTACACAAATTGACTGCGAAATGGCATTTGTGGAGCAGGAAGACATTATGCAGGCTTTTGAAGGACTTGCAAGTCACCTTTTAAAAGAACTTAAAGGAGTGGAAACAGGCGCTTTCCCGAGAATGACTTATGACGAAGCCATGAGAAAATACGGTAACGACAAACCGGACATTCGTTTCGGGATGGAGTTTGGCGAGCTTAACGAAGTGGCACAACACAAAGATTTCGGGGTGTTTAACAGCTCTGAACTTGTAGTGGGTATTGCCGTACCGGGCGGTGCAGCTTACACACGTAAAGAAATCGATGCACTTATTGACTGGGTAAAACGTCCACAGGTAGGCGCCAGCGGTATGATATATGTAAAATGTGAAGAAGGTGGTACTTACAAATCATCTGTAGATAAGTTTTACGATCAGGAAGACCTTAAAAAATGGGCAGAAATTACCGGAGCCAATGCCGGAGACCTTATATTAGTACTTTCAGGCGATGCCTTTAAAACACGTACACGCTTAAGCGCCTTGCGTATGGAACTGGCAACACGCCTTGGCTTAAGAAAACCAGATGAGTTTGCACCACTTTGGGTTGTAGACTTCCCGTTATTAGAGTGGGACGAGGATAGCGAAAGATTCCACGCTATGCACCACCCGTTCACATCGCCAAAACCGGAAGACATTCCGTTACTGGAAACCGATCCGGGTAAAGTAAGAGCAAACGCTTATGACCTTGTTTTAAACGGTAACGAAATAGGCGGTGGTTCTATCAGGATACACGATAAAGATGTACAGGCGCTTATGTTTAAACACCTTGGCTTTACAGATGAAGAGGCTAAAGCACAGTTTGGATTCCTTATGGATGCATTCCAATATGGTGCACCACCACACGGCGGACTAGCATTTGGTTTTGACAGGCTTGTAGCGATACTTGGCGGACAGGAAACAATCAGGGACTTTATTGCGTTCCCTAAAAACAACTCGGGTCGTGATGTAATGATCGATGCTCCTTCTGTAATCAACAATGCACAGCTGGAAGAACTTCACATTAAGCTGAAGTAATTTCTACACCTATAAACAGATACATTAAATCCGGGTTTATTATTATATAATTAATAAATCCGGATTTTCATTTTTTTAATGCTTTTACAACATAGAAACTCCCCTCTCTTTATGGTAAAAACAAAACCTTAATATTGAAATAAGGCACAATTATGGCCTTAAAAATATTAACAATTCTGCAAACAATACCTTAAAGACTAACGCATTTAACTTAATACTTAACTGGGATTTTCAACTTTAATTTTAAAATTTCTTAACAAAGGAGTATAAATAAAAAAAACTCCAAAATTTTTTAACATTTTTCCTTTGCCATGTCATAATTAAGATTACCTTTGAGTTATTATTAATTTTTTTATATTACCCTTATGCGCACAGGCAAAGTAAAATTTTTCAATGAATCTAAAGGTTACGGTTTCATTGTAGACGACGAAACAGGCAATGAAATTTTTGTTCATGCTACCGGAATCAACGTAGAGAATCTTCGTGAAGGAGACAAAGTAAGCTACGAAGAAGAAGAAGGAAGAAAAGGTAAAGTAGCAGCTAAAGTTGCTATTATTTAATATACTGAATTATTAAATTACCTCTTACAAAGGCTTAAAGCTGCTCACCAGAGCAGCTTTTTTTATTGCATAATTCCCAGTAAAAATACAGTTTTTTAATCCTTTCTTTAAGATATAATTAACATAAAAACCCTGTTTTTAGTAATTCGGCATACACAGCAAAAACAGTCTCTTCTTATTTTTATTCGTTCTAAATAAAAATTAACCATATACAACTTCATCAATCGGCAAATCCTTTAAATAGTTCACACAGGACATGTATATTTGTGAATTGATTTAATAAAAAGACCCGATTATGCAATCTTCAACTCAGGTAGATTTCTATCCTATATTAATGCAAACCCTACTGGCAGTAGGCTTTGTGGCTACAACCATTGCTGTATCAAACTTTTTAGGACCTAAAAGGAGCTCCATAAACAAAGACAAAAACTTTGAGTGTGGTGTAGAGTCTGTAGGTAACGCACGTATTCCTTTCTCTGTAAAGTACTTTCTGGTAGCTATCCTGTTTGTATTGTTTGACGTAGAGGTAATATTTATGTACCCTTGGGCTGTTAACTTCCGCGAAATGGGATTTGAAGGCTTCTACAAAATGGGTATCTTTATGACCCTACTTGTTGTTGGGTTCTTTTACGTTATCAAGAAAAAAGGATTGGAATGGGAATAGTATCAGGTATGCTTTTTGTAGCATAATAACCTGATAATCAAAATTAAATTACTATGAGCAATTCATCAGATATAAAATTAGTAGACGCTCCTGAAGGAGTTCAGGGCGAAGGATTTTTTGCAACCAAACTAGACTCTGTAGTAGGTTTGGCACGTGCTAACTCACTATGGCCTTTACCATTTGCAACTTCTTGTTGTGGTATTGAGTTCATGGCAACAATGGCATCACATTATGATGTGGCACGTTTCGGGTCTGAGCGTATGAGTTTCTCTCCGCGCCAGGCAGACATGCTGCTGGTTATGGGTACCATTGCTAAAAAAATGGCACCTATATTACGTCAGGTTTACGAGCAAATGAGTGAGCCAAGATGGGTAATCGCAGTTGGTGCGTGCGCATCGTCAGGCGGAGTATTCGATACTTATTCGGTACTGCAGGGTATTGACAAAGTAATTCCCGTAGACGTATATGTACCGGGATGCCCTCCAAGACCGGAACAGATCCTTGAAGGTATAATGAGCCTGCAGGAGATTGTAAAATCAGAATCGGTTAGACGAAGAAACTCTCCTGAATATAAAGAATTATTAGCTTCTTATAATATTTCATAAAGTAATATGGCTTTAGAAACAACTGTTATACAGGACAAGCTTACAGATAAATTTGGTGACAAGGTAGCCGGATTTGTTCAGCAACATGATATACTATCCTTTGAGGTTGACTCCAACTCAATGAACGATGTAATGCGTTTTCTTAAAGAAGACGATACTTTACGCTTTAACTTCCTAACCGATATTTGTGGTGTACACTATCCTGATTTTGAGAAGGACAGACAGTTTGCCGTGGTATACCACATGCACAACTGGATGGACAATGTGCGCATTAGGTTTAAATGTTTCCTTAACGGAGATAAACCTGAGGTAGACACTGCCACAAACCTGTTTTTAGGGGCTAACTGGCAGGAGCGCGAAACTTATGACTTTTATGGCATTATATTTAAAGGTCATCCGCAGCTTAAAAGGATACTGAATATGGACGAGATGGAATCGTTCCCTATGAGAAAAGAGTTCCCTATGGAAGATGGCGGCCGTACCGATAAGGATGACCGTTTCTTTGGTAGGACAACCGATAATGCTAATAATAACCTGAAATAATTTTTGATATAAAATGTCAGACCTGTTATTACCACCAGAACATCGCTATGCCAAACAGATTGAGGAAAGGCGTAATGAAGACGGCAGCGAACTATCTGTACTAAACCTTGGGCCTACACACCCTGCCACACACGGTATTTTTCAAAACATCCTTTTAATGGATGGTGAAAGAATTCTTGATGGCGAAGGTACAGTAGGATACATACACCGT
The DNA here is from genome assembly GCF_000769915.1 of Flavobacterium beibuense F44-8. Lineage (GTDB taxonomy): Bacteria > Bacteroidota > Bacteroidia > Flavobacteriales > Flavobacteriaceae > Flavobacterium > Flavobacterium beibuense. The sequence goes on from NZ_JRLV01000018.1 coordinate 59,342, forward strand.
GCTTTTGAAAAAATTGCCGAAAACAGGCCGTTCTATCAAATTACTCCGCTAACAGACAGGATGAACTACTGTTCTGCCCCAATTAACAATATGGGTTGGTGGATGACATTAGAAAAAGCATTAGGCATAGAAGTACCTAAAAGAGTACAGTACCTAAGGGTTATTATTATGGAACTTGCCCGTATCGCAGACCATATTATATGTAACTCAGTACTTGGTGTAGACACAGGAGCCCTTACAGGTTTCCTTTATGTATTTCAGTACAGGGAAAAAATATACGAGATATACGAAGAAATATGTGGCGCCCGACTTACTACAAACATGGGACGCATAGGCGGTTTTGAAAGGGACTGGAGTCCTGCCGCTTTTAAAAAGATCAACGAATTTATGGACGAATTCCCAAAAATTTGGGAAGACTTTGAAAACCTGCTTACACGTAACAGGATTTTTATGGACCGTACCATTAACGTTGGCCCTATTTCTGCCGAAAAGGCAATGAGCTATGGCTTTACAGGTCCTAACCTTAGGGCAGCGGGTGTAGATTATGACATTCGTGTAATGCAGCCATACAGCTCTTACGAAGACTTTGAATTTAATGTACCGGTTGGTAAATCAGGAGATACTTACGACAGGTTCTGTGTGCGTAATGCAGAGGTTTGGGAAAGCCTTAAAATTATACGCCAGGCACTTGATAAGCTTCCTGAAGGACCTTACCATGCCGATGTACCGGACTATTACCTCCCTCCGAAAGAAGACGTTTACACTAACATGGAAGCGCTTATTTACCACTTTAAAATCGTTATGGGTGAAGTACCTGTACCGGTTACAGAAGTGTACCACCCTGTGGAAGGCGGTAACGGAGAACTTGGTTTTTACCTTATTACCGATGGTAGCCGTACACCATACAGATTACATTTCAGAAGGCCGTGTTTTATATACTACCAGGCTTTTAACGATATGATTAAAGGACAAATGCTGTCTGACGCAATTGCAACACTATCAAGCCTCAATGTTATTGCAGGCGAACTAGACGCTTAAGGATTATGGAAATTTCAAACGCAAAACAGGTTATCAATATAGATGCGCAACTTATGGAACGCATCAACGAACTATTAAGCCACTACCCTGCCGATAAGAAAAAATCGGCACTGCTACCGGTACTTCACGAAGTACAGGATGCACACGATAACTGGCTTAGTATAGAGCTTCAGGACAAGGTGGCCGAAATACTGGAAATTAAACCTATTGAGGTTTATGAGGTGGTTTCTTTTTACACCATGTACAACCAAAAGCCTATAGGCAAATACATGTTTGAATTTTGCAGGACTTCATGCTGTGCCATTCGCGGTGCCGAAAACCTTATGGATTACACCTGCGAAAAACTGGGCATTAAAGAAGGTGAAACCACTCCCGACGGTATGTTTACCGTAGTAGGTGTTGAGTGCCTTGGAGCATGTGGTTATGCTCCAATGATGCAGTTGGGCGACTACTACAAGGAAAACCTTACCAAAGAGAAGGTAGACCAGATTATTGAAGATTGCAGGAACGGCAAAGTTAATTTACACTAGGACCATTATACCAAAGTAACAATGGGAATGAAAATATTATTAGAACACGCAAACGTACCGGGTATTAAAACCTACGAAGTATACCGCCAAAACGGAGGGTATCGCTCTGTAGAGAAAGCCATAAAAAGCATGACCCCGGATGAAGTTGTGGAACAGGTTAAAGCTTCAGGATTAAGAGGACGCGGAGGGGCTGGTTTCCCTACCGGACTTAAATGGAGCTTTATTGATAAAAAATCAGGAAAACCAAGACACCTGGTATGTAATGCCGATGAGTCTGAGCCGGGAACCTTTAAGGACCGTTACCTGATGGAGTACATCCCTCACCTGCTTATTGAAGGTATGATTACCTCAAGTTATGCACTGGGCTGTAACCTTTCTTACATCTATATACGTGGCGAATATATGTGGGTATTCCGCATATTGGAAAAAGCAATTAAAGAAGCCTATGCTGCAGGTTGGCTGGGCAAAAACATATTAGGTTCAGGTTACGACCTTGACCTGCACGTACACTGTGGTGCCGGAGCTTACATTTGTGGTGAGGAAACCGCACTTATAGAATCGCTTGAAGGTAAAAGAGGTAATCCAAGAATCAAACCTCCGTTCCCTGCAGTAAGCGGTTTATGGTCTAACCCAACAGTGGTAAACAATGTAGAGTCTATCTCTGCCGTGCCATGGATTGTAAACAATACCGGTGAAGAATATGCCAAAATAGGTATTGGGCGATCTACAGGAACAAAACTTATATCTGCTTCAGGTCACATTAAAAACCCTGGGGTATATGAAATAGAACTTGGCTTAAGTGTAGATGAGTTTATGAACTCTGACGAGTACTTAGGCGGTATGATGGACGATAGGCCTTTAAAAGCCTTAGTTCCGGGAGGTTCGTCGGTGCCAATCTTACCGGCAAACCTTATTTTTAAAAATGCCGAAGGCGGTGACCGTTTAATGAGTTACGAGTCGTTAAGCGAAGGCGGATTCCAGTCAGGCTCTATGCTTGGTTCAGGTGGTTTCATCGTATATAACGATACTACCTGTATTGTTCGTAACACCTGGAACTTCTCCCGTTTTTACCACCACGAAAGCTGCGGACAGTGTTCGCCATGTCGTGAAGGTACAGGATGGATGGAAAAAGTACTTCACAGAATTGAAACCGGTCACGGTCGTGAGGAAGATATTGAGCTGCTATGGGATATCCAGAGAAAAATTGAGGGTAACACCATTTGTCCGTTAGGAGATGCAGCAGCATGGCCGGTAGCGGCAGCTATACGCCACTTTAGGGAAGAGTTTGAATACCACGTTCGTTTCCCTGAAAAAATTAAGAACAGAGATCACTTTGTTGCCGAGCCTTTTGAAAAGGTGAAACATCTGGTAGCAAAGCAGGAAATATAACTGAGTTATTAAGTTAAAGTCGAAAGTACCAGTAAACTTTCAAACCAAGGATACAAAATGAAAGTAACAATAGACGGTCAGGAAATAAATGTAGAACCGGGGACCACCATCCTGCAGGCTGCAAGAATGATAGGCGGAGAATCTGTGCCGCCGGCAATGTGCTACTACTCTAAACTAAAAGGTAGCGGTGGTAAATGCCGTTGCTGTTTAGTAGAGGTTTCTAAAGGTAGCGAAGCCGACCCAAGGCCTATGCCTAAACTAATGGCATCGTGCGTAACCGGTGTTATGGACGGTATGGAGGTAAAAAGCATCACTTCTGAAAGGGTGCTTGACGCCAGAAAATCGGTAACCGAATTCTTATTGATAAACCACCCGCTGGATTGCCCTATTTGTGATCAGGCAGGTGAATGTGACCTACAGAACCTAAGCTTTAAGCACGGTTCGGCTAAAACACGTTACATAGAAGAAAGAAGAACGTTTGAACCGGAAAACATTGGCGACAAAATTCAGCTTCACATGAACCGCTGTATTCTTTGCTACCGTTGTGTTATGACTGCCGATCAGCTTACTGATAACAGGGTACACGGAGTTGTAAACCGTGGTGACCACGCTCAGATTTCTACTTGTATCTCTAAAGCTATTGACAACGAGTTCTCAGGAAACATGATTGATGTTTGCCCGGTAGGAGCACTTACTGATAAAACATTCCGCTTTAAGCAAAGGGTATGGTTTAACAAACCATTCAACGCTCACAGAGACTGTGACAAATGCTGTGGGAAAACTACATTGTGGATGTTTGGTAACGAAATACAAAGGGTTACTGCCCGTAAAGACCAATACCATGAGGTGGAGGAATTTATTTGCAACGAGTGCCGTTTTGACCACAAAGATGTTAATGACTGGGTAATTGAAGGTCCTAGAAAATTCGAGAAAGATTCTGTAATCAACCAGAACAACTATACCCGAGAAATTGAACCAGTTAAAATTGATACCGAAAAGAACATTTTATTAGGTAGGGACAAAGACAGGAAGAAAATCAGTATGCCTGCCGTTCCGCTTAAGGAAAAAGAAGAAAAGGTATATAAAGAAGGTAACGTATAGATATGGAACAGACAATAGTAATAGAAAAAGGTATTTTTATTGTTATAATATTTGCCATTACCATGTTAATGGCAATGTATGCTACACTAGCCGAAAGAAAAATTGCTGCCTGGCTCCAGGATCGTATAGGGCCTAACCGCGCCGGTAAAGGAGGTATACTTCAACCGCTTGCCGATGGTTTAAAACTTTTTGCCAAAGAAGAGTTTTTCCCTAATACACCAAACAAATTCCTGTTCATAGCAGGACCTGCCATATCTATGAGTACAGCATTAATGACGAGTGCCGTTATTCCGTGGGGCGATAAGCTTCACCTTTTCGGTCGCGACATTATCCTTCAGGCAACCGATATTAACGTTGCCATGCTGTTTATTTTTGCAGTATTATCCATAGGTGTTTATGGTATTATGATAGGCGGATGGGCTTCTAACAACAAGTTCTCCCTTATGAGTGCCATGCGTGCCGCTTCACAAATGATTTCGTATGAGGTTGCTATGGGACTTGCAATCATTGCTCTTGTAATGATGACAGGTACACTTAGCCTTCGTGAAATGGCTGCACAACAAAGCGGTATGAACTGGAATGTATTTTACCAGCCGGTAGGATTCCTTATATTCCTTGTATGTTCGTTTGCCGAAACAAACCGTACTCCGTTTGACCTTGCTGAGTGTGAGGCCGAGCTTATTGGTGGTTACCACACTGAGTACTCTTCCATGAAAATGGGATTCTATCTTTTTGCAGAATATGCGAGTATGTTTATCTCTTCTACTATTCTTGCCGTACTTTACTTTGGGGCTTACAACTACCCGGGTATGCAGTGGGCAGAAGAGAACTGGGGTGTTAACATCGCTAACATTATAGGTATAGTGGTATTATTTGCCAAACTGTGCTTCTTCATATTCTTCTATATGTGGGTACGATGGACAATACCAAGATTCCGTTATGACCAGCTAATGCGCTTAGGATGGCAAATGCTAATCCCGCTTGCCATAGCAAACATTGTAGTAACGGGAATAGTTATTTTGCTTACTCAGTAAGCTACTGATCTAGAGAAATTAATTGAATACCTCCTGCACAAGGACGGATTAATAAAAGATAAAAATGTCTATAGAAACCATATCATTATCGGGAAGAAAAAAAGAGGTTTCCAACAAAAAGATGAGTTTTTGGGAAAGCCTTTATCTTGTGGCGATAGTTAAAGGATTACTTATTACAATCCGACATTTATTTAAAAGAAAGGTAACCATTAAGTACCCTGACCAAACCAGGGAACTTAGCCCGGTGTACCGTGGCCAGCACATGCTTATGCGTGATGAGGAAGGAAGAGAGCGCTGTACTGCCTGTGGGCTTTGTGCGCTGTCGTGCCCTGCCGAAGCTATTACCATGAAAGCTGAAGAAAGAAAACCGGAAGAGAAACACCTGTACAGGGAAGAGAAATATGCATCTATCTATGAGATTAACATGCTTAGATGTATTTTCTGCGGACTTTGTGAAGAGGCTTGCCCTAAACAGGCTATTTACCTTACAAAATCAAGAGTAATGGTAAAACCTTCAAGCGACAGGGAAGATTTCATCTACGGAAAAGAAAAACTGGTTATGCCACTTGATATGGCTATTAAGAACACTCAAATGAAAACGGCTAATTAATATGCTTACAGTATTCTATATTTTATCGGCCATTACACTGGGAACTGCATTTTTGACTATTCTTAGCAAAAACCCTATCCACAGTGCTATCTATCTTGTACTTTGCTTTTTCTCTATAGCAGGACATTACTTACTGTTCAATGCTCAGTTCCTTGCAATTGTACACATTATTGTTTACTCAGGAGCCATCATGATCCTGATGCTCTTTACCATAATGCTCATGAACCTTAATAAGGAAGATGAACAAAACAAATCAGTACTCACAAGGTTTGCGGCAGTTATCGCCTTAGGACTTGTAGCTTTTGTACTACTGGCAACGTTTATCAAAGCACAGCCGGTTATTGAGGGCTATCAGGTTTCAGGACAGGATTACCAGTCTATTAAAGTACTGGGTAAGGTACTGCTTAACGAGTATATGGTTCCGTTTGAGTTTGCTTCGGTACTGCTTCTTGTATCTATGATTGGAGCCGTATTATTGTCTAAAAAAGAACACATAAACAGCTAGTATGGAAAATATATTACAACAGATAGGTATTGAGAACTACATTTATCTTTCCACATTACTATTTTGTGTAGGTGTGTTTGGAGTTCTTTTCAGAAGAAACGCTATCGTGATGTTCATGTCTATAGAAATTATGCTAAATGCGGTTAACCTGCTTTTAGTAGCATTTTCTACATACCATCAGGATGCAGCAGGACAGGTATTCGTATTTTTCTCCATGGCTGTTGCAGCAGCAGAAGTTGCCGTGGGTCTTGCCATTCTTGTGGCTATTTACAGGAACCTGAATAACATTGATATAGACAGTTTAAAAAAATTAAAAGGATAACGCCTAATGGAGACTAATTTGGCATTACTACTACTTCTAGCCCCTTTTATAGGGTTTTTGATTAACGTATTTGCAGGAAAAAAATTAAGCGGTAACCTGCCGGGTATACTGGGTACAGTTGCCGTGGCTACATCATTTGCCGTAACGCTTTCGTTCTTTTTACAGGTAAGCAGCTCAAAAGAGCCGGTAATGATAGACCTGTTTGAATGGATGCAGCTTAGAAACTTTAAAGTAAACATTGCTTTTCAGCTGGATCAGCTTTCGCTGTTATGGCTAATGTTCGTAACAGGTATCGGTACACTAATCCACATGTACTCCATCAGCTACATGCATGATGACGAAAACGTACACAAATTTTTTGCATACCTAAACCTTTTCGTATTCTTCATGATTACCCTTGTAATGGGTAGCAACCTACTTATTATGTTTATAGGCTGGGAAGGTGTAGGTTTATGTTCATACCTGCTTATCGGGTTTTGGTACAAAAACCATGATTATAACGATGCGGCTAAAAAAGCATTCATTATGAACCGTATAGGTGACCTTGGTTTCCTTATCGGTATCTTTATACTGGGCTTCATATTCAACTCACTGGATTATACAGTTATAAGAACTGCTATTGAAAGCGGTAAGCTTCTTCAACCATCATGGGGAATTTCTATCGCTGCACTATGTTTATTTATTGGTGCTTGTGGTAAAAGTGCTCAAATTCCGCTTTACACCTGGTTACCGGATGCAATGGCGGGTCCTACTCCGGTATCGGCACTTATCCACGCCGCTACCATGGTAACTGCAGGTATCTTTATGATCACAAGGCTAAACTTCCTTTTTGACCTTGCTCCCGAAGTACAAAACATTATTGCCATAGTAGGTGCGGTAACATCACTTATTGCTGCCTCTATTGGTTTGATTCAAAATGATATCAAAAAAGTACTGGCTTACTCTACTGTATCACAGTTAGGTTTAATGTTCCTTGCTTTAGGTTTAGGAGCATATCAAATAGCAGTATTCCACGTTATTACACACGCTTTCTTTAAAGCTTGTTTATTCCTGGGTTCGGGTTCTGTTATCCACGCTATGCACGGCGAGCAGGACATGCGCTATATGGGTGGTCTTCGTAAGGTGATGAAAGTTACATTTATTACTTTCCTTATCTCTACCCTTGCCATTTCGGGCTTACCACCATTCTCTGGATTCTTCTCTAAAGACGAGATATTAATGACTGCTTTCCACGACAACAAACCACTTTGGGTTATTGGGTCGGTTGCATCTATCATGACAGCATTCTATATGTTCCGTTTACTTTACCTAACTTTCTATAAAGATTTTAGAGGTACGGAAGAACAGAAAAAACATTTACACGAGTCTCCGGGACTTATTACATTCCCTCTAATAGTACTGGCTATATTAGCACTTGTAGGAGGTGCCATAAGCTTACCCGGCAACAGCTGGTTAAATGAATATTTAGCTCCTGTTATCGCTAAGCAAAGTGAACACCACCACATGGGTACTACAGAGTACATGCTTATGGGTGTAGCCATTATAGGTGCATTTATAGGTATTGGATTAGCTTATGCTAAATATATCAAACAATCTTCTGTACCGGGTCAGGACAGCGAGATTACAGGCTTTGCCAAAGTACTTTACAACAAATTTTATGTTGACGAAATATACACAGCCCTTATAGTAAAACCTATTTATGCACTGGGTAGCTTCTTTAAAAATGCTATCGAGGTTGCCATTTCAGGATTTATTTTCGGCTTAGGTAAACTTGCCAACGTATTAGGTACCGAAGGCAAAACACTCCAGAACGGAAGCATTGGTTTTTACCTGTTTGCTTTTGTACTGGGTATATGTTCAATAATCGTTTATATCTTTTTAGCAAAATAATTCATACCTGATGGACGTATCATTTATACTTATCACTTTACTGATTGGAGCTGCAGCTACTTATTTTGCAGGAAATAAATGGGCTTCAAAAGTCGCACTGCTATTTAGTGTTGCTGCTTTTGCTGTCACGCTTTGTACAGTAAACCTATTAAACAATGGCGAAAACGTAAACTCTGTAACCCGCTGGATTAAAAATCCAATGATATCCATTAGCCTTGTTGGTGACGGACTATCGCTTATAATGGTATTGCTTACAACCTCGCTAACAGCAATTATAATACTTGCTACACTAAAAAATACGTTTAAAAACGCTAAGTCTTTTTATGCTCTTATACTATTTATGGCATTTGCCATGGTTGGTACATTTTTAAGCGCAGACGGATTTGTATACTACATATTCTGGGAACTTTCGTTAATCCCAATTTACTTTATTGCACTTATTTGGGGTGGTGGTGAAGCCGAAGCAAGAAAAAAAGATGTTATTAAATTTTTCATCTACACTTTCGCAGGTTCACTATTTATGCTTGTTGCATTTATTTACCTATATCAAAAAACAGGATCTTTTACAAACGGAGCACTTGTAAGGGTAAACCTAACAGATAAGGAGCAGTTTTGGATTTTCCTTGCTTTCTTCCTGGCTTATGCTATTAAAATTCCGATTATACCATTCCATACATGGCAGGCAAACGTGTATCAAAAAGCACCATCTGCCGGTACAATGTTACTATCGGGTATTATGCTGAAAATGGCAATATACAGTATTATAAGATGGCAGCTTCCTTTAGCTCCGGCTCCGGCAAAAGAGTACATGCATGTGCTTATTATACTATGCGTGGCGGGTGTTATTTATGGTTCAATACTGGCATTAAAACAACAGGATCTTAAAAAATTACTGGCATACTCATCTCTTGCTCACGTTGGTCTTATTGCTGCAGGTGCTTACACCCTTACTCTTGATGGTTTAAGAGGTGCAGTACTGCAAATGATTGCTCACGGTTTTGTAGTAGTAGGTCTTTTCTATGCTGCTGAGATTATCATCCGCAGATATAATACTACCGAAATAAGCGAAATGGGAGGTATACGTATACAAACTCCGCGTTTCACCTCTATGTTCATGATACTGGTACTGGCTTCTGTTGCACTGCCTGCTACCTTTAACTTTATTGGAGAGTTTGAGTTACTTTACAGTTTAGCGCAAACCAATATATGGATTGCAGTACTGGGAGGAACAACCATTATATTAGGTGCATTTTATATGCTTAGAATGTTCCAGCAGGTAATGCTTGGTGAACAAAATGCTAAACCATTTGCCGATGTTACTTTTGGTGAAGGTTTTGTATTTGTAACTATAATAGGTATTTTATTATTCTTTGGTTTATACCCTAAACCGATAATAGACTTTATCACACCGGCACTAGAGAACACATTAAATTTAATAAACAGATAATTAAGCCCGATAAGAAATGACTACATTAATAGCTATTGCAGGATTAGGGATTATATGCCTTATAGCTGAAATTTTCAACCTGAGAAAAGCAATTGTACCGGTTACTATTATCGGTCTATTGGCTATACTGTGCCTAAATCTGGTAAATATACCGGGTGTTCACGTGGCTAATTTAAATATGGAGCAACGTTCGTTCTATAACAACATGATTATTCAAAACAATTATGGGACACTTTTCTCTTCACTGTTCATAGTACTTACCACATTTTTGGTAGCACTAAGCCCTGACTTCCATAAAGAGCACAAAGCCAAGTTATCTGATTTTATCTCTATAAAACTATTTCTGCTTGCAGGTGCTGTTGCCATGGTTTCTTTTGGTAATATGGCAATGTTCTTCCTTGGTATAGAAATTTTATCCATATCACTTTATGTACTTGCTGCCAGCGAGCCTAAAAACGTTAGCAGTAACGAAGCAGGTATGAAATACTTCCTTATGGGATCGTTTGCATCAGGTCTTATCCTGTTTGGTATCGCTTTAATATATGGTGCTACAGGAGCATTTGACATTGCTGCAATTTATGAAGCTGTAAGTACAGGTGCTGCAAAAGGATGGTTTTTCCCTGGTGTAGTACTGTTAACCATAGGATTACTGTTTAAAATAGCAGCCGTACCATTCCACTTCTGGGCTCCCGATGTATACGAAGGATCTCCTGCCTTAACTACAGCTACCATGAGTACGCTGGCTAAAGTTGCGGCAATGGCTGCCTTTTATAAACTAATGAGAGGTATTAACCTGGAGGTACCGGGAACGTATGTAACCGTACTTATAATAGTTTCTGTATTATCTATGTTTGTAGGTAACCTTACAGCATTAAAACAAAACAATGTTAAGCGTATGCTGGCATTCTCGGGTATATCGCATGCCGGTTTTATGCTAATGGTATTCCTTAACCCACCGGTAACAGCAGGTACTTTATTTTACTATGCAGCAGCATATACCCTTGCCGGTATTGCAGCCTTTGCAGTAGTAATAAGCGTTTGTGGTGATAAGAGAAATGAAGACAGCTTTAAGTTTAACGGGCTTGGTAAAACAAACCCATTAATGGCAGCCGTGCTTACATCTGCATTGCTATCTATGGCGGGTATACCTATTTTCTCAGGATTCTTCGCTAAATTCTTCCTGTTTAACCAGGCATTAAAAGCCGGACAGGTTGCTATTGTTATCATAGCTGTGGTGAACTCTATAATAAGTGTGGGGTACTACTTTAAGCTTATCCTCGCTATGTACACTAAAGAAAGTACCGAAGAAAAACAGGCCGTTCCGTTTGCTTATACAGCTGTAGCTGTAGTTGCGATACTGCTTAATATCCTGTTAGGTATTTTCCCTGACATGGTTTTAGCTTACTTATAGTAAATAACAAAACGATATAAAAAATGCCCGTTTAATAACGGGCATTTTTATTTTATATACTTACTTCTCTATTATATTGAAGTATATCCGCCATCGGCAATAACATAGCTTCCGGTAGTGAAGGATGATTTTTCCGAACTTAAAAAAGTAACAAGCTCAGCTATCTCCTGCGGAGTACCCAACCTGTTCATAGTACTTTTTGAAGCTACTGCATCCATCATTTCCTTATTCAAGTGATCTGTTAACAATGGTGTCTCAATATAACCCGGTCCTACGGCGTTACACCTAATATTTTTTTGTCCATACTCGGCTGCAATATTTTTAGTAAGACCAACAACCCCGTGTTTAGAGGCTGTATATGCCGGACTATTTGGGGCAGCCACCGTACCGTGTATAGAAGCAATATTTACAATACTTCCACCACCGTTTTTCATCATTTGTTCAATCTGGTAACGACAGGCATAAAACACTCCGCTAAGGTTAAGAGCAATAACCCTGTCCCAACCATCAATATCATACTCTCCCGTTGGCGCAGCAGGACCGCCCATACCGGCATTATTACAGGCAACATCAAGTCTGCCATATTTAGCTACAACAGCTTCAACCAGTTTTTTATTATCCTCAGCCTTAGAAGAATCTGCCTTAATAAAAAAAGCCTCTCCTCCGGCCTTCTTAATAGCGGCTACAGTTTCCTCCCCATGTGCTTCGTTAATATCGGTAATTACAACTTTTGCACCTTCACGGGCATATGTTTCTGCAATGGCTCTTCCTATTCCCGATCCCGCACCGGAAACAACAGCCACTTTATCTTTTAATAATGACATATTTTATGTTTTTAATTGTCCTATAAATTTACGGATAAAAGTCCGTTATCCCCCACCATACAAGGGTTTTAGACTTTTTTTAACTGAAAGAGAAAAATCATATAAGATTATTTTCTTACATAAGAGAAAATAATCTAAATTTGTACTATGTATGCACTAATTGACTGTAATAACTTTTACGTTTCCTGCGAAAGAGCTTTCCAGCCGCAATGGCAGGATAAACCTGTTGTAGTACTGTCAAACAACGACGGATGCATCATATCAAGAAGTGAGGAAGCTAAAGCACTTGGTATACCAATGGCCTCCCCGGAATTTAAGATAAGAGAACTATTACAGCAAAACAATATAAAGGTGTTTTCATCCAATTATCCCCTGTATGGTGACCTGAGTGAGAGGGTTATGAAAATCATGGAAGGATTTACCCCAAATGTGGAAGTGTATAGTATAGACGAAGCCTTTTTAGATTTTAACGGCATTGACGTTAACGACTTCTATACTTATGGACTTGAAATGAGAGAAAGAGTATGGAAATGGGTAGGACTACCTATATGCGTTGGTATTGCTCCTACTAAAACATTATCTAAAGCCGCTAACAGGATTGCCAAAAAATATCAGGAAAAAACCGGAGGCGTATATGTAATAGACACCAATGAAAAACGCCTTAAAGCCATAAAGTGGTTAAAGATAGAAGACGTTTGGGGCATTGGTTACCGAACCGTAAAAAAACTAAAAGCAAGAAACATAAATACGGCATACGATTTTACGCTATCCCACATAGAACCATGGATAAGAAAAGAAATGGGCGTAGTAGGCATGCGCATTAAATATGAACTGGAAGGAAATCCGGCTATTGGTGACGGACAGGTGCCGGAAGTAAGAAGAACCATTGCCACTACACGTACTTTCCCAAAACAGATAACCGACTTTGATTTACTACGGGAACGTATAACCACATTTGCTATGGTCACTGCCGAAAAACTGAGAAAACAAAAAAGCTGTTGCCAAACCATTATTGTAACCCTTGTAGCCGACAAGCATAAAACAGCAAGCCAAAAGTATTATTACAGTAGGGCTGTGTTACTTCCTTTCGCTACACAGTCGGGCATTACTATAAGCAATACTGCTATATCACTATTGAAAAGCTTATTACCGGAAACGGTTTCTGTAAAATTTAAAAAAGCCGGAGTTATAGTATCGGACCTTATCCCCGAAAATACCCGCCAGTTTAATTTATTTACAGACGAAAACCCAAAGCACATGTCTCTCATGAAAACATTGGACAAGGTTAATGCAAAAATGGGCGAACGCGTAATACGACTTGCCTCACAGGAAAAAAAGACATGGGACATGAAACAAAACATGCTCTCTCCCAGATATACCACTAATATTAACGAAATATTACAGATAAATGTTGACAGTTAGTAATAAATACAGAGCGCTTAATGTATATGCACCCGATATGGAAAGCAGAAACGGACTTCCGTTTGTTTCACATGGGGTATCGGCAGGATTTCCATCGCCGGCGCAGGATTTTATGGAAACAAGGATAGATCTTAACAAAGAGCTCTCTAAAAATCCGTTAAGTACTTTTTATATAAGGGTATCGGGCAATTCCATGATTGATGCCGGTATAAACAATGCCGACATACTGGTGGTAGATCGCAGCCTGGAGCCCGGCAACGGAAAAATAGCCGTGTGCCTAATAGATGGAGAATTTACAGTTAAAAGACTATTAACCGAAACCGACAGCTTATACCTTATGCCTGAAAATAAGTCGTACAAACCGTTAAAGGTTACCGAAGCAAATCAGTTTATGGTTTGGGGAATAGTGACTTATGTTATAAAGAAAATACAATAAAAAAACCCGAAAGCTATATGCTAACGGGTTTTGTACCTGGAGTGGGAATCGAACCCACACACCGTAGTACACGAGTTTGAGTCGTGCGCGTCTACCAATTCCGCCATCCAGGCTATTAACGGTTATTGTGGGTGCAAATGTAAAAAATAATTCCAATTGAGCCGAAAAATAACCCAAAAAAACTTCCAGAGTTCAATTAAATTCCTAAATTTGCACCTCGTTTACGAAAACAACACACTAAATAACTACAAAACAAGTATTTAAGATGTCATACATGGAGCCGGAAGCAAAGATATTTTCATGTTCTAACAGTGTATATCTGGCAGAAAAAATCGCCAAAAGTTACGGTGCAGAATTAGGTAAAGTTACCTTTTCAGAATACAGTGACGGTGAGTTTCAACCATCATTTGAAGAGTCTATAAGGGGACTTCGTGTTTTCCTTGTTTGCTCTACTTTCCCAAGTTCAGACAATCTAATGGAACTATTACTGATGATAGATGCTGCTAAAAGAGCATCTGCAAGACACATCACTGCAGTAATACCTTACTTTGGATGGGCAAGACAGGACAGAAAAGACAAACCAAGAGTTCCGATAGGAGCTAAACTGGTTGCTAAGCTTCTAGAATCAGCAGGTGCTACAAGAATCATGACTATGGATCTTCACGCAGACCAGATTCAGGGCTTCTTCGAAAAACCGGTAGACCACCTGTTTGCATCTACAATATTCTTACCATATGTTAAGAGCCTTAATCTTGAAAACCTTACCATCGCCTCTCCGGATATGGGTGGTTCTAAAAGAGCTTATGCATACTCTAAATTTTTAGGTAGCGATGTAGTTATTTGTTACAAACAAAGAAAACAAGCTAACGTTATCGAAACTATGGAAGTTATTGGTGATGTTAGAGGTCGCCACATTGTTCTTGTTGACGATATGGTTGACACAGGAGGTACACTTACAAAAGCTGCCGACATGATGATGGAAAGAGGTGCATTAAGCGTAAGAGCTATATGTACACACCCTATTCTATCTGGTAGTGCTTATGAGAAAATCGAAAACTCTCAGCTTCTTGAACTGATTGTTACCGATAGTATTCCGCTTAAAAAAGAGAGCAGCAAAATACGCGTAGTTACTTGTGCTGAACTGTTTGCTGATGTAATGCACAAAGTAAACAGCAACAACTCAATAAGCGGTAAATTTTTAATGTAATTTATTTTTATTAATTAATATATTTCACAAATGAAATCAATTACGATCAAAGGATCTGAAAGAGAAAGCGTGGGCAAAGCGGCAACGCGTGCGGCACGTAATGCTGGAATGGTACCTTGCGTGTTATACGGAGGAGATCAGCCAGTACACTTTACTGCAGAAGAAAAAGGATTTAAAAGCCTTGTTTACACTCCAAACGTACACACTGTGGTAATTGACCTTAACGGTAAAACTTACAACGCTATCCTACAGGATATCCAGTTTCACCCTGTAAACGATAAAATTCTTCACATCGACTTTTACCAATTAAGCGATGAAAAAGAAATCACTATGGAAGTACCGGTTAAAGTTATTGGTAACTCTAAAGGTGTTATGGCTGGTGGTGTTTTACGTCTTAACCAACGTAAACTGAAAGTTAGAGCTTTACCTGCTAACCTTCCTGACTTCGTTGAAGCAGATATCACTAACCTTGAAATGGGTAACAAACTTTATGTTACTGAAGTTCCTACAGATAACTTCAAGTTACTTCACCCGGACAACACTGTTGTTGCACAGGTAAGAATTTCACGTGCTGCAATGAAAGCTGCTCAGGAAGCTGCAAAAGCTGCAAAAGAAGCTACAAAGAAGAAAAAATAATCAATCTTCTATCATACAGAAAAGCGTCCTACACAGGACGCTTTTTTTTATTCTGGTTATTAGCTATTTTTGAACCATGAAATGGCTTACAAACCTTTTTAAACAAAATACGACAGTACACACTACCGATCCTATGAAAAAATATCTTATAGCAGGCCTGGGCAATATAGGTGCCGAATATGTAAACACACGCCACAATATTGGGTTTAAAGTGGTAGACAGGCTCGCACAACAGGAAGGAGAATCGTTTGAAACCGCTAAACTGGGCGCACTGGCACAGGTAAAGGTAAAAGGAAGAATACTGTTCCTGCTAAAACCTAACACCTACATGAACCTTAGCGGTAAAGCCATTAAATACTGGATGGATAAAGAAAATATCCCTAAAGAAAACCTGCTTGTGGTTACTGATGACCTTAATCTTCCTTTCGGAACAATACGAATGAAAGCTAAAGGCAGTGACGGAGGTCATAACGGACTTAAAAACATTCAGCAGCTACTTAACTCGGCAGAATATCCTCGTTTTCGTTTCGGGATAAGCGATGAGTTTAAAAAAGGACAACAGGTAGACTATGTTTTAGGCGAATGGAGCGAAGAGGAAAAAGCAAAACTCTCTGAAAGACTGGATGTAGCCTGCGAAGCTATTAAATCGTTTGCTCTTGCCGGACTAAACAATACCATGAATACTTTTAATGGTAAATAATTCCTAATTACACCAGTGATTTAACCATTAATATGTAATTTGGCGTAAAGTTTGTTTTTATAAACTAAAATAAAACTATGAAAAAACTTACTATAGCTCTAGCCTTTGCTGCTGTGCTTACCGCATGCGGAGGTCAAAAAACCCTTTTACAGTCAGGTAAGTATAACCTGCAAAGTGAATGCCCTGCAAACGGCGACTGTACTTTTGCAGTAGCAAAAGACACTAGCATGATCTTGACTGAAGACGGCGTGGGTAAAATGCGTTATAATATGACCAGCCATGAAGGCAAAAGTATTTTGACTTACAAATACAATAAAAAGTCAGATCCCCG
This sequence comes from Flavobacterium beibuense F44-8, assembly GCF_000769915.1. Taxonomy (GTDB): domain Bacteria; phylum Bacteroidota; class Bacteroidia; order Flavobacteriales; family Flavobacteriaceae; genus Flavobacterium; species Flavobacterium beibuense. The sequence goes on from NZ_JRLV01000018.1 coordinate 76,175, forward strand.
CGCTCAGGATGATTTCTATAGCGAAGAGGTAATTATCGAAACCAACAGCGATGTTGCTTCGTTAAACAAAGACAGTGAGATAAAAATGCTGTTTGGAGTATTTTGTTACTGTAAAGGTGTAGCAGGATACTATGAGGTAAAAGACGGCTATGCCGAATACAGGGACGGTAAGGTAATTATAACTGTTCCCAAGGTTATTGAGAATCAAAAAACCAATATCATTATAGCTGATATAAAATAAAAAAAGGCGCTTATTAAATAAGCGCCTTTTTTATATCTGTTAAATAGTGATTACTGAACCACTATTCTTTTCACTTCTTTTCGGCTACCATCCTGAACGTTTACTAAATAAACTCCGGATTGCACTCCCTGCAGGTTAAGCTCTTTAGAGATTAAACCTGTATTAGTATATACATTACCAAATATCTGTCTGCCTCTCATATCGTAAACAGCAATATTGATATCGTTTGTAGAGTCTGAATTAAACTGTACAGTAAAGTTACCATTATTAGGGTTTGGATAAAGTGTAAATCCATCAAGACCAAAATCTTCAACACCCGCAATATCAGTAATAGTAAATGCACTTAAATTCACAGCATAAAAAATATTACCTACAGACTCAACTATAACTCTACAGTCTGTAGAAAGAGGAGTATCTGTAGGAACAGTGAATGATTCTGAACCGTCATTTGGAGTGTTTTCAACAAGCATTTCAAATGTTGCACCTCCATCTGTAGACAATAAAATATTAACATTAGATACGTTGATAAGACCGCTATCTGTACCGGCCACATCCCAGGTAACAGTTTGGCTGGTGCCCGTTTGCCATGTAACATTAAATTGATTTTGAGAAGTAACCGCAAACGGACCTTCAGAACTTAAAACAGAAACCTGTAAATTACGTCTGGCAGTCTGTCCTCCGTTTGGCACCGCATTATCTCTTACAGTAAGTGCAAAATTAAGTGTTCTTGCTACAACAGGTGTAACCTCCCATGTTGGTGTTAGGTTATTTGCTAACACACTGCTAAAGTTAGGCATATATCTTACTGAAGACTCTGTAGGGCTTAAAGACCTGTATAACGGACCAGAGCTTGAAATAGGGCTTGGCGCACCTGTACTAGATGAACCATTAGCATCTGTTTCTTCCCAGCAATAAGTAAGAGCATCTCCATCTGCATCTGTAGCATTACCTCTTAAAACATATGCCGTAGAAGCAGGTATATAGTATGAAGGCTGATCAAAAGCATCAATTTCTGGAGCAGTATTATTATTAGGTGTCTCAACTGCACAAGTTGCTGAGTTACTAACAAAATTAAATATCTGCACTAAGCTTGCCGCGTGGAAATAGTCGTCTGAATGTTGTTGCACATCGGCATTAGCACATATACCTGCATAGCCCATAATAGTAGTACCACTACCCGGTTCAACCGCAGTAGAGCCCGATCTGTTACCATTACAACTTCCTGTACCGCCACCACTGGCATTAAATGTGTGTGTAGCACTAAACTGATGTCCCATTTCGTGAGAAACATAATCAACATCATAAGCATCACCTACAGGAGCCGGACTACCCGTTACCCCTCTGGCCTTGCTTGAAGAACAAACACAACCAAGCTGAGCAATACCGCCACCACCTGTACTCACAACGTGACCTATATCGTAGCTTGAAAAACCTACTCCATCATCAATCACATCCTGTACTTCATTTAAAAGAGTTCCACCATTTTCACTTGAAAACGGATCACTTGAGTTGGTAACAAAAATTATATCTTCATTACCGTCTATTATCTCCATAGTAACGGCTGCATCTTTCTCATAAATACCATTTACTCTGGTCATTGTCACATTCATAGCAGCAAGAACAGCTTCTTTCTTTTGTAAAGTTGTTCCTGATGTAACACCTGCAGCCTGCATATGATAAAGTGCATAAGAATAAGTACAGGCCATTGCCAGCCTGTAAGTTCTTAAAGTACCATCATCCGCTAAAACATTTTTAGGCGTAAATTTAGCACCAAACTGTGCCGGTGCATCAGCATCAGGAGCATCACAACTAAAAGATCTGCTTCCTACAGGAAGACTTGATTTATTGTATACAATATAATTTTGAAGATCTTTTGTGAATGTATCTATATAATAAGTACCGTTTGTTGTAAAAGCCATTGAGTGTAACCCAAAAAGCGTAGTACTAAAACGAATCATTGTTGAAGGACTGTCTATCCCTTTACCAACGTATGACTGTATACCAGGATACTTAGCCGCAAGACCCGGATGCATTATAGAGGCCTCATAGATAACAAATTTTTCCATTTGCCCTGTAGGCGTAGGGAAATAAACAACAACATCAGATGTTGTTAAATCTTTTCTTGACGGGGCAGTGGCAAGAACATTTTTCATCGCTTCGAAGTCAAGATGGTACAGTCCGTACTCAACAGGCATATCAAGACGGTCTGACTTTTCTAAAGGAGCAACACGCTCTTCAGATACTTCACTCCAAAAGTTAGATTGCGAATAGCCACAAAGCGATTGCATTATGACTACCAGGGGAATTAATAGTTTTTTTGTCATTGTAGTAGTAGTATTTTTATCATAGCCGACAAATATAGCAATTAATACACCTAAAAATTAGCGTTTTAGCAGTGAAAAAATGTTAATTTTGAATTTTCACCTATAAAAACCACTTATTTTAAATAAATTCAAATCAATAATTCATAATTAATACATCTTAATTAAATTTGCTAATTATAACTATTAGCCTTTGAAAATATTCAACTCTATACAGGAATTTACCACTAACGCACCTACCATTGTAACCCTTGGTACTTTTGACGGAGTACATAAAGGACACAAAAGTATTCTTGAGAAAATAACCTCAAGCAGTAAAAACACAGGTTGCGAAAGTGTGCTGCTAACTTTTTTCCCGCATCCGCGGATGGTTTTGCAGCAAAATACAGATATAAAACTACTCAATACTATTAAGGAGAAAGCCATGCTATTAGAAGAGCACGGCATAAACAACCTTATTATACACCCTTTTGACCATGCTTTTTCAAGACTTACTGCCGAAGAGTTTGTAAAAAACATACTGGTAGATAAGTTTATGGTAAGGAAAATAATAATAGGATACGACCACCGCTTTGGAAGAAACAGGACAGCCGATATTAATGACCTTATACAATATGGTGAGGAGTATAATTTTGAAGTAGAACAAATTTCGGCACTTGAGATAAATGAAGTGTCGGTCAGTTCTACAAAAATACGCAATGCCTTAAATGCCGGTTATCTTGAAACTGCAAACAGATACCTTGGCTATCCTTATTTCCTTACCGGAAATGTTGTTAAGGGAAAACAACTGGGTCGAACCATAGGCTTCCCTACTGCTAACATCAATATTACCGAAAGCTACAAACTAATACCTGACAAGGGCGTATATGTAGTATCATCTCAAATTGCAGGAAAAACAGTATACGGAATGATGAATATAGGCAACAATCCTACTGTAGGAGGAGTAGCCGAATCTATAGAAGTACATTTCTTTGATTTTAACGATGACTTGTACAATCAGGAAATAAGGGTAAATATTCATTACAAGATACGCAATGAAATCAAGTTCCCTAGCGTTAACCACTTAAAAGAACAACTTAAGGAAGACCAAAAAACGTCTTTAGAATATATCGCCACAAAACTGACATGAAACCACGCCTTTTCCAGCAAATAGATAACAGCCCGCTTATTATCTTCAGAATATTTTTCGGCTTTCTGCTTGCCTGCGAAACCATTGGTGCCATCCTTACAGGATGGGTAAAAGAAAATTTCATTGATGTACAATTTACTTTTAGCCACATAGGTATGGACTGGCTCCAGCCCCTACCCGGCTATGGCATGTATTTCTACTTTATTACTATGGGTATATTAGGCCTGCTTGTTATGCTGGGCTATAAATATAGATTGACACTTGGCGCATTTACCATAATGTGGGCAGGAGTTTACTTTATGCAAAAAACCTCATATAATAATCATTACTACCTATTAGTACTGGTTTGTATAATAATGTGGTTTTTACCTGCAAACACTTACGCCTCTCTCGATGCTAAACAAAACCCCAATATAAAAAGCCTAACCATGCCTGCATGGTGCTCATGGGTAATGATAGCTCAGGTAGCCATAGTATATTTTTTTGCTACTATTGCTAAATTTTATCCTGACTGGCTGGACGGTACCTTTACCAAAAACCTCTTGGACAGATCGGTTAAAAATGAAACATTACACGACATTTTTACTCAAAAATGGTTTTACCTGTTTATTGCCTATGCCGGTATTGCCTTCGATTTACTGATTGTCCCTTTATTGCTTTTTAAAAAAACCAGAACATGGGCTTTTATAGCTTCATTAATATTCCACATCTTTAATTCCATCACATTACAAATAGGTATATTCCCTTATTTTGCGTTGAGTTTTGCTGTTTTCTTTTATCCGCCGGAAAAAATACGCTCATTCTTCTTTAAAAATAAACCGCAAATCACTACTATCCGGGAAACAGAAAAGGACTACAAAAGCACACTGTATTACTTTTTTATACCTTATTTAATTGTACAGCTACTACTCCCTGTAAGACATCATTTTATTAAGGGAGATGTTTTTTGGACCGAAGAAGGTCACCGTTTAAGCTGGCGAATGATGCTACGTACCCGAAACGGATATACCCGTTTTAAAGTGGTAGACAAAAACACCAACGAAACCATCGTTTACAATATAAACAGTAAACTTACCCCTAAGCAGTTTAACAGCATGCGTACCAAACCCGATATGATTTGGCAGTTTGCCCAGCGCATTAAAAAGGAGTTTAGGGAAATAGGAAGAGATGTTGCTGTTTATGCCAATACTTCAGCCGGAGTAAATGGTGCTCCAATGAAAAAACTTATTGACCCCAATGTCGATTTAGGCGAAGCCAAATGGGATTATTTCTTCCATAACGACTGGATACTACTTCACGAAGATGAGCAATAAACCGTATTCTCACTCGCTTTAACCAAATTTTAAAACAGTCATATTTATTGTATTAAAATTTTATTAATTCTTTTATTTTTTCATGTTTTAATTAGTAAATTCGATAAGAGATTGAGTTAATCCCTGTCTTACAAACTTTTGAAAGAAAATACACTTAAAAAAGCCATAAGACTGTAAAACAATTAATTAACGAATAAAACACAAGGCTATGAAAGTTTCAAGAATAATAATCAATGGTATAATTATTTTTATAGGTATTGGACTATTTTTCCTTTTAATGGAAAAACTGGGGCTGGGAGATAAAATTTACCTAAGGCTGGTAAACTTCATTTTTGTGATATATGGTGTAAACAGAACCATTAAACAGGATTATGAAGAACATATAGACGGTTACTTCACTAATCTTAGTTCGGCATTTTTTACAGCATTTACCAGTTTGATATTAACCATATTTGCATTTATCGCCTATGCCAATGCAAGAGGAGGTGAAGAATACATCCATACATTTGTAAACCACTACATTTTTGGAGGTACACCGTCACTGTACCAATTCTGTATCGGACTGTTTATTGAAGGGCTTGCAGCCAGTGCCATAGTATCGTTTACACTAATGCAGTTTTGGAAAGATAAGGTGGAAAAAATCAATAAGGTAGACGACGTGAATCATAACTAAGTAAAGTTTAAAGTGTTTTTTCGGTTGTTATAACGGAATTTGCTACTTTTGAACCAACTTTAAAATTCCGTTATGAATACAATTAGACACGACTGGACGAAGGAAGAAATCATTGCCCTATATAACAAACCATTAATGGACCTGCTGTATGAAGCAGCAACGGCCCACAGACAATTTCATGACCCTAATGTAGTACAGGTATCTACCCTTTTATCAATTAAAACAGGTGGCTGTCCTGAAGATTGTGGTTACTGCCCTCAGGCTGCACGTTACCATACAGATATTGAAGGAAACGACCTTATGACCGTTTCTCAGGTAAAAGCTCAGGCATTGCGTGCCAAATCGAGCGGATCATCAAGAGTATGTATGGGCGCTGCATGGCGTAATGTAAAAGACGGACCTGAATTTGATCAGGTACTTGAAATGGTTAGAACCATCAATAAACTGGACATGGAGGTTTGCTGTACACTGGGTATGATTACCGAAAATCAGGCACAACGTCTTGCAGAGGCAGGTTTATATGCATACAACCACAACCTTGATACTTCTGAAGAATACTATAAAGAAGTAATCTCTACAAGAGGATATGAAGACAGACTACAAACTATTGATAACGTAAGAAAAACAAACGTTACCGTATGTAGTGGCGGTATTATTGGTATGGGAGAAAGCGTTGAAGACAGAGCCGGAATGCTTGTTGCTCTTGCTTCATTAAGCCCACAACCGGAATCAGTACCTATCAATGCCCTTGTAGCTGTAGACGGTACTCCGCTTGAAGACGAAAAACCAGTTGAGATTTGGGATATGATTAGAATGGTAGCTACTACCCGTATCGTTATGCCTTTAACTCAGGTTAGACTTTCTGCCGGAAGAACTCAAATGTCAAGAGAAGGACAGGCAATGTGTTTCTTTGCAGGTGCTAACTCTATTTTTGCAGGAGACAAGCTACTTACTACCCCTAACCCGGATGTAAACGAAGACATGAAAATGTTTGAAATGCTTGGTCTTATCCCTCAAAAACCATTTGCTAAAAAATCTCAGCCAAAAACGGTTGAAGCAGAAGAATCTGAATTTAAAGCAATGGGAGAAAAACCAAAATGGACACGCCCTGGTCATTCAATTGAGCGTAACCTGAAAGCGTCAGGTAAAATCTAAACATTTATTTATCCGATATACGTTAAAGCTTCTCCTTTTAAGGAGGAGCTTTTTTATTTGCATTAATTATATATTTATATTTGAATAAATTACCCACATTACCATTGCTCGCTAATGCTTAAAAAGAAATTCCATATCAGCCTTTACCTGTTATTTATGCTACTGTTTGCTATAAACCTTTCGGCAAACACTATACAGCATTGTGACTCGCTTATCAAACAAGGAGTTGATGCCATGTGGAAAAAGGAGCACATAAAATCGTTAGAACTGCTAACCGAAGCCCGAAATCTTGCCGAGAAAAACCACTGGTACGAACAGGTTTTTCTGGCCACAAATAATATAGGTGCTAATTATTTTACCATGCTTGATTATGGTGAAGCCCTTAACTACTACCTGGAAAGCTACACCATAGCAGTTAAGGAACTGGATCCGCAACACGAAATGGTGGTACTTAACAACATTGCCATTATTTACACCAAAGAGAGGAATTTTGATAAAGCCGAAGAGTACTTTCAAAAAGCCTACAAGATAGCCAAAGAAAAAAACGACACGCTCAAAATAGGTCTTTATGCCATGAACCTTGGCGGGGTAGCTAATGAAACTAACAGGCTGGAAGATGCCAAAAAGTACATAATGGAGTCAATTCCGTTATTAAAACAGGAGCCCCATTTATTGGTTTTAGCCGAAATATGCTTGGCCGAGAACGAACTGCTTAAAGGTAATACTACCCTGGCTCGTGAAAAAGCACAGGAATTATACACCTCTACTGATAATCTGGACTATAATGATACCGGAATCTCCCTTATGCTCATTATTGTAAAAAGCTATTTAAAGGAAGGAAAATATACTCCGGCTATAACTGCCGCCAATAAAATACTTACCGGAAGCCCTAATTTAGAGAACAAAAAAACAGTTTACACATTACTGGCAGACATCTATTTTAAAGACAAAGTATACGATAAGGCACTACAATATAAAGACTCAGTTTTATGGGCCGAAGTACAGCTTAACGACATAAAAAACGGAAAATTACTTGAAACCAGTAAAGTGAAGTTTGAAATGCAGGACTATAAAAACCAGATAGCCCTGAATCAGGAAAAACTAAACACCGAAAGAAAAACATTTTACAGTATTATCGCAGCTATTGTTGCTCTTGTAATAATACTTGTACTTATACTCCGCAACAGATCGGTTAAGTTAATGCAGAAGAAACTCGTAGCCGAAAGAAACGAAAAGGCAATAGCACTGGAACTGGCACAGGAAAAAAATGAGAACCTGCTATTGGAAAAACAAATTCAGGATAAGGAGAACAAAGCAAAACTGGAACAGGAACGACTTAAAAATGAGATAGAATCGCGTAACAGAGAACTATCGGCAAAGGCATTATACCTATCACAACGCAACACTATACTTGAAGATATACTTACCTCATTAGGAAAAGTACCCGAGCTTTCTAAAAACGAATCACTGGCAGGACATATCAAAACCCTTAAAAGCCATCTTAAAGACGAAAACGAATGGGAAAACTTTCTTACCCATTTTGAAGAGGTTAATCAAGGCTATATAACAAGACTAAAAACAATCCACCCTTCCCTAAACGCTAACGATGTAAGGTTTATATGCTATGTATACATGAACCTTAGCACTAAGGAAATAGCCTCAATGCTTAACATTACTGTAGAAGCGTGCCGAAAGCGTAAGGAACGTATCGCTGCAAAATTAGAACTACCCGATAGTTCTCACCTATACAGTTACCTCTATACTGTTTAGCTGCAACACTTTAGCAAATGCTAAATATTATATTACAAAAAATGATATTTTTAACTCAACTTATAAAAATATCACAAAAATTTCTATCTTTAACCAGCATGAACAAAGCGCTCGCTTAAAAAAGGCGTTTTGCTCACCCCAACATTAACTATACTAAATAACTATACAAACACTACTAAAAATTACTTTTTATGAAGAAATTATACCTGTCAGCGCTCCTGGCGCTGTGCGGACTGGCAGATGTTTCTGCTC
>NZ_JRLV01000019.1 GCF_000769915.1 Flavobacterium beibuense F44-8
TGAGCCGGGAGCCGATATGACTCCGAGTGCAGGTGTTGTGGATAACTGTACTAACAATGTACCGGGTAATGAGGTTACAATCAGTGTAGCTTCATCTCAAACACTTGATCCTGCTGATTTGACATACTCGGTAGACGGTACTACTTATCAGGCATCAAATGTGTTCAATAACTTAGCACCGGGTAACTACACAGCTTATGTTCAGCATGCTAACGGATGTATAGAAACAACAACATTCACTATCAATACGCTACAGCCTATTATAATAGACACGGCTACGGTAGTTAATAATGTACTATGTTTTGGTGAAGAAACAGGTGAGATTACAGTAACTGCTTCGGGTGGTACAGGTACGTTACAGTATGCAATCTCTCCAGACTTTGTTTACGGTTCATCAAACGTATTCTCTAACCTTGCAGCAGGTACTTACACAGTAAGAGTGACCGATGGTATAGGTTGTGAGGTTGAATCAGCAACTTTAACAATAACTACTCCGGCAGAAGCTCTTGCTGCAACTTATGTAGCTGTTGATGAAACTTGTATTGGAGATGCAAACGGTTCGGTTACAATCTCTGTAACAGGAGGTACTGCTCCATATTCAACAAGTTTAGATGGTGTAACCTTTGTTCAGGATCAGTTTACTTACACAGATCTTGCAGCAGGTGCTCATACTATTTACGTAACTGATGACAGCGGTTGTACAATAACTCCTATTGATTTTGTAATCCAACAGGGTGTTAATACTCAGCCAAATGTAGATGTTGTGGCAAACTGTATGAACAACATGCCGGGTAATGTAGTAACAATTAATATTGATGCACAATACTTAGGTGAAGTTCAGTATTCTGTAGACGGAATTAGCTATCAGGCTTCAAATACATTTATGGATCTTGCGGCAGGTACACATACGGCCTATGTGCAACACATAAACGGATGTATCCAAACGGTTGACTTTGATGTAGAAAGCCATGAGCCTGTAAATGCTACTGCAACCGTTATTCAAAACGTAATTTGTTATGGCGATGATACGGGTGAGATTATAGTTACAGCAACAGGAGGTACAGGTCAGTTAGAATATGCTATCTCTCCTATATATACCTATTCAACTAATAATACCTTCTCTTCACTAATTGCAGGTACATATACCATAAGGGTAAGAGATGAGTTAGGTTGTGTTCAGGTAATAAACAACGTTGTTATAACTCAGTCTGAAACTCAGATTATAGCATCAGCCGATTGGACTGGAGAGACTTGTTATAATGCTAACGACGGTAGTATAACAGTAACAGTATCTGGTGGTACTGCGCCATACTCAACAAGTTTAGACGGTGTAACCTTTATCCAGGATCAGTTTACTTATACAAACCTTAACGGTGGTCAGCATGTACTGTTTGTTCAGGATGCGGCAGGATGTCAAATTGTACCTATAGTATTTAATATAGAGCACGGTGTTGTACTTAATCCGGTAGTTGAGGTAACTCCAATATGTACAAACAACGTATCGTTAAGTATGCTTACGGTTACTAACATCAACCCTGCAATTGTTGATGATGTTATGTACTCTCTTGACGGAGTGAACTACCAGTCATCAAATGTATTTACAGACCTTCCTGACGGAAACTATGTGGTATATGTAATGCATGCTAACGGATGTGTTACTACAAGAAACGTAATGGTTAGGCATGAAAAACCAATTCTTGGAGTATTAACAGTTGTAGATGCGCTTTGTAACGGTGAAGATAACGGTACAATTACAGTAAACGGTTCGGGAGGAATAGGTACACTTACCTATGGTATCTCTCCAGACTTTGATATGACCGAAAATAACTTGTTTAACGTTGCAGCAGGTCAATACACTGTAAGAGTACAGGATGAAACAGGATGTTATAAAGAGTATACAGCTACTGTAGACGAGCCTTCGGAAATAATACTTACAGAAGTTGAAGTGTATCCGGAAATTTGTGAGAACGATGATAATGCAGCAATTCTTATTGATATAACAGGTGGTACTGCACCATATTCAACAAGTATGGATATGGACGAGCCGTTTGAAGTAGGTAAGGATATGTATACAGATCTTGATGGCGGACAAACCTATACCATTTATGTTAAGGATGCTAACGGATGTATAGCCTCTATAGATGTATGGATTGATGCACCAATAATGATTAATGCACAACCGGAACTTGTTTACAACTGTGATGAAAATGTACTTACGGTAAATGTTGAGACAGCCGTACAGGGTGCGGTAACCTACTCACTAAACGGAGGTGTTCCTCAAACAAGTAATACGTTCACTAATCTTGCAGACGGAACTTATGTGGTAGATGTACTTCATGAGTCAGGATGTATAGACAGTACTGAACCTGTAACAGTAACAAATACTACTGCACTGGTTATGATACTTGCTGAATCTGATATTAATGAGATTACGGCAACTACAACCGGAGGTTCAGGAGGTTATACTTACACCTTAAACGGTGAGGATATGGGAACAGATAACGTGTTTGAGATTTACTCAACAGGAACCTATGTGGTAACCGTAACCGATAGCAGAGGCTGTGTGGCAGAGAAATCATTATACTATGAGTTTGTAGATATTATCCTTCCGGATGTTATGTCACCAAATGACGATGGTATTAATGATACATGGGCACCGGGTCATGCAGAAAATTACCCTAACCTTGAGTTCTTTGTATTCGACAGGTACGGTCGTAAACTGGCTACACTTAGACAAGGACAGGAGTGGGATGGTAGATATAACGGACAGGAGTTACCAACAGGAGATTATTGGTATATTGTAAAACTAAATAATCCTGAGGATGACAGAGAGTTTGTCGGACACTTTACTATTTTCAGATAATAAATTCATAAATAGCCATGGCTGCAAAGGCAGCCATGGCTTGAATTAAATAACAAGGCCAAAATACACACACAATGAAAAAAACTTTTCTCCTCCTAACTTTACTACTTACAGCATTTGTAATGCGTGCTCAGGAGTTAACAATACCAACACATACACAGTATCTGGCAGATAACCCTTATATTATTTCTCCTGCTTATGCAGGTATTGGTGACCATGTGAAAATAAGGCTTAACGGACTTACACAATGGGTAGGAATTAAAGATGCTCCTGATATGCAATCGCTGGCGGCAGATTTAAGGATAGCCGATAATACGGGTATTGGTATGTTTTTATATAATGACCGTAATGGTAATACCAGGCAGTATGGTGGTAAAGTATCTTTTGCACACCATATTATATTAGACAAGTATACTAATCAGTTCCTTTCGTTTGGTATTTCCTACAACCTTAACCAGTTTAAGGTAGATATTGAGAATATCACAACACCCGATCCTTCTATAAACAACAATCGTTATGTTGTGAACCACAACTTTGATGTTGCATTACTGTATAGAATAGGGGAGTTTTATATTAGCGCTACCGGTGCTAATATACTGAACAAGGATCTTGATATTTTTGCAATACAGGAACCTAACAGGCTTAGAAACTATCAGTTTTATACAGGTTATACGTTTAAAGGAAGCGGTAATTGGGAGGTAGAACCATCTTCATTCGTTCAGTATTTTGAAAGTGACGGAAGATCTACTACAGATATTAACCTTAAATTCCGTTATATGGACGGTGATGACTACTATTGGATAGGGGGTAGCTACCGTTTTCTTAACGATCAGTTAGGAAATCCAATAAATATTGGTCCAATGGTTGGATTAAACGTTTCAAATTTCTATTTTGCTTACTCATATCAGTTAACCACAAATGAGCTTCTTGCTTATAACAGTGGTACACATATGATAACTGTTGGTTTGGATATATTCCAGGGTATCAGTAACTGTCCTTGTACATGGCACTAAACACCTGCATCTGTTACTTGTTATGTTTGGGGGAATAACTAAAAATGCGCTAAAAGAAAAAGAAAAGAAAGCCTAATGTTTCACTTAAAAATCTATGATTATGTATCAGGTTTTATGTTATTCGTTTGGAGCCTTCTTTTTATTAGCATCGGGGAAGCTAATCCTGGCGGGAATAGACAGAAACAATATACGCTTTAGGAGTATAGGTGTTTGTAACCTGTTTATTTCTGTAATCCTGCTTTTTGTAGGGGCTTGTTACCTTTGTTAAGGAAAAAACTGCTTAAAAACAAAAAGAGCTGCCTTATGGCAGCTCTTTTTGTTTTTCTTACAAAGTAATTATTGTTCTTTGCTGTATATAAATAAGCCGTCTTCACCTAGATTTACATGAAGTTTTTTGTCTTTCATGTAAAATTCTACATTGTCTCCGGTACCGTCAGCATAAATTATTTTAAGCTTTTGCATATCTTCTTCATTGACAATGCTATATACGCCAGTTTGCTCGTCACCCGGAATACTTTGTTTTATTTCATTTCCGTTTATAATCATTTTCATTTGTTTCAGCATATCTATTGTAGGCCCCATGCTTTCTTTTGCCTGAGCAAGAGCTTCCGGCGGAGCCTGTGCTTCTGCTTCTTCCGAAAATTTTACGTCATTATTAGCAAGATCTAAATAAATTCCCTGAGAGCTTAATGCATCTAAAGCTACGAGGTTCCATGTGCCCTGTAAGTCTTTATCGGTAATTTTTTGTGCAAATCCAGCAGTTGTAGCCATACAGACTGCAAGGCATAGGTAAATTAAATTTTTCATAAATGTTTATTTTTCGGCGAATATAAATAAAAATAATCAGTGCGGTATTTTGTGTATCATAAAAAAAGCCCCACTTAACGTGAGGCTCTCTCAAATTACAAAACTAACTCAACTTAACTTATTGTTTGTTCAGTAATCTTAAATAATTACGGGTTTTAATACCACTTTCTTTCAGGTGTTTTTCTTTCCATTCACCAGTAGAGGAGGCCGATTTTTTTAGCATACTACAGGTTTCATCCTTGTCGGATATGGACCATGTTATCCAGCTTAACCCGCGCTCTTCCATCCAGTCTATCCAGTTTTGCCATTCGTCATAGTTCATTGGTCCGTCGCCACTAGCTTCCATACCTGCGCTTTCAGATATAAATACTGGTAATCCCGATTCAATAGCTTTATCGGTACGATCTCTTAATTCCTGTTTATGTGTAGCAGCATAAAAGTGAACGGTATACATTATGTTGTTAAAACCTTTAATAGGATCGGCAGCCGGGAGGTTAATATCCTGATCCCAGTGTGGGCAGCCTACCAGTATAATATTATCAGGGTCATTTTTCCTTATAATCTTTATAATCTCTTCACTGTAAGCTTTAACGTCAGCCCAGCTTTCGTCATCCGGTTCATTAAATACTTCATAAATTACGTTAGGGGAGTTGCCATATTTTTTTGATACCTGATCAAAAAACAACTTTGCTTCCTCAAGGTTAATGTTATGGCTGTGCCAGTCTATTATTACATAAATATCATTTGTAATGGCTCCTTCAACAACAGTCATTATTTTCTCTGTAGCAAACTGTGGGTTTTGTATGTAAGTATCATTACCTACTTCAATACCCATAGCGGCACGTACCACATTTACATTCCAGTCGTCTCTAAGCCATTTTACAGCATTCTGATTGTAAAAACGGGGCCAAAAGCTGTGCCAGCCAAAACTAACACCTCTCAGCATTACATGTTTGCCTTTTTCATCTGTAAGTTTAGTGCCCTTTACACTTAGCTGCCCATGTTTTGAAACCTGTGCAAAAGCTGTAAAACTAAAGAGCAACAAAAAAGCGATATGTTTTATTCTGTTTGTCATTTTTTATTTTTTAGAAAGCCTAAGCACTACAATGTCATGCGAAGCAACTTTGTCCTTGAATGCTTTTTTGGTAGTTCCGCTTTTTTTATGATTCCATACGTCATAAATATCGTATGCAGCAGAGTCAAAAGATGTTTCCAAGTTAAAAATATCATCTTTAATAGTATGCTCTTTCCAGTTAAAGTTAATACTCTTGTCTTCTTCGCTTCTGTTAAGAAAAGCAATAGCCCAGTCCCCATTTTCAAGTGGTTTAACCCATGTTTCAAGTCCGTTATCGCTGTTGTATCTAAAACCCTGTATGCCCAGTTTATCCTGATTAATGGCAATCATATCTTTATTGGTAAGTATCTCCAGTGTTTCTTTACTCATACTCCTAAAGTCGTTACCTGCAATAAGCGGAGAAGCCACCATACACCAAATACTGAAATGCGATTTATCTTCGGTATCGTTCATTTCGTTACCTACTTCCATCATGTCAAAATCATTCCAATGGTCTGGTCCCGAATATTTCCTGATACCTTTTCTCATGTCAACAATTTTCATGAAACCCCATGAAGACCAGTTTTCAGGGTGTTTGAATTCGCAGTCAAAACAAGGATAGATGTCACCCGATATTCTCCACATGTTACCCAGTGGTTCGCCCCATTCCCAAGGTTGGTTATCACCCCATTCGCAAAGGCTGAAAAGTATAGGCCTTCCGGCAGTTTTAAGAGCATTGCTCATTGTAGTATATGCTTCTGTAGCGTTAATACCTTCTGTATTACACCAGTCGTATTTTAAGAAATCAATGCCTAATGATGCATAAAAACGGGCATCCTGATATTCGTAACCTCTGGTGCCAGGGTATCCTGCACATGTTTTTGTACCGGCACAGTTATATAGTCCGAATTTTAAACCTTTAGAATGAACATAATCGATAAGCGCTTTCATTCCGCTTGGGAATTTTTTAGGATCGGGTACTAAGTTTCCGTTTTCATCCCTTTCACGCGTCATCCAGCCATCGTCAAGCACTATGTAAGTATACCCGGCATCTCTCATACCCGATGATACCATAATATCAGCAGTTTGCTTTACAAGATCTTCGTCAATATTGGTAGCAAAGGTGTTCCATGAGTTCCATCCCATTGGCGGAGTCATGGCAAGGCCTTCAAATTTTGTTGGTTCCTGTTTATAAACATTTCCCTGAGCAAAAGCCGTTATACTTAGTGCCAAACTTAAAATGCTATAAATAATTTTTTTCATTCTTAAAGTTTTATGCGAGGTTGTACTATATATTAATTATGCGGTTTATTTCGTTTAATTCGGATGCCGAAAATGCTGGGCTTTTAATGCTGTTTACAGTATTCTTATTTTATGATTGGTATTCATTACTGGCTATAAATGATTAAAACATTCCCTGATTTATAACCAGGGAATGTTTCACAAAAAACAAAATTAGAATGTATGAGCTTATTAGTCTACGGTATAACCGAAGTTGTCAAAATAGTAATTGTGTGTTTCTCCGGTAAATTCCTGGAAAGAAATGTTTTGTAGGGCTTCCGGCATTCCGCCAAGTTCTTCCCAAGTGAAACGGAAGTCAATCCATTCTTCGGTAGTTTCAAATGCAAAGTTTGCATCTCCCCAATTAGCACCGTTAAAAATAAGTACCAGTTTACCTGCATCGTCAGAGCGTACAGCAAAGTGAATACCTGTGTATTGAGAGATTTGATCATCCCAGTTCCAGTTACCCTGAATGTTATCCCATCCGGCAATTTCCTTTTTTATGAAAGTAGTTCCCTGGTAAGCATCGGCCTCATTAGTTATATATTCATGGTTGTTCCAGGCTTCAATATCCCAAGGGGCGTAGAAAGCATCATCATAAATGGCAGTACCAATAGCAGTGTCCCACTTTGAAGCCCCTGATATAGTTTCTACCTGCACATATTTTCCGTTAGAGCCTGCAGGTACAATTGCTACAATCTTATCAATACTGCTTGAAACGATTTCTGCCTCAACGCCATCAATAGTAACTACCGGATCAAGGAAGTATTTGCCATAAATAGTAATCTCTTCTCCTTCGGCAGCATTTATTGGCTGGAAACTTTTTAAAGTAGGAGCAGGTGGCGCCACTACAAACGGATATATTGCCGTACCGCGAGGTGTCACCACTTTAAGTTCGTTTGAAGCATTTTCATAAGGAGTGTCTTCGTCAATAGTTACAAAAATAACTCCATCTGTTACAAGGGTTGGGTTGAAATAAGTATCAACGTCGTTAAAGTATATCTTTTCGGTACCTGTAAATCCGGTACCACGCACAATATACATGTTGTTAGCATAGCCATACTCTACAAGCGAATCGTTTTCTGCATAGCTAACGCTTTCAATACTCGGTTTCCCGGGTTTTATACTGTCGTCATCACTACATGAGACCACAAATAATATTGCGAATACAGAAAGTAAGCCCAATATATGTTTTAATCTAAAGTTCTTCATAACTCTGTTTTTTAATATTAGTCAAATGAATATGGTACCGGATCCTCTAATAATAATGGGTTTTTAGCTACTTCATTATCAGGGTAGTCCAGGTAGAAGTCAGATTCATCCGGAGTAAAATGTTCTTCAAGATCTTTATTACCTCTGTTTTGAGCTGCCATAATAGCAATAGCCTGTGCTCTTGGAATTCTTCCAAGGTCAAACCAAAAATCACCTTCAAAACAAAGTTCACGTCTTCTTTCAAGGAAAAGTTCATCAAAAGTAAAAGAGCTAACACTAGGTAAACCTGCCCTGTTTCTTACAGCATTGTATGAGCTTAATGCACTTGCGTCCGAAGTGCTTCCGGCTCCTCCAAGAATAGCTTCAGCATGTATAAGTAACAGGTCAGCATATCTCATAAGATAAGTATTGTTTTCCATCATATTCCAAGCATCTATAGGGCCTGTAACATCACCATTCACAATACCAATACAGTATTTTTTAATGGCTGCACCGGCTCCCTGACCGCCTATCTGGTCTGCATCAGGAACAATAAACCCTGTTTGTTCTTCAGTACCGCTGTTAATACGAACTTTTATGTTAGGGTATTCATCACCCGGCATCATGATAGTTTCTTTTCTTCTTACATCACCCGGCTCAGTGTATATATTGAAGATTGCATCCTGAGAAGGACCAAATACTCCACCATATGAAGCGTTTGATGTTGTGATTGCTGCCGTACTGATACCAAACTGAGTATTACAGTTGCTGGCAGAACCATAGTTACCGTCGGTTACCCACTGGATAGCAAAAATAGATTCTTCGTTATTGTTGTTAGGATACGTAAATAAATCACCAAAACTTTTATCAGGTAACGATTCACCACCAAGCAATTTAAACTCTCCGCTGTTTATTACTTCTTCTGCCATTTGTCTTGCATCACTGTATCTTTGCTGATACAGGTAAACCTTAGCCAACATTGCTTTAGCAGATCCTTTAGATACACGTGCATTAGCAGTGTAGTTTGAAGATCTTGTTTTGTCGTATAGATTTTCAATAGCTGCCTGATAATCCATTTCGATTAAAGTATAAACATCTTCAATTCTATTTTTATTGATTACAGGGTTTGATGCAAAATCAAGGTTGTTTTCAATAATTGGTACATCGCCCCAAAGTCTTACTAAATAGAAATAAGCAGTAGCTCTCATGAAATAAGCTTCTCCAATAGTGTTTTGAAGTACTTCCGGACTTACACCCGGTCCAACACGGTCTGGTAAGAAGTTAATAATAAGATTTGCCTGAGCGATATTTGCCCATAAAGAGCTCCATCCGTTAACAAGTTCAGGGTCACTACCATTTAGAGAAAAGGTTCTCATGGCATTAACGTCGCTCGATCCTGTATACATATTGCCCGAACCTACCTCGGCAACAGCAAAGAAAAACTTGTTATGAAACTGGAACCAGGTTCTGGCATACATACCGTTTGTGGCCGATGTAACCTGTTCATTTGTGCTGTAGTAGCTGTCTAAAGAGATAGTATCTTCCGGCGGACGGTTTGTAAACTCTTCGGCACAGGAGGCAAGCATTGTAAGTGCTAATGCCAAACTACATATTTTGTATAGATTAAAAAATCTTTTCATTTTCATTTTTTTTAAAATTCTACATTAACTCCTACAGAAAAAGTTCTTGGTGAAGGGTATCGTCCGTTATCAATACCTGTTAGTAGCTGATTTTGGTTAAATGAACCAATTTCAGGGTCATAGCCTTTGTATTTAGTAAAGGTATGAAGGTTTTGAACAGAGCCGTAAATACGTACTCTTGACATTTTTACTTTAGAAACGATGTCCTGTGGCAGAGAGTAACCTAAAGTAAGGTTTTGGATTCTTGCATAAGACCCGTCTTCAACATAACGGCTTGATATCTGTACGTTAGTGTTAGCATTACCGGGAACTATCCTTGGGATATTAGTATCAGTGTTTTCAGGTGTCCAGTAATTTGCAGCATCTGTAAGTGCATTTTGGTACAACTGTCCGTTTTGTGTTCCGTTTCTGTAAGTAAGGTTCATTACGTCGTTACCATAAGATCCCTGTACAAAAACAGAAAGATCAAAGTTTTTGTAGTTAAAAGTATTAGTAAAACCAAAAGTAAAGTCAGGGTGAGGGTTACCTATAAATGTTTTATCATTAGCATCTATAACACCGTCTCCGTTCACGTCTTTGTACTGAACATCACCAAGCCATGTTTGCCCAACGCCTTGTCCAACAGACTGGTCAAACTGTATAGGAGCATTGTTAAGTTGGTCCATAGTTTGGAACAGCCCTACTACTTCATATCCGTAGAACATACCAATAGGAGAACCTACTTCGGTATTAGTTACAACAACTGGCTGGTAACCGTTAGTGTTTACTTCCTGAGTTAGAGATAAACCATTAGATAAGCTTGTTAGCTCATTTTTATAGTGTGAGAATACAAGAGTAGAACTCCATGAAAAATCACCTGAGCCTTTTGTATTATAGTTTAAGGTAATATCATAACCTCTGTTTTCCATTTCACCAAGGTTTGAGTATGGAGCATCAACACCACCATACTGGCCACCACCACCTGTTAGGTATAAAGGCCACGGCATTTGGAAAAGGAATCCGTCAGATTTTTTAACATAGTAGTCAAGGTTAGCCGATAGCCTACCGCCAAGAACTGTAAAGTCAAGACCAAAGTTGGTTTGTTGCATTGACTCCCATGTTAAATCAGGGTTAGGGAAGTTTGAAGGAAGGAAACCAGGGCCAATACCTGAGTTTTGCTGACCCAGATAAGCCGTATACCTGTTGTTTGGAATTTGCTGGTTACCGGTTTCACCATAACCTATCCTGAACTTAATGTTGTCTATATATTTACGTGTACTTTCCATGAACGACTCGTTAGAAAGTTTCCATGAAACAGCAACTGCAGGGAAGTAACCCCACTGGTTATCTGTAGTCGGGTCAAATTTAGACGAACGGTCTGCTCTCCATGAAGCTGAAAGTCCGTAGCGATCATTGAAGTCATAAATTAAACGTCCGAAAAATGAGTATAAAGCCTGGCTGCCCTTGTAGCTTGTCACTTTATTTTGTGCAGGGTCACTAAGGTTTAAGCCATAAACATTGTTGGTTTGGAAACCTGTACCTGTTGCAACAAGACCTTCCCAGTGACTGTCGTTAGCTTCCTGACCTGCAAGTAATGTGAAGTTATGTTTACCTAAGCTTTTTGTATATGTAAGCAGGTTTTTAATGTTAACCGAGTACCAGTTTTGTCTTCTTTCCATTAAGTCGGCACTAGGGTTTGTTTGTACACCCCAACTGTAAGAAGGAGTAAAATCGGTGTTTTCAGAAAATTCAGTATTAGCACCAACTTCAATTCTGTATTTAAGCCCGTCAATAATGTCGGCTTCAGCAAAAACATTTCCAAGGAAATTTTTTCGTACCAGTTTATTGTCTTTAACAAGCGCCTCAGCAACCGGGTTAAAATAAGTAGAGTTAAGGTCGTTACTTGTAGGTCCTGCAAAACTTCCGTCAGGATTTCTAACAGGTATATCCGGAGCCTGTAGTAATGTATTGCTTATTATACCACCATAACTCTGGTTAATAGTAAGCTTTTCGTTAGTAATACCCGTGTTTGCATTTACACCTACTTTTAACCAGCTTTTAACCTGTGAGTCAAGGTTAACACGCATGGTGTATCTTTTATATCCTGAACCTAAAAGGATACCCTCCTGATCAAGAAAACCACCTGATATATAATATCTGGTAGCGTCTTTAGCTCCCGAGAATGAAAGCTGATGGCTGTGTGAATAAGCTGTTTGATATACCTCATCCTGCCAGTCGGTACCTGATCCTAAAAGTTCAGGATGCTGAAACTCAGGACGGAAGTCTGATTCGTTAAAACCATAAGCCAGCCATAATGCTTTTTGTTGTTTGGCATAGCCCTGTAGGTCAAGAACGTCTAGTTTTTTGTAAATATTCTGGATAGAAGTGTAGCCTTCATAAGCGATTTTACCTTCACCTTTTCTACCTGATTTTGTAGTAATAATGATTACACCATTAGCACCTCTTGAGCCGTAAATAGCTGTAGCTGATGCATCTTTTAGGATGTCTATAGAAAGGATATCGTTAGGGTTAATCATGGAAAGCGGACTCACAGCGTTATTACCTGCGCCTCCGTTTGAAGAGAAATCACTACCCGATATAGGTCTTCCGCTGGTAGAGATGTTAGTACCGTCGCCGGAGATAGGCACACCGTCTATAATGTATAAAGGTTCGTTAGTACCTGAGATTGATGTTGTACCACGAACCCTGATTGAAACAGCACTACCCGGCTGCCCGCTGTTGTTTGTAACCGAAACACCTGCTGCTTTACCCTGAATCATTTGGTCCACAGTGGTTTGTTTTAGGTTTTCGATGTCCTTAGTACGAATGCTGGATACCGCACTGTTAACATCGTCTTTCTTTTGAGCGCCATAACCAATTATGACTACATCGTCAAGAAGTTGTGAGTTTTCCTCAAGGGTAACGTTAAGTACGTTACGTCCTTTTACTGCTATTTCCTGAGTTTCATATCCTATAAAGGTATATACAAGAACAGCATTTTCAGGCGCTTCGATGGCATAATTTCCATCTATATCAGTAGCAATAGCTGTATTGGTGCCTTTAACACTAACATTGGCTCCCGGTATACCAAAGCCAGTGTTGTCTGTCACGGTACCTGAAACAGTGGTTTGCGCCTGTAACGCACTAAAAGAGCACAACAAAAGCAAGTACAACAGTGTATTGCCTCGTTTAAGCCAATTAGTAAAATAAAGTAATGTAATCCCCATAATTAATTTGTGTTAGGTTAGTTACTAATTTCTAAATAAATAAACACTTTAATTTTGCTTTCGGTAATTTTAGAGTTCATTTATTGATAAAAACAAATTTATGGGAGATGTTAAGCGTTTGTTAATATTATTTTATCATTTAATGATAATATTTTCTCTAACGTTTGCGTAAATAATATATCATAAAAATATACTTACTTTTATGAAGATATTTAATATGTTGACTGTCAATGATTAAAATATCATAAAATGAAGGTTTTAAGGTGTATTTTTTAGTCAGCTTTAGTTTATAAAAAGCGTTTCATGCCATAAAATTCATCTCTGTACTGGCTTGGAGTTGTGTTCTTTATACTTTTAAATATGCGGTTAAAGTTGGCAATATTGTTGAAGCCCGACTTAAATGCAATTTCAGATATACTCAAATCTTTCTCTATGAGCCACCTTGCAGCATAACCTACTCTTATATCATTAAGGTAATTCACAAATGTTTTTCCGGTTCGTTTCTTTATAAAACGGTTAAACGATACAGGACTCATACTTGTAATGTCAGACACCTCATCTAAGGTAATCTTGTTAGAGAAGTTTTTTTGTATATACTCGTATACCAGTTTCATTTTATCGTCATCTTCAAAAGTATCGTGGTCTACGGTGAAGGTGGAAAGCAGCCTCTGATTTCTGGAATTAGCCATGTCGTGAAGTATGGAGATAATTTCCAGAAAGTAATCCATACCATCAAGTTTAGAAATGCTTATTAGTCTGTTAGCTAGTTCTTCACCTGTTTTTTTAGAAAACAGTATACCGTGGTTAGATCGGTTAAACATGTCCTTAATAGGCATCATTATACGTCGTGACAGTAACGAATCACTAAACAGGTCGTTATGAAACTGTATGGTTATTTCGTGTACCTTTTTGTTCTTGCAGGTGTTCATTTCCCATCCGTGATGCAGGTTTGGACCAACCAATACCAGTTCTACATCATCTATTTCCTCTATATGATCTCCCACAATTCTTTTTACACCTTTGCCATTAAGTATAAAGTTAATTTCATACTCCGGATGATAATGTATAGGGAAGTCAAAACTATCTTTAATCCTGTCAAAAACCAGGAAACTATCACCTTTAGATAGTGGCGGAATTTCTCTGTGAAATTTTTGAGTGTTCATTTGAGTGTTTTTATTTGCAATTATATGATATAATATTGATAAAATAATATTAACTTAAATTTAAGACTAAAATTATCTTTGACATTATCAAAAAAGTACGTTTAAAATTGTGCTTTGTTAAATATTAAGGTCAATAAATTAAGAATTTATCAAGTTTAAAGCATTCTCTTTAAACCAACTACAAATTTAAATGAAAAATAGGATATCAATACTGTTACTAGCCTTAGCTGTAGTTTCCTGCGGGAAATCAGTTAATAAAGAGGAAGTGACTACTAATCAGGAAGAAAAAGAGATAGCTGTAGGTGTTTTAGCAGATAAAAATGCTACAGCGCAAACAGTTACTTTGTATAAAAACCTTTTTAAATTAAGAGAAAAGGGATACATGTTCGGTCATCAGGATGATCTTGCTTATGGTGTAGAGTGGAAATATGAAGAGGGTAGAAGTGATGTTAAAGATGTCACTGGAGATTATCCTGCCGTATACGGTTGGGATATAGGAAGGATAGAGAATAATGCCGATAAAAACCTTGACGGAGTGCCTTTTGATAAAATGAGGCAGTTTATAAAAGAAGTGTACGACAGGGGCGGTGTTAATACTATAAGCTGGCATGTAAATAATCCTTTAAGTGGAGGTGATTCGTGGGATAATCCTGAAGGTACGGTAGCGTCGGTACTTCCCGGTGGTTCTAAACATGAGGTTTACAAAGGTTGGCTGGATAATGCGGCTGGATTTTTCCTTTCTCTAAAAGGCAGTGACGGTAATTTGGTGCCAATTCTATACAGGCCATACCATGAGTTTACGGGCGACTGGTTTTGGTGGTGTAAAAACACTACCAGCCCTGAACAGTTTAAGGAACTATGGAAATTTACGGTAGATTACTTTGAGCAAAAAGGAGTGCATAACCTTATATATGTATACAATACGTCGGACGCTAATGTGAAAACCAAAGCGGACTTTTTAGAGTACTACCCTGGTGATGATTATGTGGATATGATGAGTTTTGATGTTTATCAAACCGGTGAAGGGGAAAAGCTTAAAGAGTATACAGATAACGTACACAGTTTAATTGGTGTAATGCAGGAGGCAGCAGATGAACACGGCAAGCTTACCGCAATAGCAGAAACAGGTTATGAGGCTATACCCTATGAAAAATGGTGGACAGAGACCTTAACCAATGCAATAGGTGATTATAAAATATCATATGTGCTGTTATGGAGAAACCACGGTTGGAACGAGTATATGAATCCGCCAAGAATGCATTATTATGCACCATATAGCGGGCATGCACACAAAGCCGATTTTGTAGAATACTACAATCAGGATAGAGTGCTGTTCCAAAAAGATGTGACTAAAGAAAATTTATACCAATAAGTTAAAAGCTGTAATAGCAGCTATTTCAAGATATGAGATTAACAGCGATAGACTTAACAATAATTGCACTGTACTTTTTAATGATGATCGTTATAGGGATTATCATGAAAAACCGTGCAAAGAAGAGTAAAGACAGTTACCTTATGGGAGGTAAAAAACTTCCGTGGTACATGCTTGGGCTAAGTGATGCCAGTGATATGTTTGATATTAGTGGTACTATGCTTTTAGTGAGTATGGCCTTTTTATATGGTTTTAAAAGTGTTTGGATACCATGGATGTGGCCTGTTTTCAATCAGGTATTCCTTATGGTTTTCCTTAGTAAATGGTTAAGGAGAAGTAATGCCACTACCGGAGCCGAATGGCTGGGTACCCGTTTTGGGCTTAGTGATAAGGGGGTAAAGCAAAGTCATGCTGTGGTAGTTGTTTTTGCACTTATGTTATGCGTGGGCTATATGGCTTATGCCTTTGTGGGTGTGGGTGAATTTCTTGAGATCTTTATTCCTTATGAAAGTGTAAAAGAGGTATTCCCGTTCCTTGATCAGCATGTGGATGCTTTCCAGGTTGGAACTCCGGCATACGAAACGGCTCTGTATGAAGCAAAAGATCTTACTGCAAAATTTTATGGTGTAAGTATATGTCTTGTAGCTACATTTTACAGTATTGTAGGAGGGATGCACGGTATCGTTTTGGCCGACTTTATCAAGTACATGATTATGATTGTATGTTCGCTGTTTGTGGGTAGTATCGCCATGATGCATTTAGCCGATTCAGGAATAGCAATTAAAGATATGATGCCCGTAGGGTGGGATAGCCCTATGTTTGGCTGGGAGCTGGGTCTTGAATGGCAAAACATCCTAGCCGATGCACAGGTAAAACTGGAAAAGGACGGGTACAAACTATTCTCGGCTATTGTAGGGATGATGTTCTTCTCGGGTGTACTTAAGAGTTTAGCCGGACCGGCACCAAACTACGATTGCCAGAAGATATTAAGTACCAAGTCTCCGGAAGAAGCCAGTAAGATGAGCGGATTCATTTCCATTATTCTGCTTCCTATCCGTTACTTTATGACAATGGGACTTTGTATACTGGGTATACTTTATTTTAAAGATTTAACCCTTGGACAAACCGCCGACGGAATTAACTTTGAGAGTATAATGCCGGCCGTAATCAATAAATATCTTCCTGTTGGGTTAGTAGGACTTGTACTGGCAGGTTTCCTTGGAGCATTTATGAGCAACTTCTCGGGCACGCTTAATGCAGGGCAGGCTTATTTGGTAAACGATATTTACCTGAAATTTATAAAACCCGATGCCGACAGGAAGAAAATCATCACCATGAGTTACCTGTCAGGTACGGTGATGGTTATACTGGGTGTTGGTTTAGGTCTTTTGATTAAAGATGTAAACATGATCTTTAATATTATTACTGCTGGACTTTATGGTGGATTTGTGTGTGCTAATGTACTTAAATGGTACTGGTGGCGCTTTAATGCAAACGGATTCTTTTGGGGTATGCTTGCGGGTATTATTGCAAGCGCCATCCCTCCGGCATTATCAGTAAGCGGTGTGACCGATTATTTTGACGGAACCCGTATGCTGTACTATTTCCCTGTATTTATCATTATTCAGTTTGTGGCTTGTGTGGCAGGATCTTATGCGGCACCTCCTACAAATCAGGAAACACTTATAGATTTCTACAAAACAGTTAGACCGTGGGGCTTCTGGAAACCAATTAAAGAGGCGGCTCAGGCTCAGGATCCTACTATTGTGGAGAATAAAAACTTTGGTATCAATATGGCAAACGTAGCCATGGGGATTACCGGACAGATACTGTTAACATTACTCCCTATGTATTTTATTCTTTCAAAATGGACAGGATTTGCCATAGTACTGGGGCTAATGATGGTAATAGTACTGATAATGAAACGTACCTGGTGGAACAGGCTTTCCGACTTCTAAAATAAAAAATAAAAACTTGAATTTAATATAGATTATTATATGGCTAGTGAGATGATTACAAATAACCAGGTAAGAATACCTAATTATGAATCTCTGGTTAAAAAACATCAGGAACTGATTGAAAAGAAAAATACCCCGGTAGATGATACTAATGGTATTTATACAAGATATAAAAACCCTGTAGTTACGGCAGCCCATACTCCTGTAGAATGGAGGTATGACCTTAATGCGGCAACTAATCCGTTTGGCATGGAGCGTATTGGTATGAATGCAGCTTTTAATGCCGGAGCCATGAAATGGAACGGTAAGTATATTTTGGCTGTACGTACAGAAGGAGTAGACAGGAAATCGTTTTTTGCGATTGCCGAAAGTCCTAACGGTGTAGATAACTTTAAATTTTGGGAAAAACCGTGTGTAATCCCTCAGCTTGATGAACCGGATACCAATGTGTATGACATGAGGCTTATTGAGCACGAAGACGGATGGATTTACGGTATTTTCTGTACAGAAAGAAAAGATCCTAACGCACCAAAAGGTGATACCAGTGCAGCAGTTGCTAATGCGGGTATTGTAAGGACTAAAGATTTGGTAAACTGGGAAAGATTACCTGATTTAGTATCAAACACAGGGCAACAGCGTAATGTGGTGCTTCACCCGGAGTTTGTAAATGGTAAATATGCATTATATACCCGCCCTCAGGATGGCTTTATTGATGTAGGAAGCGGAGGCGGAATAGGCCTAGGTTTTGTTGACGATATGACAAATCCGGTTGTTCAGGATGAGAAAATCATTTGTGGTAAAGTATATCATACAATATATGAGCTTAAAAACGGACTTGGGCCTGCACCTATTAAAACAGAAAAAGGTTGGCTACATATGGCACACGGTGTCCGTAACACTGCTGCCGGACTGCGATATACACTATACATGTTCATGACAGATCTTAACGATATCTCTAAAGTAACACATATACCGGCAGGTCATTTTATGGGGCCTGAAGGAGAAGAGAGAGTTGGGGATGTTTCTAACGTATTATTCTCTAACGGTTGGGTTGCAGATGAAGATGGTACAGTATATATTTACTATGCATCTTCAGATACACGTATGCATGTGGCGGTTTCTACAGTAGATAAGTTGGTGGATTATGTAATGAACACTCCGGAAGATACCTTTACATCAGCAGGGTCGGTAAATACGATTATTGCTCAGGTAGAAAATAATAAAAAGTTTTTGTAATGGAATTAAAGTCACAAATGCACAATGAGCTACGCTCAATTTTGGATTATTGGGTTAAAAACGCAATAGACGAAAAGAACGGAGGCTTTATTGGAACCATTGACTATACAGAGACAAAACAATATAATGATCCAAAAGGTTCAGTATTAAATGCCCGTATTTTATGGGCATTTTCTGCTTCCTATCCTATCACTCAAAATAAGGAGCACCTACAAATGGCCGAAAGGGCTTTTGATTATATTGCCCGTTATTTTTATGACAGGGAACATGGTGGGGTTTTTTGGAGCCTAAATTATGACGGTACTCCAAAAGACACCAAAAATCAAATTTATGCACTGGCATTTACCATATATGGCTTATCTGAATTTTATGCTGCTTCCGGAAATGAAGAGGCGCTTAAAATGGCAATAGCGTTGTATAAAAAAATAGAGGAACACAGTTTTGATCCGTTACATAAAGGCTACTTCGAAGCCTTTACAAGGGACTGGCAGCCTATAGATGATTTACGCCTTAGTGATAAGGACGCCAATGAGAAGAAAACCATGAACACGCACCTGCATATTGTGGAGGCTTATGCTAACCTGTACAGGGTGTGGAAGGATGAAAAACTAAAACAGGTAGCTGCAGGTCTTCTGGAAACTATAGATAAGTATTTTATCAATACCAATAGTAAACACCTAAGATTATTCTTCAATGAGGAATGGGTAGAGAAGGAAGACGTTGTTTCTTACGGACATGATATTGAGGCAGCCTGGTTACTGCAATGGTGTGCCGAAGCTATAGAGGATGTGAATCTTACAGCTATCTATAAAAAGCACGCTATAGTACTTACCGAAGGTGCTCTTGAAGGACTGGATAATGACGGTGGTTTGTGGTATGAGCTTGAAATGCACAATAATCAAATGATTGAGGAAAAACACTGGTGGCCACAGTCAGAATTATGGATTGGCCTTGTGAATGCATGGCAGTTAACCGGAGATAAAAAATACCTGGACCTTACCCAAAAGAACTGGGCATTTGTGCAGCAGCATATACTGGATAAAACCAACGGTGAATGGGTTTGGGGTGTGAATAAAGATTATTCGCTTATAGAAAAAGATAAGGCTGGTTTTTGGAAATGCCCGTACCATAACTCAAGGGCATGTATCGAACTTATTAAAAGACTGCCTTAATTGAAGGAATAGTACGCCTTTTTGACAAAAAACAAGTAGTTCGAAAACGTTTGAAATCTTAATTTTCAAAAACCTAACACATTATGTGATAAGTGGTTTTTCAGGGCTGAAAAACCACTTATTCCTAAACGAAACTACTATGAAATCGAATTATAATTCAGTATTTGCGGCATTGTTTCTTACATGTATAACTTTTATAAGCTGTTCGTCAGACGATGACAATAAAACTACCGAAGGGATAATTGATGAGCCCGTTGAAACCGTTGATGAACTTACCGTAGCTAATGTGCGCAGTTATATGGTAGATGCAAATGCTACCGATGAAACCGTAGCTTTATTCTATAATTTATACCACCTTTCGAAAACACAGTTTTTAGTAGGGCAGCAGGATGCCTTTAATGGTTTTTATAATAACGATGTGGGAGATTCAGACATGAAGAAGGCAACAGGCAATGATCCGGCTTTGCTGGGTTCTGACTTTATGTTTATTACCGATGACCAGAATAATGAGCAGCCTGATAACTGGTTCTATCAGCAGGAAATCCTGATTACAGATGATGTTAAGGAGGCTTACAGTAAGGGAATGGTGAATATTTTCAGTTGGCATTTCAGGGAACCTTTTGAAGGCGAGAGTTTTTATACCAGTGATATGACCGACTATCAAAAGTACAATGCTTTCCCCAGTTTGCTTCCGGGAGGGTTAAACCACGATTATTACAAAGCCAAACTGGATAAGGTAGCTAGTGTACTTTCTAATCTAAAGGACAATAACGATAAGCTTATACCTGTAATCTTCAGGCCGTTTCATGAGTTTGACGGCAACTGGTTTTGGTGGGGTAGTGCCTACTGTACTCCGGCACAATACCAGCAGGTATGGCAATTTACTGTAGAATATTTAAGGGATACAAAACACGTGCATAATGTCATTTATGCCTTCTCTCCCGATAATTCATACACAACAGAAAGTCAGTATCTAAACCGTTACCCGGGTGATACCTATGTGGATATACTGGGTATGGATAACTATGGTGATTTTAACAATCAGGGTACAGCAGGAGCAGTAACAGCAAATGCTAAACTTAAAATGATTTCTGATTTGGCGAAGGAAAAGGTTAAAATCGCAGCAATGACAGAAACCGGATTTCAAATAAATTCTTCAAATAGTCCTATTGACCATTTCTTTTCTGATTATATTTACAGCGCAATGACTAGCAACGATGTGGAATTGGCGTTTGTAATGTTTTGGGCAAATTCACAGGATGGGTATTATGTTCCGCCAGCGGGACAAACAGATACTCAGGATTTTGTAACTTTTGCCAACAAAGCAGGAAGCGTATTACAAAACGATATTCCTGATATGTATACTTTACCATAGTAATAAATGGATATGATAGAGACAAAGATGCTTCCGGCATCGTTAGAACAGTTTATTAAAGAAACAAGTATCGTTTCCTTTGCTCCGGGCAGGATTAATCTTTTAGGTGAACATACCGATTATAACGACGGTTTTGTTATGCCAGCTTCGATAGACAAAAGGATGTACTTTGTGCTTTCTCCAAGGGAGGACAGTACCATTAACCTGAAAAGTCTGGACATGAAACAGGACTTTTCAACAACAATTGAAAACCTAGCCAAAACAGACCATAAAACTTGGGCCAATTATATTTTAGGTGTAGTGGACGGCTTTATTAAAAAAGGTTTAGAAGTTAAAGGATTTGATGCCGTTTTTACAGGCAATATTCCTATTGGGGCAGGGGTATCGTCTTCGGCGGCTTTAGAGTGTGCTGTTGCGGTAACTTTAAATGTCTATACCAATGCAGGTTTGGATAAAAGCACTTTGGCACAAATAGCCCAAAAGGCCGAGCATAATTTTGCAGGAGTACAGTGTGGTATAATGGATCAGTTTGCCAGTGTATTCGGTAAAAAAGATACCCTTATAAAACTGGACTGCCGTTCACTTCAGTATGAATATAAGCCGTTAAAGCTTGAAGGAGCAAGCCTTTTACTGTTTGATAGTGATGTTAAGCATTCCCTGGCATCTTCAGAATATAATGTGAGAAGAAAACAATGTGAGGAAGGTGTGGCTATGGTCAAAAAATATGTACCGTTGGTAGACAGCCTTCGTGATGTATCTCTCGAAATGCTTGATAAGTATGTATATCCAAATGATACGGTTGTATACAACCGCTGCCGCTATGTGGTAGAGGAAAACCAACGTGTACAGCAGGTAGCTGCTTTTCTTGAAGCAGGTAACTTAAAAGCGGTTGGACAAAAAATGTTTGAAACTCATGCAGGGCTAAGAGGTCAGTATGAAGTAAGCTGTAAAGAATTAGATTTTCTGGTTTCGGCAGTAAGCGATAACCCTAATGTTTTAGGAGCCCGATTAATGGGCGGCGGCTTTGGCGGCTGTACTATCAACCTAATAAAAACAAATGCTGTTGATGAGGTAATCCAACAGGTAGGAGAGAATTATCATAAACAATATAATAAAGAACTGAAAGTATATCCTGTAAGTATAGGGGATGGCGCTACTGTAATAAAAAATGGATAAGAATTTAAACGAATACCCACACAGAAGATATAATGCCTTAACCGGAGAATGGGTACTGGTTTCCCCACACAGGAGCAAACGCCCGTGGCAGGGGCAGGTAGAGAAACATTCGGCAGAGGTAAGGCCTCAGTACGATCCCGGTTGTTATTTATGTCCGGGTAATTCCCGTTCGGGAGGAGAACAAAATCCCGATTATAAGGACGTGTATGTTTTTATCAACGATTTTTCTGCCCTATTAAAAGATTCACCTGATTTTGATGTTGTTGAAGACGATATTTTTAAAGCAGAATCAGAAAAAGGGATTTGTAGGGTAATATGCTTTTCACCCGATCACAGCTTAACGATTCCGCAAATGAAGGTGGAAGACATAAGGAAAGTAGTTGATTTATGGATTGAGGAATATCATACACTGGGTAGTGACCCCGAAATTAATTACGTACAGATATTTGAGAATAAAGGCGAGATAATGGGTTGTAGTAACCCGCATCCGCACGGACAGATATGGGCTTCCCAAAAACTTCCGGTAGAGCCTTCAAAAAAACAACATTACCAGCTGGAGTATTTCCAAAAACACGGGGATACATTACTGTCAGACTATTTGCAAAAGGAGCTTCAAAAAGACGAACGCATAATTTTTGAAAACAATCATTTTGCTGCAATAGTGCCTTTTTGGGCAACATGGCCTTATGAGGCTATGATTATCCCTAAGCGTGCTATGGCAAGGATTACCGATATGACCGATGATGAGAAAACAGCTTTAGCCGATACTTACAAAAGGCTAACTATGATATACGATAAGGTGTTTGATGTTTCATTCCCGTATTCGGCGGGTATACATCAGGCACCTACCGATGGTAAAGAACATAACGAATGGCACTGGCACATGGCCTTCTATCCGCCATTGTTACGTTCGGCTACGGTAAAAAAATTCATGGTGGGATATGAAATGCTGGCTACGCCACAAAGGGACATAACGCCCGAATCGGCAGCACAAATACTTAAAAACCTAAACTAAACCATAATATGAATAAGTTACTGGCAGGCTTGCTAACGTTGCCTTTATTGTTTTCCTGCGGAGACAAAAAAGAAAAAACGGAAGACACAGCCACAACAACCGAGATTGTTACACCCGAAAGAATAACCGTTAAGGGGACTGAACTGTACAAAGGAGACAAGCCTTATCATTATATAGGAACCAATTACTGGTACGGAACACTCATTGCAGCTAAAGAAGGCGGTGACAGGGAACGGCTGGCAAAAGAACTGGATATGATGAAAGAGTACGGTATAGACAACCTTCGTATTTTGGTAGGGGCAGAAGCCGGTACTCAGGATTTTACGGTTAATCCGGCACTACAGCCGAAACAAGGTCAGTATGATAATAATCTGTTAGACGGACTGGATTACTTACTTAACGAAATGGCAAAACGCGATATGCATGCCGTATTATACCTTACCAATAATTGGGAATGGAGCGGCGGCATGGCGCAGTATCTTGAGTGGAATGGTAAAGGAGAATTTCCTAACCCTAATGTTCCCCCTCACACATGGCCTGAATTTATGGACTATACCAAGCAGTTCCATAGTTGTGAACCTTGTATGCAGGCCTTTAAAAACCATATAAAATTCATCTTAGGAAGATCAAACACATATAACGATAAAAAGTATACAGAAGACAATACTATTATGGCATGGCAGGTGGCTAATGAGCCCAGGGTATTCACTGCTGATAATGAGGAGAAATTTACACTTTGGCTTAACGATGTGGTAAACCTTATAGACGAACTAGATCCTTATCATTTAATATGTACAGGGTCTGAAGGGAAGGCAGGCTCGGCAGATGATATCGCTATTTATGAGCGTACGCATAACAATCCTAAAATAGATTATCTAACAATGCACATATGGCCTAAAAACTGGGGTTGGTTTAAGCATGAAAATGCCGGGGAAACCCTACCTGTTGTCATTACTAATGCACAACAGTATATTAACGACCATATAGCTGTGGCGCAAAAACTGAACAAGCCTATAGTGCTTGAGGAGTTTGGACTTCCGCGTGAAGGGGAGAGCCTTGATAAAAAGGCATCTGTAGCAAACAGGGATACTTTTTATAAGTCGGTTTTCGATAGATTAGAACAAAGCGTTACAAATAAGGAAGCTTTTGCCGGACTTAACTTTTGGGGCTTTGGCGGTATAGGTAAAAACAATCCTGAAAACGGTAAGTGGAATAAAGGAGATGATTTTACCACCGATCCTCCGCAGGAACCACAGGGGCTTAATTCGGTTTTTGCGACAGATACTACTACACTCAATCTTATAAAAGAATACAATAAGAAATTACAGAAATAACAAAAGGGCTCAGGCCCTTTTTTTAATGTATATTTGCAGCTTTAACTTAAAACACACCATGAATAAAGCAACATTATTTATTGCCGCTTTCCTTATGGCAGGAGCCATGAAAGCACAGGATTCCGTAACACTTGATATACAGTTACTGCCAAGTAAAAAGTATGAGCAGGCATCTGTACAAAGTATACAAATGGACATGGAATATGGAGGAAATGCCCAAAAAATGGACATGAAAATTTCTATTAACGGGGAAATTTCTACTAAAAAAGAAGCTAAAGGAATGATACCTGTTGTTATGACTACATCAATGTCTATGTCAATGGAAATGGAAGGTATGCCAGGGAATTCCAATGACGTAAAGATGGATATGTATGGTAAAGTTAAAAAAGGGGAATTTGTACCTGTTTTTGACTCTATCGTTGCACCGGATATGCCTTCACAGGCTAAACAGATGGCTCTTGAAGGCGTGAAAGATATGCTTACAAAAATCGATTACCCTAAAAAGACCCTTAAAATAGGAGAAACTTTTGTTCAGGATGTTCCTGTTGAGATGCCTGTTGGTGGCGGAGCTATAAAGATGAATGATAAAATAACCTATACACTTAAGAAAGTTGAAAGTAAAAAAGCTTATTTTGATGTAGTACATGATATTTCTATGGATGGAGACCTTGTAGACGGTCTAAGTTTGAAAGGTTCAGGTAATGGAACCGGTAAAATGGTTTATGATATAGATACTAAATATCCTGTTGTTAATGATGGAGAAATTAGTATGGACTTAGATATGGAACAGGGAGGGATGCCTATGAAAATGAAGATGGTTACCAAGGTAAGTCATACGACTCAGGTAAGTAACACCAAATAATATTCAATAAATAATAAAAAGGGCTTCGGCTCTTTTTTTATTTTTGTACAAAATAAAAAACATGTCTTCAGTAAATTGTTATTGTGGTTCCGGTAAGTTATTTGTTAATTGCTGCCAGTCTTATATTAACGGCATCGAAAAAGCGCCGACAGCCGAAGCGCTTATGCGTTCCCGTTATTCGGCTTATGTGGTGCAAAATGCCGATTATTTATGGGTAACCACTGCACCAAAGGAAAGAAGACATCACAGCAAATCGGCTATGCTCGAATGGTCAAGAAGTAATCAATGGATAAGGCTTGAAGTGCTAAATACTACCGAAACTACCGTTGAGTTCAAAGCGTATTATATTGATAATAACCTTGAAGGACAAATACACCACGAAAAATCAAACTTTATAAAACAGGGAGATAGCTGGTTTTATGTAGACGGAGAGTACTAATTTGCTTTTTATCGCTTTTTTGTGCTGTTTATCAATTAAATAGGGTTTTTAAAAACAAAAAACCTAACTTTAAGATATAAATCCCACAGATTATGGAGCCCACACCCGAAATAATCAGGATTGTACAGCGTTACCTTACTTTTAAAAAGCTTAATCCGGGAGCTATTGATGGCATTGCAGGTAAAAAAACCTATGCCGCACTGGATAAGCTTAAAGATCTTCCTAAAAGCTGGAAAGACGAAAGAAAACTGGTAGGTGCTATACAATTGTATGCAAAGGAGCAAGGACTTGACCCCGGACCAATAGACGGACTATGGGGACAACGTACCCAGTCGGCCTACGACCAGCTCAAATACATCCTTCTATATGGTGAAACTCCGCAACCTTGGAGGGCAGAAGACAGGGAGCCTGTAAACCCTAATAACTGGCCGGTACAAAGTCAGTCGGAATTAGAGGAGTTTTACGGAAAAGCCAAACCAACAGGAAATAAAAACCTTACTACGTTTCCCATACCTTATCCTATGTTACTCGCATGGGATACTTCAAAAAAAGTTACTAAAATCACGGCGCATGCTAAAGTTAAAGACAGTGTGCTACGTGTATTAAATAAAGTTCACGATTATTACGGGCTAACCGAAATAAAAAGACTTCGTCTGGATTATTTTGGCGGATGCTTTAACTACCGTGTTATGAGAGGCGGTACATCATTAAGTACCCACTCATGGGGTATAGCCCTTGATTTCGACCCAATAAATAACCAGCTTCGCTGGGGTAGTGATAAAGCTACTTTTGCCCGCCCTGAGTATAATAAATGGTGGGAGTTTTGGGAAGAGGAAGGCTGGGTAAGCTTGGGGCGTGAACGTAATTACGACTGGATGCATGTCCAGGCGGCAAAATTGTTTTCATAAATTGTGTTTAAGTGTATAGTTACTAGTTATTGGGGGCGAAAGCCCCCTTTTCTTTTTCAGACAGCAAATGTTTTTTAGTATTTTTACACAAACCAATAATTCATAATATTTTAATGTACATAGTAGGGTTTCTCGTTAGTGCTGCAATTATATTTTTTGCGGGTAAAAAACTTTCTTTTTATGGCGATTTACTAGCCGATATGACCGGTATGGGTAAAGCCTTTATAGGTTTAATATTAATGTCTACCGTAACATCACTTCCTGAGCTTATGGTAGGTATAAGTTCGGTTTCCATTGTGCAGTCGGCCGATTTGGCGATGGGAGACATATTGGGGAGCTGTGCCCTTAACCTTTGCCTTCTCTCGTTTATGGATGTTTTTACGTCAAAAAATAAACCCCTTTTCTCTCAGGTTTCGCAAAGCCATATACTGGCGGCTTCTTTTGGCGTGATACTGCTGGCCTTTGTAGGGCTTGGACTGTTTTTTGAGACCGATATACTGTTTTCACATTCAATTGGAATTACCAGTATCAGTTTTGCGGTGTTGTATTTAATGTCGGTTCGTACCATATACAGATACCAAAAGGCAAATGCCAGTGATAGTATTGAGGTTACCGATAACGGACATACTGAGGTGTATACCTTACGCGGAGTTATTTTGAGGTATTCTTTCTTTGCGTTAATTATTATTGTCGTTGCGTTATCCCTGCCGTTTTTTGCCGAGCATATTGCCGAACAGACAGGACTGGGTAAATCGTTTGTGGGTACGCTGTTTTTAGCAGTATCTACATCACTGCCGGAGATAGCCGTTTCTGTAGCTGCCGTAAGAATGGGATCTGCCGATATGGCTGTTGGTAACCTTTTAGGAAGCAACATCTTTAATATCTTCATCCTGTTTATAGACGATATATTATATACCAAAGGACTTCTTTTAAAAGATGCTGCCGATATTAATGTAATGACGGTTTTTATTGTATTGATGATGACAGCAGTGGCTATTATAGGGTTTATATTCCCTTATCAAAAGAAAAGGATATTCATGGCCTGGGATACACTGGTTATATTCCTGCTTTATGTGTTTAGCCTTGTGTTGCTTTATAACTTAGGTTAGGGTGTAACAAATAGCGTATTTTGACAACTAATAGTTAATCAAATCAAAAAACAATAAAGAAAATGACATCACACGAAATTGACTACCATATCTATGGTGAAGAAATGCAATATGTAGAAATAGAGCTGGATCCGCAGGAAGCTGTAGTGGCAGAGGCAGGAAGCTTTATGATGATGGATACCGGTATACACATGGATACCATTTTTGGCGACGGTTCTAACCAAACACAGGGTGTTATGGGGAAACTGTTTTCGGCAGGTAAAAGGTTACTTACCGGAGAAAGCCTGTTCATGACAGTATTTTTAAATCAATATCACGGTAAACGAAAAGTAAGCTTTGCTTCTCCTTATCCCGGTAAAATTGTACCTATAGACCTAAGCGAATACGGCGGACGCTTTATCTGTCAAAAGGATGCTTTCCTCTGTGCGGCAAAAGGTGTTTCGGTAGGGATTGAGTTTTCCCGAAAACTGGGCAGAGGTCTGTTTGGAGGTGAAGGTTTCATTATGCAGAAGCTGGAAGGCGACGGTATGGCATTTGTACACGCCGGGGGTACACTGGCACGTAAAGAATTACAGGCTGGCGAAGTGCTTAAAGTAGATACAGGCTGTATTGTGGGGTTCACTAAAGATGTACAGTATGACATTGAATTTATAGGCGGTATTAAAAATACAATTTTTGGAGGTGAAGGATTGTTTTATGCAACACTTCGCGGTCCTGGAGTGGTTTATATACAATCGTTACCATTTAGCAGGCTTGCAGGCAGAATTTATGCATCGGCACCACAGGGCGGAGGTCAGCAAAGAGGCGAAGGAAGCATACTGGGCGGATTGGGTAATCTGCTTGACGGAGATAACAAATTCTAATAATAAAAAACATACTTTACAAAAGGGCTTTTTAAGCCCTTTTTTTATTTTAACATTGAGTAACTTTATTCACACCATAACTATATGTATCTTTGATGCTGGCTTTAGGGGTATTCTGTAAAGAATTGAGAGAGTCCCTTTGAACCTGATTCGGTTTATACCGGCGTAGGGAAAAGCGTATCTGTATACACTTCTATATCCTGATTTCTTTTCGGGAAACTCTTAAGCCATATTTACGCACTATAAAAAATTAAATATGAGAGAGTCCCTTTGGAAATCTGTTTTACAACTTAGGCAAAAATCCCCTTTGGTACATAATATTACCAATTATGTGGTAATGAACAATACGGCAAATGCGCTACTGGCAGCAGGAGCATCGCCTATTATGGCACATGCACATGCTGAGATTGAAGAGATGGTGAGCATTTGCGGAGCTACAGTTATAAACATAGGTACGCTTGACGAATACTGGATTGAAAGCATGTATAAGGCAGCCGCAAAAGCCCAACAGTTGGGTAAGCCCTGGGTGTTGGATCCTGTAGGGGTGGGAGCAAGCAATCTTCGTAATACTACAGTGGCTGAACTTTTAAAGTACAGGCCTACAGTAATTCGTGGTAATGCTTCAGAGATTATGGCACTGGCTAATGCCGGAGGACAAACAAAAGGGGTAGATAGTACACATCAGTCTGTAGAGGCTATAGCTTCTGCCAAATGGCTTAATGAAAATACAGGAGCCGTAGTTTGCATATCGGGTGCTACCGATGTGATTGTTTCTGCAAATCAAAAAATACTTATCAATAATGGGCACGTAATGATGACAAAAGTAACAGGTCTTGGCTGTACAGCCACGGCTCTTATTGGTGCTTTTGTGGCTAGTGAACCTGATAATGCTGAAGAGGCTACGGCAGCAGCTATGGCATTACTGGGTATTGTTGGTGAGATTGCTGTACAACAGTCTGAAGGACCGGGTAGTTTACAGATGCACTTATTGGATAAACTGTATAATATTACCGAAGATGAGTTCAACACTTATCTAAAAGTCACCATTGAGAATGACTAAGCCGTTTCCATATAAGCTATATCTGGTAATAAGTGAAGAGGCCTGTTGTGGCAGGGATATGCTTTGGGTTGCCGAACAGGCGGTGAAAGGCGGAGTTGATTTGGTGCAGATAAGGGAAAAAAGCAAAAGCTATCCTGATTTTTTGGAAAGCAGTTTAAGGCTAAAGGAAATGCTGGACAGGTATCGGGTACCGCTTATTGTAAACGATAATCCTTTGGTAGTGGTAAACTGTAATGCTTATGGGGTTCATGTAGGGAATTCGGATGTACCTCCGTCTGAAATTAAAAATAAATGGCCTGATTGTAATATGACGGGTTATTCGGTAGAGTATTTAGAGCAGCTTACAGGAAAGGAAATTCAATATGTTGATTATCTTGGTGTAAGTCCGGTATTTAGTACACCAACCAAAACCGATACGGTTACCGAATGGGGACTGGAGGGGATTGCCAAAATAAAAAGCATTACAAATAAACCACTTGTAGCAATAGGAGGGATTAATGAAACAAATGCTCAGGAGGTAATACAGGCAGGAGCCGATTGCCTTGCAGTGGTGTCGGCAATATGTGCAGCAAGCAATCCTGCTATGGCTGCTCAGGCATTACGAAACTTAATAGAAACAGCATGAAAAAGAAATATACATACCCAACAGTATTAACCATAGCAGGTACCGACCCTAGTGGTGGAGCAGGTATTCAGGCCGATTTGAAAACATTTTCGGCATTGGGTTGTTATGGTATGTCGGTTATTACCGCGTTGGTTGCACAAAATACCACAGGGGTAAGGGCTATACATAATATTCCTGCAGATTTTGTACAGCAACAATTAGACGCTGTTATGGAAGACATACGTCCTGATGCCATAAAAATAGGAATGGTACATACCTCACAGCTTGTCGAGGTAATTGCAGCTACCCTTAAAAAGTACCCTGATATTCCGGTAGTGTTCGATCCGGTTATGGTGGCTACCAGTGGTGATAAGCTCATTGAAGACACCACTATTGAGGTAATTGTTTCACAGCTTTTTCCGTTGGTTACACTAATTACCCCAAATATGGATGAGGCCTCATTATTGGCTAATATGCCTATTGAAACTGTATCGCAAATGCAGCAGGCAGGGGAGGTAATAAGCGCTACAGGTTGTAAGGCTCTTTTAATGAAAGGAGGACACCTGCAAACGGAACAACTTACCTCCATCCTTATGGATGAGAACGGAATTGTAAATACCTATGTTTCAGATAAGGTAGATACCAATAATGTACATGGTTCAGGTTGCACACTGTCATCTGCTATTGCGTCTTATCTGGCAAGGGGAGAGGAATTGCAAAATGCGGTTGCCCTGGCGCAGGAATATATTAACGGAGCCATATACCACGGCAGGGATGTGCTTATAGGTAAGGGCAACGGACCTTTAAATCATTTTTATAACCCGCAAACCATGATAAAAAATGAAATGGAGTGAAAAAGCATGGCAGGAAATACTGCCTATTTATAACGATATTATCCAAATGCCCTTTATAACCGAACTGGCAAACGGAACACTGGACTTAGAGAAGTTTAAATACTACATGCAGCAGGATGCTCACTATTTGGAATATTTTGCACGAACACTGGCAGTGATTAGTGCTAAAGCCCAAAGTGTGAATACTATGTTGGACTTTATTCGTTTTTCAGAAGGTGCCATAGTGGTCGAAAGAGCTTTGCACGATTCTTACTTCAAGCAGTTTAACGTAGGTGACAGGGTGCCTATGTCACCTACCTGCCATCATTATGTGCATTATATGCAAAGTACGGTGTATATGCAACAGGTTGAAGTAGGAATGGCAGCAGTATTGCCTTGTTTTTGGATTTATAAAAAAGTAGGGGATTATATACTGGAAATACAAACAAAAGGAAACAACCCTTATGCGGACTGGATAAACACCTACGGTGGTGAGGAGTTTGGACAACTTGTGGAGAAAGCCATTACACTTTGTGATGAAGCTGCTAATAGCTGTACTGAAGCTCAAAGAAAGCAAATGATTGCTGCATTTGTAGATGCCAGCCGTTTGGAATACCTGTTTTGGGATAGTGCTTATCAATTAGAAAAGTGGAAGAAGTAAAAAAAGCATGGTGAAAGCCATGCTTTTTTATTTAAAAGGCTTCATTGATCCTAAAGTAAATTCCGTTATCACCTTTACCTATTGCATAGTCAAGACCAATATTAATACTTCGGGAAGGGATCGCTCTAAAGCGTAGGCCCAAACCTCCTCCGGGGAGTATACCGCTGTAGGGCTTCTCGGTAAATGCCAATCCCATAAAGCCTACCGCGCCCCAGCGTTTATAAAAATTCCATCTGTATTCGCTTTGTAAAGCATACACCTGTTCGCCACGGTATTTGCCTTCAGTATACCCTCTTATGTCTTTTCCGCCTACAGAATGCTGTCCTGTAAAGGGTACGTTGCCCAACCCCGAAAACATACTTACCCTACTGGCAAGTACCATTGTTTCGTTTAGATTTAAATAATAATTGGCATAAGCTCTTATTGAATTGAAAAGTTCATCACTGCCCATCCACTCGGCATTACTTACAAAGGTTATTTCGCTTTTCCATCCTTTTGTGGGGCTGTATATATTGTTGCGATTGTCATATAGCACACTTACTCCAAATCCGTTTGCATGTGTAACCGTAGTGCTGTCGGGAGCCGATTCAAAAACCACTTCAGAACGTTGTATTTTTAACAGGGCTCCGGCGTAAAAGTGGGGGATAATTTTACGCATGCCTTTTAAATAGTAAAAATCGGTTACATTGCTGTAGTCTACAAAATTACCTTCATCAGATCCCGATGCGTCAAAGTATTGAAAATTGATTTTTCCCAACCCCACAGCTGCAGTGATTCTCCAGGTATCTTCGTTAAAGTAAAGCTGGGAGAAAGCCGATCCAAACCATGATTTGTTTTCGGTATATCCTAAGGCTATTCCGGCTAAACTGGCAGGGGATATAGTGTCTTTTTCATTTACATTAAAAAATCCCATACCTCTTACTCCGCCTATAAATCCGTACGATTTATTATAGCTTACCATAGGTATTCCGGTTAGGTTTACCTTATGTTTTTTAACGGATATGGAATCATTGTTTTCCTGAGAAAATACCGTATTACAAATAAGTAGTAAAATCCAGAAAAACAGGTTTGGTTGGCTGATGGTTGGTTTCATGATCCTGAATTACTGTGTTTTAACTAAAGTTAAATAAAAAAGGCGTTGAATTCAACGCCTTTTAGTAAAACTTATATGTAGTGGTTATTTCAGTTCAAACTCAGTTTCCTGATTGTCTGCAGAACTGGTGCCTACAAACACTTTAAATATTCCCGGCTCTACCAGATATTCACCTTCGTTATTGAAGAAACCAAGCTCTTTATCGGTAAGGGTAAAGGTAACTGTTTTGGTTTCGCCTTTTTTAAGCGGTACTAACTCAAACCCTTTCAGTTCTTTTACAGGTCGTGAAAGGCTTGCTGCTATGTCCCTTATATATAACTGAACGACTTCTTTACCGTCGTAATCTCCTGTATTGG
Organism: Flavobacterium beibuense F44-8; assembly: GCF_000769915.1. Lineage (GTDB taxonomy): Bacteria > Bacteroidota > Bacteroidia > Flavobacteriales > Flavobacteriaceae > Flavobacterium > Flavobacterium beibuense. Next base: position 33,645 of record NZ_JRLV01000019.1, read on the forward strand.
TAACTTCAACAGATACTTTTACAGGCTCACCTTTAGCATAGGTTTTCTTGTTAAGCTTAATTGTACCATACTTAAAGGTAGTGTAGCTTAAGCCATGACCAAATGCGAATAACGGAGTTTTTTCCACATCACTGTAATGAGACCAGAAAACATTGTTGTCGCTGTTTGTTGGTCTTCCTGTGCTGTGTTGGTTATAATAAATAGGCACCTGCCCTACATTGCGTGGGAAACTCATAGGTAATTTACCGCTAGGGTTATAATCGCCATACAGTACCTGTGCAACGGCATTACCGGTTTCAGTACCTAAATGCCATGCTTCAACTATGGTTGGGATGTTTTCGGTAGCCCATGGTAAAGCCAATGGGCGACCATTGTTAAGTACCAGTACTATATTAGGGTTTACTTTATAAATTTCCTCCAGTAATTCCTGTTGTAATCCCGGTAGGTCCAGGTTGGTGCGGCTACGACCTTCACCACTCTGGAAACCGTGCTCACCAAGAACCATAACCACAACATCGGCTTCTTTAGCGGCTTTTTTAGCAGCTTCAAATCCGCTTCTCTCGGTAGTGTTGAAAACCAGTTCATCAAGGAAAGTGGTTTTGCCAATGGTTAGATCGGCACCTTTTTCAAACACTAATGTGTTGCCTTTGTACTGCTGCATACCTTCCAGTACTGATACGGCTGTATTATCATCTGAAGCGATTCTCCAACTTCCAAGCGGACTCGTTTTATCATTAGCAAGCGAACCGATAAGCGCGATTTTTTGCCCTTTCTTTTTAAGCGGAAGTAGGTTGCCTTCGTTTTTTAAAAGTACAATCGATTTTTTAGCCATATCCAGTACGGCTTCATGGTTTGCCTTACTGTATATTATTTCTTTTTCGCGTTTTTCATCGCAGTAGCGGTATGGGTCATCAAACAGGCCAAGTTCAAATTTCACCCTTAAAATACGTCTTACCGCATCATCAATAAGAGCTTCGTCTACTTTGCCTTCCTCAACCAGTTTAACCAGTTCATAAACATACAGGTGAGATTCCATATCCATATCGGCACCTGCCTTAACTGCTTTTTCGCTGGCTTCGGCACCATCCTCAGCAAATCCGTGGGCAATCATTTCCCTTATAGAAGCCCAGTCGGTAATAACAAAACCGTCAAAACCCCATTTTCCTTTCAGTATATCCCTTTGCAGGAAGCTGTTTCCTGTTGCAGGTACTCCGTTAAGGATATTGAATGAGTTCATATAAGTACGCACACCTGCATCGTTAGCCGCTTTGAACGGAGGCAGTACTGTATTGTATAATGTGGCGTTACCAATATCTACCGTATTGTAGTCTCTCCCGGCTTCTGCAAAACCATAAGCTGCAAAGTGCTTGGCACAGGCTGCAATGGTAAGCGGGTTGGAAAGGTCATCTCCCTGAAATCCTTTTACTCGGGCTATCGCCACCTGGCTTCCTAAAAACGGATCTTCTCCGGCACCTTCCATAACACGACCCCAACGTGCATCGCGTGAAATATCTACATTAGGGCCAAATGTCCAGTTGATACCCGAAGCAGCAGCTTCTGATGCGGCAGTTTTAGCCGAATTCTTTATGGCATCCATATCCCAGCTGGCAGCTTCGGCAAGTGGTATTGGGCTTAATGTTTTATAACCATGTATTACATCAAAACCTATGATAAGCGGAATACCCAGGCGGGTTTCCTCAACAGCAATTTTTTGTACGGCACGCACTTCCTTCACACCACGAACGGTAAGCATGGAGCCTACCCATCCTTTACGCAGGTGTTCGTATTTTGTGGCAGCATTGCCTTCTTTTGGTGAGGGTCCTGTTACATCCCAAAAACCGTTATACTGATTCATTTGACCTACTTTTTCCTCAAGGGTCATTTTGATCAGTAGTTCGTCAATTCTTTGTTCTATATCCTGTTTTTTATCCATTGATTTCTTTTTTTGGGCATTAGCGGTGCAAACAGTAAGCACGGCAAGTATCAATAAGGTTCGTTTCATAATTATTCACTTAAAAAAGATGAGGCCGGTAATCCTGCACTGTTAAATAAATCGGGTTTAGCAGTGTTGTGCCAAGCATAACGTACAGTAACAGGTTCTTTTACCTTTTTGGATGAAACCACTACAGTATTGCCTTTTATGGTTGCTGTTGCCGGGTAAAACGTACCGTCTTTTCCGGCTACCTCAAACAGCTCTGATTTCTTTGAAGAAAAATGCAGTCCTTCGGCATAATCAAAACGTATAGTTATTTTATTTTTACTAATAGTGATATCTTTATAAAGCGGACCGTAAACTACTCCTGTATCAATACCATATTGTGATTTTAATACAAGGTTACCCAATCTTTCGCCTACGGTTCTCTTATCACGCGGGTGTATATCATCGGTAGGGCTAACATCGCCTACAACCACCATCCCGATTTTAGGAATTTCGTTAAGTACTTTGCGTTGTGAGTTACGTATTATTACACCTCCGTAAGTATCGTTCTCATAGTTAAACGGCGCTATTTGTATAAAATAGAAAGGGAAATCATCTCCCCATGCCTCACGCCATGATTTGATAAGTCCTGCCAGTGTTTTATCGTACACAGTACTACCTACATTGCTTTCTCCCTGATACCATATGGCACCTGCCAGTTTAAGGCCAACAAACGGATTTATCATGGTGTTATAGGTACGTCCCGGTTCTGTAGGGCCCCATGCAACCGGAGTAAGTTTTGCAGCGGCTTCGGCAAGTACAGCGTCTTTGGCAATATAATCTTCAGGCATCCATATCTCTGCCGGAGTACCACCCCAGCTGGAGTTAATGAGTCCTATCGGAACATCTTTCAAATCTTTTTGTAAGCGCTCACCAAAAAAGTAAGCTACAGCACTAAAGTATTTCATGGTTTCCGGAGTACATTCCTGCCAGTTACCCACAATGTTCATTTGAGGAGAAGTACCTGCTACCTTTGGAGCTGTAAAGAAACGTATGTTAGGGTAGTTGGCTTTTGCAATTTCAGCTTCGGCATTGTCTATTCCTATTGAGGCCGACCATTCCATGTTTGACTGCCCCGAACAGAACCATACCTCACCAATCATTATGTTTTTAATGGTAAGTTCGTTGTATCCTTTAAAATGCAGAGTGTAAGGTCCGCCTGCTTCAGGAGTTTTAAGTTTTACTTCCCAGTGAGCCTGATTATCGGGCTTGATTTTAATTTCCTCTTTAGACCATCCTACGGTAAGGGTAACATCTTCAAAAGGACTTGCCCATCCCCAAATGGTAACTTCGCTGTTGCGTTGCAGTACCATGTTGTCTGAAAAAAAGGAAGGCAATAATACGTTTGCTTTTGCTGCTCCTGTAATTAGCAAGATGAAAAGTGATAGGTAAAAGCTGATTTTATTCATTTAAAAGTGATTTTAAGAATGGAGCTAATTCATTTGCCATTTCCTGATGATCTTTTATATCAGGGTGATAACCACAACCGTGAGGAGTGATGTCGCTAAATTCAAAAACCTGAACCGGTTTATGTTTTTTATCGTCCTTATAGGCTGCCTGTATACGTTTAAGGCAGTTAGCAAATATTTTTGCTTTTTCTCCTTTAACCATTGGGCTGGTTAATAATACAATTTGTGTGTTAGGGGAGTGGCTGTAAACGGTTTTAATAAAGTTTACATAGCTTTTCACATACTTATCAGTATTAAACGGAAGCCTCTCTTTTTTACCGTCTCCGTCAGAGAAATCGTTTGTACCTAGTGCAATACAGGTAATGTCCGGATTAAACCCAAATTTATAAGGAACTGTTTTGTCAGAATTGTTCAGGTAGATGTTCTCGTACACATCAGGCATTATTTTTTCCTTTTCATGCTCATCGTTCCAGTTACGGTAAATACCGATACCCGAAACCGAACTTAAAACGAAATCGGCATTAAGTGTTCTTGAAGTAACAGGACCGTATGCAAAATAAGCATTATGTTGGTCAAACCATTCGCCCGTGCCACACGGAATTTCTTCGGTCTCGTTACCCATACCACAGGTAATGGAGTCGCCTATAAATTCGATTTTCTTTTTCCCCTTTTCTTTTTTGGTCTTTACAATATTTCCTTCGGCGCCAGAGAAGATAATACTTCCGTTTCCTGCTTCGGTAGCTTTGTAAACCGTTACCTTATGGATATCATTTTCACTACTTGGTATGTTTATAGAAACATTATCGGGTTTGATGTTTACTTTTTCTTTTCCCATGTATTTACCGTCAACTTCAATAGCAATATAATCATACTGGTTGTAGTTGTTAAGTGACTGTGCGTTAATGGTGCATTGAGAGCCTTTATAACTGAAGGTAACAGATGATCCCGGTCCTGCCAGTATTATCCTGTTATCTTCGGTTTTATCGGTACGTCCCTGTGTAATGTATAGGTTGGATTTTGAATTGGGTTTGCCTGCAGATAGTGCTAATGCAGAAACCAATAGTAAACAAAGTGTTTTTTGTAGTATATGCATGGTAATTTTTTATAAGAAAGTAAATGTAGGTAAAAATGACCATTTGCTTATGTATTATAATATCAATTCGTTATAAAATTTTATACATGTTGTATATTTTGATAAGGAGATTTATTAACTATGTAAAAACACCTCTTAAAAAATGTTAATAATTAAAAATGAGTTAATTAATAGGTTTCTGGTAGCTTTTTTGTGCTACTAAGGTTGTGTTAAAGTAATAAGAGTTTATTTTGGGCTTTAGTATTTTTAAGGTAAACAATACATACCTATGAAAAAGCTAAATGAAATAAACCTGCCTGCTGTTAAAAAGAACATTAGTGTGATGGAACAGTTGGTATCGGTATTGGGAGGTGGTTATCTTTTGTATGATTCGCTAAGGCATAAAAGGGGAGTGGCCGAATATGGAGCAGCAGCCTTTATGCTGTTTAGAGGGATTAGTGGTTTTTGTCCGGCAAGCGAATTAGGACATCGACTGTTGGATAAAAATTACAGGCATAATTCAAATGTGAATATACATACCCGAATGGTGATTGATAAGCCTATTGATGAGGTGTATGATTTTTGGCGAAACCTAAACAATTTGCCGCTTTTTATGGAACACCTTAAAAGTGTGGAAACAATAAGTGATACAACATCCAAATGGGTGGCTGTATTGCCGGGCGGATTGGGTACTGTACAATGGGAGGCAGAAATTGTAGGTGAAGAAGCTAACCGTTTTATAGGTTGGCAATCATTACCGGGAGCAGAAATTAAGAATGCTGGGAAAGTACAGTTTAAGGATGCCGGTGAATTAGGTACGCTTATACATATTACCTTTTCTTATCATGCTCCGTTTGGTACTATGGGACAGGAAATAGCCAAGTTACTTACACCTGCCTTTGAGAAAACAATACGTGAAGATATAGCTGCCTTTAAAAGTTATATGGAAACAGGCAGGGTAAATAAAACCAAAAAGAAGCAGTCAAGAATTTATTCTTAAACAAGGGGCAGGTTAATCGGTACAAAAATCTTCCGGATTGTACTCGTGCTGTAATCCCGGACTGAATTTTTCCTTTATTCTTCTGTGTCTTGGTTCGTTGCCGGCATGAATTTGCTCTTTACTAGCGTTTAAAGCTACTTCATTGTTAAGGTAGCTGTTATGGCTTTTGTCTGGTTGGTTCATGGTAATATTTTTTTGGATATGTAAGGTAATGAATTTATTTTTAATGAGTTATGTTGATTTTGATTGTTAATACAGGCTTAACCTGATTTACTTTTTACAAACAGTTTCATAAACAGTATTACCCCACACAGACTACCGGCAACGGCATTGGCTAGTATTATGGGAATGTCTTTTCTTAATATTCCATATATAACCCATGATATCATTCCTGCAAAAAGCAGGGCGTATGTAGCTGCCGAAAGGCTTTTTGTTGACTTTGTTTTTATAACTTTAATAGCCTGCGGTATATTGGCTCCTGTGGTCAATATGGCAGCAATTAGTCCCAGTATTTGAGTATAATTCATTTTTCAGGATGTTAGATTTAGTGCAAAAATAAAGGCTGTTTAAACAGCCTTTTTACCATGGTTAATGAGTTTTGTTACTTTTACATATAACCGTCTTTATCGGGATGGTTATCAGTTCGTGTAATGTGTTTACTCTGATCGTAATAATGATGATGATGTGGATGATGATGTGCGATGTCTTTCCTTACCTGCTTAGGGAAGGTTGCAAGTTCCTGTGGATTTACTTTTGCCGGGTCTTCGTATGGTAAATATTCATAACCCCACATTTTACCATACATGTTTACGCCTTCATTTGGTGCGCCCTGATTGCCTGGATCCTGACGCCCGAAAAATTCATTTGCCATAATCGCTTAAAATTTAATTAGTTAAATATAATAAAAAATTAACGATTTGACAACTTTTCAATGTTAATAATGTATATATGTAATATAATTATTATAAAAAGTAATAATATTTTAATATAGAAGTGTTAAAAAAGCCCGCATAGGGCTTTTTTCTACATATAACTGTCTTTTTCAGGGTTATCACTAGTATTTGTAATGTTACGACCGCTTCTTACAGCCGATTGTTTTCTGTTGGTCATATGGTTTTCCCTTTCCTCTTCCAAGTCTGGATCTTCGTTTTTTTTCTGTTTAGGAAAAGTAGCCAGTTCCACCGGATTTATAATTGCCGGATCGTTTGTAGGGATTAATTGTTCATCCGGATTGTTTAGTGCATTGTCAGGTTTGTTTTCCCTTCTTTTATCATCATTTGCCATAATTTTCAAATTTTAATGGTTATTAATTTTTAGTACAATATTACTGTGATTGCTACTATAAAGTTACCAAAAGCTTTACGGGTTAAATGATAATATTTTTGTAATTAACTCATCATTAACAGGTTGTGTGTTTATGTGGCATTTTATCCCAAAAAAACTACATTTTAACGTTTTTTTTGTGGAACACTCGGTCTGTATAAATTACAAGTGTATGTTTGTGACAGGTTAGTTACGCAGAATTATTTTTTTCCAATTTGATTTAATCATAGGACACATTGATTTTTTTAGTAGTTGTGCCATCGGCTTTTTAGCCGATGGTTTTTTATTTATAACTTTACTGTATTAATAAAGTATACAGTTTATGAAAATCGTGTTTTACCTCCTGTCCCTGTTTTTACTTTCCTGTAATTGTAATGATGTCCTGCAGGAAAAGGGTAAGCTTGAACTTAAAGAAGCTTCGGGTATTGAGTATATACACGAAACCGGAAAACTATGGGTACTTGAAGACAGCGGAAACAAAAACAATCTTTACAGTATAGATGAGAATGGGAAAACCGAAAAGAAACTAAAAATCACCAATGCCAAAAACAAGGACTGGGAAGATTTAACTTCTGATAAGGAAGGAAACATCTATATAGGTGATTTCGGTAATAATGATAACGACAGGAAAGATCTTGCTATCTATAGGGTGGATAAAGAAGAACTGGAAAAGAAAGAAGCAAAATCATCTTACAAGGTTTCGTTTTATTACCCTGAACAAAACGGATTTCCGCCAAAGCGTTCCAAAATGCTTTTTGATGTGGAAGCCTTTTTTGAATTTAACGACAATTTTTACTTATTTACCAAAAACAGAAGTGCTAAGTTTGACGGGACTTTTTTTGTATACAAAGTGCCTAATAAAGAAGGGGAGCATGCAGCGCAACGTATTGCCGAATTGAATAGCTGCAAAGTGTACAGTAAATGTGCTATTACGGCTGCAGATATTAGTCCTGATGGCAAAACGGTGGCACTTTTGTCGTCTGACAAAGTATGGTTGATTACCGATTTTGAGAATGATAATTTTAAACAGGAAAACATGACGCAATACCCTTTGGGACATATGTCCCAAAAGGAAGGTATTTGTTTTAAGGATAAGTATACCCTTTATATTGTTGATGAAAAAGACAGTAAGGCAGGAGGTTACTTATATGAGGTAGGGATGGAAAGATTATTAAAATCCGAATAATAACCCAAAGGCTACCCTGCCACCATCTGACCCGTGGAAGTAGAATGCTTTTGCCGTAAGGGCATCTACACCGTTTATCCATAATCCACCACCGGCAGACTGATGCCACTTTCTTGAATCATCGTTTTCTACCCATACGCGCCCGTAGTCATATCCGCCAAATATTCCGTATTTGAAAGGAATAATACTGCTCCTGAAATTCCCAAGGGTAAGTCTTAAATCAGTGCTCTGTAAGTAAGATTCCTTACCTGTAAAACGTTGATTCCTGTAACCGCGTAAGTCATTATCGCCACCAAGTGTAGCTGCCTGATAAAACTCAAAATTATTATTAAACAGTACATGCCCTTTAAAAGTAGTGGCAAATACAAGGTTCTCATCACGGGTGATCCTGTGGGTAAAGCCTAAAACACTTTGTACATGCGGGAAATTCCTTTCAGCCTGATCTAAGCTCATTGTCCATCCGCCCGATATAGAGAACAACATTCCCATAGCAGGAAGTGATTTTATGTCATAATTTTCAAATTTGTACTTACCGTTTATAGTGGCATATTGCCTGTGTTCCTGTAAATAATCAGGTATTACACCGGGCCAACTAACAAAGCGGTTGTTGCTTTCTTCCACCTCAATAGTTCTGAACATGGTGTGTACTTCAAAGTAACTGCCGTTTGGGGTTTCTTTAAAAAGGGCAGGAGCTACGCTAAAGGTTTGCAGTTTTACCCTGTTGTAGTTCATGCCCAATTTGTCGTCGTCGTTAATAGTTTGATTTCCGTAACCAAAGAAATTAATACTATAGGTAGGGCTTGTAAAGTGGGCATTAAAACCAAAATTCCACTTACTGGCTACATTCATAAACTGACCTGTGTAATCAAGCTCAAAACCTCCAGTAGCAAAGTACAGGTTGGCTTTAACGGTATGCTTGCGCGAAAAGGGCCTGCGGTTAAAACTGTTTACAGTATAGTTAGCAATCAATCCTAACTTAAAGCCGTCATCAGGGTTGTAGCCTACAGTTGGTAAACCGGTATAGGCGTTAAATGCAGGTTTTTTAAAGTTGTATGTATTGGTTTCATAATCATCGGTTAATAACAACTTGGTTTTGCCGTCTACTTCATAAGTGTTTTTTTTACTTTTAAAGTCGTATATCTTAACCTTTTTACCGTTTTCAACAATGTATTTGTCGTTGTTTTGACCACCAAGCAAACGAACAAGTATTGGTTGCTCGGGTTTGCCTTTTACCTCAAAAATATCATCGTCGTCAAGACCGTATATCCAAAGTTCTTTGGTTTGTTTACGGTTGTATGTGTTGTCGCTAATAAGTTCTTCGTGGTGTTTTTTGATACTGTATATCTGTACCCTTGTTTGCCCTTCTGAAAGTCGGGTAATTACAAAGTGCTCATCTTTATCGGTCCCTGTAATGAGTACGGTTCTCAATAAAACAGCACGGTATTCCAGTGCATATTTTTCTACATCTTCCCGTCTTTTCTTTAGATTAGATTTGATTTCCTCGATAGTTTCATCCTGTACTTCCGGCGGAAGTTTACTAAAGGCTTCATCGATTACTTTATCTGTAAGGTTTGTTTTCAGGTAGCGGGCTTCTTCAAGCCATTCCTGTTCACTGGAGTTTCTTATAAGTGCCATATCCATAGGGTAAGGCTCAAAAGCAAGCCATTTTACACTTCTAATATGGTCTTTATAATCCTGCATGTAACGAAGTGACGGGATGTTCATAATAAGAGGTAATAACACGCCTTCGTAGTTAGGAAATGCCTGATCACGGTCACGTGGTATGGGTCTGTAAATTACACTGTCATTCTCGTTAAAACGTGACCAGCGCCATTGGTCAGTATGCCTGTCCCAGTCACCTATAAGCATATCAAATAGCCTTACACGAATAAACGCTTTTTCGTCTATCGTGTACTTCGGACTCTTTCTTAGGTGTTCCAATACGTCATCAGTACTTTCAATGTCGTCAGGGCTGCCAAAGCTTTTCAGGTTTTTAAATTCACCCATTGGTCGCTCTTCCACCATATATAGGGCATTACCATAGTCAGCATTGTATTCCTGTAAAGCGGTCTGTTTAGGTATGTAAAACAATTCGGGATTTGTATGGTAAATACCCAAAGATTCCTGCATATCTCCTATAATAAATGGAGTGTATGGGTGAGACGAGGTGTAAAAATCCATAAGGAAAGCCTCAGTAAGAGTATTGTTGAAATCATCTCCTATGTATTTGGTTTTGAAGGCAACAGTTTGTAAAAAACGATCGGCGCTTTTCTTTAATCCCCTCATAACATACTCCCTACCTTGTGGACCCTGTAACCTTACCGAAAGCGACTGGTGTCCGCCACCTTCCCTAATAGGTGTAACTCCTCCGTATAGGGTGTCCAGATTAACGGTGTTTGCTTCAATAGGCATACTAAAGTATTTACGATAGTAATTGCCAAACAGAAATTTATAAAATCCGCTTTTTTGGGTCATTTCGGGAGTGTATACCGATGCTTTTACCTTTGCAGGAAAATTAGAGTCAAACTTTTCGGCGATATATTTCTTTGGTCTTGGTCTTGTAATGTATTTTTCAAATACTTTATTCTCAACGTCGTCTTTAACGGCATAGTAAGTTACTTTAGAGGTGTAAGTATCATATATGTCCAGTACGGCATACCCTGATCCTCCATAAGAAAAGTCCTGAGGGTTTACGGTAGTGGCTGCTTCAGCTTTAGATCCTGCACCACTTATAATCTGGTTGATATTGTCTTTATAGATGTATTGCAAATTGTGGTCGTGGCCTGAAACCACTATTACATTGTCTTTGCCCTGAACAAGTGTTTTTATTCTTTTGGTAAGTGCATTATACTGTCTTCCCTGTATATCCTGTGGACTAACACCCGATGTTTTCCTGATCAAATTTAAAAACAATCCCAGTACCGGTAACGGAATGTCGCTTTCCAGCGGGAAAAGTTGTTTTCGTAATGAGAAGTATCCGCCGTGCGAACCATTAGTCATTAAAGGGTGATGAATGGCAAGTATAACAGTTTTATTCTGGTTTTTATTTAGTAGGCTTTCCAGTTCGTTTAGCATGGCGTCGCGGGTTTTAATATCGCAATCGTCATTAATAGTAGGGTAACGGTCCCAGTCTTCAATAAACCATTGGCTGTCTATGGCTATTACGGTAAGGCTGTCGTTTATTTTAAGGTCGTCTATCCCACAACCATTTCCGGGTAAGTAAGCTTTTTTCTGGTCAAGGTAATCTTTTACAAAATCTTCCTGTTCCTCAAGGCCTTTCAGTCCGCTATACCAGTCGTGGTTACCCGGTATAAAATGAGTTGTCCCTGTAAAAGATTCAGATAGTTTTAGCTGAAACGTAAGGCTTTCTTCGGCAGCTTCTCTTCCTTTTTCACCTTTTGCAGGCATGCCATGCGGGTAAATATTATCGCCAAGATAAAACAGGGAAGTGTTTTCGCCTGTTTCCTGTAGTTTTTCTTTGGCATAAGCCAGTACCTGTTGTGAGTTAGGGCGTGCAGCATAGCCCGCATCTCCTATAAGTACAAAGCGGTGAGATATTGTATAGTTAAGTGTATCCTTTATAGGGAATTTAAAAGCTTCTTTCCCATATTTAGCTTCATAGGAAGCGCATGAAAAGAGGGTGAACACAATAAAAACGGGTAACAGGAGTTTAATATTTCTGCACCTTATAATGTTAACCAAAAAGAATTTCATAATTTGGTAGTGTTAATTGCATACTTATGAATGTTGTCCAAAAAGCCGAAAGCTACGTTTTTAACTTATTCAAAGATAAACTATCTCCCGATTATATTTACCATAATTTCATCCATACTTTACGTGTAGTAAACAATACAGAGGTTATTGCCGGTAATGAAAATGTAACCGTAGAGGAAGAAGAACTGCTTTTGCTGGCAGCATGGCTTCATGATACAGGCTACATTGTGAGCGACTTGGGTCATGAGGAAGAGAGTGCTAAAATAGCTGAAGCTTTTTTAAAGGAGAATGGGTATGACGAAACTAAAATAGCTAAAATACAGTCGCTTATTAAGGTAACTAAGCTTGGCGTTGAACCCCAAAACCATTTAGAGAAAATAATTAAGGATGCTGATTGTTCGCATTTTGCAGATAAGGATTACTGCAGGCTTTCAGAACTGCTTAGGGCCGAATGGAAGTTAACCCACAATAAAAGCTTTACTGATTTAGAATGGGCTACCATAAACAGGGGAGTGTTGCTAAACAAACACCGCTTTTTTACGGCATATGCCCAAAGGGAACTTCAGCCGTTAAAAGAAGCTAATATTACAGAACTGCAAAACGTAATCAACAAGCTGGAAAAAGGCAATAAAAAGAGTGCTAAAGAAAAAATAAATCAGAAAAAACTGGAAAAACTGGATAGGCCTGAGCGTGGTATTGATACCATGTTTAGGGTGACACTTAATAATCATACCCGATTAAGTGATATAGCCGACAGTAAGGCGAATATCCTGCTTTCGGTTAATGCGATTATTATTTCCATTTCACTTTCTACCTTAATTCCTAAACTTGATAGTCCTAACAATGCCCATCTTATTATACCTACACTGGTAATGATGCTGTTTGCAGTGGTTTCTATTGTGTTTGCTATACTCTCTACAAGACCTAAGGTGACCAGTGGTACTTTTACCCGTAAGGATATTGAGGATAAAAAGGTAAATCTGTTATTTTTTGGTAATTTCTATAAAATGCCTCTTGACGAGTATGAGTGGGCAGTAAATGAGTTAATGAAAGACAGGGATTATCTGTATAATTCTATGATAAAAGACCTGTACTTTCTGGGGAAGGTACTCCACAGAAAGTACAAGCTTTTAAGAATAACCTACACTATTTTCATGATTGGGATAATAGTATCGGTAGGCTTGTTTATATATGCGTTTAAAATGATGTAGCGTAAAATTATTTCGTAGTCATTTCTTTTAAAAGGTCCTGGTAACTGTATGTTCCCGATGCGTCGGTTTCATCATAAATGATTTCTACCCTTAATGCTCTTAGCCCGGTAACACCCTGTAGGTCTTCTACCTCAAAATTTTCAATGGTCTTGCCCAGCATATTTTTATGCTGCAGGTATTTAATGTATCTCCTGTATTCGGCTTCTTCCTGTTTTTGGGAGTACACTATAGTGATTTTGCCCTGCTGTGTAATCCTTTCCTGAGTGCCTTTAATGTACGACTTGTCGATACGTTTTTTAACCACCTCATAGCGGGCATTATAAGTGCCGTCTACATCAAAACGTTTTTCGTCCATCCTGAAACGTATTGATATAGGGGTACTGAAAACCAGTATCAGTGAAGTGACATCAAGGTCATATGGAAGGGTAGGGCGAAGTTTATGGTATTCATTTTCCATTTCGCACATGGCCTGTAACTGCCATAACCTAAGGTTGTTTAGGTATAACGGATTATAAGACAGTTTAGGGGCTATAGAGGCGCCTATGTACAGGTTGTGTTCTACACCATCGGTTTTAAAGCGCTCATAGTAATGTGGGAAGAATGACTGGGCTTCGGCCTGTTTTTTGTCCAGCACCTCGGCCATTTTCTTATTGATTACAGAAAGGGCATCGTCAAAGTCCTTACGGTTTTCATAAACCATTTTTACCTTACCGTCAAGGCTTTCAAAATATTCTGAAATCCTTTCGTGTATCTTGGCATTAGTGGTGTCAAAATGTTTAAGCAGTACATGGATTTCATTAATTATATATCCCTGTACTACCGCTTCGGTATCGGCTTTAAGCTCATGCTTAAGATCGTCCTGTATTTTTTCCAGTTCATAGGTGTGTTGCTCGATAAGCGGAAGCTTCTCGATCTCATTAATGAAACGGAACAGCACAATTAGTTTTTCAATCTGACGAATAAGGTCTTTCTCGGTCGATTCGTTACGTGCTGTAGATGAGCCTTTAATGTCAATTTGTCCGTAAAGAGGATATACCTCTTTAAAGATGATTTCTTTGTAGGCTAAGTCAGGATTGTTACCTGCCTTAATATGTGCAAGTGCTTCTTCTCTAAATTTCCAGTAAACACTATTATGTATTGCGGTATACTCATTTTGAATAATAGCATCAATTTCGTTTTGAAGCTCAGAGTAATATCTTTCAAGTGTGTCGGTAAGGAACGGGAGTATGTAATTAAGTTTAATGGCATTAATACTATTAAGCTCTTTTGGTTTAGAAGAAACAAGCTCAATAAAGCCCAACATCCTGTCGTTTTTAATGATAGGAGCCAGTATGCAGCTTTTTATATTTTGTTCCAGTAACCTGTCGGCAAAACGTGTATCTTCAGGATTATTAGTTCTGTAAGCTTCTACATCAGATATGATGAGCTGTTGTTTTTCTCCCATCATGTTTTTCAGGGTAGAATCACAAAACAGTTTATTACAGTTCATTTCCTCACAATCTTTAAGAATGTGACTTTTAACATCCTTAAAGGATGCCATAGTGAAAACCTGATCGTCTTCGTTTACTTCGGTAAAACCGATTTTCAGGTCGGGTACTTTGTATATCGACTTAAAAATGCTTTCAATATCATCCTTAATTACTTCTTTAAACTCATTAGGTAATAAAAGGTTAGATTTAAGGTTAGATATGGCATTCTCTACAGTAGCGTCAAATAGCGATATTATACCAAAACCTTTAGAGATCCAGCTGTTTTGCGGGAATTTCTCTTTCCACAACTCCAGGTTGTCAAAATTATCTATAAGTATATCTACATCTTCCTGTGTTATTTTTATGGCTTTGTCTGTAGGGATAATTTCAAGGAAATCCGCATTATATAATATGCGGTAATGTTTCATTATACCCTCGGCATCAGGTATATCGTAGAACAAAGGCTTGCTGAAGTCAAAATTATAGCCATAATACATGTTTAAAATTAAACAACAGCAAAAAACATAAAACTGATGGTCGTCAAAGTTTCTTATTTCAATGTCAAAATCCTCACCGGCATTTTCAAGTATTTTATTAAAACGTTCGGTATGGTTAAAGGTGATGTTGAAAAAAGGTATTGCAGCCGCTTTTATCTCATTATGAGTAAGGGCTGTCGGGAATAGGTCGGCCAGCAGGTTTTTTATAAGTAGCTTGTGCTTTTCAAGAAGCGCAAGATCGGTAATACCCTCGCGAAGTTCCGGGAAAGGCTCAGTGTGTCTAAGTAAGGCTTTAGCGTAGTCTGATCTGTAATCAACGTCCGATTCTGCTATTTCTTCGAGTTTTTCCAGTACTTTATGAAAGGATATCCGCGCAATTAAAGGGGTACATATTTCTTTTGAGCAGTCCATTTTCATGTGTGTAAAAAGTATATCAAAGTTACAAAATTTTAAGATACAGTTTAGAAAAGGCTATGTTTAACACAATTCATGATGTTTTTTAGATATTTTGTACTTATTTTGTGGTGTCTTTTTTGTTTTATGAACCAAACGGTACAAATTCGATTTCCAAAGAATATACATCTCGCCATAAAACGGGAAGACCTCCTTCACCCCTATATATCCGGTAATAAATTCAGGAAGCTTAAGTACAATGTACAGGAAGCCCAAAGGCAGGGTAAAACCATGATGCTTACCTTTGGCGGAGCTTACTCTAATCATATTGCGGCTACAGCAGCGGCAGGGAAAGAGTACGGACTTAAAACACTGGGTGTGATAAGAGGGGAAGAGCTTACCGGAAAGGTTAATGATAACCCTACGCTGAGTTTTGCCAGAGATTGCGGAATGGAATTTGAGTTTGTAACGCGTGAGGCCT
The DNA here is from genome assembly GCF_000769915.1 of Flavobacterium beibuense F44-8. Taxonomy (GTDB): domain Bacteria; phylum Bacteroidota; class Bacteroidia; order Flavobacteriales; family Flavobacteriaceae; genus Flavobacterium; species Flavobacterium beibuense. Next base: position 49,378 of record NZ_JRLV01000019.1, read on the forward strand.
ACAGGCAGAAAACCGAAGAAACGTTTATTGAGACTCTAAGACAGAAGTTTGGTGATTTTTATTTAGTGCCCGAAGGTGGTACTAATGACTTTGCTGTAAAAGGATGCGAAGAGATATTGACACTAGATGATACCGAGTTTGATTACATTGCCTGTGCTGTTGGTACGGGTGGTACAATATCGGGTATTGCCAATAGTGCCGAAGACCATCAAAAAGTGCTTGGGTTTCCGGCTTTAAAAGCAGATTTATCTGCCGATATTGCTAAATTTGCCATAAAGGATAACTGGCAACTGATAACGGATTATCATTTTGGCGGTTATGCCAAAACCGATGAAAGCCTTATAGCTTTTATTAATGATTTTTATGCTAAAACAAATATACCTTTAGATCCGGTGTATACGGGAAAAACGGTTTTTGGCGTTATAGATATGATTGAAAACGGATATTTCCCGGAAGGTTCCCGTATACTGGTTATACATACCGGAGGGCTGCAGGGTATAGCCGGAATGAATAAACAATTACATAAAAAAGGATTGCTTACAATTAAAACCTGATGCAAATGATGAAGAAAATTTTAGTTTTATTTTTACTTGGTTTAGTGGCTAGCTGCGGCTCACACAAATCACGCATTCAAACCACTAAAGACGGAACTGCTAAGCACAGGAAAAAAGACAAAAAATCAAGGTCTAAAATAAGTACTACTGATTCCCGTAAGGCTACGGCTTCAAATTCATCTAAAATCGAAACACTTGAGTCCAGCTCAAAAACAGTAGTGTATGCTGATGTGGTTAGTAATTATATTAATACCTTCAAATCAACAGCAGAAGATAATATGAGGCGTCACGGCATACCGGCAAGTATTACGCTGGCTCAGGGTATATTGGAGTCTGGTGCAGGTAGGGGTACACTTTGTGTTACTGCTAATAACCATTTTGGAATAAAATGCCATACCGATTGGGACGGAGATAAAGTATATCATGATGATGATGCTAAAGGTGAATGTTTCAGGAAATATGATGACCCTGCGGGCTCGTATGAAGATCACTCATTATTCCTTACTACCAGAAAGCGTTATGCTTCGCTTTTTGAATTAGATCCCGATGATTATAAAGGATGGGCGCACGGACTTAAAAAAGCCGGTTATGCTACAGATCCTAAATATCCTAATAAACTGATTGATCTTATTGAACGCTATAACCTTGATGCTTTTGATGCTGAGGTACTAGGCAAAAAAGGCAAGCATCGTAGAGAAGTTGAAAAAGAAATAGAAAAGAACAGGGAAGGGGCAGTGGCTCAAACATCGTCACCTTCACGTTCTTCAAAAACATATAAGGTAATGCAGGGAGATACTTTGTATTCCATTTCAAAAAAACATAACCTGACAGTAGACGAGCTTAAGAAATTGAATGATTTATCAAGCAATGCAATTTCTATAGGACAGATTTTAAAAGTTAAATAAACATGTTATATCAAAGAAGCAGCCAGCTGTTTGCTGAGGCTGAAAAAGTGATTCCGGGAGGTGTAAACTCTCCGGTACGTGCATTTAAATCGGTAGGGGGTACCCCAATTTTTGTAAAAGAGGCAAAAGGGGCTTACCTGTATGATGAAGACGGTAACCGATTAGTAGATTATATTAACTCATGGGGACCTATGATTTTAGGTCATGCCTATGAGCCTGTAGTAAATGCAGTTATAGAAAGAGCTAAAAAAGGAACCTCGTTTGGTACGCCTACAGCTTTGGAAACCGAAATTGCCCAACTGGCAGTGAGTATGGTTCCTAATATTGATAAAATTCGTTTTGTAAACTCGGGTACTGAGGCATGTATGAGTGCTGTAAGGCTTGCCAGAGGGTATACGAAGCGTGAAAAGATTATAAAATTTGCAGGATGTTACCATGGGCATTCCGACTCGTTTTTAATACAGGCGGGTAGTGGTGCAGTAACTTTTGGTTCCCCAAACAGCCCGGGTGTAACTCAGGGAACAGCAAAAGATACTTTACTGGCTACATACAATGATTTACAAAATGTAAAAGATTTGTTTGAAGCTAATAAGGATGAGATTGCAGCTATTATCATAGAGCCTGTTGCAGGTAATATGGGTTGTATACCTCCGGCAGAAGGTTTCCTGCAGGCGTTAAGAGAGGTTTGTGATGCAAACGGTGCCTTGTTGATTTTTGATGAGGTTATGACCGGTTTCCGTCTGGCAAAAGGTGGTGCGCAGGAACTGTTTGGAGTTAAGGCCGATATTGTAACTTTCGGTAAGGTTATAGGTGGCGGACTTCCGGTAGGCGCTTTTGCAGGAAGAAATGAAATAATGAATTACCTTGCTCCGGTAGGACCGGTATATCAGGCAGGTACGCTTTCGGGTAATCCATTAGCAATGGCAGCCGGACTTGAAATGCTTAAGGCTTTGAATAGTGATGAGGCAATATTTAGCAGGCTTGAAGAGAAAACTGCTTACCTTGAAAAAGGTATTCGTGAAAAACTTACAGAGGCTAATTTAGCTTATACTATAAACAGGAGAGGTTCTATGATTTCGGTTCACTTTGATGCTAATCCGGTAACTGATTTTAAAACGGCGGCGAACGGTGATAACGAAACGTTTAAGAAGTTTTTCCACGGTTTGCTTAAGGAAGGTGTTTATATAGCGCCATCGGCTTATGAGACCTGGTTTATTACTGATGCTCTTACGTATGAAGATCTTGATTTTACAATCAATGCTATTGAAAAAGTAGCAAAAGAGTTATAATAAAAAAACTCCCTGAAAAGGGAGCTTTTTTATTTTTAGTATTTATATACTATTAATGACTTAAAACTTTAAGTAAGCCCGGTGCAGCAGCAAGTTTTTTGTTTTGCTCTGGTGTTAGTGTAGAAGTAATTTTAGACTCAACAGATTCAGCTAAAATATCTTTACGCTCCTGGCTTAAGTCGTGAGATAAAACCTCGTGCTTGTAAGTGAAAAGCTTAATGAAAGCATCTTCCTGATTTCCTTCAAGAGCAACAACCTCTTTTAAAGCTTTAAGATCTTTCTCTGCAGATGCTTTGAAAGTCTCTTGGCTTTGAGTTGCAACTACTTGGTTAGACGGAGCTTTTTTCTGGGCATTGGCGTTAAGACCGAAAGCCAGCATTACAACGAATAAAGCAATTATTTTTTTCATGATTAAACTGGTTTTTGTTTAGTGTTATGTACGCCAAATCTAATTAATTTATAAAACAACTCAAAACTTTAACAGAAAAAAAATTATCTTCTCTTTTCTTTTTTTAAGTTTTTACGTCGGTCTTTAAAATTATCCTTTCTTTTTTCGTGCATTTTTTGCCATTTTTCAAACTGTTCGTCATTTAATACCTTTTTCATTTCGGCTTTCATGGCAATCTGTTCGTCTAGTTTTTTGCTTTGCATGGCAAACCTTTCGTCTTTAGTTGGCACTTTACCTGCTTCCCTGTCGGCTTTATGTTTAGCCATTTCGGTTTCGGCTTTTTTATTTCGGTCTAAAACCAGTTTTTGTATGTCAGCCTTTTGCTTGTCTGTAAGGTCTAGTTCAAGAGTCATCTTTTTAACCTGAAGTTCGGTGCGCTGTTCTGCAGTTAGTTTTTGTCTTTCTCCATGATGTTCACCTCTTCCCGGTTGTGCAAATACACCTGTGCTAACACATAATACTACTGCTAAAATCCATGTTTTCATAATCTTATTTTTTTAAGTTACATACTGTTAAGACATTTTTAAAAAGAAAAAGTTTAAAATGTTGCGTGAAAATTTTTTCAATAAGTCTGTTGGCAGTACTTTTGTGTCGTGAAAAAATTAGTAATCATATGTTCTATGGTAATATTCTTTAAGCCGCTTATACCGGTTTTTGAATATGTTTTGAACTATGACTATATTGCTAATGAACTTTGTGAAAACAAAGCAAAGCCCGAACTTCACTGTAACGGTAAATGTCACTTAATGAAGGAGCTTGCTAAAGCCGCCGAAGACGAAAAACCGGTATCAAACAAAAAGACTTCACATCAGGAAACTGAAGTATTATTTTTTCAGGATTCATTTGATTTTACTTTCAATACTGTAGTGCTTCAGCCTATAGAGAAAGTTGCAATTCCTTATACAAATCTGTATTCTCATAATAATACAGGAACTGTATTTCATCCGCCCACATTTATTGGTTAAATAACTATGTAATCAGGCAACACAATATGTTTAGTGTGTGCTTAAGGTGCTATGCGGTTATGTTATAACTGTAGTAGTGCAATTGGTCTGCGTGTACTTTTATGCGTGGCCGGGAAACATATATAAACGTAACAAATAAATTAAAATGAAATTTCAGTTAAAAAACACCATAGCCATATTGGCACTTACTTTCTTTTTTGTATCATGTAGTAGCGACGACGATTCTTCTTCGGTTGCCGAAGGAACATCGGGCGATGTAGAGTTGTATTTTGATAACGGTGTTAATGGTGATGCCCTTATATTGGGGAGTACCTATACAAATTCTAACGGAGAGAGCTTAACAATTAACAGGCTTAACTATATAATAAGCAATATAGTGCTTATTAAGGCAGACGGTACTGAATATACTTACCCAAAAGAAGAAAGCTATTTTGTTATTAGTGCCGAAGGAAACTTACTAACCGCTCATTTAGAAAATGTACCAGCCGGAGATTATACTCAGCTTAAGTTTGGTATTGGTGTAGATGAGCAACGTTATCTACAGGGAGAAACGGCTCAGCAGAGTTTTTGGGATTTAGCTACAGAATACAATCTTACATGGACATGGTCTACAGGATACCGTTTCATAAATTTTGAAGGGACTTATACTTCACCTGAGGTTGATGGTGAGAAAGCTTTCCAGGTGCATCAGGGGAGTAATACAGCTACCGATAATTACAGGGAGGTTACCTTATCACTGCCTACTACTGCAAGAGTTAGGGAAGGTGAAATGCCTAACATACACCTAAAAACCGATGCCAATGTAATTCTTGACGGAGTAAACAAAATAAAGCTGGCAGATAATATCAATGAGGCACAAACAGCTACGGCTATTATGGGAGGTGAAAATCTTATAACTATTGCCGAAAACACGCTGAATATGTTTGTTGTAGATCACGTTCATAACGGAGGTAACTCAAGCCACGAAGACTAATTGTTAATGCCTTGCTGTATTTGGTATGGCAAGGCTAACTTTTTTAATATGAGAACAATTATTCTAACCTTTTTAATAGGGTGTTTTTTCGTGTCGTGTTCTAAAGAAGAGGAGTATACCGAAGTTGATAAACCACTGAATTTTCAGGTTCCTTCAAATTTTCCACCCTTAGCACAGGGTGTATCCCATAATATGCTTACAGAAAAAGGCTTTGAGTTGGGAAGGAAACTTTTTTATGACGGACGGTTATCTGCCGATAATACTATTTCATGCTCTTTTTGCCATGAGCAAGGGTATGCTTTTACACATCATGGACACGATTTTAGTCACGGGATATACGATCAGGTAGGGACGCGTAATGCTCCGGCGGTTCAAAATATGGCTTTCCAAAGTGAATATTTTTATGACGGAGCTTCAAACAGTATCGAGATGCTTTCCATAGTGCCTATTCATAATCCAAAGGAAATGGATGAGACTCTGCAGGGGATAGCTGAAAAGCTGATGCAGGATGCTGAGTATGTAAAGCTCTTCGGGCTTGCTTTTGAGGATAAACAGGTTTCATCGGGTAATATATTAAAGGCGCTTGGGCAGTTCATGACTATGATGGTTTCGGCCAACTCCCGTTATGATAAGCATGTACGTAATGAACCGGGAGGTGACTTTACCAGTCAGGAAGAACAGGGTATGGCACTGTTTCAGCAAAAATGTGCCATGTGTCATAAAACCGATTTGTTTACCGATAGTGCTTTCAGGAATAACGGACTTCCGCCTAATCCAAATCTTAATGATTTAGGTAGGGAAATAGTAACCGGTTTTACGACCGACAGGTATAAGTTTAAAGTTCCCAGCCTGCGTAATGTGGAGTTAACTGCTCCTTATATGCACGATGGTCGCTTTGGCTCGCTACAGTCGGTGCTTAATTTTTACGCTAACGGGGTTACTGATTCCGAAACATTGGACAATGAGTTAAGGCATGAAGACGTTTTAGGTATCCCGCTTACACAGGAAGAGAAAGATGCTCTTGTAGCTTTCCTGAAAACATTAACTGATGAGGAGTATATCAATAATCCTCTGTTTTACTATCAAACTTAATTAAAATGAAAAAATATATAATAGGTGTATTGCTTTTGGTTACTCAGTGTTTTTATGCGGAGACAGTAAGAGATACGCTTTATCCAAACTTTAGGCAGTATGCTTATGAGTTTGAAGATTTTTGTGATGCCTGTGGCTGTTCTGCCAGTGGCGGAAGTATGGGGTTTAGTTCTATGCTCGATCAAAACTTTGTTGGTTTGCGATATATGTATCAAAGCTACTCCAGTCGTGAGGGTATATTTAATAACTCCCCCTGGATAGACGAGAACTTTAATACCATGCAGGTATGGGCTAGAATTCCGATGTTTAGAAATTTTCAGGTAACGGCATTGGTGCCGTACCATTTTAATAACCGTGCGCCATCAACAGGAAAACAAACTATTGATGGTATAGGTGATATTACGGTGTTAGGTATGTATACGGTATATCAAACCAAAACAGATACGGTGAACTATAAACATACGCTTCAGGCAGGTGTAGGAGTGAAAGCTCCAACCGGAGAATATAACGGAAGTAATAACGGGAGTGTAAACCCAAGCTTTCAGTTAGGTACAGGTAGTTGGGATTATATGCTTGCAGCCGAATATATTCTTAAAAAAGGGAATTATGGGTTTAATACCATGCTTAACTATACTTTTAAAACCGAAAACAATCAAAACTATCAGTTTGGTAACCAGTTTAATTATGGTGGGACTTTGTTTTATATGATAAAAGGGCAGAAGATGATAACGGTACCTCAAGTGGGTGTGGCTGGTGAAGTATATGCTTCAAACAGACAGTATGGTGAAGATGTTCCTGATACTAAAGGTGATATCTTTTTTGCTAAGGCAGGGGTAGAGGCCGGTATGGGTAAGTTTTCATTAGGTGTCAATGCAATGGTTCCGATGAATCAAAACCTTACGGGAGGTAAGGTGGAAGCCAACTACAGGCTGGCAGTTAATATTAACTATAGCTTATAAAAAAAGGAACCTTATCGGTTCCTTTTTTTATACATATATATAATAGATGTATTATCCTTTAAACTCCACAGTTTTTATATCGCCTTCAACAACAACTTTTACAAGTCCGTGTTTAGATAAACCTTTCATGGCAGCATCCCATTTTTTACCGCTTAGTCCGGCTTCGGTTTTTAAAGCTCCCAGTTCAATAGAATTATTGGCTTTAAGTATTTCGGTAATCAGCTTTTCGTCTTCGGTTAGTTCAGGTCCTTTTTTCTCAGGTCTCATTTGAGGGAAGAACAATACTTCCTGTATAGACTGGTTGTTGGTTAAGAACATAATTAACCTGTCCATACCAATACCTAAACCTGACGTAGGAGGCATACCATATTCTAAAGCTCTAAGGAAATCAAAATCAATAAACTGACCTGCTTCATCATCACCTCTTTCGGCAAGTTTAAGTTGTGCTTCAAAACGCTCTCTCTGGTCAATAGGATCGTTAAGTTCTGAATAGGCGTTGGCGATTTCTTTACCACAAACCATAAGCTCAAAACGCTCGGTTAGTTCAGGGTTATCACGGTGTTCTTTACAAAGCGGACTCATTTCTTTAGGGTAATCGGTAATGAACGTTGGCTGAATGAAGTTGCCTTCACATTTCTCGCCAAAAATCTCATCAATAAGTTTTCCTTTACCCATGGTTTCATTTACGTCGATTCCCATGCCTTTTGCAGCCTCAAATATTTCGGCTTCCGTTTTTCCGGTAATATCAAATCCGGTAAACTGTTTAATGGCATCTGTCATAGTAACACGGGCATACGGAGCTTTAAAGTCTACCGTGTGTTCGCCAAATGTGGTAATAGTAGTTCCGTTTACTGCTGTTGCACAATGCTCAAGCAGGTTTTCGGTAAACTCCATCATCCAGTTGTAGTCTTTGTAAGCTACATATATTTCCATAGCCGTAAACTCAGGGTTATGGGTTCTGTCCATCCCTTCGTTACGGAAGTTTTTACTAAATTCATAAACCCCGTCAAAACCACCTACTATAAGTCTTTTAAGATAAAGCTCGTTAGCAATCCTCATGTATAGAGGAATATCTAAAGAGTTGTGGTGAGTAACAAACGGTCTTGCGGCAGCACCACCCGGTATTGGCTGTAATACTGGAGTTTCAACTTCAAAGTAACCTTTGTCGTTAAAGAAGCTTCTCATGGCGTTAAAAAGTTTTGTTCTCTTAACAAATACTTCTTTCACCTGAGGGTTAACCACTAAGTCTACATAACGCTGGCGGTAACGAAGTTCAGGGTCATTAAAACTGTCATATACTTTACCGTCAGCATCTGTTTTTGGCATTGGTAACGGTCTAAGAGTTTTGCTTAGCAGGGAGAAGTCGGTTACACGTACTGATTTTTCTCCTACCTGAGTAGTGAAAAGCGTGCCTTCTACGCCTATAAAGTCACCAAGGTCAATAAGTTTTTTAAATACCTCGTTGTATTTGGTTTTATCTTCACCAGGGCAAATTTCATCCCTGTTTATGTATATCTGTATACGTCCTTCGCTATCCTGAATTTCGGCAAAAGAAGCCTTTCCCTGAATACGGAAAGACATCACACGGCCTGCAATAACAACCTTCTTGCCTTCAGCAAAATCTTCCTTCACCTGTTTAGATGTGTGGTCTACAGGAAATAGGTTAGCGGGATACGGATTGATGCCGAGGTTTCTCAGCGTGTCCAGTTTTTCTCTACGAATGATTTCTTGTTCTGAAAGCTGCATGTTATTAATGTTTTTTTAAGCCCGCAAAGATAGTGATTATTAATAAATAATCAATTTGCATTTTTAACTGTATCAGTGCTTTTTGTTAGGTTTTAAAAATATTATCTTTGACTTAAGATTAACAAAACAAACACCAATTATGAAAACAAGATTTTTTTACGGGCTTAGCCTGTTAATGCTGATGTTTGCCACATCGTGTAATTTTACCGAAAGAGTTACAGTTAAAGATGACGGGAGTGGGCAAATGAGCCTGGAGGTAGATGCGTCTCAGTTGATGGCTATGGCCGGAGAGGAATTGGCTAAAGATGGAGGGGAGAGGAAAGATTCTACTTTTACCTTTAAAGAGATTCTGGATGAGAAAAGAGATAGTATAGCGAAGTTGCCGAAGGCAGATCAGGAGAGGTTAAAAAAGCTTGAGAATTTTAAGGTACATATGATGATGGATCCTAAAACTTCTGAATTCAAGATGGATATTTTTACCGATTTTCAAAAGGCAGAAGATATTACCGATATCATGCAGGCTTTTAGTGAGCTTAATAAGATGAATAAGGCAGGTGGCGCTCCATCGGGAATGAGTTTAGAGAAAAAAGAGTCTGATGTTAAGTATTTTTATGATGGTAAGAAGTTTGTAAAAACCATAAAGCCTGCTAAAGCAAAAGAGGAAGAGAAAAGTGATGAAGATGCAGCGGGTGAAGAGATGATGAAATCGATGTTTGAAGAGTCTACCTATACTGTTATTTATCAGTTCCCAAAACCCGTGAAGTCTGTTTCAGATAAATCGGCAGTGATAAGCGATGATAAAAAAACGGTAACGGTTACATACTCTTTGTTGGATTATTTTGATAAGCCGGAAGATATGGGGCTTGAAGTTAAATTTTAATAGAGATTTAAATGATATTGTTAAACCGGACAGACTTAATAGATGTCCGGTTTTTTTATAGGGTTAAACCGCGAGAAGTTTTGTAATTTTGTAATGAATTAGATATTACAGCTATGAATAAGCAGGTGCAGTTCCTTGATTTAGGAATGAAAGACTATAAAGAGGTTTGGGATTTTCAGGAAACCCTTTTTAGCGGTATACTTGATGTAAAGGTGAAAAACAGGCGTGAGGAAAAAAATGATGCTACGCCAAATTACCTGTTGTTTACGCAGCATCCTCATGTTTATACATTAGGTAAAAGCGGAGATATGCAAAACCTATTGCTTAATGAAAAACAACTGGCAGATAAAGGAGCTACTTTTTATAAAATAAACAGAGGTGGTGATATAACTTATCACGGGCCCGGTCAGGTGGTAGGTTATCCTATATTGGACTTAGAGAACTTTTTTACCGATATACATAAATATCTTCGTTTTTTAGAAGACGTGATTATAAAGGTAATGGCAGATTATGGTCTTGAGGGAGTTAGGAGTGAAGGAGAAACCGGAGTTTGGCTTGATGTGGGTACTCCGTTTGCCCGTAAAATATGTGCTATGGGGGTAAGGGCTTCACGCTGGGTAACCATGCATGGTTTTGCTTTTAATGTGAATGCTGATTTAGGGTATTTTGATAATATAATACCCTGTGGGATAAAAGATAAGGCTGTAACTTCTCTTAATGTAGAATTAAGAGTAGATAAGGTGGATGAAGAGGAAATTAAACAGAAAATACTGAAATATTTTACAGAGCTATTTGCAGCAAAGATAGTTAATGCTGAAGAAGAGGTATTGTTGAGGGTTTAATTAAATCTCGAAGTTAATTTCAAGTTGATCGGGCAATAACCTGAAAGATTTACGGTGGTATTTTGTTATGCCATATTTTTTAATGGCTTCACGGTGTTCAATAGTAGGGTAGCCTTTGTTTTTCTTCCAGTTATACATAGGGAATTCTTCATGAATTTTGTTCATGTACTCATCTCTGTAGGTTTTTGCAAGTACTGATGCTGCAGCAATGCTAAGGTATTTTCCGTCCCCCTTAACGATGCAGCTGTAAGGTATGTTGTTTACGGGTTTGAATCTGTTGCCGTCAACTATTATGTATTCCGGTGTTGGGGTTAGTTTGGTAATGCAGTTTTGCATTGCTTTTATTGAGGCGTTTAATATATTTATTTCGTCAATAATCTCTGGCTCAATATTTGTAACATGATAACATAAGGCCATTTCTTCAATAATTGGTCTTAGTTGATCTCTTGTTTTCTCGTTAAGTTTCTTAGAATCGTTCAGGAGTTTTAGTTCAAAATTATCAGGTAAGATAACTGCAGCTGCTGTTACCGGCCCTGCAAGACATCCGCGACCGGCTTCATCGGTGCCGGTTTCTAAAGAGAATTCTGAAAATTTTAGGGATAACATAAATCGGGAAATGTATTTTTTACGTATAAAATTATACGCAAATGTAATTTAGTTACGTTAAAATTAAAATTAATATAGGTTAATTTCTAATTATTTATATTTTTGCTTTTCTTTTTAAAAAAGGTTTTGAAATCTTTTGGTTTTGAGATTCTTGTAAAGAAAAGGTCTATTGGTTGTTTATTATTAAATTTTTAAAACAGTTATGAAAAAAAATACTGTATCAGCTTTAATGCTTTTGTCGATCGGGTTAATGGCAGGTTTTTCTGCTTCAGCTCAAAGTACGCCAGAGCAAAGAGCTAAGATAGTTAGCCACTACAATCAGGCTGAAGTTAAAAAAGTAATTGAAGGGCTTGAAGAGGAGAATTTGAGAAGTTATGAGAGAGCTCTTGAATTAGCGGAAGCGAATGGCTGGCCGTTAAGAGTTACTAATAAAAATGGTGTTGTTGCACGTTTAATGGGTGTTACCTCTCATGATGAACCTATTTACAAGGCTTCTGATAATAATTTAGGGCAAAAAAGTAGTGCGGCGACTTCGATGGTTACACATATTAGAACCGGAGGAGATATGGGTCTTGACCTTAATGGTTCGGGTATGCTTCTTGGGATGTGGGAAATTGAAGGTTGTTTAGATGATCATGAGCAGTTAGTTGGTAGAGTTACTATAGGTGATAATGCTGCGTTTAACGAAGAGGATTTTGAAGCTTCGGGTCACGCTACACACGTTGCCGGTACTCTTATTGGGTCTGGTGATGGTGATATTGGTGCCAGAGGACTTGCATATCAGGCAGACTTATTAGCTTATGAAGCTTCTTTTGATAATAATGAGGCTCTAAGTGCTGCAACAGATCCAAATATTGCGCTTCTTGTTTCTAACCACTCATATGGTATACCGTTAGAGAATGCAGCAAGCTGGATGCCTGGAGCATACTCTAGTGAAAGCCGTGCGTGGGATCTTATTCATTATGCAGCTCCTTATTATCAGGCTGTAATATCTGCCGGTAATGATAGAACGGGTGAAACCAGTGATTTGCTTATTGGTAATAAAACATCTAAAAATGCTATTGTTGTTGCGGCGGTTAAGGGTGTAAGAGATGTTCTTGCAGATCGTGAAACTAATGATATTGTGATGACTTCTTTTAGTAGTTATGGTCCAACGGATGATAAGAGGGTTAAGCCGGATATTGCTATGAAAGGTGAAGGTGTTTATTCTTCATATCCTACTGCGGGTGGTGGTAGTGGTTATGCTACATTACAAGGTACTTCTATGGCTTCACCTGGTGTAGCGGGTACTCTTATTTTGTTACAGGAACATTATTATGATACTAATGAGGAGTACATGCGTGCAGCTACTCTTAAAGCATTGATGATTAATACTGCAGATGAAGCGGGTTCTTGGGATGGTCCGGATCATAAGTTTGGTTGGGGATTAATCAATGCTCAAAGAGCAGTAGAGGTTATTGATAATAATGGAGTAAGCTCGCTTATAGAAGAGAATGTTTTAAATAATGGAGGTACATATACTAAGCAGGTAACTGTGCAGGGAATCCAGCCTTTAAAGGTAACTGTTGTTTGGACAGATCCTGCAGGTGCTACTTTGGAGCAGGCGAACCAAAATAATCCAAGACTTGTTAATGATATTGATGTAACGGTTAAAAAAGTGGGAGATGTATTTCCTGTATATCCGTGGATGCTTTCTAATAATGTGTTAACACCTGCTGTAAGAGGTGATAATGATAGGGATAATGTTGAATATGTTGAGGTGACTGATGTTACTCCTGGTGTTTATACTATTGAAATTAAACATAAAGGTAGTCTTAGTGGAGGTTCTCAGGCTTATTCGTTAGTAGTAAACGGTATAACAGATGAACTAAATGTTGTAGATAATCAATTTAACAAGGTGGCTATTTATCCTAATCCTGCTACTGATGTTATTAATATTGATATGGGGTCGTTAGGTCAGCCATCTGAGGGGAGTGTTGTTATGTATGATTTACAGGGGCGTATTGTAAGACAATTTGATTATGTAGTTAGTACTATAAATGTTTCTTCTCTTAATGCGGGTATGTATGTTTTAAACATCAATTATGATGGTTATACAGAAACAAAAAAAGTAATAGTTAAATAATATTTTATTTAACAGGTTAAAAATATGTTAACAACTGAAAAACTGCCTTTTAGGCAGTTTTTTTTGTTTTTACAAAAAACCTACGCAACCTTTTAACAAAAAAGGTATCTAATAACTATATGATTAGCAAATTCTTGATAATGCAATTTTGCGTCTATTTAACATTATTATTCCGAAGTAATATTTGTTTTATTAATAAATTATTAAGAAGTTTGCGGTTAACTAACTCAAATTAATAAAGTATGAGATCGAAGTTTACTTGGATTATGACGCTTTTAATGGCGTTGACAATTAATTTCTCTTTTGCGCAGGAGAAAGTAGTGAGTGGTACGGTGTCAGATGCGACCGGCTCTCTTCCAGGCGCTAGCGTATTTGTAAAAGGGACTCAACGTAGTGCTCAAACAGACATTGATGGTAATTACTCTATCAAGGTTAATGTAGGGGAAACTCTTGAGTTTTCTTTTGTAGGATACGAAACCCAAACTGTTCAGGTTGGGGCGCAAAATTCTTATAGTGTTACACTTGTAGAAGGTGGTACAGTACTTACTACAGTTGTAAAAGACGTTTACCGTAGTATAACTAAGGAAAAGTCAGCTATGGCTGTTGCTGGTATTACAGCTGAGGCTATTGAGGATAGAGCGAATGCTTCTGTTCTTCAAAACTTACAAGGTCAGATAGCTGGTCTTAATATTGGTACAGGATCTGGGCAACCAGGTGCTGATAGTACAATCATTCTTCGCGGTATTGGTACAATTAATGGTAACGTAGAGCCGTTATTTGTTATTGATGGTGTACCGGTAGATGAAGATGGTTTTAGAAGTATTAACCAGAACGATATTGCTTCTGTTCAGGTTTATAAAGATGCTGCGGCAACTTCTATTTATGGTAATAGAGGTGCTAATGGTGTAATCGTTATTACTACTAAAAGAGGTGGTTATGATGAGAAGATGGAGTTTAGGTATACATCACAGTTTGGTTACAGTGAACTTCAGCCGTTAAATATGGAGTTAATGAACTCAAAAGAGTTGCTAAGCTTCCAGAAAAGAGTTGGTGATGGTTTTGGAGCTTCTTTGTCTGATGCTGAGATTGATTTACTTTCTAAGCAAAACAATACTTATTGGTCAGATATATTCTTTAGAAAAGGTGTTACTCAGTCTCACAACTTGGCTATTACTACAGGTTCAAAGAATACAAATAACTTTACTTCTTTAAGTTACTTTGAGCAAGATGGTATTTTTATCAATACAAACTTTAAACGTTTTAGTGTTAGAAATAACTTCTCTGGTAAATCAGAGGATGGTAAATTTAATTACTCATTCAACTTTAGTGGTAACTTTTCTAGATCAAATGGTGTAGATGGTGCTGGTTCAAATGCTATTTACTTTGCTCCTTTTAGAGCTGCTTTACATGGTTTACCATATTTATCTCCATATGATGCTGATGGAAGTGTAACAAATACAGGAAGTCTTGTTTATGGAGATCCTTCTTCTATTGCGGTAGATAAAGCTCCTTATGTACTACTTAACTCTGTTCATATGAATACAGATGTTGAGGACGAAATTAAAATTCTTTCCAGCTTTGCTGCAGATTGGAATTTTGCTAAAAACCTTACTGCAGGTTTCCAGATGGGTATTGATTTTTCTGGTTTCAGAGCTCTTGAAATCTTACATCCTAACAGTATTTTAGGTCCTTTCCAGGTAACAAGTTCTGAAGGTTATGCTCAATACGGAGGTATTCATAGTGAATCAACCAGTAGAGATTTTAGATTTAACTCTGTTGCAAGATTAAACTATAACAATCAGTTTGGAGATCATACAATTGATGCAACTGTTTTTGTTGAGTATAATAAAGCACACTTAGATGGTATTAACTTCGCTCAAAGTGGTCTTGATCCAAGGTTAGTTGGTACAGGAGCAGCATTTATTGATGGTACTGTAGTTGAAGGAGATGGTCAGCCATATGTTCCAACTGTTGGGTCAACTAAAGTGTCTGAAGGGTTATTCTCTTACTTTGGTAACTTTGATTACGATTACAAAGGTAAATATGGTGTTACTGCAACTGTAAGACGTGATGCTTCATTCCGTTTCATTGATGATAACAAATGGGGTACTTTTTGGTCTGTAGGTGCTAGATGGAATATTGATCAGGAAGATTTCTTTAAAAATAATTTTAAAGGTGTTGATCTTAAAATTAGAGGTTCTTACGGTACATCTGGTAACCAGCGTATAAGTAATGCTCAATATAGTTCGTTAAACTTAACTCGTAGTTTATATGGAGTAGGTAGTAATTACGACGGATCTATAAGTACAGTTCCAACTCAAATTGGTTACACTGGTTTAAGATGGGAGCAAACAGCTCAAACTAATATAGGTGTTGACTTTGGTGTATGGGAAAATAAACTTTCAGGTAGTGTAGATGTTTATAGAAAGCGTACTACAGACCTGTTCCAAACTACTCCTGTGTCTCCTGTTAATGCTACTGCAGCTATCAATACTAATATTGGTTCTATGGAGAACAAAGGTGTTGAGGTTACTTTAAAGTATAATGTATTCCGTAATGAAGATTGGACAATACTTGTTAATGCTAATACTTCATATAATAAAAACTTTATCAGGGATTTACCGGATAGTTACAATGGTTTAGTGTTTAGTAATGGTTCTACTTCGTTAATTGAAGGTTCTGCATTTAATACTTTCTATGTGGTTAAATATGCAGGTGTTAACCCGGCAAACGGTAATCCTTTATTCTATACTGCAGATGGTGGTTTAACTGAAACTCTTGATGATTCTGATAGGGTTGATACAGGTAAATCTACATACCCTGCATGGCAAGGTGGTTTTGGTACTGTTGTGAAATATAAAGGTTTTGAATTTAGTACTCAATGGAGTTACTTTGCTGATCTTTACAGAAACAACCTTGATTATGCTGAATTAGAAGAAACTAGTGTGATTAGTGATGGTTCTAACAGGGTAGCAAGTACAGCTACAGCATGGCAAAATGTAGGCGATATAACATCTGTTCCTAGAGTAGGTAACGCTTATGGTGCAGTAGATTATATCAATTCAACTGATAGATATTTAGAAGATGCATCTTTCTTAAGACTTAGAAATGTTTTATTCGGTTATTCATTTAGTGATGAGTTATTACGTGATTTACCAATTTCAGGTTTAAGACTATATGTTCAGGGAGAGAATCTTTTAACTTTCTCTTCATACAGAGGTTGGGATGCTGAAGCTGGTTTCCGTTCTACAGACAGGGGTAACTATCCAACTCCTAAGATTTATACTTTTGGAGCTGTAATTAATTTCTAATAAAAGACAACTATGAAAAAAATATTAAGAATAAGCTTACTGGCAGCTATCGTAGGGATGACTTCCTGTGAAGATGCTACCGATATAGTTCAGGAGTCAGAATTAACCGAAGAAGTTGCATTTCAGACAATAACCGATTTACGTACCGGTTTGTATGGAGTTTATGCAGCGTACAGCCCAGATGCTGGAGGTAATGGTAGTGGAGATCAGATTTTATTTAATGATCTTTTTACTGATAACTTAAAGAGAGGTTTTGCAAGCTCAGGTCAGGGTAACCAAACTTATAACTTTATCCTTCAACCGGGAAGTAACTTTCCAACAACATTATGGGGAGGAAGATATGCGGTTATTAACTTTTCAAACAGGGTTCTTAGAGCTTGGGATAGAATATACCCAACACTGGAAACTGCTGAGGAAAGAGTAGAGGCTGAAGAAATTAAAGCTCAGTTATTAGCGATGAGAGGATTTTGTCACTTTGAAATGATGCAATATTTCGTTTCAGATTATCAAGATTTAACTGCTCCTGGTATTATCATTATGGACTTTGTTCCTGAAGTACTGGATGTATTTCCTCGTAATACTGTAGGTGAAGTTTTTGAATTCATCAATAATGACCTAGAAGAAGCAGCTTCTTTAATGGGGGCTGATTTTGATACTGTTGATGCTTATGCAGGAGCAGCCGGAGAACAGAAGTTTTACGTTAATCCTGATGTAATTGTAGCAATGAAAGCTAGAGTCGCTTTGTTTGAAGGTGATTACACTACTGCTTTAAACAATGCTAATAAATTAATTGACGGAGTAGATATAGAAGGTTCTTACAGTCTTTCAGATACAGATGATTTAACATCTTTATATGTAGAAGATAATGTTGAAGCAACAGAGTTGATTTTTGCTCTTTCTCGTCGCCAGGGTGATAGTCAGATTATGAGTCTATATTCTGCAAATGGTGCTGGTATTAACGGAAGTCCATTCTTTGAAGTTTCTAACAGTTTATTCAATACATTATCATCTACTGATATCAGAAGATATATCCTTATTCACACTCAAAGTGTTATTCAAGGTTTTAACTCTCCGGATAACGTTCTTCTTCAAGGTAAGTACTTGGGGTCTAGTGATAATGCATTTATTAATGACGTTAAGGTTTTCAGACTAGCAGAGATGTATTTAATCAGAGCTGAAGCTCAGGCACGTGCAGGTAACTTAAGTGCTGCAGCTACTACGGTTAAGGCTGTAAGAGATTCTAGGTTACTTAGTGGTAGTGCTACTCTACCTACTTATGCTAACTTAAATGCTGCATTACAGGATATTTTACTTGAGAGAAGAAAAGAATTTGCTTTTGAAGGTCACAGATATCTTGACTTAAAGAGAATAGGTACTGAAATTGGTGTTGGTGTTAGTAGAGAAAGTGTAGACTGTGCTTCATTTAGTGCAGACTGTGATTTAGCTCCAACGAGCTATAAGTTTACTTTGCCTATTCCTAACTCGGAAATAAGTGCAAACCCTACTATACAGCAAAATCCTGGATACTAAAATTTAAAAAAAAAGAGTATGAAGAATTTATTAAAAATATTTTGTCTGGCTGCTATCGTTGCTTCGTGTGATGATGTTGAGCCAACGGTTTTCAATGGTGAAGACCCATCAAATGTTACTCTATTATCATTCTCAAGTGATGTTTACTCATTACCTGTGGAAAGAGATGCAAATGGTGCTACTACTATTACTTTTACCTCAAGTACTTTATCTAATTCAGACAGAGTTTACAATATTGAAGTAATTGCAGGTACTGCTAATGCCGCTACTTACAACGTTCCTGCTACATTAACTATTCCTGCAGGTGAGTATGTAGGTACTATGAGTATTACCGGTCAGGATAATAACCTTGTTGATGAGGAAATCAAAGACTTCACAATTAAAATTCCTGATACAAATTTTAATGGAGAGTCTCTAGGCTTTAGTGAAGCTCAGGTTAGAGTATATGAAGTTTGTCCTCTTCTTTCAGAATTTACTGGTAGCTATACTGCTTCTGCAGTAGAGTCAATGTTTACAGATCCTGTAATTTTTGATGATTCAAATGTTACGCTTTCTGTAGGAGATAATGATTATGAGCGTGTTTTTGATATTAACCCTTATCCTGGTTATGTTGGTTCTTCAAGAACTGTAAGATTAAACTTCCAGTGTGATTATGTTAATTTAGGAGGTGTTGTTCAAACAGGTCTTAGATGTAATGACGATGGTGATCTTCAATTTACTTGGGGACCTGCTGATACTGATAATCGTGCTCCTTACAATACAGAAGATGATTCGACTATTAATGTTAACTTTCTTGAGAACACTACCAACGCTTGTGGGTATGGTCCAAATCAAAGTTCGTTTATGTTAACTAAAAACTAATTAAGATATAGTAAAATAAATAAATTTAAATTATGAAAAAATTTATATGTGGTTTATTAGGTTTTGCAGCTATATCTTTAACTAGCTGTGATTACCATGATCCTAATGCCGATAAATTCGGTAACGATTCAGCATCAGGATGGGTTCAGTTTGAAAGCAACGGAGCGACTTATGCTAGTGTACCTCAGGGTACTAAATCTACAATAACTGCTTCAATTCCTGTTTCAATCAAGTCTATTGATATAATAGATTTAAATGGTAATGCAACAGTTAATAATCCTGTAAATGAAGGATTAACGGTTTATTATACAGTTGAAGATATTGATGGCTCATCATCATTTATAAACATACCTGGATCTGTATACGTGCCAAAAGGAGAGTTGAGTGCTAACATCACTTTTACGGTTCCTGCTTCAGCTCAGGTTTCTTGTTCTCAATTCAGAGTAACTTTAACATCTACAAGTAATGCTAATGTTACTGTAGGTTTTGAAGATAACGATATTGCTACTCATGATTTTGTTGTAGGTGCTTATGATTTAAGTTCAATGGTAGGTACTTATAATGCTTTACTAGATGGTGAAGATCAGTATCAGTGTAACGTAACTCTAGGTGCAGAGGCAAACTCTTTAATTGTTAGTAATATTTATGGCATTGATGCTAGTTCTCAAACTACTATTTATGTTAATGAGGATGGAAGTGTTACTTGGCCAGATTATGAAAGTAACTTCTTGTTAACTAATGGTAATACACCTATCTATGTTGAAGGTAACGATGGTGTTTCTACTTGTTTAAATGGAGGTACTCTTTCTCTTAACTTTAGATTAAGAAGTGCTACTACACTTTATGCTAATAATAGTCTTGTATTAACTAAGCAATAATATAGTGTAATAGAATAAAACTTTTTTATATAAGTTAAAAACCCGCTTTATAGCGGGTTTTTTTATATGTTTATATATCTTTAAAAAATTATCTTTGTCAGAAATTCCAAATATTCAATGTTGAAGAAGCATTTCATTTTGTTGTTGTTTTTTTTTCCTGTGGTGATGTTTTCGCAAATAAGGGAAAAAGGAACTGTAAAACCTAAATTAACCACTACAAGCCAGCAGGGGGCTTCGATGCAGTCTGATAATAATACTTCGACTATCAAATCTTCAGTAAGTAAAGTTTCAGATTCGATAGCTACAGTTGATATGTATAAGATAATTACTATTGACAGAGATACTACTTATGTAGATACTACGTTAACTGTTCAAAACGATTATAAAGCTAATTATTTAAGGAAAGATAATTTTGGATTATTAGCTTTCCCTAATGAAGGGCAAACGTATAATGTGTTAGATTATGGGCTTACTGAATATAATGCTTTTCCGGATTTCGGGTTTAAAGCAAAACACGCAGCCTATATGGAGGTTAATGATATAAACTATTATCATGTGCCTACACCATATACTGATTTGTTTTATAAATCAGTTTTGTCACAAGGGCAAATAATGGATGCCTTAGTTACTCTTAATACCTCAGATAACTTAAATTTTGCTGTAGCATATAAAGGAATACGTTCAATAGGTAAGTATATAAATTCTATTTCCAGTAACGGAAATTTTAGGTTTATAACCAGTTATAATACTACTGATAAAAGGTATGTTTTAAAACTACATTTTACAGGTCAGGATATTTCCAATCAGGAGAACGGAGGTATTACTGATGTTGATTTTTTTGAAAGTGGTGAGCCACTTTATACAGATAGGGAACGACTGGATGTTTATAATAAAGATGCAACATCTTTAATGAAAGGTAATCGCTTTTTTGTAGATCATACTTTTAGGTTAAGTAAATCGAATCCAAACAGTTTGGTTTTTCATCATCAGTTTAATTATGAGAATAAATCATTCCTTTATACTCAGCCTACGGCAAACCAAAGGTTTGGTGATTTTTATACTTCATACATTAATAATAAAACCCGTTATAACAGGTTGTACAATATGCTTGGAGCTGCTTACAGCAATGAGGATATTGGTATGATTGAGTTTTATCTTGAAGATTATACCTATAATTACTTTTATAAGAGAATCATTTTTGGTGACAATTTTATACCAAACGCTATTAATGACAGGATTAATACATATGGTGCGCGCTATACTTATCATAAAGATAAACTTAAGGGTTCTGTTTTATTTTCAAACTCTATAACTAATCAGTCATTGGCTAATATCCAGGCATCGGCCAGGTATACTTTTGATGAAAAGAATGTTTTAAGTTTTAGGTATCAAAACATGAACAAACTGCCGAATCTTAATTACAGGCTATATCAAAGTGGCTATATAGACTACAACTGGTTCAATGAATTTAAGAATGAAAAAATAAACAGTTTTGAGTTTGAAGCAAAAACCAAATGGCTTGATGCTTCCATGCAGTATACTGTACTTAATGATCATTTGTATTTTGAAAGGAATGAAGTGGCTTTTGATGAAGATGAGATTGAACCTGTTATTGTTAGCCCTACACAGTATGACGGTACTATAAACTACCTTTCCATTAAGGCGGCCAAAGAATTTAAGTTTGGGAAGTTTGGACTGGATAATACAGTGCTTTATCAAAATGTTACCCAAAGTGATAAAATACTTAACGTGCCTGATTTTATTACCCGTAATACATTCTATTTTTCTGAACACTTATTTAAAAAAGCTTTGTTTATCCAAACCGGTGTTACTTTCCAGTATTTTACTAAGTACTATGCTAATGATTACAACCCTTTACTGGGTGAGTTTTATGTTCAGGATAAGAGAAAGATTGGTGATTTTCCTTTAATGGATTTCTTTCTTAACGCGAAAATCAAGACTTTTAGAGTGTTTCTTAAATACGAACATTTCAACTCCTCGTTTTCGGGATATAATTATTTCTCGGCACCAAGCTATCCATATAGAGATGCTGTTATTCGCTTTGGGGTTATTTGGGATTTCTTCTCCTAAGAATCTTTTCATTAACTGTTTTTTTAACATTATCTGTATATCTTTGTCCTCATATTCAGGACCCATTAATTATTGAAATGAAATACGCAAACAATATACTTGAAACCATTGGTAACACACCTTTAGTGAAACTTAACAAAATAACTAAAGAGGTAGATGCTTTGGTTTTGGCTAAGGTAGAAACGTTTAATCCGGGTAATTCTGTAAAAGACAGGATGGCCGTAAAAATGATAGAGGATGCCGAAGCAGACGGTCGCCTAAAACCGGGAGGTACTATTATCGAAGGTACATCGGGTAACACGGGTATGGGGCTTGCTCTTGCAGCAATCGTTAAGGGGTATAAGCTTATTTGTGTTATTTCAGACAAGCAGTCTAAAGAGAAAATGGATATCCTTAGGGCTGTTGGAGCTAAGGTTGTAGTTTGTCCTACAGATGTAGAACCAACAGACCCGCGTTCATACTATTCGGTTTCAAAAAGACTTTCGGAAGAGACGCCTAATGCATGGTATGTAAACCAGTATGATAACCCTTCTAACACGTTAGCGCATTATGAGCAGACAGGTCCGGAGATATGGGAACAGACTGAAGGTAAGATAACGCATTTTGTTGTTGGTGTTGGTACAGGCGGAACCATATCGGGTGTTGCTAAATATCTTAAAGAGCAAAACCCTAATGTTAAGATATGGGGGGTTGATACCTATGGTTCGGTTTTCAAAAAATACCACGAAACAGGAATATTTGATGAGAACGAAATTTACTCTTATATCACAGAAGGTATAGGTGAGGATATTCTTCCTAAAAATGTAGACTTTTCGCTTATAGATGGTTTTACTAAAGTTACCGATAAAGATGCTGCGGTATTTACCAGAAGACTGGCTTTAGAAGAAGGTATATTTGTAGGTAACTCTGCCGGGGCTGCTATAAAGGGAGTACTTCAGTTAAAAGAAAACTTCAAACCGGAGGATGTTGTTGTTGTATTATTCCATGATAGCGGTAGCCGTTATGTAGGTAAAATGTTCAATGACGACTGGATGCGTGAAAGAGGCTTCCTTGATGAGGAACTTACTAAAGCAGAAGACCTGATTAAAGATCATGCTGATAAACCTCTTGTAGTAGTTAGAACAGAAGAGTTGGTATCTCATGCTATAGAGCGTCTTCGTAAATATAAAATTTCACAAATCCCGGTTATTGATACAAACGGTTTTGTAGGATCAGTAGACGAAACGGATTTGTTTAGAAGCTATGTGGAAGATAAAGATATAGCCGAAAAACCTATTAAAGAGGTTATGGGTAAGCCTTATCCGGTGGTAACAGCAAATACTTCTATTGAGGAAGTTTCAAAGCTTATCAATAAAGACAATCAGGCGGTACTGGTTGATCTTGGTAACGGAAGACACCACATTATAACCAAACACGACATTATAAGTTCAATAAAATAATATTGAGTATATTTGAAAAGAGCCTTATGGCTCTTTTTTATTTGTTATGAGTACGTTTACAGCTATAGATTTTGAAACTGCAACCGGGCATCCTTATAGTGCCTGTGCTGTGGGTATCGTGACAGTTGAAGACGGAGTGATAACAGAGGAGTATTATACTCTTATCCAGCCACCCGATAACCAATACTGGTACAGGAATATTCAGGTGCATGGTATACAGCCAAACGATACTTTACAGGAGTCTACGTTTTACCAACTCTACCCTGAAATAAGAAAACGTTTGTTGGGTAAAAAACTGGTGGCTCATAATGAGGTTTTTGATCGTAATGTACTTTCCAAAACAATGGGGTTTTATGGTTTGGATTACGATGAACTTAATTTAGCGGAAAGATGGGAGTGTACCTGCCGCATTTACAGGAAAAAAGGTTATAAACCGGCTAATCTTAAATACTGCAGTGAACGTAATGGTATAGAACTTACACACCACGAAGCATTGTCTGACGCACGTGCCTGTGCTAAATTATACTTACTGGTACATAATCAAATTAAGCTTTTTTAAGTTTTTTCTGTATTTTAGTGGTTTATAACCACACCCTCATGAAAGAAGACTTCCTGCATTACCTGTGGCAGTTTAAAAAGTTTGATATACTTAATCTGCATACCGTTAAAGGAGAAAAAATAGAGATTATAAATTCCGGACAATACCTGCAACAGGCCGGACCTGATTTTTTTAATGCCCAGCTTACTATTGGTAACCAAAAATGGGCCGGTAATGTTGAGATACATTTAAAATCATCCGACTGGTATATACACAATCATGAAAATGATTCGGCTTACGATAATGTGGTGCTACACGTGGTATGGGAACATGATACGGAAGTATACAGGAAAGATAATACCGAGATTCCTGTTTTACAGCTTAAAGATTTTACTGATAGGGCTGCTGTTGATAATTACAGAATGCTTACCACTCCTAAAACATGGATTTATTGCGAAAAGGAACTGGCGTCTATAAATAGTTTTGTAATGTCTAACTGGAAAGACAGATTGTTTTTTGAACGGTTGGAACGAAAATCAAAACCTATACTGGAACTGGCTGCCGAAGTGACTAACGACTGGGAGGCTGTGTTGTTTTGTTTTCTGGCAAAAAACTTCGGGCTCAATACTAACGGTGAGGTGTTTTATAAACTTGCAAAATCAATTCCGTTTGCTGTGATTCGAAAAGAGGCTTTTGAAGCCGAAAACCTCGAGGCTCTTTTTATGGGTAGGGCAGGTTTGCTTAAAGCAGATAAGCAGGATGTGTATTTTAAGGATTTAAAAACAAGGTTTGACTATATAATACATAAACACAGGTTACCGGAAGTATACTTAGATGAACTCCAATTCTTTAAACTAAGGCCCAATAATTTTCCAACCATACGATTGTCGCAATTGGCACAGTTGTATCACTTACATCAAAATCTGTTCTCTAAACTTATTGAAGCTAATACCCTACAGGAGATATACGACTTGTTTACTTTGCAGGTAAGTGAATATTGGAAAACGCATTATCAGTTTGATAAGGAAAGCACTAAAAAACGAAAAGCCTTATCGTCTGCTTTTATCGATTTACTTATCATTAATACCATAGTGCCGTTTAAGTTTGCATACAACCGCTATATAGGTAAAGAGACTGATGATGAAGTGTTGGATTTACTAACTGTTTTAAAACCTGAGAAAAACGCTGTAATTGATAAGTTCAGGTTTTATAAAGTAGCTGTAGAGTCAGCTTTTGACAGTCAGGCTCTCCTTCAGCTTAAAAAAAAATATTGCGACCATAAAAAATGTATGCAATGTGCTTTAGGGCTAGAGCTTATTAAAAGTTAATTGTGTAAATTTGGAATCTAAACTAAAGCTATGTCATTTGTAACAAACATCAGGCATTTTTTTGAAAGGAACGGCTTTCATGTTTCTGCACGCCTTTCCGACAGGTTGGGTATGAGGGTGACTAATGTAAGGTTGTTTTTTATTTATATCTCCTTTTTTACAGTTGGGCTTTGGTTTGGGGTATACTTAACACTGGCATTTTGGCTTAGGTTAAAAGATGCCGTTTATACCAAACGCAGTTCGGTGTTTGATTTGTAAACAAAACTTTCCCTTAAATTTTTACCGAATGAAAAAGCCTTACGATTTCTTTTTGCGTTTTACCAAACAGCAGCAAAAGGGAGTTGTTGCATTACTGCTTTTAATATTGGTAGTTCAATTAGGTTACTATATATGTGTATCGGTTTTATTTACCGGAGATAAATTTACTTCACAGGAAGAGAGAGAATGGCTCTCTCATCAAACGGAAATAGACAGGCTACAGTTACAAAAGTCTCAAAAGCGTGATACTATTTTTCCTTTTAATCCCAATTATATTTCAGACTACAAAGCGTATGTTTTAGGGATTAACCTCAAACAATTAAATAAGCTAAACGAATACAGGCAGAGCGGTGCATTTATAAATTCGGCTCAGGAATTTCAAAATGTAACAGGTGTTCATGATACTGTGTTGGCTAAATTATCTCCCTATTTTAGGTTTTCCGTTAAACCGATTAGTAAGCAAAGTGATAATGAACAGCATGTTATTCCTGCAATTACTCACAAAGACGAAATAGTTATCATCGATATTAATAAGGCTACCAGTGAAGAGCTAATTAAAATACACGGCATAGGGGATTATTATTCTAAACTTATAATAGAGAGAAGAGAACAATTAGGAGGCTATGTGAGTATGGAGCAAATGGATGATTTTTCTCAAATTCCACAACAGGCTATAATACTTCTTAAAGAACATTTTCAGGTTAAAGAAGTACCTCAAACCTTAAAGATAAATGTGAATAGTGCCTCATTGAACCAGCTGTCCCGATTTCCTTATTTTGATAAAGATCTGGCTCGTGCTATTATTACTCACAGGAGTATGTTGGGAAAATTCGTTAAAATTGAGGATTTGTTAAAAATAAATGGTTTTCCTGTTCAAAAAGAAAAAATAATTGCGTTATATTTGGAATTCTAAAAAAATAATCAGTCAAAATGAATTTTGAATATAACGAAACGCAAAAAATGATCGCTGACTCTATCAAAGATTTTGCAGAGCAGCACATACGTCCTAATATTATGGAATGGGACGAAAAACAACATTTTCCTGTAGATCTTTTTAAGCAGCTTGGTGAGATGGGCTATATGGGGGTTTTGGTTCCTGAAGCTTACGGAGGATCTGGTCTTGGTTATCATGAATATATTACAGTAATAGAAGAAATATCAAAAGTAGATCCGTCAATAGGATTATCTGTGGCAGCACATAACTCATTATGTACAAACCATATCCTTACTTTTGGTAATGAAGAACAAAAAAAGAAATGGTTGCCTAAACTGGCTACTGCCGAATTCATTGGTGCCTGGGGTCTTACTGAACACAATACAGGGTCAGACGCCGGTGGTATGAATACTACGGCTGTTAAAGATGGTGATCACTGGATTGTAAATGGTGCTAAAAACTTTATCACGCATGCTAAATCAGGAGATGTAGCTGTAGTAATTGTTCGTACCGGAGAGAAAGGTGATTCAAGAGGTATGACAGCTTTTGTTTTTGAAAAAGGAATGGAAGGTTTTACCAGCGGAAAAAAAGAAGATAAACTGGGTATGCGTGCCAGCGAAACTGCCGAGCTTATTTTTGATAACTGCCGTATACCGGATGCCAACAGACTAGGTGAAGTGGGAGACGGTTTTATTCAGGCTATGAAAGTGCTTGATGGCGGAAGAATCTCTATTGGAGCCCTGTCATTAGGTATTGCTAAAGGAGCTTATGAGGCGGCTTTAAAATATTCTAAAGAGCGCTACCAGTTTGGTCAGCCTATAAGCAGCTTCCAGGGTATTGCTTTCAAACTTGCCGATATGGCTACTGAAATCGAAGCATCTGAGCTGTTGCTTCATAAAGCGGCTTATCTTAAAAATACAAACCAAAAAGTTACACTTGCCGGAGCAATGGGTAAAATGTATTCTTCAGAGGTTTGTGTTAAGGTTTCTAACGAAGCAGTACAGATACACGGAGGTTATGGTTATACTAAAGATTATCCGGTTGAGAAATTCTACAGGGATTCTAAACTATGTACCATAGGCGAAGGAACTACTGAGATTCAAAAACTTGTAATTTCCCGTAACATTCTAAAAGAATAGTTATTTATAATTTAAATAATTAAAAAAGAGCAACTTATATAAGGTTGCTCTTTTTTGTTTAATTTATTAACATTACAACGTTGTAGTTGAGTTTTAAATAAAAACTTCTTAAAAAATTAAGGTTAATTTTTTAGATTAAATAAAATTTAACCCTTTTAATTATGAAGTACATATCTGTTTTATTGCTTGCTGCGGCTTTTGTAAGTTGTGGCGAGGAAGCGGATGTTGAGCAAGACATCCAGACTAACAATGAAATCCCGACGACCGAGTTTAATACCAAGGCTGCTGGGGGTAAAGTAATGATGCAGGCTTTCTATTGGGATGTGCCTGCCGGAGGAACATGGTGGAATACTGTACAGGGGAAGGTGTCTTCCTGGAGTAGTGCAGGTTTTGATGCTATTTGGCTTCCGCCTGCAACCAAGGCACAAAACGGTGGTTATTCAATGGGATATGATCCGTTTGATTATTTCGATTTTGGTAGCTATAACCAAATGGGAAGTGTAGAGACCCGCTTCGGTTCGCTTAGTGAGATACAGGCGCTTATATCGGCAGCGCATACTAACAATCTTGATGTAATTGCCGATATTGTTGTTAATCATAACAGTGGTGGGGCATCGCAGTACAATCCTTTTACGGGAGGTAATACATGGACTGATTTTCAGCCGGCTTCCGGTATGTTTACAAGGTCATACTATGATTTCCATCCTAACGATTATCATTCGGCAGATGCAGGGGCTTTCGGTGGCTTCCCTGACTTGTGTCATGATAAGCAGTATGTTCAGGACTGGCTCTATAATAATTCCAATTCAATAGCCAAGTATTACAAGAATGTAATGGGTTTTGATGGCTGGCGTTTTGACTACGTAAAAGGTTTTGAGCCTTGGGTAGTGAAAAATTTTAAAAATGCTGTAGGAGGCTTTACGGTGGGAGAGTATTGGGATGGTAATGCTGCTACACTGGAGTCTTGGGCTAATCAGGCGGAAGCCAGTGCGTTTGACTTTGCCTGTTATTACAGGATGCGTGATGCCTTTATGGGGAACGACCTTACTCAGCTTAACGGAGATATGCTGTTAAAGCGTAATTCGTATAAGGCGGTTACATTTGTAGCTAACCATGATACCGATGAAATTTATAATAATAAATTATTGGCATATGCATATATAATGACTCATGAAGGTTATCCGTGTGTGTTCTATAGAGATTATGAGGAATGGCTTGATAAAAATAAAATGAATAATCTTATCTGGATACATAATAATAAGGCATCGGGTACTACATCATATCTGTATGCTGATAACGATGAATATGTTGCCAGAAGAAACGGAAGCCCGGGGCTTATAGTGTATATTAATAATAGTGATTCATGGCAGGAACGATGGGTAGACACCAATTGGGCTAATACGGTTATTAAAGATTATACAGGTAATTCAGGATGGGAGCCAACTACTCAGGCAGACACATGGGTTAAGGTAGAAGCGCCACCACATGGTTATACGGTATGGTCGGTAAAATAAAAATCGGAATTAATTGGTTGGTAATCAAAAAATATTTTATAAGTTTGCACCCTTAACGAGAGGAGGTGTTATATATGTTGATTATACCAATTAAAGACGGAGAAAATATCGATAGAGCTCTAAAGCGCTATAAGAGAAAATTTGATAAAACAGGAGTTGTTAGACAACTAAGAAGTCGTCAGCAATTTACGAAACCTTCTGTTGTAAGAAGAGCTCAAATCCAGAAAGCAGCTTATGTTCAGGGACTAAAAGACGCTCTAGAGAGCTAGTAGTTTTTTGAACTAAAAATAATAACCGTTAGCAGAAAAGTTGATTAACTTTGCTGTTAACGGTTTTTTTTATGGTTAATTCTAAACAGGCATACGCAGATTTTTTATTAAAGGAGAAAAATTATTCTCTTTTAACGCTTCGTGCTTATACTAATGATCTTTCTGATTTCGAAAAGTTTATAAAGCAGGGAGATGAAGGTATATTGCTTGAGGAGGTGGTGTATGCACATATAAGGGGGTGGATTGTTTATTTGGTAGAGCAGGGGTTGTCTAATCGTTCTGTGAACCGAAAAATCTCTTCGCTAAAATCGTTTTACAAATTTCTGTTGCGTTCAAAGCAGATATCGGTTAATCCGCTGCAAAAACACAAGTCGCTTAAAACTGAAAAAAAAGTCCAGGTTCCTTTCTCTGAAAAAGAGCTTCAGGAGGTGTATACTGAAGTAGAGTATTCTGATGATTTTGAGGGGATAAGGGATAGGCTTATTATTGAGCTTTTTTATACTACCGGTATGCGTAGGGCAGAGCTTATTGGTTTAAAGCTGTCGTCGTATGATAAAAGTGCGCATACTTTAAAGGTTTTAGGTAAACGTAATAAGGAGCGGATTTTGCCTGTGTTGCCTTGTACGGCTGAACTTATTACTAAATATCTTACAGAAAGAAGTGAGCTTGAAAATTTTGTTGACAGGGATGTGTTAATTTTAAATAAGAGGGGGCAAAAAGTGAGCGAATCTTTTGTTTATAGGTTAATAAATAGTTACTTTAGTGTTGTCTCTGTGAAAGTAAAAAAGAGTCCGCATGTGCTTAGGCATACTTTTGCGACCCATTTGCTTAACAACGGGGCAGATTTAAACTCAGTAAAAGAATTATTAGGTCACGCAAGTTTGTCTTCCACTCAAATATATACTCACAGTAGTTTATCAGAGCTTAAAAAAGTGTATAAGGACGCGCATCCCCGTAACCGAAATAATTCATAATGTTTAACTATTTAAAAGTTATGTTTATGAAAGTAAATGTTCATGCGGTCAACTTCAATGTTGACAGAAAACTGGTTGGCTATGTACAGGCAAGGTTGGATAAGCTTGATAAGTATTATGACAGGGTAGTTCATTCTGATGTGTTTTTTAAACTGGATAATACGAGTGCAAAAGTGAATAAAATTGCAGAGCTCAAAATTAATGTGCCGGGTGATGAGTTTATAGTTAAAAAGCAGTGTAAAACATTTGAAGAGGCTGTAGAATTGGCAGCTGACTCGATGGAGCGTTTATTAGTAAAGAGGAAGCAAAAAATCAGAGCGCACTCATAACTGAAAAAAAAGTTCAAAAATGTTTTGATTAAAATAAAAAATCTATACATTTGCAGTCCGTTAGAAATAGCGGACTTTTTTATTGTAAGTTGCCGGTGTAGCTCAGCTGGCTAGAGCAGCTGATTTGTAATCAGCAGGTCGTGGGTTCGAGTCCCTCCATCGGCTCAAAGTTTTTTTGAAAAGCAACTGAAAATAAGGTTAGGGGAGATACTCAAGCGGCCAACGAGGACGGACTGTAAATCCGTTGGGAAACCTTCGCAGGTTCGAATCCTGCTCTCCCCACTAAATTGAAGGTAACGAGCCTTCAGGGTTAAGCCGGTGTAGCTCAGGGGTAGAGTGCTTCCTTGGTAAGGAAGAGGTCACGGGTTCAAATCCCGTCATTGGCTCGATATTAGTAAATATTTGAACACTAATTATATAACTAAGATTAAATTATTAAATCATGGCAAAGGAAACTTTTGATCGTTCCAAACCGCACTTGAATATTGGTACTATTGGACACGTTGACCACGGTAAAACTACATTGACTGCAGCTATCACTAAAGTATTAAGTGATGCTGGTCTTTCTGAAGCAAGATCATTTGATCAAATTGATAATGCTCCTGAAGAAAAAGAAAGGGGTATTACTATTAATACATCTCACGTAGAATATGCAACTGCTAAGCGTCACTACGCTCACGTTGACTGTCCAGGTCACGCTGACTACGTTAAGAACATGGTAACTGGTGCTGCTCAGATGGATGGTGCTATCCTTGTTGTTGCTGCGACTGATGGTCCTATGCCGCAAACTCGTGAGCACATCCTATTAGGTCGTCAGGTTGGTGTTCCAAGAATCGTTGTATTCATGAACAAAGTGGATATGGTTGATGATGCTGAGCTTTTAGAGCTTGTTGAAATGGAAATCCGTGATCTATTATCTTTCTATCAGTATGATGGTGATAATGGTCCTGTAGTTAAAGGTTCTGCTCTAGGTGCACTTAACGGTGAGCAAAAATGGGTAGATACTGTAATGGAGCTTATGAATGCTGTTGATGAGTGGATCGAAGAGCCGGTACGTGATATCGAGAAGCCATTCCTAATGCCGGTTGAAGACGTGTTTACAATTACAGGTCGTGGTACTGTTGCAACAGGTCGTATCGAAACAGGTGTTGCTAACACAGGTGATCCTGTAGAAATCATCGGTATGGGTGCTGATAAATTAACTTCTACTATTACAGGTGTTGAGATGTTCCGTAAAATCCTTGACAGAGGTGAGGCTGGTGATAACGTAGGTCTACTTCTTCGTGGTATTGATAAAGCTGACATCCGTCGTGGTATGGTAATCTGTAAACCAGGTTCTGTTAAGCCACACGCTCACTTCAAAGCTGAGGTTTATATCCTTAAGAAAGAAGAAGGTGGTCGTCACACTCCATTCCACAACAACTACCGTCCACAGTTCTACGTACGTACAACTGACGTAACTGGTACTATTAACTTACCAGCTGGTGTTGAAATGGTAATGCCTGGTGATAACTTAACTATCGACGTACAATTACTTAACCCAATCGCTCTTAGCGTAGGTTTACGTTTCGCTATCCGTGAGGGTGGTAGAACAGTAGGTGCTGGTCAGGTTACTGAAATTCTAGACTAATTTATTAGTTTAAATAAATAAATTAAAGCCGGTGGCTTTTTGTTCACCGGCTTTTATAACAAACGGGTGTAGTTCAAGGGTAGAATAGCGGTCTCCAAAACCGTTGATGGGGGTTCGAATCCCTCCACCCGTGCAAAAACTAAAAATATATGGCAAAGGTTACCAATTATGTATCAGAGGCATTTGCAGAATTAAAGACAAATGTAACGTGGCCTGAATGGGCAGAAGTTCAAAGGCTGACCATTATTGTTGCTCTTTTTTCGATAATATTTGCCTTGGCAACATTTGGAGTTGATAGAGGGTTTGAGGTTGTTATTGCGAATATTTATAGTTTCTTAAAAAATTAATTTTATTACGATGACTGATAACAATGTCAAAAAATGGTATGTGGTTAGAGCGGTAAGCGGTCAGGAAAATAAAGTTAAAAACTACATCGAAACTGAGATAAGCAGGTTAGGAATGTCTGACTATGTTTCTCAGGTTCTTGTGCCTACAGAAAAAGTGGTGCAGGTTAGAGATGGTAAAAAAATTAGCAAAGACAGAGTTTATTTTCCGGGATACGTTATGGTTGAAGCTAACCTTACCGGAGAAGTTCCTCACGTTATAAAATCAATCTCCGGAGTTATTGGTTTCCTTGGTGAAACTAAAGGCGGAGATGCTGTGCCTTTACGTATGTCTGAAGTTAACAGGATGCTTGGAAAAGTTGATGAGCTTTCTGTTAAAACAGATAATGTTGCTATACCTTATACTGTTGGTGAAACGGTTAAGGTTATAGATGGTCCTTTTAACGGATTTAACGGTACGGTTGAAAAAGTAAATGAGGATAAGCGTAAGCTTGAGGTAATGGTGAAAATTTTCGGAAGAAAAACACCGTTAGAGTTAAGCTTTATGCAAGTTGAAAAAGTATAATTTTTGTTACACTAATATAAAATCACATCATTCGCTTCCAATGAAGATGTGCTAAATCTTTTAAAGAAATGGCTAAAGAAATTAGTAAAGTAGTTAAACTACAAGTTAAGGGAGGTGCTGCGAATCCGTCGCCACCGGTTGGACCTGCTTTGGGGGCTGCTGGGGTTAACATCATGGAGTTCTGTAAGCAGTTTAATGCTAGAACACAAGATAAGCCTGGCAAAGTGTTACCAGTTCAAATTACTGTGTACAAAGACAAGTCTTTTGACTTTGTTGTTAAAACGCCACCTGCAGCTGTTCAGTTATTAGAGGCTGCTAAAATCAAATCAGGTTCAGGGGAACCAAACCGTAAAAAGGTTGCTAGCGTTACCTGGGATCAAATCAAAGCTATCGCTGAAGATAAGATGCCTGACCTGAATGCTTTCACAATCGAGAGCGCAATGAGTATGGTTGCCGGTACTGCAAGATCTATGGGTATAACAGTATCAGGAACAGCTCCTTTTTAATCTAATTAAGAAAAAAAAGACATGGCAAAATTAACAAAAAAGCAAAAAGAGGCTGCTTCAAAAATTGAAAAGAATAAACTGTACTCTCTGAAAGATGCATCTGCATTAATCAAAACAGTTTCTTCTGCAAAATTTGACGAGTCTGTTGATATCGCAGTTCGTTTGGGTGTAGATCCAAGAAAAGCGAATCAAATGGTAAGAGGAGTTGTAACGCTACCACACGGTACAGGTAAAGATGTAAGAGTTCTTGCTCTTGTAACTCCTGATAAAGAAGAAGAGGCTAAAGCTGCTGGTGCTGACTACGTAGGTTTAGATGAGTATCTTCAGAAAATCAAAGACGGTTGGACAGATGTTGATGTTATCATCACTATGCCAAGCGTTATGGGTAAACTAGGTCCGTTAGGTCGTATTTTAGGTCCAAGAGGTTTAATGCCTAACCCTAAAACCGGTACTGTAACAATGGAAGTAGGTAAAGCGGTTCAGGAAGTGAAAGCTGGTAAAATTGACTTTAAAGTTGATAAAACTGGTATCGTTCACGCTGCTATCGGAAAAGTATCTTTTGATGCTGAGAAGATCACTGAAAACGCTCACGAAATAATTCAAACATTAGTTAAATTAAAACCAACTGCAGCAAAAGGTACATATATCAAGAGTATTCACATCTCTAGTACTATGAGTCCTGCTATTGCTTTAGACCCTAAAGCGGTATAATTGGTAGTTAAAAAGTTTTATTATGACCAGAGAAGAAAAATCAAGAGTTATTGAAGATTTAACTGCACAATTAGCCGGAACAAACGTAATCTACGTTGCTGATATTTCAGGTCTTGATGCAGAAACTACTTCAAACTTAAGAAGAGCTTGCTTTAAAGCGGGTATCAAGCTAGAGGTTGTTAAGAACACCCTGCTTGAGAAAGCGATGGAAACTTCTGAAAACAATTATGGTGACCTTCCTACTATTTTAAAAGGAAACACGTCTATCATGATTGCAGAGATAGGAAATTCTCCTGCTAAAGTAATAAAAGAGTTCCGTAAAAAATCAGACAAACCTGTTTTAAAAGGAGCTTATATAGATGAAGCAGTATTTATTGGTGATGAGCAACTAGAGGCTCTTGCTTCACTTAAATCTAAAGAAGAAGTTATCGGTGATATCATCGGATTACTTCAGTCTCCTGCTAAAAATGTTGTATCTGCTCTTAAATCAAGCGGCGGTAAACTTGCAGGAATCATTAAAACATTATCTGAGAAAGAAGGATAATATTTACAGCGTGTACGCACTTAATAAATTATATATTTTTTAAAATTATTAAAACGATAGAAAATGGCAGATTTAAAACAATTCGCAGAACAATTAGTTAACTTAACAGTTAAAGAAGTTAACGAACTAGCTACAATATTAAAAGATGAGTATGGTATCGAGCCTGCAGCTGCTGCTGTAGCTGTTGCTGGTCCTGCTGCTGGTGGTGGTGAAGCTGCTGCTGAGCAAACTGAGTTCACTGTAGTTCTTAAAGAAGCTGGTGCTTCTAAATTAGCAGTAGTTAAAGCTGTTAAAGAACTTACAGGTCTTGGACTTAAAGAAGCTAAAGACATGGTAGACTCTGCTCCGGCTAACGTTAAAGAAGGCGTTGCTAAAGA
Source organism: Flavobacterium beibuense F44-8 (assembly GCF_000769915.1). Lineage (GTDB taxonomy): Bacteria > Bacteroidota > Bacteroidia > Flavobacteriales > Flavobacteriaceae > Flavobacterium > Flavobacterium beibuense. The sequence goes on from NZ_JRLV01000019.1 coordinate 84,832, forward strand.
TGAGGCAGAAGGTCTTAAGAAAGCTTTAGAAGAAGCTGGTGCAGTAGTAGAGCTTAAATAAGCATACTCTTCGGTTTAAAAAACCCAGGTTTAGGCCTTGAGAAAGACTCTCAAAGGCCTAAACCATTTTTCGTATAATAAACATTTATACGTTTTCTTATAAAACTTTTTTAATCAAAATTTTGTCCATTGATGATAACAAATCAGACTGAGAGATTAAATTTTGCCTCTACGAAAAACATTCCTGCATATCCGGATTTTCTAGATATCCAGGTGAAGTCTTTCAAGGATTTCTTTCAACTGGAAACCAAATCTGACGAAAGAGGCAACGAAGGTCTATACAACACCTTCATGGAAAACTTTCCGATTACTGATACCAGAAATCAGTTTGTACTGGAGTTCCTTGATTACTTTGTTGATCCGCCAAGGTATACAATTGAAGAGTGTATTGATAGGGGTTTAACTTACAGCGTGCCGTTAAAAGCAAGGCTTAAGTTATATTGTACAGACCCAGAACATGAGGATTTTGAAACAATTGTACAGGACGTGTATTTAGGTACTATACCATACATGACTCCTAGCGGTACTTTTGTTATCAACGGTGCAGAACGTGTGGTTGTATCTCAGTTACACAGGTCTCCGGGTGTTTTCTTCGGTCAGTCGTTCCACGCTAACGGAACAAAATTATATTCGGCCAGGGTAATTCCTTTTAAAGGTTCTTGGATAGAGTTTGCAACCGATATTAATAATGTGATGTATGCGTACATTGACAGAAAGAAAAAATTACCGGTTACAACATTATTTAGGGCAATAGGTTTTGAAAGGGATAAAGATATCCTTGAGATATTTGACCTTGCTGAAGAGGTTAAGGTTTCTAAAACCGGTCTTAAAAAGTATATAGGCAGAAGACTTGCTGCACGTGTTCTTAACACATGGCACGAAGATTTCGTGGATGAAGATACAGGTGAAGTTGTTTCTATCGAGCGTAATGAAATTATATTAGACAGGGATACTATCATTGATAAGGATAATGTTGAGGAGATTATCGATTCTAATGTAAAAACAATTCTGCTTCATAAAGAGGATAATAATCAGGCAGATTATGCTATTATCCACAATACTTTACAAAAAGACCCAACAAACTCAGAAAAAGAAGCTGTAGAGCACATCTACCGTCAGCTGCGTAATGCAGAACCGCCGGATGAGGAGACTGCTCGTGGCATCATAGATAAATTGTTCTTCTCTGATCAACGTTACAACTTAGGTGAGGTAGGTCGTTACAGAATGAACAAAAAACTTAGTCTTGACATCCCTATGGATAAGCAGGTGCTTACCAAAGAGGATATCATTACTATTGTTAAGTACTTAATCGAGCTTATCAACTCTAAAGCAGAGATTGATGATATCGATCACTTATCAAACCGTCGTGTAAGAACTGTAGGTGAACAGCTTTCAGCTCAGTTTGGCGTAGGTTTGGCTCGTATGGCGAGAACCATTAGAGAGCGTATGAACGTTAGGGATAACGAGGTGTTTACACCAATTGACCTTATCAATGCTAAAACATTGTCGTCAGTTATCAACTCTTTCTTTGGTACGAACCAGCTTTCTCAGTTCATGGATCAAACCAATCCTCTTGCTGAGATTACGCACAAAAGAAGATTGTCTGCACTAGGGCCTGGTGGTCTTTCGAGAGAGAGAGCAGGTTTCGAGGTGCGAGACGTTCACTATACGCATTACGGACGTTTATGTCCTATTGAAACACCAGAGGGACCAAACATTGGTTTGATTTCTTCTCTTGGTGTTTATGCTAAAGTAAACGGAATGGGCTTTATCGAAACTCCTTACCGTAAAGTTGAAAACGGTAAAGTTGATATTGTTTCAGAACCTATTTACCTAAGTGCAGAAGAGGAAGAAGGTAAACTGATTGCTCAGGCAAACATTGAGATGAACGATAACGGTGAAATTACTGCAGAGAAAGTAATTGCCCGTGAGGAAGGTGACTTCCCGGTTGTTGAGCCAAACGTTGTACATTATACAGACGTTGCTCCTAACCAGATTGCTTCTATCTCAGCTTCGTTAATTCCTTTCCTTGAGCACGATGATGCGAACCGTGCACTGATGGGATCAAACATGATGCGCCAGGCCGTACCATTGTTACGTCCTGAGTCTCCTATCGTGGGTACTGGTTTAGAGCGTCAGGTAGCTTCAGATTCAAGGGTACTTATCAATGCCGAAGGCAATGGTACTGTTGAGTATGTAGATGCTAACGAGATTACCATTAAGTATGACCGTACAGACCGTGAGAGAAGTGTAAGCTTTGATACGGATGAGAAAACATACAAGTTAATTAAGTTCAGAAAAACCAACCAGAGTACAAGTATCAACCTTAAACCTATCGTTAGAAAAGGTGACAGGGTTACTAAAGGACAGGTACTTTGTGAGGGTTATGCAACTCAAAATGGTGAACTTGCTTTAGGTAGAAACCTTAAAGTAGCGTTCATGCCTTGGAAAGGGTATAACTTTGAGGATGCGATTGTAATTTCTGAAAAAGTTGTTCGTGATGATATCTTTACATCGATTCACGTAGACGATTATTCACTAGAGGTAAGGGATACTAAATTAGGTAACGAAGAGTTAACTAACGATATTCCTAACGTAAGTGAAGAGGCTACTAAAGATCTTGATGAAAACGGTATGATCAGGATTGGTGCAGAAGTTAAACCTGGTGATATCCTTATCGGTAAGATTACTCCAAAAGGAGAGTCAGATCCAACACCTGAAGAAAAACTACTTAGAGCAATCTTTGGAGATAAAGCAGGTGATGTTAAGGATGCTTCGTTAAAAGCTTCTCCGTCATTACATGGTGTTGTTCTTGACAAAAAATTATTTGCAAGAGCCGTAAAAGATAAACGCAAACGTACAAAAGATAAAGACGATTTAACTAAACTTGAAATGGAGTTTGAAGTTAAGTTCACTGAGCTTAAAGACAGACTTATCGATAAGTTATTTAATATTGTTAACGGAAAAACTTCTCAGGGAGTAATGAATGATCTGGGTGAGGAAATTTTACCAAAAGGTAAAAAATACACTCAGAAAATGCTTTATGCTGTTGAAGATTTCGCTCACTTAACAAAAGGACAGTGGACAACGGATGACGAAACCAATGCAATGGTTAACGACCTTATCCATAACTATAAAATTAAGCTGAACGACCTTCAGGGTGCATTAAGAAGAGAGAAATTCACTATCACTGTAGGAGATGAGCTTCCGTCAGGAATATTAAAACTTGCTAAGGTTTACATCGCTAAGAAACGTAAACTTAAAGTGGGTGATAAAATGGCAGGTCGTCACGGTAACAAAGGTATTGTTGCTAAAATAGTACGCCACGAGGATATGCCGTTCCTTGAAGACGGAACTCCGGTAGATATTGTTCTTAACCCACTAGGGGTACCATCGCGTATGAACATTGGTCAGATCTACGAAACTGTACTTGGATGGGCAGGTATGAACTTAGGCAAGAAATTTGCAACGCCAATTTTTGACGGTGCTTCTCTTGATGAGATCAACGCGCTTACTGATGAGGCAGGCGTACCAAGATTTGGTCATACATACTTATATGACGGAGGTACAGGAGAGCGTTTCCACCAGCCGGCTACAGTAGGTGTAATTTATATGCTTAAGCTGGGTCACATGGTAGATGATAAGATGCACGCACGTTCTATTGGTCCTTACTCGCTTATCACGCAGCAGCCTCTTGGAGGTAAAGCACAGTTTGGTGGTCAGCGTTTTGGAGAGATGGAGGTTTGGGCACTTGAGGCATACGGTGCTTCAAGCACACTGAGAGAGATCCTGACAGTTAAATCAGATGACGTTATAGGTAGGGCTAAAACTTACGAATCTATCGTTAAGGGTGAAACCATGCCGGAACCAGGGCTGCCGGAATCATTCAATGTATTGATGCACGAGCTTAAAGGTCTTGGACTAGACATCAGATTAGAAGAATAAATTTCCACGGGAATGGTGCTTTTAGCGCCATTCCCTTTACAGCGTTTTTAATATAATTGATAGATTCATATCATGACGAGATTAAAAGATAAAAATACCGTTAAAAGATTTAACCAGATATCGATAGGTCTTGCTTCTCCGGAGTCCATCCTTGCAGAGTCAAGAGGTGAGGTTCTAAAGCCGGAAACCATTAACTATCGTACTCACAAACCGGAAAGAGACGGACTTTTCTGTGAGCGTATTTTCGGTCCTGTAAAAGACTTTGAATGTGCTTGTGGTAAGTACAAAAGAATCCGCTATAAAGGGATTGTTTGTGACCGTTGTGGTGTAGAGGTTACGGAGAAAAAAGTACGTCGTGACAGAGTAGGACATATCAACCTTGTTGTGCCTATTGCTCACATTTGGTACTTCCGTTCATTACCAAACAAAATTGGTTATCTTCTTGGCCTTCCGTCTAAGAAATTAGACATGATCATATACTATGAAAGGTATGTGGTTATCCAGCCGGGTATTGCTAAGGGTCCTGATGGGGAATCCCTTAAAGAATTAGACTTTTTAACTGAAGAAGAGTACCTGAACATTGCAGATACCCTTCCGATGGAAAACCAATATTTAGATGACACAGACCCTAACAAGTTTATTGCTAAGATGGGGGCTGAGTGTATTATGGATTTATTGGCAAGAATTGATCTTGACCAGTTGTCATACAACCTTCGTCACAGTGCTAATACCGAGACATCTAAACAAAGAAAAACTGAAGCGCTTAAACGACTACAGGTTGTAGAATCTTTCCGTGAGGCGAACCTTAACAGGGAAAACCGCCCAGAGTGGATGATTCTTAAAGTTATTCCTGTTATCCCGCCAGAGCTTCGTCCGTTAGTACCTCTTGATGGTGGACGTTTTGCTACGTCTGACCTTAATGACCTTTACAGAAGGGTTATTATACGTAACAACCGTCTTAAGAGACTTATGGAAATCAAAGCGCCGGAAGTTATCCTTCGTAACGAAAAACGTATGCTACAGGAATCTGTTGACTCGTTATTCGATAATACAAGAAAAGCTTCTGCTGTTAAAACAGAATCAAACAGGCCGCTTAAATCACTTTCTGATTCATTAAAAGGTAAACAGGGACGTTTCCGTCAAAACCTTCTTGGTAAACGTGTTGACTATTCTGCACGTTCGGTTATCGTTGTTGGACCTGAAATGAAGCTTTTTGAGTGTGGTTTACCAAAAGATATGGCTGCTGAGCTTTACAAACCATTCGTTATCCGTAAGCTTATCGAAAGAGGTATTGTAAAAACAGTTAAGTCGGCTAAGAAGATTATAGATAAGAAAGAGCCTGTAGTGTGGGATATCCTTGAAAATGTAATTAAAGGTCACCCGGTACTACTTAACCGTGCTCCTACTCTTCACCGTTTAGGTATACAGGCATTCCAACCTAAACTTATTGAAGGTAAAGCGATCCAGCTACACCCATTAGTATGTACGGCATTTAACGCCGACTTTGATGGTGACCAGATGGCGGTTCACCTACCTTTAGGGCCGGAGGCTATACTTGAGGCACAGTTATTAATGCTTGCTTCACACAACATTCTTAACCCTGCTAACGGTGCACCTATTACTGTACCATCTCAGGACATGGTTCTTGGTCTTTACTATATGACTAAAGAGCGTTTGTCTACAGATACACACAAAATTTTAGGTGAAGGCCTTACTTTCTATTCTGCAGAAGAAGTAAATATTGCTTTAAATGAGGGTAGAGTAGAGCTTAATGCATCTGTTAGGGTTAGAACTAAAGACTTTAATGATAAAGGAGAACTTGTTTATCAGGTTATCAAAACTACAGCAGGTAGGGTATTATTTAACGAAGTAGTACCAGAGCAGGCTGGATATATCAATGAGGTATTGACTAAAAAATCGTTAAGGGATATTATCGGTAAGATTTTAAATGCTACTGATGTACCTACAACGGCTGCCTTCCTTGATAATATTAAAGATATGGGTTACCGTTTCGCATTTAGAGGTGGTCTTTCTTTCAGCTTAGGTGATATTATTATCCCTGCAAGAAAGCAAGAACTTATTACTGATGCAAACGAGCAGGTTGATGCGATTACCATGAACTATAACATGGGTCTTATCACTAACAATGAGCGTTACAACCAGGTAATTGACGTTTGGACTTCTACCAACGCGCTTCTAACAGAGCTTGCAATGAAGAACATTAGAGAGGATCAGCAAGGATTCAACTCGGTGTATATGATGCTTGATTCTGGGGCGAGGGGTTCTAAGGAGCAGATTCGTCAGCTTACAGGTATGCGTGGTCTTATGGCTAAGCCTAAGAAATCTACTGCCGGTGGTGGTGAGATTATTGAAAACCCTATCTTATCTAACTTTAAAGAAGGTCTATCAATCCTTGAGTACTTTATCTCTACTCACGGTGCTCGTAAAGGTCTTGCGGATACGGCTCTTAAAACGGCCGATGCGGGTTACCTTACAAGGAGGCTGCATGACGTTTCTCAAGACGTTATCGTAAACTCTGTTGACTGTGGTACATTAAGAGGTATTGAAGTAACTGCACTTAAGAAAAACGAAGAGATTGTAGAATCTCTTGGTGAAAGAATATTAGGTCGTGTAGCGCTACAGGATGTTGTTAATCCGCTTACTTCTGAGGTTCTTGTTCACGCAGGTGAGCAAATCACAGAGGCTGAAGTTAGAGCTATTAATGCTTCTCCGGTAGAGAGCGTTGAAGTACGTTCTCCACTAACATGTGAGGCTAAAAAAGGTATTTGTGCTAAATGTTATGGTCGTAACCTAGCAACAGCCAAAATGACACAAAAAGGTGAGGCAGTAGGTGTTATTGCAGCACAGTCAATTGGTGAGCCTGGTACACAGCTTACACTACGTACGTTCCACGTGGGTGGTACAGCGGGTAACATTTCTGAGGAGTCTAGTATCATTACTAAATTCCGCGGTAAGCTTGATATCGAAGATCTTAAAACAGTTAAAGGTGAAGACAACGAAGGTAACGAAGTGGATATCGTGGTATCACGTTCTACCGAGTTAAAACTTGTTGACGAAACTACAGGAATTGTATTAAATACACATAACATACCTTACGGTTCCAGCATCTATGTGAAAAACGGAGATGTTGTAGCAGAAGGAACTGTAATATGTAAATGGGACCCTTATAACGGTGTAATTATTTCTGAATTTACCGGTAAAATTGCTTACGAAGATATCGAACAGGGACAAACGTTTATTGTTGAAATCGATGAGCAAACAGGATTCCAGGAAAAAGTAATCTCTGAGGCTAGGAATAAGAAATTAATCCCAACCTTATTAATTTACGGTAATGACGGAGAATTAATCCGTTCTTACAACTTACCGGTAGGTTCTCACCTTATGGTAGATAACGGAGAGAAAATCAAGGCAGGTAAAGTACTTGTTAAGATTCCTAGACGTTCTTCTAAGGCGGGTGATATTACGGGTGGTTTACCAAGGATTACAGAGCTTCTTGAAGCACGTAACCCTTCTAACCCAGCTGTGGTTTCTGAAATCGACGGTGTTGTATCATTCGGTAAAATTAAGAGAGGTAACCGTGAGATTATAGTTGAGTCTAAGTTTGGTGAGATCAAGAAATATCTTGTGAAACTTTCTAACCAGATTCTTGTTCAGGAGAATGACTACGTGAAAGCGGGTCTGCCACTTTCAGACGGTGCTATTACTCCGGATGATATCCTTAGAATACAGGGACCATCTGCAGTACAGCAGTATCTTGTAAACGAGATTCAGGAAGTTTACCGACTACAGGGTGTAAAAATCAACGATAAGCACTTTGAGGTTGTTATCCGCCAGATGATGCGTAAAGTTAAGATTGAAGATCCGGGAGATACATTATTCCTTGAAGATCAGTTAGCTCACACTAGCGACTTTATCGAGGAGAATGATAAACTGTACGGAATGAAAGTTGTAGAAGATGCAGGTGATTCTGATACTCTTAAACCAGGTCAGATTATTACTCCGCGTCAGTTAAGGGATGAGAACTCAATCCTTAAGCGTAATGACAAAAACCTTGTTGTGGCAAGAGACGTTGTTCCGGCAACGGCTACTCCAATACTACAGGGTATTACAAGAGCATCGCTACAAACTAAATCGTTCATCTCGGCAGCATCGTTCCAGGAAACAACTAAAGTACTTAACGAAGCAGCTGTAGCTGGTAAAGTAGACGGTCTTGAAGGACTTAAAGAGAATGTTATTGTAGGACACAGAATACCTGCTGGTACAGGTATGAGAGATTACGACAACATTATCGTAGGTTCTAAAGAAGAGTATAATGAATTATTAACTCCTAAAGAGGAATTTAATTACTAATACAAAATGAGTGATCAAAAACAGCAACCGGGGCAAATTAACATTGAACTGGATGAGAAAACAGCCGAAGGAATTTATTCTAACCTGGCAATTATAAACCACTCGGCTTCCGAGTTTGTAGTGGACTTTGTAAGCATAATGCCGGCAGTGCCTAAAGCTAAAGTTAAATCACGCATCGTATTAACGCCTCAGCATGCCAAAAGGCTGCTAAAGGTACTTGGTGAGAATATTCATCGTTTTGAAGCCGCTCATGGTGAGATTAAGGAATCAGAACAACCACCAATTCCATTAAATTTCGGGCCTGCAGGTCAGGCTTAATATAAAATAAAAGCCCACTCATTTGAGTGGGCTTTTTTATTTGTTAATCCAAATCGAAATGCTCTTTGAGAAACTCTTTACCTAATTTTTCATAAGGTTTAGTGTTAGTGAGTAGTTGATTTTTTACATCATCAATATTCAAAACACCTTCATAGGCTAAGTATATATAATCATCGATGCTGTAACTATAATCAAAATCTGTATTTGTCATGGTTTCAATATCAATTTCTTTCGTAGTAAAATCAATGATTTCCCCGGCTTTTTCAATAGAGATTTTGTTGTTACGGAATAAATATCCGGCAATACCGCATATAGTTTCTTTTATTTCTTCTTTATGATCTAAACGTTGATTTTGTTTTAGAAAACTAAGTGTGTCGTTTAGTCCCATTGCTTTTGCCGAACATAATTCCAAGATATAATCAGTTCGTTGAGCTCCGGTTTCAAGATAGGTAGTAATAGCCCATTTTTCAATATGATCGGTTGTGATTACTCCTTTTGTAAGGCAAAATCTAAATACTGTGAGTTTTTCGTTTTCGGATAAATACATATATTATCCATTTTAAAGTTGTTGTTGTGTGTTAACAATATTACGAAATTAGACTCATTGTGACTTTATAGGATTAGTAATATTTCCTTAACTTTGAGGTTCATCAATTAATCCCTATTTACTTTCCAATGTCGAGTATAATCCAACTTCTTCCTGACCACGTTGCCAACCAGATAGCTGCCGGAGAGGTAGTACAAAGACCGGCTTCGGTGGTGAAAGAATTAATGGAAAATTCGGTTGATGCGGGCTCTACAGAGATAAAACTTGTAGTTAAAGATGCCGGTAAAACCCTTATTCAGGTTATAGATAACGGTAAGGGTATGAGCGTTACCGATGCCAGGCTGTGTTTTGAGCGCCATGCAACCTCAAAAATACGCCATGCAGAAGATTTGTTTGCCCTTGGGACAAAAGGCTTTAGGGGAGAGGCATTGGCTTCTATAGCGGCTATTGCCCACGTTGAGATGAAAACCAAACAGGATCAGGACGAGCTGGGTACGCATATCGTTATAGAGGGGAGTAAGTTTGTAAGTCAGGATGTGGCGGTATTGCCAAAGGGGACTTCTTTTTCGGTGAAGAATCTTTTCTTTAATATTCCGGCAAGGAGAAACTTCCTAAAGTCTGATACGGTTGAGTTTCGCCATGTGGTAGATGAGTTTGAACGTGTGGCTATGGCACATGCCAATATTCATTTTGTTTTGATACATAACGGAAGCGAAATGTTTAACCTGCCGGCTTCAAATACACGCCAGCGTATAGTAAATATTTTTGGCGGACGTACCAATGAGAAGCTTGTCCCGGTAAACGAAACTACCGAAATCGTTAGTATTAACGGATTTGTTTGTAAGCCTGAATTTGCTAAGAAAAACAGGGGAGAACAGTTCTTTTTTGTAAACGACAGGTTTATAAAAAGTGCCTACCTGCACCATGCGGTAATGGCTGCCTACGAAGGTTTGCTTAAGGACGGTACACAACCGGGGTATTACCTGTACCTTGATGTTCCGCCTAATACTATTGATATTAATATTCACCCAACAAAAACGGAAATAAAGTTTGACGATGAGCACGCGCTTTATGCCATACTCAGGTCGGCTATAAAACATAGCTTAGGGCAGTTTAACGTAGCGCCTGTACTGGATTTTGACAGGGATGCCACACTGGATACTCCTTATGATTATGAAAAGAAAGATGTAGGTATGCCTACCATTCAGGTAGATTCTACATTTAACCCGTTTGCCGATGATAGTGATGACAAGCCTGCACAATCCTTTTCAGGAGGTAGCTCGCGTTCATCTTCCTCCTCCTCTTTTTCCTCCTCCTCGTCCTATTCTTCACCTTCATTTAAAAAGGATAAGATGCCGTCGTGGGAGAGCCTGTATAACGGACTGAATACATCGACTGACGAAATTGCCGAAATAAGCTTTGAATCGGAAGAAGTGACAGGTTCGCTGTTTAATGATGAGGAAGTAGAGCAAACGGCTCATAAAACATATCAGATACATAAAAAATATATCGTAAGTCCTATTAAGTCGGGCATGGTGATAATAGACCAGAAAAGGGCGCACCAGCGCGTGCTTTATGAGCAATTTCTGGCTAATATTACGGTGCAGCACGGTTCAAGCCAGCAGTTGTTATTTCCGCTAACGCTTCATTTTAATAAAAGCGAACTTGGTATAATAAAGGAAATGAAGGAATCGTTACAAAATACTGGCTTTGTTTTTGATGAATTTAGCGACGACCATATAGTGGTTTCCGGACTTCCGGTAAATGTTGCCGAAAGTGAGGTTTCCATACTGCTTGAAGAGTTGCTTAATGATTTAGAGCAGGAAGTACCCGATACCAGTTTTAGCCAAAGCGATAGTATTGCAAAGTCAATGTCACGAAGCCTAGCAGTTAAAACCGGAGTAGCGTTGACAGAGAAAGAACAGGAAACTATGGTAAACGCGCTTTTTGCCTGCAAGGAGCCCGGAGTTTCACCATTTAATAAACCTACTTTTATTACACTAAGCGTAGAAGATTTAGATAAACGATTTGCCCTATGATGTTTAGAATGACCGAAGTTGTAAAACAACTTATAATTATAAATATAATTTTCTTTGTAGGTAAAATAATAATTGGCCAAAATATAATTGATGAGTATTTAGCCTTTCATTATTTTGGTAATCCTTCTTTTAAACCATGGCAGATAATTAGCTATATGTTTATTCATGCTGATATACGCCATATATTTTTTAATATGCTGCTTCTGTTTTTCTTTGGTCCGTCGCTGGAGGATCAATGGGGAGGAAGTAAATTCCTGTTTTTCTATCTGTCCTGTGGTGTAGGCGCTATATTAGCAACTCAGGGAATATCATATTTTGCTTTTCATGATAGTTTAAATATTTTGGTGACCGAAGGTTATAATAAAGCTGATGTTTTGGCTGTGCTGAATGAAGGTAAGTACATGGCTAAATGGGAGGAGGTTCTCACACTAAGAGAGCTTAATAACTTGATAGGGAGTTATAGTATAGCTACACTTGGGGCTTCCGGTGCTATATATGGTGTACTTGCAGCTTATGCATTTCTTTTCCCAAACAGAGAGGTGTATTTAATGTTTGTTCTCCCTGTAAAAGTTAAGTATCTTATTGCTTTTTTTATAATAGGAGATTTAATAGCCGGATTTAAAGGACAAATGCTTATAGGTAATGCTGGTGGAACAGCATATTTTGCGCATATTGGAGGTGCGCTTATAGGTTTCCTTATGATGCTGTATTGGAAAAATCATCAGTTTAAAAATAATAGATGGAATTAGTATGGGAATTTTAGACGACTTAAAAATGGAGTACCGTATGGGTGGTATTGCGCAAAGACTTATATTTTGGAATATAGGTTTGTTTGCCATACCAATGATTCTGTTTGGTGTACTTCCTTTGTTCGGTGTTAGCCTGTCTTTTTTAAATTGGAACAGTGTAGGGGTTGACTGGCTTAGTTTATCATCAAACCCAGCCGATTTACTATGGAAACCCTGGTCGTTAATAGCATATATGTTTTTACATGCAGGCGTACTTCATTTGCTTTTTAATATGCTTATGTTGTATTTCTCTGCCAGATTCTTTCTGACTTTCTTTACACAAAAACAATTTTTCGGGCTTTACATATTAGGAGGTGTTTTTGCCGGTTTAATATTTATTTTAAGCTTTAATGTGCTTCCGGGCTTAGTATTGTCACAAGCAAAAATGGTAGGTGCATCAGCAGCTATTATGACTATTTTAATTGCTTCGGCAGTATATGCACCTTATTATCCTATTAGGTTTCCGCTTATAGGCACACTTAAATTATGGCATATTGCGTTATTCTACGTAGTGCTGGATTTGATTCAGGCTTCCGGTGGTAATTCAGGCGGGCATATAGCGCATCTTTCCGGAGCTTTGTTTGGATATGTTTATATAAGACTTTTGCAAAGAGGGACTGATATTAGTAGTATAGTAACAGTGGTGATTGATTTTTTTGCTAACTTGTTTAAACCTAAAAAGTCTAGCCCGTTTAAAAAAGTACACAGAAATAAAAATACTGCTACGACTAATAACAGGAGTACAGCAAGTTCGGCATCTGCAAGACAGTCTAAAGATATTACACAGCAAAAAATAGATGATATACTGGACAAGATTAGTAAATCAGGCTATGACAGCCTGACTAAAGAAGAGAAAGAATTCTTGTTTAAAGTAGGCAAATAACAACCAATAAATAACCGGGTTTCCCCATGAAAAACCTTTCCTGGTTTAATAAGCTAATGTACTTTATCAACATGGTTTTAACCGTGCTGACGTTCCTTGCTTATGTCTTACCTTTTTTGGCGCCCAAGTTATTTCCGTTACTTTCTGTTTTTACTTTAATATTACCTTTGCTGCTGGTGCTTAATTTCATCTTTTTTATGTACTGGCTGCTGCAAACTAAAAGGCAAATGCTGCTTTCGGGTTTGGTACTGCTACTGGGAATTACTTTTGTTAGTAAACTGTACAGATTCTCTTCAGACAAAGAAGAAGTAACTCCCGATGATTTTATAGTGATGAGCTATAATGTAAGGATGTTCAATTTGTACGAATGGATAGACGATACTCTTGTACCTCAAAAAATAGATAATTTTGTTAAGGAAAGAAAACCTGATGTAGTTTGTTTACAGGAATATAATAAAAAGGGGAACGACTTATTTAAGCAGTTTGAATATCGTTATATATACAAAGAAAAAGGTAAGAGTCAGCATGCCTTTTTTTCAAAGTTCCCTATTTTAAATACAGGAAGTCTTACTTTTCCTAATACGGGTAACAGTGTTGTATATGCAGATGTAATAAAAGGTAAAGACACATTAAGGTTTTACAGCATGCATTTGCAATCGGTTAAAATAAGTCCTGATATTCATGAAAAAATAGATGAAGAGAAATCAAAAATTATATTCAGGCGCTTAAGTGAGGCTTTTAAAGAGCAACAATTACAGGCCGAAATAGTACAACAGCATAAAAAAGACTGTCATTACCCAATGATTATTTGCGGTGACCTTAACAATAGTGCTTTTTCTTATGTTTACCGAAGCATAAGGGGAGATTTGAAAGATTCGTTTGAAGAGGCAGGTAGCGGTTTTGGTAAGTCGTATAACTATAAATATTACCCTGCGAGGATAGATTATATATTTGCTGATAACAGACTACATGTAAAAGAATTTAAAACATATGACATGTTTGTGAATTCTGACCATTACCCTATAATATCAAGACTGGCTTTTGTGAAAGAGGATAAGGAGTAATTATTTTTAAAGCTCCTGATTTTTTAAGTATTCCATAGCATAACGGCCTTCATTAAATAAAAGATCAAGTATACTTAGGTTGTTTATAAAGCCGTGCTTTTCTTCAAAAACCTGTGTGTAAGGTTCAAACTGAGAAGGATCTTTTTTTCCGTTGGCAAGATGTCGTAAGTCCTGTATACCTTCAACTTCATGAAAATACTCTGCGGTTTTTTCATAAGAGAAATCCATTCCTAGGCAATCTGTAACGATTTCCATTATCTGGAAATTAAGATCCATCATGAAAGTATGTTTTTTCTCAAATACAGGCCTTATATCGTCTTCAAAATACTCAAAGAAGGGCGAGGTTCGGTAAGCGGCCTCAAGCGATTTAAAATGCTGTTTTTGCCAGTTAAAAGCAGGCTCTATCTTAACGTCTTTAAACTTTTGATGTTTACTGTCGGTATTATGCTTTACCGGAATATTTAAAAGCTGAATACCATTAGGGCTGTATATATACATCCTGTTCCTGTTTGTTTGCTTCTGGAAATTATCTTCTGCTTCAAAAACAATTTTATCTGTTTTGGTCATGGCAACAAAGTGACTGATAGAAGGGAAGTAGGTAGGGTGTATTAAAATGCTCATTGGTATTGATTTAAAAAACTGAAGATTGATACATTGTATCAATCTTCAAATTTATATACTTTTAAAATATTATCATTTAACTGGTTGCTTTTTTCTTTTTCTTTCTGAAGTAATCAAATACAAACCATCCGGCAAGTAGTATAAGGAAGTACTTAAAGTAAGAAACCGGTTTACCTTCACCGCTTACAGTAGTAAACATTCTGTCCCAACGTACTTTTTTACTAAAGTTTTTCCAAGGTACGTTTTGATCAAGGCTCATCCAAATGAATACAGGCTTACCAACAATATGGTCTTCCGGTACAAATCCCCAGTAACGGCTGTCTAATGAGTTGTGACGGTTATCACCCATCATCCAGTAATAATTTTGTTTAAAGGTGTATGATGTGGCTATTTCTCCATTTATCCTGATTTCATCCCCTATAACCTGAAGTTTGTTGCCTTCATACTCCTTGATAATCATTTCGTAAAAAGGAAGTGTCTCTTTTGTAAGTGTAACTGTTTTTCCTGCTTCAGGTATATAAATAGGTCCCATGTTATCACCACTCCATGAAGGTTTAGTATGAGGGAATGTTTTAGTGCCTTCGGCTGCATTAATGTCTTTTACTATAGAGTCGATACCTGTAACACCTTTAATTTTTTCGGCACCTTCTAAAGTAAGGTTCGCACGAACGGTATTTTCCAAATCACCTTGACTTCTTCCAAATTCAGTTGAACCGTTTTGATGAAGTATTTGATATACCTGTTGCGTAGAAAGTGTTCCGGGCTTAATGTATATAGTATGGAAATACTGAAGCTTAGCCCTGTCTGATAACTGAAGTTCTTTCCCATCAATATAAACAGTACCGTTTATAATAGAAAGTGTATCTCCCGGTGTACCTACACATCGCTTAACGTAGTTCGATTTTTTATCAATAGGTTTTCTTAAGCCAATAGATTTTGTGTCTCCAAAATATCTAACGGTATCAGTAGGCCAGTTAAATACTACGATGTCGTTTTTTTCAACCTCTTCAAAACCGGGGAATCTGAATGAAGGGAGTTGAGGCCAGTTTATATATGATTTACCTAAAACAGGCAATGTGTCGTGTACCATAGGCGCAGCAACAGCAGTCATAGGTGTGCGGGCACCATAATGAAACTTGCTTACAAAAAGGAAATCACCAATAAGTAATGTTTTTTCAAGGGAAGCCGTAGGTATGGTAAATGGCTGCATTACATAGGTGTGTACTATGGTAGCAACTACAATAGCAAATAATAATGAACCTAAAGTGCTTTCTTTCTTCTTTTCGGCTTCATATTCTTCCTGAGTGATATATTTTACATCTTCAGCATAGTTTATGTAGTATATGTAAAACCCTAAGGTTACAATGCCTAAAATAGTATCTAAAGATGATTTTTTACCAAAGCTTTTTAATGTAAGTACCCATACAACAGGAAACATAATAAGGTTAACAATAGGGATAAACAATAAGATAGCCCAGTAAATCGGTTTTCTTATTATTTTCATCAGTACAACTGCATTGTATACAGGGACTGCTGCTTCCCATTTTTTTCTACCTGCTTTTTGGTAAAGTTTCCAGGTTCCAAGGTAATGTATTACCTGTACTGCCAGAAAAAAAATAAACCATTGTAGTAAAGTCATCTTTAAATTGTTTTTTTATATATGTATGTCTTTTGGTAAAAATGTTACTTTAAATCTAAAACATCTTTCATGGTAAAGACACCCTGTTTACCAATTATCCATTCGGCAGCTACTACCGATCCCAGCGCAAAACCTTCACGGCTGTGTGCTGTATGCTTAATTTCGATTGAATCAATGTCTGAATCATAGAATACCGAGTGTGTACCCGGAACGTTTTCTATACGCTTGGCATCAATCAGAATTTCATCATCTTTAGCATCGCTAAGTGCCCAGCTGGAGTAGTTGCTGTTTTCTATAACACCTTTAGCTAAGCTAATAGCGGTACCACTTGGAGCATCCAGTTTTTGAGTATGGTGAATTTCTTCCATTGAAACCTTGTACTGATCCAGTTTGCTCATCATTTTAGCAAGGTATTCGTTTAACTCAAAGAAAATATTAACTCCAAGACTAAAGTTAGAACCATAAATAAAGGCTCCTTTCTTTTCTTCACACAGCTTAACTATATTGTGGTATTCTTCAAGCCAGCCTGTTGTGCCCGATATTACTGGGACATTTTTATTAAGGCATTGTGATATATTTTCAACGGCTGCATCAGGAATACTGAATTCTATTGCTACATCGGCATTTTCAAGTCCGTCAAAAGAATTGTCTCTTGTTTTTCGTAATACAATTTCGTGGCCTCTTTCCAAAGCAATCTTTTCGATTACTTTTCCCATTTTTCCATAGCCTAAAAGTGCAATTTTCATATATTAAAATTGGTAACTAAGGGTTAAACCCATGTTATGTTTGTAATCAATTTGGTTTTGTTGCAGTTGTGGTCTGAGTGACAGGTTATCGCTAACGTTAAACTGCATGAGGTGGGCGTTAACATTAGCTTCAACAATGTTTAAAACATAAAATCCCAATGCCAGTAGCATTGAGAGGTCTCTGTTTTTTTGATGAAACTTTTGGGCTCTAATAAGTCTGTCTTCACCAATATCGGCAAGTTCTCCTGTTACGGTGCCGCCTGCCAAAAGTGTTTTATAGGCATCCCTGTACTCGTGGTATTTTTTGTTATTCCAGGAGTAGTAATACAGCGAAGTACCTATTGCAGCATACACAATAGGTATTTTCCAGTATTTTTTATTGTAAGCCTGTCCAAGTCCCGGTAGTACAGCCGAATAAAATGCTGCTTTAGACGGTGCTAAGGGGTCCTGGTGGACATGTTTGTTTAAAGTAACATCGGTATTCATTGTAAGCTGCAGGGAGTCATTCTCTGTTTCCTGAGCAAATGTTGCCGAAGTAATTAAAAAAATAAATATGAACAGTATGTTTTTCACTAACTTTTGATAAGTTTAATAATCCTTTTGAAATCTTCTTCTGAGTGAAAAGGTATGGTGATTTTACCTTTTCCTTTTGCATCAACCTTTACATCAACTTTTGCGCCAAAGAATTCAGTGATTGTATTTTTCTGCTCGTCTTCCACAGCAAAAGAATTTGCTTTTACCGTAGTTTTTTCATTTTCAGGTTTCAGGCTTTCCTGATAAGCTTTAACCAGTGCTTCTGTTTCCCTAACTGAAAGATTTCCGCTAACGATTTTCTGGTAAATATTTGCCTGAGCGTCCTGATCTTCAATATTAATTATAGCACGGCCGTGTCCCATAGTGATAAAGCCGTCACGAATACCGGTTTGGATTATAGGATCCAGTTTTAATAAACGCAGGTAGTTAGCAATTGTAGAACGCTTTTTACCCACGCGATCACTCATTTGTTCCTGAGTAAGTTGGATTTCATCTATAAGCCTTTGGTAAGAAAGGGCAATTTCAATAGGGTCAAGGTCATGACGCTGAATATTCTCTACAAGAGCCATAACAAGCGACTCATTATCGTCTGCAAGGCGAATGTAAGCAGGTATAGTGTTTAAGCCTGCCAGTTTAGAAGCACGTAAACGACGCTCTCCCGATATAAGCTGGTATTTGTTGTATTCCAGTTTTCTAACGGTAATAGGCTGTATAACACCCAGTTCCTTAATGGAGGTGCTTAGTTCCTGTAGTGTTTCTTCGTTAAAGTTTGTTCTTGGCTGGAACGGATTAATCTCTATAGCATCAATTTCAAGCTCTATTATGTTACCAACAACCTTATCAGCATTTTTATCCTCAACCGATTTGATGTCGTTTTCCGGATCTTTTAATAATGCAGATAATCCTCTTCCAAGTGCTTGTTTTTTAATTGCTTTTGTCATGAACCTACTGTTGTACTAGTGTGTTTTTCTTTATTATTTCTTCTGCAAGGTGAATATAATTAATAGCACCTTTGCTTGTTGCGTCATAGTTAATGATGCTTTCGCCAAAACTTGGCGCTTCACTAAGTTTCACGTTACGTTGTATAACGGTATTGAAAACCATGTCGTTGAAGTGTTTCTGTACCTCTTCAACCACTTGGTTAGACAGTCTTAAACGTGAATCATACATGGTAAGTAACAGTCCTTCAATATCCAGTGAAGGGTTGTGTATTTTTTGTACGCTCTTAATGGTGTTAAGCAGTTTGCCTAACCCTTCAAGGGCAAAATATTCACACTGTATAGGTATTACCACAGAATCTGCAGCCGTAAGGGCATTAAGTGTTAAAAGCCCTAAAGACGGGGCGCAGTCTATCAGTATATAATCATACTTATCCTTAACGCTTTCCAGCGCAGTTTTAAGCATGTATTCTCTGTTTTCTTTATCCACAAGCTCAATTTCAATAGCCACAAGGTCTATGTGTGCCGGGATAACCGAAACATTAGGAGCGTTACAGTCAATAGTAGCTTCATCCGGAGTATTGGTATGTTCCAGTATCTGGTAGGTGCCTCTCTCAACAGTTTCTACATCAATGCCAAGCCCAGAGCTGGCATTTGCCTGAGGGTCAGCATCTATTAGTAATACTTTTTTTTCCAATACACCCAGCGCTGCAGCTAAGTTTACTGAAGTTGTCGTTTTTCCTACGCCACCTTTTTGGTTGGCAATAGCAATGATCTTACCCATGAATGTTTAATAATTTTAGAACCGTAAAAATACAATTATTTATGGTTTTTGAAAGTGGAATTTGTTAACATTAATTTTTGTTTTGCTATTGCCCCGTGTTTCCTGTAATAACGCAGAAAAGCCGATAAATTTAATTATCGGCTTTTCCGGGAAGGTTAATTGGTTGTTTTGGTTATTTAATGATAAGCTTTTTAGTATCAGTATAGTTACCTGCCTGTACCTTTACAAGGTATAAACCTGAGTTAAGTGCAGAAAGATTTATTTGTTGTGGCTGTCCGTTTGTAATAACTGTATTGTAAACCATGCTTCCTGTAATTGAATATACAGTTATGTTTGCCTGGTTTGCATCAGTGTTTTGAGTACTGAAGTTTACTGTTACATTCTTGTCTGAAGACGGGTTAGGGTATAGGCTAAAGTTTGTTGTTGATAAGTTAAAATCATCATTACCCAGAAGGTTTGTAAACATAACGTTATCAATAAAAGCTGCATGGTGAGCGGTATCTGCATTTACCATGAATACCAGGTGTTTTTGCTCATCAAAGCTTCCCTGAGCAAATTCTACAGTATAGTTTTGGTTTTCTTCTGTAAGAGCTATTGGTTCACCTAATGCTGTGAAAGTTTCAGTATCAGCAGGATTTGTCATAGTACCCAACTGAACGGTTACGTTACCAGCACCTTCTTTATACGAATCAAAAGTTACCCCATATGCATCTTGTGTTGCTACTATTGACGGACTAATAAGGTATCCCGGTGAGTTAGTAGACATCATGCTGTAGTAAGTAACAAATTTGTTTTCTGTTTCCTCATCCTGATCGATGTAAACAAAAGTACCATCAGTTAAGCTGCTCCAGCAGTTTTGTGGAAACGAAGCTGTAGGACCGGCTACTATAAAATCTTCAAAGCCTTCTTCTAATCCTGCCTGTGCTTCACAGTTTATTTCCCATTTTACATTATCAAGAATTGCAGCGTTGTGAACAGCATCTGCCATAAACTGGAATGCGATATAAGTATCTTCTGTAGCATTGATTACAATGTCACTGTAAGTCGTTACATCTGCTGATAGTGTAATAACATCTCCAAAGGCAGTAAAGGTTTCTGCATCTGCCGGATCTGTCATTGTGCCTATCTGTACAGTCACATTAGCCTCAGTTAGTTTAGCTGCGTCAAACGATAGTTTATGGTTTCCGTCAATTGTAGAAATTGCAGGTGTTATTAAATAACCAGCTTCATTTATCGACATCCCTGTGTAAAAAGTTGCTGCTATTTCACCTTCCTCACCATCAAGATAAACCATGGTGTTGGTTGTTAGTTTTGACCAACAGTTTTGAGGGAAATCTGTTGCAGCACCTGTTATTACAAATTCATTAAAGTTTTCGTCTAAAGTATCAGCAGCTTCACAGGTACTTGGGATTTCACTCCATACTACATTGTCTATAAAAGCAGCATTGTGTGCTGTATCACCACTTATTTTGAAAGCAATATAAGTGCCTTCGGCTGCAGTTATAGCTATATTGCTGTGAGTAGTATAATCATCTGTAACTGTAATTGGTTCGCCAAAGGCTACAAATGTATCAGCGTCGGTATTGTCTGTTAATGTTCCCAATTGTATGGTAACGGTTCCAGGAGCAGGTGGAGGTCCCATAACTATTCTTTGAGTATCAAAAGATAGTTCATAGTTACCATTTAAGGTGTTAAGCTCAGGTGTAATAAGGTATGCATCAGTATCTACAAAAGTTGATGCATAAAAAGTTACAAAGTTTTCGCCTTCTTCACCATCTATATATACCATTGGTCCGTCTGTAATGGCTGACCAGCAGTTTTGCGGTAAATTTTCGAATGTATTGAAGTTTTCAGATAATGTTGCGGTTGGATCGCATTGTGCATTTGCCATTATTGATGCACACACTAAAGATGCAGTGAGTAATAATTGTTTCATATCTTTTATTTAGATTTATTTAAAATAATGACACAAATATATTGTTTTTATTTAAACCTATTCTAAATAGTGTAAAAAAATTAAGCCCGAATTTATTTTCGGGCTTTGTTGTTTTTTATATAGTAATGTAATTATTTGTTTTTCTTTGCTTTAATCATGGCTTCAAGCATATCCCACATTTCTTCGGGGATTGCTTCAAGAAGGTTAAACTGTCCGGCACCTTTTAACCATTCGCCACCATCTATAGTAATTACTTCGCCGTTTACATAGGCAGAATAGTCAGAAACCAGATAGGCAGCAAGGTTTGCCAGTTCCTGATGGTCTCCCACGCGTTTAAGCGGAACTTTCTTAGCTAAATCGAATTTTTCTTTTAAATCACCAGGCAGTAATCTGTCCCAGGCACCTTTTGTAGGGAATGGACCAGGTGCTATGGCATTGCTTCTAATGCCATATTTTGCCCACTCTACAGCCAGACTTCGGGTCATGGCTAATACACCTGCTTTTGCCGTGGCACTTGGTACTACGTAAGCAGATCCTGTCCATGCATAGGTGGTTACTATATTAAGTATTGTTGTGTTTTCCTGTTTAGTGTCTATCCAGTGTTTACCAAAGGCTAATGTGCAGTTTTTAGAGCCTTTAAGAACAATATCTATAATGGTATCAAATGCGTTTGCCGATAGCCTTTCGGTAGGAGAGATAAAGTTGCCGGCAGCATTGTTAAGCAGTACATCTACTTTACCATACTCTTTTAAAACAACCTGAAGCATATTTTCAACCTCTTCATAATGGCGAACGTCACATTGTACAGCAAGACATTTGCCACCGGTTTCCTGCTCCAGTTCTTTAGCTGTGTTTTGTAGTTTTTCTAAATCTCTTGATGTAATGGCGACTTTTGCACCCAGTTCCAAAAAATATTTGGTCATGGATTTACCAAGGCCACTACCTCCACCTGTAACAACAACAACCTTACTCTCAAGCGCGTTGTCACGAAGCATTTTATTAGTATAGTTCATAATTTAATTCTGAATTAGTTTTTTACCAAGTTACAAATTATTTGGCTTGGATAAATTTTTTATGCATGCATATTAAAAAATAAAAGGGATAAAACCAATAGCTTATCCCTTAAGTGTTTACTAATGTTATTTTTTATTCATTTTTCCCAAAGAAACCTTTATAAACCAGTCCGGCGAGTACAGCTCCAATTATTGGGGCTACCCAAAATACCCATAACTGACTCAATGCCCATGTATCGGCAAAAAATACCTGACTTGTACTCCTTGCAGGGTTTACCGATGTATTGCTTACCGGTATGCTAATAAGGTGGATGAGGGTTAACCCGAGCCCTATGGCTATTGGGGCAAGTCCTTTAGGTGCCCTTTCGTCTGTAGAGCCTAAAATAATAATGAGGAACATAAATGTCATTACTATTTCACACAGTATTACGACCTGCATACTGTAACCGCCGGGGGAATGTTCGCCATAGCCGTTTGCGGCAAAACCACCGGCTACAAAGCCTTCTTTGCCCGATGCTATAGTGTATAAAACATAAGCGGCAAGTATGCCTCCCAATACCTGTGAAATAATGTAGGGGATAAGTTCTTTCTTGTCAAACCTGCCGCTTATCCATAAGCCTACAGATACTGCAGGGTTTAAATGACAGCCGGATATATGACCAATGGCGAAAGCCATAGTTAAAACAGTGAGACCAAAGGCAAGGGCAACGCCCATAAAACCTATTCCGTGTTCGGGGAAAGAGCAGGCAAGTATGGCGCTTCCGCAACCGCCCAGTACAAGCCAGAATGTACCAATGAATTCTGCGATTAATTTTTTTGTCATAATTTATTGATTTAGGTGATTAATATTATGAGCTAAAAAAAATAGAATCTTTTTACAGTTGGTTTTTGGAGATTATTGTCTTAATAATGAACTGTATGGCTTTGAAAAAAATGAAGGTTTGTTTTTGATGATTTAGGTTAAATTTAGTTTAAAACTTATCAATATTGTACAATCTGTAAGATTACTTTAACATATTTTAGTTAAAAATTTACTAAAAACTAAATTGTCTGATTTTCTTTTTATGATTTTTTTTGATTTTTTAAGTACTTTTATCAAACAAAGTTATATCCCCACCGTATAACGAAAAATAGTATGAATATATTGATAGCCGATGACCACAGTGTTGTAAGGCAGGGTGTAGCATTGATTTTGAGAGAAGCGTTCAAGACCATTGAAATATATCACGCAGACAGTTTTCAGGAAGTTGTAGTAAAATTGAAGAAGCAATCTGTTAATTTACTTCTTCTTGATATTAATTTGCCCGGCGGCAACAGTGTTGGAATGATTAGCAGGGTAAAGGATTTGCAGCCTGCTACAAAAATTTTGATGTTCTCAGCTTTTGATGAAGAACAATATGCTTTAAGATACCTGCATGCAGGAGTTGATGGCTATTTGAATAAGCTTAGCTCTGAAGAAAAAATAATAGAGGCCGTAACCGAGATATTACAGGGCGGAAGATACTTTAGTAATAAAGTAAAGGAACGCATTTTTGAAAATGTAATCAATAAAATACCCGATAATCCTTTAGACAGCCTTTCTAACAGGGAGCTTGAAATTGCAGATTTACTGGCAAGGGGAGAGGGTAACCTTGAAATAGCTAACAGGCTGGATATTAAAATGTCTACAGTGAGTACCTATAAAAGCCGAATATTTGATAAACTGGGTGTTACAAATGTTGTATCGCTGGTAGAGAAGTTTAAAATGTATCGGGAGCAAAGCTAAACTGTAAACTTTATTGTAATACTTGTTCCGCCTTTTTGGGTGCGTGTAATGTTTATTTTTCCTTCTAAAATATGAACAAGCTCTGCAACCATTGGTAGTCCCATTCCTTTAGTTGAGCTTTCTTCCTGCATAAAATTACCCTGAAGTATTTTATTGTAGTATTCAAGTTCCTTATCGGTCATACCTTTTCCTGTATCTTCAATAGATAGGGTTAATCCGTCTTTTTCTGTAACCGAACTTATTATGACCGATCCGTCTGTTGTGTTTTTTGTGGCATTATCGATAAGATTATGCAATATAATGGATAACAGATGTCGATTTATGGTAGTTGTAAAGTATTGGGGTATCTTATTATGGATATATGTTTTTTGGGCAAGTGCTATATTCCTGAAAAAGTCTTTTTTCTCTTCGGCCAGTTGATATAAGGAGTAAGGTGTCGACTCATCGTTATTAATGTTTGTCTCCTTTGCATATTCTAAAAAGTTATCTACAAAATGGTACAGCTGAAATGATGAGGTGTATATAGACTGGAGATTCTCTTTTAAACTATCCTGATTAGTATCTATATTATTATACAGGTACCTGCCGGTTATGGAAAGGAACTTAAGCGGACTCTTGATATCATGAGTTATAGACTTGATAAGTTTTTTATGGTTATCAATTTGTTTACTCAGGTCATCTTTTGTTCTTCTTAGTGTTAGTATAGTTTCCTGCAGTTGTGAAGTTTGCAGTATAACTTTGCTTTCCAGTACAGTGTTTTTGTAGCGTATGTACTTTATACGTAGTTTAATGAAAAGTAGTACTAGCAGGATTCCAACTATTAGGATGAATAACTGAAACCAGGTTGTTTGCCAAAAAGCCGGTTTTATGGAGAATGCTACATTTTTATAAGTCCATTTTGAGCCGAATCCGGTTAATTTTCTGGTTTTTAGAATGTACTCTCCCGGAGGTAAGGTTGAGAAAGATATTGTTTTTTCGGTGAGTACAGTCCATTGCTGATTTACCGGGCCTTCCAGCATAAACTCAATGTTTTCATTATATGGCTCGCCAAAGTAAGGACTGTTTACTATAAAGTTTAATCGTCCAAAATTTCGGTCAAGCTCAAATGTTTCACAGGTATGAATTGTTTTATCATCTACTACAATCTCATCAATATACAAAGGGTTTTTTGGTACAATAGGGGATATATCATCCGGATTGAAAAAAACGATACCTTCCATAGAAGGGAAATATATTGTTTGATTTTTAAGGTATACACCACAAGGCTGGCATCCGCCATTAAACTCATTATTAGGGAAGCCTGAGTTTTTATTGTAACTATGATAATATATACCGGCAGATTCTTTTGCGGCATAGTTTAACAAGTCCTGCTTCTTAATCTGGAATATGCCTTTGTTTGTGGTAATCCAGAAAAAGCCGTTGTTGTCTTCTATTATACAGTGACTGGTTAACAGGTATTGGTTTTTATCCGGAGGGAACTGGGTGGTTTTATTATGCTTATAAAGGAAGAAGCCTTTGCCGTAACTAGAGGCCCATACTTCTCCTGTAGGCTCTACGTATAGTGATCGTACATTGCAACTCGGGAAATCAGGTATTTTATAACATTTTTTACTTTTTATATCATATTTGCTTAGTCCTTTCCATGTTCCTGTCCATATTGTGGTGTTATTTGGTACGCTAATGGATGCGGCAGCTTCTTTAACTCTCAGGAAAGCAGTAGGGCGGCAATGCCTGTCTTTAGGGTCTATATAGTAAATATATCCACCCTTTGCGTTAGGCTTATTTAATGTTCCAAACCATATTTTTCCGTCAGGAGCCTTAGTCATTGCTGTAATGCTTACTTCAAGTTCCCATTTGTCAAAAGATTTATAATCAGAATCTTTTTTAAAACGATACAGTATCTTGCTGTGTTTAGTCCAAACGTCTCCATGATTATCAACTACCATCATGTACTTGTCTGAGTAGCCAGCCATATCGGTAATTTCTTTATAACCTTTTGAAGTAAATATTTCCCCGGTACTGCTTAAAATTTTGTTTTGCCCAATATCCGAAAGGGCATAGTACACACCATCTGTGCCTATAGTATGAGGAAATAAGGGTATGATATGGTTAAAGCCTACCTTTCTTACTTCAAGTAATCCTTTATTAGCACTTCCCAGATATAGCTTTTTAGAGAACTCATCATATAAAAAGGATATAATGTTGTTATGAGGTACATCAAAGTCTTCTGAAACCAAAACGGTTTCTATTAAGTTATTATGGGGTTTTAAATAATAGAGTTTTTTTTGGGTGTAAATAAACGATTGCCTGGCAGCATTGTTAGTAAATATAAAATAAGGAGAGGAAAACTTCCTGTCGTATTCTACAGACTTGGTCTTTAAATTTGAATCAAAAACAATGGCTTTATTGTCTTTAGTGTTCAGGTAAAGTGATGAGTTAATTATATAAAACTGAGAATTAACGGGGTATTTGTAGGCAATCTCTACAGCTGTATTTGCTTGTTTGTTGTACAGTTTTATACTATCGTTACCTATTATGTATAAATTTTGGTTAGCCTGAATGTCTATGTATTCACTGTCTTCTATAAACGATAATGATGATACAGGGTTGTGATTGCTTTCAATTATTTCTTTAACTGATTTATAAGGCTCAGATATTCTTTTGTTGAGGTTTTTTATTTTTCTGTTGTTTATCAGTAAGAACTGATGGCTTTCATTTAATAAGTAAATACTATCGTTTTCGGGAATACCGCTAAAAAGGCGCATCCTGTTTGATATAAGCCCGTGAATATTTTCAGAATTGTAAATGTCAAATGTTTGTCCGTCATATCGTGCTATACCATTCTCTGTAGATAGCCATATATAGCCGTATTTATCTTTTACTATAGAGTTAACCGTATTTTGGGGTAGGTTGTTACTATCGGCTGAATACCAGGTGTGCAGGAACTTTTCCTGCGCACTAATAGTATTACAGCCAACGCAAAGCAGTAATAGGATAAAAGATTGAAAATAATTCATTTTGGGGGCTATGAATTTAACTTATAAATCAACCAAATTTATTGTATGTTTTTGATCAATTCCTAGTTTGTAGAAATAATTCTACACAACTAAAAATATAATTTTATGCAATGATATAAATTTAATACATAGATTTGCAACGCCCCATTAAATAAAAATACAACTAAAATTAATTTACTAATGCTATGTTTTTAAAATCCCCCCAAAAAGTTTTAAAGGCATTTAATTACAATAATGCTCATCAATCTGATAACAAACTTTACAAAACAGAAGTAGATTAGTTTTTGCCTGATTTATTCATGATTTCTCCTTGGTTTAATCACTATGGGGTATTGTCGTGTATTTATTTCGGGAGAATTTTGATTATGTAACTGATTTTTTAACTGAATTGTATAAGATAAGCAGAGTAATCTTTTAACTGCATACGTGCACAAAATGATTATTTGTTATGATTGAATTAGTATTAATTGGCCTGCTCGTTCTTACGGCAGCTACACTTTATATTGCATCGCAAATAAAGTCAGTTTTATTATTCGACAGGATATGTAATGCCTTTTTGGTATTTGCATCACTACAGGCATTATTTGCCCTAGTTAGTATATATGCCGGTGGTAATTATACCTTCATGGCAATACCTTTCTTTTTGGCATATGGTCCGTTTAAGTATTATGCTGTAAACTCACGTATTAATAATCAGTTTTCAAGGAAATCGGTTTATGTTCATTTTATCCCGTCTTTTATTTTTTGTTTTGCTTATCTCATTGTAAACGAATTTAGTTTCCTAAATGCATATTTGCCGGTATATAACAACATAATGTTTCTTTCGGTTTTTGTATCGATGACATCTTATTCTGTTTGGGCACTTTTATATGGTAAAGCTAAAAACGAACGTGACAATGATCCTTTGGCTCGTAAACTTTTAAGTTTTTCATCAGCTCTTGTTATACTTGTGAGTATTGTTTCTTCAGTTTATCTCATTAAAGAGTTTTTAAATACGGGCAAAGTGAACCCTGTAATTTTTAGTTCAATTTTCTATACACTGGCTTTATTTTTAGTAGCAGTCGCATTTAGGTATAAGGTGTATAGTTTTATTGCTTTTATGCGATCGGTAAATGAAGAGTTTGATCAGGAAGAAATAAAAGAAGAAGATAAATTATCTGAAAATTTAAGTTTACAAACTGAAAATATGCCTGCTAACGCAATGGATGTTAATAACGAGAATGATGATTTACATAATAACGAAGATGTTATTTCCCTGAAAACGTCTCCTCAAAAATATGCTAAGTCGGCACTTAATGAAAACATGTTTGAAGTATATGAGGAAAAGCTACAGCATTTTTTTAAGGATGAAAAAGTTTTTCTGGATAATGATATGTCTCTGGAAGTACTGGCAGAGAAAATGAAACTTTCTAAGCACCATCTTACTCAGCTCTTTAATGTTTATATAGGAGAAAATTTTAATCAGTATATTAATAAATACCGTATTAGCTATTCATGTGAGTTGCTTCAGGGTAATGAAGGTGAGATGACAATGGAAGAAGTTGCTTTTGAGAGTGGTTTTAATTCGAAAGTTTCTTTCAACAGACATTTTAAAAATATTATGGGGTGTACTCCGTCAGACTATACTAAGAAGGAAGGAGTAGCATAACATTATAGTGTTTAAATTTAAGATACTCTATTATATATAGTTTTTGATAATTAAATAGCATGTACACAAGTGCTAGTATAACTTTAAGAACCACCCAATACCAATCTATATACTATCTCTAGGCCGGACCTTATATTTAAGGTTCGGCTTTTTTTTGTGATTAAACTTTTAAGGTTTGTAAAGTCTCTTAGGTTGCTTTTTTGCCTGTATGTGGTTTTTAACGTTACTGGTTTTGTTATTATCTCCTGTCAAATCAAATCAAAATTTATGAGCTGCTTATTTTTTGGTTACTTGTGTGAGTGATTTTTGTTGTTCTTTTTCGATTATTTTTTGTTTTTAAAAACTTCATTGATCGTTTGTTTTGTGGAAAAAACACACTCTCTCAAAGGGAAAATAATAATTGTTTTGTAAATATCATAGTTGTTTCAGTATTAAACCGTAATTAAACCATGAATTCTATGTTTTGTCTATGTTCAAATAATTGGGAAAGGTATTTTTCCAATTATTTTTTACGCCATATGCGATTTAAAATTAGAGATTTGCATCAGAAATTAAGTTTTTATTAACAGAGAACGATAACTGCCCCCAAAAAGTAACCGTTCCTGATTTTTTCCCCTGAGGAGTAAAAAATCTGTGATATAATTTAAGTGTTGTTTAATACTTTTTTACAGTTTTTTGAAACAAAAAAGAACATGCTGCAAGAGGTGATGTGGGTTTGTTAGGACAACCCCGTCCGGGTGATTAAAAATTGGAATTTACATAAGGCAGTATTTAAGGCTTTGTTATATGTTAAGATATAATGAGATGTTAAATATGTCTAATATAAATCTATAAACTAAAGATGTAAATTACAAAATTGCCCCCACAAATACCGTAAAATATTTAAAAGTTTTCCCCAAAGACTTTTAGACATCAAAACCCAAAAAAAGAAATTTAATTACTAATGACGATGAAAAACTTATTGTCTGCCCTGGTCTTGTTACTGGGAGCGGCAGCTGCAAATGCGCAGGTAGGTGTAGGAACCTCCAGCCCTAATGCCTCTGCACAACTCGAAATTGTATCTGAAGATAAGGGTATTTTAATACCACAGGTTTCCCTAACAGATACGACAGACGCCACAACCATAACAAATGGTAATGTTTCAAGCCTTTTAGTTTACAATACTTCACAAACAGCAGATGTAAATCCAGGCTATTATTATTGGTTTGATAATAAATGGAACAGGATTTTAACCGACCTTGATATCTTTAACGAAACCATCACTACGCTGGTAGATAATGGTAACGGTACCTATACTTACACTAGTGAAGATGGTGTGGTAACGGTTATTGATATACCGGGTAATCAAACATTAACCACTTTAGTGTACGATCAAACGGCTAATACCCTGACATATACCGATGAGAACAATAACCCGGTTGTTATTGATTTACCTACATTGGTTCAAAATGCTGAGACATTAACCTCTTTAGTGAAAAATGAAGACGGATCTATTACTTATACCGATGAAAACGGTAACCAAACCAATATTGATCTTACAGGTATAATTCAGGATAATCAGGCAGTGACAAGTATTGTAGCTAATATTAATGCAGGTACAATAACTTTTACAAATGAACTTGGAGAGACTACCGTAATTAACATATCAGATTTTGTTACGCAATATGAAACAGTAACCACATTAGTTGATAATGGTGACGGAACTGTTACTTACACTAATGAGGAAGGTACAGCGGTAACAGTAACACTTCCTGCCGGATTAAACGGAGTTGACGGTACTGATGGTCTAAGTGCTTACGAGTTATGGTT
>NZ_JRLV01000020.1 GCF_000769915.1 Flavobacterium beibuense F44-8
ACATTATCAACAGTAAGTTCAAACGATGAAGGACAAATATCGCCTCCAACCGGTGTTACAGTCACGGTGTAAACACCAGCCTCTGTAGCAATAGCCGTTAAATCAGTGCCTATAGTAGCACCATCTGCATCAGTCCAGTCAATAGTAACAGTACCTTCTGTATAATTTTCATCAAGAGCTACTTCAAGCATATAAGTTCCGCCTTCACAACCCTGGCTAACGCTTATTATAGGTGTTGGAACAATATTTACAACGAAACTACTCTCGTTTGAACATTCTGTACCAGGAACCTGAGCGAAGATGTAAACAGTCTGACCCTCTGTTAGTTCATCTCCGGCTGCAAGCATATCGCCTGTAGCATTAGGTCCTGTATAATAGTTATTGTTTTCGCTTAGCGCAGGAAGTACGAAAGCATCACAATCAAAAACATCGTCCATTGTATCTGCAACCGGTATAGTGATAACTGATACCTCAATAGCAGCACGAGGGCTTTCACATCCGTTTTCGTTAGACTGACTTACATAGTAAGTAGTTGTACCTGCAACAGACGTATCTGGCGTTGGAGCCTCAGTAAGCGCCACTCCGTCTTCCGAATCATACCAGTTAATAGTATATCCTTCCAGTATTTCTGCCGTTAGAGCTGTAGCGACTGCACCTTCACAGTAGGTAACATTACTAACAACCGGAGTAGGAATATCAATTCCTGAATAGGTTATCACAAGTGTACTGTTACAGAAAGGTGTAGACCATTCAAAATAATAATCACCAGGAACTGTAAATCCTGTAATTGTAGTTACATTACTGTTAGGGTCTTCAATTACAGTTGAAGAAGGGTTAGTATCATAAGCTACCCATGTACCTCCACCTATAGCTTCAATATTAGCTACCGGATCAGAACAGTCTATATCAAGCGGGCTTGGCGTAACAATACCTGTGTTAGCATTAAATGTAATGGCATCAAGGAAGTTACCTATTGTTGGATCACCAGCTGTAGCAACTGATTCAAAAATGAAACGTGTTACATCCTGACCTGCAGGAACAATATAAGTACCTGTATTGTAACTCCAGTCACTAGTACCTGTAGAAACAGGATCTCCTACCGGAAGATATGGTCCACCCGGAGGACCTGCTTTAAGCTGACAGGTCTCTACAGCCATACGCCCGCGGTGAGCAAAACCATATTCAAAAACAGTTCCCGGAGGTGCAACATAATCCTGGTATACACCTGCTACCTGGTTAGCATTAAGCTCAATAAACTGGTTACCACTGTAAGCAGGCACATCGTTAAAGCCATCGCCCCAGTATTCTATCATACCATCTGTAGCTGTTGTTCTCCAGCCCGGTACTGCATTTTGATGGAACATAGCCCACCCTCCTAAATCAAATACAGGCTCTTCAAAATCAGAGTTGATGGTAGTTACCAAACACTGTGAAGCTCCGTTACCATTAGTATTAGGAGTTGTAATACACAGATCACTTACATGAAGTGAATTGTTTGGTGTAGTTGAGTTAAGGGAAATCCTTACTTTATAAGTAGCTCCTACTGTTAATCCTAATGCATTAATAGCATTACTCTCGCTACAGTATAGTGGTTCTCCAAGTGCATCGCCACAAAAATCTTCGTAAAGAGCAAGTACAAATGGCTGAGCCGAAGCATTACCTACTTCAAAATTACTAAGGGTTATAATATGTGTTGGGTCTCCTGCTACAAATTCATACCATACATCTCCACCGTTAACACCGGTACAAACCGGCTCTGTAGATGCGGTAGCTCCTAAGAATGATACTTCTGTAAAATCAACACATTCATCAGTCGTATTTACAGGAGCTATTACTGCTCCGTCACACTCATCATTCTCAATAGCTGAAATAAAGCTAAACGGACCTGTCCATGTACTGTACCCATCGGCATCACCACAATTAGCTCTTACATAGAATACATATTCTGTAGCCGAATCAAGTCCGGTAACAGTATGCGGATTTTCAGTTGTTTCCTCTCCTGCATCAGTTGGCGCAGGTGATCCTGCAGGAAGTGCCCATACTTCCCATGTACCGGCACCTCCCATTTCATCCCAACTAAATGTAGCTGATGACGAAGTAGTCGCTACCAATTCTATATTTTGTGGTTTTGGACATGTAGGTTCGTCACATGAAACCGTACCTGCAATCACTACCGTACCCTGTGCTCCTAAACCTACCGGTTTTGAGTAAATATCTTCATACTGACTGTAAATAATAAGTCCTTTATCTGCCGGGTTAGAACCCGATGTGTTCCAAAACACCTCAATATCAACATCCGGACAAAGCGGTATATCTACCGTTGCCGATGCACCCCAGGTAAAGCTAGAACCTATTACCTGAATCTCTACACCTCCCTGAGAAACTGTCATAGTATTACCCTGCCAGCCCGTTCCGGCTTCGCTTGTCATCTCAAAAGTGAATATACACTGGTCTGCAGGGTCACAAACATTAGTATGTGCACTTGTAGGACCAGCCCATTCAGTAAGGGAGTCATCTGCACAAACATATCTTACATAAAAATCATAGTTTGTAGAAGGATCTAAATCAGTAATAGTAACCGAAGTTTCTGTAGTTGGAGTACCGGCATCTGTTGCTGTTGGTGCCGGCTCGCCAGCCTCTACATAGAAATATTCATATGATCCCGGAACATCATTCCAAGATAAATCAACACTTGTAGTTGTTTCATTAGAAACCGTAACACCTACTGGTGCTAAACATAATGGTTCGTCACAATCTACAGTTCCTGTATATAATGAGGTATTTTGAGAACCCGTTCCAGCAGGTTTAGTATAGAAATCCTGATTGAATCCGTTTCTGGCAATAAGTCCTACTTCATAAGCATAACTACCTCCTGAATTCCAGAAAATTTCGATAGGCATATCATTACATACCTGTACAGCAACCTCATAAGGTCCAGATCCTGTAAAACCAGGGCCTAATACTGCTACCTCAACATCATTTTGAAGTACACTTATGGTATTACCATTCCATCCGTCACCATAACTATCGGTAAGGATAAAAGTATAAGTACACTGATCTGCAGCATCACAAACTGTTGTACTAAATACAAAAGGACCCGACCATGTACTAAAAGTACCATCGCCACAATCGGCCCTTACATAGTATTCATAATTTGTAGCTGATGCTAATGGAGTACTGTCAAATTCTGTAGTAACATTATAATTTGTACTCACAGTAGTTGTTGTACCTGCTCCTGCCGGTATACCTTCACCTTCTTCCTGTACTACTACTTCCCATGAAGTAGAACCGTTAGCATCCCAAGTAAGATCGGCAGAGGCTAAGCCCATATTTGAAGCTGTTTGCCCTGTAGGAGGAGGACAGTTTACCTGTTGTACCGTTAAAGTATAAGGCGTTGACTGTGGTGAAGCCCATGTAGATATAACAATATAATAAGTAGTACCCCCTGTTACAGCAACTGTTGAAAGTGAAAGTGGCTGTGAAGTAAAACCAGATACTACACCTTCTAAACAGTTGTTACCAATATCGGCACAATCATCATAAATAAATACACCTACATAAGTACCTAAATCATCTAAATCTAAACTTATTACACCATCAGAGGCAGGTGTATAAGCATATACAACATCATCTCCATCTAAATAACTAGAAGTAGAGCCACAACCTGAGGAACCTGCTGAACCACTGTAATCATCTCCGTAATTCGAAGTATTATCTGTAACAGAGTATGGCAATGATGTAATTTCAATTGGAGCAGCACAGGTATCACCTAAGCCTACCGTAGTAAAAAAGAAAGGTCCTGCCCAGTCGCTCTCATTTACGTTTAACTCACAAACTGTTTTTACATAAAACTTATAATCTGTATTCTCTGTAAGAAGTGTTGCATTATACTCTGCAGTTCCGGTAACCGATACACCTGTACCTGTAGGAACATCGGCAGTAGGAAGTACTTCTATTTCCCATTCACCGGCTAGACCACCATCCCAAGACAGGTCGGCAGTTTCTGTACCAACATTACTTGCTGCAAGAGCAGTTGGAGCAACACATTCTTCTGTAACCGAAACATTGTCCACCAACCAACGGTCGGCATCATCACCTTCCATAACAAAAGCTATATAAACATTTGTTGCGGCAGCAAAGCTTGAAAGCGATACCACTATTTCGTTATATTCCTGCTGAGTTGGGTTTATTTCCAGCTCAGTCCATTCTTCAACCTGAGTGTATGCAGATAAATTTGAAGGATCTGCATCTGTAGAGATCATTATTCGGTATAAACCACCATCGTCTCCGTTAAGACTTAACCTTGAGAAAAATCGTAACTGTGCATTAACCGGTAGTGATACCAGTGATGTAACCAGCCAGTCTTGTGCCGGTACATCTCCAATTACGTTTTCTTTATCAATAAATGCTGCATAACTCCCCTCGTAAGGAGGTAATACAGTATTACCTAATGTACTTCTCTTCCATGCCTGTACAGGCCCAACTCCATTATTGTAAATATTCCAGCCTGTAGGTGGCCAGACAGAGGTATCTTCAAACCCTTCCTGAGCCAATTGCGAATAACCGCTCATGGCTGTAAAGAGCATGAAAAGCATGAATAAATTTCCTGCTATCTTTTTCATAAGATTTTATAGTTTGTAGTTAATTATGTTCGTTATAGTTTTCATTTCTGAAAATGAAATATCACTGTGCTACAGCCCCTTCAGGTTGTTTAACCTGAAGGGATACTGAATTACACAGCTATAATTTAGTTAAGGTTTAGTTCTTAAGTATTTTTGTTGTAGCAGTAGTATTGTTATCAAAACTTACTTTTACAACATAATAGCCCGCCTGAAGATCCTGTAAGTTAACCTCGCCAGTAGCAGCAGTATATACTTCCTGCCCCAGCATATTGTATACTTTTACCTCGTTAAAATTACTGTTCGCGTTAATGTATAATGTTGATGATACCGGGTTAGGATATACCGTAAATGTGGTAGCATTAAAATCAATTGTACCAAGTGCTTCAATGTTAACAACCACTTCCAGTTCACCGTAAACATTAGTATTATCTGCAGATGTAGCTCTCACTGTAGCAGTACCGTTAGCCAGAGCTGTTACAAGACCATTATCGTCTACAGATACAAAATCAGTACCTGCCTCTACGCTCCATGTAACATCGGTAACTGTAGCATCTTCCGGAGTGATTACTGCTAAAAGCTGCAGGGTTCCGTTTTCATTAGTGATAGTCGCTTCTGCATCATTTTCAACAACAACTTCAACAGCTGTTACATCAATATTTTGGTTAGAAACTGTGATTTCGATTTCGTCGTATACTGTTTCATCAGAAGAAAGTGTAGCTCTCACTACCACATTACCGTCTGCAACCGCAGTTACAAGTCCGTTTTCATCAACAGAAGCATATTCAGCTCCCTGCTCTACAGTCCAAACTACAGTTTCCTCTTCTGGAGTAACAGCAGCCATTAACTGAAGTGTACCTTCGTTTACAGTAATTTCAGGAAGTACTTCATCCTGAGTAGTGATTACTACTGAAGGTTCTACAGTAACCGACTGTGTTTCGCAAATACTAATTGCAATTACAGCGGTAGTTGCTGCCGGGTTTGCAGATGTTTCTTTAGTAAATTCAATAGAGCTGATAAGCTTATTATGATTTTCTTCATCAAGCGTAAACTCTGTTTGGAAAAGCTGGGTTTGTGTAAGTCCGCTAAAACTGTTTAAGGGTGCCCAACCCGCTGTAGTGATAACCGATATCCTACCTATACTTCCCATTGCAACCGTAGCAGCATCAGGACTTGTAGACCACCAGTCGGTAGCATTTTGACCTGCAAATATTTGTGAAGTACCGTCGGTAAAATTAACCTGAACATCCACATTGTTAGATCCTTCAGCACTTACCCAGGCGATGTATACCTTTTCTGCTTTTTTCTGCTCTGTAAGTTCAAGTGTGCCCGTATTACTGGTAGTATTTCTTAATACAAGTCCGTTATTTTCGGTATAAGAAGCTAACTGGTAAGTTAAACCTTCTGTAGCGCTGCTTGATATTAAGCCATCATTTGGAAGACCTCCGCCATAGGCAGCAGCACTAGCACCCGAACTGTGAGGGTTTGTAGGAACAAAATCCTGAGCATAAAATGCATTAGCACCATCTACAGGGTGTGTAGTTTTATCATTAGCATCTCCGCCCGTGCCTTCGGCAACGACATCATGATTAAATCCTGTTAATGTTAACGGAGTAAATACACATTCTCCTGAGTTAACAACCTCTGTAGCAGTTACACTTACTGCAAGTACCGACATACGTATTTCACTTGCCCACTCTGCAGTACTGTCTCCATTAAAAGTAAAAGTAATACCGGTAACTGTTTTTTCCTGATTAGCTTCATCTATTGCTAAGGCTATTTCATAAAGCCTTGGGTTTGTAGCATCACCTTCAAGATTGTTATTACTAGTATTTATTCTTCCTATACCCTGTATAGCAGTACCGGTACCATTGTACCAGTCGTTTACAGTAAGTGAAGCCATTTGGCTGGTTGCATCACTAAAGTTTACAGTAGCGGTAAATGGTAGTGTTTGCATACCGCCACCCGCACAAGCTGCAAGGAAATATACATCGGTTACATTTTGAGCCGAAAATTCAAGTGTTCCGGTGTTTATTCCCGTACCTACATAATCAGGTGTAAGGAATAAAGCATTATTACCCGAGTAATCTGCTAGCTGGAAAGTAACATCAGTGGTAGTGGCACTGTTTACAACTCCATCTGCAGGTAAGCCATAAGTAGGAAATGTAGCTCCTGATGTAGCCTGAAAATCTAATGATACCAATGCACGTGTATTGGTTTGATCAAAACTCATATCTGTACTTTCAGATGCGTTACCTACTCCATTAGCAATAATGTCATGGTTAAATCCTGAAATAATTGTAACAGCTTCGTTATAAGTAGCAGCAGCCTCACCCACAACCAAAGTATAGTCATGGTAGTTACCGTTACCTTCTCTAACAAAAGTAGCACATGCCTGACCTTCACCTACCGGAGGATTATCTGCATTATCACCCCATATGCTCACTATCCTCATTCGGTATGAGCCAGTGGTAACATCAGTAGGAATATCAAAAGTTGATGTAACAGTCTCAATAGCTGTAACCCATTCAGGGTGACCTGCAAAAAGCATCTCGTTAGTATCATCAAAGTCTCCATCCTGATTAAAATCAGCATATATAGCAAACGACATCCAATTTCCTATAGTAATAGAAAAATCCACCGTTTCTCCCGGTGCATGTGTAGTGCTTAAAGAAAGATAATCAAAAGTTGTACAGCCAGCACTTGTAACATCGTTACTAATATCACCTATTATAACATTTCT
Organism: Flavobacterium beibuense F44-8; assembly: GCF_000769915.1. Classification (GTDB taxonomy): domain Bacteria; phylum Bacteroidota; class Bacteroidia; order Flavobacteriales; family Flavobacteriaceae; genus Flavobacterium; species Flavobacterium beibuense. The sequence goes on from NZ_JRLV01000020.1 coordinate 7,363, forward strand.
AAGCCTGTAATTATCACAACTTAGGTTTGCAGTTGATGTAAATTGAGGTGTACAATACTCCTGAGCAGAAACCTGCCCGGCTACAAGTAAGAACAGTCCCAGTAGTGATGGGGCATAATTCTTCTTTAAAAAGTGTGAGGCCTTGTGCATGATACGCAAAGCATCTCTTCTAGTAAAGTTGATTTTCATAATGATTTGGTATTTGGTTATTTTGGCTGTAAAATTAAAGCTATTTAGACTAAATAAAAATAATTATTGTATAAGCTAAATAGTTTTTACAATAATTAGTTCTTAACTATCTTTTTTACAGCAGTTTGGTTATTAGCAAATTGTATTTTTATAATATACATACCGCTTTGAAGTGAAGAAAGGTCTAGTGTTGACGCTTTAGCTTCAAATACGGTTTGTCCGGTTAACGATGTTATTACAACATTCTCAACATCAGTCTCCTGTATATTAATATTTAATATATTATTTACAGGATTTGGCGTAAGGCTAAAGTCTATAGTGGTAAAGTCTTCAGTATCTAGTGTCATACTGAATCCCTGTAGGTATACAGACATAGGAAATTCTCCCTGATCGCCATTAAATACAGCATCAGGAACATCAATTTTAAACGAGTGCTCACCTGCCGTTAAATCACCAAGTTCAATAACACGAATTGGAATTTTATCGCCGGGACACCAGTTACTAAATGAAGCCCATTGTGCTGCTGTCATCGGACTATTGCCATAAATACCATTAGGCTGAGTGTTATATTCTCTGAAAGGTTCACAAGATAATCCACCGGGTTTGTAGCTAAGTACCTGCTCACCATCTAAATAAATGTAATGCCATCTTCTTATATACTCCTCCCCTCCTGAGTTGGCTCCATGATTAGATGTAATAAGGTAAAAATGTGCATTTGGAACATCTTCCTCCAGTGTAAAGTTGATTGTTCTTACAGTTTCACCAAGCACATCTGTACCATCAAGTGTATAGTCTCTTAAAGCATATTTAAATGAAAGCGGTAAAAAGAAATTATCACCATATTCAACGCTTGTATCAACATCAGTCACAAACTCAAGTGTACCATAAAATACATCACTTCTGCCAGCACAACCCGCAACCTGTTCGTTAGCAGCATAAGGAACTCCAAACAATTCAAGCTCAATCCATAAATCATAATCAGCTAAAACAGCCGGATCCTGAAAAATCTGAGCTACATTATCCATTTCAAATGTATAAGGCACCTCATCTGGCTGGATGTTTTTGTTCATAAAAGGAGTAATGTAACGTCCAAGCTCAACACGCTCAACTTCACCATAAGCATACGATTCCTGATCTTTTGGAACCAATGCAAGGTTTACATTACCTATCCTGTCATAATTATCACACGCTGCTTTAATAACAATGTTCATAGTTAGCGTATTTCCAAAAAGTGCTAACTCATCATTTGTAAGTTTACGTGTAAAACAGGAATTACTTAAACGAAATACCCCATCGGGAACAGGCTCATCTACAGTCGCTGCATACCCATCATAAAAGAGTACTTCATCAAACACAGTAATAGTTTGCTGTGCATTCATTTTTGATGCTCCTGTTAAAAGGAAGCCAAACATCAAAAATTTGAAAATACTTTTGAAACCGGAAATAGAGAAATAAGCATTTTTATAAAACGTAGTTTTACTCATAGTTAAAATAAAGTTTAAAAAATTGTTAATGGTGTAAACCTCACATTTTTTAAACTTTAAGGGTATAACTATTGTTTCAAATGCTGTAACAATTGTTTCAACCTGCGTTTTTCTGAATATATTCCGTTGGTGTTAAGGAATATATCTCTTTAAAGCACTTTGTAAAGTACGACGGACTTCCAAATCCTGTTTTATAGGCAACTTCAGATATATTGTAGTTTTCATGAAGTAATGAAACGGCTTTTTTAAGTCGGTACACCTTTACAATTTCACCTGTACTCATATTAGTAATTGACTTAATTTTTCGGTGTAAACTCGTTCTACTCATGTTTAATGAGGAAGCAAGTTCTTCCACACTGAAGGTTTCATCGTCCAGCCTGCTATCAATAACATCATACATTTTTTGCAGGAACGGATCTTCTGCCGCAGTAATTTCCTGTTCGGTTTCCTGAGGTAATAATTGCAGTTGCTTATATAAAAAGTTGCGTTGTTTATTTTGAAGTTCAAGCCTGTTTTCTATACGCAATAAAAGTTCTGAGATATTAAAGGGTTTGGTAATATAATCATCTGCACCATAGGACAGCCCTTCCAGTTTACTTCCCAAATCTGATTTTGCAGTAAGGAGTATAGCCGGAATATGACTGGTATTAATATCTGATTTTAAATACTTACACATTTCAAAGCCATCCATACCTTCCATGAGCACATCACTTAAAATCAAATCGGGCATAATACTCAATGCCAAATCTATCCCCGCACGCCCGTCTAAAGCATGATGCACATAGTAATGAGATTTAAGACTGCCTTCAATAAATACTGCAAGCTCCTTATTATCCTCTACCAGTAATATAACAGGCTTATCTGAAGATGCCTCTGTATTTTCATCTTCAACCACCTGAAGTTCAGGTATAGCTGTTACAGTTTCAGCCGCCTTTTTGTATGGAAGTGAAACTGTAAACAATGTACCATGATTCTGTTGTGTATCACTACTTGTAAAAGTTATTGCACCCTCCTGCAGTTCAACCAATTCTTTTACCAATGATAACCCAATACCTGTACCTATCTCTTTCTTTTCTCCGTCAATATGATAAAACCTATTAAAAATATTAGGCTGTTCTTCTTTTGGAATACCTCTACCTGTATCCTGGACTTCAAGAGCTATTCCACTATCGGTCTCAATTAGCCTTACAAAAACTTTATCCCCTATATAACTGTATTTTAATGCATTTGATAAAAGATTATAAAGTATTCTTTCCAGTATATCAGGCGCAAAAAAGTATTCGGCTGTTTGTGGGCCTTCAAAAACAACCTCATTATTTTTAGCCGATGCTTCCTCACTAAAAACATTAATTACCTGTTTAACAGCTGTAACAATGTCTCCCCATAACATATAAGGTTTCAAAGCGCCTGCTTCGAGCTTAGCAATATCCAGTAACTGATTGGTTAGGTTTAACAGGCTATTGGCATTTTTACTTATAATAGATAATAGCTGTTCCTGCTGATTTTTATCATCAATGTTTTTTAACTGCTCAGCCGGTCCCATAATGAGGGTAAGCGGAGTTCTTAACTCATGGGTTATGTTAGAAAAGAAACGGCTTTTTACCTCATCCATCTCCCTTAACTGTTGTGCTTCTTTCTGTTTAAGCAGTATCTCATTTTTTACCAATCCCTGTTTTATACTGTAAGTAATAAACAATACGGTTAATGCAACAGTCGCAATAATATATAATGTAAATGCCCACCATGTTTTCCACCATGGAGGAGAAATCCTAATAGCAATGGCTTTAATTTTAGTACTCCATTTTCCGGTTGTATTAGTAGCATTTACCTCAAACTGATAATTTCCGGGAGGTACTTTTGTATAAATAGCTTCTCTTTTTTTACCTGCAATTATCCAGTCATTATCATAGCCTTTTAGCCTATAGCGGTATTGTATATCCTGTGGTTGGCTAAATTCAAGTGCTGCATATTCTACCGATAGTGTGTTTTGGTTATAAGGCAAGTCAATACTGGTAATGGTATTTTCGGCTTCAGCACTCTCCCCTGTAAAAGGCTCGTTATTAATTTTAATACCCGTTATAGCTGTATTGGGGTTGTATAAATCATTTGTTATGGACAGCGGATTAAACACTACGCCACTTTCTATACCACCAAATGCGATTTTACCATCAGGAAATGAAAACTGATGAAACCTGTTGAACTCATAACATGGTAACCCATGGCGTTCGGTAAACGTTCTTACCTCTAGCGATTTTGGGTCAAACCTACACAAGCCTTTGTTAGTACCCATCCATACATAATCTTCACTATCGGTTAAAACCGAATAGATTATGTTATCGGGCAACCCGTCTTCAACAGAGTAAAGTTTAGTTTTATGGGTATTACTATCAAAACTTAAAAGTCCCTGTGAAGTTGCAATCCAAAAAAGGTTTGTCTGTTTTCTGTCGGGCATAATACCATACAGCTTATTTACAGGTAGCGAATTGGGCTCATCTTTTGCAAAATGTTCAATAGTACCCTTTTTAACATCAATATGAAGTAAGCCACTATATTCAGTCGTAACCCATAGTTTATTATCTCTTGCTAATATGCCTGAAGGATAAGCAATAAAACCTAATGTATTTTTAACCTGTTGAGTAGTAAATAGTTTTTCCCAGCCAGACATATCTTTCTTACAGCCATAAATATTGTTATCTTCATCTATAACTATAAGCCTGTTATCGTTTGATAATGTTATCCCTTTTATCGGAATGAATTCTCCATACACCTCGGTAGGAAGAACAGGAAGTTTTTGCGGTTTCTTGTCAGAATCATCAAAATAGCCTACCGTTCTGTTCATGGCAATCCATGTTATGCCTCTTTTACCATCGTGTACCGAGCGAAGATAATAAGCCGGAGGTAAAAGCCCCCTGTCGGTAGCACTTATATTAAAAAAATTGTATACGGATATTCCCAGTTCTTTTTCAAGCAGGTCTACCGCAAAATCTTTATTATACTTAAAAACGTCAAAGTCTATTTGGAAATCTATTTGGTATATTCCGCCCGTATTAGCCCCAAGCCATAAAAGCCCCGACCCGTCTACCAGTAATGCCTGAGTATCCCTATCGTTTATACCATCAATATAAGTACTTTTTTCAATACCCCGTTTATCGTCATAGCTGTATATTGTTTTGTTTATCTGAAAATATACTTTACCATCGGGCGCTTCGGTAAGCAGTTTACCGTTAAAGGAAGCTTTTTCGGGTAAACTCAACTTACTGTATGTCTTTTTTGTTGTATCAAAAAAGTATAAATTGTTTCTATCCAGCCATATCAGTTCACCATTTTTTCTTTCGGTAATTCGCGGAACCTCTTCACCAAAGTCAAAGTTATTATTAAAATCAGTGTTGTAATGAAGTTCAAACTTTTCAAACTTTTTTTGTGATGCATTATATAGGCTTAACCCTTTATAGGTTAACACCCACATGTTTTTCTTACTGTCTTCCATTAGGGTTAAAACAGTAGTGTCATTAAATTCATATTGTGATACTTTAGCCTTTTCCTGTCCTTTTTCAGGAAGCATAAAGTTAAACACAGTATTTTCTTTACCTGCAAACCAAAAAGAACAATCAGAAGCTGCCTGCCATCCCCTCCTGTATATTGCCAGTTTGTTATAGTCCAGAAAATCGGTTGTAAGGATATGATTTATTTTGTGGCTTGCCATATCAAAAACATCTATGGCGCCACTATCATATCTAAGCCATAAATTATTATGCTTATCTTTTATACACTGGGTAATAAAATTAGACGAAATGGATGTAGTATCATTAGGTTTATTCTGGAAGATTTTAAACTGATGTCCGTCATACCTTGCCAGTCCATTATGGGTACTCACCCAGATAAAACCATCCTTATCTTCAACAATACCCGAAACGAATGACTGAGGCAAACCGTCTGACACAGAAATATGCCTTATATTCTGAGAAAACAGTATACAGGGAAATAATAAAAACAGGGGTGCTATTTTTTTTATTAACTCTTTCAAAGCGGGTAATTTTTAAGGTATGGTTTATGTAAAATCTCACCCGCAAGATAGTTAATTAAATGTTAAGGGTTTAAAATTTTACTAATATCAGCATGGTTTCCGTGGCTTTTTAACAAGAAGCAAAAAAAAATACGTTTTAGTAACAAAATGTATAATTAATTACCATAAAAAAAGGGAGCCGAAGCTCCCTTACCAAATCAACCAACCTGCCTCAAATTAATTCAAGGCTGAACCTTCTCTTATTTCTTCACTGGCAAGTTTAACCAGCTTATCATTTTCTTTTAAGCTATCGCTGTAAATCTCAACCTTATCACCTTCTGTTCTTCCTTTTTTCACAGTAACTCTGTGGGCTTTTCCGTTAACCGATTGCACCACAAAAGTACCTTCGCTGTAGGTTACTACCGCCGACTTAGAAACCACAAACGTACTGTCTGCAGATTTTAATGGAAGGGTTACCTCGGCAACCATTCCCGGCATTAATAAAGTATTGTTCTCAATATCCATCTCCACCCTTTCAGATCGTAGCCTTGCATCAAGCGCGCCCGACATCCTTGCAATTTTTGCTTTAAACGTTTGGTTAGGCAGTGACCTTACCGTAAAGCTTATACTGTCACCATGTTTAAGGTAAGCCGCATACGTCTCGGGCACTGCTACCGAAAGACGAAGTTTTTTATCATCCTGAACGGTTAGTAACGGTAGTTCCGAGCCTTTACCGGCAGGCCCTACATAAGCACCAGTGTTAATGTTACGGGCTGTTACCACTCCGTCAAAAGGTGCTCTTATCTGTAAATAGCTCTGCATTATCTGTACCTCCTTATAGGCTGCTTTTGCAGCCTGAAGTTTAGCATAGTCAGAATTTTTGCGTGACAGTGCTACCTCAAGGTCATTTTTAGAAATAGTACCTTCTACCTTACTGGTTTCCAAAAAGCGGTTATAGGTACTGTTACTTGCAGTATATATTGCTTCCTGACTGTGTAATTGTGATTCGGCAGCGGCGAGTTGCGAACTAATCTCAGGCGCTTCAAGTTCAATAAGAAGCTGTCCTTTTTTCACTTTGCTCCCTATATCTACCTTAAGGTCTTTTACATAGCTGCTCACTTTAGCATACAGGTCTACATATTGAAAACCTGTCATTTCTGCCGGAATGGAAACACTTGAAGAAAGTATTTCCTTTTGCAAATTAAATGTTTCTAAAACGGGAGCCTTACTTTCTGTAACGGCTTCCTTATCTGTTTTTCCGCAGCCTGCCATTAATAAGAGCAAACCCGGTAATAGTATGGTGTTTTTAACTGAATATCTTTTCATATTATCTTTCTGATGGTGATACATAAAACTTACTTTCTTCATCCTCCGGATCAAGTGATACCGACTGAGTACTTGCTTTACCCTGTGCCCATGCAAATATTAACGGAAGGATTACCAGTACTGTAAAGGTTGAGAACATTAGTCCGCCAATTACGGCTCTACCCAGTGGAGAAACCTGTTCACCACTTTCCCCGTGTCCTATAGCCATTGGTAGCATACCGGCAATCATAGCCACACTGGTCATAATAATAGGCCTTAAACGTATAGATGCTGCCTCTCTTGCTGCCTGTAGTGCATTACCGCTAACCATGCGGAGCTGTTCGGCATTAGTTACCAGGAGTACTGCATTGGCAATAGATACACCAACCGACATAATTATACCCATATACGACTGTAAGTTAAGTGTAGAGCCTGTTGCCAATAGCAGTAATAATGCTCCCAGTACTACCGCAGGTACCGTAGTAAGTACAACAAGCGAAACTTTAAATGACTGGAAGTTTGCCGAAAGCATAAGGAAGATAACCACAATGGCTACCAGTAATCCTACCCTAAGGCTATCCATAGTTTCACTTAGTACTTTACTAAGTCCTATCGGTTCTATAAAGAGTCCCCTTGGCAATTCGCCAAGAGAAGCGATGATTTTATTTACTTCGTTTGAGGCCGTACCTAAGTTGGTATGGTCTATATTGGCAGTAATGGAGATATAAGGCATAGCCCCAACATTATCATTCTGACCATGCGTTTCGCCTTCGGTAATGGTAGCCACATCACTAAGTACAGGTCTTGCCGAATTTCGTAATACCGGAATTTCAGATATATCCTGTTTTGTGTTCATTTTATCTAAAGGCACCTGTACCTGTACACTGTAAGCCAATCCGGCTTTTTCGTCAATCCAGGTGTTCTTTTCGGTGTAACGCGATGAAGATGTAGATGCGATAAGCGAACGTGAAATATCGCTCATATCCACCCCAAGTTGTGCTGCCTTAACCCGGTCTATATTAATATCCAGTGCCGGATAGTGAATAGACTGTGCAATTTGTACATCCCTAAAATATTCTACATCACGCATTTTTGCCATAATCTTTTCGGCATACTCTTCATTGCGCTTTTTGTCTTTACCTGCCAATCGTATCTCTATTGGTGTAGGCGATCCTTGGCTCAATACCTTATCGGTAAGTTCTATCGGTTCAAAAGACATTCTCATATCGGGCACAGCCTTTTTGATTCTTGCCCTAAGTTCATCCTTAAAGTCATCCATATCGGCATGGTAATCTTTAAGCGATACCTGTAGTACTGCCTCATGCGGACCAGCCATAAAAAGATAAATAGGGTTTACCGAAAATAACGACGGGTGTGTCCCCACATACATAGAGGAGATACCTATATGTTCCTGCCCTACCATGTTTTCCACTTCGTGGAGCACCGTAATAGCTTTCTCTTCAGTACGTTCCAAACGGGTACCATCGGGAGCACGAAGCCTCAACTGGAACTGGGTTGAGTTTACCTTAGGAAATACATCCTGACCTATTACACCCAGTATCATAACTGCTATAGCTGTTACCCCAACCAGATAGCCAATTCCAATAGCTTTTCTTTTTGGCATAAGCCTGTCAATAAGCCTCATAAAGCCCATTCTGAATTTTTCAAAACGGCTTATTTTTCCGTTATCGTCATAATCTTTACGTTCAGAGTATGCTTGTTTTTCGGCAGCTGCTTCTTTCTCATTATGTGAATGTGCATGGTCGTGTTTTGCATGTCCGCCCTCTTTCATTAACCAGTTGGCCATAACAGGCACAAAGGTTTGTGATAAAAGGAATGAGGTAATCATGGAGAACCCAATTGCCAATGCAAGTGGCAAGAATAAGGCTCCCGGTATACCCGTCATGGTAAATGCCGGAGCAAATACCGATAGTATACAAAGTAATATTAAAAGCTTAGGCAAAGCTATTTCCTTACAGGCATCCCAAATGGCCAGGGCCTTGGGCTTGCCCATATCGAGGTGTTGGTGAATATTCTCAATGGTTACGGTACTCTCATCCACCAGTATACCTATGGCAAGTGCCAGTCCGCTCAGGGACATAAGGTTAATGGTTTGCCCAAATAGTTTCAGGAAGAAAACACCCGATATGACTGATATTGGTATTGTAAGGATTACAATAAGTGCTGCACGCCTGTCACCAAGGAAGAGGATAACCATTAGCCCGGTAAGTACCGCCCCTATAACTCCTTCGGTAATAAGACTTTTAACCGAGTTGATAACATATACCGACTGGTCAAACTCATAACTCACTTTCACGTCTTCCGGCAGGGTACTTTGTATTTTAGGCAGTGCCTTTTTAAGGTTCTTAACTACCTCCCATGTAGAGGCATCTCCGGCTTTTGCAATATTAATGTAAACTGATCTTTTTCCGTTTACCAGTGCATAACCGGTGGTAACATCGGCACCGTCTTTTACGGTAGCCACATCACCAAGGTACAGGTTTTGAACTCCGCCTTTAAATAGCGGTATTTTTTCAAAATCCTTTATATTCTTTATGGTATTATTGGTTGGGGTCAAATAATTTATATCACCCACCCTTACATTACCCGGAGGTGCTGTTTGATTGTTTAGTCTTATAGCCTCTACAACCTGGTCTGGCGTTAGGTTATGTGCCCTAAGTTGCGCAGGGTCTACATTGATCTCGATAGTCCTTGGGCTTCCTCCGAAGGGTGCCGGAGACAATAAGCCCGGAATTGAGGTAAACGACGAACGCACGTATACGTTTGCCAAATCCTGAAGCTCGTTATTACTGCGTTCCTTACTGCTCAATACCAATTGCCCGATAGGGAGCGTAGACGAGTCAAAACGGATAACAAACGGTGGTTGTGACCCCGGTGGGAAAATAGCCTGTATCCTGTTTGCCAGTGCACTTAATTCGGCTGCTGCCTGTGCCATATTAGTGTCTTCATAATAGCTTACTTTCATTAGAGTAAGCCCCTGAAGATTTTTGGTTTCAATGGATTTTACACCATTGGCAAACAACATTATATTGATATAGTTTTTTGCAAAGTAAGATTCCATCTGGTCGGGCGTGTAACCTGCAAAAGGATGTGCCAGGTAAAGTACCGGCATGTTCATTTTTGGCAGGATATCCACCTTAACCGTTCTCACTGCCCCAATACCGAAAAAGAATAATCCGGCAACGAGCACGAGTATGGATATGGGTTTGCGAAGTGCAAATCGGATTAAATTCATTATCTGATGCTGTTAGAATTCGTTAATAAAAAGATTGAAGTCGCCCGTTGCGGCTGCTTTCATCAGCAGGGCCTGCCATACATTGGTATAAATCACATCCCTATCGGTCTCTGCCCTGTTCAGGGTATACAATGCCTGTGTTACATCAACAAGGTTGGTAAGCCCGTTATTGTACAGTGCCGTGCGCTGGTTATAGGCCTGTTGTGCTGCATTTACCTGTTGCGGAGCCTCAATATAATTTTGCAATGCGTAATCTATACGGGTATTTGCAGCATCAATCTGGGTTTTAAGTTCATTGCTTATGGCGTTGTACTCTTCCTGTAGTCCCTGTGCTATTAGCTTTTGGGCAGCCACTTTTTTAGAAGAACGGGCTATAGTGGTGAGATTCCACGTAACTCCCACCCCCAGCAGGTAGTTGCTCCTAACGGGGTCTATACCGTCAAAATAATTTTTGGTATAAGAGTTTTGGTTTGTGGCATAGTCAGCATTAAAGCCCGAACCTCGTGACTGAAAAACACCAAACAATGAAAAAGTAGGATAGTACTCTTTTTTATATAAATTAAGCTGGCTTTTGCTTACCTCAATCCTGCTCCTGTAAAATTCCAGTATAGGATTAAGGCTGTCGTTTTGAACCTCAGCAGTTAAAAGTCCGCCCGGTACTTTAGTCACAAAAGTGGTATCGATATCAAAATCCCTTGCTTCTATACCCATGTAGTTTGCCAGTTCATTATTTTGAATTTTTAGCTGTTGTTTTATTTGGTTTAAGGCAATTTTTGCTCTCGAAACCTCGGCTGCCGCAAGGGTTGAATCTACCCCCGGTAACAGCCCGTTCTTAACACGTACCGCTGCATTATGGTGAACCACCTCGGCACGTTCAAGATTTTTTTGCTGCGAAATCATAAGCCTGTGGCTTGCCAGCAGGTTTAAATAAGCCGCTGCGATTTTAACCTTATGGTTAAACTTTTCCTGTTCATAGTCTTTCTGGTATCTCGTGGCATCGGCTTTAGCAATTTTAATACGTTGCTTAGCCCTCCCGAAAGTGAAAAAGTCCCAGTTGACATTTACAAGATACAGCGCACCAAAGGCAGCATTCCAGTTTTGTTCAGCCAGCGGAAGCCCAGATGAGGCTACCCCCAGTCCGCCAAAACCATATAACGGACCGTTTTGACCGTTAACGGTACCATAGTCCTGTTGTGCTGCCAAAGTTAAGTTAGGCAGGTATTCCCTTTTAGCCTGCTTTACCGTTTGCTGTGCGGCATCGCTGTAGTTTTGTTTGGCATGAATAATGCCGTAGTTAGACATTCCTGTATCTATTGCATCTTTAAGTGTGAGGGTTTGCGAATTCCCCCAAACGGAATAAAAAAGCAGTAACAAGATAATTTTCCTGAAGTACATTTAAAATAATAGTTAGTAAGGATTATTAAAAAGAAATTGATTAATGCTGCACAAATGTATAATGGGCAATTGGGCATTTGCCGTTTTAAATGACGAATTGAATTCGTCATGCGTTTAAGTGTATATTAAAGTATAAGTGCTTACTTTGCAGTAAAATGTAGATTAATGAACAAGTATATAAAAAGCATTTTGGAGAAAAAATGGTGGCAGGAACTGTTTATCCTGGTTTTCTCCTTTGTTCTTTTTACCCTTAACGACTGGATATTAATTAAGTCATGGCGCGGTGTATGGTCGGGTTGTGCTTATTTCCTGTTATTATATTCGCACGCACAGTTAAACAGGTTTTTCCTTCTTCCTATACTTTTAAAAAAGCATAAGCCGTTACTGTATATCGTTTCCAGTTTGACATTGCTTTCGGTATTCTCATTATTTTTATATGAGGTAGCCACATTGTGGATTTATAAAAACTGTTTTCTGTATAAGACTTCAGAACAGAAAAGCTATATCTTTCAGGCAGCCACACTGGTAGCCACCCTTATTTGTATACTATCGGTTACCCTTATACTTAAATTTTACCGCGACAGTAAAAAGCTGGACAACGAAAAACTGCTTTACAACAGGGCACAGCTTAATTCTCTTAAGGATCAGCTTAACCCTCACTTTCTTTTCAATACGTTTAATACCCTGTATGGCATAAGCCTGCAATACCCAGAGCGTACTCCCGAACTTATTATGCACGTTTCACAGTTAATGCGCTATCAGTTGGAAAGTCATGAAACGCAATGTGTACCACTGGAAGACGAGATTAACTTTGTAAGCAGTTATGTGGAACTGGAAAAAGAAAGGCTTGGCTACCGTTGTAACATTACACTTAACACATCTATAGATCTTGAGAATACTTACAAGATTCCGCCGATGCTTCTCATTTGCTTTATAGAAAATGCCTTTAAGCACGGAACCTGTACAGCCGAAAACTGTTTTGTGGATATTGATATAAACGTAAATAACAACAGGCTTGAGTTCATGGTTAAAAACTCTATACCTACAAAGAAAAAGAATATCGTTTCTACCAAAATAGGTCTTAAAAATACCAAAGAGCGACTTAAATTGCTTTATGGTAATGACCACGAACTGACTATTGAGGAAAACGGAACCTATACCGCTACACTTAAAGTTAAACTGAAAAGATTATGACAAAGGCCGTAAGATGTATAATTGTAGACGACGAGCCTGCCGCACATTATGTGCTAAGCAATTATATAAAACAAAACCCATCGCTGGAACTGGTTTTTGAAGCCTTTAACGGTGAAGACACCTTAGAATATCTAAAAGAAAACGATGCCGATTTGATGTTTCTGGATATCGATATGCCCGATATTACCGGACTGGAACTTTTACAAAAACTACAGCATCCGCCAAAAACAATACTTACTACCGCATATAGTGAATTTGCACTGGAAAGTTATGAATACGGCGTTTTGGATTACCTGCTTAAGCCGGTTTATTATCCGCGTTTTGTAAAGGCCATAAGCCGATTTTTTGAAAACGGAGAACCACAGGAAAAACAATCTACCGAGGTTTTGCCTGATGCTATTAGCGTTAAGGTAGACAGTGATAATATTGACATCCCTATTGATAGCATACTGTATACCCAAAGCTATGGTAACTATGTAAAAATAGTAACCTCAAAACGAAACTATATAGCTACCATAACCACTGCCGATCTTGAAAAAAGTCTGCCTTCAGAGCTTTTTATGAGAGCCCACAAATCTTACATCATAGCCATTAATAAGGTAGATGAAGTGAACAAGGATTATGTGCTTATAAAACGTACCCCAATACCAATAGGGATAACCTACAAACGTGAAATAACCGAAAGGCTTAAAAACGAATAGTATCTATTCTATTCGTTTTTAATAGGTAAAAGCTATACCGCCACCTAAGCCCATATCACTGTCATAATGTGCAGAAAGTGACCAGTATTTGGTTAGTATATACCTACTGCCTACGTTGTATTCGTAGTCAGTATTCCAGCTACCCCACAATCTTAATCGTGAAGTAAGAGGTATATCTTCTCTTGTAAACTGTAGCCTCACTTTACCTTCGTAGTCTACCCTTAAATCAGTCTCTACAAACCAAGGGAGTACATATACAACCCCTAAACAGGCCACTACTCTTTTATCTTTTGTACTGGTTTGCCCAAACAGGTTGGTTTCTGCCTCGTCTGATTTCCTGTACCTAAAGTCCCATCCTGTATATACCGACAGGAATTGCTTATTGTCCAGATAACGGCCTATGTGTGCTTCGGTTTCATAACCCGACTCATTATCATACCCTAATCTCCATTCTAAATCGGCAAAATTCCTTGTATTTTCCAGTCGTACTTCCCCGTCACTACCGTTTGACTCCAAACCTATATCAGCCGAAAGGAAATATCGCCTGTCATCATTATATACTTTTTTAAGCGCTGACGCCTTATCAGGTAATTGTGGATTTGGCGGTGAGTCCTCATAACTGAAAATCCTTCCCATACCCGACATCATGTGATACAGTATATGGCAATGGAAAAACCAATCTCCATATTCTTCCGATGCATTAAACTCAATCACATCGGTTTCCATAGGCATCACATCAATTACATTTTTAAGAGGTGAATATTCGCCATACTGGTTCACTACCCTAAAGTAATGCCCGTGCAGGTGCATAGGATGGCGCATCATAGAATTGTTAGTAATTACAATACGGATATTCTCCCCTGCCTTAATTAGTATTTTATCGGTTTCCGAAATGGTTTTGTTGTTCACTGTCCATACATAGCGGTTCATGTTTCCGGTAAGTTCGAAATTTAATGTACGGAAAGGCTTATCGGGCAAAGTAGTTTTTACGGGTGATTTCAGCATGTTGTAATTAAGGGTAACAAGCTTCCCTTTATCCTTGTCCATCTCCATATGATGCTCATGTGCACTCATATTCTTTTTTTCCATATCCATTTCCATATGATGTTCATGACCGCTCATATCTTTTTTATCCATGTCCATTTTCATGTCTCCTTCCATCTCCATATGATGCTCATGCTTATCCTCTTTTTTAAGTTCAGGGTACATAACCGAATTCATATCCATTTTCTGGAGGCTCATTTTCATGCCCATATCTTTCATGTTACCGCCTACAGTCATCATGTCGTTCATCATCTTCATCCCTGCAAAGTAATCAAGCCTACCCATAGGCTCTATGCGTTTTTTATCGCCATCCCCCAGCCATAATGAAGCATGTCCCATCCTGTCTTCAGATGTTGCCATAAGCTCATATGAAATATTGCCTTCGGGAATTGTAACTATAACATCATACGTTTCAGAAACTCCAATTATAAACCGGTCTACCTCTACAGGTTCTACCTCAGCACCGTCTGAAGCTACAACAGCCATTTTACCTCCGGCATAATTAAGCCAGAAATAGCTCGATGAACTTCCGTTAATAATGCGTACCCTTACCTTATCTCCCGCTTTAAGGCCGGAGATTTCCTGCTCCTTTACACCATTGGCAAAAAAGCGGTCGTAGTACACATCGCTAACATCCATAGCATGCATACGTTTAAACTCATTTATGAATTTAGTTCCTAAATGTCCTTTTACCAGTGCTTCACCATAATTTTGTGTAGCTCCTTTTTTAATAGCATACCAGTCGGTTTCCTTATGTAATGACCTTTCAATTTCATGTGGATTCTCATCGCTCCAGTCACTTAAAAGCATTACATATTCGGGTATTTTTGGTTCATCTTTTTTATGAATGATAAAAGCACCATACATACCCGATTGTTCCTGTAACATGGTATGAGAGTGGTACCAGTAGGTACCACTCTGTTTTAGGGGGAATTTATAGGTGTGTACGGTATTACTTTTTATGGGGGCAGTAGTTAAATAAGGTACACCATCCTGTTCGTTTGGCAGGAGTAGCCCGTGCCAGTGTATAGATGTTTCGTGTTTTGCATTATTGTGCACACGTATAACAGCTGTATCACCTTCGGTAAAATGCAGTTCAGGTCCGGGAATGGTGCCGTTAATCGCAATAGCCTTTACATTTTTACCTGTATAGTTTACTAGGGTATCGGTTACATACAGGTCGTATTCCGTTACCTTTTGTGCATTTGCCAAAAAACCGAAAAGCAACAGGAACGGTAAAAACAACTTCACAGCTATTTGCTTTTTTTTCTTCATAATTAATGTAGTTTCAGGTTTTTGATACGTAAGGAATTTACAATTACGGATACCGAGCTCAGACTCATAGCCAGTGCCGCTACCATAGGCGAAAGCAATATCCCAAACAGTGGGTACAATACCCCTGCTGCAAGCGGAATGCCCAATGCATTGTATACAAAGGCAAAAAACAGATTCTGTTTTATGTTTCGCATTACACCTTCGCTAAGCTGTCTTGCTTTTACAATACCGTGAAGGTCACCTTTTACCAGGGTTATCTGAGCGCTTTCTATTGCTACATCCGTTCCGGTTCCCATAGCGATACCCACATCGGCTTTAGCCAGTGCAGGAGCATCGTTAATACCGTCACCCGCCATAGCCACAACCTTGCCCTGTTCCTGTAACTTTTTAATCTCATTAAGCTTGTCTTCAGGCAGGCACTCGGCCATAAAGTGTTTTAATCCCAATTCATCGGCTACAGCCTTTGCTGTATTTTTATTATCTCCAGTAAGCATTACCACATCAATACCCTGTTCCATTAGGGCTGCAATGGCTTTTTTACTGGTTTGTTTAATCGCATCGGTAATGGTAACAAAACCTTCTACCTTGCCATCTATACTTATGTATGATACTGTTTTACCCAGTTCCTGCTCACTGACTACCTGTTGAACTACTTCATCACTAACCGTTACATCAATCTGTTCCAATAGCTTTTTATTACCTATGGCAATATTTTTATTATAAATAGTACCTGTTACACCTTTACCGGAAACGGCCTCAAAATCTTTAACCGGACTTAGTTGTGCTCCCAGCTTATCGGCATAATTTACCATAGCCTGTGCCAATGGGTGTTCGCTCTGCTGATTTAGCGAAGCGATAATACCCGACAGATGTTTTTCATTAATAGCGCCTACAGTCACCACTTTTTGTACCGATGGTTTCCCTTCGGTAATGGTACCGGTCTTATCGGTTATCAGTACGTTTACCTTAGCCATGTTTTCCAGTACTTCGGCATTTTTAATTAGTACTCCGTTATGGGCTCCTTTACCCACACCAACCATAACCGACATAGGTGTTGCAAGCCCCAAGGCACAAGGACAGGCAATAATCAGTACTGCCACAGCATTTGCGAATGCGAATACATAAGCCTGTTGCGCTCCAAATATTGCCCAAACTATAAAGGTTATTATAGCAATACCTATTACGATAGGTACAAAGTATCCTGAAATGGTATCGGCCAGTTTTTGTATAGGTGCACGCGAACGACTGGCATCATTCACCATATGTATAATTTGTGAAAGCAGGGTATCTTTCCCTACCCTTTCAGCAGTCATTAAAAATGATTTTGAACCGTTTATAGTTCCCGAACTTACTTTGTCCCCCTCATTTTTACTTACAGGTATAGGCTCTCCTGTAATCATGGATTCGTCTATACTGCTACCGCCTTCCTTAATTACACCGTCTACAGGGATTTTCTCACCAGG
Source organism: Flavobacterium beibuense F44-8 (assembly GCF_000769915.1). Lineage (GTDB taxonomy): Bacteria > Bacteroidota > Bacteroidia > Flavobacteriales > Flavobacteriaceae > Flavobacterium > Flavobacterium beibuense. The sequence goes on from NZ_JRLV01000020.1 coordinate 24,672, forward strand.
CTTAACCCTTAAAATATCTCCCTCTTTTATATCGTTTATATCAATTACTTTCTCTTTACCGTCAATTACTATCGTAGCTTCTGTTGGTGAAAGTTTCAGTAGTTCCTTAATTGCGGTATTGGTGTGGCTGTGTGCCCTCGCTTCAAGTAACTGTCCCAGTAAAACCAGTGTCAGGATAACGGTTACTGCTTCAAAATAGAGGTATACACTCCCCCCGTGACCTTTAAACTCATCGGGAAATACTGATGGGAAAAGTAATCCTGCTACACTAAAAACAAATGCTGCAGCAGCACCCACTCCAATAAGGCTGAACATATTTAATCTCCATGTTTTAAAAGAAACCCACGCCCTTTCAAAAAACATCCAGGCAGCATAAAACACCACCGGTAGTGACAGCGTAAACTGAATCCAGTTTGAAACCGTATGTGATACATATTTTGATATAGGATTACCCGGAATCATTTCGCCCATAGCAATTACAAATACCGGAATGGTAAAAATAAGGGCTATTTTAAACTTTTTTACCAGCATTTTGTAAGTCTCATCTTCCTCCTCCTCTGGTTCTAACGGAACCAAATCCATACCACAGATAGGGCATGCCCCTGGTTCATCCTTTATTACCTCAGGATGCATGGGGCATGTATACTGTTTTTTCTTTGGGGTAAGATCGGGGGCTTTTTCAAGATTCATTCCGCAATCAGGACAGCTCCCTGGTTTGTCATACGTTTTGTCGCCTTCGCAAAACATAGGACAATAGTATTTACCACCCTCAACCTTATGTGAATGATTGTGGTTGTGATGGTTTTTATGTTCGTGATGATGATGATTTTCGTTTTCCTTAGGAGGCTCTGTACTAATAGTATAATTACCTGCCTGAGATAGCTTATCCTGAAGTTTTTCCAGAGGGATATGCTCTTCCATTGTAACCTCGGCAACCGGAGGGTTAAGTGACACCTGTGCTTCAATCCCCTCAATTTCATTTAAGGTTTTTTCTACTTTGCCACGGCAGCCGTTACAGCTCATACCCTGTATGCTATATGTATGTTTCATAGTCTGTTATAATAAAAAAATGATACCTAAAGTATTGATATAAAGGTACGACTTAATAAAACAACAGCTTTTATGGAATTTTTGGTTTATCCTTTAAAATTTACACAAAAAAAAGCGCTTTACTATGTAAAGCGCCTATTCGTTTAGTTACGTGAGGGAGTGTACATTTTAGCACTCTTATCTCCGTTAAGTTTTTTTGCCTGTCCGGGTGGTAATGTTTTCTTTTTTGCCGAAACACTAGTTGACTTAGTTGATGTTGTTACGGTAGTAGTGGTTCTACAACTTGTAAAAGCTACCGCAAAAACAAGCAATAAAGCTGCTTTAGTTAATTTGTTTAGTTTCATATTTTAGTTATAGTGGTTATTTTACCGGTTAAATGTACTACAAAAAACAAATTTAACAATAGCCTGTTATTTGGTTTTACATTTAATTTGCAATTGTCCGGTCTTAACTCCCTTACTTTATGCATATAGAATAAAACATGTACTTGGAACCAAAACAAAACCCTACAGTTTCCTGTAGGGTTTCCTAATTTATTAGTAAAAGTAATGTAAGCTCTACTTACATACTTCTTAGCTTTTTAAAATCTTTAAGGGTTATCTTTTTACCCGAAAGTTCTATAAGTCCGTTTTTATTGAATTCAGATAATAGCCTAATACAACTCTCTGTTGCCGTACCTACCATACCTGCAATTTCCTCACGGGATAATTTTATCCTAAGGCTCTTGTCCTCGTTAATCCCAAAAGTATCATGGAGTTCTAAAAGCGTTTCAGCCAATCTTTGCCTAACCGATTTTTGAGCCATATTAACCAAGTGGTCATCGGCTTCTTTTAAATCTCCGCAAATGGATTTCATCACATTCATGGAAAACTGGTTGTTTTCATTAAAAAAGCCAAGTATTTCGCTTTTTGGTACAAAACACACCTCCATATCCTCCAGTGCCACAGCACTAAGGTTTACGGGTTCGTCACTAATCATAGAGCGTTGCCCCAGTAGTTCACCTTTAGCTACCAGTTTTAATATTTGCTCGTTACCGTTCTCGCTAAGTTTTGAAAGTTTGCAAACACCATCCTTAACACAAAAAATACCGTTAACATTTTCACCTTCAGTAAAAATAGGCTCGCCTTTTTTGATAATGTAAGATGTTTTACAGTTGGCCATTTTGAGTAGCTCTTCCTTATTCAGCGCTTTTAGTGAGCTGAATTCCCTTACAATACACTGGTCACATTTACTCATAGGGCAATTATTGATTAGTTGTACAAATGTACTGATTGTATGACAAATATCATATTTTATTTTTTGGCTGTGTCTCAACTTTGTATCAGGTAAATGAGCAGATTATGAACACGCAAAATTGTTATCATTGCGGGTTAGGCTATACAGATAAAGATAAAATTGTTTTTAACGATAAGTCTTTTTGCTGTAATGGCTGTAAAACCGTATATGAGATTTTTACCCTTAACGGGCTTACAGATTATTATTCTTTTGAAAAAACACCGGGTGCCACCCCAACCGAAATTAACGGGAAGTACGATTTTCTGGAAAATCAGGAAATCGCATATCGCCTGTTAGAGTTTCATGAACAGGACACCCATATTGTTTCACTTTATATTCCGCATATTCATTGCAGTTCCTGTATATGGATACTGGAAAACCTCAACAGACTTAATATAGGCGTAAGCAGTTCGCAGGTAAACTTCCATAATAAAAAGGTGCGTATTGTTTTTAATCCGGAAAAAACTACCCTTAAAGAGATTGTTCACCTGTTATGTAATATAGGTTACGAACCCTACATAAGTCTGGACAATTATGAAACCCGCAAAAAAAAGGTTAACCGCGAACTTATCTACAAGCTGGGAGTAGCTTTCTTTTGTTTTGGTAATGTAATGCTACTATCCTTCCCTGAGTATTTTGAGATGGAAGAATACTGGCTGGACAATTACAAAGGATTTTTCCGTTGGTTGATTTTCGGGCTTTCCCTTCCGTCATTCCTGTATGCGGCAAGCGGATATTATGTATCGGCATGGAAAAGCATTAAAACCGGAATGCTCAATATAGATGTACCTATTGCCTTGGGCATAATAGTTATGTTTATAAGGAGTACTGTAGATATTATTTTCGGTTACGGGCAGGGCTTTTTTGACAGCCTTACAGGGCTGGTATTCTTTATGCTGTTAGGGCGTTTGTTTCAGCAAAAAACCTACAATTTCCTTTCTTTCGAAAGGGATTTCAAATCTTATTTCCCTATTGCTGTTACCAAGATATTACACGACAGAAGTGAAACATCTGTATCGGTTTATGATGTGACTGCCGGAGACAGGCTACTTATACGTAATCAGGAACTTATTCCTGTAGACGGTATACTTATTAGTAATGATACAGCGATTGACTACAGCTTTGTAACCGGTGAAGCCGACCCAATAAATAAAAAATCGGGCGATAAGCTTTTTGCCGGAGGAAGGCAGATAGGAAAAATCATAGAAATGGAAGTACTAAGCTCGGTATCACAAAGCTATCTTACACAGCTTTGGAGTAATGATATATTTACTAAAAAAGACAGGCAGGACTATAAAACCATAACCGATACCATAAGCAGGTATTTTACTCCTGCCTTACTTATTATTGCCGGCCTGGCTTTTGCTTACTGGGCATTTATAGACCTTAATACTGCTTTTAATGTATTTACCGCGGTACTTATTGTGGCATGTCCCTGTGCGCTGGCATTAAGTGCTCCTTTTACACTGGGTAATATACTCCGCATTATGGGGCGTAAAAAACTATATCTCAAAAATGCCATAGTAGTAGAACAAATGGCTAAAGTTGATACTATAGTTTTTGATAAAACAGGTACAATAACCACCAATAAGAAATCAGATATAGTATATGAAGGAACTCCGTTTACCGATGATGAACTCCTGCTTATCAAAAACGTATTAAGAGGATCTAACCATCCGTTAAGCCGAAGGTTATACGACTTTCTCCCTACTACAGATACACTACTTACTGATGATTTTACCGAAACCATAGGCAAGGGTATTAAAGGAATAATTAAGGGAAGGCAAATTAAAATAGGTTCGGCTCACTTTATAGGCCTTACCAAACAGCTTACCCTGCAAACAGCAGTATATATAAGTATTGACGGTGAGTTTAAAGGGAAGTATGTTTTTGCCAACAGTTACCGTAATGGCGTAAAAGTCCTGTTTGAAAACCTTAGTAATAATTACGAGCTCAAAATACTATCGGGTGATAACGAGGGGGAGCGCGAAATACTCAAGCAACTCTTGCCACCCGGTACCCGATGCATTTTTAACCAGAAGCCCGAACAAAAACTGGCTTTTATAGAAAACCTGCAAAAGGAAGGCAAAAATGTAATGATGATAGGCGACGGATTAAACGACGCCGGGGCTTTGGCACAAAGTAATGTGGGTATATCAGTGTCGGAAGATATTAATGTCTTCTCCCCTGCCTGCGACGGTATACTGGATGCTACCAAATTTGAAAGCATTGCCTACTTCCTTAAACTATCTAAAAAGGCGATTAAAACCATCAAAATGAGTTTTGGTATTTCCCTAACCTATAACGCCTTTGGACTTATGGCTGCCATAAGCGGAAAACTATCTCCGTTAACCGCTGCTATTGTTATGCCGCTAAGTACCATAACCATAATAAGTTTCGTGACTATTATGAGTAATTATTATGCTAAAAAAGAATCAAAAAATTAATGTAAAAAAATGTGCGGGTATGACAAATATCATGTTTTTTCCTGCTGCCCCACAGTAGTTTTGTTAACACAAATTAATTAGGTATGAGTGTCATTTATTTACTAATCTCCATCAGTATCGTTGTGGCAATACTGTTCTGTTTTGCCTTTATAAAGGCCGTAAAAAGCGGCCAGTATGACGATGACTACACCCCGTCTGTAAGAATGCTTTTTGACGACGAACTAAAGAAAAAAGAAAACAATCACAATAACACAAATTAATATGGAAGTGCAGCAATTTTATTATGACAATAAAATAGTTAAAAAATTCCTCTATGCCACAATAGTATTTGGTGTGGTAGGGATGCTTGTGGGCTTGCTAATAGCCTCTATGTACATGTTTCCGGGATTAACCGAAGGTATTTCGTGGCTTAGCTACGGTAGGTTAAGACCCTTACACACCAATGCGGTAATTTTTGCCTTTGTGGGTAACGCCACGTTTGCAGGAATTTATTACTCAATGCAAAGACTGCTTAAAGCCCGCATGTTCAGCGATTTTTTAAGTAACGTAAACTTTTGGGGCTGGCAGCTTATTATTGTGGCCGCAGCCATATCACTTCCTTTAGGATATACCACTTCAAAAGAATATGCCGAGCTGGAATGGCCTATAGATATTGCTATCGCTATTGTGTGGGTTGTTTTTGGTATCAATATGATAGGTACTATTTTAAAGAGAAGAGAACGACACCTGTATGTAGCCATTTGGTTTTACATCGCAACATTTGTAACTGTTGCTGTTCTTCATATTTTTAACAGTCTTGAACTTCCGGTAAACGGAATGAAAAGTTACTCAGTTTATGCCGGTGTGCAGGATGCTCTTGTACAATGGTGGTATGGTCACAATGCCGTGGCATTTTTCCTTACAACACCATTCCTTGGGTTAATGTATTACTACCTGCCTAAGGCAGCAAACAGACCGGTATACTCTTATAGATTATCTATTATCCACTTCTGGTCATTAATCTTTATCTATATATGGGCAGGACCTCACCACCTTTTATACTCTGCCCTGCCAGACTGGGCTCAAAACCTGGGTGTTGTATTCTCAATAATGCTTATCGCTCCGTCATGGGGTGGTATGATTAACGGATTGCTAACCCTAAGAGGTGCCTGGGATAAGGTACGTACAGATCCTGTTTTGAAATTCTTCGTGGTTGCCGTTACCGGTTATGGTATGGCTACGTTTGAAGGACCAATGCTTTCGCTTAAAAATGTAAATGCTATTGCTCACTTTACCGACTGGATTGTGGCTCACGTACACGTAGGTGCACTGGCATGGAACGGTTTCCTAACCTTTGGTATGATTTACTGGTTAATACCAAGAATGACAAAAACATCACTATACTCTGTTAAGCTTGCCAACTTCCATTTCTGGATAGGTACACTGGGTATTATATTATATGCATTACCTATGTATGTTGCCGGATTCACTCAGGCAACTATGTGGAAACAGTTTAACCCTGAAGGGACTCTTAAATACGGTAACTTCCTTGAAACTGTAAAACAAATTATGCCAATGTACTGGATGAGAGCCATAGGTGGTACTCTGTTCGTAATAGGTTTACTGGTATTGGTATATAATATTATAATGACGGTTCGCCAGGGTCAGGCTGTTGAAGATGAACTTGCCGAAGCACCTGCTCTTAAAAAGATAACAGGTAAAAGAATGAAAGGTGAGAAATTCCACCCTTGGTTGGAAAGAAAACCTATACAACTTACCATACTGGCTACTATCGCCATACTAATAGGTGGTATTATACAAATTGTACCTACCCTAATGGTAAAATCTAATATACCTACCATCTCTACGGTTAAACCATATACTCCGCTGGAGCTTGAAGGTCGTGACCTGTACATAAGGGAAGGTTGTGTAAACTGTCACTCTCAAATGATACGTCCGTTCAGGTCGGAAGTAGAACGCTACGGTGAGTACTCCAAATCAGGCGAATATGTGTACGATCACCCATTCCTTTGGGGTTCTAAACGTACCGGACCAGACCTAATGCGTATAGGTGGTAAATACAGTGATAACTGGCACTTTAACCACATGTGGGATCCGCAAAGTACATCGGCAGGTTCTATAATGCCATCTTACAAATGGCTGTTTGACAACAAGAAGATGGATCGTAGTGAAACCGAGAAAAAAATGCAGGTAATGGCAAAACTTGGTGTACCATATACTGATGAGGATATTGCCAATGCACAACAGGCTATGGAAGAACAGGCTGCAAAAATTGAGGAAAACCTACACATAGATCCTGATTTTGTAAAAAGTTATGAAGCCAGCAAAAAAGCTGCTGAAGCAAAAGGTGAAGAGTTCGTTTATATGAAAGACCGAGAGATTACAGCACTTATTGCTTACCTGCAACGCCTGGGTACCGATATTAAAATTAAACCGGCCGCTACTGCCGATAACTCAAAATAATAAGTCATGCTAAAGTTTATAAAACACAATATGGATACCATCTCAGGGATTGAGGTGTACCCTATCATATCGCTGCTTATTTTCTTCATCTTCTTTGTATCACTATATACCTGGGTGTATACCTACAAAAAAGATAAGATAAACGAAATGAGTAACCTACCGTTTTCAGATAACGACAACGACAACCAATAGTTGAACATAAACTTATAACTATGAAAAAATTTATACCGGTATACGTAAGGGTTCCTGTAATTTTCGCCCTCGTTTTCATGGCACTGGAGTACTTTATAGATTCGGGAGACAGGCCTGCATTCCTCAAATATCCTGAAGTATCCATCTTCCTGTTTATCTTTTTGTTCCTTCAAATAGCCATTGAAATTACCATAAGCGCTATTGATAAGGTTACCTACAGTATCCTTACCGATGAACAAAAGAAAAAACTGGCTGAGGCCGATGCTTTAGACTTTACCGACTCTAAACTGTACAAAAAAATAAAAAGCTGGTTTGTTAAGGTTCAACCAATACAGGAAGAAGGCGAAATACTGCTTCATCATGATTATGACGGTATTAAAGAGCTGGACAATGTTCTTCCTCCATGGTGGATAAAACTTTTCTACATAACTATACTATTTGGTTTAGGCTACCTGGTTAAATATCACGTACTGGACGGACCTGACCAAAAAACAGAGTTTGAACAGAAAATGGAAGAAGCACGTATTGCTGTTGAAGAATACAATAAAACAGCTAAAGACCTTATTGATGCCAACAGTGTTACACTACTTACAGATGAGGGTGACCTTGCCGCAGGTAAAAAGATTTTTGAAACTAACTGTGTAGCCTGTCACAGAGCAGATGGTGGTGGTGCAATTGGTCCAAACCTTACTGATGAGTACTGGATTTTAGGTGGCGGAATTAAAAATGTATTCCACACTATTACAGAAGGTGGTCGTGACGGTAAAGGTATGGTGGCATGGAAAGGTACACTTAAACCGTCAGAAATTCAGCTGGTAGCAAGTTATGTATTGTCTTTACAGGGTACAAATCCTGTAGATCCTAAAGCTCCTGACGGGGAGATATGGAAAGACGAAACCAAAACCGATGGCGACCAGCCAACAGAAGAAGCTAAGCAGGAAATAACTGAAGAAACACCTGAAGTAGCAGCAAACTAAAGCTAAATATCATGAGCAATATACAGGAAGAAGAGTTTAGGGACAGGATAGGCACCATTGATCAGGAAGGTAAACGATCTTGGGTATATCCCAAAAAGCCTTCGGGTAAACTATACAGATACCGCAAATTAGTTAGTTATTTTTTGCTCCTCTTCCTGTTTGCTGCTCCGTTTGTAAAAATAAACGGTAACCAGTTTTTAATGTTCAACGTGCTGGAACGCAGGTTCAACATATTTGGTTTCCCTTTCTGGCCACAGGATTTCCACCTGTTTGTTATCTCAATGATAATCGGGGTAATATTCGTAGCACTCTTTACGGTAGCCTTTGGACGTATTTTCTGCGGATGGATTTGTCCGCAAACCATATTCATGGAAATGGTTTTCCGTCGCATTGAGTACTTGATTGAAGGTGACAGAAATGCACAGATAAAACTGGAAAAACAAAAATGGGATACCGAGAAAATCAGGAAAAAAAGCCTTAAGTGGTTTGTATTCTTTATAATATCATTTTTGATTGCCAATGTTTTCCTTGCCTATCTTACAGGTAGTGACAAACTGATACAAATGATTACCGAGGGCCCCGGACAGCATGTAAGTACTTTAATTGCCCTGCTGATATTTACCGGAGTATTCTACTTTATCTATATATGGTTCAGAGAACAGGTTTGCATTATTGCGTGTCCGTACGGGAGGCTTCAGGGGGTACTTTTAGATAACAAATCAATTATTGTTGCTTACGACCATAAAAGAGGCGAAGGTGAAAACGGACGTGGTAAAATCGTTAAGAATGAAAACAGGGCTGCATCAGGCAAAGGTGACTGTATAGATTGCAAACTGTGTGTACATGTTTGCCCTACAGGTATCGACATAAGAAACGGTACACAGCTGGAATGTATTAACTGTACTGCCTGTATTGATGAGTGTAATACGGTTATGAACAGAGTTGGTTTTCAGGAAGGGCTTATTCGTTATGCCAGTGAAGATGAGATTACCAAAAAGGAAAAATTTGTTTTCACCGCCAGGATGAAAGGCTACACTGCCGTACTGTTTATACTTATGGGCATATTTACCGGAATGATGTTTTTAAGGAATGATGTTGAGGCAACAGTATTAAGACTTCCCGGACAATTGTATGAGCATAAAGGCGAAAACATAAGTAATGTATTTACCTATAAAATTATAAACAAAACCACAAAGGACTTTAATGATGTACACTTTAAGCTAAAATCGCCTAAAGGAGAAATAAAAGTAGTGGGAGCTTCTCACTTTACTGTACCAAAAGCAGGTACTGCGCAGGGAACTCTGTTTGTAGAAATAAACGAAGCGCTTTTAAAAAGCGACAAAACTAAAATACGCCTTGAGGTTTATGATGGCGACAGGCTTATTGAAACCGAGTCGACCAACTTTTTAGGTCCAAGGACATTTAACTAAAAACTAATGATTATGAAAATTAACTGGGGAACGGGAATCGTAATCGCATTTGCTCTCTTTATGAGCTTCATACTGTTTTTTGTATTCAGGGTACAATCAGACAGGAAATATGACAACGAACTGGTTGTGGAAGATTACTACAAACAGGAAAGAATATTGCAGGATCAGTTAAACAGGCAGGAAAATGCCGTGAGCCTACAACATCAGTTAAAAATAAACAGTACCGAAGCCGGTGTAGAAATAGAGTTTCCTGCCGAATTTGATACTGCCAAAATAAAAGGAAAAGTGTTCCTGTACAGGCCGTCTAACCAAAAGCTGGATATTGAAAAACCAATATCAATATCTGCTTCTAATCTGCTCATACCTAAAAGTGATTTGGTAGGCGGCCGCTGGAACATTACTGTAGACTGGGAATATGAAGGTAAAGGTTACCTAAATAAAAAAGAGGTCACAGTGTACTAATTAACAACACTAAAAAATAAGAGTATGTTATATTCAGCTCTTTTATTAGGATTAATATCAAGCCTGCACTGCATGGGCATGTGCGGGCCTATAGCCATGATGCTGCCGGTAGACCGATCCAACGAAACTAAAAAAACGATACAGATACTTTTGTATCATGCCGGCAGGCTCACGGCTTATGGTTCACTGGGGTTAGTTTTCGGACTCCTGGGCAGGGGGCTTTACCTTGCCGGGATGCAGCAAAACATGGCCATAGCATCAGGGATCATAATGATAACCATAATTGCCATACCGGAAAAAAAGTTTGCCAAATACAACTTTTCAAAACCGGTATACAAAATAATAAGTAGTGTAAAAAGTAGCCTTGGAGCCCAGTTTAGAAAAAAAACCAATAAAGCGATATTTGTAACCGGGCTCCTTAACGGTTTTTTACCCTGTGCACTGGTATATGCCGCCCTGTTTGGAGCAATAGCTATGCAAAATGCACTACTGGGAGCTTTATTTATGGTACTGTATGGACTAGGTACTATCCCTATGATGAGTGCAGTTGTGTATGTAAGTACCATGCTTACCTCTCCTTTTAGAAATAAGATAAATAAACTTATCCCCTATGCAGTTGCCATTATTGGCGTATTTTTTATTGTAAGGGGACTTGGGCTTGGTATCCCGTATATTTCACCGGGTAATACCAGCCTTTATGTACAGGAAATACCTCATTGCAGGTAGTTTTAAAATGATAGTTCGACAAATCGAAAAAGCCTCTTAATCAAATAAGAGGCTTTTTCTTTGGTCAGGTTGTAAGGTGTAATTTAAACAACCATCGAAAACAACTTGGTTTCCGGTGCTTTCCTTTTCAGCCTTAAATCAAAGGCCATACAAATATTTCTTACGTAGGCTTTACCTGCTTCAGTTACAGTAATATTGTTTTTACCAAACTCCAGCAGTCCGTCGCTTTCCATTTCCTTTAGGCTTAATAATGTTTCAGGCAGTTCAGGGAAATAAAGTGAACTATCTTCCCATGATGTTGTAAAACTGCACATAAGGTTTAAAATATGTCTTCTTATAATCAGGTCTTCATCGGTTAATGAGTGTCCTCTAAAAACCGGAAGTTCATTAAGTTCTATTCTTTTATAGTAATCCTCAAGTACTTTTTCGTTTTGTGCAAAGGCATACCAGCTATCACTAATTGATGATACCCCAAGCCCTATCATCAATTGCGTTTTAGAGGCACTGTATCCCATAAAATTACGGTGCAGTTTACCTTCTTTGTAAGCTGTGTACATTGCATCGCTTTTAAGAGCAAAATGATCCATACCTATTTCATAATAATCATTTTGATCAAGGAGTTGTTTGCCTATTTCATATAACATACGTTTCTCCTCATCTTTAGGCAGGTTCTTTTCGTCATAACCACGTTGCCCGTTACCTTTTATCCATGGCACATGAGCATAGCTGTAAAATGAAATCCTGTCGGGATTCAGGGCTTTGGTTTTCTCAATGGTATCTACCATCGTTTCTACGGTTTGGAACGGAAGTCCGAAAACCAGATCATGGCTTATAGAGGTATATCCTATTTCCTTTGCCCAAAAAGTCACTCGTGCCACATTTTGAAACGGCTGTACACGGTGAATGGCTTTCTGTACAATAATATCGTAATCCTGTACCCCGAAGCTCACCCTCCTGAAACCTAAATCATATAAGGTTTGCAGGTGCTCTTTTGTGGTATTATTAGGATGCCCCTCAAAACTGAATTCATAATCAGGCGCTTTTATAGCCCTGTCAAAAATTCCGTTTATAAGAATTTCTAAATTTTCGGGACTAAAAAATGTAGGTGTACCACCGCCTAAATGAAGTTCTTTTACCCTTGGTTTTTCGGGTAATAAATCACAATACATATTCCACTCGTTAAGTACTGCTGTTATGTATGTGGTTTCTACCTCATGCCTGCGGGTTACCCTTTTGTTGCATCCGCAAAAAGTACACATACTTTCGCAAAACGGTAAATGGATGTACAGGCTTATCCCCTCAGTTGCATTACTTTCATCAAAAGCCTGTAAAAAACTCTGTTTCCAAACGTCTCCGGTAAAACCGCCATTATCCCAGTAAGGCACTGTAGGATAACTAGTATAACGTGGCCCCGGAACGTTATATTTTTGAAGTATATTATTTTCCATTGTGACTGATTTATTTTGAATATCAAAATTATACCACACGCTACTGCTAAAAAATGACAATTGTCATGTAGCCGATTTTGGAAAATAAAAAAATCCGCACGGGTTGCCCTATGCGGATTTCGGTCAGATTTTATTAAATAGTGTAATAAAATTTAAAGTGAATTAAGGAATTTAAGCAGGTCTTCCCTTTCGGAAGCCGAAAGTTCCTTAAACATGTTTTTGGCGGTTTGCGCCTCACCACCGTGCCATAAAATAGCCTCGGTAATGTTACGCGCCCTTCCGTCATGCAGGAAATTGGTATGTCCGTTAACCGTTTCAACCAATCCTATACCCCATAATGGCGGAGTTCTCCACTCGCTGCCTGTCGCCAGGTAATCTGGAGCATTATCTGCCAGTTCAGGCCCCATATCGTGTAAAAGCAAATCAGTATACGGCCTTATGGTTTGGTTAGCATATCCTGAAATGTAGTAACTGTTTCCGGTTTCTACTTTTGGGATGTGGCATGCCACACAATTAATGTCGTTAAAAATTTGCTTTCCTCTTAATACCGACTGGTCGTCATAATTCCTGCGGATAGGAACAGAAAGCGCACTGGAATACAGTACCATCCTGTTAAAGGCAAGTTCAGGTATTTCAGGATCACCTCCGTTAGGAATAGTGCTGCAGTCTACACCCGGAGGGCAGTTTTCCTCAGGGAATACAGGAGAGGTTATCCCCATATCACCACTAAGTGCACCTGCAACCTGTTGCCTTACATTAGGCTGATTGGCTTTCCAGCCAAAACGCCCCATGCGTTGCGAGTTGCTCTCTACATCATATACATAGTTTGCCCTTCCTGAAATTCCGTCACCATTAGCATCAAACTCATCGGCAAAAGACAGCCATGTAGCCTCCGGTACTGCCTCCAGGAGTCCTAAACCAACAATCTGGTTGGCTATACGTGGTGAAATTTGCACGTTAGAAGCAAGGCTTCCGTAACCAAGATCGGTCACGGTATATGTTGGTTTTTGCAGTTCTATGGTAGTACCGTCTGCAAAAGTTTCTGTAATCGTTTGGTAAGTAATGTTCATCTGTCCTTCGCGAACAGGCCCTAAAATTACGTTGTCCTGTAACTGACCTCCGTAAACCGGATCAGGCAAGGCAGCCCCGTGAGCATCAACCCCCGGAACACTAAACCTGAAAAGAAGTCCCCTCCCCAATTCGCCGTCATACATAGGCGGACGTCCCCTACCGTCTTTAAAGTGACAACTGGAACAGGCAACAGCATTATAAAAAGGTCCTAAACCATCGCGCGCAGTAGTGCTTGAAGGTGCCGAAACCCAGGTTTGCCTGAAAAAAGAATTACCTACCCCAAAATCGGTAGACTGATCTGGCGTTAAACCAGAGTAAGCAAAACCAAAAGCCTCTTCGGTTGCATTGTTTACCGTGGCCACACCACCGGAATACTGCTCTCCTTCTTCAGGAGAGAGACTTACATAATCTTCATCATTATTGCTGCATCCCGTTATAAAAAGGGAAGCCAACATTACTGAACAGATAACTTTTTTCATTTCCTTATAGTAACAACAAAGCGCCCATCTTTAAAAAGAGGGCACTTTGGTATGATTTAATTTGCGTTAAAAATCGCTTAACAGCTACTCTATTTCAAGGTTAAGCTTAGCTGCTCCTGCCAATAAATTAGCTCCTAATTCCTGTTGTAAATTCAATACAGCTGCTTTTACTTTGGCTCCTTCTTCAGAAGTTGCACCACCTGATATAGCATAGTCAAATGGTATGGCGATAGCAGCAATGCTAGCCTCAGTAGTACTTATAGCTGCATTTGTATTTTGTGCTGTCTGAGCATCAGCCTGTGCGACAAGATCTTCAAGAGAAGCACCTGATAAAGAACCATACTCACCTCTGTAAACATTAATTACACCTTTATAGTTTAGATAAACATCACGGTGAGTATTATCACTAAAGCAAGAGTGCTCATCTTCCTGATCCATGTTAGCAAGAGCTACATCCATACGCTCAACAGCAAGTTCGGCAGCTGCAAGTGTAACAATACCTAAATACATATTTTGTAAAGCCTCATCTTCAGGTAAAGCCAGAAAAACACCTCTGTATTCTCCACCTTCTTTCCATTGATCAACAAGGTAAGAAAGATGATCTGTAAGCAAATCAGCACATACCACAAGGTATTCACGCCTTCTGTCTTCGTTAAGTGCTGTTCCGCCTTCGTCAACAAAATCAGTGTAAGCTCTCTGTCCCGGTAAATTATCAGCAGGAGCGGTTAAATCCTGTCCCCACAGTAAAAACTCAATAGCATGGTAACCGGTACTGATGTTTTTCTCTCCACCATCTTCGTTAAGGCTAATAAGAAGCTCTTTAGTGATTTCAGGGAAGTTTTCTGTATCGTTAATAATACCACCGTTTAAAACAGTGCCGTTATTATCTACATAATCAATATAGTTTTCATCAAGCGGCCATGCGTTAAGTAAACCTTCCGGTCCGTTTTCGTCATCAATCGGTCCGTTAGCAAAACGAAATGCCTCGGTAGTTCCGTAACTTTCCCTTGCGTCTCTCCATTTGTTTTTAGCTTCAGTAAAATTAGCATCTGTAGGCTCTCCAACAAAAGTGTTGATAGCAGTTTCAAGTGCTACTGCATCATCATAAGCATCCTTATAATTTTGGTAAACGATATTAGCGTAGTTCTCAATTACTGCTGATTTAGACACCTGATTCCCCGCAGGTGTACTTTGGTCGTCATCATTGCTGCAAGAAGCTAATACTAAACCTGCTGCTGCAACAAATGATAACCCAAGAGTAAGTTTTTTCATTATTTAAATATTTGGTTAACGTTATTTAGATTTATTAAAAACAAGGCAAATGTAAAAACTTATATAATATCTCAAAACAAATTGGGGATAAATTATTTATAATAATTATAGATAAGTGGTTTCAGTTTTTTATTTTTGCAAAAATTTTTTAGAAATGAAAAAAATACTTGCGCTATTTATTTTGGCAGTAGTTGGATTAGGATGCTCATCTAATGATAATGAAGAAGTTAACAACACACCTACTTTTGACCGTAGTGCCATACTTGTAAACTGGGCCGATAATATTATAATCCCATCTTACGAGAATTATACTGCAAAAGTTACCACTCTAAGTGAAAAAGCTGCAACATTTACACAAACTCCTGATGAAGCAGGACTTGCAGAATTAAGAACTGCATGGCTTGATGCTTATGTTGCTTACCAATATGTAGCCCTATATGATTTTGGAAAAGCATCTCTGCTTTACCTTAAATTAAGTGCTAATACTTACCCTACTGATGTTGCCGGAATTGAAGCTAACATTGCTTCGGGCAGTTATAATCTTGGTACACAAATACAGTTTAACCGTCAGGGATTCCCTGCAATAGACTATTTAATATATGGTACAGGTACAAATGCCGAAATCATTGCTTCATACAGCAATCAGGCAACTGCCGATTACCTAAACGCTATAATAGCACAGCTAAAAAGTATTGCAGAACAGGTTACTAACGACTGGAACGGAGCCTACAGAGATACTTATGTAAACAACAACAGTACATCTGTAAGCAGCTCAGTAAACATTACAACAAATAACTTCATCAAGAATTTTGAGAAAGATGTTAGAAGTGGTAAAGTAGGTATCCCTGCTGGTATTTTCTCTAACGGAGTTACTTATGCCGATAAAGTAGAAGCTTACTATAAAAATGATGTTTCAAAAACGTTACTTACTGCCGGTATAAAAGCACAACAGGACTTTTTTAACGGTAAGGCTTTTAACGGTACAACAACCGGTGCAAGCCTTAAAAGTGCACTTGATGTTGTAAATGCTGTTAGAGACGGACAAAACCTTAGTGCTATAATCAACAATCAGTTTGGTACAATTAATACTGCCGTAAGCGCTCTTAACGAAAGTTTCTCTGACCAGATTAATCAGGACAACAACAAAATGCTTGCTGCTTATGACGCCATGCAACAAAATGTTGTTTACCTTAAACTGGATATGATGCAGGCTCTTAATATTACCATTGATTATGTAGATGGTGACGGTGATTAATAATGACATCACATATAAAATCATATCTAAACTCATACACTAATGCCGCAACACTGGCCTTTTACAGGCTGGTGTTCGGTTTTATGATGCTGTTTGGACTTGTACGTTTTGCATCATACGGGTGGATAGATAAATTTTATATACAACCTTCTTTTCATTTTACCTATTACGGTTTTAGTTGGGTTAAACCCATAGGCGTTTATACTTATGGTATTTTTATACTGTGTGCCCTGGCTGCAATTGGAATAGCAATTGGCTACAGGTACAGACTTTCGGCAATTGTTTTCTTTATAAGCTTTACATACATAGAGCTTATGGACAAAACAACCTACCTTAATCACTACTATTTTATATCTATAGTAAGCTTTGTAATGATATTTTTACCGGCAGCTTCCTGTTTCTCGGTAGATGTTTATAAAAAACCCGAACATGCTTTTTCGCAAATACCACGCTGGACAATAGATATTTTAAAGCTTTTACTTGCCATAGTATATTTTTACGCCGGACTGGCAAAGCTTAATTCCGACTGGCTTTTAAGAGCCATGCCATTAAAGATATGGCTATCAGGTCATGCCGAACTACCTTTAATTGGCCACCTAATGCTTAAAAACTGGATACACTATTTCTTTAGTTGGTTTGGTGCTATATATGACTTGGGTATTGTATTCCTGCTTATAAATAAAAGGTTCAGATTAATAGGTTTTGCCTTTGTGGTTGCTTTCCATCTCCTTACGGCACTATTGTTCCCTATTGGTATGTTCCCTTATGTAATGATTGTTTCTACACTGATATTCTTTGGCAGTGACTTTCATAAAAAATGCCTGGAAATACTAAGCAAAGCTTTAAGGCTTCCGTCAATATTGATTGACAGTACCAAAAAATACATTCCGCGTTTCAGGCCGCTTTATAACTTCAGTATTGTATTCCTCTCCCTGTTCCTATTGTTTCAGTTAGCCTTCCCGTTCAGGTATTTATGCTATCCGGGAGAGCTTTTCTGGACCGAAGAAGGCTTCAGGTTTTCATGGAGGGTTATGCTTATGGAAAAAGCGGGTTATGCTCAGTTTATAGTTACCGACTCTAAAACCGGAAAAAGCATTTATGTAAATAACGAAGATTTCCTTACCCGTTTTCAGGAAAAACAAATGTCTTTCCAACCCGATTTTATACTGGAATACGCACACTACCTGCACGACCATTATGAAAAGGAAGGAATGACAAACCCTGAAGTAAGGGTAAACTGCCATGTGGCACTTAACGGAAGGCTAAGCCGACCGTATATTGATCCAAAAATAAATTTAGCAGATAAAAATGAATCATTCAAGCACAAAGACTGGATATTACCTTTTGAAGAAACTATTTGGGGGCTATAGCCTGTTGTTGCTATTGCTGCCGGTATTTGCCCTGGCACAAAATACAATTACAGGAAAAGTAGTTTCTGACAAAGGAGATGCTATACCTTACGTGGATATTTTTAATAAAACCGCAAACAGTTCTTTGTCAGCTAACGGGAAAGGTGTTTTTAAAATAAACGCCTCAACTCCTCAAACCCTTGTGTTTTATACTGATGGATATATGCTTATTGAACAAACTTTATCTCCCTCATCAACAGAAACTATTGTTACCTTACAAAAAGTAATTGACCTTGACGAACTTGTTATACAGCAGGAAAAGTTCTATTCACTTAATAAGATGAAAGACATAGATGGAACCGCCATTTATGCCGGAAGAAAAACAGAAGTGATAAGTGTTGAAAAAATTACTGCTAATAAGGCTACTAACAATACACGCCAGATTTATGCACAAATTGCAGGTCTTACCATTAACGAAAACTCCGATGGTGGTTTACAACTTAGTATAGGAGGACGTGGTCTAAACCCTAACCGTACCTCAAACTTCAACACCCGTCAAAACGGATATGATATAAGTGCCGATGTTTTGGGCTATCCTGAAAGTTACTATACTCCTCCTACCGAGGCTTTAGCAGAAATTCAGGTAATACGCGGTGCTGCTGCATTACAATACGGCACACAGTTTGGCGGACTGGTAAACTTTAAGTTCAAAGCACCATCAGGCAAACCTATTGAAGGGGTTACAAGAACCAGCGTTGGCTCATACAACCTGCTTACTAATTTTTCCAGCCTTAGTGGTACAACGGGTAAGTTTAGTTACTATACTTTCTTTAACTATAAGCAGGGAGACGGTTTCAGACCAAACTCTAACTTTAACAGCCGTAACTTTTTTGCTAACCTGAACTATCAGTTTAACAAAAAGACATCCATTCATTTTGATTACACCCTTTTTGACTACCTGGCAAAACAACCAGGTGGATTAACTGATTATATGTTTAATCAGGATATGTTTCAAAGTAACAGAAACCGAAACTGGTTTGACGTTAATTGGAACCTTTTCGCTTTAAGACTTAATCATCATTTTACCGACAATTCTCAGTTCTCATTACAATTGTTTGGATTGGATGCAAGCCGTAAGGCGTTGGGTTACCGCTCTAACAGGGTATCAAACCCAGATACCGAAGGCACAGTGCGCGACCTGCTTAAAGGTGATTTTGTTAACTGGGGTGCCGAGGCTCGTTTTTTACAGCAATATGATATTAACGGTAATAGCAGTGCTTTACTTATAGGGGCAAAATATTATCAGGCAGAAAACACCTCCATGCAGGGACCGGGAAGTGCAAACAGTAACCCTGACTTTAATTTTGATTTTGATAATTTCCCTAATTATGCGAGTCAGAGTGATTACACCTATCCTAACCTAAATACATCATTCTTTGCCGAAAATATGTTTAGGCTATCGCCAAACTTTACCCTTACTCCGGGTATAAGGGTGGAAAACATCCGAACCAAAGCAAATGGCTATTACAGAAGGATAAATACCGACCTTGCCGGAAATGTTATTCTTGATGAAATCGAATATGAAAATGTAACCAAGAACCGTAGCTTCGTTCTGTTTGGACTTGCTGCCAGCTACAAACCTAATAACCGTATTGAGTTTTATGGTAACGTAGCCCAAAACTACAGGTCGGTTACCTTTAACGACATACGCACCGTGGCACCAAGCCAGGTAATAGACCCAAATATTACCGATGAGAAAGGTTACACTTCAGATATTGGTATACGCGGTAAGCTGGGTAATAAATTATCGTATGATGCCAGCATTTTCGGATTGTTATATGATGATAAAATTGGTGATTACCAAACCGAGAATCCTAACGGAGCAGCAGCGGTTGTACGTTACAGAAGTAATATAGGTACTGCATTAACCTATGGCTTTGAAACCTTACTGGACTGGAATATTGCCGATACTTTTTTTGAAGGAAGTAACTTTAAATGGAATGTATTCACCAATACTGCCATTACAGGCTCTGAATACCTTAAATCAGACGGTCCCGGCATAGAAGGTAACGAAGTGGAGTTTGTACCTATGCTTAACGTAAAAGTAGGTACAGGAGTAGGCTATAAAGGTTTTATGTGTAGCCTTCAGTTTACACACCTGTCATCACAGTTTACTGATGCCAATAACACCACTTCTACAGCAGATGATAATACCTATGGTATTTTTGGTAAAATACCTTCTTACTATGTTGCCGATATATCTGCTTCCTACCAATGGAAAATGCTAAAACTGGAAGCCGGTGTAAATAACTTTACCAACAACTATTATTTTACCCGCAGGGCTACCGGATATCCGGGGCCGGGTATAATCCCGTCTGACCCACGAGTGTTTTATACCACACTGGAAATAAAGTTCTAAAAATAGCAAACGCCCGGACCAAAAACCGGGCGTTACCAATCAAAACCAATAAAAAAACATTATGAAAAAGTTTTATTCCTCCTTATCTGTAATGTAGGGTGATTTGCCCTAACTGCCCTATCAGGCTAAATGAATTAAGTACCGATACTTTTGTATTACGGGCATAAATCCATCTGTCAAGTGGTTTTTCATACCACATTTGTTTTACGGTATAACCACCGTATATCTTTTTAAGTCTTAGTAATATCTCTACATCAAACAGGCTTTTGGTTAGAAACCTTTTACCAAAGGCTATCTCTACCACATCACTCGACATTATTTTCACTCCGCATTGCGCATCCCTGAAATCAAGCCCGAACACTTTGCGCATGGTATAGTTTATTACCCTATTTAAAAACTTTCTTGTAGGCTCTGTAGAGATATCGGCTCCCATTCTGCTTATCCTGCAACCGCTAACCACTTTAAACTTTGAGTGTGTAATAGTTTTTACCAAATCACTAAAATCCTGGAAGTTTGTAGATAGGTCGGCATCCATAAAGCCTATATAATCAAACTGCTTTTGTTTTTCAAGACTCATCATACCAAGGCGTATTGCCTCTGCCCTTCCTACGTTCTTCTTACAGTTATATATGCTTATACGACCTCTGTTTTCCTTTTGTATATCCCTTAGCACTTCTAGTGTACCATCGGTACTGCCATCGTTTACAAAACACAGGTGGTATCCAAGGTTTTTAAATACAAAGTTTCTAAACTCATCACTTAACAGCCAAGCTTCTTCGTTATAACATGGTATAACCACTCCTACACAACTGTTTTGTATGTATCTGTTGTTATTGCCTGCTTTAAGCTCTGTTTGTCCTCCTATGAGCCTTTTTACCCTTATTCCTATTTCTTTAAGGCTTAAAGGTTTTTTCATGTACTCATTAGCTCCAAGTTCAAAGCCTTTTTCTATAATATCATCATCTGTATTACCGGTTAATATCATTACCGGAGTATTGTGTTCTTTTATGTATCTTATATATTTTAAAACCTCTAAGCCCGACGATTTATCATTTATCTCGGCTAATGTATTCTCAAGAGAATGCTGATCTGCAGTAACCGACATGTTAATATCAATAATGGCCAAATCAGGCTTATGGATATCATAGTACTGAACCGCGTCAAAAATATTATCGGCGCTTATGACTTCATATCCTAAATCGGTCAGTGTTTTTTGCAGAGACAACAATACCAGTTGCTGATCATCCATTATTAATATTTTCATTTCGTGTGCTTTAGTGATTTTGATATACCAAAGTTACATTAGTACCATAAGCCTTGTGGGCAAATTTAGACAGCGCGTTATTTGGTGTCGACGAACTGCTTATTTTTATCGACTTACTACTTCATTAAACACATAAAAAAAACCCCAGTGACTGTTACATCAAAGGGGCCTCGCTTTAAAAAAAATAGACATTAGTAAAGCTAACATTAAACATTAATGCTTTTGGTATTTTGTAAGGCTATCGGTATTATGGCGGGGGATTACAGCTACATAATTAACTATGTTGCTTAATCATATCGCAAAGATGTAAAGTATTGAAAAGTGTTTGAGGTAATTTTCGGTGAATGGCATTTTTGTTTAGACGAAACAAAAAATTCTTCTGATAATTTAATTGGGAAGTGCTATAAAAAAACAACCATCCCGGAGTGTTAAATA
The DNA here is from genome assembly GCF_000769915.1 of Flavobacterium beibuense F44-8. Lineage (GTDB taxonomy): Bacteria > Bacteroidota > Bacteroidia > Flavobacteriales > Flavobacteriaceae > Flavobacterium > Flavobacterium beibuense. Next base: position 46,686 of record NZ_JRLV01000020.1, read on the forward strand.
CCTAAATCCTCCGAGATGGTCAAACTAGCTAAAAAAAGAATTAATATAAAAATATTACTCAACTAAACCCTTGGAATTGCTTGAGGCCGTATTGTGTAAAGTAATTAGAGGATTAAAATTGCCCCACATAATCCTTAATTATCTTTACAGCACCTGTACAAGAACCCCTAAAAGAGTTGCAGCAAAGCTATAGCTAATTATGACCGTTATAAAACTTAAAACTTTAAATATCATGGAATTTTCCCTGATTTTAAAAGAAAAAAAATAGAAGTAAAAACTTAAATAACAACAAGTTAGAACACAAAAAGACAAATTACTGCTCTTTATCAACCTGTTCCTTTTTTTGGTTTATTTTTTTCCTTTTTTTGACAATTTTGTAAGCCATATAAGACATGATTACAATAAAAACCAGTATTGCTCCCAGTAATATGAAGATGAATTTACTTTTTGTTTCCTGTTGTGACTTCTCTTTTTCTTCAGATAAATCGTTAACCACAGTATTTAAGGATTTCTTCTCTTCGGCAATTATCCTTTTTGTTTCATCAAAATAAAGCTGACTGTAACGCTCATAATTTTGAGTATCCTTTATGGCTTTATAATTTTCAGATAATAGCTTGTAAACTTCCTTTTTTATAGAGAGGTCATTCATTTCCTCTAAATCGGCATCTACTTCTTTTAAAAGTGTAATGGCCTTTTCATTTTCATCTTCCTGCTTATAAATTCTGGAAAGTCCCATTTTAGCATACGCCAGGCTGTGTCCTGAGTTTACTTCAAGAGAATACTTTATAGCTTCTTTAAAATTAAATTCGGCAGCATCAAGATCATTTATTTCAATATAACAATCCGCTATATTATTATGCGCTATGGCTACACTTACCAAATTAATTTTTTTAGACACATATTTTTTATACACATTTGCCGCCTCTTTAAAGTAAGGCAATGCATACTCACACCCCAGGCTGGTGCGCTGTATAAGTCCTTTAACTATAAGTATATTTCCGCCAAGATATTTTAAGGAATCAGGGATTGCTTCGGTTTTAAAGACCTCCTCGGCCTCATTAATGTATAACAATGCCTTATCATCAAGTCCAAGTCTCCTGTACTGTCCCCCAATAAATCCCGATACCTGTAACCTGTTTACCGGACTCCCCTTTTCATCGGCTATTTTTTTGGCTTTTAGAGCCGTTTCCATCACCGCGTCGTGATTTTTTAAAACAGCATAGGCATTTGCCGATGTTAGCAAATAGCTAATTTGCATTGAAGGATCTGTAATGGTAGGATAAATTTCTTCAACCCGCCTTAATGCTTCCTTAGGGTTATTATACACCATAAGGTTAAGCTCTGTTTTAAGACTGTCAAGATTTACCTGTGCTGTTGCATAACCAAATACAAACAGCAGGCACATAATTAATTTAACTTTTTGCAAGGTGATTTTATTCATGGGCAATACTAAAATAAATACCGTACAAGGTACTTATTATTTTAAGCAGACTCCTTTTCCTTCTCAATTTTCTTTTTAAGAAAGTTTATAAACTGTTTTGGGGTTAAATCAGTAACCGATTTAAACACTACTGTAAAGGCACTGTGTGAAGAGAAACCACAAATTTCTGCCAGGTAACTTACCTTATAAGTAAGGTATTTTTTATCAGACTGCATTAAGGCTACTATATAATTAATGCGTAAATCATTTATATAAGCATTGAAATTTTTACCCTTATTGTTATTAATGATATCCGACAGGTATTTTGAATTAGTTTTAACCCTCTTTGCCAAGAGTTGTAATGACATATTAGCATTGGTAAACTCATCTCCCCTTTCAAACTCTTTAAGCTTTTCCAGTACAGCCTGCTCTGTCTTTTCTGATATAGCCAGTACTTTACCTTCCACCTTATCTGTTACCTCATCTACAGGTAAAACAGGGGTTGTAATAACCTTAGAGGCTTCAATTCTGGACAGCAGTTTTTCAAACTTATTATATTCGTCATCCAGCTTTTTATTGTACACAAAATACGCTATAAAAACTATTGCAAAAATCAGTAACATTCCCACAAACATAGTGGTATACCTCGATTTATCTTTATTAATAACAATGTTTTGCTCTTTTTCAATTTCAGTAATCAGGGTATTTCTGGCATCACGCTCTTTCCAAATGAGTGCGGTAGAGAGTTCTTTATGCTTCATGGAGTTCTCACTATACAACTCCTTATTATCTGTTTTCAAGTATAATTCCGAAAGATTTTGGTATACATCTGCCTTTACCCACGATTCAATTACATTACATGCCAGTGCTGCCTCAAAAGCAGCCTGCGCCACATCATACTGACTGTTTTTAATAGCTATTTGCCCCATACCATTGTAGGCACAAGCCGCTACTGATGAAAACTCAAACCCAATTTCTTTTAATATATCAATGCATTTTTGATAATGATTTGCTGCTGCTATATAATCAGATGCTAAAAAGGAAGCATTGGCAAGTGCCTTTCTGATCCTTGCTTGCAAAACAGGATGACTTTCTTTACTGTTTTCAAGTATTTTATTAGATGATGAGAGTATATTAATTGCCTCACTATACTGTTTGGAGTTAATTAGTACACCGGCTTTTTCATATAGAATTTTGGTCTCAACCTCTGTTTTCGCATCTTCATCCTTTATAAGTTTTTGCTCATCTTCGGCTCTTGCAATATATGATGATGCCCTGTCTTCAATACCGAAAAAACGACAACGGGAAGAAATAGCGATATACACCAAACTTTTAAGATAATAGTCATCGCCAGAATCAGCCAGAAAATTAGCCTTAAAAAGGTACTCAATACTTTCACTAAGATCATCAGTAAGGAATTTACTTTCAGAAAGCAAATAGTAAGCCTTTACCTTATCATTATTGGTTTTGGCATTTTTAAGAAGATATTCGGCTGCCTTGATAGTTTGTACAGGGTTATTGTAGTATCCGTTGCTATTTTCCGTAAAAATCTTTTCAGTATCAGTAACAATCTGAGCTATCGCAGCCTCTGAAAAGAATAACAAAAAAGCAAATGATATGATAAACCTAACAAACATAAACATCAATTTCTCCTACAAAGATAAACTTTTGTAAAAATGTTAAAGTCGATTTTTTATCTCTTTAGAAAAATTTAATACAGTAATTATTGTTATAACAGAAAGATATTATTTTGAAGTATTTATATTCTTAACAAATTCAAGTATTTGCCTTATATCTAAAACAAGATCCGGACTCATATTCTCTATAGCATACCCCGGCATATAGGCCACTTCGGCACTTTCGGGTTTTTGCACTACTGTTACCCCGCCCGCTTCCTTTATAGCCTGAAGCCCGGCAGTACCATCGGCATTTGCTCCCGACAGTAAAATGGCTGCAAGTGAAGGTCCGTAAACATCGGCAGCCGACTCAAAAGCCACATCAATACTTGGGCGGCTGTAGTTTACTTTTTCAGATGTATCTAAAGATATGGTTTCATCCTTTTCAAAAAGCAGGTGATAATCAGACGGAGCTATATAAATATACCCCGGCTCTACCGGAACCTTGTCTTCTACCTCCATAATGGGTATAGCTGTTTTTATGGATATGAGGTTTTCGAGTAAATTATCCTCTCCGCTTTTGCGGTGCAGTACTATTATGAGAGCAAAAGATTTGAGCTGTTCCAGTTTGGGGAGTACTTCTATAAGTACTTCAAGACTTCCGGCCGAACCTCCTATAAGTAATGCCTTGCATCCTGAAATTATTTTACTTTCTTCCATATCTTCTCCCTGTTAAGTTGCTGAAATTTATCCTGAACGGTAGAAAACTTAATGGTTTCCTTAGTACCCAGTGCCAAATAACCTAAGCATGACAAGCTACTGTCAAACAATCTTAGCACCCTGTCCTGCAAATGCTTATCAAAATAAATAAGCACATTACGGCACATTATTAAGTCAAACTCGTTAAACGAAGCATCTGAAACCAGATTATGTTGTGAAAACACCATTTTCTCATTAAGCTCACAGCTAAACTTCGCCAGTCCGTAATTTGCCGTATAATAATCTGAAAAATCCTCACTACCTCCCGAAAACCTGTAATTCTCTGCATACTGTTTAATCATCCTTAAAGGGAATAAACCTTTTTTGGCTGTATCCAGAACAACTGAATTTATATCTGTTGCATACAGTAATGATTTGTGCAACAAGTTGGCTTCTTTCAGTAATATAGCCATTGAGTACACCTCTTCTCCGGTTGAACAGCCGGCATGCCATATCCTTATAAAAGGCTTGGTAGCCAGTACCGGTACTATTTCTTCACGCAGCAATTTGTAAAACAACGGATCCCTGAACATCTCGGTAACATTAACCGTTATCTCCTCTACCAAATGCTTTACATACCCCTCTTCACTCCTTATTTTAGAAAGTACATCAGAAAAACGGGATATACCATCTATCTGGTATAACCTTTCCACACGCCTTTTTAAAGAAGCTTTAGAGTAGCCACTAAAGTCGTAACCATAATATTCAAACACCTCATTTATCAAAACCTCAAGTTCACGGTCACTAATCATACAGTTTTATATGGTATTTAATAAAAGTAATAATTTATCTACATCAATAGGCTTGGAAATATAGGCATCGGCTCCTGCTTCAAGGCATTTTTCCCTGTCACCTGCCATAGCCTGAGCCGTAACCGAAACGACTGGTAACAATTGTCTGTGCGGAATTTCCTTTATAAGCGGTATAGCTTCATAACCGTCCATATCGGGCATCATCATATCAATTAATACAACATCTACCCCGGTACTGCCCTTTAGCATTTCTATCGCCTCTTCGGCTCCGCCGCAGGACATACACTCAAACGACTTAGCCTTTAACGTTGCCGTTAATGCAAAAATGTTTCTGGCATCGTCGTCTATTATTAAAACTTTTTTACTCATTAATTTTATTTTATCAGGCTTTATCGTAAAGCCATACCCTTAATAATGAAAGTAGCTGATCTACATCTACCGGTTTAGTTATATAATCAGATGCTCCCGCATTGATACATTTCTCCCTGTCTCCCGTCATGGCTTTTGCCGTAACAGCAATAACCGGAAGGTTTTTAAGGTTTTTAGTTTGCCTTATTCTGGTAGCGGTTTCATAGCCGTCCATATTAGGCATCATCATATCCAGTAGTACTATATCTACATCAGGGCGCTCTTCTAAAACCTTGAGCGCTTCCTTACCATCTATAGCCGTTAGCACATTCATTTTAAGTACTTCAAGCGCCTTGGTTAACGAATAGATGTTTCGCACATCATCATCTACCACAAGTACTGTTTTTCCGTTAAGGATATTATTGAGGGTATTAAAGTTTTTGTTCTTTTTATTGTTTTCCTTTTTGTTTTGCTCCACCAGGTGAAGGAAAAGCGAAACCTCATCAAGCATTCGCTGATACGAATGGGCTGTTTTTATAACTATGGAGTCGGCATACTTTTTAATTTTAAGCTCTTCTTTCATAGAAAGACTTTTACCTGTAAACACAATAACCGGAATATTATCAAGCGACTCATTCTTTACATTTTCAAGCAATTCATAAGCTTGCTTATCGGGCACTCCCATATCAAGTATTACACAGTCTACATTAGCTCCCTGTAATGCAGTAACACCATCATTAACCTCGCTCTTAATCTCTGATTTTATATCATTGGTTTCAAGGAAATAAGCCAGTGCTTTTGCATGCTTAGGATTGTCTTCAATGATAAGTACCTTTTGAGAATCCCTGTTTACTATGTGTTCAATTTTTTTGAATACATCAGGTATCTGCTCGTAAGCCACAGGCTTATCTAAAAAGTTCACAGCACCTTTTAAAAGGCTTTCCTGCTTCACTTTGTAAGATGACATTATATGTACCGGAATATGTTTGGTAAGTACATTGTTCTTTAACTCCTCCATTACTTCCCATCCGCTTTTTACCGGAAGCTGAATATCCAGTAATACTCCTATAGGCTTGTATTTAAGAGCCAGATTAAGTGCCTCATCTCCCCTAACCGATACTATACCTTTATAACTCCGCTGATGAGTAAAATCCATTAGTGACTTAGCAAAATTGGTGTCATCTTCCACAATAAGTATCACTTTATCTCCATCGTTTACATCATCTCTGTCATCAGGCACATCATCTGGTATTACCGGGCTTAAGTACTTATCCTCTACCATTGGCTTAGCGGTAGTTTCTGTAAGTTCTTCTATTTTTTCTTTAGCAGCTACGGTGGTTGGCTTGGTAACTATAAGTCTGCCTGATGCTACCCCAAGCACCGGTATGGTAAGTGTAAACTCACTACCTTTATTGGTATCACTAACTAATGTGATCTCACCACCAAGCAGTTTTGCAAGTTCCCTACTGATAGAAAGTCCAAGCCCGGTACCGCCATACTTACGTTTGGTAGAACCATCGGCCTGCTGGAATGCTTCAAAAATAAGTGGTTGCTTTTCACGTGGTATACCTATACCCGTATCTTTCACAGTGAAAGATACAAGTTTATCATTATCCTTAACCTTTTTGATTTGCAGGGTTACAGATCCTTCTGCAGTAAACTTAATAGCATTTGAAATAAGATTCTTTAAAATTTGCTCCAGTCGCATTTTGTCTGTTTTCACCACCAGAGGAGCATCCTTATCATCTATAAGGAACTGAATGTTCTTTTCTTTGGCAACTTCTGTAAACAGATTCTTTAATCCTTCATTAATTTCCCTAACCGAAACATCCATGAACTCCACCTCCATTTTACCGGCTTCAATTTTAGAAAGATCTAAAATTTCATCAATCAGCCCCAATAGCCCGTTACCCGAACTTTGAATGACCTTCGCAAATTCTATTTGCTCATCGGTCATGTTCTTATCGTTATTTTCAGAAAGTAGTCGGCTTAAAAGTAATATTGAGTTAAGCGGTGTGCGAAGCTCATGTGACATATTTGCCAGGAATTCCGACTTATATCTTGTACTAAGTTCAAGGTCTTCGGTTTTCTTCTGGATTTCCATATTCCTTTCTTCCAGTAGCGTACTCCTTTCGGCCAGTTCCTCATTGGTTTGCTGAAGTTCTTCCTGCTGTACCCTAAGCTCTTCTTCTGATGCCTGAAGTTTAGAGGTTTGTGCTTCCAACTCGGCATTAATATTTTCCAGTTCACTGTGCTGGATAATAAGTTCTTCCGACTGTGCCTGAGTTTCTTCCAGTAATTCCTGTATTCTCTGCCTGTTTTGTGCAGCCTTGATGGCTATCCCTATATTATTAGCCACTGATTTTAGGAATTCCATATCACGCGGGGTAAATTCATTTACCGAAGCCAGTTCGGCTACCCCTATAACTTTATCATCTACTAAAGGAACGGCAACTACGTGCTTAGGCTTAACTTCACCTAAGGCATAAGAAATGGTAATATCGCTCTCTGAAAGCGACTTAAGTTCGAGTACTTTACCCGATGTTACTGCCTGCCCTGTAATACCTTCACCTATTTTAAGTCGGTCTCTTTTACTGCCTCCATAACTATAGCCAGATATCATGTACAGTTCCTCACCTTCACACAGGTAAATAACACCTGCGGCTCCTTCTGTAAATTCTGTTATGTATTCTATTATATCTTTTGTAAGTTCCTCCGGTGTTTTCTCACCAATCATTACCTGATTGAGTTCGGCCACACCTGCCTGAAGCCATTCGTTATCTGTAAGGGATTTGAACGAACTGTTAAGTGAGCGCGCCATATTATTAAGCGAATAGGCTACCGTACCTAAGGCATCTTTCTCGCTATCATCTACCTCTATCTCATAATTACCCTGAGCAATTTGTGAAGCAATATCACTTATAACCCTTATTCTTTCGGCCATTATCTCGTCCTTATGTCTAAGTTCTTTGTGGAGTTTAGCCCTCTCAGTATAATCCTTAAGTATTCGCATAAAAAAGGAAACACTTATTAAAAGTGCGAGTATTGCTGCAACAACAATTAATATGGTACTGGTTGAGCCATAGGTTTCGGCAGTGGCATTACGTTGCTTTAAAAGCTCCAGTTCCTGACTCTCCATACGCTTTAAAATAACACGTATGCGATCCATAAGCTGTTTCCCCTGATCCAAATCGCCGGATAGTGTGGTTTCTCCTCTGGTTTTTTCTTTTATCAGGCTTTGCAGATACTCAAAAAACTCGCTTCTTAACGGTTTCAGTTCCTGTAGGCTTTGTTGCTGTAAAGGATTATCTGCCGTTAACTTTGTAATATTTTCAAATATGTTGTTTGAGTTAATCTCGGCATTGGTATACTGCTCCAAAAAGCTTTGTTTACCCGATACTAAAAAGCCCCTAACACTTGTTTGGGCATCTATCAAAACTGTAGCACCGTCGTTAATGTTATAAATAACCTCCTGAGTATGGTTTACATTCCCGTTACTTTTCAGCAAACTGGTAATACTCACGAATGACGCTACTGAACTTACTATTAGTATAAACAGTGAAAGTCCAAAAAAGATTCCAAGATTCCGTTTAAAATTACTATCCATATTTTACCTGTTATAACGGTAGCACAATTAAAAAAGTAGCTCCTTCACCCGGAGTACTTTTTGCAGTTATAAGTCCGTTATGTTTTTCGATTATTTTTTTAGCTATGGCAAGTCCTATACCTGTGCCTTCATATTTTTTTCGGTCGTTAAGACTCTGGAAAATAATGAATATCTTATCCAGATACTGTTCGTCAAAACCAATCCCGTTATCCTTTACCGTAATACGGCAATATTGTCCGTTGGCATCTTGGGGTGCATCGATATGTTTATCAGCAATTATCTCCCCACTTATCTGTATAATGGGGCTAATATCTTTTTTAGTGAACTTTAGGGAATTACTTAAAAGATTTTGAAATACCTGCCTTAACTGGCTTGGTACACCCGTAACCTTAGGCAAATCCTTTTTAATAACAATGGCTTTGTCTTCTTCAATAAGATAATCTAAATCAGTGACCACCTCATCAACCACAGCATTAATGTCGGTCTGCTCAGGAGCTACGTCAGATGATAATCTGGAATAATCCAGCAAATCAGTAATCAGTTTAGACATCCTCTGTGCCGCTCTAACCGTTCGGTCTACATAATCCAAAGCCTTTTCATCATCTGTAAGGTAGCGTTCCTTTATCATCTTGATAAACATTTCTATCTTACGTATAGGCTCTTTCAAATCGTGTGACACCACCCATGAGAACTGTTGCAGTTCATGATTCCTAAACTCCAGCTCTTCGTTCTTCTTGATAAGTTCCCTGGTTCTTTCCTCCACTTTTGCTTCAAGGTTTTCCTCGGCAGCCTTTCTTATTTCAACCTCTTTAGAGAGTATGTCTCTCATATTTTTAAGTTCGGTTTTCTGTTCAGATAGCTTAAGGAAAGTCTTTACTTTTAGTATAAGCAAATCAGGATCTACCGGTTTGGTAATATAATCTACCCCTCCGGTTTCATATCCTTTAGAAATAAACCTTTTTTGTTTGTTTACAGCCGAAAGAAATATTACAGGAATATCTTTCGTCCTGTTACTGCCGGCAAGAATCTCGGCTACTTCAAAGCCATCCATACCCGGCATTTGTACATCCAGTATTATAAGGGAATAATTTTGTTTGAGTATCTTTTTTAAGGCTTCCTCACCCGATTGGGCCGTGTCTACCTGTAAATTGTGAACTTCCAGAGTTTTTCTCAGCGCCAAAAGATTCTCAGATAAATCGTCTACAATTAATATCATCGTTTAAAAGGACTCCGTGAGGCAAGAGTTTTTGGGGTTTAAAATTATTAAGAAAGCAGCATATTTTTTTACGTAAGAAAAATGCCACCCTTTTATTATTGATGCCCAAATTTAGGAAAACGTAAACATATCAGGTTTCACATTAAGACCTTTTTTACAGTACTTTACCTACAAAACATCATTTTGTAACCAATTGCGTAAAATATCTAAAAACCCTGTACAAAAAACTATCGTATATATGCAGCGAAAAAAAAGCTGCCCCTAACGCCGAAAAAAACACAAAATTGCCCGTGGAGGCTTGTTATTTCAAAAGAAAATTTTACATTTATTGAATAATATCCCCACTAAAACACACACTATGCTGCAATCCTCTTCTGCTCTACAAAAGGAGTTTAATGATTTACTGCTAAAAGATCTCTCCCTATTTAATTGGTTAACCAAAGAATCCCTTGATGGCATATGGTTTTGTGATCTTGAACACCCCGGGCATTTTTGGATAAACGATGCCTTTTGGAAAACCATAGGCCACTCTAAACCCGAAGATAAAGATGTTTTTGACCGTTGGAGTATGGCTATTAAAACTCTGGATAAAAACAAAACTCTTGACCTTATTAAACAATGTAAGGAAAAACCTGAAAAAGGTTTTAATGGAACTTTTGCCTATAATGACAGTGATAACCAAGAGGTTATATTACACTCTAAAGGAAAGGTTATTTATGATGAGAATAACCAGCCTTACAGGCTTGTTATAAAGCATTACAAGGAACGTAATCTTAAACAGGAAAAACTTTTAAGTAAGGTTAAAAAACTTAAAAAGCTTAAAAATATATTTTATGCTACAAGTAAAGTTGCTAAAATTGGTGGTTGGGAAGTTGATTTAACTAATAATAATATATTTTGGACAAAAGCTACGAGACAAATCCATGAGGTTAATAAAGACTATATACCTGAAATAGAAACAGCTATAAATTTTTATGAGGAAGGGCAAACTAGGGATAGAATAATAGAGCTTTTTACTGCTGCTGTAGAAAAGGGTAAATCCTTTGATGCTGAATTAAAAATAATATCGGCAAAAGGAAACCCTGTATGGATTAGAACAATGGGAAAACCTGTGTATGAAAACGGAAGTGTAGTTAAAATATATGGTGCTTTTCAGGATATAACAGTAAGAAAAAAACAGGAAGCCATTTATAAAGAAGCAAAAGAGAGGTTTGAAAAAATATTTGACCATTCTTCCATTGGTATGGTACTGGTAGGTGTTAACGGAAAAATTATAAATATAAATCCTGCTACTATAAAAATGTTTGGCTTCAGTAAAACTGATATGCCAAACGTAATACAAAACTATACTTATAAAAATCTTATACACCCTGACGACCTTAAAAAAGCTAATGAATATAGACAAAAACTTGTAAATGAAGAAATTGATCATTATACACTTGTAAGTCGCTACTATAAAACTAATGGAGAACTGATGTTATGTAAGGTTAATGCTGCTTTTGTTAAATCAACAGATGATTCTGAAAGTATGATTATTAGCCATATAGAAGATATTACTTCACAAAAAAAACTGGAAGACGATGCGCTGGAATACTCTTTACGCTTTAAAAGTGCTTTTGAATATTCTCCTAACGGTATGGCCCTGGTTGGGCTGGACGGAAAATGGCTTATGGTTAACAAAAGCCTGAGTAGTATGCTGGGGTACTCTAAAGAAGAGTTTTTAAGCCTTACTTTCCAGGACATTACCTATAAAACCGACCTTGATGCCGATTTACGATTACTTAAGGAGACTATTGAAGGAAAAAGGGATACTTATAGCATGGAAAAACGATACATACACAAAGATGAAAGTATTGTTTACGGACTACTTAATGTATCATTAATAAGGGACGAGAAAAAAGAACCGCTGTATTTTGTTTCTCAAATAAATGATATTACTAAAAGGGTTAAGGCTAAAGAAGAACTTCAAAACAGCCTGCTGGAACTTGAAGGACTTTTAGGTGCTACTACTCATGTATCAATAATAGAAACCGACCTTGTTGGTAATGTAAAGAAGTTTAATAAAGGAGCCGAAAATTTACTGGGCTACAAAGCCGAAGATGTTATAGGTACATTTAATGTAGGTGCTATTCACGATGCTAAAGAGATTGAAGAGCGAGGTAAGGTACTTTCAAAACAATACAATCAGCACATAGAAGGTTTTAATGTATTTGTACACAAACCTAATTTAGGACAATACGACTCTCACGAGTGGACTTATATAAAGAAAGACGGAAGCAAATTCCCAGTACAACTTGTAGTAACTGCTATTAGAAATAAGTACAATGAAATTACCGGATATGTAGGTATCGCTACTGATATTTCACAGCTTAAAGAAATGGAAACTTCACTTATACGTGAAAAGCAAAAAGCAGTAGCTGCCAATAAATCAAAATCAGAATTCCTTGCTAATATGTCGCACGAAATCCGTACACCATTGAACGGTGTTATAGGGTTTACCGACCTGTTAATGAAAACAGATTTGAATGAAACGCAAAGGAAGTATATGCAAATGGTTAATACTTCGGCACATTCATTACTGGATCTGATAAACGATATTCTGGACTTCTCTAAAATCGAAGCCGGAAAACTGGAGCTAAACCAAGATAAAACCGACCTGGTTGAACTATGTTCCCAAACGGTTGACATCATTAAGCACGAAGCTCATGAAAAAGGGCTGGAACTGTTGCTTGACATTTCGCCAAAAGTAAAACGCTTTATCTATGCCGACTCGGTTAGGTTAAGGCAAATTTTAGTAAACCTGCTGGGTAATGCCATCAAGTTTACCGAAAAAGGTGAAGTGGAACTTAAAATAAGAAACAAAAAAATAGAAAACGACGAGGACGAAATGATGTTCGAGTTTTCTATTCGTGATACAGGTATAGGTATTGCACCTCATAACCTGCAAAAAATATTCAATGCCTTTGATCAGGAAGACTCTTCTACTACGCGTAAATATGGCGGAACGGGGCTTGGACTCACCATTAGTAACAGGCTACTGGAGCTTATGGATAGCCGACTTGAGGTTGATAGTGAGTTGAATAAGGGAAGTGTATTCTCGTTTAAAGTAAAGTTTAAAACCGAAGTAGGTGAAAGCTTCCCTGAAAGGAATACCGAACTGGTAAACAATGTTCTTATTGTAGATGACAATGAAAACAACCTAACCATATTAAGAGATATGCTTGCCTTTGGTAAAGTAAATTCGGTTAGCGCTATAAACGGTATTAAGGCTCTTGAAATTCTTGAAAAAGAGAACAACTTTGACCTTGCCATTATCGATTTTAATATGCCTTACCTAAACGGTTTGGAACTAATAACACATATTAGGAAAAAGCTACGTATAACGAAAGAGCAACTTCCTATAATGCTGTTACATAGTTCGGTTATTGATAATAAGTCGTTACAGTTGTGTAAGGATATGGATGTTAGGTTTGAAGTTACAAAACCTATAAGAATAGATCAGTTATTTGAATTTATCAACCATATAAATGATGATGAGGAAACAACTATTGATGAGATTTTAACAACAGGCAGCAACAATGAAGACCAAACCATTAATATATTAATCGCCGAAGATAATCCGGTAAACCAGTTTCTGGCAAAAACCATTATCCAAAAGGTATTGCCTAAAGCTAATATTGTTGTAGCCGAAGACGGTGAAAAGGCGGTTAAAATTTATCGAAGCATGCCTTTAGACCTTATCTTTATGGATATACAAATGCCGGTTATGAGTGGTTTTGATGCAACAAAAAAAATACGAACTCTGGAAGATAACGATACCCACATCCCCATCATAGCGCTTACAGCGAGAGCCCTTAAAGGCGAAAGAGAACGTTGCCTTGATGCCGGAATGGATGATTATATAACCAAGCCAATTATTTTTGACACCATTAAAGAGACCATAAAACTGCACATGCCCACAGCAAACAGATAAAACGGTTTCACATAATTTATTTAATTTTAATCATTATTAAATCCCCACTCTCATGCACTTAAACATTTTAGTTGTTGAAGACAATAACACAGAAAAAGCCGCCAGACTGCTTCCGGAAGACTGGCAGGTAACTTATTGTGACAACAGCTATGACGCTATACAATTAATAAAAAAGGAGGATAGTTTTCAGCTTTTAATGTTGGATGAGTACGCTTCTCCCCTTAGCGCTTACCAGACTTTTGACTATCTTAAATCAGAAATAAAAACCGAAGTACCTGTTCTTGTATTAGGAGAAGAAGGAGAAAACGGCATATTAGAGCATTATCAAAACAAAATGGCTTTTATTAAAAAGCCGGTAACCAGTAACGACATCAAAATCATAAACGATTTGGTTGAAAAAAACTTTGTCCCAAAAGAAGTTTCAGACAAGGCTTACTCACTGGAGTACCTAAATGTTATATCAGACAGTAATTTTGAGTTCATCAAAGAAACACTGATAATATTCCGTACCTCTGTAAAAGACAAACTGATTCAGCTTAGAGAAGCTTTAGGTCAAAACGATTTTAAAAGTGTGGCAGAAATTGCCCATAATATCAAACCTTCTTTTGAGATGCTTGAAAATAAAACATCGGTACATATATGCGATCTGTTAAACAACAGGGCACCAAAAGAAGAAGTACCTGAACTTGTTACAGAACTTGAATCTCAATTTGATAAAATCAATACCGAACTGGAAAACGATTTTCCTGAATTATTATAATTATGAAAAAGAAAATTCTGGTAGTGGAAGACAACCCAATGGTTGTAAAATCATTAGAATTTAAACTCAATAAAGACGGTTATGACGTTGTTGTGGCCGTAGACGGAAGGGTTGCGCTTGACACCCTTAAAAACAATAATTTTGATTTAGTTATAACTGATTTAATGCTGCCGTTTGTTACCGGTTCTCAGCTTATTGAACATATTAAAAAAGAAACTCCCAATACACCTATAATAGTACTTTCTACAGCTACACAGGAAGACATCATTATGGACGCCTTTACTATGGGCGTAGATGATTTTATAACAAAACCCTTTAGTCCTAATGAGTTATCGTTAAGGGTTAAACGAAGCCTGAGTAAAACCTAATATTTTTTAAGTATTGGAAAAGTTTTACGACTACATATATTACAACAGTGGTTTGGAGTGGATAGTAAACGTGAATATACTAATCAGTTTACTTTTTCTGCTTTTAATACTGTTGCTTATTTTGTTTATTCTTTATTTAAGGGTATATAAAAACTTTCGCAACATTAAAAAGGCAGAACATATTGAAAAACTTACCGATTTTATTAACGGATATCTTTTTGATACAGAGTTTGAAGAGGCCAGTATTGAAGAGTTTAGAGCGCACCATGTTAGGAGTAAACTACAAAAAAAGGTAACTACAAAAGAGATACTTGTATACAGCCAAAACTTTAAGGGAGAGGCAAATGCCTCTATCAAAAAACTATTTTTCAGGCTGGAACTGGACGGTTTGGCTTTTAAGGAAATAGCCAGCAGGAAATGGTACCTGCGTGCCCGTGGTATGCATACGGTTTCCAACATGGGAATAAAAATACAGGAATCAACGGCTGTTAGGCTTCTTAACGACAAAAGGGTTGAAGTGAGGCTACAGTCATTGCTGTACTTTATAAAGCTTTCTCAAAAATATCCGCTTAACTTTTTATACCGATTAGAAGAACCCTTAACCATATGGCAGCAAATTCATATTGAAGATGCACTTAAAGGTTATAAGGAAGAAATCCCTGATTTCTCTAAATGGTTAAATCACAAACAGCCTACGGTTATAGGCTTTTGTATAAAGCAAATTTCGGCTTTTGACCAGTATGAAAATGTAGAAAAAGTGATTCCGTTTCTGGAACATCCTGAAGAGATGCTAAAAAAAGAAGCTATAAGATGTATGCGAAAAATGGGTAACCATGAGTCGGTCAATATTGTGCTTACCAATTTTGCTTCTGAAAACAACACCATTAAAAAGGAAATCCTTAAACTGATAAAAGAAGTAGGTTCGTATAACCAACTTCAAACATTATCTTACGAATTAAACGGGGATAATGAGGAAATTAAAATTGAATATTTAAAAGCAGAAGAATATTTTTTAAAGTAAAAAGCCATGAATTACGATCTTTTAGTTGACATAGCGAGCTGGCTTTTCCTGATATATGCTGTTGTCATATCATCGGGTTATCTTTTTGCTGCCGTATTTTCCTTTCTGGAAATAAAAGAATATAAGAGGGAAAACATCCCTACAGATGATGTTACCCTGTTACAAAGCACTTCCCTTCCACCTATTTCGGTACTGGCTCCGGCTTATAACGAAGAAGCTAACGTAGTAGAGAATGTAAAATCACTGCTTACGGTAAACTACCCTTCTTATGAAATTGTGGTTATTAACGATGGTAGTAAAGATAACACCCTGCAAAGGCTTATAGACACTTTTGACCTTGTTAAGGACGAATCGCTTCGATACAACTCTATACCAACAAAGGAAATTAGGGGTGTATATATGTCTACTCACAAAGCATATAAAAACCTAACGGTTATAGACAAAGCTAACGGAGGTAAAGCCGATGCACTTAATGCAGGTATAAACAACTGTAAGCACGACCTTATTTGCTGTATAGATGTGGACTGTATTCTGGAAGACGACGCACTGCTTAAACTGGTAAACCCTTTCCTTAATAATGAGAAAACAGTAATTGCATCGGGCGGTATTATCCGTGTGGCAAACTCCTGTATTATTGAGGACGGACGTATTATAGAGGTACGCCTGCCGGATAAGTTTTTGGCAAGAGCACAAATACTTGAATATTTCAGAGCTTTCCTTATGGGGCGTATGGCATGGTCAAGGCTGGACGGACTCCTGCTTATATCGGGTGCATTTGGTATGTTCAATAAAAAAATAGCCATTGAGGTAGGCGGTTACAATACCAAAACCGTGGGTGAAGATATGGAACTCCTGGTGCGTATGCGCAGGATGATGCGTGAGAAAAAGGAGGCTTATACTGTAGGCTTTATACCCGATCCGCTTTGCTGGACTGAGGTGCCCCAACAATGGAAGGTTCTCCACAGGCAACGTAACCGATGGACCCGCGGTACTATGGAAACACTATGGATTCACCGCAAAATGCTGTTCAACCCTAGGTTTAAAGTACTGGGTATGCTAAGTACACCTTACTGGATGTTTTTTGAGTGGCTTGCTCCTATTATTGAGTTCTTCGGGGTACTGTTTATTGTGTTATTATATGTGCTAGGCAGACTGGACTGGACTATTTTCTTTAGCTTTTTTGCTGTGGTATACTTCTTTTCGGTACTGTATTCCATCACTGCAATTTTCTTTGAGGAATACTCCTTTCAGCAATATAAAAAGCCGAAGTACATATTCAGGCTTGTAGCTACTGCTTTTGCAGAACCCCTGCTGTACCATCCGTTTGTAATGTGGGCTGCCATAAAAGGAAACATCGACCTTATAAGGGGTAAAAACTCATGGGGGACTATGAGCCGAACCGGATTGGCTAATCCGCAAAAGAAACAAGTATAATTTTTAAAGACTTTTAGTGTGAAAATCATTTCCGTCAACATAACAAAATCAATTATAGCAGGCTTTTACATAATGGTAACGCTTTTGTTTGCACCTGCTGCTTTTGCACAGCAAACAAGTGACGAACTGTATGCCGAAGCCCGCACACAAGCCTTTGATAATAAAAATTATAAAGAGGCTATTATCCTTGCCCAAAAGGCATTAGAGCAAACCCCTGATTACCCGGATTTAAATATCTTTTTAGGAAGACTATACACTTGGAACGGACAAACGGAAAACGCATGCAATACATTTGACAGCGTAGTAAAAAAATACCCAAACAATGTAGACGCCTACCTTGCCTACGGAAGTTTGGAGTACTGGAGCAAAAACTACGACAAAGCATTACAACTTACTGATAAAGGTTTAGCTATTAACCCAAAATCAGAAGAATTGTTACTTCTTAGAGCCAGAATATTAAGTGATTCGAAAAAATATCCGGAGGCAAACAAATCATTAAAAACATTATTGGAAATAAACCCAAAAAATAATGATGCCCGGACGCTGAGCCAAAAAATAAGCATGATGAGCTCTAAAAATGCTGTAGGCATTAACTATGATTACTACCATTTTGACAAACGTTTTGATGACGACTGGCACATTGCAGGTGTAGACTATACCAGACAGGGAAGCTTTGGTACCATAACAGGTCGTGTTAATTATGCCAACAAGTTTGCCATGGATGCGCTACAATTTGAAATAGAGTCTTACCCTCGTATATCAAATACGTTTTATGCCTTTGTGAACTTTGGTATGTCAGACGATCAGGGGATTTTCCCTGAGTACAAAACAGGCTTCTCATTATTTGCAAACCTGCCAAAAGGTTTTGAGGCCGAAGGTGGTTTCAGGATGCTTAGTTTTTCGGGAGAACAAACCTGGACCTATACCGCATCTGTGGGGAAATATTATAAAAATCTATGGTTTAACTTAAGGGCTTACATCACACCAAATAGTGATTCGGTAGGTCAGTCCTATCAGCTTACTACACGTTATTACCTTGGCGGACCCGATGATTATTTAAGCTTAAGGCTGGGAACAGGTATTAATCCTGACGGACAAAACAATATATTACTTAACGGCGAAGCGTTTAGCTATAAACTAAAATCTAACAATATAGCTGCAGAATACAGGACTACCATAAACCAAACTTATGTATTTTATGTAAAAGCCGGACTGGAAAACCAAAAATATGCACCCGATACTAAAGGGAATCAAATATCGGCAGGTATTGGTGCTATAAAAAGGTTCTAAAAAAAAATAACACCCGCCATCAACGGGTGTTACTCAACCAAACCAACCATAAAACTATCATAAACCTATTTGCAAGTATTTATGAAGTATCTTTATTTTTAATTAAGACAAAGTCCTGTACTTCCTGTAAGTCGTTTAACCCTTGCCTCTATTTCAGATATGCTAAGTGGCATTTTAGCATAATCATTAACTCCTAATTCAAAACTCTTATTAAACACACCTTCATCACTATGGCATGAAACAACCATAACCGGTGTAGACTCTTTTTTAATAAGCCTTATGTACTTTAAAAGCTCCAGCCCTGCTGTGTTACCTCTGCTTTTGTTTATAAAAGGCACCACACTGTATGCTACCGGCAGGCTTATATCTGCTATCAGTAAATCTGGCCTAAAAGCCTCATAGCTCTGTTTTGCATCTATAGCGTTATCACAACACTCTATATCATAACCTAAGTCGCTAAGGCATCTGCCAAGAGACATCAGTATATGTCTTTCGTTATCTACAATTAGTACTTTCATAATCTCCTTAGCATTAATAAACTTTATTACTCTTATCTCTGTTTTGTACTATCACCTTAACTATCTAAAAAAGCATTTACGGTATTTTTGGGTTATCGGTCATTATTGGGGGCAATAATTTTCGATTCTCTTGTTATCGGGTTTCGGTGCTAATTACATTACAAATGTCCGTCAAGTTTCAAACTTTTATGTCTACTTTTCGATTAACAAGCCTTAACTGTAGACGAACGGGGTTATATCATCCGCTAATATGTTAACCTAATTATCAAAGCACAGTTAATCACTGCTCTCTATAATAACAGAAAGCCTCCGTTACGGAGGCTTTCTAAGCATTAACCAATTTACATTCCAATCATCATATCTTCTTCTAAACAAAACATGTTTATCATCCTGGGGGCTTAGTCAGATAATATGTTCAGTTATTTCTTTGTTTTTGCTTAATGAAATAGCATTAACGGTATTTTTGGGGTATCGGTTATCATTGGGGGGCAATAATTTTCGATATCTTGTTATTAGTTTGTCATTAATTACACTGCAAATATCCGACGGGATTGCAACTTTTACCCCTGTTTTTCGATTAGCAGACTTTAACTGTCGACGAACGGAACCTATCTCCGGTTAGTATGCTTTTTACTACAAAAACACTATTATTTTTCAAACTCCATAAAAACAGAAAAGCCTCCGTACGGAGGCTTTTCTAAGCATTAATCAATTGCATTCCAATCATTATATCCTTCACCTAAATAAAATTATCATAATCATTTTTTGGGGGCACAAATACGATAACCTTGTTTTGCTTATTGCTGTAATTATACTGCAAAGATGGGCTGATTTATGAAGCTAAACATACTTTCTTCGACGAATGGAATTTTAGTGTAGACGAATGGTTTAAACTTGCCCGACGAATTGATTTAACCTATTTATAAGCCCAGAATATAGCCATAAAAAAAGCCTCCCGAAGGAGGCCACCTGAAAATAAACATAAGTTAATTGTGTATCCTAACTGTTTATTTTTTTCTTATGAGCCATTTAACTATCATAAATATTTTTGGGGGTATGCAAGTATGACAATAGTTCTATATGTTCATCGATTACACAACAAATATCGGGAGAGATTAAAAAAGTTAAGGTCATATTTCGACTATCGGCTAGTTACTATAGATAAAACACACCTTATAAAAAGGCTAACCGTAATTTAAAAGCCAAATCGATAGCCATAAAAAAAGGAGCCTCTTTACAAGCTCCTTTTACACACCAGTATTCTTTAACCGAATATTCAATTTATAGCATTATGATATAAATTATAAAACTAAAAACTATCAGATAAAAAGCTAATTGTTAACCTCTTATCTTCAAAGCAAATATCTATACTTATGTAAAGTTAATAAAGCTATTTCGACGAATGACATTTAAGTGTAGACGAATGGTTCAAAACAAGATGCTCCAAACTGAGCAAAAAAGCACCTAAAAAACTAAAAAACAAACACTTAAACATTTATCCGTATTTTTAATGTAAGAAACTGCTTATAGCAGCTCTATTACCATTCGTCGCTTCACAACTACCATTCACCGAACATTAGACATCGGTTATCGAAAAGAAAAATAAACGGATACGGACTCCCGTAATTTTGTTCTTGGTAAAAATTGTATACATTCCAGATCCCAGATTTTAAAATGGCGAGAGCACTTAATATATTATTAATTGAAGACGATGCTATAGAGGTTATGAAGTTTAACAGGGTTTTAAAAACCCTGCATCTTAATCATAAGATAGTTGAAGCTAATAACGGAGAAGAAGCATTATCTATACTTAAGGATAAAGAGATTATCCCGGATATTATTATCCTTGATCTTAATATGCCTAAAATTAACGGAATTGAGTTTTTAGGTATCCTTAAACAAGATGAAGTGCTTAGGTACATACCGTCTATAGTACTTACTACCTCAAACAACCACAGGGATGTAATGGAATGCTATAGAATTGGTATTGCCGGTTATTTACTAAAACCTCTTAAATATGAGGATTATGTAGACCGCGTTAAAAAGCTTATTGAATATTGGAGCGTAAACGAGTTAATTTCGCAATAACAAACATATGTATGGCTTTGTTAATAATGCAATAAAAGATTATGTAGTTTCTACATTTGGGCAGCCACTTTGGTCTAAAGTGAAAATGGAGTGTGCGCTCAAACCAAGCTTTTTAGATGCCGAACAGCCATACAACGAAGAATTAATTTTAGCCACAGCAAAAGCTGTATCAAATCACATCCAAATCCCTATAAGCGATATACTTAGAGGTTTTGGAGAACGTATTTCGCTTACACTTTCTGAAAAATATAAATTCCTGATGGAATCCAGAGGTGAAAACCTCAAAGATTATTTAGTAAATTTACCTAACTTTCATAACAGGATTATGTTGATTTATCCCGAATTAACACCGCCTGAATTTAGGATTAGTAATGTAGCCCCAAATAGTTTATACCTGCATTACACTTCTGATAAAAGCGGAATGAAGGATTTATTGATAGGTTATATAGATGGTTTGGTTAAAATTTTTAATGAAACAGTATTCGTAGAAACCGTTGAGTCCCCACATGAAAGCCGCCCTCAGGAAGTTTTCAAAATCAATTGGTAATTATGAACAAAAGCCATACGTTTAATTTTAATTCCGAAAATTTTAATCGGATATTTCCTTTTTATATACTACTCAACGAACATCTTGAGGTTGAGTCGTTAGGGAACAGTATCCAGAAAGTTGACGATACTCTTAAAAAAGGGGGATACTTTCCTGATTATTTCTCACTCGTAAGGCCACATTCAGAAAACATATCGCAGGAAATACTTGTAGACAACCTGAGCCAGTTAGTGATACTGGAAAGTAAAAAACAATCAGATCTCATACTACGCGGGCAGTTTGAACCTATGGAAAATAATTTTCTGTTTGTGGGTTCGCCCTGGTTAATGTCGGTCGAAGAAATAAAGACCAGGAAACTTTCTATTTTTGACTTTGCCAACCACGACCCCCTACTTGATTTACTGCAAATATTAAAAACACAGGAAACCACCACTCAGGAACTCAAAGAGCTTTTACGTGTAAACAACGAGCAGAAAAATGCACTTAAAACCGACCGTGAAGAGCTAAACAAACTATCGGTAGTAGCTAGTGCAAACGAAAATGCCATTGTTTTTACCCATCCTAATGCACAGATATTTTGGTGTAACGATGCCTATTTAAGGCTTACGGGCTTTAGCCGTGAGGAAATTATGGGGCGTACTCCTATTGAAGTAGGGCTTACAGAGTCGACCGACAGAGATGCCCTGCAAAAAATGATAGATCTTTTTTACACAGGTGAATCATTTGACGTAGAGATAACACATGGCCGTAAGGATGGCAGTTACTTTTGGACAAGAACAAAAGGTCAGCCTATTTATGATGATAACGGAAATGTACTTCAGTATTTCGCTATGATTGAAGACATGACCGAGGTAAAAGAAAAAGAAGAACAACTGGTACTACTTTCGCTAATTGCCGAAAAAAATATTAATTCGGTTATAATATGTGATAAGGAAGGGCAAATAGAATGGGTAAACTCCAGTTTTGAACAAATGTCCGGCTACACCAAAGAAGAACTTATAGGGCAAAAGCCCGGTATATTATTACAGGGACCCGACAGCCACCCTGAAACAGTAGCTTATTTAAGTGATCAGATAAAAAAAGGAGAACCGTTTAACTGCGAAATAGTTAACTACTCTAAATCTAATAAAAAATATTGGGTAAAAATACAAGGACAGGCTCTTTACAATAACTGGGGAGAAATTGTCCGTTTTTTTGCTATAGAAGAAGATATTACAGACAAAAAGCTTTTGGAAAGTCAAAAAGAAGTACTGCTTAAAAGCCTAGCTAAAAGTAATAAAGAACTGGAAGATTATGCCCAAATCGTATCGCACGATCTTAAGTCACCATTACGAAGCATAAACTCGCTTGTTGCTTGGATTAAAGAAGATAATGAGGGAGCACTTACAGAGCAGACTACCCAATATCTTAACATGATTGAGGACAAGCTGGAAAAAATGGATCACCTTATCCAGGGGGTACTTACCTATTCTAAAATCGATAAAACCGATATCGCTAAAGAGAATGTAAACATCCATGAAGTGGTAAGTAACATTATAAGCATTATACATATACCGCAACACACAAAGGTAGAAATCAAAAACACATTGCCGGTACTTAAAGCCGACAGGTTCAGGATACAGCAGCTATTCCAAAACCTTATAAGTAATGCGGTTAACTATATAGACAAGGAAGAGGGACTTGTTAGCATTGACGTAGTGGAAGCTAAAGACTGTTTTATATTCTCTGTAAGGGATAATGGTCCCGGTATTGCAGAGGAGAATCAGGAAAAAATATTTAAAATATTCCAGTCGTTTAGCAAAAGTGAAAAATCTACCGGGTTAGGGCTATCCATAGTAAAAAAGATTGTAGATAACTATGGTGGTAAAATCTGGATTGAAAGTGAATTAGGCTCAGGCACCGTTTTTTACATTAAACTTTACAAGTAGGCATCATGAAAACAGTACAGGCATACAAAAAAGAAAACGGAAAGTGGAAATACATTTCCGAAAAGAATACACTTAAAAATCCGTTGGTACTGGTTTTTGGCAACAGGTACTTACTGGAAAACGATGAAGTAATTGAAGACATTAGAGCTGAATTTCCATATGAACACTTGGTATTTGGTTCTACATCAGGAGAGATTGCCGGCACTAATGTTCTGGACAAATCGGTAACAGTTACTGCTATTGAATTTGAAAAAAGCTCTTTTGTTATAAAACGTGCTAATATACTGGACTATAATAAAGATGCTGCCGAACTGGGCAAGATACTTTATGATGAAATGCCTAAAGATAACCTGAAACATCTTTTTGTACTTAGTGAAGGTAGCTTTGTAAACGGCAGCTCATTAATTGCCGGACTGGAAGATGATCTTTATAAAAACGTTTGTATAACCGGAGGAATGTGTGGCGACGACGCCCGCTTTGAAAAAACCCTGGCTTCCTATAAGCAAAATCCTAAAGAAGGCGAAGTAATACTAATGGGCTTTTATGGAGACACCCTGGATATTAGCTTTGCCAGTGTAGGCGGATGGCAACCCTTTGGACCGGAAAGACTTATTACAAAATCAAACGGAAATGTATTATATGAAATAGATGGGCAACCAGCCCTCGATTTATACAAAAAATACTTAGGAGATAAGGCTGTGCAATTACCGCAGGCCTCCTTACTCTACCCTCTTAATGTTACTATACCGGGTAAGGAAAAACCTGTGGTAAGAACAATATTAAACATAGATAACGACAAACAGTCAATGATACTTGCCGGAGATGCTCCCGAAAAATCACACGTACAACTTATGATGGCTACCGTAGATGCAATTGCCGAAGGTGCCAGTAAAGCAGCCCTTTATGCAATGCATAACCGTAAAAGCATGCCACAGCTTGCACTACTAATCAGTTGTGTAGGCCGTAAGCTGGTAATGAATCAGCGCGTAGAGGAAGAAATTGAACAAGTTAAAGAAATGGTTGGTGACAATACCACTATAACAGGATTTTACTCGTATGGGGAAATGGCTCCCTTTGTAAATACCACATCCTGCGAATTACATAACCAAACAATGACCTTAACATTAATTAGCGAATGAAAAACTCCCTGATAAAAAGACAGATAGCCAAACATATAGGATCTAACATTCCTGAAGGACTTAATGCCTTTTTAATGGCTGTACAGGAATCATATATAAATTATGAAGATCAAATCTCAATGTTGCAACGCGCTATGCGTATAAGTTCTGAGGAGCTTTTTGCCGCTAATCAGAAACTGAGAAATGAAGCAGACAGCCTAAAGGAGATTAACAGCAATTTGGAGTTTATTTTGAGTTCCATGAACATGGACAATGATACAGAGACTTCAGATAACACGGGAGATAATAATTATGACCCCTCAGATTATATTAAACAACAGTCCATACAAATTATAAAAATAAACGATCAAAGGGAACAACTTCTTCAAAGCCTTGAAGCACAAAACCAGGCTTTAAACGAATATGCTCATATGGTATCGCATGACCTTAAGGCGCCGCTTAGAAACATCAGCACCCTTATTGAATGGTTTAAGGATGATAACGCCGAAAAGGTTGGTGATGAAGGTGTAAAATCACTAGACCTTATGCAGTTTAATGTAGAGAAGATGGACTTGCTTATACAGGGAATTCTTGATTACTCCTCAATAGATAAAGTGAAGACCGATGATAAAATGGTCGACTTTAATTTACTGTTAGACGAGCTGTTAAGAACCGTAGCGGTACCTAAAAATATTGAGATAAAAATAAACAATACGCTTCCTAAAATACAGGGTAACAATTTCAAATTCAAACAACTGTTCCAAAACCTTATAGAAAATGCTATTAAATATAACGATAAGGAGAAAGGCTGTATAGAAATTAGCTCGAAAGAAAAGAAGTACGATATAGAATTTTGCATAAAAGACAACGGAAAAGGTATAGCAGAGGCTTATTTTGAAAAAATATTCAATATCTTTACTAAACTAGACAGCGAAAACCCATCATCAGGTATAGGTTTATCTATAGTTAAAAAGATAGTAATGTACTACGGTGGTAAGGTTTGGCTGGAAAGTGTTGAGAACGAAGGCACTTCTTTTTATTTCACCATACCTAAATATCATGGAACAGCCTAATTTAAACTACATAGACCAACTTGCCGGAGACGATGCTCCCTTTAGGCAAAAATTAATAGACACCATTAAAAGTGAACTACCTACAGAGATTGACACTTACAAAAGCTATTTAAGTGCCGATAACTATAATGCTACTGCGGGTAGTGTTCACAAACTCAAACACAAAATTAGTGTTATGGGAATGGAAAAAAGTTATTATATTGCTGAAGAGTTTGAAAAAAACCTGAAGAATAACTCACTGGATTTACAGGCTGATTTTGAAGCTATTTTAGCCAGTATGCAAAATTATATTGACGGTATTCAATAAACAGGGGGACATATATGAACAGCATTATCATTGACGACGAAACATTAGCAAGAACTATAATCTCGCAAATGGCAACAAAGGATCCGGAGCTTAATGTAACCGGTGAATTTAGCAGTGCCATACAGGCTATGAAATTTTTAAATGAGGAAGAGACTAAACCCGACCTTATTTTTCTTGACATCCATATGCCAGATTTCACGGGGTTTGACTTTATTAAAACCATTAAAAACCCTCCTGCAGTTATACTTGTAACTTCAGATAAAAACTTTGCTATTGAGGCATTTGAATATGATTGTATTGTTGATTATCTGGTAAAGCCCATAACAGAAGAACGCTTTCTTAAAGCGGTTAAAAAAGCTAAAGCTAAAAAAGATGAGACTCCTGCTACAGTTTCCGTTTCAGCATCTACAGATGAGAAACAACCTACAGATACCGCAAATGAGTTTTATGTAAATATAGACAGAAGGCTTATTAAAATAGATATCCCTACCATTAATATTGTTGAGGCAAAAGGTGATTATATCCAGATAAAAACTGAAACCAAAAACTATACGGTACACTCTACCTTAAAAAAGATTGAAGAAAAACTTCCTTCATCACTATTCCTTAAAGTACACCGCACCTATATCATTAACACCAAAAAAATTATAGATATAGAGGATAACAGTGTACTAATTGGTAAAGATGTAGTACCCGTAAGCCGAGCCAACAGGCCCGAACTTATGAAAAGGCTAAATATGCTTTAAAAGCAATAAAATATATAATTCTAAAAGCGGCTATACAGCCGCTTTTGTTTTTTTAAACCTCTTAACAAAGAAAACCCCGTATTGGATAAATACAGGGTTTACGCTAACATAATTACTAATTAATTAAAACTTTTGTTTCTACATCATAGGCAGTTTTGGTATTAAATGATTAATTAATCTGTTTGTTTTACTTTATATACTTTGCTAGATCATAACTTATTTTAGTTTTCCTGACGGTTAATGTATACCCATCCTGTTTTGGTATCCCCACCATTCATTTTTATGGCATAATAGTAAGTACCGGTAGGTAGTTCACTCCCGTTTTTGTTTTGTCCGTACCATTCATTAGTATAGTTATTCATGTAGTATACTTCCTGCCCATATCGATTAAAAATGCTAAGGCTGTCAACATCAAAACCCGAAAGATCAAACTCATCATTCTTATCATCTCCGTTTGGTGATATGCCTCGTGGTATAAAGCAATCACCATTAAAAATGTTTAGATAAAAGATAATTGCACAGCCATTAGCAGCCTCCCCTCTCACATATATAGTTTGCTCATCAGCTTCAACAACATAAGCATTTGGGGTAGTAATAGCATTTTGTATTAGCTCTGCATCTGTTTCAGCTTCATAATACCCTTGTATAGTAATACCTTCAGGTAATATTACCTCCGGAAGATTAAAAGGAGAACAACCAGTTACATCAAACTCCCGCTCCACCGGAGGGTTTTCATAAACAAGAATATTATAAGTAGTTACAGCACTACATGATGAGTTACTAACCCTTACATAAATTGTTTGTGGGTTACTTATATTTTCATATTCGGTAGGGTTTACTATTGCGTTGCTCTCTTCTTCAGCGTCCTCTTGAGAAATAAAGTATGCTACTACAATATTCTCCTGCCCTTCTGTTAACATATTCTCGTTTTCAGTAAGGTCAAAAATGGTATAACCGTCTTCAATACTGTCATCACACAAAGTGATTTCGGGCAATTCGCTTACCTGAGGAAAAGAACTAACAATTAATTCAAAAGATAGTATGGCATAGCAACTGTTCTCATTGTTAAGCACTCCCATATAAATTGTTTGCCCTATTGTTGTATAAGCATTAGGGGTTGTTATTTCATTTTCCTGTAACTGGGCATCTTCCTGCGATGTATAATAGGTAATTGTGTACTCATCAGGATTAAGTCCGTTTAAAGCTTGCTCCCCCTGTTGTGTTAAATCAAACTCTGCCGCGGTAGTGTCACTACAAACAGTAATATCAGCCGGTGCTGTAAAACCATCTTCGGGAGCCTCAATAAGTATTTTCACTGTTGCGGTTTGTATAGCTCCATTACTTGTAACCACAGCTGTAACTGTATAGGTTCCCGGCGCACTGAACAAATGCACTCCATCTATATCTGTAGATGTATTATCATTACCACTATCAGAATCACCAAAGTCCCACGTTACACTATCAACTTCGGGTATACGTAATAGTGTAAAAGTTACCGCATCATCCGGACAGGTTTGATTAGCAATAATACCCGATTCAAAATAACTCTGTATAAACGAAGGCAACCCTAACCCCCCGGCAAAACTAAGAGGCACCTGATCGTACTGAAACATACATGCACTTCCCTGATTGTTAGGGCAATTAATTACATTTAGTGAATTTTGAAAAGAATTAATTATATAGATTTTTCCATCTGGTCCCAGCTGCATAGCACTGTTCCCTATTACACTATCAAGTGAAACTGTTGAAATGACTTCTTTTGAAGCTATTAAATCATCATTAGTTGTACTGGTAACGTCAAATTGATAAACCTCATTAGCTACTGCAAAACCTAGAGAATTACACACATACAGGTATTTACTGTTAGGAGAAAACTCTACTCCATATGGCATTAGGGTAAAATCACCAACATGCATATGATTGGTTATTTCACCTGTTTCATTATTAAAATCAAAAACATCTACACCTTTATTGGGTCCATTAAATAATGCAGCGGCCAGCTTACTACCATCGGGCGACGCTTTTAGGTGCCCTATTCCTTCTGGACCATAGAACACAGCATCAGGATATGGAAACCCCTCGTAAAACGTTCCTATATTGCTTATAACCGGAGTCGTACTAACACCATTGGCTGAAACAAGATAGGCCACATAAGTATCGCTAATAGCCCTATGGGTTATAACCCATACCTGCTCGCCATCGGCATGGTAAACTGCTGTAATCTTTTCTACCTTAGCATCTTCATCCAGTACAATATTTTTATTTTCTGTAATCGCACCCAAACCATTATCAAGTGTCATATCAATTTCAGAATATAGTAATCCCGGAGAGAAAGAAGCCCCTTCATCTATATTGAACAGGTAGTAAATATTATCAGACCCCGGTTTTTTCACCACTACACCGCTTTGTGTAGAACTGATGGCACCAGAAAGGAGTCCGCTACCATTTAACATAACAACGTTATTTTTATTCCATACTGTTTTACCCCCAGCGTAAAAAAGAAGTTCCCCATCAACATCTGAAATAGCCGTTAAACCTTCAGTAGCCCCAAAAAGTTGTATACCGTCCATGGTAACAACAGGCTCCCCACTGGTAAAAGTTATTCCAATATAAGGTAAACACCATGTGTTTGCCTCCTTACCTATCCATAGTCCGTTTTGAAATTGGGAAAAGGCAGTTTGTGATAAAAAAAGTAGAAAACTCGTAAAAAGCAGTAGTTTTTTCATATAGCTTAATTTTTAATTTGCCATAGCTATTGAACCAGGCTGTTTAAAATTCAGGGATATTATTGAAACAGGCATACCGCTACACCGGCGTTTACTGTCACAACATTAATCAAAAATCAGTAGTATTATTTTACAGATAACAATTATTATATTACAAAAAAAGGGACAAATAACAATAATTTAAGTGACATTTAAATTTTAAACCCCTGAAATATACGCATATATATCAACTTCTTTTGAAATTTCCATTTTTGCTGCCAAGCGTTCTTTTCTCTTCTTTGCAGCTACTATAGTTATGTTTAAAATGGTTGCAATTTCTTTAACGCTTAAATTCATGTATATATAAGCAATGAATCGTATATCATTCACCGTTAAATCAGGATGCTGTTCTTTAAGTCTGGATAAAAAGCCCTGATTAACCTCTTCAAAATGCTTAATAAAGTTATCCCATTCTTTATCGGCTCTTAAATATGCTTTTAGTGAACTTACATGATTGGCTAAGGTTTGGTCCTTAGCTAGTTTTGGTCTTTTAGAGAGATAAGCCACAATTTCTTCAATAATCTCATTTCTGTCGGAAAGATATAATGCCTTCGCCGATAATTTTCTGTTTTTAGCTTCAATTTCATCATTAAGTCTCTCCTGCTCTAATAATGCCTTAGTAACCTCACGTTCCAGTTCCAGGTTATGGTTTTTTTCTTTTTCAAGGTTAAGTTCAGTAATGTTGCGGTTCCTTTCGGCAATAATCTTTTTTTGTCTAAAAATCAGCACAAGTATCACAACCACAGCACATATTATTACAATAATGGCATAAAAAGTTTTCCTTTCGGCAGATAACTTTTCTTCTTTTGCATAAAGCTGGTTTTTATAGTTTTGAATTTCAAACTTAACGCGATTGTTTTCAAACATTCTTCCGTTTTTACGCTCATTTAACTTTCTTTCAGCCTCAAATATGGAATCCTTATAGCGAAGTGCATTATGGTACGATCCGCTTTTCTCATATATATCAGCCATTAGTTTAAATATCATCTTTTTATACTCAGGGTCACTACCGCTGTTAAGTGCCCTTTGTGCATAAGACACAGCCTGAGCATATTGATTTTCTTTAAAATATGTTTTTGAAATAATAATCCATAAAAACATCTCGAGTCCGTTTTCGGATACATTAGGCTCTTCGTTGTACATATCCCACGCGCCTTTTCTTGCCTTGAGAACATCGCCAAGGAGCAAATCATTTTCAAGTAAAAGTACTTTAGCTGATAATAAAAAGTCGTTTTCAAGTAGTTTTATACTTTGCTGTAAGTAAGGCCTCGCCTTTTCGGGTTGATCCAATCGGTTATATATATATCCTAAATTCATTAACGGAAGCCCTATATGCGATTCAATATTTTCCTCTACTGCCTTTTCAGAAGATTTGGTATAATATTCAATAGCCTTATCATACATCTTTTCACGAGTATAGAGGTTTGCTATATTATTAAGGCACTCCAGTTCGTTAACCGTCCATTTTTGAGTTATAGCAATATTGTAGGCATCTAAAAAATATTTTAAGGCCTCGCCATCATCAAACATGGAATAATATGCGAACCCCATATTAAAGAGAACACTGTATATTTCCTGATCCCATTTCTCTTTTACGGCCATTTCTCGGGCTACGGTAAAATATTCTAAAGCCTTAATATAATTACCTTTTTCAGAACTCTTTATACCTTTATGAATAATGGAATCGCAGGTGGCCTTATTATAACTGTCATAATTATTGTTTGCCCATAGAGGCAGACAAAGAAAAAAACATAGCACTAGTAACAGGGGGCGTTTGTAACCGATGTTTTTAAAATGTCTCATGTGTGGTAGTTTGATTAATTCTTTTAAATTTTATGTTTTTTTTAACATTTTCAAATATAAGAATTGTATTACCTAATATTGTTTTTAAAATTCTTAAATTATTAATAATCAGAGCATTTTTACAAAAAGCACAATCATAGCGGACTTCATTTACAAAAAAAATATTTTTTGTCTTTAATAATGATTTTTATAAAAAAACAAGGCACTCCAAAATGGAGTGCCCTGCCCTGAATAAAACGATAGAAATGTTATTTGGTATTGCCTGTCACAGGATTTGAACGCACAAATGTGTTGTTTTTAAAGGATATATGGTAAGTTGATTTGAATAGCTTACTAGGCAAATAATAGTCGGTCGTAATAATTTGTGCACCACTATTACAGGCTTTTTCAAAACGGCTGTAATCATTATTTCGGGCTTCGGTAGTACCGGCATCAGCCCTGGTACGTATTATATAACCTTTTTTAACAAGGTCTTTGATATCAGTGTCGGTATCCGGTTCATTTCTAAATAACCACGCAGCTTCAGGAGTACCCGGTTCGGCATTTACAAAAACAGCACGTCCTTTTAATGACGGATACCCTTCCATGTATAAATCTCTTTTCTCACTATTGTTATCTAATATAAAAAGAAACTTACCTCTGGCATCTTTTAGTTTAGGCCAGTTATTGTGTAATACTGCCTCTTCCAGTGTAGCATAATTACCTTTAACCATATCGGGAGTAATTATTTTATCCCTTCCCAGCACATTAAATAATACACTATCCATCTCATTAAAAAGTTTAGCTGTAAATTTTTCAGGCTGTGTACCAAAACGGGTAATGTCTCCGTCTTTAGGTTCAAGTGTTATAAATACAGGTACATGGTCAGGGTGTGCCTCACTCCATTTTCTTAATTTGGTAAGACAGTCTTCAAAAGTCATGCATTGTGACCTGAAATCAATATCCGGAATATGAAAAACCTTAAAACCCGGTTTCATCATAGCCCCATCGGGATCATAGGGAGCTACCGGAGGTATTAAGTCAAGGCCTTTAGGATGGGCATATTTTCCTCCTTCGCTATCGGCATGTATATCTATTTCAAGATTCCTTAATCCCATACCCAGCTGCTTCTCTATAGCGATATGTTCATACTGCAATCCATATACAGAGTTTGTAGTATCCAGTTTTGCAAGAGCATCCAGTAAGTTTGATTCGATAGCAATTTTATAACTGTTGTGTGACCCTATTACCTGTATTTTATTAATAGGTGTATTGTTATCCTGCGCTACAGCATTAAAAAGCGGAGCAGCAAGCATACCAAAAAGAATTGGTTTAAGTAACGATTTCATGGTTGAGAATAATTATGGTGAAGTAATGTGGCGCAAAGTATAAAAGCCATATTAAGCCTTTGTTATTTAAACAAAAACAAATCAAAATTTTACGAAAACGTTTTATACATCAGTATCAGCAAATTAGCTCTTCAAGAAATTAATTTAAATATAACTTTCAAGTAAAGTATAGTGCGTTTACATTTTCTTATTTAGCATTTTTATACAGCCCCTCTGTAAAACAAATGAAAAGTACTGCCGAGTTTGAAAAAATATACACTGCATACTGGGAGAAACTCTATGTTTTTTCTTTTAAGATAACCCAGGACCGCGACCTTGCCCAAAATATCGTACAGGATATTTTTATCGATTTTTGGGAAAGGCGAAGTGAGCTCGAAATCAATTCTGTAGAGAATTATCTTTTCAGGGCAGCAAAAAACCAAATATTTAAACACTACCGTAATAACCGCTTTGACAAAAGCATACCCGAAGAGAAATTTGAAAATTACCTTATAGAAAATATTACTTCAATAGACGAGGAATTATTAGATAAGCTTTATTCATTACTGGATAAACTACCCGAGAAAAGAAAAGAGATCCTGATAATGTATAAAATTCAGGAAATGGATATAGACCAGATTGCCGCCCAGCTACAACTATCCAAACAAACTGTAAAAAACCAAATAACATCTGCCCTTAAACAACTTAGAGCCGAGATGAAAAACATGGATTTTGTCACGGCTTTACTGCTACACCTGCTCTTAACTTTTCTTTAACAATATCGTAATAATTCACGATAGTACTATTTCCTCCCTGGGGTACTTATAGACGAATTAGACTATGATGATTAAAAAAGTAAAACATTATCTGGAAAACCTTATCGAAAAAAGTACAGATAAGACCGCTTCTCAAAAAGAAGAGCAATTGTTAGAAAACTTTGTTCAGCACGAGTATTCCCATAATAACGACTGGGACGAAACTACTATGGGCAACAAGGATGATGTTAACAATACCATATACGGTAAAATAAACGACAGTATTAACAGTGAAACTAAAGTAAGAAAGCTATGGCCTGCTTACCTTAAATATTCAGCCGCCGCCTGTGTGGTAGCCGCTGCCGGAGCCTTTTTCTTTCTGAAAAACGATCCACAGGCTAAAATGCTGGCAATACAAACTACAAATACTATGGACTCCCTTAAGCTGGGGGATGGTTCTACCATATTCCTGGCGGCTAACTCACAGCTATCGTACCCTGAAAGTTTTACAGGAGATGAGCGTAATGTGACTCTACTACAGGGAAATGCTTTTTTTAAAGTAGCTAAAGATCCATCGCATCCTTTTGTTATAAAATCAGGAGATATTAAAACCAAAGTACTGGGTACTTCTTTCCATATAAAATTATGCAAAGAGAACTGTAATGTTACCGTGGTTACCGGTAAGGTAAATGTATCATCGGCCGGAGAGAGTGTTGACCTGCTTCCAAACGAGGAGGCTGTTTATAACAACAATAAACTAACCAAGCAAGTTGTATCACAAACCATTTTAGCCGACTGGTATAAGGAAGATATAGAGCTTAATGATGTAAAACTGGAAGAGGTATTCACATTGCTTCGCTATAAGTATGGTGTAACAGTAGACCTTAAAGAAGATGAAATACTAAATACACGACTAACGGTTTACATTAAAAATAAAGCATCACTAGACAGCATTTTAGAACAGATAAACTACATAACAAATCAAAAATTTAAAGCCTATGACGATATAATAAAAACTACTAAGTAAAACACCGCTCTAATAAAAAAAACCGCAGTTGGTGCGAACAACTACGGTCTTATATAAAATTAAGCCATCGTAAAACCAATAACTTAAAACATGTATTCTAAATTTACTTCTTTTAAGCTAAAAAACACATTTTTTTTAGTGACAATGCTTCTGACCTTTATAGTCGGTCAGGCAGGCGTGTTAAATAACCCGCCAAAGGTAAGCTTTAAAACAGAAAAAGCAACCCTGGTGACTATTTTTTCAACTCTAAGTGAGCAATCTAACTACAAGTTTAGCTATGGTGAAAGCATCATAGAAGACAAAACTCTTTATACAGTATCATACTCTGCTACAGCGGTAGAAAAAGTACTAAATGACCTTTCTAAAAAAGCTCATTTTACATACAGTATAAACAACAAACTGGTACTTATTAAAAAACAGGCTGCCGATAAAAAACTATCGGAAGTTCAGCAAGCTGTAAAAGGTAAAGTACTGGATGAAAACGGAATGCCGTTACCCGGTGCTACTGTTATGGAAGCAGGTACTACCAATATAGTATCTACTGATATGGACGGTGCCTTTACAATAATGGTAGCTCAGGGAAAAACCCTTGAAATATCTTTCATAGGGTACAAAACTCAAAGTATTGTTGTTACCGGAAGTAACATTTCGGTACAAATGGAATCAAACGCGTCAGAACTTGACGAGGTAGTGGTAGTAGGTTACGGTAAGCAAACTAAGGCCGACCTTACCGGATCGGTAACACAGCTTGAGGAAGGAAACTTCAGAAAAGGTGTTAACGTTTCTGCCGATCAGTTATTACAGGGTAAAGTTGCCGGTGTAAGAGTTGTTCAGTCAAGCGGTGAGCCGGGTGCTCCAATGGATGTAACCATTCGTGGTGTGGGCTCGATAAGAAGTGGAAGTACTCCCCTTTTTGTTGTAGATGGTGTGCCTCTTACTAATGATGATGCCAGTCCTGCCGGACAGGACGTTGGTTTTGGTGGCTCAAGAGCTAAAAACCCGCTTAACTTCCTTAACACAAGTGATATTGAATCTATAAGTGTACTTAAAGATGCTTCTGCTGCTGCAATTTATGGAGCAAGAGGTTCTAATGGTGTGGTTATAATTACTACTAAAAAAGGTAAAAAAGGTGAGGCAGGTTTCACGGTAGACTCTTACTTAGGTTTCTCTAAAGTTTCAAAAAAACTTGATGTACTTTCTGCCAGCGAATACAGAAATGCTCTTACAGACCCTGCCTTTGATCATGGTGGAAATACCGACTGGCAGGATGTAATATACAGAAGCGCTGTTACTAAAAACAATGTAATGTCGTTCTCAAAACAAACCGATACCGGTAACTACTATGTATCTCTTGGACAAATGGACCAAGAGGGTATAGTAAACAACAGTAAGTTTAAGCGTACTTCAGGAAGGATTAATGCTTCCGAATCGTTTTTTGACAAGCGTTTACGCGTTAGTGCAAACCTTACTGCCAGTGAGACTGTAGATAACGGTGTGCCTACCAGTGATGATGGTGGTTCTAACGGACAGCTTATTATTCACACTCTTATGGCAAACCCTACACAACCGGTATTTGACGAAAATGGTGAATACCAAAACTTTAATATGAATGCGCATTATAACCCTGCTTACCTTTTAAGCATTTATGATGATGAAACACGTACAGTAAGAGTATTGGGTAACTTTGAAGCTTCTTTAAGACTTGCTAAAGGTTTAGACTATAAACTTAACGTTGGTGTAGACCGTTCAATGTCTGAAAGAAATACTACAATATATCCAAACGTAACCGACCTTAATCAAATTGGTAAATACGTTCAGGGTAACCTTGAGTCAAAAAGTGCGCTTATTGAAGACTACCTAACCTATAACTGGTTTAACGATAAACATAAAGTAGAAATTCTTGGAGGTTTCTCTTACCAGAAATTCCAAAGATCAGGAACAAGCTTTAGTATAGAAGGAATAGACGAACAGGGAGTAGGTATAAACCCTGCAGATAACCCTGGGTTTTCAGGCCGCCAGACAGGTGTAAACGGTTTTGCACAGGAAAACGAACTACAGTCGTTCTTCGGTAGGGTAAACTACGCTTTCAATAAAAAATACCTTGTTACCGCTTCGATGAGAGCCGATGGTTCAACCCGATTTGGTGAAAATAATAAATATGGTTACTTCCCATCGTTTGCAGGAGGTTGGGTAATTTCTCAGGAAAGTTTCCTTAAAGAGAATAAAGCTATAGATAACCTTAAACTTAGAGCAAGCTGGGGACAAACCGGTAACCAGGAAGTACAAAATAAAATCACTAAAGCGAGTTACTCTCTTAGTGGCGGAGACGGTTACTACCTTTATGATGACCTGGGGCTTGTTAACGGTTTAACATTCTTCAGAACTCCAAACCCTGACCTGAAATGGGAAGTTGTAACTCAGTTTGACTTAGGTATCGACTTTAGCCTATGGAATGGTAAGTTATATGGTACTCTTGATTACTTTAACAAAACTACTACCGATGCTATTCTAAACATACCTTCTCCACTACTGAGTCCAACACCGGATATTTGGGTAAATATTGACGGAGAAATTGTAAACAAAGGTTTTGAGTTTATGTTAGGTTCTAAAATAGTTGACAACGGTGATTTTAAATGGTCGGTTGATTTTAACGGAGCTACACTTGACAATGAAGTGAAAAACCTTCCTGTTTCAGAAATCCTATCGGGTACTATATCAGGTCCTGGTCAGTCGG
Source organism: Flavobacterium beibuense F44-8 (assembly GCF_000769915.1). GTDB lineage: Bacteria > Bacteroidota > Bacteroidia > Flavobacteriales > Flavobacteriaceae > Flavobacterium > Flavobacterium beibuense. The sequence goes on from NZ_JRLV01000020.1 coordinate 83,966, forward strand.
GAGTATTGGCAAACATATACAAAAGCGGATATGCTGCCGGTTCATTCTACCTTATTGAACACGAAGGATTTGACGAAAACGGAGCAGAAATATTTAAAGATCAAAATGGTGATGGTGCCATTACCGGAGATGACCGTGTAATTATTGAAGGTGCACTGCCTAAGTTTACTTATGGTATTAACAGCCAGATGAGCTACAAGAACTTCGATTTCTCTTTCTCTATTATTGGACAAACAGGCGGATATCTTGTAAACAACACAGGGCTAAATGCACTTAACATTAACAACCTTGCATCAGACAGGAATACTGCTACTGATTATTACAACTCCGGAGCTAACCCTGCAAATGCACCTTTACTGTCTACCCTTTATCTTGAAAAATCAGATTTCTTAAGGTTAAACTCAGCCCGCTTAGGTTACAACTTTAAAATTAACGACATCAACTGGCTACAGGGACTTAACCTGTATGTAACAGGTCAAAACCTGTTTACAATAACAAATTATAGTGGTTATGATCCGCTAATTAACAGTGCAAAAGCAAGCGGAGGTAACCAGTCACTGGGTATTGATTATTCCAGCTACCCTAGTGCAAGAACAATTATTCTAGGTGCAACTCTAAAATTATAAAAAATGAAAAAGAATAAAATATTTACAGTAAAGAGTATAGCAGTAGCACTTGCTGCCCTGACTTTAGCAAGCTGTACAGACTTGGACGAAGTAATACTTGATGAAGTATTAGATGAAAATATTTATAGTGTAGATGGTGCACTTGCAGCTGCATATGACAGATTAGGTGACGGAACTTTTGTAGATAACGGCGGTATGTTTGCCATGCAGGAATATACTACTGATATAGCACTGCTGCCTACCCGTGGTAGTGACTGGGGTGATGGTGGTAAATGGCGTACAATGCACGAGTTTACCTGGACTCCAAGTAGTGCTGTTGTTACAGATAACTGGACCAGGCTTACCAGTGGTATTACCCGTTCGTTAACCGCAATTAAAGCCGTTAGTGAAAGTGACATTACCGATAAAGAAATGTTCCTTGCAGAAGCAAACGGACTACTGGCATTTTATACCTACTATACTTTAGACCTTTACGGACAGGCTCCTTATCGTGATCCTCTTAATGTTAATGCTCCTGTTGAAATACTACAGGCAGCTGATGCTATTGACGGACTTATTGAAGATGTAGAAGCTATTATCCCTGATTTAGCCGAGCTTGGTCAAAACCAAACGCATACAGGAAGGTTTACAAAAGAGGCTGCTTATGCGCTTCTTGCAGATATGTACCTTAACCGAGCCGTTTATAAAGATCGTTATAATGCAAGTTCATCTTTCAACTTTAACGAAACTGCTGTAGATGGTAACGGTACTGATATGGACAGGGTAATTTACTATACTTCACTTCTTATCGATTCTGGTAAATTTAGCCTTAACCCTAACTTCTTTGATAACTTCTCTATTAATAATTCAGGAGGTCAGGAACACATTTTTGCAGTTGTACAAAAAATAGATAACATCCGTAACGGCGATAACGATCTTGGCTATATGTGTGTTGCCCGTAACCAAAGACCTTCTCCAGCTAACAGGGGTACTAACGGTGCATGTACAACTCCTGAGTTTTTTGCAAGCTGGGATGGTAACCATGATGACCCAAGGTTCTCAAGAAAATACCAATACAGCGATGGTACATGGTTTATGAATGATGGTACCGATGTTAGCGTGCCGGCTTCAGATCTTGTACCGGGTAGCAGCGACCTGCCTTGGTTCCACTTTAACAGCGGATTACTTTTCGGTCAGCAGTATGGTCCTAAACTTACTCAGGCGGGTGGTTTTGAAATGACAGAAGACGGAAGAATTAAAGTATCTCAGTTATTCATGGAGAAAAGTTCTAATACTCCTATGGTGTTTACTCCTGAGCTTGATTTTGATAACCCTTCTCAGGCAGTATTTGCTCAGGACCAGATTAACCGCGGTGTACGTATCTTTAAATTTGAGTATGACCCTGAACAAGGTAACGGATCGAGCAATGTTGATATTCCTTTATACCGTTTAGGAGGTATTTATACCATGAGAGCCGAAGCTTACTTACGTAAAGGAAATAATGGTTCTGCTCTTGCAGATATTAATATGCTTAGAACATCAAGAACAAGAGAAGCACTTTTCGGAAATGTTCCGGGTACAGCTATCTCTTCTATTGATGCCGATATTTTATACAAAGAAATAGGATTTGAACTTTACTGGGAAATGAAAAGAAGACCACAAATGGTACGTTTCGGTAAATTCGATCTTCCTTATACAGCAAAAGCTGCCACACAACCATTCAGAAGGGTATTCCCTATACCTCAGCAGGCAATGGATGTTACAGATGAACTAGAACAAAATTTAGGTTATTAGCATTATATTGTTTTCAGTGAAAAAAGACTCCGGCTCACGCCGGAGTTTTTTTATCCTCATATCTAAAAATACTGTTTAGGTTTTGATTGCTATATTTATACTTCAAATCTAAACTAACTAAAATGGAACGGGAAGCATTAATAAAGTTTATAAAACAAACTATCCCTATATCTCAAAAAGAAGCAACTACTATTTCAGCGATATTTGAACCTATTACCTATAGCAAAGGAGATTACCTCCTTCATCAAAATGAGATAAGTGATATTTACTTATATCTTGAAAAAGGACTTATGAGAACTTTTTTATTTGATACCGATGGTAACGAAATAACTACCGATTTCCATAAAGAAAATAATGTGGTTTTTGAGGTTACTTCTTTTTTTAACAGAGTAGCTTCTCAGGCTAATATTCAGGCTGTAACTAATTGCAGGGGGTACAGGTTATCATACAGTGAACTCAATACTCTTTTTCATAACAAACCCGAGTTTCGTGACTTTGGAAGAGCTATACTAGTAAAAGAATTTATAAAGTCTAAAGAACGTAACTATGGTATGATAAATAAAACTGCCGAAGAACGCTACAAAGCACTTGTAACAAACGATAATAAAATATTACAATATGCCCCATTAAAACACATTGCGTCTTATTTAGGCATTACCGATAGTACCCTTAGCAGACTAAGAGGTAAACTGTAAAACTTATTTCTTGCCTTTTGTCAAGAACCAAACAAAGGCTTAAACAGAAATTTGTATTGTAAACACTTTATTATGATACAAATTTCAACTCCGGCTGCAATAGGGTTTATTATAACCACAGTACTTACTGTATTCTTTTTATACAAAGCCACAAAAAGCATAAAAACACTCATCATCATATCTCTATGGATGATTGTAACTACAATATTGGCTTTTAAAGGCTTTTACAGCAATACAAAGGAATATCCACCACACTTTATATTTTTAATTGCTCCCGGAGTATTATTTGCTGTTATAACAGGTATTGGAAAATCACTCTCAAAAGACAGAATCAGCACCTTACTTAAATGGTTTACAATACTCCATATTATCCGTATCCCAGTAGAGTTAGTATTATTCTGTCTATATAAAAACGGAGTAATACCTCACCTCATGACATTTGAAGGATATAACTTCGACATCATTTCGGGTATTACCGCACCCATTATCTATTACTTTATTTTTATTAAAAAAACGCTTGATTATAAGTACCTTTTAGGGTGGAATATCATTTGCCTAATCCTACTTATAAACATTGTAACCATAGCCGTTTTAAGCGCCCCTACTCCATTCCAGAAACTGGCTTTTAATCACCCAAATGTAGGGGTAACCTATTTTCCTTATGTATGGTTACCAGCTGTAATTGTTCCTGTAGTTTTATACTCTCATATTATATCCATTCGACAATTACTTAAATCAATAAAATAAAAAAGGCCGGTATTACTACCGGCCTCCTTTTCATAAAATTATATGTGTACTATCTGTTTACTTTAAGCATTTTGTAAGTACCTGTTTTATCACCCACTTTTACATTGATGATAAACACCTGCTCGCCCTGAAGCTGAGTTAGGTTTAAGTTAATGGTTTGGGTACCACCTGTAGTTTGTGCATTAATTGTAGTGATTTTTCTTCCTACAAGGTCATACACGTCAACAACTACATCTTTACCACCTTCATCGTTAATTTCAACCGTTACCTTACCGTTTGTAGGGTTAGGGTAAAGGCTTACTTTATCTTTTAACTGATTTGGAGTATCAACACCAAGAGCCTCTTCAACTATAATATACTCTTCTTTGGTAAGCGACTGGTTACCGGCAACGTTAGTTGCTATAAGAGTTACATCATAAGTCCCGGCTTCGGCATAAGTAACTATTGGGTTTTGCTCTGTAGATGTAGCAGGCTCACCACCTTCAAACGTCCAGGACCACTCTGTAGGGTTATTGGTACTAAGGTCAGTAAACGTTACTGTTTCACCTTCTTCAACCTCTACCTGATCTGCAACGAAATCAACCACAGGAGCCTGAGTACCTAAGTATTGGTTAAGTGAGAACACTACGGTAGCCGAAGCGTTAAAGGTTACATCGTTAAATGTAGCATCCTGTTGCGGAGCATTACCACCATTAGGATGCTGTACAGAGAAGAAACCATATTTAAAGTCTGGCGTAAATGTTAATCCTGTTGGCTCAGAACCTGCAGGCATAGACGCGAATAACTCAATTTTAGGCTCATTTTGAGAATGGTCAGGACGAATTACCCAAATGTAATTTAATCCACCATCCTGGCATACCCAAAGGTTACCTTTATCGTCAAACACAAGGTTATCGTTACCGTCGCCCCATGCTTCGTTTACTGTACCGTTTGCAGTTTCAATGTCGTAAGACATACCTCCGGCAAACGTTTCAAAGTCGGTAATAGTATCATTTACACTTGCAGGGTCCGTAAATCTGTAAATACGGTTTCTTCCTTTTGCAGTGAAGTAAATTTTACCATCAAGCGGACTGATTTCACAGTCTTCCACGCCGTTAAAGTTAGTACCTCCTACAGAGGCTGCTACCGTACTAAGGTTGTTTCTGTCTGCCTGAGTAGTGTTTGGAACCTGAATCCATCTTGCTTTAGCAGAACTTGGCTCGTTATCAGACATCTCAACATCTAAATGAAGTACATATACAGTACCTGAGTATAGGTTACCAGGTACATCCGGTACAAATTTGTAAACACAGTGTGTACCACCATCTTCACCATAGTAAGCTGCTGATCCATCGGCTTTAATCACCACGTTTTCGTGATTCATTCTACCCATAGCCCAAAGTTTTTCCTGCTTACCGTTACCATATTCCATAACCTGTGCAGTAGTTGGGTCTATTTCCACTAACCAACCTTCGTCATCATAACCATCACCGTTCGCATCGCCTGAAGCTGTGTTTTCCTCGGCAGTAATAACAGTTCCCCAAGGTGTAATACCTCCTGAACAGTTTCTTGTAGTAGTTACAAGATCATTGTTATAGAAGTCTACCGGCTGAGAGTAGTCTACTTCCCAAAGCTGATCGTCTGTATTTAAGTGAATATCGAGCATAGATACACCACCCGGAGTGTTCTCGTGGTTCACAGATAAGTTCCCCAGTTCACTACTTCCTTCTGTTGCCACATAGGCAGAAAAGTCGTTGTTACCCGGTACGTTACCCGAACCATCCATATAAGCTTCTCCCTGTTTGAATAATAACTGGAACCTGTGGTCTTCAGAAATTATAAGGTTAGATGTTTGCCCTGTAGGGTTAATAGAAGTGAAACATGCAATGTGTTCTTCATCACAAACTTCCATTTCCTGAGGAGCATCTTTAATATACATATCAAAACTGATATCAGAACTTTGTCCGTCACGGTTATGCATTTCAACAGAAATTCTGTTTACACCTTCCTGGAATACTGTTTTAGGAAGTATGTGAGAGAAGTATCTCTTCTCATTTGCACCATCAACTGTAGAAGCTGATGTAGTTAAATAGTCAAAGTCACCTTCGGCCATATTATCTCTAAATATTTCTACACCGTTTACATAAACAACAGCACCATCGTCTCTTCTTAATCCAAACTCTACGTTATCTGCCACGTCTGCAAGGTTAATTTCTATATCCCTTGTAAAGTAGTATGTAATGTATTTGTTGGAAGAATCAGGACCATAAGAAATTGTTGTTTTCATTGGGTCTCCATATCCAAGCGGAGCCTCACCTCTATCCCATGAGTTATTATCATAAGTAAGTGCAGACCACTCTGTATCATCAAGGCTGGTACCGTTATCAAGGTAAGCCCATGTTTCTCCTTTTGGAAGCGGATATGAAGCCGGCTCAAGCGGAGGAAGATTAAAGTTAACCTCCATATCAAAACCAAGGTCTGAACTGTTTGCAGAAGCCTGGTGTAGCTCTACCGCAATTACGTTAGTACCGTTTTGAAGTAAGTTAGCTGTTTCAACAAACTCATAAGTAGTTTCATCCTCGCCACCTACTGTTGAAGAAGCATAAGTATTGTAAGTAACAACACCTTCAGGCATGTTTGTCCTGAAAGCCTCAACACCGTTTACGTATACTACAACACCATCATCTTTTAACGTATGGAATAGTAATGAACCTATTTGTGAAGCATCTTCCACATTAAACGTATGTCTAAAGTAGTAGGTTGGGTATTTGTTGTTAGCGTCTTCACCATAACTAAGGGTTGTAGCTTCAACACCATCACCATAACCTAATACACCGTTACCAAACATCCAGTCGGTATCATCATATTCAACCGTTGTCCATTCAGTACCAAGGTCCACACCGTTATCGTTGTACTTCCATAAACTTTGAGCAGCAATTGGGAAGTTACCCACAGGATATTCTGTAGAACTCTCTAACCATGCAAGGTATACCGGAGTACCATCAAGAGGAATCTCTGTAAAGGTTACTATACTACCCAGTTTAGTACCTGTAGCCACAACGTTAATCTCTGTAGCAGGATCACCCGCTAACAGGAAGTAAGTTGTTGCAAGTGTATTTACATCGTTAGGATTTTCAAACACTTTAGAAACATCCACACTAAGTGAAGCGTTATCTATAAATAAAGTATTTGGCATCCATCGGCTGTTTATATACAGCGTATCATTTTCTGTATCGTTTAAGGCATGAAGTACATCTGTACCAAGTTCCTTACCTATAACCACGTTATTGTTAACGCTTTCAACTTCGTTAGTAAGGTACATACCGTTACCATTATCGTTCATAACACTCCAGTTACCTTTAACCGCATTACGGAAAGGAGCTTCCATATCCCTTACAGGATTTGTAGCCGGCTGGATTGAAGCATTAGTATAAGCTACCTCTACGGCTTGAGAACCACTGTTAACTAAATAACCGCTATCGTCCTGATTAAAGGTATAGTTGTAAACAAGGTTATCAGTAACATCATTTATAGTAAGGTACATGTCTTCACGTATCTCTTCTATAGTTTTAGCTGTACTCCAAATACGGAACTCATCGATATCACTGCTTGTTGGCGCATCGTTAGCAATGTTTCTACCAAAAGCAAGATTGTTTGCGTTTGGCTGGAATTCACCTACCTGCATGCTGTCTACAAGCTCACCGTTAACATAAAACTTAAACTCACCGTTAGGTACAAATGTTACCGCAACGTGGTTCCACTCGTTTACTCCCCAAACATGGTCTGAGTTTAATGAGTTCCATCCGCCACCTGCACCTTGTCCGGTAATGGTTTGAAGTGTTTGGTTTCCTAAAAACTCCATTTCCCATCCGTAGTTACCACCGTTAAAGCTGGTAAATCCTACCAGTTTTCTGTTTGATGCAGACGGTTCTCTTAAACGTGCCCAAAGCTCAATTGTAAATTCTCCCGAAAGTGCTGCGTTAACACCTTCTTTTGGTAATTGTACATCGTGTCCTGCTCCAAGGCTAAGTACACCTCCCTGTGCTATAATAGCAGCAGCCGGGTCTATTTCAAAAGCAAGATAGTAGTTACCTATTGCAAGATCTACGTCTTCAAAAACAACCACACCATTTTCTTCTGTAGCTGTTGCCACAGTTTGGTAAGTACTGTTAGGATCTCCTTTAATTAATGAATACTGTGCTACTGTAGCGTTTACTGCTGCAAAGTCTTCTATTACTGTTGCAAGGTCTACTTCTAAATTAGCAACACTCATATTAAGGGCGTTTAAATGCCATCCGCCAGAGATGTATTTGTTATCGTCATCCTCTCCAAGAGGTAATACTTCGTTAGTATTGTTGCGGGAAACAACCAGGTTTTGTGTGTAGTTAGTAATACCACCGTTTACATACAAACCGTTTAATGTTTCGTTTGTTATACTCCAGTTACCTGTAACCTGGTCTGGGAACTCTTCGTTCACTACAGATACCGGACTTGTAGAGTTGATAATCGAAGCATTGGTATAACTTACCACAGTAGTTTGTGTACCACCTGCGTTTTCAAGTGTACCGTTATCCTCCTGATCAAAGTTGAAGTTGTATAATAGTCCGTCCTGACCTTCTTCAAGAATCATGTGCATTTGCTCCACAATTTCTGCTTCAGTCTTAACATGATCCCATACACGGAACTCATCCATCATAGAGTATGACTGACCCCCATAATTGATACTCTTACCAAAAGCAAAATCCCAGTTTTGATTAGGCACAAAACCTGCAAAAGCATTTTCTGCTTTAAGCTCACCGTTAACGTAAAGCTTAATCATACCATCTGGTGAAGCTGTAACCGCAATGTGATTCCACTCACCTACAATTAATGGTGTTCCTGAGTTAATGTTATTCCATGCACTTGTATTTGTACCAAATACTGCCGAAATACTGTTATTATCCGGTAGCTCCATAGTGAAACCTGTTGAGTTACCGTTTATTTTACCATGACTGGAAACTACTGGTGCATTATTACCCGGATCCTGTGTTAAGTTTAACCAGAACTCAAGTGTAAATGCTCCTTCCATAATAGGGTTCATATCCTCATAAGGAATAGTAACATCATGACCACCTGTAAGTGATAAAGCACCACCTCTGCCCGGTACAAATTCGGCTACCGACCATGCCACATAATAAGTACCTTCTGTAAGGTTAGCGTTATAGAACGTTACATTCTGACCGTCAAAGCTACCTTCGGAAACATTTGTAAACTCTTCCGATCCTTCTTCCTGTTTAAGCAGATAGAACTGTCCGGCTGTTTGAGTTATGGTTTCATAGTCTGTTATACTTTCCTCAAGGTTTATTTTTACTGTTGCAAAAGGAGTACTTAAAGGATCTATTCTCCATCCTCCCTGCAGGTAAGTCATTTCCTCATTACCCGGTACAACTGCAGTAGTCTCTATATTTTGTTTACCAACAACTATATTACTGTTATAAGCAGTTATGTTGTTAGGGAAAGTAAGACCTGAGTTATTTACATTGTTGTTACGGCTCCATTTACCTGTAACTACTTCCTGATATTCTGCCGGAAGTACACTTACCGGTGAAGTTGCTGTAGCAAACACACCTCCGTTAAGAAATATTTCCTGCTCTACAGAACCAAGACTTATAAAACTGTCCTCATCCTCATCGGCAGCACTAAAATCAAAATAAAGGGCAAGATCTTCTTCGTCACCTGTTAGGTGATAATGCATTTGCTGATTGATCTCCTCGGCAGTAAGTGCTCTTTCCCAAATACGGAACTCATCCAGTTCCGCCTGTAAAGAATCAGAATAAGCCGGGCTACGTCCAAATCCTAAACCAAACGGGTTAGGCACATATTCACCAAACGAAGCCGAACCTATTTCCTGTCCGTTTACATAGTAAGTCATGGTACCGTTTTTAGTAACCGATAGGGCTACATGGTTCCACTCTCCTATATTCCATACATCTCCCTGTCCTGAAATGGTATTCCACCCCGAACCGTTTGTACCTACAACTACGTTTAGTTTGTTGTTATCAGGAAATTCAAATGATATACCTGTGGTAAGATTGTTTACCCTACCGTTACTGGCTACTATTTTAAAGTTATTACCCGGATCTGAAGTAAGTTTACCCCAAAACTCAATGGTAAAATCATTACTTAAAACATCGTTTACTACTTCCGAAGGAATAACCATATCCTGACCTCCGGCCATTTTAAGTACATCACCACGTGTTGACTCAAAATCAGCCTCTTCCATAATAGCCTCATCAGAAATGATTCTTCCGTAAAGGTTAAGTTTATCTAATAAACCTATATATTTCTTATCCTGGAAGTTATTACCTATTGTAATATCAGCTTCTGAAGCTATTGGAGTAACAATATTACTCCACTCCTGAATTAGGAATCCGTTATAGTATACTGATAGTTTTCTTTTTACGTTATCGTATTTCCATACAATATAAGACCATTGGTTTACAAGCAGATTGTATTCTGTTGAAAGTGTAGCTCCTGTAGCATGATCTGTATAGGTTAGTTTACCATTAGGGCTAATACCTAAAGACATACCCTGTCCTTCAGCCCCGTTAGAGAATATTACCGAACCCGTTGAAGTAAACTGCTCCGGTTTAACCCAAAACGCTAAACTGAACGGACGGTCGTGCATATCAAAAGCCGTAGCATAAGGTATGCTCACGCTTGTTGTTGCACCAAATTGTAACGCTCCGTTAGCAACTTCATCCCTATCGGCTGCAAAAGCATAGTTCTCTGCATCGATGGTATGGTTGTAGTCAGACCCGTCAAGGATTGAGTTCTCAATACCCATTTCCAGTTTAAGCGCATCGGCATTCTGGCTGGTAAGCATGTCTTCGTGTATGATTGTCTCAAAGTAAGGCTGTCCTACCGAATCCACATACTCTACTTTCATCCTTCTGTCGTCTGCATCACCATAAACATTTATCCTAAGGTAAGTTTGTTTTACACCTGTAAGGATATAATTACTGTTATAGTTGATGTTGTAGTTACCACTACCTACATCTGAATTAATGTTACCCGAAAGTACATCGTATAACGGATAGTTTACATCACCGTCCCTTATCATGAACTTTTGCTCATGGATATCGGCACTTAAAGAAAGTACACCGTTAATGTTGTTGTCTTTAATGTAGTTAATTAACTCCTGAGACTGTGTTGTATTACAGAAATTCCTACCACCACAGTTACGCTCAAATGAAGGTGTACCGTTTATAAGTACCTTAAACGTAGCTGTAGAGTTTAATAATCCGTTTTTAAGCCATTGCAGCTGATCCGGACCTAAATGCTGCGATATACCGTCGCGGTAGCTACGGTTATCTAATAAAAAGTATTCTACATCCTTATATACATAAGACGAGAATAATCCCTGTCCTTCCGGTGTACTGTTGTATTCCGGGTTAGGCCACCAGTCCATGAATATTTCACGCATCTCACCAATGGTAGGAAGCGTTTTATTAAATTCATTTGGACCTAGATCATGGTTGTCTGTAATAGCCAGCTGTGGCATTGCTACAGTTAAACTGTCATGGAAGTTCCTGAAGAACCTGTAACGGTCAAAAGCCATATCCTTGTTAGCCCAGTCGTCCACACCGTCAGGACACTGTCCCATAGCGTGCTGTAACCCTAATAGATAAACGGCATCACCCAGCCATACCATAAGGTCACTCTCCTCTTCTGCCATTACATTGAACATAGTAGGAGTACCATTAAAATGGAATTCAGCCTCCGGCTGATCTATACAACGGCTAAGGTCGTATATACGACCGCATCCGCCTGAAAGGAATTCAAAATCACTAAGGGTGTTCTGTCCGTTAGTGATTGATGTTTCACGACCCGATGCCGCACCGTTTTCCAGTACCTGAGCCGTGTAACTTGCTCCCTCTGTAAGACCGGTGTACTCAAAAGACCTAAGGCTGTAACCTAACCTGTCGTCTGAATTGTAAACCGTACCTGTAAGAGGAGTGTTTTCTGTACCGTTTTGGGTAAATGAGATGGAAAGCTCATCTCCCGAACCGGTATTGTTTTTGGTTAAAACCCAAACCCTTACTGAGTTATTGTATACAGGGCTCATCATGGGCCCGTATACTATGGAATCTCCCGGAATGGTTTGTGCCTGCAGGCCAAAACTCATTAGTAAAGACACCATAAAACTCAAAAAAAGTAAACTTTTTTTCATTTCTGCTGTTGTTGGTTTAAATTAATTAATAGATTCTGCCGCTAAATTAGCTTCACTATTTCTTAAGGGCTGTTGGAAATCCTTAAATTTACTTTAAGCCAACATGAAGATTTTTAAGACTGCAACATGCTCATTTTCACCTAAAAACACCTAAAGTGATTCTTAACATTGAAAATGATAATAAAAAGTATAAAAATGACACTTTTTTAATATTTAAGCCTCTAAATAAACAACAGAACCAATTATGTAATAATTATTACATAATTGGCTCAAATCTTAACTTTCGCTTAAAACACTAATACACTATATTAATGCGCGAAGAATAATCTATTTATTTTTTAAATGAAGTTGGATTATCGGTTAATGATTCCAAAAAGGCAATCAACTGTTTTATCTCTTTTTTACTTAGTTCTAACTTATCCGGCGGAAGTGTTTGGTAAGGCAGTTCGTAGTCAAGCCCCTTACCGGAAGCACCACCCTCATTATAAAACGCTATAACCTGATCCAGTGTCTCATAAGCCCCATTATGGAAATAAGGTGCCGTGAGTTTCACATTCCTTACGGTTACTGTTTTAAATGAATTCCTGTATATTTCCTGATTATCATCAATAACACCATTGCTTATACGTCCGCTATCGGTATCAATCATTAGTGTATCCGGATGCTTTAATACGCCCAGTATCTCACTTTCGTTTTCTGTAAACAGTGGAGGAACCAATCCGCTGAATGTTGGCGGATAATGACAGGTAGCACACCCAGCCTTACCCATAAAAAGATTAAAACCTGCTTTTACATCTTTAGGTAAGTTATCTTTTTCACCCTGCATGTACAAATCAAAATCACTCTTAAACGAACGTAACGATAATACAAAAGAGGCTAATGCCGATGAAAACTGATACCTGTTAACAGTTCCTGAGTTTTTAAACACAGTATTAAACTGCTCTTTATATTCAGGGTAGGAATTCAGTTTACTAACTATTTCTTCAAAACTGGTATTGAACTCCATATGATTTTCCACTACGTGTTCTGCCTGCTCTTCCAAATCGTATGCTCTTAAATCATAAAAGTACCTGTCGGCATAAACCGAATTGACTAAAGTAGGTGAATTACGTAACACATTTTTACCTTCTAAACTAGCCATAGATGTTTTATAACCATCGGTAAAAGCAAGTTCAGGCTTATGGCAGGTAGCACAACTCATTTTATCGTTCTTACTCAACCGGGTATCATAAAACAGTTGTTTTCCCAGTTTACGTAATTCTTCACTATCATCCTCTTTTTTAAGCAGACTATAATAATACGGATTAAGAAAATCTTCAGAGAAGATGTTATCACTATAAGCATTCCACGATGGTGTATAGCTTTTCATTTCGGCATCCGTTTTAATACCTAATGCTGTTTGCATTTCATGAAGCTTACCGTATAGCGGATTAATATAATTTTTTATAAAGGTAAGTCGGTCAAAATTTTCAAACGATCTGCTCTTTTTCAAAATGGAAATCGACTCTTCAAAAAGCTGTTCAATTTCATTTCTCAATCCTTCATTAGTTTTTAAAAGCAAAGGCTGCAATGCTTGCTCTATTCCCTGTAATGAACAGGCTGCCTCTTCCATAGCGTTTAATGACCCCGGTGTGTCAAACCCGGTTATTCCTCTGGCCATAATCCTCACAACTTCAAGTCGACAGGCTTCCAGCACTTCAAAATCATAATAAAATGCACGTCTTTTAATAGCAGTAACTAAAACCTGATAAGAATCCCTTACCCCTTTAGCCAGCTTATAAACTTTATCACTATCGGGTTTATCATCAAGAAAAAGCAACTCGTCTAATACCTGTAATCCTGCAGGTTCTAGTATTGTAGGAACAGTTTTGTAATGCCCTGCTTCCAGATTATCTAAAGGCATACTGTTTTTATAGGCTGCCGGACTCATACCGTAATAGTTTTCGTCAACCTTATCATCTATTGGAAGTGGGTCCGGGTGTAAAAGCGGAGCCCCATTTATATATGCTTTTACATGCTCAGGATAATAAAACTCAAGTATATATTCACATTCCTTAAAACTGTTACGGGTTGCCGTTAGCTGTTCCCTCATTTCCTTAACGGATGCTCCTCCCCTTCTATATAGGGAAGCAGTATACTCTAAAGTATTTAATTGTGTATTAAAGTTATCTACAGATGTGATTATAATATCACGAAATTCACTCGCATAATAATCACCCGAAGTGTACTGAAGGTTAAAAGGCAATACAAAAACAGCCAGTATAAGTAGTGGTAAAAAACGTTTATACTTAGTATTCATCCCAAAGAATGTTTAGTAGTACAAACTTACCATGCTATAGTATTAATGAGGGTTTAGGCTGTATTAAGAAATGATTAAGCTATAAAACAGAAAAGGCAGCCTATCGGCTGCCTTTTCTGTTTTATAGTTTGTTAAAGATATTATCTCTTCAG
>NZ_JRLV01000021.1 GCF_000769915.1 Flavobacterium beibuense F44-8
CTGAAGAGATAATATCTTTAACAAACTATAAGACAGAAAAGGCAGCCAATAGGCTGTCTTTTTCTTTTGGGTATAAATATATAATTATTAAGTATAAAAAAAGGGAGACATTAGCCTCCCTTTTCTTTACAAACTATTATGATTAGCTGTTATATTGTTTTAGTGCTGCTGCAAGTATTTCTACAGAGCGAACTAAGTCTTCTTTTTTAAGTACGTAAGCGATTCTTATCTCATCTAATCCAATATTAGGAGAAGAATAGAAACCTGCAGCAGGAGCTACCATTATGGTTTCTCCGTTAAGGTCAAACTTCTCAAGTAGCCATTGAGCAAAATCATCAGCGTTTTTAACAGGAAGTTTTGCTATACAGTAAAAAGCACCTTTTGGGGTAGCAACTTTTACACCTTCAATTTTATTAAGTTCGGTGATTAAAGTATCCCTACGCTCTTTATATTCGCTAATAACTTCGTCAAAATAACTTTGAGGAGTTTCAAGGGCAGCCTCACTTGCAATCTGAGCAAAAGTAGGAGGGCTTAGCCTTGCCTGAGCAAACTTCATGGCAGTAGCCATTACCTCTTTATTTTTAGAAACAATGCATCCTATCCTTGCACCACACATACTGTATCTTTTAGAAACAGAGTCAATCATTATGGCGTTTTGTTCAATGCCCGGTACATTCATTACAGAGTAATGCTTGTCTCCGTCGTAAGTAAACTCACGATATACTTCATCTGCAATAAGGAAAAGATCGTGTTTTTTAACCAGTTCGGCAAGCTGCTGAATTTCTTCCTGCGTATAAAGGTATCCTGTAGGGTTGCCAGGATTACAAATAAGTATTGCTTTTGTTTTAGGAGTAATAAGTTTTTCGAAATCAGTAATAGGAGGAAGGGCAAAACCCTCATCTATTGTAGAGATAACCGGTACAACTTTAACTCCCGAAGCAGTAGAGAAACCATTGTAGTTGGCATAGAAAGGTTCCGGGATAATGATCTCGTCTCCATCATCCATAGTACTTCCCATAGCAAATAATAATGCCTCAGAACCACCGGTTGTGATAATTATATCGGCTGCGTTAACAGATACTCCGTGGTTTTGGTAATAATCAGCTAATTTGTTTCTATAGCTTTCAAAACCTGCAGAATGGCTATACTCCAATATTTTGATGGAGTTGTTTTTAATAGCTTCAAGTGCTACTTCCGGAGTTTTGATATCCGGCTGGCCAATATTAAGGTGGTATACTTTGTGGCCTTTTTTCTTAGCTCCTTCAGCATAAGGAACTAACTTCCTTATAGGAGACTCAGGCATTAACTGTCCCTTATTTGATACTTTAGGCATTGTATTGAATTTTAATTTTTTTGATGCGCAAATTTGCGACTTTTTTTATAAACTTTATAATATAAAATTCATCTAATTCACAGTTTTGTAATTTATTAGGTGAATAGTAATAAAAAAGCCCCGCCAAATGGCAGGGCTTTACTATATTCTTAATTTGTAGCTTACTGGTTTGGAATTGCTTTTTTCTTTTCCAGTATGTTAACTTCTTCTTTCTTAACTACATTACCTTTAATCTTAAGGGCAACTACTCCGTCAGGGTAGTTAACAGCATTAGACTGTACGGTAATGGTTTTTCTTATCGGTCCCGGGTGCATATTGTACTTAACCTCTATTTTCCCTGTTTTACCGGGCATAATTGGTTCTTTTGGTTTTGTAGGTACGGTACATCCGCAGGTAGACTTTACATCTTTGATGATAAGAGGGGCATCTCCGGTATTGGTGAATTCAAAAATTCGTAATCCGTCATCGGTCTCTTTACTCACGGTACCATAATCAATCGTATCCTCTTTGAATTCGATTTTGGCACCCGACTGAGCATTTGCTGTAATAGCTATAAGTAATACGGCTATTAGTCCTAAAAACTTTTTCATTTGGTGTGTATTTTAGTTTTAGTAATTTTAGTAAAAATAATTAGATTTAAATTAAGAGCAAATATTCACTGCTCTTTTTTTTAATTTGTACTTATATGGTTACTTTTGCATACATTTTACAAAAATCAGACCATAATTTTTTAAATTATTATATTTCAGATAGTTATGACTATACCTGCACAATTTGACGCTAAGGCAGCAGAGAAAAAATGGTACGACTACTGGATGGAAAACAACTATTTTCATTCAGAGCCTGATCACAGGGCACCGTACACTATAGTAATACCTCCGCCAAATGTTACAGGTGTTCTTCACATGGGGCACATGCTTAACAACACTATTCAGGATGTATTAATAAGAAGAGCAAGGCTTAAGGGCTTTAATGCCTGCTGGGTCCCTGGAACCGACCATGCTTCTATTGCTACTGAGGCTAAAGTTGTTGCCAAACTTAAAGAAGAGGGTATAAACAAAAGCGATCTTACCCGCGAGGAGTTCCTTAAACATGCCTGGGACTGGACCGATAAATATGGTGGCGTAATCCTGGATCAGCTTAAAAAGCTGGGGGCTTCATGCGACTGGGAACGTACTAAGTTTACTATGGATCCAGATATGTCGGCTTCTGTAATCAGGTCGTTTGTAGACCTGTATAACAAAGGTATGATATATAGAGGGTACCGTATGGTAAACTGGGACCCTGAGGCTAAAACAACCCTTTCTGACGAAGAGGTTATTTATGAGGAAAGACAGGGTAAACTGTATCATTTAAAATATAAAATTGAAGGCAGCGAGGATTTTGTAATCATTGCAACTACGCGTCCTGAAACCATTTTAGGTGATACTGCTATTTGTATTAATCCTAATGATGAGCGTTATACTCACTTAAAAGGTAAAAAGGCTATTGTGCCTATTGCTAACCGTGTAATTCCTATCATATTTGACGAGTATGTTGATATGGAGTTTGGTACAGGATGTCTTAAGGTTACACCTGCACACGATGTTAACGATAAAGAACTAGGGGAAAGGCATAACCTTGAAATCATTGATATTTTTAATGAGGATGCTACACTTAACAGTTTCGGGCTTCATTATGAAGGTAAAGACAGGTTTGTGGTTAGGGACGAGATTGCTAAAGAGCTTGAAACTATTGGTAGTCTTGAGAAAATAGAAAACCACCTTAACAAGGTAGGTACTTCCGAAAGGACTAAGGCTGTTATTGAGCCAAGACTTTCTGACCAGTGGTTCCTTAAAATGGAAGACCTGGTTAAGCCTGCTATCAAAGCAGTTTTAGAGACTGAAGAAGTTAAGCTTTACCCTAAGCGTTTTGAAAATACATACCGTCACTGGATGGAAAACATTCGTGACTGGAACATATCACGCCAGTTATGGTGGGGACAGCAAATACCTGCTTACTACTATGGTGAAGGCAAGGAAGATTTTGTTGTAGCCGAAACTGCCGATGCAGCTTTAGAACTGGCTAAGCAAAGAACAGGTAACGCTGCATTAACGGTAGCCGACCTTAAGCAGGATCCTGATGCGCTGGATACATGGTTCTCTTCATGGTTATGGCCTATGGCTGTTTTTGGAGGAGTTATGAATCCGGAAAATGAAGATTTTAAGTATTATTATCCTACTAACGATCTTGTTACGGGGCCGGATATTCTTTTCTTCTGGGTAGCAAGAATGATTATTGCAGGATATGAGTATGCCGGCGAGAAACCTTTTACTAATGTTTACCTTACAGGTCTTGTTAGGGATAGCCAGAGAAGAAAAATGTCTAAGTCACTGGGTAACTCACCGGATCCGCTTGATTTGATTGAGAAATTTGGTGCCGATGGTGTACGTGTAGGACTGCTGTTAAGTGCTTCTGCAGGTAATGACATTCTTTTTGACGAAGAACTTTGTAATCAGGGTAAAGGTTTTACCACTAAGATATGGAATGCTTTCAGGCTTATAAAAGGCTGGGAGGTAAGCGATATTGAGCAGCCTGAATATGCTAAAAAAGCTATTGAGTGGTATGAGGCTAAGCTGCAAAAAACATTAGTTGAGATTGAAGATCATTTTGAGAAATACAGAATATCAGACGCGCTTATGGCTATCTATAAGCTGGTATGGGACGATTTCTGTTCATGGTTCCTTGAAATGATTAAGCCGGGTTATCAGCAGCCTATAGACAGGGCTACTTTTAATAAGGCTATCGAAATGCTTGAAAATAACCTTAAGCTGCTTCATCCGTTTATGCCATTCCTTACAGAGGAGATATGGCAGCATATTGCCGAAAGGACTCCGGAAGATGCACTTATCGTAGCTGTGTGGCCGGAAGCTAAACAGGTTGATGAAAAGCTTATTGCCGACTTTGATCTTGCTGCTGAAGTTATTTCGGGGATAAGGACGATAAGAAAAGATAAGAACATACCTTTTAAAGATACTATTGAGGTTAAGGTAATCAACAACGATAATTCATCAGATTATTTTGATGTTATTGTTGAGAAGCTGGGTAATGTTTCTTCTTTAGAATATGTGACCGAGAAGGTAAACGGAGCGCTTACTTTCAGGGTTAAATCAAACGAATACTTTATTCCGGTATCGGGTAATGTAAATATTGAGGAGGAGATCGCTAAATTGGAAGAGGAACTTAAATATAATAAAGGTTTCCTTAAATCAGTTCAGGCGAAACTATCTAACGAAAAGTTTGTAAGCGGTGCACCAGAGAAGGTTGTAGCTATAGAGCGTCAAAAAGAGGCTGATGCCCTTGCTAAAATTGCTACTATAGAGCAAAGTCTTGAAAGTCTTAAATAATTAAGATATACACTATAAAAAACGGGAGCCGATAAGCTCCCGTTTTTTATATATAACCTAAAATTAAAATAGTACTACTGCTTACGGCAGGTAAGTAATTATTCTCTCTACAACAAAAGTTTCCACCCCGTTTATTGATATGGTTTTTTTAGTCCAGTTTCCTTTATCATCATATTCATATCTGTAAAATTTGGAATCTTTAATGACATTTTTATCATCTGCTACATTAAATTCGGTAATGCTGTTGTGGTTATCATAAGCATATCCTGCTTTGTATGTAATATTGCCGTCCTGTTTAACCACCATGCCCAGTTTATTGCCATTATTGTCATAATGATATTCGGTTACGTATTCAATACCTTCATCACCATCTTTAAGGTATTCAATTATTAAATTTCCGTTGTTGTCATAAGTGAATTTTTGAACTCTGCCCAGTGTTTTATCAGGATTAATAGTCTCTTTACTTATAAGCTTATCACCATCATATTTAGTATTTGTAATATACTCAATACCGCCATCTTTATTATAACGTGTAATAGATGTTACATTTCCGTTCTCGTCGTAATCATATATGTTTTTAAACTGAACGGTTTCTGTTTTAAGATAGGAATGCTCTTCTTTCACATTGCCGTTTTCGTTGTAAATAAAAGCGGTTCTGTCCTGTAAAATGTCCTGAGCATTATATTTGGTAACATCAACTAATTTATCTCCTTCAAAACGCTGTAGTGTCCTGCTAAGTTGGGTGCCATCGGCATTTCTTTTAATGATGTTTGTGTTGTTTCCGTTTTCCCAGGTATATTCTGTTTTAATAAACGGTTTGCCTGCCATGTATTGGATAGTGCTTATAAGTTTATCTTTTCCTTCATAAATAGATTCTTCATAAGGAGTATCGCCTTTAATCCATTTTCTTTCTACTACAAGTTTACCTTCGTCATTGAACACAAGGTCAAAATCATGGCTGTACTTTACCTCGCGTTTGTGCTCACCTTTTTCAGATCCGTTAAGAGCATACGATTTCTCGCTTATGCTTTCAACATTTCCAAGAAGCTCATAGCTGTCCCAGTCGGCTTTTGATCGGTCAATTACTTTTTTTTCTTCCTTTTGGCAAGAGGTCAGTATTAGCAGTAATGCAAGAGAAAATATACGTTTCATTTTAAGATTGTGTTAAGAGTTTCAAAAGTCTGCTTTTTTTTTCAAAAAGTCAATTGAGAGAATCATTTTTTAAATAAAAAAATCCGCCCATAAGAGCGGATTTAATATTTAAGGCTAAAAATATTATTTAGCTATAGCTGCTTCATATTTTTTTGCAACTGCATCCCAGTTAATTACGTTGTAAAAGTTAGAGATGTAGTCTGGTCTTTTGTTTTGGTAATGTAGGTAATAAGCATGCTCCCATACATCTATAGCAAGTACCGGAGTACCTGATATACCAACACCCGGCATTAATGGGTTATCCTGGTTAGGAGTTTGACCCACTGCAAGTTTTCCTGATGCATCTACATATAACCAAGCCCAACCTGAGCCAAACTGAGTACCTGCAGCCTCGCTAAACTTGTCTTTAAAGTTTTCAAACGAACCAAAGTCTTTGTTAATCGCTTCTGCAAGAGCACCTGTTGGTTGTCCGCCTGCATTTGGAGCCATTATTTCCCAGTAAAGGTTGTGGTTGTAGTAACCACCGCCATTATTTCTAAGGGCTTTGTTGTTCATGTCCATGCCTTTAAGAATTTCTTCAATCGATTTGTTTTCTAAATCTGTACCGGCAATAGCTTTGTTTAACTTGTTTGCATATCCCACATGGTGCTTAGAGTAGTGGGTTTCCATGGTTTTAGCATCGATATATGGTTCCAGAGCATCGTAAGCAAAGCCTAGTTTAACCAGTTGGAATTTACCTTCGGCCTTAACATCGTCAGGATTTCCCATTGCTGGTGCTTCTGCTTTTTCCGGCTCAGGTACCTGAACCTCTTCCAGATTATTTTTTTCTTTGCACGATTGCAGTGAAGCAACCAGTACTAAAGCAGAAAAGAACATCTTTACGTTTTTCATGATAGTAATTTTATTTAATTAGAGAATTGATTAAATCGATATAATGCTGCTTGGCTTCGTCTGCGCTTAAGTGTCTTATTTGCATCCATGCATTCATCTTAAAAGCGCTTCTCAAATCGTAGGACTGGTAATAGCTTTTCTTGGCATCGCCAAGAGTTGCCTGCTTGTAGTAGGCATAAATTTTTAGCATGACGTCCTGAGGCAAAGCCTGCGTCATATTTGAAGCTTTCTCATAAGCTTCCTGAAACAGAGTATCTAAATTTTTCTCCTGCATTAGGCTTTCTTCGCTATTATGGTTTTACCGCCTATAGCTTTTTGGTTAAGCTCCACATCTATTTCTGTACCTAAAGGTAAGAATAAATCTACTCTCGACCCAAATTTAATAAAGCCCGCATCTGTACCCTGAACCACATGCATACCTTCTTTGGCATAATTTACAATGCGTCTTGCCAACGCACCCGCAATTTGCCTGTATAGAATATCGCCAAATACGCTGTTTTCTATTACTACAGTTGTACGTTCGTTTTCCTCACTCGCTTTAGGGTGCCATGCTACAAGGTATTTGCCGGCATGGTATTTACTAAACTTTACAAGTCCATTAACGGCATAACGCGTAACGTGAACGTTAATAGGCGACATGAAGATAGATACCTGAAGGCGCTTGTCCTTAAAGTACTCCGGTTCATATACTTCCTCAATAACCACAATCTTACCGTCTACCGGTGCAATAATGGTATGATCTGCAGCATTTACAGGACGTTTAGGGTTCCTGAAAAACTGAAGGATAAGCACCATAAATACAAGTGCAAATACCTCAATAAACTTTAAAAGCCAGTAGTTGGCAATAAATTTTTCTGCCAGTAATACAACAGCTACGGTTGTAACCAGCGACCCTAAAATGATTTTAGCTCCTTCTTTATGAAACATAATTGATTATTTGGTAATACAAAAATAAGAAAGGTATAGCAAAAATAATACTATCCAGCCTGTCAAGTATGCCTCCGTGTCCCGGCATTATGTTTCCGCTGTCTTTTACGCCTGCTGTCCTTTTAAATTTAGATTCTACTAAGTCGCCCAATGTGCCGAATATTACAAGTATGATACCTCCTGTCATCCAAACGGTTGCTGACTGGAATGTGTAAAAGCGACTAAGGATATAACTGCCTATAAGGGCAAAAACCAAACCTCCCAAAAAGCCTTCAATAGTTTTTTTAGGCGAAATCTTCTCGTAAAGCTTGTGTTTACCTATTGCTCTTCCTGTAAGGTAGGCAAAGGTATCGTTAATCCATATTATAATAAATGCACCAATTATAAGGTAAGGGTTGTATTCAGCGTTTGATATTAAAGGGTATTTCATTAACAGGGTAAAGGGGATAATGATATAACCTATTAGTAGTGCTACTTTGGCCGAGTTTTTTAAATGCCCGGTTTGGTTGCCCGGTTTAAATAAGTCGTTAAGTAATATTAGCCCTATAAAAACAGCACCGCAGTTTAATATTAAGTCGTTTTGAAAACTTTTAGGGATAAAAAGAGTATATAGTATAAATAGCGCTGCGAGTAACAGTGCCTGTATTTTGCTAAAGTTGATAAGGTTACAGAATTCTAATACCGAAAGGAACATAAATAGCCCAAATAGTACTATAAAGCTGATTTCGGAATATAGTGTTGAGGCTATTAACAGGATTATGTAAACTATGCCTGATAGTGCCCTGGTTAAGCTTTCATTCATTTTACAGATCTTCCAATAGAAGGAGGTACAGGTTTTTGGCTACACTGCCATAATGCAGGAAATCCTCTTCTTTGGCCTTTTCAAAATATTTAATAGTGGTGATGTTGGTAGGGTATTCCCTGTCATATTTTCTTTTGATTTCCCTAAGCCCGTCACTCTTGGAATTAAGTATTTGGCTGGTTGTAGCAAAAATAACCATATTGTCAGGAAGCTCGTTTGGTTTCCTCTGTTTTATCTGGTTTGATGAGAACAGAATCGATCCTTCGTCTGCAATAAGGTTTTCGCATCCGGCTAAAAAGAAGAGTGGATTTTTAGGGTTGTCGTAAGAAAGTTTATTTTCTTCCAGTAAGCTGCTAAGTTTTGGTTCAAAACACAAAGCTTCACATTCAAACCAGTCGTTTTCTTCTAAAATGTTCAAAAATTGATCGTGAACCTCAGTTAAGTTGTCGCAGTATAAAAATTTACCGCCGTTTTTTCTGAAGTTGTGAGTAAACAGTTCGTCTGCGGGTACTTGTTTTTCGGGCAAAAACGGACTGGTTTCCATGTTTTTATCCTCGTTTGAATCATTATTGGGGGAACCAAAAATTTTTCTGAAAAGACTCATACCTAATTATTCGCGTTTTTCTGTAGTTTCATTCAAAGATAAAAAAATCTTAATTCAATACGGGTACTGAATTAAGATTTTTACTATAAATTATGAAATTTCGGTTTATGCTTCTGTAACTACTTCTGCATCTGGTCTTTCAAATGGTCTTTTGCCAAAAATATCTTCAAGATCGTCTTTAAAGATAACTTCTTTCTCAATAAGGATATCGGCCAGTTTTAAAAGCTTATCCCTGTTTTCATCCAGGATTTTTATAGCTCTTTGGTACTGCTCTTCTATAAGAACCGAAATCTCTTTATCTATAACCTTTGCAGTCTCTTCAGAGTAAGGCTTAGAGAAGTTGTATTCACTTTGTCCTGATGAATCGTAATAAGTAATATTACCCAGTTTATCGTTAAGGCCGTAAACGGTTACCATAGCTCTGGCTTGTTTGGTTACCTTTTCAAGGTCACTTAATGCACCGGTAGATATTTTATCAAATATTACTTTTTCGGCAGCACGTCCACCCATAGTAGCACACATTTCATCCATCATCTGGTCTGGTCTTACAATAAGTCTTTCTTCAGGTAAGTACCATGCAGCACCAAGGCTTTGCCCGCGGGGTACTATTGTTACCTTAACAAGAGGAGCAGCATGTTCCAGCATCCAGCTTACGGTAGCGTGACCCGCTTCGTGTATAGCGATAGCTCTTTTCTCTTCTGGAGAGATAATTTTATTTTTCTTTTCAAGTCCGCCTACAATCCTGTCTACAGCATCAAGGAAGTCTTGTTTGTCTACTGATTTTTTATCTTTTCTGGCAGCGATGAGAGCCGCTTCATTACATACGTTTGCAATATCTGCACCAGAGAATCCCGGAGTTTGTTTAGCCAGGAATTCGGTGTCAAGATCTTCCGATTTTTTAAGCGGTTTTAAATGCACCTCAAAAATCTCTTTACGCTCCCTGATGTCCGGAAGGTCTACATATATCTGTCTGTCGAAACGTCCTGCACGCATTAGGGCTTTATCCAGTACATCGGCACGGTTTGTAGCTGCTAATACGATTACGTTAGTGTTAGAGCCAAAACCATCCATTTCGGTAAGTAACTGGTTAAGCGTGTTCTCGCGCTCATCATTAGAGCCTGAGAAGTTATTTTTACCACGTGCACGACCTACAGCATCAATCTCATCAATAAATATAATAGCCGGAGATTTCTCTTTAGCCTGTTTGAAAAGATCTCTTACCCTAGATGCACCTACACCTACAAACATCTCTACGAAGTCTGAACCCGAAAGGGAGAAGAAAGGTACTTTAGCCTCACCTGCAACAGCTTTTGCAAGTAATGTTTTACCTGTTCCCGGAGGTCCTACAAGTAGAGCTCCTTTAGGTATTTTACCACCTATACTGGTGTATTTTTCTGGGTTTCTAAGGAATTCAACAATTTCCTGTATTTCTTCTTTAGCACCTTCCAGCCCTGCAACGTCCTTAAAAGTTACTTTAATATCGTTTTTCTCGTCAAACAGTTTAGCTTTTGATTTTCCTATATTAAATATCTGTCCGCCACCACCTGCAGCTCCGCCACCTGCCATACGGCGCATCATGAAAATCCATAATGCAACAAGTACAACAATAGGAAGAAGCGTTAGGAATAAATCGCCCATCATGCTGTCTTCTTCAACAGAGTATTCGCTTAATTTACCGGCTTGTTCGGCATCATAAAGCTTTTTGTCAAAAATTTCGTTTTTAGGTCCTTTAGTTACGGTATATTGAGGACCTTTTGTATTTAAGTTGCCAAAAATATCATTTTGTACATCTTTATGTTCGTCACTTTTCAGTGCCGATTCTTTAAGGTATATTTTTGCCGATGAGTTATTTGTAACAACTTTTTCTATTTCTCCTTTATCAAGATATTCGTAGAATTTTGATATAGAAAGCTTTTGAGGGTCATTTAAAAACGATCCGCCACCTACAAAATTGATGGCAATAAGCATTAAAAAAATTCCGGCATATATAAGCCAGGGGCTTACCTTAAATTTATTATTTGGTTTATTATCTTTTGACATGAATTTCTTTTATTAGTAGTTGTTTCCAATTGATGTTATCTTGGCATCTCCCCACAGGCTTTCAATGTTATAGTACTCGCGTATGTGTTTCTGGAAAACGTGAACAACAATGTTTACATAATCCATAAGTACCCATTCGCCGTTTTCAGTTCCTTCAACATGCCATGGTTTGTCTTTTAACTCTTTGGAAACTATTTTTTGAACGGAGTTAACGATAGCGTTAACTTGTGTATTGGAGGTACCGTTGCATATCACAAAATAGTCGCATACGGTGTTATCGATTGCTCTTAAATCAAGAATATCTATATCATTTCCCTTAACTTCTTCGATTCCTTTAATGATGTTTGCTAGCAATACATCTGTGCTTATATTCTTTTTTGCCATTTAATATTTAATATATTCTACAAAGTTACCATTTTTTGTATTTACTTTTGACTTTGTTAAGTTATTAAAAAAGACTTTATTTTCCATCCTTTTAATGAATATTATCAAACTCAGTGCCATAGCGTCTACTAACGACTATTTAAAATCATTGTCAACCACCCAGTATCTGGAAAACTTTACCATTGTTGTTGCCGAACACCAAACTGCCGGTAAAGGGCAAATGGGGGCAAAATGGGATGTGCAACCAGGTAAAAACCTTACCTTTAGTGTGTTAGTTAAAGATTTGCTGCTTGGGATCAATGAGATATTTAACTTAAACGCTGCAGTAGCCGTAAGTATTATTGAAGCTCTTGAAGAAAATAATGTAAAAGAACTTGCTATAAAATGGCCTAACGACATTTTGGCAGGAAATAAAAAAATAGGAGGAGTACTCATAGAGAACAGCATTAAGAACAATGGTGAGATATTTTCGATTGTGGGTATTGGTTTAAATGTTAATCAAGCTGATTTTGAAGGGCTTCCCAAAGCATCGTCTGTTGCAGTGGCTACAGGTTATGAGCACGATAAAACAGTACTGCTTAAAGCTATAGTTGAAAACCTTCAGCGTAACGTTGCTGCGCTGCTTCACAAAAATGCTGCTCCAATATGGACTAAATACCATAAAAAACTCTATAAAAAAGGGGTGCCTATGCCTTTTGAAAAAGACGGACAGCGATTTATGGGTATTATACAGGATGTGAATAGTAGCGGTAACCTATTGTTATTGCTGGAAGACGACACAGTGGCAGAGTTTAAGATTAAAGAGCTGCAAATGCTGTATTAATCATAATCCTCATCCTCATTATCTTCAAAGTCGTTAATAAGAAAATCAATAACCAACTCAATAGTTTCACCGTTTTCATCCAGTCCCCAGTAGGCAGGGTAGTAGCCGTCTCCCCATCCGGAGGCAAACATTATGACATTATTGTCAGACTCGCTGTCAGGACGATGGTCGTTCCAATCGCCCAGCTCTCTTGAAAATTTGTTTTTAGATGAATAGGCCTTAAACTCATCTGCCAGTACCTCGTCATAATAATTAGCTTCAGGGTCTTTTTCCTGCAATGCATCCATTTTGGCGTTAAGTGCAGCATTGGTTTCTTCATCAAGGAAACAGGCAAGTCCCGAATCTACAGGGAAGCCGAAGAACTCATCATCTGTAAGTTCGTCCATTTCTTCCTTAGTAATGTCATCTGTAATAGCAAGCACCCATTTTGAGGCATCCTTACTCCTAAATTTAATTTTGGCGTAAGCGATACGGAAATGTTCCTCATCTATTTCGGTAACATTTACATAAACAGGGTATTTATCTGGTAATACCGTGCGTTTAAACGGACGCTGGTCGTAGGTAAAAAACGGGTCGGCTGCAATAATTTTTCCGGTAGGTAAATTAAGGTCGCCCACATGAATTTCAACCAACTCATGCATGTCCATATCATCATCCAGATTGTATTCAAATTCAAAGTCGTTTGAGTTTTCCATAATTGGTGAGTTTTTATGGTAAGTTAGTTAAAAACCGCGTGATAAGGCAAAGGTTTTATAAATTTTTTAACCGGATTTTTTTGTGAACCTGTCGTAAAAATTAGTTACCAGGCTGGTTTTTACACTGTTTTCCTCAAGGGTAATGATACGGTAGGCAAACGAGTTTACATCAACCTCTATTACAGGGGAGTTCTTTTTTACCTGAAACGCTATAGATGGGGTTATGTACTGTGTTATTTTCCTGTCCATACGCTTATCGGGCATGTGGTAGTGACCGCAAAAAACGGTAACCGGCTGCCTGCTT
The DNA here is from genome assembly GCF_000769915.1 of Flavobacterium beibuense F44-8. Taxonomy (GTDB): domain Bacteria; phylum Bacteroidota; class Bacteroidia; order Flavobacteriales; family Flavobacteriaceae; genus Flavobacterium; species Flavobacterium beibuense. Next base: position 13,342 of record NZ_JRLV01000021.1, read on the forward strand.
TGCTGTAGTATCCCGTTAATCGTATCTCGGTTTTTAAGCGGATAGGCTGTATCTACTCCTGTAGGGAAACCCAATATGGGGTGATGTATAAAAACAATTATCTTTTTTAGTGTATTTATTTCGGAAGTAAGCCATGCCATTTGGGCTTCACTTATCTCTCCCGATGAGGAGTCCAGGTAAATGTATTTATAGAACTCGTCTTCGTGAGTGTAGTAAAGTTCGGTTTCACTTTGAGAGTTTGTGCTGTGGTAGTAAGGGATTACATCCTTAAATACATCATGGTTTCCTAATGTAATTTTAAAGCCCGGTTTGTAATCTTCAAGTTTTGAGAACAGCCATTCTAAATCTTCTTTTACGGCTAAGTCTCCGGTAATAACAAGATCGTCAAACTTATCTAAGGCGATGCTCTCTAAAACAGCTTTAAGGTTCTTTTTGGGGTTTATTCCGCGGTCTAAAGCCGAGGGATCTCCCAGGTGTGTATCTGTAATGTGTGCTATTATTTTAGACATTATTCCTGATCGGGTGTTTTTTCATCCGGTTCAAAAATTGGGTCTATTCGTCCCGGAATATCTATTTCGTCACTAAGGTTAGGTATAAGCGTTTTCATGGTAGGGTGATTGTACCCTGATGTATCCAGGAAATACCAGTTTTTACCTTTGTTTTCAGATATGGCAAGCAAACAGCTTTGAGAAGTTAATTTACCTCCCTTAACCTTCATTTCAATCATTTGTATAAGTGTACACTGCATAGAGCCATCTTCTACCGTTATGATTTTTGAGGGTGCCGAATAGTCCATTTTTAAAAAGGTGATACCTTCGTTCTCAAAACCGTCAAAGCTTCGTTTAAGGTTTTTAATCATGTTTTCTTTACCGCCCATAGTTTGCATTACTTTTGGGTAGGTATAGGAAGCAAATGTATCATAGTCCTTATCAAGGAAAGACTGCCCCATGTCGTTAGCCTGTTTTAAAACAGTTTGTTCGGGAGTTTGTGCAATAGATACAGAAACGATGCTTATTGAGAGTAGTAATGTGTATAAAAACTTTTTCATTCAGGATTAATGTTTAGTCCTGATAAAAGTAATAAAAAAAGCCTTTTAGACAACTAAAAGGCTTTTGGTTTTTATGCTTTTCCGCAATTACAGCTTGTGCATATTAGCGGCTAGTGTTTCAATAAATTTACTGATAGGCCCTTTAACCATCATGGCCATCATGGCGTTAAATTCGCCTTCAAACTTTAACTGTACAGCGCTCGAAGCATCAGATACAGCATCAATATTACCTGTAAGGGTAAAAGGAAGCTTATCGCTTGCAGCACCAAGAACAATTTTGTTTGGAGCCGATTTTTCTTTCATTTTAAGTTTGATTTCAGGCATTCCCTTAAGGGCAAAGATGAAGGATTCATCTCCTGTTACCTCAAACTTAGCTATGTTTTCGGGCATTAGTTTTTCAAAATTCTTAACATCGCTTAGCGCATCAAAAATATACTGTGCCGGTTTTTCTACTGTTACTTTAGGGCTTTCTAAATTCATAGTGGTAGGTTTATGAGTTTTAAGTTTCAGGCTGTTACTGTCCCCACGTGTCAGGGGTTTTTCTCCATTCTTTAAGGGTATCGTGCTCCTCTTCGGTAATGTATTGTTTAGAAACGGCAAGCTCTAAAAGCGTGTCGTAGTTACCAAGAGTGTTTAGCTTAACACCTGCATTATTAAAGTTTTCTACAGAAACATCAAAGCCATAAGTAAAAATAGCTACCATACCTTTTACATTTGCACCTGCCTCTTTAAGGGCTTCAACTGCCATAAGGCTGCTTTTTCCGGTACTGATAAGGTCTTCTACAACCACCACGCTCTGTCCTTCCTGAAGGTGTCCTTCAATTTGGTTTTGACGACCGTGTTTTTTTGGTTCTGGCCTAACATATACAAATGGTAACCCCATAACATCGGCAACAAGCATACCTATACCAATAGCTCCTGTTGCAACGCCTGCAATAACATCTGGCTTGCCATATTCATTTTCTATATGTTTTGCAAATTCCTCACGGATGTAGTTTCTAATCTGTGGGAATGACAGCGTAATCCTGTTATCACAATATATTGGAGACTTCCATCCTGAAGCCCATGTAAAAGGATTTTTAGGATTTAATTTAATTGCGTTTATTTGTAAAAGCAATTCTGCTGTTTTTTTAGCGGTATCTGTATTAAAAATCATAGTGCAAATGTATAAAGTTTTTGTTAACGATAAGCCACTTTTTTTAACTAACCAGGTGGAAAAAGAAACCGACTTCAAATTGTTTCTTTTAGAGAGTGTTGATATTGAGCAGCTTATTATAAGAATGTTTAATAACAAGGTTAAAAAAGCCTTTTTATATCACCCCGATGAAAAGGAGACTTTAAAGAAGCTTAAAGAGAAAATTCCGGTGGCGAAGGCCGGAGGCGGACTCGTATACAACAAAAAAGGGGAGGTGCTTTTTATTTTCAGGAACGGAAAATGGGATCTGCCTAAAGGCGGAATTGAAAAAGGTGAGGGCATTGAAGATGCTGCCATACGTGAGGTGGAGGAAGAAACCGGCGTAAAAAACCTTAAGATTACCCAAAAACTGCAAAAAACATATCACGTTTTTAAAAGGAATGGTAGCTATAAGCTAAAGGTTACCCATTGGTATGAAATGAAAACCGATTACAAGGGTAAACTACAGGGACAGGAAAACGAAGGTATTGAAAAGGTAGCATGGCTTAACCCGGAAGAGATTAAGGAAGCGCTAACCAACTCATACGAAAACATAAAACTGTTGTTTGAAAACATGAAGGTACCTACGGAAGGATAAAGCCTTAAATGTTTTGTTTACAAACAAAAATATTTCTTACAAATGAAAAAAAACAGGCCTTGAGCCTGTTTTTTTATTTTACTTTTCTGTAAACAGGGTATTGTAAATGTGATTTTTCGTAGTAAACAGAGTGTCTGTAAATCCAGTCCAGCTGGGCTTCACCATTTTCAGAAAAGGCTTTGTCTTCTGCTTTCTTTTTTTCGAAGGCTGCTTTCAGTGTAGCATCTTCATTTAGTAATCGTGCAGCAGTGTCTTCAAACACATAAGCAGAGAAATATTCCTTTTGCTGTAGTATAGCGTCAAAAAAGTTCCAGTTAAAATAGGAGTCAGGTGCTTGTGGTTCTAATGTTTCCAGCAGGTATTTAACGCCCGGTTGCTGAGTGTTTATTACAAAGTCGCCTTTATGGAACAGTACTTTTTCGGTGGTTACTGTAACTTCAGTACTGTTGTGTGGGTAATGTCCTTCATAAGCCGTTTTACTTGTTTTATAGTCAGCTATACGGTAGCTTTCCACCTCAATCTCGGTATCGTTTTCCAGTGGTTGCATTTTAATACCGTTAAGCTGTAAAAGCTCTATGGCGTTCCACCATGTTTTTGGAATAATATACGCCTGTGGTATTACCACTTCGGTTACCGGATTGTACTCCTGATAGTACGGAATGGTTTTTGTAAACGGTTTGGATCTGTCGTAAAATAACCTTGGCTGCCCTGATATTTCACTTGGTCTGTAGCCACCCTCATATCCTAAAAATTCCAGTTGGGTAACTTTGGTTTTGTCAAGTTTCCAAAACAGGGTATATTTCATGCCCGGTTTGTAATTGTTCAGGTTATCGGTGCGTAGTTTTTTAATCTTTTTATAGTTCTTTTCTATATAATCTATAGAGGCTACCATGTAATCATAAGTAACCTTAACACGCGGAGCATAATCCTTTAGCATATGCGTTTCGGGCATAGATCCTACAGTATTGAACGTGGAGGCATATCCGGTAGAATATCTTGGGTAATCCATAAACTGTTCAAAACCACCATCGGGTTTTTGGTCGTGTATGTTTACATAGGGAGTAGCTTCGGTTCCCTGTTTTTTCAAGTCGTTCAGTATGGTTGCCATCATCTCATCCTTAAAAAACCGACCCAGTTCTCCGCCCAGTTTCTGGTGGTGTGTAGCTATGTAGGTAAAGGTGTATTGGTAGTCGGCACCATTACTAACGTGGTTATCTATAAACACATCAGGATTTACCTTTTGGAAAATTTCGGCAAAGCTCCTGCTGTTTCGGGTGTCTGATTTCAGGAAGTCCCTGTTAAGGTCATAATTACGGGCATTTCCCCTAAAACCATAACTCTCAGGTCCGTTTTGATTAGCACGCGTGTGCGAATTACGATTAAGTGCACCGCCTATGTTGTACACGGGTATGTTAACAATAACCGTATTTTCAGGTGTTTTTAGTTTCCCGGTGGCAAGGTCACGGTACAGCATCATTGTGGCATCAATACCGTCGGGCTCTCCCGGGTGGATACCATTGTTTAAAAGCAGTACAGCTCTGTTTTTATGAATGGTGTTGAAATCAAAGCTTTTCTCGGGGTCAAAAATCACAATATGTAAAGGCTCGCCACTATCGGTTAATCCCATAGGGACCATTTGAATAGTTTCAAAGCTGTCGTCAAGCATTTTAAAATAGGCGATGGTTTCGGTATAAGTTGCCGTTTGGTTACCATTGCCCTTTTCATACGGAGTTAAGTACATATTGTTTTTTTGTGCCATAAGCTGAAAACTTATCAGTAAGAGTAAAAGCGATTTCTTCATGATTTTTATTTTGTTCTTACCGAGTCGGGCACCAAAATGGTGTAGTCTCCGCCGTTGCGCAGTACGTCCCTCACAATGCTCGAACTGATGTATGATGTTTTTGCCGCTGTAAGCAGGAATACCGTTTCTATTTTAGAAAGCTCCCTGTTGGTGTGGGCAATAGCCTTTTCAAACTCAAAGTCGGCAGGATTTCTAAGCCCTCTAAGTATAAACTGTGCACCCACTTTATGACAAAGGTCTATGGTAAGACCTTCGTAAGTTATCACCTCTACCTTTGGCTGATCTTTAAAAGCCTCCTCAATAAAACGTTTACGTTCTTCCAGCGGGAACATGTATTTTTTTTCGGCATTAACCCCTATGGCTACAATAACCTTATCAAAAAGCTTAACGCCTCTTTTAATAATATCATAGTGACCAAGGGTAATAGGATCAAACGACCCGGGAAATACTGCTGTTTTCATATTTTTATTTTTTTGCCAAAGCCTGTTCTATGGCATTATCAAATAGCTGTGGTAAAGTTATACCTGCCTCGCGCGCCTGTTGTGGCAATATGCTTTCGGCAGTAAGACCGGGTACGGTATTCATTTCAAGCAGATGCGGTTCGTTATTCACGATAATGAATTCACTGCGTGAAAAACCATCCATCTTTAATATCTCATATACACGTTTTGCTACGCTGCTTACCTTTTGTGCCATTTCTTCCGAAATGCGTGCAGGAGTGATTTCCTGCGACTTACCAAGGTATTTTGCTTCGTAGTCAAAAAAGTCATTTTCAGATACTATTTCGGTAATAGGCAGTACGGTAACCACGCCACCGTAGTTAATTACTCCTACAGAAACCTCGGTGCCATCCAGAAAACTTTCTATAATAATTTCGTTATCCTCTTTATAAGCGGTTTCGATAGCCGGTAAAAGTTCCTCTTTGGTTTTTACTTTGGATATACCAAAGCTCGACCCCGATCGGTTTGGTTTTACAAAACACGGAAGCCCCACTTTATCTATAATAGCCTGCTCGTTTATCTCATCGCCCAGATTAAGGTAATGCGATACGGCAGTTTTAATTCCGTATGGTTTTAAAACCGAAAGCATATCCCTTTTGTTAAAGGTTAATGCCGCCTGATAAGGTTCGCATGAGGTTTGCGGAATGTTTAACAACTGTAGGTAAGCCTGCATAAGTCCGTCTTCTCCCGGTGTGCCGTGAATAGCATTGAATACCACATCAAACACAATTTTTTTCCCGTTATACTCAACAGAGAAATCGTGTTTATTTACCAGGTATTCGTTATCATCTTCATCCGCCATTACCCATTTGTCCTTCAGGATGTGCAGGCGGTAGGCATTATATTTTGTTTTGTCCAGATTTTGGTACACGATATTCCCGCTTTTAAGGGAAATTTGATATTCACTGGAATATCCGCCCATGATAATGGCAACATTTTTCATTCTAACTGCGTTAAATATTAGGTTTTGCTAACACAAAAATATCATTATTTGTGTAAACTTATAAAGTTTAGTATTATTTATATCTTTGCCAAAAATCATAGTAGATGAGCCTTAAAAACTTTTTGACCAGTAAAGCATTTTTAAAGCAGATAATTATAGCCGTTGTAATTACTGTTTTACTTGTAATTGCCGTTATGAAATGGCTTAATTATTACACCAATCACGATCAGAAAATCCCTGTGCCTGACCTGACCAAACAAACGGTTGATAAGGCCGAAAAAGAGCTCGAAGCCCTTATGCTTAACTATGTGATTTTAGATACTGTAGATTACAGACCTGATTTCCCTCCGTACTCTATTGTACAGCAGGATCCGTTACCTAAGGTGAACGTAAAGGAAAACAGGAAAATATACATTAAGCTTAATGCCGGAGGATATAACGATATTGACCTGCCTGAGCTGGTACAGAAAACAAAACGTTCTGCCGAGTCTATCCTGAAAAGCGTTGGGCTTGAAGTAGGGGAGATAACCTACAAACCATACCTTGCAGAAGATGTTGTACTTGAGGTAAGGCAAAAAGGTAAAAGGCTAAGTGCCGGAGATAAGGTTAAAAAGGCATCTAAGGTAGACCTTGTACTGGGTGACGGTAAAACCGGTTACCACATTTCAGATGAAGACAGGGCTAACATGCCATGAACTTCACAAGATAAATAATATACACCAAAAATAAATAATGAGTCAGGTTATAACAGAGCAGGAACCGGAAGATGAGCTATATGAGCACTATCGCTTTGAGGCAGGAAAGGGACAGGCACCGCTTAGAGTAGATAAGTTTTTAATGAACCTTGTGGAAAATGCCACGAGGAACAAAATACAGCAGGCAGCTACAGCAGGGAATATTTATGTGAATGATGTTCCTGTAAAATCCAATTACAAGGTTAAGGCTAATGATGTAGTGCGTGTACTACTGGAGCATCCGCCTTATGAATACCTTTTGGAGCCGGAAAACATTCCGCTTAACATAGTGTATGAAGACGACCAGTTGCTTATTGTGAATAAGGAGCCTGGTATGGTTGTGCACCCGGGGCACGGTAATTATAGTGGTACGCTGGTAAATGCACTGGCTTACCATTTTGAAAACCTGCCAATGAACAGTAGCGAAAGACCTGGACTGGTACACCGAATTGACAAGGATACATCGGGGCTTTTGGTTATTGCCAAAACCGAACAGGCCATGTCACACCTAACTAAGCAGTTTGCCGATAAGACTTCTGAAAGGGAATATATCGCACTGGTTTGGGGTAATGTAGCCGAAGATGAAGGTACTATTGAAGGTAATATAGACAGGCATTTAAAGGACAGAATGCAAATGGCGGTTTATCCTGACGGAGAGCAGGGAAAACACGCTGTAACGCATTATAAAGTACTGGAGCGCCTGGGGTATGTAACCCTTGTGTCATGCCGACTGGAAACGGGGCGTACCCACCAGATACGTGTACACATGAAGTACATAGGGCATACCCTGTTTAACGATGCCCGTTATGGCGGAGACAAAATACTAAAGGGTACTACGTTTACCAAATACAAACAGTTTATTGATAACTGCTTTAAAATATTACCAAGACAGGCACTGCATGCCAAGACACTTGGTTTTGAACACCCTACCACAAAAGAGTTTATGCGTTTTAACAGTGAACTGCCTGCAGATATGGTAGAATGCCTTGATAAATGGAGAACTTACTCTAAATCGCATACTGCTGACGAAGAGGAATAGTATGTGGTTTGTTGATTTGGTTATTTGTTGATTTGAAATCGATATTAACTGTCATTTCGACGAAGGAGAAATCTCAAACAAGAATCTAAAAAATAAAAAAACTCCCAACTGTAACGGTTGGGAGTTTTTTATTGAAAAAACCTGCAACCCTTTAAAGGGATTGCAGGTTTAAGGAAACATATATAAAAGTAAACTAATTACTGTTTGATAAACTGAAGTTCGATAGCAAGTTTTACTTCTTCACCTACAAGAACACCACCTGCTTCAAGAGCTGAGTTCCAGTTAAGCCCCCAGTCTTTACGGTTTATTTTACCTGTAATAGAGAAACCTGTTTTTGTATTTCCCCAAGGGTCTTTTGCCAGTCCGCCAAACTCTACGTCAAGTTTTACCGGTTTTGTAACACCATGTAAAGTAAGGTCTCCTTTAAGAGTGTATTCTCCTTCGTCTTCTTTTGTGAATGAAGTAGCCGAGAAAGTTAACTGCGGGAACTCTGCAGCGTCAAAAAAGTCGGCGCTTAAAAGGTGAGCATCCCTGTCGGCACTACCTGTAGTGATAGAATCTACTTCTGCTGTAAACTCCATTTTAGCGTTTTCAAAGTTGTCACCGTTAGTTTCGATATAAGCGTCAAATTTTTGGAAACTACCTGAAACGTTAGTAAACATCATGTGTTTTACTTTAAATCCTATTTCTGAATGCGAAGGGTCTATTACCCATTTTGTTGTAGACATAATTTTTAATATTTAATTGTTATTGATTTTGTATTATTAAGTTACGTAAAATTAAATTGTCATAGGAACTTCCATTAATAATATTTCGGCATTGTCGCTCAAAGCTTCAATGGCAATGCTGTTAGTATTCCAAATGCCCAGTCCGTCCCTGTGGTTTAGTGCTATATTGTTAAGTTTAAAGTCACCGTTTAGCACAAAAGCATAAACACCGTTGCCTTTTTTCTTAAAGTCGTATTTTAAGCTTTTGTTCTTATCAAATTTCCCTAAGTGGAACCATGCATCCTGATGTATCCATACGCCGGCATCATCGGGGTTTGGGGAAAGTATCTGTTGCAGTTTATTGTGTCTTTCTTCCGCTTTAAGCGTTATCTGGTCGTATCTTGGTGTTACATTCCTTTTATTAGGGTATACCCAAATTTGAAGGAACTTGGTAAGCTTGTCTTTATTTTTGTTGTATTCGCTATGGTAAATTCCGGTGCCGGCACTCATTACCTGTATATCCCCGTTTTTAATGACAGCAGTGTTACCCATACTGTCCTTGTGTTCCAAATCGCCTTCAAGCGGAATGGAAATAATTTCCATATTATCGTGAGGGTGAGTGCCAAAGCCCATTCCGGGATCTACACGGTCGTCGTTTAAAACCCTTAGTACACCAAAGTGCATCCTGTCGGGGTTATAATAGTTAGCAAAACTAAATGTATGATGCGAATCCAGCCACCCGTGATTGGCATGCCCGCGGGTATTGGCTTTATGTAGTACAGTACTTTCGTTAATTTTAGTATCCTCGTTAGGCAAATGGTTGTAGCCTATAGGGTCTAACGGTTTTATTTCGTCTATATCGTTATTAAGTGTATCTCCAACTGTAGATGAAGCAACAAACATCCCGGTGCCCATCAGTCCTTTTTTTATAAAATCTTTACGGTTCATAGTAGTGGTTGTTTTAATATTACAGTACAAAGTTGCGTAATACTAAAACCCAAAACATTGAACTAGGACAAGAAATACATTTTAACCGAAAGTTATTGATCTAAAGTCTGTACTTAGTTTTTGGCAATCTTGGCTCTTACCTTACTAAGGAACTCGGCCGATATGCCCAGGTAAGAAGCAATGTAGTGTTGTGCCACACGCTGGGGCAGTGAAGGGTAGTGGTCTAAAAACTCAAGGTATTTGTCCATTGCTGTTTTTGCGATGGTATTAAAAAGCCTGTCCTGAGTAACGGAAAGGTTGCGGTACAGTAATATCCTGAAAGCCCTTTCAAAGCGCGGAGCCTGTTTAAAAAGTTCTTCTTTAGATTCAGGAGAGAAAATAAGCAGTTCACAATCTTCCAGTGTTTCTATAAAGGTATGGCTGGGTCTGTCTTCATATATACTGAAAGAGATGTCGCTAACCCACGAGTTTTCTATAGCGAACTGTAATATAACCTCGTGTCCGTTAGAGTCAATATAATATTTACGGATACATCCCTTAATTACAAAAGCCTCAAAGTTGCACATTTCACCCTCATGCAGCATTATGGTTTTTTTAGGAACTTCTCTGTATTCCAGTTGGGAGTTTAAAATATCAAGCTCTTCCTTGCTAAAGGTCACATAGCGGCTAATGCTCTCGTTAATTTGGGAATACCTGTCCATAAATGTGTAGTGTTTACAACAAATATAGATGATTTACAGGTACAAAAAAAGAGCTGCCTTAAAAGTAGAATGTACTGTTTTTCCATTTTGACCTTGTAGAGGAATCTTTTAATCGTTTATCAGAGATTTTTCGACTTCACTGCGTTTCGCTCAAAATGACAATACTTTTAAGACAGCTCTTTGTTTAATTACTTTCGGGAGTTGGTTCCCATAGTTCTATTTTATTACCGTCGGGGTCATAAACCCATGCAAATTTTCCCATCGACATTTCTTCACGGTGTTCGTCAATCTTTACACCGTCGGCTTTTAATGTTTCAATAAACTCATCCAGTCCTTCAACCCTAAAGTTTACCATAAACTGTTGCGGTTCGCTAAAATATTTGGTATCGGCCTTAAAAGGAGCAAATACAGTAGTTCCGGCTTCGGTTTTCCACACTTCACCACTACCTACGGTTTTAATGCCAAAATACTTTTCATACCATTTGCTTAAAGCAACATGGTCTTTTGATCGGAAAAATAATCCGCCTATTCCTATGACTTTAGCCATGATTTAAGTTCGTCAGTATTATTTTTTGATTTCTTACGAAGTATTGCTGCAGCTATTAGCGAAAACAGTAACCCAATTGGTAAAATTTCCATGTAAGTATACAGTATTACTACTATAGGGTTTTTATAGGCCTCAACCATCTTTTCGTTTTCGGCAATCTGGAGATTTATTTTTTCTATCGATTCTCCTGCCTGCCTCATATCTTCTACCTGCATGTCGGCATAATGCTGGGCAAAATCAGGAAAAAAGTTATACAGGGCTACAAGCCATACAATAACATAAATGGAAGATGTAATTAACGACATAAGCACACCCATTTTGAAAGCATTACCAAATGAAACAACACCTCCTGCCTGTTTGTCCCTGTAACTTTTAATAGCAACAAAAATTAACGAAAAAGCAACGAACATTGAGGCAAAGCCAATAATCATTCCGTTGGTCATGTCCATGTGTCCCGTTATGCTGCTATACACAAATCCAAGTGTACTTATTACACCTCCTATAAGGCCATAAATGAGAATAGTTTTTTTCATACCTGTATTGTTTTAGTGTTTGTTTATGGTGCAAAAATGAATAATATCACACAAAACTGCCTCATCCTTTCGGGTGATTTTACTGTCTTTTATAAAATTACAACTTTTAGGTGATATGTGCTAAGGTATGATGCTCAGTGTTTTAGCTTTGTCTACGGCTTGGGTACGCCTTTTTACTTCCATTTTTTCAAAAAGTTTGCCCGAATGTGTCTTGACCGTGTTTAGGGATACAAAAAGCTGGTTGGCAATTTCCTGATTGCTCATTCCTTTTGCCATAAGTTCTAGTACTTCCAGTTCGCGGGAGGTAAGGTTGAGGTTGTCCAGTTCTTTTTGGTTACGCTCAAACTGAGGGGATGGGGTAACGTATACTTCTACCTCTTTCTCTATTACAATTGTTTTTGCTTTGGGTTTAAACAGTTTTAAAGTAAGCCAAACCCCAAGCCCTGTAAAAATAACAGCGATGATGCCAATGTAAATATCGAGCGAAGTGCTTAGTATTAAAAAACGAAATTCCAGCCAGCGCAGCAGTAAAAGTAGCAACGCAAGGCTGGAACCGTATAGTATAGCGCCTTTATGTTTTTTAATTGCCTTGATCATCAGGGCAAATATAAAAACTATTTTTCTTCTTCAAGACCTAAGGCATCCCTCAACATTTTTTCAAAGTTGGCATCTGATGGTCGCGGAAATTGTGAATTTACAAAATTCCCGTCCGGATCAATCAGTATAAAACGAGGTATGCTTTGAGTGTTATATTCCTTACTGAATTTGGAAATATCATTAATATGTAGCTGTAGTACTGATTTAGACCTGTTATTAACCTCTACATACCAGTCTTCTATTCTTCTGTCCATACTTACAGCAACAAACTGTACAGGCTGATCTTTGTATTTAATAGCCATTTTCTCAAAGCTAGGGCGCTCCCTTTCACAAGGTCCGCACCAGGTAGCCCAAACATCCATAACCACATATTTACCTTTTAGTTCGTTTAGGGTATATACTTTTTGGTCTTTATCAATGGCTTCAAATTGTGGAGCTGCTTTTCCTGCTTCAAGGCTGGCATATAGTTTATTGGTTGCATTTAGGTTAGCAATATAGTTGGTTTGAGTAAACAAACCACTGTATTTTGCCAGGGTGTTGTTTCTTTCTTCATTGTTGGATGCTTCCTTAATACTTTTATCTAACTGCCAGTACAACATTTTGTCCCTAAAACTACCTTTTTCCATCTTTTCAATGGCCTGTAGTGTTTTAGTATTTTCGTCTACCTCTTCTTTATTCTCGGCAATTATTTGTGATTTTAAATACCTAAAATAATCTTCATTACTTAATAGCCCTTCATCGTTAAGAGGTACAGTTGCAATCATTTCTTTGATTTCTTCTGTAGGTTCTGTTTTTTCTTCAGGGTATAATGCCTTACGTTTTTTTACAAAATCATTCCAGTAATTAAGGTAAGTAATGGTTAATAGCCTTTTATTTTGAAGTTTATAGTCTTCACGCGGAACATAATTATCAACCGTTTTAAAATTATCCGATTTGTTGATGCTTTCTTTCCATTCTGAAATCAGGTCGTCAATAAACTTAGCAGGCTTGTCAAGATTACGGTTTTGGTCTAAGCCATAAGCGACAGAACTCCATGATATGTTTTCCTTTTTATTTTTTGCATACTGGTTTTCTGCAACTCTGGTACCATAGTAATCAATTTCTCCATTTTCTTTGTTAATTCTTAACTTTACAAAAAGACTGTCCTTGTTGCTCAAAATAACATTGGCTACGTTTTGACCTATTTTAAGATGATAGATATCAAGAGGGAAATCATTATTTACTACCTGATGAAATTTACCATCACTAATATTTATTTCGGCAAGTGTATCACCCATAAAGTTATCTGCCAGGTATATTTTATCTATAGGGGTAGTACTTTCTATCGTACCACTAATTACCGTTTTTGAGTAGGGTGACATAGTATTTGGTGTTGTCATGTACCAAATTGCACCACCAAAAACAATCAGTACTCCTGCTAATGCTCCTATTCTTGTACCGGGGCTTACAAAAGCTCTTTTTATACTTTTAAATTTATACCACATAAAGCCTATGTAAAGTACAATGAAGCTGCTTAGTACACTTATAATTTCCGAATAGGTAATCCAATACCCCAGGTCACTTCCTTTAGTATAATTACCTACCTTTTTTAATGTTTCCAGCGGAAACCAGCTAGGGAATGCCTTAAAGTTAACGGCTATCATGTACCCCAATAAAAGGAAAAGCCCAATTAGCATAGACCATATAAAGCTAGGCAGTAAGACTGATACAGCATATTGTACCGAAGCAAATAATAAGGCGGCAAGCAACATTCTTACCATGAGCCAAAAAGAAAGGCCAAAATCAAAACTTATACTAGCATTTTCAGGCATATCTATAAATAAGCTAATAAGCACCGATCCAAGATATGATGCAGCAATAAAGGTTAAAATCGAAACAAAAGTCACTAAAATTAGCTGAGTGTATTTTGCAAAGTATATGGATGTTTTCTTTAAAGGCTGTGTTTCCATTAGCTGCCAGCCTCCGTTTTTATGGTCAAGCTGTGTTAGCCTGCTGGCAGAAATAAGTATTAGCAATGGTAAAAAGAAATCAGTAAATGAGCTGGTTATCATTTCCAGCGTTTGCGCATATATGTTATAAGGTAACCCCGGTTGTGAAGTTTCATTTTGAGTAATAAAAGCTATCGCATATATTAACGGAATAAATGCCCCGAGTATGATGGCGGTAAGATATACTCCCGTTTTTTTTCTTTTAAGGTGTTCTGCCTTTAGGGCAGTTATAAAGTTTTGCATTATGATATGTGTTGGTAAGGTTATAATTAGTTTACAAGTGCCATGAACCACTCTTCAAGGCCGTCAAGGATTTTAATCTCATAAATCTCGGCACCTTTATTTACAAGCTCTTTTGTAAATACGGGAATCTCCTCGCGGTTTTGAAGCTCAAGGGAAAACTGTGTGTTATTGTCCATTTGTACGGTAGGGTTTTCCTTTACCAGTTCATCATACCAGCGCTGGGCATCTTTTACAGTGATACGTATTTTACACAGTCCTGATTTTTTGGAAAGCTCTTCCATAGTGCCCTCAAACTGAATTTTCCCTTTACTGATAATCCCTACATGAGTACACATTTTCTCAATTTCAGCAAGCAGGTGGCTGGAAACGAAAATAGTAACTCCTTTTTCCTTATTAAGCCTTACCAGTAGTTTTCGTATATCCTGTATACCGTTAGGGTCCAGTCCGTTTACAGGTTCGTCCAGTAATAAAAGTTCCGGTTCGTCCAGTAAAGCCATTGCAATCGCCAAGCGCTGCTTCATACCCAGAGAGTAAGCCTTAGCTTTTCTTTTAGCGTCCCTTTGCAGGTCTACCAGCTCCAGTACTTCGTTAATTCTGCTTTCAGGAACATTGCGAAGTTTTGCTATGTACTTCAGGTTATCATACCCACTAAGATGAAGGTATAATGCAGGACTTTCCACAAGTGAACCAACACGATCAAAAGCTTTGGGTAGCTGCTGGTCAAGGGGCTTGTTAAAAAGATAAATAGATTTGTCCTGCTGTGGCAGTATACCGGTAAGCAGGCGCATGGTGGTTGATTTTCCTGCTCCGTTAGGACCTAAAAAGCCATAAATAGAACCTTTTGGTATGTTTAGAGAAACATTGTCGAGAGCTTTTCTGTTTTTGGAATAATGAAAAGTAAGGTGCTCTGTCCTTATAATGTAATCTGTCATTTTTTAGTTGGTTAATGGTTTGGCGGAGCATTAAACTACTCCTTTATGTTATACGTATATGTTTTGCCGATAATGTTACAATTACTAACTTTGAAAGATAACAAATTAGTATATGAAAATAGTTATATCTCCCGCAAAATCGCTGGATTTTGACACAAAACTTCCTACAAGAAAACATTCAGAATCTTCCTTTTTATCACAAAGTGAGTTGATACATAGTGTATTAAAAGAAAAGTTGCCGGATGAACTTGGTAAGCTGATGAGTATAAGCAAAAAACTTGCCGATTTGAACTGGCAACGCAATCAGGACTGGCATACGCCCTTTACCACAAAAAATGCAAGACCAGCCGTCTATGCTTTTAACGGAGATGTATACACAGGGCTTGATGCCTATACTATCCCTACCGCAAAGCTTAATAAACTTCAGGATAGTTTAAGGATACTATCAGGACTGTATGGACTTTTAAAACCGCTAGACCTGATACAGCCGTACCGACTGGAAATGGGTACCCAAATGCCGGTTGAAGGAAGTAAAAACCTATATGAGTTTTGGAAAAAGACCATTACCCAGGCTTTGAATGATGAGCTTAAAGACGACGAACTGTTTATTAACCTGGCAAGTAAAGAATACTTTGATGCTGTAGATACAAAAGCGCTTAAAGTACCTGTAATTACTCCGGAGTTTAAGGACTATAAAGACGGTAAACTAAAAATGATAAGCTTTTTTGCCAAAAAGGCTAGGGGGATGATGGTGCGCTATATAATTGACAATAACGTTAGATCCCTAAACGGACTTAAAGGTTTTGACTACGAAGGCTATAAGTTTGATGCCAGCCTATCTAAAGGAAATAAGCTGGTGTTTACAAGGTAATTCCTTATGGAAATACGATTTATTGAAAGGGATGAAAATTCAGCCTCGGTAACATATCACAGAGTAACTAAAGATCAGAAACTTATTTTTGAAGAGGCTTATCTGGAAACCGAATATACATGGACTTTATCAGGATACCTGGGCAAGTGTGACTTATATTCAATGGAATTTTCCCAATATAGAGGTGTTTCACATACTATAGGAGAATTATCTGCAGAATATTTATTGGATTTACTCAACAATGATTATTGTTTTGATTTTGACTATGAGCCAAAGGAAAACGATATTTTAGAGTTTGTATACAACTATAAACTGCCCGATGCAAAGCATATGCCCAAAAGAATAAATATAGAATGTTGGTCTGCTTTTATTTTTACAAAAGGCAAGTGGATTTTTGACAGGTATTATGATGTAAAACTAAAAAGTATTACACAGGGATTTATAAAATTCTTATAGATAAAAAAACTCCGAAGACAGGTCTTCGGAGTTTTTTGTTTGAACACACCAGGTAAAGGTGTAATAACCAAAACAATTTATATATAATCAAATAATTAACCTTTCTTATGTTGATTTGAGTTTCATCATAAAGGCTTTAAAAGCCGGAAATAACTCGCTAAACAAAGGGTTTTCCCTGTTTCTTAGCATTACTTCCCCAAACATTTTAAGTCCTATGGCAAACTCGGCTGTTTCACTATCGCTGCTAAAAAGGTTTTTTTCCTGTAGTATTTTGATAATGTTGAATATGTTATCGTGGTTATCAAATTCAACACTAACGGCTTCCTGCAGTTCGTCACCTTTTGGGTTGTGCGTGTGCTCTAGCGTTACTTTATAATGATTATATTTTGAATTCATTTTTTAGCTGTTTTAAAATTTTAGTGCATGGCTTCGCTCATGTCTACTTTACCCTTACCACGCCTTACAAGCAGTATGAATGGTATACAAAGCAGGAACAAGATGCCCAGATACATAAATACATCCATGTACGACAATATAGTTGCCTGTCTTGTAACATTAAGGTCCAGTAGTTGGTGTGCTTTTGCCAATGCCTCACTGGCAGAAAAACCATTACCCATAAACTTAAGCTGATATTGGTGTACACGTTGCTGTACCTCAAAACTGGCTCCGTTTAAGTGAGATATAAGATCTACTCTGTGTTGCTGCCCGAAACGTGAGATAAATGTGGTAATAATTGCAATACCAAATGAACCTCCTAACTGACGCATCATACCTGTAAAGGCAGCACCCTCACCAATACTTTTACCCTGTAGGGTAGAAAGCGATAGGGTAGTAATAGGTACAAAAAGTAATCCCAGTCCCATACCCCTTAATATAAGTGGCCAAAACATGTGTTCTGCCCCTGTATCGTTTGTGATGATATTGTGCATCCAAAACGTAAAGAAGAAGAAGATAAGGAAACCTAATGCTACCATGTAAGTTTGCGGTATACCTCTTTGTATAAGCTTACCAATAATAGGCATCATAAAAGCTGTTGTCAATGAGCTTGGTATAAGTAATAAACCGGTTTCGAGTGCCGTCCATCCTAAAACAGACTGGGTGTATATAGGTACTATAAATGTAGAGCCATATAAACCGAAACCTAGTATAAAACACATTATGGTACCAATACGCAGGTTACTGTCCTTTAATACGCTGAGGTTTACAATAGGGAACTTGTATGTCATTTCCCTCCATATAAAGGCGAGTAAACCAAATACGGTTACAACACTCAGTGTGACTATTGTACCATTGGCAAACCAGTCATCCTGCTGTCCGTGTTCCAGTACATATTGCAGCGACCCGATAAAGGAGGCAAGGAAAATAATACCCCACCAGTCCACCTGATTGGCTTTCATCTTTTCGCCATACTTAGGGCTCTTTACATAAATCAGCGTAAGCAGGGTTGCAATAATACCCAGAGGTACGTTGATGTAAAATATATAAGGCCATGAATAATTATCTACAATGTAACCTCCCAGTGGCGGACCCAATGTAGGCCCCACAATTACACCCATACCATATATGGCCTGTGCCATACCTCTTTTCTCGGCAGGGTAACTCTCGGTAATAATGGTTTGTGCCGTTACAAGTAGTGCACCACCACCCATACCCTGTATGAACCTGAATAATACAAGCTCCCAGATATTGGTAGCATTACCACATAAAAATGATGCTACGGTGAATACTACAATAGATACGGCAAAATAGTTTCGACGGCCAAACTGTTGTGACAGCCAGCTCGTCATTGGTATAATAATTACGTTAGCGATGGCATAAGCGGTAATTACCCAGGCAATATCAGTAAGCGTTGCCCCAAGGCTACCGCGCATTTCATTTAGCGCTACGTTGACAATGGTAGTATCTACAATTTCAAGCAGGGCACACAGTACCGCGGTAATGGTAATAATTACCCGCCTAAAGCCATATTCTACCAGGCTGTCATCCTGTGTTACTGTTGCTGCCATATTATTTTAAGTGTACATCTACTTCAACGTTCATTCCGGGACGAAGCAGGTCTACTTTTTCTTTCGCGTTATTTTCAGTTAAATTGATTTTTACAGGTAGTCTCTGTACTGTTTTTACGAAGTTACCCGTAGCATTATCAGGAGGTAATAGAGAGAATTTTGCTCCTGTTGCAGGCGAGAATGATGTAATAACACCTTCAAACTCAATATCAGGATAAGCATCTACTTTAATACCTACTTTTTGTCCGGCTCTCATTTTGTTAAGCTGAGTTTCCTTAAAGTTGGCAACTACCCATGTTTCGCTGTGATCTGTAATATAGAATAACGCCTGACCCGGAGCTACAAGTTGTCCCGGTTGTATATCAACAGCCGATATTTGTCCGTTTACAGAAGCTGTAACTACTGTATAACCTAAGTTAAGTTCGGCAGCATTAAGTGCAGCCCTGGCACGCTCAATATTGGCAGCAGCAACTTCCGTTTGCTTGTTGGATACATTTGATTTTGAAATAATCGCATTTTTCTGGTAGTTGCTGGCCGCCTGTTGTTGCTCAAGTACTTTCAGTTGGGCTTCCGCCTCCTGCTTAGCAGCTTGCGCCTGCTCAAATTGCTGTTTAGTTATTGAGTGGTTTTTATATAAGTTCTCATAACGCTCAAAGTCGTTATTAGCTCTCCATAATCTTACTTTAGCAGCCTCTATGTTACCTTTTGTAGACTGTAAATTAGCATCAGATACCGATACGTTTGCTGTAGCACTACCTACATCTGCCTTTGCAACGGCAAGGTTACCTTCGGCAGCTAAAAGAGCAGCTTTAGCCTCTTCTACCTTAACGATGTAGTCATTATTATCTATAACAAAAAGGGTATCACCTTTTTTTACATAATCGTTGTCTTTTACATATACCTTAGTGATGTAACCTGTTACTCGGGGTATAATAGGGCTCATGTTTCTTTCTACCTGTGCATCATCTGTAGTTTCGTGAGCAAGGGAGTGTAAATATTTATAAGTACCATATGTAGCACCCACGGCAACAAGTACTATAAGTATGATAAGAAACTTCTTGTTTGTTTTCTTTTTTTCCATGAGGAGGTATATTAATTATTTTGTTGAGTAATTTTGAATGAATTGATTAATTTTCCTGAAACGTTAAGCAGTTCGTAGTAACGTTGCGTTATATCTGCTCTTGAGAATGTTTCGTTAAGCTTTGCCTGTAGCTGTTGTACATCGGCCTCTAAAAGGTCGTTAGTATCACTAAGGCCGTTATCGTATTTATCTTTTACAATACGATAATTTTCATCGGCTTGAGTGACAGCTTCAGTATACACTCTGTTTTGCTTAATGGCAAGGTTATAGTTTTCAAGAGACTCCTGTACCTGTACTTTAATCCTGTCGGTAAGTAACTCTACCTGTTGCTTAGTAGCTTCGGCACGGCTTGAAGCCGATTTTATATGCTTACTGTTTTTAAACAGGTTAGACAGGTCGTATGATACACCTACACCAAAGTTAATGGCATTGGTAACCTGGAAAACATTCTTAATATCTACCGCTGCATATCCTCCTAAAAGTGTAACGGTAGGGTAGTAGTCTGCCTGAGCCACTTTTATGTTAGCCTCGCTTGCCTTTTGTTCCCATCTAAGGGCTTCAAGGTCATTTCGCTGGCTAATAGCCTCTTCGGCAGTAACTGCGGTAACCATCTCTTCAGAGTTTTCAAAGTAAGCCGGGTTAGGTTCTACCTGTGTTCCTTCAGGTAACTTTAGCATAGTTACAAGCTGATAGTTAATTGTAGAAACTGTTTTTTTAGCATCCTCTAAAGACAGTTGAATGTTTGATGCCTGCAGCTGTGCTTTAAGAAGGTCGTTACGTGCAATGATACCGTTTTGCTCCATAGCTGTAAAGTCGGTAACACGCTGGTTAGCACTCTTAAGGTTTTCCTCTATAAGTTTAACCGACTGTTGTGCCTTATACAGGTTAGAATAAAGCACTATGGTTTGCATGGCAATTTGCTCTTTAGTGTGTGCAGCATTAAAAGTCTCTGCATTATAAGCATCTTTAGATGCCTCTACACTGTTTTTAAGCTTAAAACCAGAGAACAAAGGCATACCCACGGTAGCCATACCCAGCATAAGCTGGTCTACTTTTGGAGAACCCGATGCTGTTTCGCCATCATTACTGTCGCCGGTAGGTAGTCTAAGTGTAACATTAGGATTAGTTAACCTTTGATATTGACCCGAAAGTTTTACCTCAGGGTAAACGTTATTTTTTACGCTTTCCATTTCAAATTTTGAAGTGGAAACTTTTGTATCGGCAAGATTTGCCTCGGTACTTTGGGTAACTGCCATGCCTATGGCATCATCAAGGCTTAACTGTTTTTTCTCTTGTGCCTGCAGTGTTGCAAACCCCGATATAAACAGTGTGGCTCCCAATAGTAAATTCTTAGTTTTCATGAACTAAAAGGGCTTTAATTGTTTGTTTAATGTGACTCGTTAATTCGTTTTTTATATAGTTTTCGTAGGCTTCATCTGTTTTAATACCCAGTTCTGCCTCAAAAAATGGTCTGTTCATCTGGAAATGCACAAGGGTACCCATAATGGTAGGAGGGATAAGCTCAATGTTTATGTTTGTTTTAAACAAGCCGGATTCCTGTCCTTCCTTTATTATTTTTCTAAAAGCCGCCATATTTTGCTGCTTAACTTCGGCATACGATTTCATGTCCATCAGCCTTTTCTTTGTAGAAAGCTCAAAGTGCAAAATCTGGTACATGCATTTGTTTTTGTTGATGCGCGAAATGTAAAGGTCTATAAGGCGCTCTACCTTTTCAAGCGGGGTAAGGTCTTCCTTGAAAATGTTGTCTAATTGCATTTTCATGTCAGATGTACGGTGCAGAATAAGTGCTTCAAGCATTTTTTCTTTAGACCCGAAGTAATAAGAAATCATAGCAATATTAACCTTTGCGGCTTTTGCTATGCTTCTTATTGATGTCCCGTCAAAACCTTCGCTGGCAAACAGGCTTTCTGCTGCCATGAGGATATCGAGTTGTTTTTCGTTGTATTCTGTCATTGTTTTCCAATTTCAAAATTATAGCACAAAGTTAAACGATTGTTTAAATTAAACGTTTGTTTAATTGTTAGATTAACATGTCATTAACAGAAAACGTTTTAGTACACCAGGGTGTTAAAATTCATACTAACACCTAAAAATATCCCGTTACTATTATATAGCTGATAACCAAATGTTAAATTTATTTTCTCTCTGGCCTATGAAGATTTTAAAAGCCTTACTACTTATCGTAGCCCTATGTAATGCCGCCGGAGTACACGCGCAAAAGGTGTTTGCATCGGCAAAATATACCCAAATGTGCAGTTATTATGGCGAAAAGGTTACGGGCGATATACATGCCTTTAAACCCGATGCAAAAGCCGAAACGGTGATAAAAAACATCATGTCGGTAATTGGGTTAAAAGCCAATTTTGAACTGCGTGCAGCAAATGTACCTAATGCGGCAGCGGTTGTACTAAAAGGTAAACGATACATTTTATACAATCCTAAATTCATGTCGAGCATCAATACCGTAAGTGGTAGTGACTGGGCAGCCGTTAGTATACTGGCACACGAAATAGGGCATCACCTTAACGGGCACACCCTTGATAATGTAGGCAGCAGACCCCAAACCGAACTGGATGCCGATGAGTTTTCGGGATTTGTACTAAACAAATTGGGAGCAAGCCTTACCGATGCTCAGGCAGTTATGGAAACCATAGCCAGTATAAAGGGTTCGCATACGCATCCGCCAAAAAGTGACAGGCTTGTTGCCATAGCAACGGGCTGGACAAGAGCAAACGGAAGCGCTCAGGCAAATATGGCTGCAGTTGCACAGGTAAAAACTACCGCTTCAACGCCAAAACCTGAAACCAGAACTGAAGCTAAACCTGTTGCAAAAGCACCTGTAAAGCCTAAACAGGTAGCGGTTAAAAAGCAACCGACAAGAGCAGAGAAGATTCAGCAAAGTGCTAAATACAATAACAATATTGCCAGTGATGCTTACTTTAGTTCTGATCCTAAAGGGGAGTACTATCTAACCAAAAGAGGAAACCTTGTACAGGTGGATAAAGACAAGGTATATATGGTAGCAAAACTGGTACGTTCTAACAAGGCGGGGTATAAAATGATGCTTACCGATAATGCCGATACTAACCTGTATATAGCTCATGGCGGAGTCCTAATGAACGATTCGGGAAATAAAGTGGGAATTCTTAGGGCAAGGAGGTGATTCTGTGATTTTAATCATTGATTATTTGGCTGAAAAATAGTAAATTAGATGCGGTTTTGATACACATGTCAAAACCGCTTTTTAATTTTTTACGGTTATGCAGTTGAGTATTTTATGGAAGGGGTTGATGTATGACACAGATGAATACTGTGCCGTAAATTATCATGATACAAGCATCATGGTGCATTCTGAAATTGAAGGCTGGGCAAAACGTAAGCCTATATATACCGAATACTGGTTACAGCTTAACAGGGATTGGGAGGTTCAGTCGTTTGAAATAAGTGCCAGTATTGCCGATAACACCTATAAACATGCGCTTTCACTGGATAAAAATGGGCATTGGAAATGTAAAAAGAATTTGCCTCATTTTAATTTTGAGGGCTGTAATTATGTAGATATTTCCATTTCGCCATTTACCAACACACTTCCGGTAAATGGTTTGCACCTTGTCGAGGGTGAAACTACCGAACTAAGTGTTATTTATATTGATGTACTGCAAAATGAAGTGCGCCGTGAACGACAAAAGTATACCCGTTTGGGTAATATGCTGTATCGCTTTGATAACCTGAAAGATTTTGAGGCTGACATTACCGTTGATGCTAACGGACTGGTAATAGATTATCCAGGTATGTTTGAACTGATAAGGGTAAGATAAGTGTGGCGTGATGAGGTTAAAATCTGTAAATTTGTAGAAAAACTTTTATAATACGCCATGAAATCCATTAAAGTAATCGCTTTTGACGCCGACGATACCCTGTTTATTAATGAACCCTATTTTGAGGAAACCGAAAAGAAATTTTGTGGTTTGATGGAAAACTACCTGTCCCATCAAAGCCTTTCGGCAGCAGTTTTTAAACATCAGGTAGATAACCTTCCGCTTTATGGTTACGGTATAAAAAGTTATATACTGAGCATGATACAAACGGCTATTGAAGTATCAGACGGTACGGTTAGCGTAAAACATATTCAAAAAATTATAGATCTTGGGAAAGAGCTCCTGCAAAAACCTATTGTGTTACTGGATGGGGTAGAGGAGACCCTTAAAGCTTTACAGGGTAAGTACAGGTTGGTAGTGGCTACAAAAGGCGACCTTAAAGATCAACAACGCAAACTACACGATTCAGGACTGGGGCATTACTTTCACCACATAGAAGTAATGGCAGATAAAAAGGAACTCAATTACAACAAACTGCTTTCAAGGCTGGATATAGAGCCACATGAGTTTTTTATGATTGGTAACTCATTAAAGTCAGATGTGTTGCCGGTACTTAACATAGGCGGATATGCGTGTCATGTTCCGTTTAAAACTACATGGGCACACGAAATGATAGACCACGAAATTGAGCACGATAATTTTTACGAAATTAAAAAGCTTAACGAAATCATACCTATACTTTCCTAATAATAAAGCTATGGAATTACACTTTTTTGAAACTCCGGCTCATTTTAGGGAATGGCTTGAAAAACACCATGAGGTTAAAACCGAACTGCTTGTAGGCTATTATAAAAAAGGTACGGGAAAGCCAAGTATTACCTGGCCGGAATCGGTAGATGAGGCTTTGTGTTTTGGCTGGATAGACGGGATAAGACGAACCGTTAGTGAGGAGGTCTATTCTATACGATTTACACCACGCCGCCCCAACAGTGTTTGGAGCGCTGTAAACGTAAAAAAGATGGAAGAACAATTGCAGCTGGGCAGGGTTTTCCCTATGGGGATTGCTGCCTATGAAAAGCTTAACGAGGACCGATCCAAAATATATTCTCATGAAAGGAAAGCTCCTGCCGAGTTTAGTACAGATCAGGTAAATATTTTTGAAAAGAATGAAAAAGCATGGGTGTTTTTTAACGATCAGCCGCCTTATTATAAAAATCTTATGAGGCATTGGGTTACATCTGCCAAGCAGGAAAAAACTAAAATATCACGGCTTGAAAAGCTTATAGAAGCTAGTGAAAATGGTATAAGGCTCCGTTAAAAATATTGAAATTCAAACTGTTTAATACAATTTTTCCGTTATTTTTGATGTTGTACTGTATATACAGTAACCTTAAAAACCAACTAATTATGAAAAAACACCTTATCAGAAATCTTGCTGCAATGGCGGTAGTTGTTTGTTTTGCCTTTGCATTACCTGAAACCGAAACCCAAAAAATCAATGTTGTTATAGATGCCGGTCATGGCGGTAAAGACTTTGGAGCTAAGCACGATGACTTTTTAGAGAAAGACATTGTAGCATCAATCGCCCAAAAGGTAAAGGAACTTAATGATGATAAAGAAGTAGTGATTCACTTTACGAGAAACGAAGATGAGTTCCAGCAACTTACAGACAGGGTTGAAACTATTAATAATATTAAACCTGATTTGGTTTTATCCCTGCATATTAATATGACTGGTAAATCAGATAAATCAGGAATGGAATTTTATATTGGTCAGGATGTTGCCCAAAATCAAAAATCAAAAGAGTATGCTGCTAAATTATCTGCTGCGATGAGTGACAGGTTTGAAGTAGCCCCTGTAAAAGAGGCTAAATTTTATATACTAAAAAATACAGAGGTACCAGGTGTACTGTTTGAAATGGGATTCCTTTCAAATGAAAACGACAGACAATACCTAACATCACAGGACGGGCAAAAAGAAATTGCTTCACGCATTGTAAACTTCCTTAAGGAAATAGAATAACATGGAACAGAATTTTAAAAACCATATAAGGTATTACACTCCGCATCACTTTATATTTTATCCGGTGATGTTGTTAGTAATGGGATTTTGCGTAGGCCGTTCATTTGATAACGAAAACCGGCTTATATGGATATTCCTGTTTCTGGCATTCTTTTCTATTACTTTGTTATCGTTTATGCTAAGACAACACTATGCCTTAACATTACAGGACAGGATTGTAATGCAGGAATTGCGTTACCGTTATTTCGCGACTACTGGTAATCGTCTTGAACCTTATGAAGATAAGCTAAGCAAAGGGCAGTTGTTTGCCCTGCGTTTTGCCCCCGATGAAGAAATGCCGTCACTGCTGGAAAAGGCAATAGCCGAGAACCTCGATCCTAAAGCAATTAAAAAGTCAATAAAGCACTGGAAAGCCGATAATCAACGCGTATAATAAAAGAAGCCTGCTAATTAGCAGGCTTCTTTCGAAATAGATAGTTTAGAACCACACAAAAAACTCTCTTATCCTATATGTTGTAGCCCTTTCAGGCTGTATGTTATTGGTTAGTATCAGGGTTAGCTTTTCGCTGCTCCTTCCAGGTCTGTTCGGCCTCATTATAGGTTCTGGAACGTACATCCCTTCCCTGGCTTATGTTGTGGGCAATAAAGGCTCCACTGTTCATCTCATCTTTGTAATAACTTCTGTCGGCATTACGACCACGGGCACTTATAGGTTCACTTGGTCTGTTTCCCATTTGCCCCGTGTAGATGTTGTTGCTTTTTTCGGTACTCATAACACTTACATTTAAACATTAATACTAATTTTAATTGTCAGGTTGATTTTCCTTTTTCGAAGCACCTTTCTCAGCATTTTTAAAATTCTTTTTCAACTCTGGAGTTTTTTTCTCACTTAAATCCTTCCCGCCTGATACTTTTGGTGCAGGAGTTTGATTTTTATCATCATTATTCACATTCATAATCTGTTCCTTTTAATTGATGTATACAAAGTTCAGTTATAACTTACTGATATTGAAGTTAATTAACACTGATTTTTATGGGAAATGTTATAAAAAGCTTTAACAAAATCCTTAAATGCAGTAATAGTAGCTAATTAACATTTTGATAGTTAGCATATATAAAGGAAAGTTTAACAAACAATTCACGCAATGAGTTGTAAAACAGGTTGTAATAGTGAGTAAATTAGTAGTGTATTATAAGTTATTACTTATAAAAACATCATTTATTTCTATTAACCAATTTTTTAAAAACAGATATAATTATGAAAACAGCAAAATGGATTCTCGATTTGGCTCATTCAGATATACAGTTTAAAATAAGACATTTACTTATTGCTAATGTTACAGGGCATTTCAGGCTATTTTCGGGCACTATGTATGCCGGAAAGGATGATTTTACCGATGCCAACTTTAAACTGACTATCGATGTGTACAGTGTAGATACCAATAATGAGCAAAGAGATGAGCATTTGAAGTCGGCCGACTTTTTTAATGCCGATTACTACCCGGAAATGCAGTTCGTTTCAAAAGCATTTAACCATGTAGATGGCGATAAGTATGATTTAAAAGGTGACCTTACCGTAAAAGATATAACTAAGGAAGTTACATTTAAGGTATTGTTTGGAGGGGAAGCCAGAGACGGGTTTGGCAATATGAGAGCCGGGTTTGATATTAGCGGGGAGATTAACCGAAACGATTTTAATATCCATGCCAATGACACTACAGAGGCAGGCGGACTGGTATTGGGAGAGGAAATTCACCTACATGCCAACATACAGTTTATAAAGGAAGAAGATTAAAAAACGTAGCTTGTCTCAAAAGTGTTTATTTTTCCATTTCGACCTTGTGGAGAAATCTATTAGAGATTTCTCGACTTCACTCCGTTGCGCTCGAAATGGAACTTTTGAGACAAGCTTTTTATTGTTCTGTATTTCCGCGATCCCTTTTGTTTTCAGGATGTGATGTCGGATAACGGTTCTTTTCAATATCTGAATTGAAATCCCTGTTCTCAGCAGTTTCCTTATCCTCGGCTTCGTCTTTGGTACCACGGTTTTTGTCTACCACTTCGCCTTTGTCATTAACTGTTTTGTCGCTTTGGCTAACCGGTACAGCTTTCCCTTCATTCACATCGCGGGCACGTTTTTGCAGTTCTTTATTACCTTCTTCATCCTTCTCGGTTTCGGGGTTTAAAAAGCGGCTGCCGGGATTATAATTATCGGGTAGGTTTTCTCCGCTAAAACCTTCATTTTTCTGATGGTCGTTTATTTTTTTTGAACCTAAATCTTTAGGGTTGTTTGTTGTTTCTTGTGACATAGCTTTTCGTTTTTTTAGGTTGGTATTATAATATTACCACTAATAAACCGTAAAGCAAAAGGGTTTAACAAAGCCTTAGCTACTGGTACTTTATAATAAAATTATAGTGGGAGTTCACTATGTCGTTCACTGTTTTTTGCAGGGATTCGTCCAGCATGTTATATCCGTCTTTAAGTTTACCCGATGAGGTAAAATAATCAGGGAGTTTATATTCAACCAGTACATCACCGTCAGTATAAATATCACCTACTTTAAAGTCGAGGGTATAACTATTAACGTGAAAAGTAATGGTCATGGTATAGCGTATTTTGTAAAAGAAAGCTTCACCACGATTACGGTAATAAAAAGCATTTTTTTTATATGCGCTAATGGTTATAGTGTTAGCTGTTACAGCAGTAACATCTACAGGACTTTTAAGTCGGTTATATTCATAAGCCCAGGTATCTGTTGCTTTTATGAATAAATCAACAGGTATGGAAGGTATACTTACCTCTACAGGATCAAAGCCGTTAGCATGTACCTCCATTACCGGAGGTTGTGCTCCTGCAGTTGTGCATATAAATAGTATTAGTAAGGTAATTTTATGCATGCTATTTGTCGTTTAGGGCATTTTCAAACTCTTCCTGTATCCTTTTGTTAGATATAAGCATAGGTTTTTTATCAATGGTTATGGTAATATCATCTCCGTCTATGCTATAGGAACCCGAGAATTTTCCCAGTGGGGTGCTGCCTTCAAAATTTCCGTGCTGGTCGTCTCCGGCAAGCTTACCCTTGTCACCTATAGAACCTTTTATCTTGTTAAGCAGGCTTGTTTTATTGCCCGGGTAACTTATTGTAAACTGATTAGCCATGATTATTTAGGTATTGGTTTACAGTAAAGTTACATAATTATAAGGGAGAGCTGTGTTTACCTTTTGTTAAATGCGTAAGAAAAAGCCGAACACAAAGTGTTTATTCCTTAACGGTAAAACCGCCTTTTTCCGCATCAAAAGTTATGCTGTCGTCGTTAAACAGCCTGTCAAAAACCTTGTTGCTAATTAAATTAGCAGGGGAATCCTGTATTACTTCCTGCTGTGTCATTACAATAATTTCGCTGCTTAACTGTAGGGCAAGGTCGAGGTCGTGAGTAGAGTAGAGTATGCATTTATCGGTTTCCTGCGTAAGCTTTTTCAGGAGTCTTAGCAGGCTTACCTTATGCAGCAAATCTAAGTGAGTGGTAGGTTCGTCCAGTACTATAAAGGGAGTGTCCTGAGCCAGGGCACGTGCAATAAGCACCCTTTGTAACTGTCCGTCACTTATTTCATAATATTTTTTGTTGGCAAGATGCTCCAGTTGGGTAAGTTGAAGCGCCCTGCTTACCTGTAGTTTATCTTCTTCGGTAAGTGAGCCCAGCCAGTTGGTGTAAGGCTGCCTGCCCAATGCTATCAATTCGTAAACCGTAAGATTACTTGGCGGAAGTTTTTCGGTAAGTACCACGCTCAGGTTTTGAGCCAGCTCTTTAGGGTTGTGTTGAGTGAGGTTAATTCCGTTAAGCTGAATAATCCCTTTTATGGGTGGCTGAATCCCTGTAAGAGTACGCAATAGTGTGGATTTACCTATACCGTTGGCGCCTATTAATGCGATAAGTGCGCCTTTTTTAAGGTTGAGGTTAATATCATGTGCAATAACAGCTTCCTGTTTTTTGTCAGGATAGCCAATGCTAAGATTATTTGCAGCTAATACTGTTTCCATCACTTTTTGAATTTAACTGAATACGCCTTTCTTTTTTCTGAACAAAAGCCATATTACTATTGGCGCACCAATTATAGATGTGATACCGTTTATAGGCAGTACAAAACTACTTCCCGGCCATTGTGTAACTGTATCACAAATAAGCATTATGGCAGCACCTGCAAGCAGTGTTGCCCAAAACAATACCAGGTGGCTACTGGTTTTAAACAGTAGTTTCACAATATGGGGCACTGCAATCCCTATAAACGATATAGGTCCTGTAAATGCGGTAATACAACCTGTAATAATACTGGTTGCCAGTATGATTATAAAACGTGTTTGGCTAAAGTTTATCCCCAAGCTTTTGGCATAGCGTTCGCCAAGTAGCATAGCATTAAGGGGTTTGATACAGGTAACGGCTATGGCAAGTCCCAGCAGGCTGGCACCCCATAGTATGGATATGTTTTCCCATGAAAGGTTTCCTAAACTCCCCAGTGCCCAAAACGTATATTTTTGAAGCTGTTCGGCATTACTGAAGTAAGACAGCACGCCCACAATAGCCCCTGCAAAGCTCCCAAACATCAATCCTACAATTAGTATTGCCATAGTATCCTTTAACCTTTGTGCCACCAGCAATACTGCCAGTAATACCAGTAAACTACCAAAGGTAGAGGCAAGTACGAGTCCGTATGATGATGAGAAAAAAGTACCTACGGCAGGTACAATCCCCGCGCCCAAAATAACAATGGCTACCATAAGGCTGGCTCCCGAACTCAACCCTAAAACACTAGGTCCTGCCAGTGGATTACGGAAAAGTGTTTGCATAAGCAATCCGCTTATTGACAGCCCAATGCCTACAATAATGGCGGTTAAAGCTTTAGGTAGCCTGTAGTTTATTATGATGTATTCCCATGCTGATTTTGAAGCGCCTTTGCCAATAAGGCTGTTAAATACTTCCTTAAGGGGAATACTAACCGATCCCAAACTGATATTAACGAGAAACAGTGCCACAAGGCTAATGCCCAGCAGTATAAAAATCAGTGTATATCGTTTGGTGTACAGCACAATGGTTTAGTTTAGTTTTTCGAAAAAGTAAAGTTCGTAATCCGGTAACAGTTCCGGATGAAATATCTTGATAAGATCTTTTAAAACAAGATCGGGTCTTGTTGCCGAAAGTTCATAATATACATAGCCGCCCGTAGGACCTCTTTTTGTACCAAAGGAGTATACCTTCTTGTTTTTAAACGACTGAAACTGTCCGTAGTGGGGATTGTTTTCTGTCATTTGGGTAAGCGATGTATAACTGTTTGGTCCAATCCAGTATTCGGCATTTTCGGCTTTATCCAGTACGGTTTCAAAAGATAGGCTAAGGCTTCCCGTTCCATCGGTATCTTTCCAAAGATAATCGGCGTTGGCATCTTTTAAAAACTGTGCTCCCCAGCTTCCTCCCTGTGGCAGGTTCCATTGATCCTGAAATATAGCACCTGCCATAACCGTAGGTTTTTCGGTAGTGTTTTGCGCTATTTTTTTAGCGTCATTGTAATCTTTTACTATCTGTTTAAAAATAATATTGGCTTCTCTTTCCCTGCTGTAAAGTGCCCCGAAAAATTTAATCCATTCGGCTCTTCCCAGCGGGCTTTGCTCTGTCCAGTCACCATTGTATAAAACGGTTAGTCCGCTGTCTTTAAGGGTATTCATGGATTTGTTGTTACTGCTTATACTAAAGCCCACAACAGCATCGGGAGAGAGGTCAATCATAATCTCGGTATTCAGTCCTTCGTTTTGACCTACGTCTTTAACCAGTCCCGAATCAATACGTTTTCTGGTCTTTTCGCTTGAAATAAAATCAGTACCGGGGTAGCCTACCAAAGTATTTTCCACACCAAGCATTTCCATTGCCGGTATATGTGTTGTTGAAGTTACCACAATTGACTGCAATGGTACCTGTATTGTCGTATATTTTTTAAGACTGTCGGGTACAACAGCATCTTTTTGCTGCATTACATAAGTGAAGCTTTCGGTAGCATTAGGCCATGGGTTAGTCACTTTTATAATGGTGTAGCCGTGGTGTTTGTACAGCTCCAGTCCGCTGGCGTAAACTATTGAATTCTCGACAGTTTCGGTAGTTTCTTTGTGTGCTTTTTCCTGTTTTTTACAGCCTGTTACAGCCAGTAATAAAAAAAGGAAAATAGGGTAGTGTAAGATTTTCATAACAAATATTAAGCTGCTGCAAATGTATAAATTTCAATATTAATCCTATATTTGCACCCAACTTTAGGTTATAGTGTGCCGGCCGCACACTGTATTAAAAGGGAATCAGGTGTAATACCTGAGCTGTTCCCGCAACTGTAAGCTATATCCCTTTTGGGAGGCTGTTGTTAACTGCGAGCCACTGCCTGTATGGGCGGGAAGGTAAACAACAGTACGCAAGCCAGGAGACCTGCCTTTAGTGTTAACAATTATCGAACCTTCGGGAAAAAAGGTTCTGGAAATTATGACATTTAACAGACTCATTCTTGTATTAACTCTTGTATTGTGCCATCAGCTTTGGGCGCAGCAGGATACTATTGTCCCTTTAAAAGAAGTGATAATATCAGACACGCAATTGCGTGATTTTTCCAATACACAGCAGGTGCTCGCGCTAAACGATTCGGTTATCGGGATCAATCGGGCATCGCTTACCTCATTTTTAAACTACAATACCACCATTTACTTTAAGGAAAACGGACTGGGTATGGTTTCGTCTCCGTCATTCAGAGGGACAACTGCTCAGCAAACCGCCGTGATATGGAACGGTATAAACATAAACTCCCAGTTAAACGGGCAAACCGACTTTAACGTAATAAATACCCGCGACTTTAATGCCATAGATGTTAGGGCAGGAGGCGGAAGTGTTATTTATGGCAGTAGCGCCATAGGAGGGAGTATTCACCTGAACAACGAACTTGAGTATAAAGAAAAATTCACTAACGAGCTTAGGGCAAACTACGGCAGCTTTAATACACTGGGGCTGCATTATGCCGGGACAATGGCTACAGATAAGTTTAGCGCATCGCTTAGCTTTACCCGAAACAGCTCTGACAACGACTATGATTACGTAGGTAAGGACGGACATAATCTTAACGGGCAGTATTATAACAACAGTGCCTCGGCTACTGTGGGTTATAAAATTAACCAAAAAAATGTCCTTACCTATTATAGCTATCTGTTTGAAGGGGAGAGGCATTTCTCACTCATATTCCCATCGGAAACAAGAACGAAGTATGATAATTTTGACACCAGGAACATGCTGGAGTGGACAGGCTATTACGGCAGGTTTACCTCAAAACTAAAGGCAGCTTACCTGAGTGAGAAGTACAAATACTTTGATAATATTTATGAAGAGGACTATACTTACGGGAAATCAGAATCTATAATAGGGAAGTACGACCTGCTGTTCCAGATTAACAGTAAGATGAAACTGAACTCGGTATTGAACTTTACCCAAACCAAAGGGTATGGCTCTAATCTGCAGGGAGCCGAAAGGCATATAGGTTCGGGCAGTGTATTGTTTAGTCATTCAATTACCGGTAAATTAATGTATGAGGCGGGTATAAGGAAAGAGGCTACAAATAATTATGAGAGTCCGTTTTTGTATTCGGCAGGAGCCAAATACCGTTTTTCCGATTTTTACATGCTAAGGGTAAACGGTTCCAAAAACTTCAGGATACCTACTTTTCAGGATTTGTACTGGCAGGGTAGCGGTAATACCGATTTGAAACCCGAAAGCTCTGTACAGGGAGAAATAGGTAACGAGTTTACCATTCAAAATGCAAGCCTAAGCGTAACGGGTTATTTTATAAAACTTAAAGATATGCTACGCTGGCTGCCTACAGGTAGTGTATGGCGACCACAAAATACCGATAGGGTTAAAACCTATGGTATAGAAACGGTGTTTAAATACAATAGGGAATTTAACGCGCATAAACTGGGGCTTACCGCCGTGTATGGTTATACCCGAAGTGAGAACGAAGATACAGGCAATCAGCTTATTTATGTGCCTTACCACAAGGCATCGGGCGCATTATCTTACGGATATAAAAGACTAACGGCTTACTACCAGTTTTTATATACCGGAGAGGTGTTTACACGATCTGACAACAACTCGAGGTACAATATAGATGCCTATACCACAGGTAACTTTGGTGCCGAATATACTTTTGGAAAAACGACTACTTATAAACTGGGGGCACAGGTGCTTAATGTTTGGAATGCTGATTATGTTAGTGTAGACAGCAGGCAAATGCCCGGAAGAAATTTTAATTTTTATTTCACTTTAAAACTCTAACTTAAACTTAACAACTATCATGAAACTTAAAAATTCATTATTTGCCTTATTGGCCGGTTCTTTATTTTTTGTGTCTTGTAGCAGTGACGACGATAATGTATCGGTTGTTTCCGGTGCTTACGAGAACGGAACTTTTGTGCTTAACGAAGGTAACAGCAACCCGTCTACAGGTACTGTATCTTTTATTGGTAACGACGGTACTGTAGAGCAGGATATATTTACTGCTGTAAACCCGGATGCTCCTGCTATTGGTACTTACCTGCAGTCAATGTTTTTTAGTGATGATTATGCATTTATCATTTCTGGTCAGGCAAATAAAGTAACTGTAGTAAACAGAAATACTTTTGAGTTTGTTGCAAGTATCGAAACTGATTTCAGTAACCCTCGTTATGGTGCGGTTATTAACGGTAAGGCTTATATCACTAACACATCTAATTATGCAGATCCGGATGATTTCCTAACAGTGGTTGATCTTGCAAGCTTTACAACATCTACAGTAGAACTTAACAACTATGCTGAAAGAGTACTTACAGAAAACGGTAAGCTTTATATTGCTAACGGATATTACGGTAGCGGAACATCGGTAACTGTATTTAACCCGGCAAACAATACTGTTGAAGCAGTTATTGAACTTGGTGATTCTCCAAATTCTTTTGACGAGGAGGACGGTGCTTTATATGTAATGGGTGATAGTAAAATAAGCAGAATAAACCTTGCAAACAATACAGTTAGCGGTACTATTGAGCTTACTGCTGAGATGTCTGGTGCAAAAAATCTTACAATTTCTGATAATTCTATATACTATACTGTTGGAACTAGCGTTTATAGCTTATCTTTGAACTCAAATACATTACCTACAGAAGCTTTATTTAGTTATGAGTCAGGTTCTCAATGGGGTGCAATGTATGGGTTTAATGTAAACGGAGGCAAGGTTTATATTGCAGATGGCGGTGACTTTGCTTCAGACAGCGAAATTTATATTTACGGTACTAATGGTACATTAATAAACACACACGTAGTAGGAGTTGGACCTAATAGTTTCTACTTTAACAATTAAATTACTAGCTAAAAATAAAGTAATTTTGTTTATGTTTAAAAAGAAAGGCTTCCCTAGGGAAGCCTTTCGAGTTTTATTATGGTAACTCTTTTACAAGATGACCTAAATTTTGCGGTACCTCTTCAATATACATTTCATCGCCAAATGGCTGCATGGTTTTAGAGGTTTTAAATATTTTATGTTCTCTTCCGGGCTGCTGTGGCATCATTCGTCCGTTTGCCGTAATCTGGCTAATTGCGGTTGCCAGTAAAGGCTCACTTGGGTTTCCTATTTCGCCAAGATTGTCATAATCTTCGGGCATTTCAATATCAGGACTTATGCCTTCTTCATAATCGCCAAAGTTATTTTTGTTCACTATTTTAAGTACCAATGGCTGCATAGCATAGCGATGACTTGGATCTACATCATTTTTAGAAAAATCGGCAGAATCATACAGTGTAACCGATCCTGCATTTTTACCAATGGTAGTAGTACCTATTTGTACCACATCAATATAAGGTTTAAGGCAGTTAATTATCAACTCACTGGCAGAAGCCGTACTACCTGTTGTAAGTATATATACCTTATTAAGGTTAAGGTGGTTAATGCCTGTTCCGTCGTTTAATGCTCCTGCAAAATTATTTACCAGTGCATTAGGGTTATTATTTTCAAAGTAATCCTGTAGTTTAGGGTTCCACTGTTCTTTAGCCAGTAGTTGTCCCTCAAACTGACCCGTAATCATACTGGCAAGGTAGGTCGCCGTACGTACAGATCCGCCTCCGTTATAACGCAGGTCAAGTACCAGTTCATTAACCCCCTGCGCGGCAAGGTTACCAAAAGCAGTATTCAGCTCGTTGTCATAGCTGCTAAAAAAACCATTATACATAAGGTAGCCAATAGTTTTACCACCTTCGTTATATACCACATCGGCAAAATAAACCGGGTCTTCACCATATTGAAACTTGGTAAGACTAACCTCTTCGCCGTTTGGAGTAATAGTTCCGTCATTATAATCGGCAAGGTTTAGGGTGTAGGTGTCGGCAGCTAAAAGGCTTCTGTAGTTAGAAGGTGTAAGCGGAGTTCCGTTTACAGCATAAAATATATCCCCACGCTGAATATCTTTAGTAGAGGCATCACTATCGGGCAATATGTAACGTACATAACCAAATATACTGGTTTGTGAAGCATCGGTATACACAAGTCCAAATTCCACACCGTTACTTTTAGCTACACCCTGTAGGGTAGCTTCCAGTACGTTATAGTCGGAAACCAAAACACTAAACCTGTCACTTTTTGCAGGGTTTGTAGGGTCTACATACAAAAGGCTGTTAAAAAGAGCTTCAGGACTGGAGTAGCTTTGCAAAAAGGCATTTAGTTCTCCCTGATTACCAAATCTGTCGTCTGCAAGGTTTGGTATTTCCGGTTGCCATAAATAGTATAGGTTAAGTCCTTTCCATATAAAATCGTTTACCGGAACGGCGTTATCGTCCATATCTTCACAGCTTTGCAGGGCAAAAGCAGAAATGAGCAGTAAGCAAATGGCAATACTTATCTTTTTCATGTATAGCAGTTTTAAGTATAAAACGTAAATTTAATATTTTTAATATTATTTGTAACAAAAAACAAGGGTATTCGTCTTCCTATTATAAAACCGCAAACAACGATAGCAAATTATTATGAATCAAACGGAGTTCGTAAATATTATTACTCCTTTTAAAGACCGTGTTTTCAGGCTGGCAAAACGGCTGTTAGTTAGTAACGAAGAAGCCGAAGATGCCACTCAGGAAGTTTTGGTAAGGTTATGGAAAAATAAAGGTAAACTGGAAAAATATTCGAGTGTGGAAGCCCTGGCCATGACAATAACAAAAAACTACTGCCTGGATCAGTTAAAGTCTAAAAGGGCTACCGAGTTGCGGATAGTACACTCCAACTACAGTGACCGCGAACCGGGACTGCAAAAGCAAGCCGAAGACCGCGATACATGGGAGTGGGCAGAAAAAATAATGAATACGCTCCCCGAACAGCAGCGCCTTATTTTGCAAATGCGGGATGTTGAGCAATACGAGTTTGAAGAGATTGCCAAAATAATGGAAATGAACGAAACGGCAGTGAGGGTAGCTTTATCCCGTGCCAGGAAAGCACTGAGGGACGAATTAACTAAAATGCACAATTATGGAATTAAGAGAAATTGAAATACTTATAGATAAATACTTTGACGCAGAAACCAGTATTGCTGAAGAAAACCAGCTTAAGATGTACTTTTCTTCACACGATGTGGCGCCTCATCTGGAGCAATACAGGCCAATGTTTGGGTATTTTGCCCATGAGAAAAACCAACGTTTTGAAAAAACGATACCATTAAAAACCAAAAAACAATATGTTGCATGGTTATCGGTTGCTGCAAGCGTGGTGATTTTATTTGGGGTGTTTACCTTTATTGACAGGCAGCCTAATGATAATGACCTTGGTACCTTTGATGACCCTGAAGTGGCTTTAAGGGAAACCCAAAAGGCATTAAACATGCTGTCGCAAAATGTAAATAAGGGGGCTAGCACTATAGGGTATCTCGAAGAATATGAATCATCAAGAAAAACAATCTTTAAAAAGTAAAAAAATGAAAAAGCTTATAGTAACCTTAATTGTAATGCTGGTACCGGTGTTGTTTTATGCACAGGGAGCATTTGATAAGTTTAACGACATAGACGATGTAGCGGTTATTGTTGTTGATAAAAGCATGGTTGATCTTGCTAAAGAAATGAAAGTAGGCAAGAGTGAACAGGACATGGTGACTAAATTTACCGAAGGGCTTGATAACCTTAAAGTGTACAGTACCGAAGTGAAAAAGTACAAAAAACAGCTAAAAGCTGCAGTAAAAGATTATCTTAGGGATAATAATATGAAAACGCTGATAAGCGTAAAAGATGACGGCGAGGAAGTAAAAGTGTATGCTAAACAAACATCTTCAGATACTTTAGATGAAGTACTCGTATTTGTTGACGGAGGTGACGGTGATGAGACATTAGTTGTTACCTTTACAGGCAAAGTAAAATTGTAATAAAGTACCATAAACTTAATATATTACCACAAAATGAAAAAGCTGATTATAACCTTTGTATTAGTGCTAATGCCTACTTTGTTCTTCGCACAGTCAATGTTTGACAAGTTTGAGGATGAAGATGAGATAGTATCTATATTGGTTAATAAAAAAATGTTTGAACTTATGAGTGAGGTGAAGGCCGACTCAAGCGATGAGAATACCAAACAGCTTTTCAGTCTTATTAAAAGACTGGATAACCTGAAGGTGTTCACTACCGAAAATGCTAAGTTCAAAGCTGAAATGAAAAAAACGGTGGATGCTTACCTTAAAAAATACCCGTTAGAAGAACTAATGCGTATTAGCGAAGGCGGGCAAACCATTAAGATTTATGTGAAAACCGGAGCAACGGCATCTCAAGTTAAAGAACTGCTTATGTTTATTAACGGAGGTGACGGAGATGATACCGTTTTAATGTCACTTACAGGTACTTTTGACCTTAAGGAAATATCTTTCCTTACCGATTATATGAAGATACCGGGAGGTGATAAACTAAAAAAAGCTTCAGGTAAAAAATAAAAATCATGAAAACCATTCATTATCTTTTCGGAATCATGCTTGCCCTTATGCTAAGCTTAGTATCTTGTGATTCGGGTCCGTCACTGCAAAAGTACTTTGTAGAAAAAGCAAAGTCTCAGGATTTTATTGCCTTTGATTTAGGGACCAGTATTATAAAAGGGGATAAATTCAATTTATCACAAAAGGAGACAAAAGCGCTTGATGCAGTTAAAAAACTCAATATCCTGATTTTTAAAAGCGGGAATGAGAACGACCAACTGTATACAACCGAAGCTAAAAATGTAAAAGGGCTGCTTAAAACAGGAGGCTATGAGGAACTAATGCGTTTTGGTTCAGGTAAAAACGGAGGTAGGATATGCATGCTTGGTGAAAATGATGATATAGATGAGTTTGTAGTTTACCTGCATCAAAACGGAGACAGTTTTGGGCTTATAAGAGTGCTGGGAGACGATATGACTCCGGGAGATGTATTTACTGTAGTACAGTTGATACAAAAATCAGGTCTTGATATAGCACAGCTCCAACCGGCTCTTGATGCAATGAATATCAACAACAACGAAGGTTAATTTGATATAAATAATAGTTCTTAAAACGAAAAATCCGCTCTTGCAGCGGATTTTTTTATTTTTTAAAATATTTAAACGGAACGATGAGCATACCAAAGCATTCGCCGTGTTCTTTGCCTAAATGTTTGTGGTGCATTTTGTGTGCTCTTCTTACTGCTTTAGCATAACGGTTATTGGCGTTACGCAAAAGCTTAAAGCGCTGGTGTATAAAAATGTCATGTACAAAAAAGTAAGCGATACCATAGGCGAGTATTCCCAAGCCAATAGCAAGACCAATATCCAGTATTTGGTACTTCCATAAAAGGAAGAACCCAATGCTTACCAGTGCATAAAATATAAAAAAGGCATCGTTACGCTCAAACCACGAGTCGTGATCTTTGCGGTGATGGTCTTTGTGCAGGCTCCATAAAAAACCATGCATAATGTATTTATGTGTAAACCACGCCATAAATTCCATAATGCAAAAAGTTAATATAAATACCAGTATGTAAACTAACATGGTTTTGATTTTTTATATAAAGTTAAAACGATAATTTAAATAACACTGTGCCAGTAAGCCAAATTTTTGATAATTAGGTACCCTTATTCTTTTGGTTTTAATTTCGGGAGAAGGAGTGGCCTTTAGTTTTTTAAGCAGCTTTTTGTAGTAGGCATAAGCTGTATATACACCAAACTTAGCTTCTACAGGCAGCATTAAAATACCCTTGTAACCTTCGACAAGGTCGGCTTCAATTTCCTCTACTATATGTTGTTTAATATCGTCTGTAATTTCGTTAAGATTTAGCGAAGGGAAATAGCTTCTTCCCAGTTCTTCGGTATCGGCTTTAATATCTCTTAAAAAGTTTATCTTTTGGAAGGCCGAGCCCAATCGCATGGCAGGTCCTTTCAGTTCTTCATATCTGGCATCGTCATTATTCACAAAAACTTTTAGGCACATCAATCCTACCACATCTGCCGATCCATAAATGTATTGGTTGTATTCGGCTAGTGAGCTGTACTCCTTTTTTACCAAATCCTGCTTCATACTTTTCATAAAAGCATCAATCAGTTCTTTAGGTATATTGTATTGGTTAGCCGTATGCTGAAACGAATTCAGCACAGGGTTTAGGCTAATTTTATCGCGCAGGGCATTATTGAGGTCTTTTTCAAAAAGATCAAAAAGCTCTTCCTTATTGTAGTCGTGAAATGTGTCTACAATTTCATCGGCAAAGCGCACAAAACCATAAATATTATAAATATCCTGTCTTATGCGTGGTGACAGCATTGTAACGGCAGAGGAGAACGAGGTACTGTATGACCTTGTTACATTCTTGCTGCAATCAAAGGAAACTTTATCAAATATTGATTTCATAACGTTTGGTAAAAGTTTGTTTGGATTGTTTGTATAATTGTTTTTCTATGAGTCCCGCTACCAGTTTCCCCGATATTAATGCAGGGGGAACACCTGGTCCGGGAACGGTAAGCTGTCCCGTAAAAAACAGGTTTTTTACTTTGTTGCTTTTAAGCCCCGGCCTTAAAAAGGCGGTTTGCAACAGGGTATTGGCAAGGCCATATGCATTTCCTTTATAGGAATTGTAATC
Organism: Flavobacterium beibuense F44-8; assembly: GCF_000769915.1. Classification (GTDB taxonomy): domain Bacteria; phylum Bacteroidota; class Bacteroidia; order Flavobacteriales; family Flavobacteriaceae; genus Flavobacterium; species Flavobacterium beibuense. The sequence continues at coordinate 53,791 of NZ_JRLV01000021.1, forward strand.
GTTTACAAAATCGTTTACACAAAACGACTCTTTAAAAAGTATACTGTCTTTAAGACTTTGTTGTGTGAGGTTTTCAAGCCTTGTAATTATTTTTTCAAAATATTGGTCTCTTAATTGCGGAGTATCTTCCAGTCCAGGTGCAAGCGGAATTAAAAAAGTTCCGGCTTCCATTCCCTGCGGAGCGGTATCGCTATCCGTTTTAGCCGAAAAGCTGGCGTAGAATAGTGGTTCTTCCGGCCATTTAGGATTATCATAAATATCGGCAGCATGAACATCAAACTCCACATCAAAGAAAAGGGTATGGTGCTCTACATTTTCTACAGGCTTGTTGAAACCAACATAAAACAGCAGGGAAGAAGGGGCGAAGGTTTTTCTTTCCCAATAACCCTCACTGTATTGCCTGTATTGTTTATCCAAAAGTGTTTCGGTATGATGGTAGTCGGCGCCGCTTAAAGTAATGTCGCCTGCTATTTTTTCTCCGTTTACGACAATATGTGTGGCACATCCGTCTTCATCTACTTCAATTTTTTCCACGTTAGCATCGGTAACAAATTTTACACCCTGTTCTATAGCGAGTTGCTGCATGGCTTCCACCACGCTAAACATTCCGCCTTTAGGGTACCAGGTGCCAAGACCAAAATCAGCATAGTTCATAAAACTGTAAAATGATGGGGTGTCGCTTGGTTTTGCCCCCAAAAACAGTACAGGGAATTCCAGTATTTGTACCAGCTTTTTGTTTTTGAATTCCTTACGGATATCCCTGGAAATATTACCAAAAAATTGCCCGAGCTTTGCTATAGTTTGTGGGGTAACCAATTCAAGTGGGGATAAACCCGGGCGGTATACTAAATCCTTTATGGCTATATCATAATTACTTTTTGCTTCGTCTATAAATTTGCGTAGCTTACTGCTACTGCCTGGCTCTGTTTGTTCAAATACACGGCATATCTCATCAAGGTTATCACCTATGGTTATAAAATCGTTCATGCCAAAGCATACGCTATAGGCAGGTGATAGCTTTTTTAACTCGTAATAATCTTTAGGACGTTTCCCGAAATCTTCAAAAAAACGTTCAAAAACATCGGGCATCCAGTACCATGTAGGTCCCATGTCAAAAGTAAAGCCGTCTTTTTTTAACTGACGTGCCCTTCCGCCTATGGTGCTGTTTTTTTCGTATACAGTAACATTACAGCCGGAGCGGGCTAAGTAAGAGGCAGCTGCTAAAGAGGAAAATCCTGATCCGATTATGTTTATGGTAGCGTTCATTTGTTTAATAAAAATAGAAAAAGATTAAACATTAACAAAGTAAACTTTTGTTAAATTATATGCTGTCGGTAAATTGAGCTATGCTGTCAAACACCTTAATGTTTTCATTTAAGATATTCTGATCCAGAAATTTTCCGTTCCTGCCAAAAATGTACAGCCTGGTATCCGTGTCATTTACCACCTGTTGTTTTAAGGTGTTTACGTAATTAATTATCTCGTTGTTGTCTGGTGCAATAGTACTATAGGTTATAAACGTAATTTTGTTAAAATAGGTTTTTACATCTCTAAGGTTATCTAATGGTACACTTTCTCCTAAATATACGGTTTTATAGCCGTTTAATACCAGTTCATAATTAAGAAACATAAGCCCTAGTTCGTGTATTTCGTTTTGTGGCAGGTACAAAACATATGTCCTGTCGGTTTTTGAAGGAGGGGTTGTTTGTATTTTCTCCGTATTTGATGCAAGCTTTTGTCTAATCAGGAAGCTTATAAAATGTTCGTGTGCCGGAGTAATGGTATTGGTTTGCCACAGGTAACCTATTTCGCTAAGTAACGGTATAAAGAATTCATGGAATATTTCCCTGAATGACTTTTCCTGTAATAGTGAGTTATAAGTGTTTAGAAACAATGCCTGGTCAAAATTCATCATGGACAGCTTAAAGTTGTTCAGTACATGATCGGCCAGATTGTTTTTTGACAGTATCTCTTTAACCAGTACGGGTAACTTTTCGGGAGGCATTTTTGATATGGCTGATATCTTATAGCCAAAATTATGAAGTGTGGTTATGTTGAGTAGCTTTTGCAGGTTCTCAATATCATAAAAACGTATATTGGTATCGGTACGCATAGGCTCAAGGATATTATATCTTTTTTCCCAAATACGGATGGTATGTGCCTTGATACCGGAAAGGTTTTCCAGGTCCTTAATATTGAATACGTTTTTAATTGTGTTCATTGTTTTTGAAAAATGATTAAACAAAATTAATAAAAATATTTTTAACCCAATCATAAATAGTGAAAAGGTTACGTATTTTACTTAATTAGATTTAGTGTTTTCCTGTATTGTAAAACGTTTTATAGTATTCGATTTTTGTGCCCGTAAACCGACCTACGACGGGTTATGCAATGTTTGTTCTATTATAACCTGCTTTGGGGACAAAGCGGGTTTTTTTGTACTCAAAATTTACGTTACGTATTTTCCGTAATAAAATTCAGTATTTTCCTGTATTGTAAAATTGTAGGGGGAATCTCATATTTGTACCACAACAAACCAATCGATCAATCTATTAACGCAAGTTTTAGAGATAAAAAAGCTCCGCTAACCAACGGGGCTTTTTTCATTATGTATGGATAAAGTTAATGAAGCTTAAAAGGAAAACTCTTTAGCACTTACTTCGTTGTCCCACATAACGATACAGTTTTGAGACGGAGTAGCATACAGCTTTTCAGCCTCTTTGCTATTATAGCTGTATTTACCGTTTTTATAAACGATATTTATGTACTGGTGCTCATCCTTTAAAATATCAGGAGAGAAAAGAATTATATCGTTCCAGCCGTTTGTAGTTTTATCACTTCTGTAAATAGGGGAATAGAGGTTGTTAAAAACAGCTATTTCATTCAGATCATTATCTAAAAGCAGGTAAGTACATCCTTCTGCATTACAAAAATAGCTTCCGTATAAGTGTATAAAATAATCATCTTTTCCGTCGTTATTAAAGTCGGTTTGAAAGAAACTGAATTTCCTGTCGGCAGGCTTTAGTACGTCAAAGTCTTTAAGATATTTTTGATGTAAGAATGTTTTAATTTTCTCTGCCGATTCTTTACTCGTTGTAAGTGCAGAATAATTTTTGTTGCCAGAATTGCCAAGGGTAGGTTTCACTATTCCCATAGTATCTGCAGGCGATTCTTTAGTACTTTTTTCAGGCTCAATACTGTCGCTGTCGTTATCGTTTATAGCAGGTTTACAAGAGTGCAAAAAAAACAGGGATATAATCCCTGTAATTTGAATAAAATATATTTGCAAGTTGGATGCCATTGCCTGGTTTTGTAAGGTTGCTGCAAATATAATATAGTGTCTAACGGATTGAAAAATAAACCGCTATGTTTTCGTTTAAGGGCAAATAAACACGATGAAATAGCTTTTGTACAGATGTTACTCCAGCGCAATACCGGTTAGGAAAATTTCGGTATCTCCTTGTGAGTCCGATAATCTTGAAGCCTTTTTGGTAAGGTACTTACTGTTTTTTATATTTTTAAAATAATAGCCGTTTTCTTCGCCTTCGGCTCTTATGGCTACCCACAGTTCATCTTCGGTATATCCGGCAAACGGAATATAATTCATGTTACTGTTAAGGTATTCCTGAGTTTCCTCGTTTTTAAGAGCAAAGCCTTTTCCGTGCTTCTCAAAAATAAAGGTGCAAACATCATTTTTAAACCTGCGGCACATTTTACTGGCTTTGTTAGTCCTATATTCGTTATTGGCTTTATTTTTTAAATACCCCTTAACGGTTATGGCTTTTCGCCTTATAGGTACAAGGGGAGAGATCTCTGCATCGCCAGATGCATTTAACTTATCGGTAGTTATAACACTAAAGTTATGAGCAATGGCATACTCCCAGGCATCACTACTGTTTACATTATACAGGCGGGTTATATAATTAGCATCATGATAATAATCCAGTTTTTTTCTGAATAGCTCCTTATAAGGCTGATAAGGTGCATATATGGTACTGAAAAAAACAATATTCCCTTTTTCAGGAATATCTTTTAGTGTATATATTACTCCTTCGCTAAAGCAGTATCGTTTTTCAATATCGGTATTGGCATATTTGTTTTTACGGTCGGAGTTCCCTGTAAGGCAAAAAATAAACTTTCCACGCATTTGGGCTAAAGTAGGCCATCCGTTATTTTTTACGTTTTCGGCAAGGCTAAAGCTACTGTTTTTTATAAGTTGTCCCGGTTTAAAAATAAGCTCCTTTCCAAAATAGCATTTAAGGTAGGTGTCTATTTCATCATGAAAGTTAGCATCAATACCATTAAGGCTGTTAATTTCAAGATTAATAAGTACCGGGTAGTGGTTTGGTGTGGCATTGTGCCATTCCTGTAACTTTTTTAAATAGATACTTAACGATGTTCCGGTTGTAGTAAATCGCGACAGGGCAAAAAAGCTTGGTTCTATGCTTTTGTAAGGAGTAAAAGGGGTGCTATGCCTCCATGCCCGAAACTCAAGACTAAGACAACCGCAATTGTCGGGTACATTTGGGTTAAAAGCCAGTTGTTCCTCCAGTGTTTCTCTGTTTTTACTGCAATTGCCGGAAGCCTTAAAGATAACCTCATTGTACTTTAAGCTTTCCATCGTTAAATATTGGTTGGTTGGTTTGTATAGCAAAGTTATGGCTATCCGTAAAGGTTTCCTCGAGTATAATTACCTGTTTTTTTACACTGCGTAAAAACACGTGTTAGTAGTAAAGAGTGATTGTTTTTTTTTTTTTTTTGAAAATGACGTTTTAAACAAAGTAAACTGACGTTTTAAGCAAACTCCCTAACGTAAACTGCTCCTAACTTTGCCCAATAAAAAATATAAAAATGGATTTTACAGACAACAGTAACGGGGTTTTACAAAACCCACTTCCTTCGGGGTTTAGTAGTACATCAACAACACACGATGTGATTAAAGGGATTAATTTAACAGGTAAAACAGCCATAGTAACAGGTGGTTATGCGGGTATAGGTCTTGAAACGGTTAAAGCCTTTGTAAAGGCTGGAGCACAGGTTATGGTTCCGGCAAGAGATATTGCAAAAGCAGCAAAAAATCTTGAAGGAATTAGTAATGTGATAATAGAATATATGGACCTTATGGTTCCGGAATCTATTGATGTTTTTGCTCAGGCATTTCTTGAAAAATACAATGCACTGCACATACTGGTTAACAATGCGGGTATTATGTGGGTTCCGTTACAGCGCGATAAAAGGGGGTACGAATCGCAATTGGCTACAAATCATTTAGGACATTTTCAGCTAACAGCTAGGTTGTGGCCTGCATTAAAAAACAGTAATGGAGCGAGGGTTGTAAATGTCTCATCATTTGGACATCAGTTTGCTCCGTTTGATTTTAAAGATCCTAATTTTATTACTACCGATTATGAAACTCTTCAGGGTTACGGACGCTCTAAAACAGCCAATAACCTTTTTTCGGTAGAGCTTGATAAAAGAGGTAAGGAATTCAATGTAAGAGCTTATTCACTACATCCTGGGGCAGTAAACGGTACCGATTTAGGACGTGTGGCACCTATGACTCTTTTTCAGCAAATGGGAACACATGATGAGAAAGGAAACCTAAAGCCTGAAGTTGCTGCAAAATTGAAAAATGTGGAGCAGGGAGCAGCAACGTCGGTATGGTGTGCTGTTAGTCCGCAGTTAAATGGTATTGGAGGGGTATATTGTGAAAATGCCGATATTGCTCCGTTAGACTTGGGTAACATAGAACATAATATGGAAGAGCCCTCTACACAAAATGGAGTAAAACCTTATTCGGTTAATGCTGAGAATGCCAAAAAACTATGGGTGCTAAGTGAGGAGATGACAGGAGTATCTTTTAAAGTGTGTTAATTTATAACCGTGTACATTTATTTATGGTTATGGCTTGTTTTATTTTGTAATTTTATTTCAGAATGGATTTCATTACACATTATATAACTCCTGAGATAAAGCTTTCTGAGTATAACGGAAAATGCTTTAAGACTGAAGTGGTATTTGAACACCATATCCTGGTGTGGTTTATTTCGGGAGAGACAAAAATAATACAGGCTAACGCTGTTTATACTTTTAATGAAGGCGACATATTCCTGATACCCAGAAATCAGTTGACTACGGTGATTAATTATCCAAAGGATGGCAAGCCCCATAAAACCGTAGCAATGCATTTAACTCCTGCTAAATTGAAAGAATTTTATAGAGTTAATAAGCCTGTAGGCATATCACAACCACTGCAAAAAGTATATAGGTTTACCAAACATCCACTACTGGAAAGCTGTTTTGCCTCTCTAATATATTATTTTGATATAGGAGAAACACTCCCAAGTGATATAGCCGAACTTAAAATAGAAGAAGCAATAAGGATACTTCGTTCCACAGATAAAAGTGTTGATGGTATTTTGGCTAATTTTGAGGAACCGGGAAAAATAAACCTGTCCGATTTCATGGAACGTAACTATATGTTCAACATGACACTGGACAGGTTTGCTTATCTTACAGGTCGTAGCCTTGCAACTTACAGAAGAGACTTCAAAAAAATATACAATACCACACCGCAAAAATGGTTAACAGAAAAACGACTTAAACTGGCACATTACCATATTTTTGAGAAAAAACGTAAACCTGTAGAGGTATATATGGAAGTAGGTTTTGAAAACCTTTCCCATTTTTCGTATGCCTTTAAGAGCTACTTTGGCTACGGCCCTAATATGCTTGCTTTAAAATCGATTTAGTTTTGTTTACTATCTGTGCTTTTGTAAACCGTTTTACCTTCTTTGATAGATTCTAAAATTTTAATTTCAAAAATTTTATAGGTATCCTCTATGGTTACCGGGTTTTGATCAAGAATAACAAAGTCGGCCAGTTTACCTACTGTTAGAGTACCTTTACTGTCTTCTTCAAAATATTGGTATGCAGCCCAGTCGGTTAATGTTTTAAGACCTTCGTAAGGTGATATTCTCTGGTCAGCACCAATTGTGTTTTTATTTCTGGAAATTCTGTTAACGGTTGCATCCAGTACCCTCATGGAGTTAGGGAATGTAACAGGAGCATCATGATGTGAGGTTATTTTTAAACCGGCATCAATAACATCCCTGCAGGGAGAAATATAATTTCCTCTTTTAGGACCAAAAATTGCCTGTACATGCCAGTCACCCCAGTAATAGGTATGCATAGGGAATAGTGATGGCATTATATTAAGGCGAACCAGTTCCGGTATTTGGTCTTTTCTAAGGTTTTGCCCGTGTATCATTACGGTTCTGTGGTCATTGTAGTTAAGCGTTTTTTGAGCCTCATCAATAGCATTTAGATATTGGTCTATAGCAGCGTCGCCGTTGGTATGGCAAAGCAGCTGCCATTTGTTTTTATAGGCTTCTTTAACATATTCTGTAGCTTCATCATTATCTATTATTTCATAGCCTTTATAACAGCCCTGTATCCCGGTTGGATTGGTGTGGTAACATTGCGTTAGCCATGCTGTTCTTCCCTGTGGAGACCCGTCAAGGGTAAGTTTTGCTCCCCCAATTCTAAAACGGTTTTTATAGGTATGATCATGTGTATAATAAGAGTCCATGCTGGTACTGTCTAAGCCTAACCTAATATCAGGGTAGGCAACTACATCAAGGTAATACTGATTTTCATCGGCTCCTTTTTTTAGTGATGCAAGCTGTTCCAGTGTAGTCCTGCCATCCTGAGCGGTAAGGTATCCCATTTTAGCATATTCGTCCTGTCCTTTTTTAATGCATTTGGCAGACATTTCATCATCCATTTTACCTAATATAGGGAATAGTACTTTAAATAATGCTCCTTCTTCCAGTACTCCTGTTGGGTTACCATTTTCGTCAAGTCTTACCACACCACCATCTACTTTGTGGTTATCTTTTGTATATCCTGCAAGTTCAAGGCCTTTAGAGTTTAAAACACCTAAGTGTCCTGATTGGTGTATTATTAATACAGGTACGTCAGTACTTACCTTATCGAGGTCGGTTGCGGTAGGGTGGTCAAGCTCTTTAAGTTGTGAATCATCATAGCCGTTTCCTATAATCCACTCGGTTTTTTTAATGATATACTTTCCGTCTTCAGTATCCTTATATTTATTGAGTGTGTTAACTATACTGTCAAAGCAAGTGCCGGGTCCGTCAGGTGCCGGAAGTATGTTAGCACACATTGAAGTAAAGCCTACGTTAAAAAAATGGCCATGTCCGTCAAGAAAAGCCGGTACTAGGGTTTTACCTTTTAAATCTATTTCTGTATCGTTTTCCTTGTATTTGTCAAGAGCTTCCTGTTTTGCTCCTACAAAAACAATTTTTCCGTTTTGGGAAACTATAGCTTCGGCATATACAGGTGCGTCTCCCTCCATGGTCAGGATATCCCCGCCATAATAAATGGTTGCCTGATTAGCAGAATCGCCCTCAGTAGTTTTTTTGTTGCACGATACAATGCAGGTAAGCAGTACCAGTAGTACTGCAATTGGATAGGTTAATTGTTTCATTGTTAATAATTTATTTGTTGGTAAACTCTAATTTACAAATAAATTAAGTACAATTTACAGGTATAATTACCTGTTTTTATGAGTGAGGCAGAGTACTTGGAAAATATAAAGGCAGAAATATTTTTAAGCTAAACATTTGTAAGCGTTAGGAGATGAAAATATGATACGGATAAGTTTTAACTATTTTAATATAGAATTAATTGATTTTAAACTCCTTTGATTATCTGTCTTAAAATCATAACTTTATATGGTTGAGTAACAACAAAAAATGAACAAAGTATTAACCAATTATAAAGTATTGAATTATGGGAAAAGAAAACGATATCAGTAAATGTCCGTTTCACAATGGAAGTATGAAAAGCAATGTTGCCGGAGGGGGAACCCAAAATAACGACTGGTGGCCTAAAAGGCTTAAGGTAAGTATACTGCGACAAAACTCATCGCTGTCTAACCCTATGGATAAGGACTTTAACTATGCTGAAGCTTTTAACAGCCTTGACCTTGAGGCGGTAAAAAGGGATTTACATGCACTGATGACTGATTCTCAGGACTGGTGGCCTGCCGATTTTGGACATTACGGTCCCCTATTCATCCGTATGGCATGGCACAGTGCCGGGACGTATCGTGTAGGTGATGGTCGTGGTGGTGCAGGTGCCGGGCAACAGCGTTTTGCTCCGCTTAACAGCTGGCCTGATAACGTTAGCCTTGATAAGGCTCGAAGACTACTTTGGCCTATCAAACAGAAATATGGTAAAAAAATATCGTGGGCCGATTTAATGATACTTACCGGTAATGTGGCCTTAGAGTCTATGGGCATTAAAACATTCGGTTTTGCCGGAGGACGTGAAGACGTATGGGAGCCTGAAGAAGATGTATACTGGGGTAGTGAAACAACCTGGCTGGGCGGAGACATCCGTTACGGACATGGTTCTGAAGGTGTAGCGGAAGCACATGGTGTAACAGTATCTGACGATGATGCCGACGGAGACAAACATACACGCGACCTTGAAAATCCTCTTGCAGCCGTACAAATGGGACTTATATATGTAAACCCTGAAGGACCAGACGGTAACCCTGATCCTGTAGCAGCAATACAGGATATTAGGGACACATTTGGTCGTATGGCAATGAATGACGAGGAAACGGTGGCGCTTATTGCCGGAGGGCATACCTTTGGTAAAACACACGGTGCCGCATCTGCCGATCATGTAGGGGCAGAACCGGAAGGAGCCGATCTTGAGTTACAGGGATTGGGCTGGGTAAATAGCTACGGTACAGGTAAAGGTGGTGATACTATTACCAGCGGACTGGAAGTGACCTGGACCAAAACACCTACACAGTGGAGTAACAACTTTTTTGAAAACCTGTTTGGCTACGAATGGGAACTGACTAAGAGTCCGGCAGGGGCATACCAATGGGTAGCTAAAGATGCCGATAATATAATACCTGATGCTTTTGACGGAAGTAAAAAACACAGGCCTACAATGCTTACAACCGACCTTTCCCTGAAATTTGACCCGGAATATGAAAGGATATCAAGACGCTTTTATGAAAACCCCGATGAGTTTGCCGATGCTTTTGCAAGAGCATGGTACAAACTAACGCATCGTGATATGGGGCCTAAATCCCGTTATCTTGGTCCCGAAGTACCACAGGAAGAACTGCTTTGGCAGGACCCAATTCCTGAAGTGAACCACGAACTGGTAAACGAAAGTGATGTGGCTGCCCTTAAGGCAAAAGTGCTGGAGTCGGGATTAAGCGTGTCAGAACTTGTATCTACAGCTTGGGCTTCTGCCTCAACCTTCCGCGGATCAGATAAAAGGGGAGGAGCAAACGGTGCACGTATCCGTTTGGCACCACAAAAAGACTGGTTGGTAAACAACCCTGTACAGTTACAAAAAGTACTGGGGAAACTGGAAGATATTCAAAGCAGCTTTAATGCCGCTCAGGGCGGAGGTAAAAAAGTATCACTGGCCGACCTTATTGTTATTGCAGGGGCTGCGGGAGTTGAAAAAGCTGCCAGAGATGCCGGGCATAACATTACCGTGCCGTTTGCAGCCGGACGCATGGATGCCTCACAGGAACAAACCGATGTTGAACAGTTTGGTTACCTTGAGCCGTTTGCCGATGGTTTCCGTAACTACCGCAAAGGGAAATCGCAGGTATCGACCGAAGAACTTTTAATAGACAGGGCACAGTTGCTAACCCTAACAGCGCCTGAACTTACAGTGCTTTTAGGAGGTATGCGTGTACTTAATACTAATTTTGACGGATCGAACTATGGTGTGTTTACCGACAGGCCGGGGCACTTAACAAACGATTTCTTTGTGAATCTGCTCGATATGAATACCGAATGGAAAGCCACATCTAACGAAAGGGAAACCTACGTGGGTAGCGACCGTAATACAGGTAAGGCGAAATGGGTAGGTACCCGTGCCGACCTTGTTTTTGGTTCTAATTCAGAACTTAGGGCGGTTGCTGAGGTATATGCCAGTGCCGATGCCAAAGATAAGTTTGTAAATGACTTTGTAGCTGCCTGGAATAAAATTATGAATGCAGATAGATTTGATTTAGCGTAATTATATTGTTTACTAGTTATTGAAAAAGCCAGTCGTTAGACTGGCTTTTTTTATTCCATTTCGCTAAACATCTTTACCATTGCATTAGCAGCATCTTTAGAGTGCATACGCTCTCCGTTATCAAGGGATTCCTGCGCTATACCCGATGCCCTTTTACGCATACCGTTTTCGTAGGCAGTAATGGCATCGTGTACAGTAACATGCTCGGCTGAGGTTAGGTATTCGCTAAGCTCCAAAGCATCTTTCATTGCCATATTAACACCTTCTCCGGCAAATGGTGGCATTACATGTGCGGCATCGCCAAGCAGGGTAAGGTTAGGTTGCGCTTCCCAGTACTGATTCAGCGGCATGCAGTAAATAGGACGGGGAACAAAAGGTGTAGCAATATTTTCAAAAAGTTCATGCCAACTACTGTCCCACTCGGCATATTCGTTCTTAAACCATTCCAACAGCTGTTCTTTGCTGTTACAGTCTATATCATTTGCCTCAGCCCAGTTCTCATCGGTTTTAAGACTTAGGTAATACCCAAGCTCTCCATTACCTTTAAGTCCGGTAAGCAAACACTTTCCGTTGCCAAAAGCCATTATCTTACCGCCATTGGTTAGTTTATAAATATTAGGCACACCTTTTTCGGCATTGGGAACGCTTACCTCAATCATGGTAATACCCGAATAAAATGCTTTAATATCGGTAAGGTAGGGGCGTATTTTTGAGTTGGCACCATCGGCAGCAATAACAATATCGGCATAAGCTGTGGTTCCGTTTTTAAAATGCAGTAACCAGCCTTCGTTTTGCTTTTCCATAGAGATAAAATGGCAGTCCCATACTACGGTTTCGGGTTGCAGGGAATCCAGCAGTAACATGCGTAACGGACCACGGTCTATCTCTGGTCGGAAACCTTCGTTATCAAAGTCTTCTCCGGGAGCGGTGTCATGGTCGCTAAACAGTACTTCGCCAAGATGGTTTGTCATGGTAAGTCTGTCGGCACCGGGGCGGTAGGCTTTTTTGAATTCCTCAAGTAGGTTAGCGGCACGCAGTGCTGCAATCCCCGAATCCTTGTGAAGATCCAGTGGCGAACCCTGCACACGGGCATGCTTGTTAAAATCTCTTTCGTATACTTTTACATCGGCTCCTTTAAGTTGCAGGAGTCTTGCCAGTGTTAGTCCGCCGGGGCCGCCACCTACAATCGCTATTTTCTTATTGTTTAATTTCATACCATTAATTTTAATTAACGGTACAAAGTTATTTTCGTTTCAGGAGGGATAATAGTACAAATCGGTCGTCTTTGTTTTTTGACAGTTCTTTTGGTACTACACCCGAGAATTTTTTTATCTCTTTAATGAAATGATTCTGGTCGGTAAAGTTAAGTTCGGGGAACAGTTTTCCTTTGGCAACATGTTCCAGTGATTTCCTAAAGCGGAGTATATTGCAATAGGATTTTAAGGAAAGACCAAGGTACTGGTTAAAGTAACGGTTAATTTGCCTGCTGCTCCATGATACGCTTTGGGATAGTTCCTGTACGGTCATTTCCCCCTTCGATTCGTAGATAAGGTTAAACAGTTTACGTTTTCTTTCGTCAATCTCTTTCGGGATAAGTGTTTTTACTTTATCGGAAATCTTTTTGTAAAAGGCATCAAAATCGTTGAGGTCGTTATCATTAAAGCCCCAAAAGTCGTTAGGGTAATTTTGGGCACTGTTTAGAAAATCGGCTATGGAAGTTTGCAAAATATATTCTACCGCCAGAGGTTTAAAGCTAATCGCAAAGTTTAAGGTTTGTGGCGTAACGCTGCGCTGCTCGGGTTCGGTTTCCAGTCCTATGAGTGTTACATGAAAAGGCTCAGTAGCCGAACGGGAAAAAAACAGGTCTATGCGTCCGTCGGGCAATACAACAACATCCCGTGGTTCATTTGCCGGATTATGAAACACCCCGATGCTTTCCACAAAGTCGGCCAGTGATTCTTCCGGTTCTATGAATTTACAGTAAAAGGTGTTGTTGTTCATGGTAGAAGGTATATAGGTTAAAAGTAGTGAAATTTACCATTTACTTCTACCATGTTCCATTTTCAATTCTGTAGGATGTAGTTGCTAAAAAGGTATCAATAAAAAGGTACCAATAATAAGGTAGTTGTTACTCTGCTTACTCTACAATAGTCCTGAAAGTTAGGTTTACCCGCGGAGTAGTAATCTTTTTTGTAGGCGGTAAACGGTGAAGCCAATGCTCTTGTGTGGTATCTTTCATTACCAATAAGCTACCGTGTTCTAAAAATAGGTCTATTTTCTCCTTGCTGTCCTTATGTTTAAAGGCAAATTTTCTTTCAGCACCAAAACTTAGTGAACCTATTGCACCGTTTTTCTTTAGGTCTGTTTCCGCGTCGCTATGCCATGCCATCCCTTCGTTTCCGTCGTGGTACAGGTTAAGCAGGCAGGAGTTAAACGTTTCACCTGTTTCCTGTTCCGTCAAAAGTTTTAGTTCCTGTAGTTCTTTTGTCCAGGGCAGAGCATGTTTTGTGGTATTGGAATAAGTGTATTCAAACGCCTTTTCGCCATACCAGGCTACTTTTCGTTTGGTTATTATCCGTTTCCCGAAAATTACTGCTTCGTCATTTCGCCATTCAATGGTTCCCAAAAGTTTTTTCAGATAAAAGTCGGCTTGTTCTCTGTTTAATATCCTACCGTAATAATTTACTGTTCCGTCATACGGAAGCCAGTTTTTTTCTTTACCGGTTGTTTGGTCAAATAAGTCCATCTTTCCATTTTTTGTATTCTGTTTTCATGCAATGCCCACAGGGACGGAACTGTTTCTCTATAGCCTCCTGTTCAGAACTGAAGAAAACCCTGTTTGCCTGTTTCATCCGCTTCCCTGATTTGCACGATAAAAGTCCGTAGATTTTAAGCTTTTTGTTTCCGCCAAAGCTTATTTCCCTGTTCTTAATTTTAGACCTTAAAGATATATCAGATATTTCAATATGTTGAATCATGATTAACTAACAGCATCATGAAAAATAATCCCTAAGCTGTGGCGGTTACCCGATTTTACTTCGCTAACACCATGTTTCATATTAACCCTGTAATAGCCCTTGCTTCCTTTTTCGGGTTTAAAGTTTGTGGTAAAAATCAATACATCACCTTTTTTGGGCTTCAATACAATGGCTTTAGACTGAGCCCTCGGGATTTGTTGCGTGAGTACAAACTCCCCGCCTGTAAAGTCGGTATCGGGTTCATCAAGTATAAAAACAACCTGAATTGGAAAATAAATATCACCATATAAATCCTGATGCAAAGTATTAAAACCACCTTTGCCATATTTTAAAATCAGTACAGTGGCTTTTTCCTGTCCGTTTTCATGACATTGCCTAAGCAGCTCTTCGTGATTATCAGGAAAAGACACATTTATTTTCAATGCTTTAAACCAGGCGTTGGCAATAGGAGCGAGGTATGGGTAAATGTTTGTCCTTACGGTTTGAATAATATCGGGTAACGGATAAGTAAAATACTTGTATTCGCCTAAGCCAAAACGATACCGGGCCATTGTTACCGTTTTACGGTACAGGTTTGAATTGTTATAATTGCTTTTTAATGTTTCGCATTGTTCTCCCGAAAGTAAATTAGGGATAATTGCATAACCGTTTTGGTGCATAGTTTCGGTAATCGCTTTCCAATCGGTATTCTCTATTTTCTGAATGATATCCTGCATTGTTTTACCTTTTTAGATTTGCGAATCAACCTTAGCGCCTTCCCAGCCAATAATAGCTGTTTTACGGGTGCTTCCCCACATGTATTCCCCAAAGTTTCCGGTAGACTGTATTACCCTGTGACACGGGATGAGGTAAGCTACAGGATTACTTCCTATAGCTGTCCCAACAGCTCTCGATGCGTTTGGGTTGCCAATACTTTCGGCCAGCCTGCCGTAGGTTGAAAGACCTCCCATTGGGATTTTTAAAAGACTTTCCCATACTTTTAACTGGAAATCAGTACCTTTTAAATGCAGTTTTATTTTATTTAGTTTACTCCAGTCGTTTTGGAAAATGAACAGTGCGTTTTGTTGCATTAAATCCAGTTTGCGCTGAAATGCAGCATTAGGGAATTTATCCTGCAGGTTTTTTAATGCCACTTCATCATTCTCTTCAAAAGCCATATAACAAATTCCTTTTGAGGTAGAGGCTACTATTAATGAACCAAACGGACTCTCGGCAAAACTGTAGTTTATTTGCAGGTTTTTACCTCCGTTTTTATATTCCATAGGAGTCATTCCCTCTATGTTGATGAACAGGTCATGCAGCCTGCTGGTACTTGAAAGTCCGGTTTCGTGAGCAGTATCAAACAAAGTAGCCTTTTCTTCTTTCAGTATCTTTTTGGCATGTTCAATACTTATAAACTGAAGGAACTTTTTAGGGCTTGTACCTGCCCAGTTAGTAAACATTTTTTGAAAATGCGACTGACTGACATGTACCTTGTCTGCAATTTCATCGAGACTGGGCTGCAACTTGAAGTTTTCCTTTATATACTCAATCGCTTTTGCAATCCTGTCGTAATTAAGTTGGTTTTGTGTTTTCATTTCTCTGAATCTTATACTGCAAATTTCTTAATGATTGAGCGGTTATAAAATCCGAAACCTGCTATGTTTGGAGATACAGGAAAGGTATTAAAAAATAAAACCCGTTACAAAACGGGTTTTATTTAATTTGATGAGGCTATTGTTCTTTTTAATTAGGTATGTACTTCAAATTCAACATTATTTTACTATAGCCAGTTGTACTAGATATTTTGTCGTTTCATTTTTTAATCCGACATCTTCATATTCAAAATCAAACATCATGGTAAGTTCGAGTTCGATAAAGTCTTTTTCAAGTTTTAAGAATCTTATTTCGGTTACATCTACAGGGTTGTGAGCATTTCTTAGAAAAACAGAACCATCAATATAACCTTCATTTGGGTTTACGGGGAAGGAAACGGTTTTTCCAACATAGCTTTGCAGGTTTTCTGGTAATTCAATGGCATACAAATCTATCGATGTAGAGATGATTTCATTATCCAGAACAAATTTGGACACAGGCAGGACAATAGAATAATAGTTTTCGTCTTCTATTTTAAACTGTCCTTTTAGTATCTCCCATTTTGTAACCGAAAAATCATTTGTCAAATCAGGATAATCACCTGGATTTTCTTCAGCTTCTTTTAAATCGAGGTAAGTTTTACCCTTTTCAAATGCGGTTACAATATCTTCAATGTATTCAGTAGTAGGTTTGGCTCCGTGTTTCCAGAAAATTTCTATCATTCTAAAATCATCTGTATAGGACGCCCATTGTATACCGGTAGTATCATTTTGTAGAAGGGTATTGGCATCAAATCCGTTTTGTAGCGCATTTTCTACAGCTTCGTAGTTTCTCTCTACTATATAGTCTAAAAGTTTTTCCGGAATCATAATTATTTTTTTAACAAGAATCGACTATTACAATTCTTTTATTTTTAGAAGGATTAATATTTAACTTCATTTCAATGGATCGCGTTAAAAACAGGCTTGCAAAGTAAATAGTATTTTTATATGGTGCATTACTTCTTTCGTCAGGTTTTTCAAAACATGATTTCAAATAGTTAAATTCTTTTTCTATAATATCAAAAATTGTGGTGTTATCTCTGTATTTGGCTTCAGTTTGATCTATTATACTATTTTCATATTCATCTGGATTAAAATTGTCTTCTATTCCGCTATTCAAAATATGCTTCATTATAAGAATCATATAGTCATTGAATCTTAAAAAATCTTCAACGCTTATATTCATTCCTTCGTCATCTTTATTGAATTTTACCTCTTCAATAGGGTAGTAAGCTGTGTAATTACCATATTGAAACATGTAGCTATAGCAAACAGTAGATGTATGGACCCTATATAGTGATATTATTCCATACCTTTTATATACATCGCTGCTATTAGGAGTTTGTAAACGTAAATCATTTTTTTGATCTTCATATTTACCATAAGTCAGCTCTTCGTCCAGATAATATGTTATTTCAAATAATTCACAGGCTGTTATGTTATTTATATCTTCTTTTACCGTAGATACAATGTTGCTATAGTTCACCTGATAAGAATTACCAAACTCTGATTTTCTGTCATCAATAAAATCTTTAAATGACCGTTTATAAAGTTTCCCTGATTTTAAAACATTATAGAGTTTTAATGAAGCTGTTTCTTTGTGAAACATATAGATTTCTGTATCTCTTCCCATAATACTTTTGTTGAATTGAACGAATTTAAAAAAACTTTATAAGGCTAGCATACCGGAAGCTATAAAAAAAAGCCTGAGAAACTAAACTCTCAGGCTTTTTTTGTTTGTGACCATGACTGGATTCGAACCAGCACGCCTTGCAGCACCACCCCCTCAAGATGGCGAGTCTACCAATTCCTCCACATGGCCGGTAGGTATAAAGCAAAAAAAAAAGTTAAGCATAAAGAACGCTTAACTTTTTTGTGACCCGACTGGGGCTCGAACCCAGGACCCCAACATTAAAAGTGTTGTGCTCTACCAACTGAGCTATCGAGTCATTGCTTTCAGGGATAAATAATTTTGGTCTTTCTTAGTGACCCGACTGGGGCTCGAACCCAGGACCCCAACATTAAAAGTGTTGTGCTCTACCAACTGAGCTATCGAGTCATTATTCATTCCCTGAATGCGGGTGCAAATATACGCATGTATTCTTTATAATTCAAAGCGAAAATGTCATAAATTTGAGTTTTTTTTTATTAATTTATTTAACGCCTTAATTTATAGGGATTTATTATATGAAAAAAATTTTGCTGTCAGGCTACATGGCCTCCGGAAAGTCAACAATTGCTCAGTTATTGTCAAAAGCATCGGGAATTCCCTACAGGGATTTGGATGATATTATAGCAGAAAATGCTCAAAAAAGTGTTTCAGACATATTTTCGGAAGACGGAGAGATAAAATTTCGCAAACTGGAACACGAAGCGCTTAAAGCCGTTCTAAGCGACGATAAAGGTTTAATACTTGCCTTAGGGGGCGGAACACCGTGTTATGCCAATAACCACGAGTTTTTAAAGCGTGACGATGTTATGTCGATATATTTAAAAACTAGTATACCCGAGCTGTTAAAAAGATTAAGGGCAGACGGGAGCGGAAGACCGTTGTTTGATAAACAACCGCCGGAGGAGCAGGAGGAGTTTGTAGCCAAACATTTGTTTGACCGCAGTTATTTTTACCATCAGTCAAAACACGTAATTCTGACAGATGGTAAAACAACCGAGAATATAGTTAATGAAATTATGAGCCTGTTTTAAGCTTAGCTTAAATAGGCATACTCTTCATTATCATTAAATACTACATGTATATGTTCCTGTAGTGAGGTAGAAAGCGATAGCCCTTTAAAGTCGGCTTTAACGGGGTATTGCTTATGGTTGCGGTCTACAAGTACCGCAGTTTTAAATTTTTTAAGCGGAACATGAAGAAAATGCTTAACGCCATATATAAGGGTAGTGCCGCTGTTAAGTACATCGTCTACCAGTACAAGGGCTTTGTTTGCATATTCTTCGGCAGGGATAGAGGTGATTACTTCCTCAATAGGGTTTTGCTTATTTATTTTTACCTCACACAGGGTAACCTTTAGGTCAGAGATATCGTCTACCATTTTAGCCAGTTTTTCGGCAAAAACATAACCGTTAGATGCAATTCCGGCAATAACAATCTCCTTTTCATCTACAAAGGTTTCATATATCTGGTAGGCAATTCTTTTTGTTTTATGTTCTATTTCCTGTTGTGTAAGGATTATATTTTTCATGGGTATTGTTTTAGTTCTTCAAAGATAAAAAGTGTTTGGGTATAACGGAGCTTTTAAAAGCTATATTTCGCTTTCCTCTCCGGTAATGAAATCGTTGTCAAAATCATCGGCATAATCGTCCAGGTCACGCCTGTCTTTTTTGGTAGGGCGTCCGGTGCCTTTAGCGCGGTAATAATCTTTAGACAGTTTAAGCAGTTCCAGGTGTTCAAACGCTTCTGCCGGAGTTTCATCCTTACGGTAAATATCCACAAGTTTAGCCCCTACACGGTTTGGCGGAATATCTAACACGGTAAGTTTATAGTTTATCTGGTCTTTTCTTACGGTAAGTTTATCGGTAGGGTATACCTCACGCGATGGCTTTGCCTGCTGCCCGTTTATGGTTATGTGTCCTTTCTTGCAGGCTTCGGTTGCAATATTGCGGGTTTTATAGTAGCGTATGCACCATAAATATTTATCTATCCTCATACTAAATCCTTAAATTCATTGTTATAAAGCAATACAAAAATAAATGAAAATTGTATCTTGCGCCCATTAAAAAAAATTAAAATGAAGAGATGTTTGATGGCTTTAAGCCTGTTGTCTTTAGCTTTTTTAGGTTCATGTAAAAAAGATGACGATACCAGTATTGCTCCGCCAAGGGATTATGGTGAACAATATGTGACCGATAAGGCTGATTTAGAAAATTATCTGAATACCCATTATATAGTTAGTGTTGATGAAGATTTTACTATTGTTATAGATTCTATAACCGAAGATAATCCGCAAACATCTATTTGGGATCAAACAGAATACCCTTTAATGACTAAGGTTGTTACTTTTGAAGAAGTAGACCATATGTTATACTACCTGGTACTTAACGAAGGTGTAGGGGAGAACCCTACAAAATACGACCAGGTAAAAGTAGCTTACAGAGGTTGGAGACTGGATGATGTTCAGTTTGATTACAACCCGTATCCTGAAAGTTTTAACTCGTTATTCGGACTTATTACCGGATGGCAGGAAATAATCCCTTTATTTAAAACAGGGGTTTATAATGATATTCCGGGCGACCCAAATCCGGCTAATTTTACCGATTATGGTGCAGGGGTAATGTTCTTACCGTCTGCTTTTGGTTACTATGACAGTGCTCAGGTTAATATCCCTTCATACAGTCCGCTTGTATTTAGCTTTAAACTGTATGATATGAATATTTTTGATTCAGATAACGATGGTATTCCAAACCGTTATGAAATAGATCCTGAAGACGGAGATATTTTAACCTATGATACTGATGGTGATGGTTTACCAAACTATCTTGATGCAGATGATGATAACGACGGTTATCCAACAAGAGATGAGATTACCATACCGGGTACTGACGAGGTTTATGATTTTGAAAACATACCTACCTGCAGTAGCGGAATTAAATTACACCTTGATTCTGCCTGTCATCAGGAAATAGATTAAGTAATAAAGAAAGATATTAAAAAAAGCCTCTGCAACTGCAGAGGCTTTTTAAATAAATTATATTTAATTAATTTGGAAAATCAAACCACTCACTCTCAGTATAACAGTATTGATTTAATCCGTCATAACTTGTTATTGTGTATCTGTATTGGAAACAGTTATCAGTACCTCCTGCCGGGAAGGTAGGTGCTGGTACACCACCATTTAGGGTGTAGGTTTCTGAGTTAAGAAGGTCAATAGTGTAGCTTGTTATTGAGGTAGAGCCTGTACATCCTCTGTTCTTGATTTCAAGTTTACTGGTGTAAGTTCGGCCTACAATCCTTAACAGATTGCCTTTGTTCCAATAGAACAATATGTTATTGCCTAAAAGCACGGCTCCGTGTTCTAAATCTTCAATGTTTGTACATTTTGCAACTTTAGTTGTAAAATTTGAATAGTCCTCATTCATTTGTACGCTGTCGTCAGAAGAACAGCTTGTTGCCAATACGGTAAGGCAAAATACGGGCAATAAAAGAAATTTTCGCATAATATTAAAAAATTAAATGGTTTACCTGTTAATTCTTTTAAACTATGCATTTTAAAGGTAGGGTTGTTTTATTTTCGATAAAAAGAGTAATTAATTCGAGTAAGTAAGTTAAAATTATTTAACATATGTGTTTGATAAATAATTATTTACAGGTTTAGTTGTGGTTTGGATATGTTAAGGTATTTAGTTTTTGAATAAAAAAAATCCCAACCGCAAGGTTGGGATTTTTAATGTATTGTAAGGGAGAATTATTTTCTCTTGATTACTTTTTCTACAGCAGCAACAATAGCTTCGTTGTTAAGTTTGTACTTGTCCATAAGCTGGGCAGGAGTACCACTTTCACCAAAACTGTCGTTAACAGCAACAAATTCCTGTGGAGCAGGGTTGTTTGCAGCAAGTGTGCGTGCAACGCTCTCACCAAGACCACCAAGAACATTGTGCTCTTCGGCAGTAACTACGCATCCTGTTTTAGCAACCGATTTAAGGATAGCTTCCTCGTCAAGTGGCTTTATAGTGTGGATGTTAATAACCTCTGCAGAAATACCTTTAGCCTCAAGAGCCTCAGCAGCAACAAGTGCTTCCCATACAAGGTGACCTGTAGCAACGATAGTAACATCTGTACCTTCGTTTAACATCACAGCTTTACCAATTACAAACTCTCCGTTCTCCGGAGTGAAGTTTGGTACAGAAGGACGACCGAAACGCAGGTATACAGGACCGTGGTGCTCTGCAATAGCGATAGTAGCCGCTTTAGTTTGGTTATAGTCACAAGTATTGATTACAGTCATGCCCGGAAGCATTTTCATCAAACCTATATCTTCAAGTATTTGGTGTGTAGCACCGTCTTCACCTAGTGTTAAACCAGCGTGAGATGCACATATTTTTACATTTTTATCTGAATAAGCTACTGCCTGACGGATTTGGTCATAAACCCTACCTGTAGAGAAGTTGGCAAAAGTACCTGTGTAAGGAATTTTACCACCTATTGTCATACCTGCAGCCATACCAATCATGTTAGCTTCGGCAATACCTACCTGAAAGAAACGCTCAGGGTGGTTAGCTTTAAAATCGTCCATTTTAAGCGATCCTATAAGGTCAGCACAAAGGGCAACAACATTTTCGTTTGTTTTACCAAGTTCTGTAAGGCCAGCACCAAAACCAGAACGAGTATCTTTATTTCCTGTATTTGTGTATTTTTTCATTTTGCTAAAATTAGTAGTGAGAATTGAGTAGTGAGAATTCAGAAATCTCAAATCCCATATCTGTTATCTCAAATCTTCTATTAATAATCTCCTAAAGTTTCAGGGTTTTGAGCTAAAGCTTTTTCAAGTTGCTCATCGTTAGGAGCTTTACCATGCCATGCATGAGTATGCATCATAAAGTCTACACCGTTACCCATTTCGGTATGAAGCAGTACACAAACCGGTTTTCCTTTACCTGTTTTAGCTTTAGCTTCAGTCATTCCGGCTACAACAGCTTCCATGTCATTACCTTTTTCAATATCAAGAACATCCCATCCAAAGGCTTCAAACTTAGCTCTAAGGCTTCCCATGTTAAGAACCTCGTCTGTAGGGCCGTCAATTTGTTTTCCGTTAAGGTCAACCGTAGCGATAATGTTGTCTACTTTGTAAGCAGCAGCATACATGATAGCTTCCCAGTTTTGACCTTCCTGTAGCTCACCATCACCGTGAAGGCTGTACACAAGGTGATTGTCGTTGTTTAGTTTTTTTGTCTGGGCTGCACCTACAGCAACGCTAAGTCCCTGTCCAAGTGATCCAGATGCGATTCTTACACCCTCAAGACCTTCGTGAGTTGTTGGGTGACCCTGAAGTCTTGAGTTAATGTGACGGAACGTAGCAAGCTCTGATACAGGGAAGTATCCGCTTCTTGCAAGTACGCTGTAAAATACAGGAGAGATGTGTCCGTTAGAAAGAACAAAGATGTCTTCGTTAATTCCGTCCATGTCAAAACCTTCCTTACGGTCCATAAGTTCCTGGTAAAGTGCTACCATAAATTCAGCACATCCAAGCGAACCTCCAGGGTGTCCTGAGTTTACCGCATGAACCATTCGAAGGATGTCCCTTCTTACCTGAATCGTTAAATCGTTTAGTTGTTGTGTGTTAGCCTTCATTTTTATAATAAGTTAAACTGGGTGCAAAAGTAATTCTTATTTTTGCTATTGGCAAATTAATTTCACTTACTGAAAAAGCCGTTTCAGTAATCCGTTTTTTTTCTGTTTTTCTCCCCATACCCCTCTTTTCATTTCAATATCATTATCATATTCAATATCATTATCATTGTCAATGTCAGTGTTTTGCATGTGTTTTGCAAAACGTTTGCTGGAGTTTTGTAAAAATGGTTCTTTTTGATTATTAAGGTTTTAGCTTTTTAAATATGTTTTTTAGCAATTAATTTTAAGTCTTACTCTTAAATAAGAGTGTTGTTTTTAGTGTAAATTATTAGCTACACCCGGCAGCAAACGCTAAACGATTTTATTTTTTGCAGCCGTTTTGCAAATTTACCTTAGTAACCGCCCTGTTTTTCAGTGCAAAAATCTCATATGTATTACCTATCTTTGCGCCTTGTAAAAACGGAATATGAAATTTGATTTAATTACCAAAGATCCTCAGTCTAAAGCTAGAGCCGGTTTAATTACTACCGACCACGGACCAATAGAAACACCTATTTTTATGCCGGTTGGTACCGTAGCTACCGTAAAGGGAGTGCATCAGCGTGAGCTTAAAAACGATATTAACCCCGATATAATTTTAGGAAACACTTATCACCTGTACCTTCGTCCGCAAACCCCAATACTGGAAAAAGCGGGGGGGCTTCATAAGTTTATGAACTGGGACAGAAACATCCTTACCGATAGTGGAGGGTACCAGGTGTATTCGTTGTCGGGTAACCGTAAGATTAAGGAAGAGGGAGTTAAATTCAAATCACACATAGACGGTTCGTACCATTTTTTCTCACCCGAAAGCGTAATGGAAATTCAGCGTACCATTGGTGCCGATATTATTATGGCGTTTGATGAGTGTACTCCATATCCATGTGATTACCGTTATGCAAAACGCTCCATGCACATGACGCACCGTTGGCTGGATCGTTGTATTGCCCACCTTGAAAAAGTCCCTGTAAAGTATGGTTACGATCAGGCATTTTTCCCAATTGTACAGGGAAGTACTTATAAGGATTTAAGAGCACAATCGGCCGAATATATCGCTAACGCTGGCGCTGTAGGTAATGCTATTGGCGGACTGTCTGTAGGAGAACCGGCAGAGGAAATGTATGCAATGAGCGAGGTGGTATGTAATATACTTCCGGAAGACAAGCCCCGTTACCTTATGGGAGTGGGTACTCCTATTAATATATTAGAGAATATCGCCCTTGGTATAGATATGTTTGACTGTGTTATGCCTACGCGTAATGCCCGTAACGGTATGTTATTTACGGCAAACGGTAGTATTAACATTAAAAATAAAAAATGGGAAGATGATTTTTCTCCTATTGACGAAATGGGCATCACTTTTGTAGATACCGAATACTCTAAAGCTTACCTAAGGCATCTTTTTGCTGCAAACGAATTTTTAGGAAAACAAATAGCAACCATACACAATCTTGGTTTCTATATGTGGTTGGTTCGTGAGGCAAGAAAACATATCTTAGCGGGAGATTTCCGTGAGTGGAAAGAAAAAATGGTAAAACAAATGAGCCAAAGGCTGTAATTATATTCAAAACGAACCGGAGTGAAAATAATAGACTGGTACATTTTAAAAAGATACCTGGCAACGTTTTTTGTAATGTTGCTTATGTTTATTCCCATAGGGATTGTTATAGACGTATCGGAAAAAATAAATAAAATACTGGCTAAAAAAGTACCTTTTGCCGAAGTTGCAGGCTATTATGGTGACTTTACCCTGTATTTTGCCAATATGCTGTTCCCTATATTCCTGTTCCTTTCGGTTATATGGTTTACGTCAAAGCTGGCTAATAATACAGAGATTATTGCCATACTGGGGTCGGGTATATCGTTTATGCGATTTTTAAGGCCTTATCTTATAGGGGCTACGTTTATATCACTGCTTGCATTGGTTATGGGATTCTTTTTTGTGCCAAAAGCCAGTAAAGGATTCAATGATTTTAGGTATACCTATTTAAAGAATAATGCCAAGATTAGGGAGAGCGATCAGGTGTATAAACAGGTTAACGATACTCAAACCATATATGTAGGGGCTTTTAACTATATGAATAAATCAGGAAGCAAATTTAATCTTGAAACATATAGGGGAGATAAGCTGGTCTCAAAGATAAACGCCAATACCATTACCTGGAACCCTAAAGACAGTACTTATACCTTATATGGTTATAATAAAAGGATTGTGGGCGATGGTGCTGTTAATGATGTAATTGTAAGGGAGTCACAAAAAATAATGAAACTTCCTTTTGAGCCCGATGAACTTACTCCAACGGTTTATGTTGCAGAGACTATGACGCTTGGCGAACTAAATAAATTTATTGAGAAAGAAAAGAGAAGAGGATCAAGTAATATTGACAGTTACCTGGTTGTAAAATATAAAAAGTATAGTATCCCCGTTTCGGCATTTATCCTTACTATTATCGCCGTAGCCGTATCTTCCATGAAGCGAAGGGGAGGTATGGGAGTAAACCTTGCCATGGGAATTGGTTTAGCGTTTTCTTATGTGTTTTTTGATAAAGTTTTTGGTACAATGGGAGAGAAATCAAGTATGTCACCGCTTCTGGCTGTTTGGATTCCTAATGTAACCTTTGGTATTTTAGCTATTTTCCTTTTAAGAAATGCCCGGAGATAAATTAAAAAGTTATTTACACCTTCATTTAATAGTATTTATATGGGGGTTTACTGCTGTTATCGGAAAGCAAATTACGATTGATGCCCTTCCACTGGTGTGGTATAGAATGGGTATAGCAGTACTGCTTGTTTTGCTGTATGCAAAAATCACAAAAGTTTCATTAAAAGTGCCCGGAAAAACACTTTTAGGTTTCCTGTTTGCAGGGCTTGTTATAGCACTGCACTGGTTTACCTTTTTTAAGGCTATAAAAGTGTCTAATGTTTCGGTTACACTGGCGTGCCTTTCAACCGGAGCCTTTTTTACTTCGCTACTGGAGCCGCTCCTGTACGGGCGTAAAGTAATATGGTATGAGGTAATGTTCGGGTTATTTGTAGTAGCCGGGTTATACATTATATTTAGTTTTGAAGGCGACTACCTGTATGGTATACTGTTGGCATTATCATCGGCATTCCTGTCGGCAACCTTCTCGGTTATCAACGGTAAATATGCTGTAAAGCATAATGCAACTCAGGTATCGTTTTGGGAACTGCTTGGAGGAGTTTTCTTCCTTACTATATATATGTTATTTGCAGGTAACTTTACGCCTCAGTTTTTCTCCCTAACGGGTGAAGACTGGTTATGGCTGTTTGTACTGGCATCTGCATGTACGGCTTATGCATTTATAGCATCGGTTAAGGTAATGAAGTTTTTAAGCCCGTATACCGTTATGCTTACTATAAACCTGGAACCTATTTATGGGATAATTCTTGCGGTTTTAGTGTTTAAAGGTGACGAAAAAATGAGCCCTGCATTTTATTTAGGAGCTGCTATAATTCTTAGCACCGTGATATTCAATGGGGTAATAAAGAATTACCCAAAAAACAAACTTAAAAAAATATAATTCTTTCTTTCTAAAGGTAAAATTCTATCTTTGTAGTTCGAACTATATTAAAAAATCTGCCTGTACTATGGAATACTTAGATTTTGAGCTTCCGATTAAAGAGCTTGAAGATCAGTTAGATAAATGCACACTAATTGGTCAGGAATCGGATGTGGATGTATCTAATACATGTAAGCAAATTGAGAAAAAGTTAGAAGAAACTAAGAAAAGCATATATAAGAACCTATCTGCATGGCAAAGGGTTCAGCTTTCAAGACACCCTAGTCGTCCATACACAATGGACTACATCAAGGCACTGTCTGACGGAACTTTCCTTGAGCTGTTTGGAGACCGTAGCTTTAAAGATGATAAAGCAATGGTGGGCGGACTTGCAAAAATAGGCGATCAGTCGTTTATGATAGTAGGTCAGCAAAAAGGTTTCAATACCAAAACAAGACAATACAGAAACTTTGGTATGGCTAACCCTGAAGGGTATCGTAAAGCGCTTCGCCTTATGAAAATGGCCGAGAAGTTTGGTATTCCTGTAATCACTCTAGTAGATACTCCGGGTGCATACCCAGGGCTTGAAGCAGAGGAAAGAGGGCAGGGAGAAGCTATCGCAAGGAATATTTTTGAGATGGTACGCCTTAAAACCCCTATTATTACCGTTATAGTAGGTGAGGGTGCTTCCGGTGGAGCATTAGGTATTGGTGTTGGAGACAAAGTATTCATGCTGGAAAACACATGGTACTCTGTAATTTCGCCAGAATCGTGTTCTTCAATCCTATGGAGAAGCTGGGAGTTTAAGGAGCAGGCTGCTGAGGCATTAAAGCTTACTTCTTTTGATATGAAAAAACAAAAGCTTATTGATGATATTATTCCTGAACCACTTGGAGGTGCTCACTATGACAGAGAAACCACTTTCGATAGTGTAAAGAAATTCATCTTAAAAGCACATAAAGAACTGAAAGACTTATCAACAGAGGAGCTGATTGAGAAAAGGATGGATAAGTATAGTAAAATGGGGGAATTTAAAGAATAACCTTGTTTTAACTGCATTATTAATCCGAAGCCTTGCAGCTTCGGATTTTTTTTGACTTATAAACAATTGGTTAACAGTTTATCAACAGTTAATTAACATAAGGTTCTTAACAATTGCTTAACGCACCCATTTTAAATTTAATTACATTAGCATAATGGAAAACATCAGGAACGTAAACCCGGTAAAAGTTGATAAATCATCTATTATCAACTTGGAGAAAGGTAAGCTGCCACCGCAGGCGCTGGACCTTGAAGAGGCTGTTTTAGGTGCCATGATGATAGACAAAAAAGGGGTAGACGAGGTAATAGATATATTACAGCCGGATGCCTTTTATAAAGAGGCCCACAAGTTTATTTTTGAGGCCATAGTCCAACTATTTAACGACACCCAGCCAATTGACTTATTAACAGTTTCTGCTCAGCTTAAAAAGAACGGAAAACTGGATCAGGTAGGCGGAGATTTTTATCTTATTCAGCTAACACAAAAGATATCGTCTTCTGCTCACATTGAGTTTCACTCAAGGATTATATTACAAAAATTCATTCAGCGAAGCCTTATCAAAATATCGAGTGAAATTATCGAAGAGGCTTATGATGAGACAACAGATATTTTTGACCTGCTGGACCAGGCAGAGTCAAAACTGTATGAAGTAACTCAAGGTAATATTAAGCGTAGTTCTGAAACGGCGCAGAGCCTTGTTATCCAAGCAAAGAAACGTATTGAGGAAATTGCAGGTAAGGAAGGACTAA
The DNA here is from genome assembly GCF_000769915.1 of Flavobacterium beibuense F44-8. Taxonomy (GTDB): domain Bacteria; phylum Bacteroidota; class Bacteroidia; order Flavobacteriales; family Flavobacteriaceae; genus Flavobacterium; species Flavobacterium beibuense. Next base: position 82,127 of record NZ_JRLV01000021.1, read on the forward strand.
GTGGTGTTGCAACTGGCTTTCATGATTTGGATAAGCTTACATCGGGCTGGCAGCCCAGTGACCTTATCATTATTGCTGCAAGGCCGGGTATGGGTAAAACCGCTTTTGTACTTTCTATGGCAAGAAATATTGCTATCGATTTTAACCATGGTGTGGCAGTATTCTCCCTGGAGATGTCCTCGGTACAGTTAATTACCCGTTTGATTTCGAGCGAAACCGGACTATCGTCTGAAAAGCTGCGTACTGGTAAACTTGAAAAACACGAGTGGGAACAGTTAAGTATTAAAGTAAAGGATCTTGAAAAAGCTCCTTTATATATTGACGATACACCATCCCTTTCCATTTTTGACCTTAGGGCAAAAGCAAGGAGGCTAGCCTCTCAGTACGGAATCAGGATGATTATTATTGACTACCTTCAGCTTATGACCGCCGGTGGAGCTGCAGGAAAAAACGGAGGTAACCGTGAACAGGAAATCTCTACCATTTCCCGTAACCTTAAGGCACTGGCAAAAGAGCTTAACGTACCGGTAATTGCACTATCTCAGTTGTCCCGTGCGGTAGAGACAAGGGGATCGAGCAAGAGGCCGTTACTATCTGACCTTAGGGAATCGGGTGCGATTGAGCAGGATGCTGATATTGTATCGTTCATTTATCGTCCTGAATATTATAAGATTGACGAATGGGATGATGAAGAAAGATCGCCAACACAGGGTCAGGCCGAGTTTATCGTGGCTAAGCACCGTAACGGTGGTTTGGATAACATCAGGCTTAAATTCGTAGGTAGTCTCGGTAAGTTTGATAACCTCGACGATTTCGCTTCGCCGTTTGACGAGCTTCCGTCGAGTATGAATGATAACGACAATGCCGGTATAATCAAAAACCTACCTTCGGCAAACGAAGCCTTTGGCAGTAACATGAACAGCGGTGGCGGAGCGCATGATGATGACGATGTTCCGTTCTAAATAACAAATAATAGCAAAGTAACCAATTATAACCCCGCAAGCATATGAACAACGACTTTTTACAAGCCAGTACAGAAGCCGAAAAAGCCCTTTGGGACATTGAAGTACACGAAGCAGAACATGTGGTAGTACTAGAACCCTAAGGCGTAAAACATTATGTAACCTTAAAAAATATAGAAAGCACATCGTTTGGATGTGCTTTTTTTATTTCTTTTTGATACTTTTATAATACCTTAAATTATAAATCGTTGCTCTATGTAAACTAATAGCTGTTTATTACCGCCGCTTTTAGTTTATCTTTGAATAAAATCTATTTTAAAATGCTTAAAAAACAATTCATACTCCTATTATTTTTACTGGTTTCGTTTGCGGGCCGTGCTTCCATGATTTTAATACCAATGGATGAAAGCACGCAGCAAAACCATTTAAAGGCATACGGGATAACTTATTGGGTTTTGGAGAAGAATTATAAAGCCAGCTGGCTGCTTAATTACAGAGGAGGCTCTTTTTTGCTTCCTGATGCCGAAGAGATAAGACGTGAATGCCAAATTAGGGGAGTGACTTTTGAAGTAATAAGCGACGGAGAGGCTAAGTCCATTCAGGATGAGATTAGTAGTCCGTCTCAAAATATGGAGACCGTTGTTCTTGAGAAAGCACCTAAGATTGCGGTATACACGCCTGCAGGAAAGCAGCCGTGGGATGATGCCGTAACCTTGGTGCTTACTTATGCCGAGATTCCCTTTGAAAAAATATATGATGAAGAGGTTTTAAACGATGCCTTATTATTATATGACTGGCTACACCTGCATCATGAAGATTTTACAGGGCAGTACGGTCGCTTTTTTGGAGCCTACCGCAATGCACCGTGGTACATTGAGCAGAAGAAAGAGGCCGAGGCACTGGCAGCAAAACTGGGTTACAGTAAAGTATCTGAAGAGAAACTGGCTGTTGCCAATAAAATAAGGGATTTTGTAATAGGTGGCGGATTTATGTTTGCCATGTGTTCGGCTACCGATAGTTTTGATATTGCCCTTTCGGCAGAAGGAGTAGATATTTGTGAAACCATGTTTGACGGTGACCCGAGTGATCCAAACTATCAGGCGAGTATTGATTACAACAAAACAATGGCGTTTAAAGATTTCCATTTGGAGCATAACCCTGTGGTTTATGAATTTTCTGACATTGATATGACCACCAAGCGTAAAGTGCTTATGGATAACGATTATTTTACGCTAATGGAGTATTCGGCAAAATGGGACCCAATCCCTACAATGCTTTGCCAAAACCATACACAACTGGTAAAAGGTTTTATGGGGCAAACCACATCGTTTGATGAAAGCTTAGTAAAATCAAACGTACTTATAATGGGGCAAAATCTTCAAAACGGTGAAGCCCGTTACATACACGGTACTAAAGGAAAAGGGATGTTTACTTTTTACGGAGGGCATGATCCCGAGGATTATCAGCATAGGGTAGGCGATGCACCTACAGTATTAGATCTACACCCTAATTCACCGGGCTACAGGCTAATATTAAACAATGTACTCTTCCCGGCAGCAAGGAAAAAGAAACTTAAAACATAAAAAAAGTCCGCTATAAGCGGACTTTTTTATTCCAAAATATTTATTGGTCAATATAGTTATACAAGTAGCAATATAAATAAAAAACCCGCTCATTGAGCGGGTTTTATTATAAGTAAGATAATATATTGTTTACGTAATTATTTAACTTTATTAACGATAGCTGCAAAAGCTTCAGGGTGGTTCATAGCTAGGTCAGCAAGAACTTTACGATTAAGTTCAATACCGTTAGCTTTCACTTTACCCATGAATTGAGAGTAGCTCATTCCGTGTAGTCTTGCACCAGCGTTAATACGCATAATCCATAGAGAACGGAAGTTTCTCTTCTTTTGTTTTCTGTCACGGTAAGAGTAAGCCATTGCTTTCTCAACCGCGTTTTTAGCTACTGTCCAAACGTTTTTACGTCTTCCAAAGTATCCTTTGGCTTGCTTCAATACTCTTTTTCTTCTAGCTCTTGAAGCAACTGAATTTACTGCTCTTGGCATAATTTTAAATGTTTTTTGTAGTAGGCGCTCCTTTTATTAACAGGAAACTTAAAAGCCATACTCCAGGGTTATTAAATTGTTTTAACCGGACTTATACTATTAGATAAGTCTTAATTGCTCTTTCACGCTTCTTTCGTCAACTTTGTGAACAAGAGTTGAGTGAGTAAGAGCCAGCTTGCGCTTTTTAGATTTTTTTGTCAGGATGTGACTTTTGAAAGCGTGCTTTCTTTTGATTTTACCAGAACCTGTAAGCTTAAAACGCTTTTTAGCACTGGATTTAGTTTTCATCTTAGGCATTTTCTTCCTGTATTTAGTTATCTTACTTACTTGTTTTTAAACAAGGCTGTTATACCTTATTATTTCTTTTTCTTAGGAGCGATAAACATAATCATTCTTTTACCTTCAAGAACCGGCATAGATTCTACTTTACCGTATTCTTCAAGATCTTGGGCAAGCCTTAAAAGAAGTATTTGTCCCTGCTCTTTGTATATGATAGAACGTCCTTTAAAGAATACAAAAGCTTTTAACTTTGAGCCCTCTTTAAGGAATTTCTCAGCATTTTTCTTTTTAAACTCGTAATCGTGCTCATCGGTTTGAGGACCAAAACGAATTTCCTTCACAGTAATTTGTGAAGATTTTGCTTTAAGCATTTTATCACGTTTCTTTTGCTCATAAAGAAACTTTTTATAATCCATGATCTTGCATACAGGAGGTGCAGCATTTGGAGAGATCTCTACCAAATCCAGTTCCATCTGCTCTGCCATTTGCAGAGCTTTAGAAGTGTTATATACACCCTGTTCCACATTATCACCCACCAACCTGATTTCAGGTACACGGATGTAACTGTTTATCCTGTGCGGATCTTTTTTCTCTACGCGAGGTTGATATCCTCTGTTGTTTCTTATTGCTATGGCTATAAAAATTTAAATGTTAAACTTCAAATGGTTTTAATGTCTTATTTACTTCTTCCTCTACAAGGGCAGCAAATTGTTCTATAGACATTGTTTGGTTCGATTTACCTGCGTCTCCGTGACGGCGCACAGATATCGTTCCGTTTTTCTCTTCTTCCTCACCAACAATCAGCATAAACGGAAGCTTTTGAACTTCGGCTTCGCGAATCTTCTTACCAATCGTTTCGTTTCTGTTATCAATTAGGGCGCGAATTTCGTGATTTTCCAGCAAATCTAAAACTTTTTTAGCATAATTTTCATATTTCTCACTAAGAGACAGTATGATAGCCTGCTCCGGCATTAACCAAAGCGGGAAGTTTCCGGCTGTATTTTCAAGTAAAATCGCAATGAATCTTTCCATTGATCCAAATGGCGCACGGTGAATCATTACAGGGCGGTGAAGCTCATTATCAGCACCTTTGTAAGTCAGGTCAAAACGTTCCGGCAGGTTGTAATCTACCTGAATTGTTCCAAGCTGCCACTGTCTGCCCAGTGCATCTTTTACCATAAAGTCAAGCTTAGGTCCGTAGAAAGCTGCTTCGCCATACTCAACCACAGTGTTAAGACCTTTGTCTTTAGCAGCATTGATAATAGCGTTTTCTGCTTTTTCCCAGTTCTCCTCAGTACCAATGTATTTTTCTCTGTCTTCCTTATCACGAAGCGAAATTTGCGCGCTGAAGTTTTCAAATCCAAGCGAACCGAATACATAAAGTACAAGGTCGATTACTTTTTTGAATTCTTCATCCAGCTGATCAGGAGTACAGAAAATGTGCGCATCATCCTGAGTAAATCCGCGAACACGTGTTAAACCGTGTAGCTCACCACTTTGTTCGTAACGGTACACAGTACCAAACTCAGCATAACGTTTTGGCAGGTCTTTGTACGACCATGGTTTTGTATTATATATCTCGCAGTGATGCGGACAGTTCATTGGTTTTAGTAAGAACTCTTCACCCTCGTTTGGAGTGTGGATAGGCTGGAAGCTGTCTGCCCCATATTTTGCATAGTGGCCTGAAGTTACATAAAGTTCCTTTTGACCAATGTGCGGACTCACAACCTGCTCGTATCCGGCTTTCTTCTGTGCTTTTTTAAGGAACTGCTCAAGGCGGTCACGAAGTGCGGCACCTTTAGGTAACCATAACGGTAAACCTTGTCCTACTTTGCTTGAAAAAGCAAAAAGCTCAAGCTCTTTACCCAGTTTCCTGTGGTCACGTCTTTTAGCCTCTTCCAGTAGCTCAAGATATTCTGTAAGCTCTTTTTGTTTAGGGAAAGATATACCGTATACACGAGTAAGCTGTTTGTTTTTCTCGTCACCTCTCCAGTAAGCACCGGCAACGCTCATAATTTTTACCGCTTTAATAATGCCGGTGTTCGGGATGTGCCCACCACGACATAAATCGGTAAAGGTAGCGTGGTCACAAAATGTGATAGTACCGTCTTCCAGGTTTTCAATAAGCTCAACCTTATATGGGTTGTTTTCGCTTTTATAAAACTCAAGCGCCTCAGCTTTTGTAGCCGAACGCATTTTAAATTCATGTTTCTCTCTGGAAATGGCAAGCACGCGGTCTTCAATAGCTTTGAAGTCCTTATCGGTAATGGTTTGGTCGCCAAAATCTACGTCATAGTAAAAACCATTATCAATAGCCGGACCAATAGTAAGCTTGATGCCCGGGTACATTTCCTGCAAAGCCTGTGCCAAAACGTGAGAAGTAGAGTGCCAAAAAGCCTTTTTACCCTCTTTATCGTTCCAGGTGTATAATATTAATGAACCGTCGGTCGTCAGTGGGGTTTTGGTTTCAACAGTTGTACCATTAAAGGAAGCCGAGATTACGTTTCTTGCTAATCCTTCACTAATGCTCATGGCAACGTCTATTGGCGTTAACCCTGCGTCAAATTTTTTGACTGAACCGTCCGGTAATGTAATATTTATCATTATTAAAATTTTATTGAATGCAAATATAACGTATTAACTATACAAAGGCAATATAGTAAGTAATTAGATTTTGTAGAATTTAAATATTGAAAAAGTTGCCATATGAGATTTCTCGATTCCGTTTCACTTCACTCGAAATGGAACAAATTTCAACAAGCGGGAGACTGGTTTTTTCCATTTCGACCGAAACGCAGTGGAGTGGAGAAATCTAGGTAAAATCCTTACATTTGAATATGTTTCAAACAGTAGGTGAACATAATTATTTTGTTTACATTCTTACTAATAAAAGTAAGAGTGTTTTATATATAGGTTTTACTACCAATTTAAAAGATAGATTACATTTTCATCAAAACCAGGAAGCGCACTCAAAATCATTTACGGCGAGATACAATTGTTTTTATCTTATTTATTGGGAACATTATACTGATGTTCAGTTGGCAATTGACAGAGAAACTCAATTAAAAAAATGGAGTAGAATTAAAAAAGATGATTTGATAAATAAGATTAATCCTGATTGGAGATTTTTAAATGAAGAAATTTAAGATTTCTCGATTCCGTTTCACTCCACTCGAAATGGAACAAATTTCAACAAACGGGAGACTGGTTTTTTCCATTTCGACCGAAACGCAGTGAAGTGGAGAAATCATTAGTTTAAAATTTATATATAATCCTCAACATCATCTATAGTTATCCATTCTTCCATATCAGGAAGAACAGTTTCTTTTATAAAAGAGAAAAAGTTTGGATATTCTTTTTTAACAACATTCCATTCGTCATTATTAGAACCGAAGGATAAATGGAAAACAAGAACATTTTCCTGAATTATTCCGTTTTTTATTTCAAAACCGGCAAAAGTATCCATGTCCTGTCTGCTTGCAAAAGTTATCACTTCACGGTTCTTTGCTTCAATACTAAAGCGCTCATTAGCAAAATGTTTTTCGCTTAATTGAGGTTCAATGTGCCACGGAATAAACTTAGTCATATTTAGCTTAGAGAACCATAGGTATGGTGTAGGGTAATTGCTGTTCACTGTTATTAAGTTTTTAAACTAAAATCCCACTCATTGAGCGGGATTTTTTTATGTATGTAATCGTTATTTATATCTTATTGATGGTCATGTTCATCATGATCGTGGGCTTCGTGGTCATGGTCGTGATCTTCATGCTCTTCGGCTTTAAAGTCGGCTCTTATTTCAGGGTGATTTATTTCGCCTCCTGTATGTCCGGTTTCATAACCAAAGTACCCCACAACACCGCTAAACAGTAAAACTACAATAGCAATACCTTTACCAAACGACTTGTTTTTAAAACTTGCCCAAAGTCCGGCAAGGCTAAGTCCGCCCAGTATATAGCAAAGCATGGCAAGCGTTTCGGCTTTCTCTTCGTGTTCATGTATTAAATGATGATCGGCACCCAGGTGTTCCACAATTTCTTCGGCACCTTCGCCTGTAGCCATTGCCGGGATGGCAAATAAAGCAGTTAGTACAAAAATAAAGTAAGCAGCGCGCTTTACAGCTTCCGAACCCGAAATGAATCCGCCAAGCATAATTACAAGTCCTATAATAGGTGTGATAATAGGCAGGTGGTTTACCACAAGGTGAAATTGAGCATCATTCATAGTAAAAGTTAGTTTTTGTTTTGCTTCAAAGTTAACTTTATTTTTAAATTATAAAACACCACAAATAAAAAGATAACGTTATTTCTTATAAAAAAGTTAAAATTACTAACTTAGTAGAGCAACCTAAAAACCATAATTCTATGAACCGCATTGTTATTTTACTGGCAGTGTTTGCTTTGTATTCCTGCAAGCGGGAAGCCAAAGCGGAACCGGAAGGAAATGAAGCCACTACCGAAATGCAGCAAAATACTAACGGACCCAATACCGATGCCGACTCCCCACACGCAAAACTCGTTATGGCTGCCGAGCAGTATATGCTGGATAAACCTACGGTTATTGTAGTAGCATTAAACTCTAATCAGATAAACGATTTAAAAAAAGAAATAGGAGAGGGTAGTTTTTATACTCTAGCCGATGAGAATATGTTGTATCATGATGCGGTAACCTCCCGTATGGATTCGCTGAAAATAGACGTGAAATACACTCAAAAAAATGTGGTATACATCAATAAAGGAGAACAGAGGCAGGTAATTGTTAAAGAAGCCGACTTCCCCCTGTACGCCTATTTTTATTTTGACGGAAAAAATGTAACCAGAACCGATGCCTTTAAATTAATGGATAAAAAATCGGCTAGCGATTAACTTTTTTTACTCTCCAAACACCACATCGGGATTTTCCAAATTATCCAGTTTTTGAATATACTCCTGCGGCAGTAAAGAGAGACCGTACTGGTAGGACGCATTCATCCACCCAAAGCCCGACTTTGTAATGTAAGCAAACTCGGTTCCTACGTTTCCATATTCGGCATATACCTTATGTGTGGTGTTTACCACATCATACTTTTCGGGAATCGTTCCGTTATAGTCAACCGCGTTTTGGGTAATGGTCCACAGCCAGCGGTATATAAGTTCGCGTGCTTCTTTTTCATAACCATAATCAATAAGTCCTTTCCATAACAGCATTTGGTGCGGAGCCCATCCGTTAGGGTAATCCCACTGGCGTTGTACGTCGCTGGTTTTGTATTTCTCTACCGATTGTTTTGTAGATGCCAGTATACCGCCCTTTGCTTTGAGGTCACTCATTAATATAGGTACCATTTTTTTAGCCTGTTCATGGGTGCATAACCCAGCCCACAACGGAAAGAAATTGGTAGCCGACATATAATCGGTTATTTCTTCCTTTTTAAAGTTGTAATCAAAAAAACAGCCTGCTTTTTCATCCCACATGTATTTTTCCATGAGTTCACGGCGGTCGGCAGCCTTTTCACTCCAGTAAGCCGATGTATAGGTTTTTCCGTTTACGGTAAAACTGTCCTTAAAATAAGTACCTATTAAAAATTCAAAATCTTTCTCATATTTATATAGTAGGGCATTGATGTCAACACAATTCAGGTCGGCAGCAATATTGTCCAGTCGCCAGCTGGTGTCGTGTCCGCTTTCGCGCAGGGTGCGGTCGTGCGTAAAATAACGGTCCAGTGCACTGTCTTTCACTACTCCCGCTTTGTATAGTTCTTCAAATTCCTCCACCGCAATTTTGTGCCTATCGGCATATTCCTGTAGCACCGCCTTAAAATGTCCGGGCTCTGTTTCCGGAGGGATTCCTTTTCCGCTTGCATAAAAACGGTTAAGTCCTGTGGCAGGTGTGTATCTTTTGCTTTGCATCCATACATTTTCATACTCAGTTATGGCAGTAGCAAGGCATTCCTCCAGCCATTTTTTATCTTTAGGATGCATGGCAGCATACACCTCTCTTATATATGACGACAGAAACGGAGGTTGCGTGCGGGTTAAATAGTAGGAACGGTTAGCATTTAGTATTTTTCCGTAATGTCTAATCTGATAGCAAAAATTATCTACCATCCCTTTGGCAAGGTCCAGTCTGTGGTCAATAATAAGACCTACACCTTCAAAGTAGCTGTCCCAGCCGTACATTTCGTTAAATCGTCCGCCGGGAACCACAAACGGAACTCCTTTATTGTTCTCTATTTTAAGTGCCAAAATACCCGGCATGTTATTAATAGACTCAACATATTCGGGAGTAATGTTTTCCGGAAGTACAACCACTTCCAGTTTCGGCATCTTTTTTTGCAGGTTTTGGAAATAGGCAATCCCCACATGGTCATCATACGGAACGTAAATACGCCTGCGTTCATCATGCATTTTATCATCGTCCATAATACGGTTAATGCCTTTTTCGTCAATAGTACGGGTAAGGTCGTCCCAAAATTGGGTTTTTATGCGGCGTGATATGCGTTCGGCAGGCGGTTCCTGTATTTGCCTAAGGGTAATAAGGGCTGTGTCCTGTGCATTTTCATTTGCAATGGCAAGTTCCTGCAACAGGTTAGACAGGTAGTAGGTATTCCTTATAATAACGGTGTCTCCTTTAGTACTTACTAAAAAGTAATCTTTGTTAGGGGCATCGTCTTTGGTTATTTTCTTATCGCCGTCGGTGTCATATCCGGCAAGTAGTTCCTGCATGGTTCTGTTTACCGGAAGGTCAAACACGGTTTGGCTTTCAACAAATTTATCGTTACAACTCATAAAAGTACCAGATATACTTATGGCCACACCTATACCTATATATATAAGTGCACGTGTAGCATTTGGTTTATTACTGTGGCTCATTTTTAAAAGTATTTAAAAGTGAGAAAGCTTAAAAATAGTAAATTCTTACAGCTTTTAAAATTGTAAGACATTGCTTAACATAATATTAGTATGTGTTTGAAATTAAAGGGGTTTATATTGCTAAATCCTGAAAATAACAGAGGTAAAATTATCAGAAGCGAAATGCTGGTGGAGTGCCTGTAAACCATTTTCCCGCTTTCGCCTGTATCCTTTCACTGCGTTACAGGGATGCCCACTCTATCGGGGCTAAAGTATAAAGGCTATTTATTATATTTGGAAAAATAATAAAAATGCCCACCCTTATCTTTCAAATGTCAGCACAAGATTACATGGTGCTTACTGTGATAACTCTTTGGTTGTTGGTTTTACTATGGTTTAAAAGGAATAATCTGAAATTAAAGCGTTCACAAAAAATACTGACATCTGAATATAAAACCAAACTCCGTGATGACGGGATTAAAATAACACTCTCCTTTGATGATTACACGGTTAATGAAAAAAGGCGTTATGCTACTGTACGGGCAAAAGATTATTACAGTGATAGTTTGAAGTCGGCTATGTACAACAGTCATGATGAAATAGAGGTAGAGTATATAGATAGTATAATTGAGGCAAATGTAGAGATAGATGGTTTAGTTTATACTTTTGAGTGTAGTGTGCCTCTTGATAAAGACAATTTGTTAATTAAGTTATATATGCAAAAAGAGATTAATGTATATTATGACCCCGATACGGAAGGTTACTTTTTTGATCTCCATTTTTTAGATTAATATGTGTTGTGACGATTAATGATGTAAAATAAATTTCATGCTTTTTATGGGTAGTATCGGTAATTATATAATCCTTATTGCGATAATCGCTATGCTTGTTTTTCTTATTAGAGGGAAAGTTAACCGTCGTAAAGATGAGCGTTTGCAAAAACTACAGCAATCAGAGTATAAAAACCGATTGATGAAAGAGGGGAATAAAATAATAGTTCCCTTTGATAACTGTAAGGTAACAACATCAAAAAGCTATACTACAAAGCCGGCATCGGGCGGATACAGGGCACAGGCGCTCAATTCGCTACTGGATTCCCGTAATGCCGAAGTAACAACCCAACATATATCCAGTACCGTTGAAGTAAAGGTTAAAATTAACGGCTCAACAAAAACTTTAAAAAGCGATAGTTTTCCTGTAGGTAAAGAAACGCTGCTAGCTAAACTATATATGCAAAAGGAAATAGAGGTGTATTATGATGTGCATACACGTGATTATTTCATCAATCTCCATTTCCTGGATTAATACCTATTATATAGGTGTAGTTTAAAAACCTTTATTACTATATTTAGAAATCAGTAAAAGCAAATCAATTATATGTCCTTCGCTAAAGCATTCTTATTATATATTTTTTGCACTTTCTTTTTTAATAGTGCGCGCGCGCAGGAAACAAATGTGGGTAGAGAGCATTTCTTTTTGGATTATGTTGTTACCCAAAACGGAGATACTATATATGGAGCTGTGAAAGAGGAGTTGCTTAAAACCTATCTCCTGAAATTTGATAATGATAAAGACCAATCGTTTACCAGGTATGAGGCCGATAAGCTGAAGGGGTATCGTTATAATGGTTATGTTACTACTAATAAAGAGCCAAAAGACGGTATCTATACCGGACTCAATGCTAAAAAGGATACTTCAATCGATAATCACGATGATTACCTTATAAAAAATAACGACACTATATATGGCGATGTATATAAGCCTTTGCTGGGTTCCCGTTACATTATTTCCAAACAGGGGAAGAAAATAAAGTTTAAGGGCGAAGTGGGTTTGGTGTATAAAACAGGTCAGTATATATATGAGTACAGGGATAAACCAAAAGTAGAAACGCTCGATTCAAAAGAAGATTGGCTCTTGTTACTATATAAAGGTAAAGATTTAAAGCTGTACGGATATGCTACCGGTCATCAGGGAACCTGTTATTTTATAGAAAAGGATAATGAAATGTATCTTTTACGTATGGATGAAGACTGGTTTGAACTACTAAATAGGTTATTTGTCGATAAACCAAGCGTACTTAACTATTTTAAATCAGGTTTTTTAGGTTTTGAAAATATATATCTCGCAGTGCGTTACTATGATGAGCATTCTAATTAAACAATCATTACACTCTATATAAT
>NZ_JRLV01000022.1 GCF_000769915.1 Flavobacterium beibuense F44-8
GTAACAGAACAGGAGTTGACCAGTTGTACAGTGCTACACCAATTTGTGGGGTTGAAGCTATAGTAATGGTAAGAGATGCCAATACAGGCAAACCACTTGCCAGTGCTAAGGTAGCCATCCTTGATGAGCGTAACAATGTAATTGAGACCAGAACGGCAGATGCTAATGGTAGGGTAACCTACAGTGTTGACTGTGACAGGGCCTATACCATACAGGCAAGCATGAGCGGTTATGAGAATAACAGTTTCCCTATTGCCAAGACTCATGGCGGA
>NZ_JRLV01000023.1 GCF_000769915.1 Flavobacterium beibuense F44-8
TGATATTTATTTCGAGTTTGATAAGAGTAACATCACTAAAGAAGCTGCTTTTGAGCTTGACAAGTTAGTTGAGGCTATGAATAACGATAAGAATATGGTAATCATGGTTAAGGCCCACACGGATAACCGTGGTAGTGCACAATACAACATGAACCTTTCTAACAAGAGGGCTAAGGCTACAGTTCAGTATGTTATCTCAAAAGGTATTGCTAAAGAGCGTATCTCAGGACAGGGATATGGTGAGAGTGAGCCTAAAGTTGACTGTAAAGAAAACTGCAGTGAAGAGCAACATGCTCAAAACAGACGATCAGAGTTTATTATCGTTAAAGGAGATAAGGCTTAAAAGAGAATTAAATTTATATACAGCATAAATAATATTGTTTATGTTTGAACCCTGCTATCCTCGTGGCCATTATTGTGCACATGTAGGATAGCAGTTTTTTTATGCCTTTATGTAATTTAAAATAGTATTTTGCAACTGTAAAACACGAATTTTATTTTGGAAGTATTTGTAGGGCTTTTATGTATGGCCATAGCTTTGTTTTTTCTTTTTCTGGCATTTAATGTGCTTATTGAGCCTGCCTATATGCTTATGTTTGACAGGCCGGTATATGTACATTGGTATCTGTTTCCTAAAGAGCTTCCGTCAGAAGCACATTTTATATTAAATAAAGAATTCAGGTTTTACAGGAGTCTCTCTCCTGTGAGAAAAAAATACTTTAGGCACAGGGTACACGCTTTTATTGAATACTATGATTTTGTAGGTAGAGAAGGACTAGAGGTTACCGATGCTATGAAAATAAGAATTGCAGCTACAAGTGTGATGCTTACGTTTGGAATGCGACAGTATCTTACAGATGTATTCCAAACCATAATCGTTTATCCAGATGCTTTTTTATCTCTTTCAACTCAGGAGTATCATAAAGGAGAGTTTAATCCGGCTGCTGGTGTTATAGTGTTTTCGTGGCATCATTTTATAGAAGGCATAGAATATGACAATGATAACCTGAATTTAGGGCTGCATGAGTTTGCTCATGCCCTTCATTTCAGTTCTCTTCGTAAAAGGGCAGTAGGTACTGCATCTGTATTGTATTGTGATATGCTGGATAAGATTATGAAATATATAAGCCAGCCGGCAAACAGGGAGAAACTTGTACAGGCAGATTATTTCAGGTTATATGCATATACCAATCAGTTTGAATTTATAGCCGTTATATTGGAGTACTTTTTTGAAACACCAAATGAGTTCAGGCAAAAATTGCCCGAACTGCATGATATGGTAAGTAAAATGATCAACTTTAGACGTTAAGGCTTTTCCTGATGTTTTTAATCTGGTTGTTATGCCTCATGGTATGATAGGTTAGAAAATATATCATTTCCAGTTTTGACATTCCTTTCAAAGGATGAATATCAGGTAATGATGCTGTTTGTGAAAGATTACTTTTATGTGCTGCCTCAATAGTTTTTTTACTAAGTTCTTTTAAGGAAGCAATTAATTCTTCTTTATCATAAACTTTATCTTTGGGAATTATAAAATCAGGGGCCTGCATTTTATTCTCAAAATCCAGAAACAGCTTTTTCAGATTCTCAGCATTTTTGTCAGGAGCACGGTCTACGGGTTGTGTAGGTTCGGTAAGAATATTATCTGTTCCCGTTCCTGATTTTAGTAAGTGGCAGCCAACCTGAGCAGCTGTCCAGCTGTCCTTAAAAGGAATAGTATTTATCTCTTCCTGGTTGAATTCAGAAAGAAGTTGTGTTGTTTCGTTAAACGATTTTTCCAATTGACTGATGATTGTCTCCATGCCTATTCTTTTTAGTTAAGTTAATTCCTGTAAAATAAAAGCAGCCAGAAAACCGGCTGCTTTGGAGTCGTTATTTTATTCTGGAGTCAAAATTAATCATCCATTGTACCCCGAATTTATCGGTTAGCATGCCATAATAGGCACCCCAAAACATATCGTCCATAGGCATTCCTACTTTACCACCTGCTGCAAGCCCGTTGAAATACCTGTCGGCTTCCTCGCGACTTTCCGCATCAATAGTGATGGAACTGTTAGTGCCAAATTTGACCTGTTCCATGGATTTAGGGACATCGGTACCCATTAGCAAACTACTGCCTAGTGGTAGGGCAATATGCATAATACCATTTTTTTCGGTTTCCGGCATACTCTCACATCCCGGAGTTTCGCCAAAACGCATAACGGTTACAAACTCTCCGCCAAATACCGATTTGTAGAAATTGAATGCTTCTTCGGTATTTCCATTAAAATTTAAATAAGGATTAACTGCTCTCATTTTATGATTGATTTTTATTGTTTCTCTAATTTAGATTTGATATTGTGTAGGTTGGCATCAAGATCTTTACCTATCATGTTATCCATCATCAGGTTCATAAAGTTCATAGGGTAGGAGCTGGTGCCCTGCATAACCCAATGCATATTTGTACTGTTGCCTCCTGAATTTTCGGTAGTGATATATACTTTAGCTTCGCTTTCAAAAGGTCTTATAAAACGAAGGTCCATATCAATGCGTTCGTTGGTTTCTATGTTGGTTATTTCCAACTCGCCTTCACCTACATCATCATTACCGTCCCAGCCATAAATAAAACCTTTGGTGCCATCATCACCTGTAAACTCGGTTTTCATGTTTGGATCTTTCATCCATACGCTGTATTCATCCATGTTTTTTAGGTGGGATACATAATCAAAAACTTCTGCCTGAGGTTTGTTAATAGTAATTTCTCTTTCTACCTTATAGTCTTTGCTAATAAAAATTGCCAGTATAAAAGGGATAGCAATTATGATAAGAAGTACTATCAGGATTCGTTTAATTATTTTCATGGTGATTGATTGTTAAGTTATATTATTTGGTGTAATGTAATAGCGTGATTCCGCATTCAAAAGCTTTGCTTTCCACAAGTTTGAGACTTTGTCTATTATCAAGTTCTTCAAAAATAGACATGCCTTTACCTAAAGCGGTTGGATTTACAAATAGGAAAAACTCATCTATAAGTCCTTCTTTGATAAGAGAAGAAACAAAAGTTCCGCCGCCATAAGCAATGATGTCACTACCGTTTGATTCTTTCAATTTTTTAATATCATCGGTAAGGTTGTAAGCCAGAGATGTGTTATTCCACGGGTTGTCCTTGATGGTATTGGTAAATACTACTTTAGGGATTTGGTGAAAATCACGAGCTTCTTCTCTCGTTTCAGGGTTGTTGTATTGGCTTTCCCAGTGTGCAATAAAACCTTCGGCGAGCTTCCTGCCCAGTACAATAGTGTCAACAGGTTTTGTTAGGGCGGTAACATAATCTTTAAGTTCCTGATCCCAGTTCCAAATCATCCAGTCCATTTCACCATTTGTACCTGCAATATATCCGTCAATAGACATTTGTACCTGAAGCTTTAGTTTTCTCATAGCTGATTTTAAGTTATGATTGATTAATTGTTATTCTTCTTTTTGAGTGTTTGAATCTTTACCGAAAAGAACCGCATCGGCAGAATACTTTCCGCTACCTAGAATGAAAATCACTATACATAGTAGCATATACACAAAGGCGATGGCTTTGTCATTAAATCCGTCACCGGCATGTGCTACAAAAAAGGCAATTATCATAGTTATGAATACCGGTATTACCGAAAAACGGGTTAATAGCCCAATAAGGATAAAGAAACCGCATACCAGTTCGGCAAAAATTACCAGATTAAAAGATAGTTTTGCACCTATCCCTATAATGTCCTCAAACATTGGTGCGATTGCCTCATAGTTTGCCGCTTTCATATAACCATAATAAACAAACATTCCGCCGAAGATCAGCCTAAGTAGTAAAGTGGCCAAATCAATGTTAAGAGCCTGTACTTTAATCAGATTTTTCATCTTGGTTGATTTTGTAGTTAGTTTTATAAAGTTATGAATATTAGCTTATTGTGGTTTGCGAAAACGATATAATAAATTATGAGGTTGTTTAAGTTTTTATTTTGATATTACAAAGTTAGGATGAACTGTTATTGCTAAAGGAACGTTTAAACGTCATTATAAGGGGGGATTTAAGACACAGCCGTTATAAACGAAAAAAGCCTCCCATAGGGAGGCTTTTTATATTTTGTATTCAGGGTTTAGAAAACCAGTGTTTGTATTGAATGCGGAGCACTTTCAACTTCTGTAGCCTGACCGTTTATCCAAAGGAAGTAATTTACTTTCTCTTCACCACGGTTCATTACAATTACCACAGTTTTTCCGTCAGGGTTAAGGAAAGCAGTGGCCTCAATGGCACTACGGCTTGTAGAACAGGCAATTCTTTTAGCACCTTTTTGAACGAATTTTGAGAAGTGACCTATATAGTAATACTCATTGGTAAACATAAGCTCACCGGTTTTTGTGTTTGCATGTACAGGTGCAAAGCACAGGTTCATAACATGGTTAGGTCCTCCTGTTTCATCAAGAAGAATATTCCAGTCGGTCCATGCTGTTGTACCACTGTTAAAGTCATTGATAAGATTGTGACCGTATAATTCACCCAGTTTCCAGTCGTTTATTTTTTCCAGTTTAAACTGTTCTTTACAGCCTTCGGTAAAAATAAGGTTGGTTTCAGGGAAAGTTTCGTGAACCAGTTTCAGGTTATTAAACATTTGCGAACCACCGTTCCATGTTTCATACCAGTGATAACCTATACCCCAAAGGTATTTTGCAGCCTCAGGGTCATTAAGTACCGTTGCAGCTCTTTGGAACAGCATGTCGCGGTTGTGGTCCCATGCAATGATTTTTTTGTCGGCGTAGCCTGCTTTATGCATTGTAGGGCCTAAATAGTTTTTAAGGAAATCACGCTCCTCTTCACCAGTGTAAATGCAAGACTCCCATTTTTGGGTTGCCATAGGCTCGTTTTGGATGGTAATACCCCAAACAGGGATTCCTTCTTTCTCATAAGCGGCAATAAATTTAGTGTAGTAAGTAGCCCAGCTTTGATAGAATTCAGGTAGTAACTTACCACCTTTTAGCATACTGCCGTTACTTTTCATAAAGGCAGGTGGACTCCAAGGAGAAGCATAAAGTGTAAGTTCACCTCCGGCAGCTTCAATAGCTTTTTTGATAAGCGGAATACGATATTTTTTATCGTGGCTTATGTTGAAAGACTTCAGTTCCTTGTCGCCTTCTTTCACGTAAGTGTAGCTTTCGCTGGCAAAATCACAACTATGAATGGTAGTACGGGCAAGATTATAGCCAATGCCTTTTTCTTTGTCGTAATAGGCTTCAAGAAGCTGTTTTTGTTTTTCTTTAGGCAGTTTGGCAAATACTTCGGCAGATGCATCGGTAATAGCGCCACCAAAACCCATTACACTTTGAAAAGTATGGGTTGGATCTACAAATACAGATACTTCTGTTTCCAGCGGTTGTTTCTTTTCGCTAAACGAAAGAGTACCCTGTGCCGGTGTTAGTCTTTGGTTTGTTTCCTTAACGGTATTGTATACCGTTACTTTTTTACCTGAGGTGGTATAGGGTGTTTTTTGGGCAAACGATGCCACCCCCGATACCATCAGGATGGTTAATAGATACTGTCTCATAGATGCGGTTTTGAGATTAATGTATATATGTAATTAAATTAAAACGATGTAAGCTTTTTAAGGTCGGCAATAGTTTGCGTAGGGTTATCTGACTTAAATACAAAGTTTCCGGCAACAAGTACATCAGCACCTGCTTCTACAAGCAACTTAGCGTTTTTATCGTTTACACCACCGTCAACCTCAATAAGGGTAGGAGCATTGTGTTTTACGATAATTTCTTTAAGCTGTTTGATTTTACTGTAAGTGTTTTCAATGAAAGACTGTCCGCCGAAACCAGGGTTAACGCTCATCATACAAACCACATCAGTATCTTTAATAACATCTTCTAAAAGTGCTACGTTAGTGTGTGGGTTTACAGCAATACCGGCTTTCATACCTTCGGCTTTAATTGCCTGTAGGGTACGGTGCAGGTGAGTACATGCTTCATAATGAACGGTTAAGTTTGTAGCACCAAGAGCAGCAAATGTTTTAATGTACTGGTCTGGGTTAACAATCATAAGGTGCACATCTATAGTTTTTTTAGCGTGGCGTGTAATAGCCTCTAAAACCGGCATACCAAAAGAAATGTTAGGCACAAAAACGCCATCCATAATGTCTATGTGAAACCAGTCGGCATCACTGTTGTTAATCATTTCAATGTCACGTTGCAGGTTGGCAAAATCAGCCGAAAGCACAGATGGTGCAATTAATGTATTTTTCATTATTGTTAAAGTATGAATTTATGCAAATATAAGAGCAAAGTTTTTAAAATACGCAGCTTAACCTTCGCAAAGTCATGTTATTGTGTATAATTGATAATTTTTCAACAGATAAGTTAAAGTATATACATAAAAAAAACTCCGGTAATCAGCCGGAGTTCAATCATCAATCAAAAAACGAACAGTTATTGAACTGTAAGTGTCTTAAATATTTTTATTCGTGTTGAAAGTCAAAATTTTGGAGTGCCAAAATACAAATTTAATCTAAAAAAGCGAATTTTGGAAGCTCTTTTTTGGCTTTTTACGATTATCCTAAATATGTCTTAAGGATTTTACTTCTTGAAGTATGTTTTAATCTTCTGATAGCCTTCTCCTTAATTTGGCGTACACGCTCACGGGTAAGGTCAAAAGTTTCACCAATTTCTTCAAGTGTCATAGGGTGCTGGTCACCCAAACCAAAATAAAGGCGTACCACATCGGCTTCACGGGGAGTAAGGGTTTCAAGAGCCCTTTCAATCTCTGTGCGAAGTGATTCGTGAATAAGCTCACGGTCAGGATTTGGTGATTCTCCCGAACGAAGAACGTCGTATAAGTTAGAATCTTCACCTTCAACAAGCGGTGCATCCATAGACAGGTGACGACCTGAGTTTTTCATACTCTCTTTTACGTCGTTTACTGTCATATCAAGTTCTTTAGCGATTTCTTCTGCAGAAGGGGCACGCTCGTTACTTTGCTCAAGCAAAGCATACATTTTATTGATTTTGTTTATGGAACCAATTTTGTTAAGTGGTAAACGAACAATACGGGACTGTTCTGCAAGTGCCTGTAATATAGACTGACGAATCCACCATACGGCATATGAAATGAATTTAAAACCACGGGTTTCGTCAAAACGCTGTGCAGCTTTAATAAGTCCTAAATTTCCTTCGTTAATTAAATCGGGAAGTGTTAATCCCTGATTTTGATATTGTTTTGCAACCGATACAACGAAACGCAGGTTGGCTTTTGTAAGTTTTTCAAGTGCTCTCTGGTCTCCGGCTTTAATACGTTGTGCTAACTCTACCTCCTCATCTGCAGTGATCAAATCTACTTTTCCAATCTCCTGTAGGTACTTGTCTAATGAAGCAGTTTCCCTGTTGGTAACCTGCTTGGTAATCTTAAGCTGTCTCATCTAAAATCTCCTCTGAGTTATGTGTTGAGATAGTTATACGTAACGAGTTGCAAAAAAGTTACAGAAAATTTGAAATTATTTTTAATTAGCTTATTGTTAAGGTTTTGTGTTGTTTTTTACTTAAACATTTTATTCAACACCCCAAAAACTCCTCTAATAAAAGTAGCACTGGTAACTGTTTTTATAATTTGTTTTTCCAGTGTGCTGCTTGTAGAAGTTGTTCGGGAGCTTCGGGTGGTTTGTCTGCGGGCTTTCTCTTCGGCTTTTTGCTGTTCTTCCTGCTGTTGTTGTGTGGTGATTGCCTCTATTTTTTTGGTAAGTATCTCACAGGCACTTTCGCGGTCTATTTCCTCGGCATATTTTTTAACCAGTTTGGAACTGTTGTTTATTTCGCTTATTTCCTGTTCTGTAAGGATGTCCATTCGGCTCATAGGGGCGCGTAGCATGGTAGCGGCAAGCGGGGTAGGGATGCCCTTTTCGTTAAGTGCTGTTATGAGTGCTTCCCCGGTACCCAGTTGGGTTATAACTTCATCTGTATCATAAAAATCAGAAATAGGATAGTTCTCAGCCGTTAGTTTAATGGCTTTACGGTCGGTAGCAGTAAAGGCGCGAAGCGCATGCTGTACTTTTAATCCCAGCTGACTCAATACTCCGTTTGGAACATCGGTAGGATTTTGAGTTACAAAAAACAGTCCTACACCTTTGGATCGGATAAGCTTCACTATAGTCTCTATCTGATCCAGTAGTGTTTTACTGGCCTCGTCAAAAATAAGGTGTGCCTCATCAATAAAAATTACCAGTTCAGGTCTGTCGGCGTCTCCTTTTTCAGGCATCTGGTTGTATATCTCTGCCAGTAACGACAGCATAAAGGTTGAGAACAGCTTTGGTTTGTCCTGAATATCGGTTAACCTCATAATGTTTACATAGCCTTTGCCTTCGTTGTCTATGCGCATAAGGTCTTCAATTTCAAAGGATAGTTCGCCGAAAAATAGGTTGGCATCCTGCTGTTCCAGTTCAATTATTTTGCGGAGTATCGCTCCTGTTGAAGCGGTAGATATGCGTCCGTATTCCTTTTCAATCTCCTCTTTACCTTCGTCGGTAATGTATTGCAGTACTTTTTTAATATCCTTTAAATCCAGTAAAGGCATGTTGTTATCGTCACAATATTTGAAGATAACACTCATAATCCCGGTTTGGGTATCGTTAAGATCCAAGACCCTGGAAAATAAAACCGGACCAAATTCTGAAACTGTTGATCTAAGTCTTACACCATGTTGTTTGGAAAGGCTCATCAGTTCAACAGGGAAACCTTTGGCTTCATACGGCAAACCTATTTTAGCATGTCTTTCGGTAATAAAGTTTTTTTCTTCCCCCGGTTTGGCAATACCACTAAGATCACCTTTTATATCCATCATTAATACAGGAATACCGTTGTTAGAAAGGTGTTCTGACAGGATTTGAAGGGTTTTTGTTTTACCCGTACCGGTAGCCCCGGCAATAAGTCCATGCCTGTTTAATGTTTTTAGCGGAACATTTACATAAGCCCCCTCTACAGGTTCGCCGTTAAGCATTGCTGTTCCCAGTGTAATAGCGTCGCCTTTTGTGGTATATCCTTTAGTAATGGTATCTAGAAAATGAGCTGTATCTGCCATAAAGGTTTTGGTTTATTTTGCGAATCTAAATTTCGGGCAATAATTTTTATCTGGCAACAGTTACTTTTAAATTATGGCTACTTCATTAACGACAACCATTTTTTGTAAGCCATTATAAATTTTATTTCCTGAGTGCCATAAGCTCCGATATTTTCCCATCCTTTAAGGCGGTAAAATGTTTCGGCACGTGTGCCTGTACCGGTACTAAGCCAAATGGTTTCCTGTGTTTGTGAAAAATACCAGTCCATCATTATATTATGGAGGGTTTTGCCTATGCCTTTGTTTTCAAATTCGGGTAAAATGAATAATGCCCATACATTATTATCTGCCGTGCTTACTATAGCAAAGCCCACAATAGTATTGTTTACTATGGCAATCCAGCCTTTACCGCGACGGGTTATATAATCTTCCACATCGCTGTCTTTAACAAGTTCGGGATTGGAGAGGATATTCTCTTTAACGGTATGCCTTACATATTGTATTTGCGGAATGTCGGTAACTAGAGCTTCCCTGTAAGTTAAATCGGTTAACATGTTTTTGTATTTTAGAAATTGTAATCCAGTTCGCTGTTCATGCGCTGAATGTAGAAATCTATTTTTTGGTGCATTCGATTAAAGAACAGTTTACGGTCGCGTGTACCCGACAGGTTAAGTGATTTTGAGTTTTTGATTTGATAGTTAAAATAGTCTTCTGTGCTTTTACAGGTATTACTGTCGCCCGTTATAAAGTAGCCTAACATGGTATAGGGTATAAATAATGATTTTTGTTTTACCGATGATAACAGTACGTTGTTGTTTAATAAAAGCAGTTCGTTGTAATATAAATGATAGCCCGAATCGTTTTTGGTGCATTTTAGTTCTACTTCATTAAGTATGGCTTTAAGATCGTTACAAATAAGCAATGCGTTCGCCAGTGTTACTAATCCCGACTGAAAAAAATAATATATCTGTTGTATGGTACTGTTTATGGTAGTATCGTTCCAAATTTCTTTTACCTCTACATTTTTGTATACATTGTTAAGTTTCTGGCTATGTTCCAGCAACGAACCGTTAACGGTAAAATTTTCAAATTTTTCATGTTGTTGTCCGCTAAGAAGATCAAGCCATACATAAAGCTTAAACTTGGAGAGTAATGTTCCGCTAATGGTATGGAATAACGGAATATCCTTTGCCGAATAGTACATAACCGAATCAGTGTAGTTTTTGTAAGCTTCCAGTTTTTGTGCTGAGTTTTTAAAGTAGTCGGTTAGGTTTGCTATGTTTTTTATTTCGGCTGTTTTTTCTACAACTACTTTATTGCTGCTGCCAAACAGGGTATCCATTGATATGGAATAGTGATTGCATAGTGCTATTGTTTCATCAATAGTAAACTTGCTTTTTTGAGAAATTCTCCTGTGTGCGGCGTCATAGCTGATATTGAGTATGGCGGCTATCTCATCTATAAGTGATACCGACTGGCTGTGCTGTCTTATGGTTTTTAAAAGTTTATCCTGATTGTTCATTTGTGAAAAACGCAAAATTAATTTGCTTTTTAATTTATTACCGCAAAGTTAATTGCAATATACGCAATAGTTTTGAGCTGAACTTTAAATCAGCTTATTATGAAAATCAGGTTGTTTGTTTTGCTTTTATTACTTTGTTATGTTAAGAGTGTTGCCCAACAGGAATACAAAACACAGATATTTAGTTTTGCTCCGATTTCAGCTAATGTGAAAACCGTAAACGGAATGGTTTTAGGGGTGTGGCATTATGATTATGATTTAGAAATGCCTAAACATATTAACGGACTTAATATTGAAATAAATCCGGTATCTCCTCTTTTGCTTCTTTATATAGATCCCCAAAAACGTATTGACATCAGTCGTGAAGTCGGACTGGTGCAAAACGGGCTTCATTTGTCTATAGGAGGCTTTTTGGGTAATGTGAAACAAAACGGTATGGGGGTCTCACTTTATAATATTACCTGTGCTTCAAACGGGCTTACCCTAACGGCTTTTTATAATTATTCTCTTGAGATGAATGGACTTCATATTGCCGGGCTTAAAAATGATACCCAGAAAGGCAGCGGACTACAGATAGCTATATTTAATAATGCAGGTGTTCAATTTCATGGTGTGCAGCTTGGACTTCTTAATAATTCGGAGGTACTTCATGGTTTACAGATAGGATTGTTTAATAAAACTACTCATACTAAAGGTTTGCAATTTGGATTTTGGAATATTAATGCAAAGAGGTCTTTGCCTTTAATAAACTGGTAATATGAAGAAGGTTATGTTTTTAAAGATATTGCTTTTGACCTTTTATGTCACTGCACAGGTTGAAGTTGTTAATGATACTGTTAATGAACGTTTTTTTGGAGAGGCAGGGTTAAGGATTCCTATAGGTAACGATAACAGGTATGGTGTGTCGCCTGAATTTGGATTATGGTATCGTACTAAAATGGCTAATGAAGTATATGATATAGGTTTTTCTCTCTTTACTCCCTTAAATCGTGAAGTGTTTATTTATAAACTTAATAATAGAGAGTATAGTGTAAAATTGCAGGAAGTTTCGGGTATGGTTGGTGTTCGTATGAATAAGCTCTATGTAATGCGCAATCAAAACTTTGTGTTGGAGTGGGAGTCTTCGTTAGGGTATGCTTTTTTACTGTATAACGCTCCGCGTGAAGAGGGTATTGATGAAAACTTTCAAAATGGTGATATGGTTACGGGGTACAGTAAGGGTTTTAGTGCTTTTCATTTGGGACAGGGAATGAGGTTTTGGTATAAAAACACCGGTTTTCAGGTAAAGTATAATTTTACACCCTATAAATTATTTACAAATTATGTTCCTTCCGGTTTGGGGTCGCATAGTTTGAGTTTAGGATTTATTTACAGACAATAAAAGCCTTGCTATTTAGCAGGACTTTTTAATTATAATTTGATTTTTTTGAGGATCGTTTTATCAATATAAAATGTACCAAACGGAATGATACAGGCAAGCAGAACTTTCCAGGTGGTGACTTTAAACTGCCATTGTTGTTCCACGCCTACACTTAAGGTGTTGAATAAGAACAAAAGGAACAATGCTCCATGTATTGTTCCCAGTGTGGTTGAAAGGTGAGGGTAACCGTAAAAGTGTTTTAAGGGAGTAGCAACAAATAGTAATACTAGTAATGATATGCCTTCAAGGAAAGCTATTAGTCGTAGTCTTCCTACATTGGTTTTAAACAAGTTTTTCATAATTAAAAGCGGATTAGTGGTCTGTTAGCAAGAGGTGAGAAAGGCCAGGGTATTGCTAATAATATTAGCAGTGCGGCAAGGCTAAACCATATCAGCATGATCTTGAATTTTGCTTGGTCTGATTTTTCTCTTTTTGATTTTGCCGAACCTATAGTGATTAAAACAATTGCTAATAACATTAGCAATATGTGAATGATGCCAAAGAACAGGGTTTCACCTGTGTTGTTTGCTGTAGCGAAAAACTGTTTTACAAACGGACTTTTTACATACAGTAGGATTCCGGTAATAAGCTGTATGTGTGCAATAGTTGCTGTCCAGTGTCTTATGGCGTTGCTGGTTTTGGTGAAAGCGGTTTTAGCGAAGTAACCTTTTGCCGAAATAATTATGGCATAGGTTAGACTAAAAACCACAGCCCACCTGAAAACCGAGTGGACAGTGAGTAAAAATGAATACATAACTGTGTTTTGATTGATGATTGACAGGACAAAAATAATAAAAACATACTAATTAGTATGTTTTTGGTTAAAAAAATTATTTCAAGGTGTTGAGATATTTTTTGAATTGGGATAAATAGTTTATGTAGCTTGGTTTTCCGTGAATTTTTCCAAGGTTTCTTATTCCGCCGTACCCTGATATAATATACTGTGCCACTTCTTTTGGATTGGTGTCAGGGTTTATTTTTCCAATAGTTTTACCTTTTTCAAGGGTAGTGGTAATGGCTTCTTCCCATTGTATAACCAGTTGGGAAAGTGCCTTGTTAAAAGCCTCGTTGTATGATGCCATTTCTTCCACCATGTTTATGGCTGGGCAACCGTATTTTATGATAAAAAACGGATCTTTAAGCAAGAGGGATTCCATCATGTTATATATCTCTTCTGTAGGGTTACCATTACTGGGTAGTGCTTCTATGAGCGATTTGCGCATACCGGGCTGCATAACCTCGTTTATCATGGCAAGGCCCATTTCGTCTTTGTTTTTAAAATGATAAAAAAAAGCGCCTTTGGTAACCTGTGTAGTGGCGATAATCTCGTCTACACTGGTGGTGCGGTAACCGTTTTGGTAAACCAGCTCAAATGCTTTTTGTAGTATGTTAAGCCTTGTGGCTGCTGCTTTTTTTGATGACATATTGTAAAAACAAAGTGCTAAGTTAAATAAAAAACCCTGCTATAAAGCAGGGTTTTTATGAATTAACCTTATAAAATATTAAGCTTCCTTATTACCGTCTTTGTCATTATTTCTAGGTCCTCTGTTGTTATTGTCCCTGTTAGGGCGAGGTCCTCTGTTTTCTCTTGGAGCACGGTTCTCGTCTCTTGGCGGACGATTCTCATCTCTTGGAGGTCTTGGCAATAATGCTTTTCTTGAAACTTTCTCTTTTCTGGTTTTAGGGTCGATACCGATGTATTTTACATCAAATACATCACCCATATTAACAACGTCAGAAACATTTTCTGTACGCTCCCATGCCAGTTCAGATACGTGTAACAGTACTTCGTTACCCGGAGCCTGAACGTACTCTACTACTGCACCAAAGTCAAGCATTTTTACAACTTTTACGCTGTAAGTTTCGCCCACCTGTGGTTTAAATATAATAGAGTCGATTTTGTTAAGTACAGCCTGCATTCCGTCTGGATCAGTACCAAGGATTTCAACTTCACCCTGCTCATCAACCTCGTTAATAACGATAGTTGTACCTGTAGCTTTTTGAAGTTCCTGGATGACTTTTCCGCCAGGACCGATAAGAGCACCAATAAATGCACCAGGTATAGTAACCTTAACAATTTTAGGAGCGTGTTTCTTAACAGTTTCTCTTGGTTGGCTGATAACTTCAGTAAGTTTACCAAGGATATGAAGACGACCTTCACGTGCCTGCTCAAGCGCCTGCTCCATGATTTCATAGTTAAGTCCTTCAATCTTGATATCCATCTGGCAGGCAGTAATACCATCGGCAGTACCTGTAACTTTAAAGTCCATGTCACCTAAGTGATCTTCATCACCAAGGATGTCTGAAAGTACAGCCCATCTGCCTGTTTTATCGTCAGAGATTAATCCCATTGCAATACCCGATACAGGTTTTGCGATTTTAACACCTGCATCCATAAGAGCAAGTGTACCTGCACATACAGTAGCCATAGAAGATGAACCGTTAGATTCAAGTACTTCAGATACTACACGAACAGTATATGGGTTCTCGTCTGTAAGCATGTTTTTAAGTGCACGTTGTGCAAGGTTACCGTGACCAACTTCTCTTCTTGAAGTTCCTCTTAGTGGTTTTGCTTCACCGGTAGAGAACGGAGGGAAGTTGTAGTGTAGGTAGAAGTTCTCTTCTCCCTGCTCAGACGGTAGGTCGATAACGTTAGCCTCACGTGATGTACCTAGGGTAACTGTTGCCAGTGCCTGAGTTTCACCTCTTGTGAATATAGCCGAACCGTGTGTTGAAGGAAGATAATCCACTTCACACCAAATAGGGCGTATTTCGTTTGTTTTTCTTCCGTCAAGACGTACACCCAGGTCAAGGATTACGTTTCTTACGGCTTCTTTTTGCGACTTGTAAATGTATTTGCTAATCAGGTCGGCAAGTTCAAGTTGCTCCTCTTCTGTGAAGGCAGCAAGAACTTCTTCCTTAATAGTGCTGAATTTTTCAGAACGCTCCTGTTTAGAAGAGCTTTCCTTAGCAACAGCAAAATACTTGTCGTATGAAAGGTCGTATACTTTTTTCTCAACATCGGCATCAGTAGCTTCCTCTTCGTAAGTTCTGATTTCTTTGCCTATGGCAGCTTTAAGTTTTTCCTGAGCGGCAATCTGAGCTTTAATGGCTTCGTGAGCAAATTTAATTGCCTCAACCATTTCTTTTTCAGATATCTCTTTCATTTCACCTTCAACCATCGCGATAGAGTCGCTTGAAGCACCAATCATCATATCGATGTCAGACTGCTCCAGTTGCTCCCTGCTTGGGTTGATGATAAATTTGCCATCTACACGTGCTACACGAACTTCAGAGATAAGTGTGTGGAAAGGTACGTCTGACACTGCAAGGGCAGCAGAAGCTGCAAGACCTGCAAGTGCATCAGGCATTACGTTTTCGTCGTGAGACATAAGCTGGATCATTACCTGCGTTTCAGCGTGGTAATCATCCGGGAAAAGCGGACGAAGTACACGGTCTACTAACCTCATGGTTAATACTTCTGCGTCACTTGGTCTTGCTTCACGTTTAAAGAATCCGCCCGGAAAACGGCCCGCGGCCGCAAATTTTTCACGATAATCTACCGTTAGGGGTAAAAAGTCAATGCCCGGAGCGGCAGTTTTTGCGGAAACTACAGTTGCAAGCAGCATGGCATCGCCCATTTGTACTACTACAGAGCCGTCTGCCTGTTTTGCTAGTTTCCCCGTTTCGATCGAGATGCTTCTTCCATCTCCAAGATCGATAATTTCTCTTGTTACATTTGGAATCATAAATCCATTTCTTTGATTAAACAATGGGTACGTTGTAGTTGTGTAGTTGTTGTGTGTAGTTGTTTAAACCCCAATGAAAAACCAAAACTTTTTTTATGCAAAATATATAAAAACAAAAAGAGGCGCGCAGGCGCCTCTTTTCATCTCGATTATTTTCTGATGTTTAATTCTTTGATAATCTCACGGTATCTGTTAATCTCTTTCTTCTTAAGGTAATCCAGAAGACTTCTTCTTTTACCTACTAGCTTAACAAGAGAACGCTCAGTGTTAAAATCGTGACGATTCTTTTTTAAGTGCTCAGTTAAGTGGTTAATTCTGAATGTGAATAACGCAATCTGTCCTTCTGCAGTTCCTGTGTCAGTTGCAGATTTACCGTGTTTTGTAAAGATTTGCTCTTTTACTTCTTTAGTTAAGTACATGCCAATATTTGTTTAAATAATTTTTATGTAACGGGCCTATCCCGATTGGGTGCAAAGGTAATCAATATTTTAATATCCGCAATACTTTGCTGAATAACTTTAAAAGGTGTGTAGTGTGTCAGGTAATCAGTAAGTTAGAATAACTTAGCTACCTGTTCGTTTACAAACTCCAGGAAACGCTCATCCAGTTCGCTAAAAGCGTCCAGTACGTTAGAGTCAATGTCTATCTGGCCTATGTTTTTTCCGTCTACAAAAAGCGGAACCACCACTTCTGATTTTACTGTAATACTGCAGGCAATATAATTGTCCTGGGCGGTTACATCGGGTACCACAAAGTTTTCGTTAGAAACTGCTACCTGTCCGCAAATACCTTTTCCGAAAGGAATAACGGTATGATCTGTAGGTTCGCCGGCATAAGGTCCCAGTAAAAGCTCTTCCTTATCTCCGTTTCTGAAATAAAAGCCTACCCAATCATAATAATCAATATTATCTTTTAAAAGATGGCAAAGCTGTAATAGTTTCTCATCTCTTAAAGTGTTATCATGGTGCAGTATATCTGTAACTTTCGGTTTTAACTCTTCAAATGTCATAGTGTATAATATTTAATACAAAATTATTTATTAAAACATTCTGGCTTATGTTTTTTTGTGTTAAAAAATATAAAATTCCCACATTTTGCGTTTTAACAGGGGTGGGGTAGTCTCTCTTAAAAATTAAATGTATAAATTTGTGGCACAATGAAACTTAAAAGGCACATAAACATACTTTTGGCTTCACTCCTGTTAATGTCTAACATGGGGTTTGCGCTTAATGTACATTATTGCCACGGAGAGATAGCATCGGTTACGCTTGCCTATAAACTGGATGAGCCATGTATGGCTAATACCAAGAATGAGGATAAGGGCTGTTGTGCCATGAAAACCGAAACCGGTAAAAAATGCTGTAAGAATGACGTTGTAAAGCCTCATGATAAGAGTGATAATATACTTGTAAAATCACTACAGCTTGATCTTGGTGCTTTTTATGTTGCCGATACCTGGCAACCAATTAATGTTGCTTATAAAACACCTGTTGTAAAACAGGTAAATACTTCTTTTTACTGCGAGGCCAATGCGCCCCCGCTCTTTAAACTCTATTGCCAATATATTTTATACGCCTGATTTTAATGTTTTTCAGTTTGATATCCCTATAATGGGGAATACTACTCGTTAACATTAAAATATTTTTATGCGTAATATATTATTTTACACGGCTTTGCTGTGCACTCTTATGGTACAGGCACAGGATAAGCTAAGCGGTAAGGTGCTGGATGAAAACAGCCAGCCGCTTCCGGGAGCCAGCCTTTACTGGCTTAACACAAACGTTAGCGCCTCTACAGAAGCTGACGGTACTTTTGAGATCCCTTACAAAACGGAATACAAAAAACTATTGGTAAGCTATATTGGTTATACTACAGATACGCTTACTGTGGAATCGCCTGATTTTATAAGCCATTCGCTTAAACCTTCTCAAGGTAGTAAGCTTGATAATGTGGTGATAGATAAAACAAGGAAGAGCCTAAAGCGTACAAGTGCATCGGCAGCTAATGTTGTTAATATGAGCTCCGGTGAGCTGCTTAAAGCTGCTTGTTGTAATATAGCTGAGAGTTTTGAAACCAATCCTTCTATTGATGTCAATTTCTCTGATGCTCTTACGGGAAACAGACAAATCAAAATGCTGGGGCTTACCAGTCCCTACCTGTTAATATCTGAAGAGAATATTCCTTCGGTTCGTGGTGCCTCACAAGCATACGGATTATCATTTATACCGGGTACTTGGGTAGAGAGTATCCAGATAACCAAAGGTGCAGGTCCTGTTATTAACGGTTATGAGAGTATATCCGGACAGATAAACTACGAGCTGCTAAAGCCTGCTATGGATATTCCGTTCTTTTTAAATGCATACGGTTCGCAGGGTGGTCGTTTTGAGCTAAATACTCATTTCAATAAAAAACTAAATGACCACTGGAGCAGCAGTCTTTTTGTACATGGTAACACAAGAGTGTCTAAAAACGATATGAACGACGATGGTTTTTTAGATAATCCGCTGGCAAAGCAAATCAATGTAATGAACCGCTGGCAATACAATAACGCTGAGACCGGATGGATAAGTTTTATAAATCTTCGTTATATGAGGGATGAAAAACAAACCGGTGAGGTTGACTTTGATCCGGACACCGATAAGTTTACTACAAATCACTGGGGTGCCGAGATAAATACCGATAAACTGGATATCTCTACC
Organism: Flavobacterium beibuense F44-8; assembly: GCF_000769915.1. Taxonomy (GTDB): domain Bacteria; phylum Bacteroidota; class Bacteroidia; order Flavobacteriales; family Flavobacteriaceae; genus Flavobacterium; species Flavobacterium beibuense. Next base: position 18,449 of record NZ_JRLV01000023.1, read on the forward strand.
AAACTGGGGTATGTTTTCCCCGATATGCCTTACCAGAGTATTGGGTGGCAAACATCTTTTAACTGGCATAACCAGGAGTCTTACTTTGGGTTTAACCAGTATGATATAGACCAAAAGAGTTTTTATTCTAATTTGATATTCAATTCTATTTTAAGCAATACCCTTAATAAGTTCTCTACTGGTCTTAATGTGACTTATGATAACTATGGGGAGTTTGTAAACACTATAGATCACAGCCGTATTGATAACAGTGTAGGAGCCTTTTTTGAATATACTTACGATAATACCCGTAACTTTAGTTTAGTTGCCGGTGGTAGGTTTGATTACCATAATCGTTTAGGGGCATTTTTAACGCCAAGAATGCACTTAAAATACAATCCGTGGGATAAGGCAACGGTAAGAGCATCATTTGGACGCGGGAAAAGAGCAGCTAATATTTTTGCCGAAAACCAATCGCTGTTTGGTAGCTCAAGGGTAATGAGTATTCTTAACTCAGGAGGTAAGGTTTATGGGCTGGATCCTGAAATTGCATGGAACTACGGTTTGAGCTTTGTACAGGGGTTCCCTCTGTTTAACAGGAATGCCGAGTTTGTGGTCGATTTTTACAGAACCGATTTCCAAAATCAGGCAGTGGTCGATTTATATGCCAGTCCGCAACAGGTATTGTTCTATAATCTGGATGGTAAGTCATATGCTAACAGTCTTCAGGTAGAGCTTAACTATGAAATTACACGTCATTTTAATATCCGTACAGCATACAAGTACTACGATATTCAAACCGATTATCTTTCAGGAGCTCAGGATAAACCGTTACAGGCAAAACACCGTTTCTTTACCAATTTAGCTTATGAAACTCATATTGCCGAAGGCGGTAAGCAATGGAAGTTTGACTTTACCTATAACTGGATGGGTAAACAACGCCTGCCATACACCGGTAGTAACCCTGTTGAATACCAAATGGGAGATTATGCTCCGGCCTTCTCGTTAATGAATGCTCAGATTACAAGAACCTTTTCAAGTGTGTTTGAGGTATATGTAGGAGGGGAGAATATTGGCAATTACAGACAAAATAAGGCAATTGTTGGAGCAGATGATCCTTTTGGCCAGTATTTTGATACATCTATTGTATATGCTCCGGTTTTTGGCCAGATGTACTATGCCGGACTAAGGTTTAAAATCAAATAATAAAAAAAGTATATATTTAACATTCAAAAAAATAAATCATGAAAAACATACTATTAGTAGTGTTGGTAACTCTTTTCGGATTAACAGCACAGGCACAGGATAAAGAAGTTAAAAAAAGTAAGAACGCTAAATATGAGGTTGCTGTAAACGGTAACTGCGATATGTGCAAAAAGCGTATTGAAAAAGCGGCTTTCAGCGTGAAAGGTGTTAAGTCGGCCGAGTGGCATGCAGATCATCAGGACCTTCATATTATAATGGATGAGAACAAAAGCAGTATTGATGATGTTTGTAAAGCTGTAGCTAAAGCAGGACATGATACTGAACTGGTAAAAGCAACTGAAGAAGATTTCAATAAATTGCATACCTGCTGTATGTATGACCGTATGGAATAGATAAACAGATAAAAAAGTAAATCCCGAATTCAATTCGGGATTTTTTTTGCCCTATTGTTATTAAAATAGCTTATTTATTCACTTTTTTATAGTTAAAGCAAGGGGTTTGATTGTGCCCTACAGGCGGAATCATTAAATTGCATGTACTTACTATTAACCATAATCACCGTATGAAAAACCTAAAGTATGCGCTGGCCTTTTTGGGGCTATCGGCAACATTTTTACCTGAAAGTACACAGGCACAGGAATTTTTTAAAGACCGGAAACTCTACCTTAATGAAGACGGAAGTAACTATGTGAAATTTACCTTTATGACCCAAGCCTGGCTTAGAAGTATGGATTATAATCCGGGAACTACCATAAACGGAGTTGAGAAAAACAATGGTACCGATATTGGTATACGCCGTTACAGGGTACAAATGTATGGACAGCTTACTGATAGGGTTTTTGCGTATAGTCAGTTTGGAGAAAATAATTTCAATACTATATCCGAAAGGAAACTGGGCTTTTTTGTACACGATGCTTATGGCGAATATGCTGTAGATAAAACGAAGCTTTCCATAGGTGTAGGTTTATCAGGCTGGAGTGGTTTGTCACGTTTCTCGTCGCCTTCCGTTGGCTCCATTTTAGGGATAGATGCACCGTTGTTTTTACAAACGACCAATGATGTGAACGATCAGTTTTTAAGGAAGCTTTCGGTGTTTGTAAAAGGTAAGCTGGGTAAGCTGGACTATCGCCTGCAAATGGCCGATCCGCTGGAAGTTAAAGACTCACCCCCGATAGTTAACGAAGCTACTTTCTCTACCGATCCGTCTGAAATGCAATGGAACGGTTATTTCCAATACCAGTTTTTGGATCAGGAGTCTAACATGACGCCTTACTTAACCGGAACGTATCAGGGTAAAAAGAAGGTGTTTAATATAGGAGCAGGTTTTATTTACCAGAAGGATGCGATGTGGATGCTTAACACTACAGGAGATGTGGAGAAAAGCGATATGGTTCACTTTGCTGCCGATGTATTTTATGATGCTCCTATAGGTGCTGGCGGGCAGGCTGTAAGCTTTTACGGTAATGTAACCAGTTATGATTTTGGGAAAAATTATATTCGTAATGGTGGTGCAATGAATCCGGCAAACGGAAGTAATAATCCCGTAATGCTAAACGGAGGAGGGAACAGTTTCCCAATGTATGGTACAGGTACTGTGATTTATGCGCAGGCAGGGTATAAATTTAAAGATAACCTTATAGGGCAAACTACCTTAATGCCTTATGTGTCATTACAGCATGCCGACTATGACAGGCTGAACGATGCTATGAACTTTTTTGATGCCGGAGTTAACTGGCTATTGGACGGGAATGTATCTAAGTTTACCGTAGCTTATCAAAACAGGCCTATTTATAATTTAGGCGGAGAGAAAACCGGGAGTAAGGGCGCTTTTATAGCTCAGTATCAGGTTTTGTTCAACTAATAAAAGCGGGTTTATTACCCGCTTTTTTATTATAAGTTAATAGTTATGACCTGAGAAATGATTTTACCTTCGGGCGAAAATCCTTCAATAATTAATTTAGCTTCTCCTTTATATGCCTGCGGAATACTAAAACTAAATTTTCCATTCTCATCACTAACGGTTGTGGGTATCCAGTGAATTAGCCCGTAATTATTAAAACCGCTACCACTGTAACCGTTTGTATATGTAGTGTTTGTGAAAGGTTTTATTTTTTCAAATCCGTTTTCTAAAACATAGTTGTATACAGGCTTATCTTTAAGTGCACTAAAAGCTTTTCTTTTACGGTATATTTTAATTATACCAATCCTGTTTTGTAATGTTGGTACCGACATGTGTTTGTTAATGTAAAACTCATCTATTTCACTAGTTAATATGTCTCTTAAAATATCCAGTTTTACCAGGCGGTAATCATCAAGAAATACATCGGGCGAGTTTTTTAGTCCTTTTACAAATGTATTTTTCGAACGTCCGTAAACAGCAACGGCACTATCGGGCCTGTTTCTTACCTCAAAGCCTTCATATCTTATAAGGTCAAGAACTGTAGGAAAGCCTATACTTTCGGCTTCAGTAATTTTTCTGCCCCTTAGCTGTCCGTTACCAAATGCTACTGCATGTTTAAGTTTTTCTCTTTTCTCTTCAATAACAACATCTTTAAGTCTAATAGCCTCTTCTTGTATGTTAGGTAAATCAGTAAATGGTTCATCAACTTTATCGGTTATGCATCTCTTTTCATTAGGGGTAAATGGATGGTTGTACTGTGATGTGTTGTTAAGGGTTCTTAAGTAAATTTTCGGAGTTATATTTTTGTCGTTTTCCAGTAGCTCAAAATCAAGTTTACAGGAATCGGCTAATATGAGATTATCAAAATAAAACTCGTTATTGTTTACAATTTCAGCTTCTTCGTCGATAATAGTACCAAATGAGGTAACTTTAACCAAATATTTTTTTCCGCGCTTTAGCTTTTGATTAATAACTCCTTTTATTTTTAATCCCATGTCAAAAGTGTAGTTTTCTTTTGGCGGATTTTGTTTCATAGTTTCCCAAATATATTTGCTGTTGCTGCAAATTAGGTATAGGTCGAGGTTTTTATTAGTTTCTTTACTATTATTGAAATACTCTGAAATATTTATATCAGGATGGTTTTTAATATAAGGAGCAAGTAAGAAGTCATTGAGAATGCTATTATTATTAAGGGTTTTAGTTTGTAAAGGCAGTACAGTAATGCTTAAATTAGTGTTAGCTGTAGTTTGGGCTGTAAATAGTATGTTGCCATTTTCCTGTATAGTTTCAATAATATTTACGGGGATATCATTTTCAAAATCTTTATATATAAGCCTTTGTGCTACTTCATTTAAATCACTGTCTATTATCCGTATTGTAGTTAGTCCGTCAAATAAATAATTATCAGTAATTAACATTTCCTGATCTGTAACGTTATCAGTGAACTTAGTTTCCAGTAAAAAGGCATTGTCATCTTTATGTATTAGTATATAAAAGGGTTTGTTTTCTATGTCAGGGTAAGTATCTTTATTTGTTTTTAATTCAAGCAAAGAAGCATCATTGCCTGTTTTGTTAGTGAACTTAAGAGTAATCCCCTTTTTTTGTGCTTTGGGTAGGGCTGTTTTATAGGTTTTATTAAGAAAAGTTACTTTTAATGAGTCTGTTGTGATTTCTTCAACAGCATAATATTCAAATTTTCCGTAACCATTGTTGTCAAGAGGTATAGTTTGAATTATTTCATTATGGCTGTAAAGATTAACTTCGGTAACAGGTAAGGGCTGATTTTTGCATCCCTTAACCGATACTACCAAAGTATTTGTTTTATTTTTAAGAAATGTTCCTCCTTCAGGGTATGTTGTTATTTCAATACCTGCATCGTTTGTTGTGCTTTGACCCGGAGTGTTTGGGTTAATTACTTCAATTTTATATATGGCAGACTGGTCTTCTTTAAAATTATTCATCCAGTTAGTATAAAACTGTAAATAATAAGTGCCCGAAACCATGTTAGGAGGGAGCTCAAAATTTCCTTCAAAGGAGCCTAAGCTACCGTATAGTAATTTTGAATCTAAAGTTTTGTTTTCAGCATTTTTTAGTACTGCAAAAATGTTTGTTGTAGTAAAAAAAGGTGTGTTTTTTTTACTATAGTATACATAACCTTTAAACCATATACTTTCGTTAGTAATGAAAGTGGTTTTATTAAAATGTACATGTATATTTTCTCTCTCAAGGGAAAAGTAATTTTTGACTATCGATGAGATTTCCTGTACTTTATTTTCTTGTCCGTAAATAGGTAATGCTATTAAGATACAGAGAAATATTATTGTTGTAAGGCGCTTTTTCATAGTTTGGGGAAGTTACAAAAAAAGAGGGTGTTAAATACTTTAACACCCTCTTTTTTATAAGTTTACTGTTTTTATTTCCGAAACCATTTTACCGTCGGGGGCAATGCCTTCTATAAGTATTTTAACTTTGCCCGAATAAAGTTTAGGTATACTAAAGCTAAACTCTCCTTTGTCATCTGTAATAATTGTAGGATGCCAGTCTATCAGTCCGAAGTTTTGGAAACCTATATCATCATAAGTTGAAAGGTATTCAGCGTTTTTGAATTCGCTGTTTTCCTCAAATCCTTTTTTTATAAGAAAGGAGACTTCAGGTTTTTTGCTTTTTGATTTAAACCCTCCTCCCGGTTTTAGGTAAATTTTGATTATCCCCATTTTATTATCAACTCCGGGAACTGCAATATGCTGATTGATATATAGCTCTTCAACTTCTGAGGTCTGAATGCCATCCAGAACATCAAAACTCATTAATTGCCAGGTGTTCATATAAACCATTGGTGTTGTTGGCTGTCCTTGAAAAGTATTTACGGTTCTTCCGGTAATATTAATATCGCCCATTGGGGTTTTGGTTACATCAAAACCATGGTATCTTATAAAATCCAGCAGGTAAAAAAAGCTAATAGCATCGTCTTCGCTAATTTTGTAGCCTCTTAGTAAGCCGTTACCGGAACCTCTGGCATATTTTAAACTCTTTTTAGCATCTCCGTCAATAGTTATGTTTTCCAGCATAACGCTTTGAGAGTTATATTTTGGTAAAGCAATTTTTGAATCAGGATTTGAAGTGTAGTCTACACAGGAAACTTTAACAGGTTTATAAGGTTTATTAAACGGTCTTATATTATTTGAAACCTGAGGGGTTAATTTTAAGGGCTCTGGCTTTTGTCCCGGTTTAACCAAAGAGAAACTTACATTACATGAATCAGGGACAATTAAATTGTTAATATAGAATTCATTCTTATCGGTTACATAAGCTCTTTCATTTAGTAAGCCTTTAAAAGAGGAAATTATAACATAATGTCCTTTTAATGATTTTTTCTTATTTATGATGCCTTTTAGAGATAAACCAATGTCAAACGAATAGTTTTGTTTAGGAGGATTATTTTTTATACTGTGCCAGTTGTATTTGCTGGTTTGGCACATTAAGAACAAATCAAGCTCATACTTGCTGGTTCGTGATAGGTCACTAAAATATTGCTTTGCAGTAGTTTTTACCTGTCCGTTAATATAAGGGGAAAGGAGGAAATCACCATAAATGTCTTCTTTCTCAGTTATACTTATTGTGTTTTCAGGTAAAACAGATACGCTAAGGCTCATGCTACTGCTGTTTACTTTTCCTTTAAATTCTACGGTTCCGTTATCATCAAATGTTTTTTTGATATCGGTATTTATAGTGTTTTCAGGATATACGTAAAACAGTCGCTGTCCTATTTCGTTAAGATTGGTATCCAGAATGCGCAGTGTGTTTATTCCTTCAAAAAGGTCTTTGTTTTGAAGCAGTATAGTTTGCTCCAGTTGGTTGTCATTAAATGAGAAATCAATAACAGATGTTTTGTTGTCTTTGTTTATGACAACATAATATTTTTTACCCTTAATCTCGTTGTAGGTAAAGGAGTTGGTTTTAAGCTTAATAATAGTTTTATTGGCTATTACATAGCTGTTTACGTCCATAATGATTCCTTTTGCCTCAATAGGAGGTAAGGGCTGACTGTATTTGTTTCCGTTTAATTCTATTTGTACAGTATAATCTGCTGAGTTGTTTACAGAAATGTCAAATTTGCCATAGCCTAACTTGTTTAAAGTTATCTCTTTTGTTTCTTCTCCTTTATTGTTTAGCACTATTGCCTTATCAATATTAAGAGGAGTATTGTCGCATCCGGTTACATGTACTGCTATGGTGTTTGTACAATCGCTAATAAAGTTGCCTTCGGGTTTTAGGATTATATTTATCTCGGCTTCTGCATTTTTAGTTAGGGATGCCGGTATACCTGTTTCTTCATTTATAACTGTTATGTCGTATACAGAAGACTCGTCCTCAGTAAAGTTATTCATCCAGTTAGTGTAAAACTGGATGTAGTATTTTCCGGACTTTAAACTGCTGTCAAGTTTAAAATTTCCGGTAAAATCACCAAGGTTGCCATACAGGAGTTTTGTTTCTAAAACAGTTCCGTTTTCGTCAATAAGGTTTGCGAAAATATTTACGCAGGAGAAGAAAGGAATATTGTATTTTCTGTGAAATACATAACCTTTAAACCAAACGCTTTCACCTGTTAAAAAAACATTTTTGTCAAAGTGTGCATGAATGTTTTCACGTTCGAGAAGGAAGTAGTCTTCAAATTTCTTTGCAATCTCTTCTTTTTTGGATTGTTGTGCAAAACTGGCTAATCCGTTTGCGAGTGCAATGCATAGCAGCAATGCTTTAATTTTCTTTTTCATGTAGGTGTGATTGTTATTTTGCAATTATTTTTTGGTTTTGCTAAAGTATGCCTTTTTCAATTATTTTAAAAAAGAAAAGGAGCCCTAAGGCTCCTTTGTCTATATTGTTGTGATGCTTGTTATTACATCATTCCAGGCATTCCGCCACCCATTGGCATTCCGCCACCGGCAGCACCTTCTTCTTTAATGTCAATTAAAGCACACTCTGTTGTAAGGATCATACCTGCAACCGAAGCAGCATTTTCAAGCGCTACACGTGTTACTTTTTTAGGGTCAATAACACCAGCACCAAGCATGTCTACATACTCATCTGTTTTAGCATTGTAACCAAAGTCACCAGTCCCTTCGGCAACTTTTGCAACTACTACAGATCCTTCAAGACCGGCATTTTCAACGATTGTTCTAAGTGGAGCTTCAACAGCACGTGAAACAATCTGGATACCTGTAGCTTCGTCAGCATTGTCAGCATCAATGTTAGCAAGTACAGCTTTAGCTCTAAGTAAAGCTACACCACCACCGGCTACTATACCTTCTTCAACAGCAGCTCTTGTAGCGTGTAGTGCATCATCAACTCTGTCTTTTTTCTCTTTCATTTCCACTTCACTTGCAGCACCAACATAAAGTACAGCAACACCACCTGCTAACTTAGCAAGACGCTCCTGTAGTTTCTCTCTGTCGTAATCTGAAGTGGTCGACTCTATTTGTGCTTTGATCTGGTTAACTCGGTTTTTGATGTTTTCTGCATCACCGGCACCATTTACAACTGTAGTGTTATCTTTATCTATAGTTACTTTTTCACAAGTACCAAGCATATCAAGTGTTGCATTTTCAAGAGTGTAACCTCTTTCTTCAGCAATTACAGTACCTCCTGTAAGGATAGCGATATCTTCAAGAAGCGCTTTTCTTCTGTCACCAAAGCCAGGAGCTTTAACAGCAGCAATTTTAAGCGCACCTCTTAATTTGTTTACAACAAGTGTAGCAAGAGCTTCGCCATCTACATCTTCAGCAATGATAAGAAGTGGTTTTCCAGACTGAGCTACCGGCTCAAGTACAGGAAGAAGATCTTTCATTGAAGATACTTTTTTGTCGTATAGTAAAATGTAAGGGTTATCCAGTTCCGCTTCCATTTTTTCTGAATTGGTAACAAAGTAAGCCGAAAGGTAACCTCTGTCAAACTGCATACCCTCAACTACGTCAACATAAGTATCAGTACCTTTAGCTTCCTCTACAGTAATAACACCTTCTTTACCTACTTTACCAAAAGCAGTAGCGATAAGCTCACCTATAGATTCGTCGTTATTTGCAGAGATAGAAGCAACCTGTTTGATTTTATCTGTAGTACTTCCTACCTCTTTAGTTTGTTCAGAAAGGTTTTTTACAATAGCTTCAACTGCTTTGTCAATACCTCTTTTAAGGTCCATTGGGTTAGCACCCGCAGCTACGTTTTTAAGTCCTTCCTTAACGATAGCCTGTGCTAAAACAGTTGCTGTTGTAGTACCGTCACCTGCAAGGTCGTTAGTTTTAGAAGCAACTTCTTTCACCATTTGAGCACCCATGTTTTCAAGTGCGTCTTCAAGTTCAACTTCTTTAGCTACAGATACACCGTCTTTAGTTACGGTTGGTCCGCCAAATGATTTGCTTATAATTACGTTACGTCCTTTAGGGCCTAATGTTACTTTTACAGCATTAGCTAACGCATCAACACCACGCTTTAAACCGTCGCGTGCCTCTATATCAAATTTTATCTCTTTTGCCATGTTGTATTCTGGTTATATGTTTTTAAAAAATATTAAACTCTTATTAGATTACTGCAAAAATCTCCTCTTCTTTCATTATAAGGTAATCTTTACCTTCAAATTTAAGCTCGGTTCCTGCGTATTTACCGTATAAAACAGTATCGCCAACCTTAACTGTCATGTCATGGTCTTTAGTTCCGTTACCTACGGCTACTACAATACCTTTTTGTGGTTTTTCTTTAGCAGTGTCAGGGATAAAAATTCCTGAAGCAGTTTGAGTTTCTGCGGCTACGGGCTCAATCAGAACTCGATCTGAAAGTGGTTTAATGTTTAAAGCCATATGAATTACTATTTATGATTATTGTTTTTAAAATTAACTGTTTTGAATTTTTCAGAAATTATGCCAATTCATAAAACTGACAGATTTGTGGCAAAAAAAAAGCCAGCACTGACAGGCTGGCATTTTTTTATATTGTATGTTGAAACTATTCCTGAGCTTCTCCTTCTGTTGTAGCAGGAGTTTCAGTAGCGGCCGGTGCAGCTTCTTCAGTAGCAGCCGGAGCCGTTGTAGTTGGAACAGCACTCTCGTCAATAATACTATTTGTAGTTCCGTTAGAGAAACTTAAAGTAGATAGTAAAATTAAAGCGATTAGAACAGTGGCAAGAGTCCAGGTGCTTTTATCAAGAAAGTCTGTTGTCTTTTGAACACCACCCATCATTTGAGTTCCTCCGAATGAAGAAGATAATCCTCCTCCTTTAGGGTTTTGTACCATAACTACTAAAACCAAAAGGAAACTTACTACTACAATTAGTACCAGAAAAATTGAAAAGTCAACCATTGTTATTTATATTATTATTTTGTTGTAAAATCTTTATATCCGCTATGCGGTCTGCAAAGAAAACACTTTTTTCCGGATATTTCAAAATTAAAATTTCATAAGCTTGAATTGCCTTCTGATATTTTTTTTGTTCCAGGTATACTCTTGCAAGTGTTTCAGTCATAGGCAGCGAGCTGTCACTGCTGCTTTTTTCTATGTTTGCCACGGGTTGGGTGGCATTTCTAACAGGAACTATTTTAGGGTTTGATTCTATAAATTTATCTATAAGTTCCAGTTTTTTATCTAAAGAAGTTTGTCCTGGATTCTCTGTTTCTTCCTTTTTAGGTTCTTCAGTCAGGGTGTTTTCGTCTTCAACTGTGCTTTCCGGTTCTAAAATTGTTGTTTCTTCCGGTTCGGTTTCGCGGTTTATAGGCGTGAGTTTTGAAAGCTGTAGCCATTCCTGAAATGAATGTTGTTCGGCTTTATCGAATTCCAGCGGTTTGCCTATTTCCAGTTTTTTTTCGGTTTCATCCTGTTGAGGTTCCTCTGTCTGTTCCTCCTTTTCTTCACCAGGGGTAAAAACGGGTGAAGTTACTATGGCAGGGATATCGTGAATTTCCTCTTCTTTCCTTTTGTTTTCTTCTGCTTCTTTTATGGTTTGTTCTATAGAACGCTCCAGTCTGTTAGCAGGAGGAGTAGGAGTCTCTGTTTCGTCCGTTTCTGTTTGGAGGGTTTCAGTATCTTTAACGGTGATTTCTTCGATAGCTTTTTCTTTCTCCTCTAAAAAATCCTTTTGAATGCTCTGGAAATTCTCTGAGGTAATAAAGTCAAAAAGTACCGAACGGTCGTTAGTGTGTGATGCCGTTTTTTTAAGCTCCATATTATAACGAAAGCTATCCTGATTGTATAAGCCTTTTAAGTGTATGGCACGCGCACTTTGCAGGTACGGAAATTCGTATAATACGCTCTCCAGATCCATGGTGTGCTTGTCTGTAACACTGTAGGGTTTATTAAGCAGGTATGTAAAATCTTTCGTGTTCAAATGTATTTATTTTAAGGGAGCTTTTTATTTAATTACCATTTTGCCAGCGACTCGTTAAAAACGTCCTGGGTTATTCTTTCAAAAATTTCGTCTAAAGCAGCCGTAAGTACCGATCCTGTAGGTAACGAATCACCGCTAAAGTCATAGTAAAAACTAAACGGTTTTTCAAAATCGTCATCTTCGTTTTTCTTATTGGTAAACCTTACGTTTACCGTAATACTTAACCTGTTTTGAGCAGCACGCTGATCGGCAGTGGCTGTCATTGGTGAGATACGGTATTGGGTAATCTCGCCTTCGTAAACCAAATCACCTCCCGAGTTTGTAAGGGTTAGGTTGGTTTGGTTTTGTATCAGGTCCTGTAACCTTAATGTAAAGGTACGTTCTATACCCGGTTCTACAATTTCGGCACTGTTTTGAAAATAGTTAACCTGGAAAGTTTCGGCATCAATTTTACCTGTTCCTGTAAAGTTATACACACTACAACTGTTTAATGTAGTGGCTACAACTAAAACAAGTATGAATTTTAAATATCTCATTATCCTTTTTTATTAGTAAAGGTTGTGTTTTATTAATTAGGCTTTTGACCAGTTAGTAAGCGACTCGTTAAAAACATCCTGACTTATCCTTTCAAAAATTTCATTAACAGCAGTTGTAAGTACTGATCCTGTAGGGAGGTCGTTCCCGCTGTAATCATAATAAAAGCTGAAAGGTTTTTCAAAATCACCGTCAGGATTATTTTTGTTTGAAAATCTCACATTTACAGTTATGCTTAACCTGTTTTGGGCCGCACCCTGATTAGCGGTAGCTGTCATGGGTGAGATGCGATACTGTGTAATTTCGCCTTCATAAACCAAATCAGGATTAGAGTCGGTTAGGTTAAGGCGGGTTTGGTTTTGTATCAGTTCCTGTAACTTATTAGTGAAACTGCGCTCAATGCCCGGTTCAACCAGTTCAGCATTATTCTGAAAGTGGTTCACCTGAAAAGAATCGGCATCAACACTTATTCCTGTAAAACTATAGGTGTTACAACCACTAAAAGTAGCTGCTATTACAAAAACCAGTATAAATTTTAAATATTTCATTAATCCCTGTTAAAGGTCGTATTGCTTAATCTTTCTGTATAATGTTCTTTCAGATATTCCTAACTCATCGGCAGCAGCCTTACGTTTTCCTTTGTTGCGTTCCAGTGCCTTTTTTATAAGCTCAACTTCTTTTTCATCTAGACGGAGTGTTTCTTCTTCTTCAACAGTCTCTGCAAAAAGGTAATGATCATCGTCATCATCGTCGTCGTCATGATGACTTATTACCGTTTCGGTAGCATGACTTATTTTTTGTGGAGGCATAACCTCTGTACGGATTCTTTCTTCAAAATTATGGTTGTTGTCCTCTGCCGGACTGTTGCCATAAATTCTTTGGATAAGTCCTTTGTTAGACTCCTGTACTTTACTCGTATTCCCGTTTTGCATCAGTTCCATGGTAAGCTTTTTAAGGTCGTTTAAATCGCTTTTCATGTCAAACAGTACTTTGTACAGTATTTCTCTTTCGTTGCTAAAGTCGCCTTCTGCTTTTTTCTCACTAACTACGGCCGGTAGGTTAGTGCCGGTATCCGGTAGATAAGAACGCAGTGCGGAAAGCGAAATGTTACGATTGGTTTCCAGTACTGATATCTGTTCTGCAATATTGCGTAGCTGCCTGATGTTTCCGCTCCAGCGATAGCGCAACAATAACTGTACCGCATCGTCATCCAGCTTAATAGGAGGCATTTTGTATTTGTGCGCAAAATCGGAAGAAAACTTTCTGAACAGCAGGTGGATATCTTCTTTTCGTTCGCGAAGCGGAGGGAGTAAAATCTCTACCGTGCTTAAACGATAGTAAAGGTCTTCCCTGAATCTTCCTTTCTCAATGGCCTCAAACATGTTTACGTTTGTTGCTGCCACGATACGCACATTGGTTTTTTGTACCTGAGACGAACCTACTTTTATAAACTCTCCGTTTTCAAGAACACGAAGCAGCCTAACCTGTGTGGTTAAAGGTAGTTCACCAACCTCGTCAAGGAAAATAGTACCGCCATCGGCAACTTCAAAATACCCTTCGCGGGTAGAAGTGGCTCCGGTAAAGGCTCCTTTTTCGTGACCGAAAAGTTCACTGTCTATAGTCCCTTCTGGTATCGCACCACAGTTAACAGCAATGTACTTGCCGTGTTTTCTGTGAGAGAGTGCGTGTATTATTTTAGGAATACTTTCTTTACCTACACCGCTTTCTCCTGTAACCAGTACCGAAATATCGGTAGGGGCCACCTGTATCGCTTTTTCCAAAGCACGGTTAAGTTTAGGGTCGTTCCCTATAATCTCAAATCGTTGTTTTATGGCTTGTATGTTTTCCATAGGCATTGTCACATTTTATTTTATGAGTGACACTTTGATTTTTGATTGAACAGAATTGAATATATTTTTCATTTCTGTTTGTTGTAATAAATCAATTTGTGACTTATCTAGTATTACAGCCTGGTTTTTACTTATATGTATAAAAAACCATTTTTTTGTTTCTTTTATTTTGTAAAGGTCTTCCCATTTGTATGAAGTGCTAAAATCTTCACCTTCACTTTTATATGAGTTAGGGGTAAAGGTGTAGCTAACATTATTGTAAAACCTGGCATTTTTTTCAAAAGCCTTTTTTGAAGCCTTCTTTATACTTCTCCAAAGTAATAAGGGTATGGCGATTATTGCTATTACATATACAAAAATATCGTAACTGGTATTATCCCTTTCCCTATAGGCATTAAACGGATTTACAAATGTTATAATTGCACTTAATGCTAAAGCGCCATATATTATAAGTAATACCGGACTTCTCCCGATTACTAAATTATATAGACTTGCCTTTGCAAGGTCGTCTTGCTTTAAGGTTTGGGTTATAGTTATATCCGTCATGCTTAATTCATGTCGCTGTAACCTACTGCATCACCAATAAGGGTTGCCGAAGTACAATTGCTGATTTTTACATTTACAAAGTCACCCGGTTTGTAGTTGCCCTCTTTAGGGAATACTACTGTGGTGTTTTGTGAATTACGCCCACTCCAGTGTTCGTTAGAACGTTTAGATTCTTTTTCAATAAGTACTTCAACTGTTTGTCCTACAAAACGCTGGGTTCTTTCAAAAGCCATTTTTTGCTGTAGGTTGATAATCTCTGTAAGTCTACGGTTTTTCACCTCGGCAGGAATATCATCTTCCAGTTTTCTGGCAGCCAGTGTGCCCGGACGCTCAGAGTAGGCAAACATAAACCCGAAGTCATATTTACAATGCTCCATAAGGCTTAATGTGTCCTGATGATCTTCTTCGGTCTCGGTTGGGAAACCTGCAATCATATCCTGAGAAAGTGATATTTCAGGTATAATGCGGTAAATGTTGTTCACAAGCTCCATATATTCCTCGCGGGTGTGCTGGCGGTTCATTGCTTCAAGTACACGTGTGCTACCACTTTGTACCGGCAGGTGGATGTACTTACATATATTATGGTGTTTAGCCATTACTTCAATTACCTCAAGGTGCATATCCTGTGGGTTTGAAGTACTGAAACGGAAACGCATTTTAGGGAACTGTGTAGCAACCATGTCCAGTAACTGGGCAAAATCTACAGCAGTTGCCTTTTGCATTTCGCTGGCTTTTTCAAAATCTTTTTTAAGTCCGCCGCCATACCAAAGGTAGCTGTCTACGTTCTGGCCAAGCAGTGTTACCTCCTTAAAGCCTCTCTCCCATAGTGCAGCAATCTCCTCGGTAATACTTTGCGGGTCACGGCTTCTTTCGCGTCCGCGGGTAAACGGTACCACACAAAACGTACACATGTTGTCACAACCGCGTGTAATGGAAACAAATGCGGTTACCCCGTTACTGTTAAGGCGCACAGGAGCAATGTCTCCATAGGTTTCCTCTTTAGAAAGGATTACGTTAATGGCATCACGTCCTTCTTCTACCTCTTTTAAAAGGTTAGGCAGGTCTTTATAGGCATCGGGGCCTACTACCATATCAACAATTTTTTCTTCCTCCAGGAACTTGCTTTTTAAGCGTTCGGCCATACAGCCTAAAACGCCCACTTTCATTCCCGGGTTTATTTTTTTTATAGCGTTGTACTGATCCAGTCTTTTACGTACAGTTTGTTCTGCCTTATCGCGGATGGAGCAGGTATTAACCAATACCAAATCAGCCTCCTCAAGGTTTTGGGTGGTATTATATCCTTCATTTGCAAGGATGGATGCAACAATCTCGCTGTCAGAAAAGTTCATCTGGCAACCGTAGCTTTCTATAAAAAGCTTTTTGCTGTTTCCGTCTTTTTGCTCTAAAACAAGACTTTCTCCCTGTTTGTTCTCTTCTATAATCTTTTCCATGATTCGCTACTGTAGTGCTTTTTTGAATTCGCAAAGATACTATTTAATTTGTAAAATATGACATATTGACATATTCTATCGGGTTAAATTTGCCGAGTTAAACAAACGTTTTACTCCGGCAATAGATCGTAGTATAAAAGTAAAACCTAAAATCACTAATAAAGCTCCGGCAGATAAGGATGAAGAAGCCAGTAGTCCTGCTAGTATGAATGAGCAACCTGAAGCTATCATCCTGTTTCGGTAATCGTAAAGTTCCACTTTATCTTTTTCAAAATACAATAGGGCCAGCGATATGGTTCCCGATGCTCCTATAAAGAAAACAATGTCCTGATAAGGGTTGTGTTGTTGTATTATGGATAGAGCTACTATGGCAACAGATAGGAGTAAGCCTAAAAATACAGTAGGCTTATCAATTCCGGCTTTTGGAACCCATCGGAATGATTCGGCATAAAAGCTCAGGTTGAAATTTTCATATTCCTCTTCGGTCATGAAACGGCCAGTTAAACATTTCCTTTTTAAAGTGTCCAGGTATTTAAATGGAAAGCGATCCCTGAAGTCCATATACAGACCCAGATATACTTTTTCGTTTTTTGGGATTTTTATTACAGATTTGTAAAAATCAAGTTTAATAATCACTTCTTCAATATCAGAATCTATATTTAATGTGAGTTCCTCACCGTGCATAATTTTGGTGATTAACTGCTTTTTATTATCATAAATTTTAATTTTTCTTATGTGTCCCCAATTATAGGGTAGTAACAGCTTTATATTTATCTCTCTCATAGTGTGGTTGGGATTATGTGTAAAACCCTAAATTTAATAAACTTAGGGTGGAATGGCAATGTGTATTCCGGTTTTTTATTTTGGGTATATATATAATAAGGAGTAGTGTGGTATAAAGAGGTGTTTTAGCATTTATTTGTGATAAAAAAGTATGAATTTGAAATGTCCAAAATTTAATATTTAAAAAAATCCTATACTTTTGCGACAAAGGAAAGCAAATATGGCAAAGAATTTAGTGATCGTTGAGTCGCCTGCAAAGGCAAAAACCATTGAGAAGTTTTTAGGTAAAGATTACCAGGTGGAGTCCAGCTATGGGCATATAGCCGATTTACCCTCAAAGGAGATAGGGGTAGATATAGAAAACGGCTTTAAACCCAAATACCAGGTGTCTTCAGATAAAAAGGCTTTGGTTAAAAAACTTAAGGATCTGTCTAAATCAGCTGAGACAGTTTGGTTAGCGAGTGATGAGGACCGTGAGGGGGAAGCTATAGCCTGGCATCTAGCCGAAGAGCTTAAGCTGGATAAGAGTAAAACCAAGCGTATTGTTTTTCATGAAATTACTAAAATCGCAATCCAGAAAGCGATTGAAAACCCAAGAACTATAGATTACAATCTTGTAAATGCACAGCAGGCAAGAAGGGTGTTGGATAGGTTAGTGGGATACGAACTTTCGCCGGTATTGTGGAAAAAAGTAAAGAGCGGACTTTCTGCCGGGCGTGTACAGTCGGTTTCTGTACGTCTAATTGTAGAAAGAGAACGCGATATACAAAATTTCAATGCTGAGGCTTCTTATTCAATAACTGCCGAGTTTGTTAATGAGGCTGGTAAAACGTTTAAAGCGAGACTTCCTAAAAATTTTGCTACAAAACAGGAAGCGGAGGATTTCCTGAATAAAAATATAGGATCTGAGTATAAGGTAACCGATTTAGAAACCAAACCGGGTAAAAAATCGCCGGCAGCTCCGTTTACCACATCTACACTACAACAGGAGGCATCAAGAAAGTTGTACTTCCCTGTTGGAGTAACCATGATGCTGGCACAGCGACTGTATGAGGCCGGACTTATAACATATATGAGAACGGATAGTGTTAACCTTTCTCAGGAAGCAATGGCTGCTGCCGAAGCAGAGATTACAAAATCTTACGGTAAGGAATACAGCAGGCCGCGTAACTATGCTACAAAAAGTAAAGGCGCACAGGAAGCTCACGAGGCTATCCGTCCTACAGATATGACCCGTCATACGGTAAATATTGACAGGGATCAGGCAAGACTTTACGATTTGATTTGGAAAAGAACAGTAGCTTCTCAAATGAGTGACGCTAAATTAGAGCGTACTAATGTTAAGATAGAAGCTAATAATCATAAAGAAATTTTTGCAGCATCGGGAGAGGTGCTGTTGTTTGAAGGTTTCCTTAAAGTATATCTTGAAGGAAGTGATGATGAGGATGTGGAGCAGGAAGGTATGCTGCCTGTATTAAAAGTAAACGAGAAGCTGCGTAATAATTATATTACAGCTACCGAGCGTTTTTCAAGACCGCCGGCACGTTACACGGAGGCGGCACTGGTTAAAAAACTGGAAGAGCTTGGTATAGGTCGTCCGTCTACTTATGCTCCTACAATTTCTACTATTATAAGCAGAAATTATGTAGAGAAAGGAAGCTTTGAGGGGCAGGAAAGAAAATATGCTCAGCTAACCTTAAAAGCCGGAGCGGTTTCAGAACAGCAATTAAAAGAAAATGTAGGCTCAGACAAAGGAAAACTGGTGCCTACAGATATAGGTATGATTGTGAATGATTTCCTTGTAAATCATTTTGAAACCATACTGGATTATAACTTTACTGCTAAGGTAGAACAGGATTTTGATGAGATTGCATCGGGTAATGAAGACTGGACAAAAATGATGAATGATTTTTACAGTCACTTCCATCCTAATGTAATTGATGTTGAGAAAAATGCCGACAGGGAATCTGGTGAGCGTATTTTAGGTACTGACCCGGATAGCGGAAAACCGGTAAGTGTTCGTTTAGGTAAATTCGGGCCAATGGCTCAGATAGGTGATGCCGAAGATGATGAGAAACGATTTGCCAGCCTGTTGCCGGAACAAAATATAGGTAGCATTACCCTTGATGAAGCTCTTGGTTTATTTATGTTGCCAAAAACATTGGGAACTTACAAAGGAGAAGAGGTAGAGGTGAACAACGGTCGTTTTGGTCCGTATGTTCGTTTCGGTAAAACATTTATCTCACTACCTAAAGGGATGGATCCGCTTGATGTGAACTTTGAAGTGGCATCTAAGCTTATTGCAGAGAAAGAACAGGCTGATGCGCCAATTGGTACTTATCAAAACGAGCCGGTGCAAAAAGGAGTTGGGCGTTTTGGTCCGTTTATCAAATGGAACGGCATGTTTATCAATGTTAATAAAAAATATGACTTTGATAATCTTTCACAGTCGGATATAGTGACTCTTATTGAAGATAAGCTTCAAAAAGACAGGGATAAGCTTATCCATAACTGGGAGGATGAAGGTATAAGGGTTGAAAAAGCCCGTTGGGGACGTTCGGTTATCTTGAAAGGAAAAACCAAAATAGAACTAACCAAAGATGTAGATGCTGAAAAGCTAACGCTGGATCAGGTGAAAGCTTTGATAGAGGAGAAAGCTCCGGTAAAAAAAATTACTAAGAAAGTAACTGCTAAAAAAACAACTGTAAAAACAAAAAAGAAATAAAGTATGGTGTTTGATTTTTTAGAACCTGTAGACGAAAGCTTACTGGAGTTTATAAGTGAACTTCCTGAGCAGTCTCTGGGGAGGAGGGTCAGTATACATACATCTGATGTTTTTCCTGATTTGGATAAAGCAGCTATTGCTATTATAGGTGTTTTAGAAAACAGAGGTTCCCTGGGGCAGGACGAACGTGTTAATCTTGAACATGTAAGAAAGGAATTTTACAACTTGTTTCCGGGTAACTGGCATGCTAATGTTATTGATCTGGGTGATGTAGCGGCAGGGAATACTCCGGAAGATACTTATTATGTTGTAAAGACACTGGTTGAGGAGCTGGTTAAGCAAAAAGTGGTGCCGTTAGTACTGGGAGGTTCGCAGGATATTACCTATGCTATGTATAGAGGTTATGACAGGCTGGAGCAAATGGTTAACCTGGTTTCGATAGACAGTAAGTTTGATTTTGGTAGCGAAGGAGAAGGTCTTACAGCTAACTCATATTTAACTAAGATAATCGTAGAAGAACCCAATAATCTTTTTAATTTTAGCAACGTAGGCTATCAAACGTATTATAATTCTCAGGAAGAGATCGATTTGATTGAGAAATTGTATTTTGACGCTTACCGTTTAGGTGAAATAAGTAATAATTCGACGATTGCGGAGCCTGTTTTTAGGGATGCAGATATCGTTTCTGTCGATATGACGGCTGTAAAATCCAGTGATTCCGGTAATTATGTTAAATTTATCCCAAATGGCTTTGATGGCAAAGAAATTTGTATTTTAGCGCGGTATGCAGGGATAAGTGATAAGGTTACATCGTTTGGAGTATTCAATCACAATAATTCTGCTCAGGAGTCCGTTTTAATAGCACAGGTGTTGTGGTATTTTATAGAAGGCTTTCATTACAGGTCTAATGAGTATCCTTTTGGAAGTAAAGAACACTATCTTAAATACATTGTTCCTCTGGAAGACGAGGAACTGGTTTTTTATAAGAGCGACAGGACAGACAGATGGTGGATAGAGATACCATATGTGTCTCACGTTAATAATAAATTAACAAGAAATACGTTGTTACCTTGTACACACGAAGATTATAAGGGGGCATGTGGTAGTGAGATACCGGAAAGATGGTGGAAGGCTCAGCGAAAAAACATTATTTGATGATAATGTTATAAAATGAGCATAGTTTTATTTAGATTTTCTTAAAGTTACCATTAGATTACTTTTTGTTTAGGTTTTTTTAGGAAAAAAATTGTTTTTTTGAAAATAAATAAATAGGTTTACGCCCTTAAAAAATAGAATTACATTAATAACCCAATTTTATATGAAGAAGTTCATTGCATTAACAGCAACTTTAACATTTTTAATTAGCTGTGGTTCTAGCGACCGCGGAGAGCTTGTAGGTGTTAAAGGCAGAAAGTGGAGGCCTGAAAAGCCTTATGGTATGACTTTGGTTCCTGGAGGTGCTTACATTATGGGTAAATCGGACGACGATTTGGCTAATGTACAGGATGCTCCAACTAAGACTGTAACTGTTCGTTCGTTTTACATGGATGAAACAGAGATTACCAATAGTGAATACCGTCAGTTTGTTGAATGGGTTAAAGATTCTACTATCAGAACAAGACTTGCTATTCTTGCAGAAGAAATGGGTCAGACTCCAGGTAGCGGTGGTATCGGTGAGTATGCATTCATGGATCAGACAGAAGAGGAGAAATCTCCTTACGATCAGTATATGTATGATAATTACTACAGTATTGGTACTGATGATGATCCGTTTGCCGGTAGAAAGCTTAACCATAAAGTAAAGCTTATCGACGATCCTCAAAAATACCCGGATGAGTACTATGTTGAGGTTATGGATTCTATGTATCTTCCTGCTTCTGAGTCTTACAATGGTTTAAGAACTATTGATGTTTCTAAACTTGTATTTGCTTATTCCTGGATGGATATTCAGGCTGCTGCAAAAGATAAGTCTAAGAATACAAGAACTAAGAGAAGTAAGTATTTGAAAAAAGAGAGAGTAGATGTTTATCCTGATACAACAGCTTGGATTAAAGATTTTGCTTACTCTTATAATGAGCCAATGCATAATGATTATTTCTGGCATCAGGCTTACGGAGAGTATCCGGTTGTAGGTGTGACCTGGCAACAGGCAAAAGCATTTTGTGCTTGGAGAACACTTTACAAAAATGCTTATCAAAAAGATAAAGGAAGACAGTTTGTAAACTCTTTCCGTTTACCAACTGAGGCAGAATGGGAGTATGCTGCAAGAGGTGGCCTGGAATCAGGTACATTCCCTTGGGGTGGTCCATATGCTAAAGGTGACAGAGGTTGTTTCCTTGCTAACTTTAAACCAAACAGAGGTGACTATGCTGCAGACGGTGCGCTATACACTGTAGAAGCTAAGTCATACGATCCAAACGATTACAATCTTTACAACATGGCAGGTAACGTTTCTGAGTGGACAGATTCTTCATACGATGCTTCATCTTATGAGTATGTTTCTACAATGAACCCTAACGTTACAGATCACCAAAATCAACGTAAAGTAATTCGCGGAGGATCATGGAAGGATGTTGCTTACTTCCTTCAGGTGAGTACGAGAGATTATGAGTATGCAGATTCTGCAAGAAGCTTTATCGGTTTCAGAACAGTGCAGGATTACATGGGTACTCAAAATACACGTAACACAATTAACTAATAACCAATTTTAATAACTTGAATATTTAATTGATTAACTTAACTAAAAACTAAAAATTATTTATTATGGCACTACCTAAAAGAGTTATGAATTTCGCCTACGGTATGGGGGCAGCAGTTGTAATCATCGGAGCATTATTTAAGCTTATGCACTGGCCAGGTGCAAGTCCAATGCTTATCATCGGTCTAAGTGTTGAGGCATTTATCTTCGGTCTTTCTGCTTTTGATCCAGTTGAGAAAGAATTAGACTGGTCTCTTGTTTATCCTGAACTAGCTGGTGGAGAGCCAACTAAAAAAGGTCAGAAAAAAGAAGATCCGAAAGAAGCTCAGGGGTTATTATCTCAAAAATTAGATAACCTGTTAAAAGAGGCTAAAATTGACGGTGAGTTAATGGCTAGCTTAGGTAACAGTATCAAAAACTTCGAATCTGCAGCTAAAGGAATTTCTCCTACAGTAGACTCTATCGCTTCTCAAAAGAAATACAGCGAAGAGATGTCTACAGCAGCAGCTCAAATGGAATCTCTAAACAGTCTTTACAAAGTACAGTTAGAAAGTGCTTCTCGTAATGCTGAAGCTAACAAAGAGATTGCTGAGAACGCTTCTCAATTAAAGCAACAAATGCAGCAAATGACTCAAAACATCGCTTCATTAAACAATGTTTATGGCGGAATGCTTTCTGCTATGGGTAACAGAGGCTAATTGACTGATTAGTTTTATTTAAATATTTTTTAACCAAAAAACAAAAAAACTAATTAGGAAATGGCAGGAGGAAAATTAACCCCTAGGCAGAAGATGATTAACCTGATGTATCTGGTTTTCATCGCTATGATGGCTCTTAATATGTCAAAAGAGGTATTATCCGCTTTTGGTCTTATGAACGAGAAGTTTGAAGACGTTAATGCGTTCGCGAAAGATTATAATAATACGCTTTACGCTGACTTACAAACTAAATCAAAAGAAAACGCATCTCAGTATGCTGAGCCTTTTGAAAAAGCTAAAAAAGTTAAACCTGTAACAGATGCTTTTTATGCTTATATAGAAAACCTTAAAGGTGATATCACTAAAGAGGTTGAGAAAACTGAGGACGGAAAGCTTCCTTATGAAGCGATGGATAAAGGTGATAAAATAGATGAACTATGGTTTAGTGGTGACGGATACTCTGCTAAGGGTAAAGAAATCATTGCTACTATAGAGAAATATAAAAGTGACCTTATCTCTATTCTTGGAAAAAGTAATGAATACAAAATCATTGTTCAGGACATCAATCGTAAATTTAATTTAGGAGATGTTACTGACGGTGAAGGTGTAAAGAAAAAATATCTTGACTATCATTACAAAGGATTCCCTGCAATTGCTTCTTTAACAAAACTTACTGCTATGCAGAATGATGTTAAGAAAACTGAGCAGGATATCTATAATGCTTTAGTAGGTAATACTACTGCAACTATTGCATCTATGAATAACTATCAGGCAATCGTTGTAACTGAAAAATCAGCATTCTTTGCTGGTGAGCCGGTAAAAGGTACTATTGTACTTGGTCGTTATGATGATTCTACAGTTCCAACTTCTGTTGAGCTTAATGGTAGCCCGGTAGATCTTGATAAAGCTCTTAAAGGTGGTCAGGTTAACTTTGAATTTGGTGCTGGTAATATAGGTGAGCATGAAATTGGTGGTAAGTTTACATTCGTAGAAAACGGTAAGCCAGTTAACATTGATATTAAAGGTAACTATGTAGTTGTACCAAAACCTAACTCTGCTACAATTTCTGCGGATAAAATGAACTCTGTTTACCGTGGTGTTGATAACCCAATGACAATTTCTTTTGCAGGTATTCCTGAAAGTGATGTTAATGCATCTGCTCCTGGTTTAAGAAAAGTTGGAAACGGTAAATACGTTTGGAAAGTTGACGGTATTTCAGGTAAAACTGCTACAGTTACTGTAACAGGTAAATTACCTGGCGGTCAAACAGTAAGCGATAAAAAGACATTTAATATTAGACAAATTCCTGCACCGCTACCTAAATTAAGAGGTAAGGTTGGGTCTGGAAAAGGTAACAAAAATGACCTTTCTAACTCTACTATTGATATTGATTTCTCTGATTTCGTATTTGATATCAAAACAAACGTTAAATCATTTGAAGTTTATGTTCCTGGTAGTCCTGCAATTATTTGTCAGGGTAACAGATTCAATGCTCAGGCTCTAAAAGCTATTTCTAAAGCTGCAAGAGGTGATCAGGTTATCATTACTAATATTAAGTATGATATTATAGGTGCTGGCCAATATATTCCTCAGCCATCTGGGGCATTTAACTGGGAAGTACAATAATTTTATTTAAAAGAACGTTTTTCTTTTATAATTTAGAATTAAAATATGAATAGTAGAAAAATTTTATTAGCGGCTCTTTGTGTTTTACGTGCTGGATCAGCTTTTGCTCAATCTAACGTGCTTAATGCAAAAACACCGGATGAGATAGGTAAGAAGACCGAGGCTGAAATGGTTGCGGACAATGATAACCCACTACCTTACGGTTATGTAGGAGATAGAGATATCCTGTTCAGTAAGAGAGTGTGGGAAGTGATAGACCTTGACGAGAGAATTAATTTCCCTTTGTATTTTCCGGTTGAAGATAACCTGGGCGAAAATAGAAAGTCTCTATTCAATGTTTTAACGACTGCAATTAAAGATGGTGAATTAACAGAGGTTTATGGTGATTCTTATTTCAGGGATAAAATTACTCCTGAAAATATTGAACAGTTATTTAGTTACAAAGAACTTAATAGCTACGGTATCGAAACTATGAACCAGTATATGGGTAGTACCGAGGATGAATTGAAGGCTAAAGGCATTTTAACTGCCGAGCACTATGACACTTCAGAAGTTACTGCTGCAGACGTTACTAAGTACATGATTGAAGGGTACTGGTATTTTGATAAGAGACAGGGTGAATTAAAGTACAGAATGATAGGTATATGTCCTATGGCTGTTGATGCCCTTACTAAAATGAGGATGGGTGATTCGGCTGAGCCAATCCAATTATTCTGGGTTTACTTCCCTGCTGCAAGAGATATTCTGCACAGAGAAGATGCATTCAACCCAAGAAACTCTGCAATGCCAATTACTTTTGATCACCTGTTAAACTCAAGACGTTTTTCAGCTACTATGATTAAAGTTGAAAACGAATATGGTGACAGACTTATTGAGGACTATTTAAAAGATAATTCACAAATGCAGCTTCTTGAAGCTGAGCGCCTAAAAGAGGTTATTCGTAACTTTGAGCAGGATATGTGGAATTACTAATAAGTAGTTGTCTTATATACAATATGAAAAACTCTTACTTTTTTAAGTAAGAGTTTTTTATTTTTACACCATGAAAGATTATATAATTGTAGGTGCCGGACTGGCAGGTGTAAGTTTTGCTGAAACAGCATTTTTGAATGATAAATCATTTACGGTTATTAGTGATGCTTCTCAAAACTCCAGCTATGTAGCTGCCGGATTATATAATCCTGTAATATTAAAGCGCTTTAGTATGCCTCTGAATGCTAAAGAACATATTGAATATATAAAGCCGTTTTACAATGCTATTGAGAATCGACTTAATGTAAAGTTTGATGTTCCTATTCCTATTTGCAGAAAGTTCGTTTCGGCCGAAGAACAAAATAACTGGTTTGAGGCGGCTGATAAGCCTGCTTTATCACCTTTTTTGTCTACTTCGGTAATTCACACTAAGTATAACGGTATTGATTCTCCTTTCGGCTTTGGAAAAGTATTGCATACCGGGTATCTGGATACCGGAGTTTATCTAAATGCTTATCAGGAATATCTTGAAAACAACCATCAGCTTATAAAGGAAACGTTTGATTATACTCAACTTAACGTTACTGCTGATTGTGTTGAATATAAAGGGATAAAAGCGAAGCATATTGTCTTTGCCGAAGGCTTTGGCCTGCATGATAATCCATACTTTACAGGGTTGCCTTTGGATGGTACTAAGGGTGAGTTGTTAGTAATAAAAGCTCCCGAACTTAAGCTTGATGTAGCGATAAATGCAAGTGTGTTTATTCTCCCGGTTGGTGATGATATTTATAAGGTGGGAGCTACTTACGAATGGTATGATAAAACCCCCGTTCCTACCGAAGCAGGTAAACAAGAACTTGTAGAAAAAATAGAGGAGGTAATTTCATGTGACTACGAAATCCTTGAACATTTGGCAGGCATACGTCCCACAGTTAAAGACAGGAAACCGTTGGTTGGTACCCATGAGTTGTATAAAAGAGTGCACCTTTTAAACGGATTGGGCACACGTGGTGTAATGTTAGGTCCGCCTATGGCTAAAATTTTATTTGATTCTATTGAGAATGATATTCCTGTAGATAAAACAGTAAGTTTCCTTCGCTTCAAGCGCTAGTGTTGTTTTTCCAGTTTTTATCGTAGCTGATAAAGAAATTAATCCAAATATTTCTTGATACACGCATGCTAACAGGCATTAGTGCTATAAGTGTAGTTACAATAGCGATAAAGGCTGTTTTAAGGCTGCTGTTAAAAAATACATAGCTAATTATAAAGGCCGCAACACTAAAAGCGACACCAACGGCATAGCTAACATACATCGCTCCGTAAAAAAAGGAAGGCTCTATTTTATAATGCAGTCCGCAGTGGCTGCAATTCTCATGCATTTTATATACCTTGCTCAAATTATAGGGATTTTTATCGATATACATGCTTTCTTCCTGACAACGAGGACATGTTCCTGTTAAAATGCTATATAGTTTGGATCCTTTTTTTAACATTTGCAAAAAATTTGGTTTTCACACAAATTTACAATTAAATAAAAACAGATAATGCTTAACATACATAATTTATCGGTTTCTTTTGGCGGAACTTATTTGTTTGAAGAAGTAACCTTTAGGCTTGGTGCCGGAGACAGGGTAGGACTTGTTGGTAAAAACGGTGCCGGTAAGTCTACCATGCTTAAAATCTTATCAGGCGATATACCGCCAGATTCGGGTGTGATAGCTACTGAGAAAGAGGTTAAAATAGGTTTCCTGCGCCAGGATATCGATTTTGTGAGAGGAAGAACCGTGCTTGAAGAGGCATATCAGGCTTTTGAGGAAATCAAGAGGGCTGAGGCTAAGATCGAAGAAATCAATGAGCAGCTTACCACAAGAACGGATTATGAAAGTGAATCGTATTCTAAGCTGATAGAAGATTTAAGTGATCACACACACCACTACGAGATATTGGGAGGATATAACTATGTGGGTGATACCGAGAAGATACTGTTAGGTCTTGGTTTTAAGCGCGAGGATTTTGATAAGCTAACCGATACCTTTTCGGGCGGATGGCGAATGAGAATTGAGCTGGCAAAGCTTCTGCTTCAATATAATGATGTGTTGCTGCTGGATGAGCCTACCAATCACCTTGATATTGAGAGTATCATTTGGCTGGAGCAGTTTTTACGTAACTATCCTGGAGTTGTAATTATCGTATCGCATGATAAAATGTTCCTTGATAATGTTACAAACAGAACTATCGAAATATCACTTGGTAAGATATACGATTTCAATAAGCCATATACACAGTACCTTACTCTAAGGGAGGAGATAAGGGAAAAACAACTTGCTACCCAAAAGAATCAGGAGAAGAAGATTGAGCAAACAGAGAAGCTGATTGAAAAGTTCAGGGCAAAAGCCTCTAAGGCTTCCATGGCGCAATCACTCATCAAGAAACTGGACAAAATAGACCGTATTGAGGTTGATGAGGACGATAATTCGGTTATGAATATTTCCTTCCCCGTTTCTGTTACTCCGGGTAGGGTTGTGGTTGAAGCCGAAAATGTGACTAAAAAATATGGCGAGAAAACCATATTAAGTAATATCGACCTGCTTATTGAACGCGGAAGTAAAATTGCTTTTGTAGGGCAAAACGGTCAGGGTAAATCTACACTGATAAAAGCTATTGTTGAGGAAATTGACTATACCGGTAATATAAAACTGGGGCATAACGTTCAGTTGGGATACTTTGCCCAAAATCAGGCTGAATATCTTGATGGTGAGATTACGCTTTTGGAAACCATGGAGAATGCCGCAACCGATACTAATAGATCTAAGGTTAGGGATATGCTTGGTGCATTCCTTTTTAGGGGAGATGATGTGGAGAAAAAGGTAAAAGTGCTTTCGGGAGGAGAAAGAAACCGTTTGGCACTTTGTAAAATGCTTTTACAGCCTATTAACGTGCTTGTAATGGATGAACCTACCAATCACCTTGATATTAAGTCTAAAAACGTTTTAAAGGCTGCCCTAAAGAAATTTGAGGGTACTTTACTGCTTGTTTCTCACGACAGGGACTTCCTTCAGGGAATGGCTAATACGGTGTATGAGTTTAAAGACAGGAAAATAAGGGAATATCTGGGAGATATTAACTTCTATCTGGAACAGCGAAACCTTCAGAATATGAGGGAGGTGGAGAAAAAGGATGTTGTGGTAAAAGAGGCTCCTAAGGAGGTGAAACAGCAGGTTTCTTACGAGGATCAGAAAAAGAATAAAACCCTGCAAAACAGACTGAATAAAATTGAAGGACAGATACAAAGCCTGGAAAGTGATATCCAAAAGGATGACAGGCGACTGGAAACCGATTATGAGAAACTGATGGCTGATGCTTCGTTTTTTGCAGCCTATGAGAAAAAGAAAAAAGACCTTGAAGGTTTAATGGAAGAATGGGAAACCGTTCAGGAAGAACTGGAAAGTCTACAATAAAAAAAGCCCTGCATTTGCAGGGCTTTTTTTATTCTTTGGTTTTTATTTCCACCTCAGAATTTTTTCCTGAGACTTCTACCTTACTCTCACTGTCACCATCTTTGTTTTCATAACTAACTCCGTCTTTGCTGATGCTTATTGAAGTTCCGTCAAGGTCTTCCTCAGCAGGAGCTGTAGTTGTTGGTTGTGGCGTTGCCGGAGGTGCCGGGTTTTCTACCGGGTCCGGTGTTGGTGGTGTCTCTTTTTTGTCCTTACAGGACGCTACAAATAGCATAGCCATAATTCCTGATAAAATCATTAATCTTTTCATAATCACTTAGGTATTTAAAAAGGTTAAAGCATAAAGGTAAGGTTTAAACTGTTAAAAAATAGGTAAGGTAAACTTAAAGTTTACTGAATAAGGCCTATTTTTCTTGAATGTTTAATGGCTTCGTGGCTATCCTTAAAGTAACAGGTGGCAATGTTTAATGATTCAATGTTTTTAAGTGCCTTCTGTGCTTTCTCTTTCTTGCTATGCCCGGTTTGCCTTATGTATACTGCCCTTACCGTTACCGGAAATATTTTACAGATTTGCTCATATAAATAAGGGTCGTCTTGTGAATCATCTCCTAAAAGGGTATATTCCAAATGCGGATAAAATTCCAGTATGTGTTTTATTTTATCAAACTTATGTCCGTGATTTCCGCGCCCGGTAACAAAAAAGTCCATCAGGCTGGTTTTAATATCCTTTAAAAGAAGTACGGCACGAGGCAGCTCATGAATCTCAGTAAATTTTACAATAAATTTATAAAGGTTCCATTCGCTGCTTGAAACATAAAAAAAAGCATTCTTTTCATCCTTCTTATTGCGTCCTGCGGTACTTAGCGCCTGATAATGGGGAACTACTCCTTCAAAAATCTTACGGTCGTTAATGTTTTTCCATAAAAGGATGTAAAGCTTTTTGAAAAGGTTACGGGTGTGCGATATTAAAAAGGTATCATCAATATCAGATATAAAGCCTAAGTTGCCTTCATAAGGCCTTATATAGGTGCCGTGTTCCCTAACTTCTTTTCCTTTGTAAGTGGTACTTACATAGTAGTCGTTCCAACCGTGACCTACTTTTTCTTTCAAGGGGATACAAAACTTAAAATAACCGTCATCAAGGGTTTTAGTGTGTATTTTTCTGCCGTTATGTTCCAGGTACACATCGGCATTGGCTAAGGTTTTTAGCCTGAACATTCTTATGATTGATTTTGCATTCTTAAAGCGCTTCTTCTCAAATTCATAACTGTTGGCTTTGTTGGGTTTAAATACGTGTCCAAAAACTATTAGTTCATCTTCATTGGCATAGCCGCGGTACAATCGTAAAATTGGCTTCATTAAAATTTATGATTTTTGTAAGAAGGTTCGTTGCTGTAAATTAATTAAATTTAATGAAAAAAGAAAATGGAAACGCAAAAGGAATATTTACTGGTGGTAAATCCCATAGCAGGGGGGAATGATAAAACAGACCTCATAGAGGCTGCCCGTGAATATGCCAAAAATCAGAACGTCTTGCTAATTGAATATGAAACTACGGGTAAAGATGATGAAAGCAGGATTAAGGAACTTTACGAAAAGCATAAACCCAAAAGGGTTATGGTGGCCGGAGGTGACGGTTCTGTAAAAATGATAGCCGAAGCCATAGGCCATAAGGATGTGATAATTGGTGTACTGCCTGCCGGATCGGCAAACGGACTTTCGGTTGACCTGAAGTTGCCTGAAGACGTTGAGGAGAATCTTGAAATTGCCTTTAATGGTGGTTATATGGAGATGGATATGGTGAGTATTAATGATAAAAAGAGCCTGCATTTAAGTGATATAGGGGTTAATGCCGAATTGATACGTAATTACGAGAACAGCAGTCTGCGTGGTAAGCTGGGTTATATGCTTCAGGCATTTAATACCTTGACCGAGCTTAGGGATCCTTTCCATGTGATTATTGAAGCAAACGGAAATACGGTTGAAACTAAGGCACGCATGGTTGTTATTGCTAATACCCAGCGATATGGTACCGGGGTAACCATAAACCCGGTTGGGAAAATGGACGACGGTAAATTTGAGATTGTAATATTAAAAAGCCTTGATGTATTTTTTATAGGGCGTATACTGGCAGGAAAAATGCCTTTGGATAAAAGTGAGGACGTGGAAATTATATCTACAGATGAAGCCCTTGTAACTACCGATGTTCCTGTGTGTTTTCAGATAGACGGTGAGTTTTGCGGAGAAACAGACCGACTTGATATTAAAATACTACATAGGCAGATGAAGGTCGCAGTGCCCGATGCTACTTAAAAGGATTGCGTTCTTTCCACTGTATTTTAGGATCAAAATAGGGGAATAGCCTGCTCATAAAAATATTGAGTATTGAGTTATGGTGCTTAATAATGCCATAAACTTCTTCCGGATGGGCGCCTACCGAGCTTTTTATCTCCATGGCCGATCGGGCAAAAATTACATGTTTAAACTGTTTTTTTATGGCATAGGCTACCATATCATACAGCATGTTGAGATATAGCATTTTTTCTTTTTGTATGGTCTCGTCATAACCTAAAAAATAGGTGTCCATATCACTGTTATTCTTAATAAGGGTACTGAACCCTATTAAGGTATCATTGGAGAAATAGCCATAAAACAAAAACTTGTCTTTTAGCTGTTGCTTAAAAGTATAGAAGTGCCCCTTAGGCAGAAAAAAGGTGTTAAACGGAGCATTTCGCGCTACGGTTAAGTATAGCTCATGGATACGGTTTTCCTGTTCTTTTATTTCCTCTTCGCTAAGTTTTCTTTTCTCTATTCCTTCTGCTTTTTTACGGGCTCGGTTGTATTGTGTTCTGTACTTGGTATTGAGTGCGGCCAGATAATCATTTACCGACTCCCATTCAGACATAATGGCAAAAATCATGTTGGGTTGTGTACAAAACTGATAGTAGTTTTTAAACCCTGCAGCTTTGAAATCGGGGAGTTCTTTTTTATTAAAATCCTTTACCAGAGTAAGGTTAATAGGAATGCATTTTTTTAGATACTGTTTTCGTAATTTTTTAAGTGCCTGTTTAAATAATGATAGCGCTACTGTTTCCTTAATGTCATGGTTTAGGCAATAGGCGTTTTGTCCGGTAAGTTTGTTGTTTCCTAAAATAAGGATGTGCGACGAAAACTTTTTGAACAGATAATCCTTAATGCTGAATTTCTTCTCCTGTTCTTCACCAAAAGTGTTTATTCTGGTAAGGTCGATATACTGAGCAATGGCAATACCGCAAAGTATATCGTTTTTAAACAAACCAATAAAGTGACATTCCATATTTGCAGGCGAAGCATTTTCCAGTACCGAAAGGTAGTTTTTGGATAGGAAAATGTTTTGCGCAGCAATAGTGTCCCATTCATCAGGAAGGGATTGTGCTGATTTGAAAATAGTATAAGAAAATGTGGTGCTCAAAGTGAGGCAAAGAAAATAAAAAAATCTCCCGAAGGAGATTTTTATTGTGTTATATTTTTATTTGGCTACAGGCCATGCGCAAACTATACCCCCTATAATGGTACAGCATACAATCCAGTAGCCTCCGTTAATCAGGATGTACTTAGCACTTCTTCTTTCAAAAAGAGCATTGGTGCCTATAACAGGGAGAGCAAAGAAAAGCCCTGCCATGAAGCCGTGAAGCGCCCCGTGTTTAAAAGTTCTGTAAGCGCTTCCGTAATCAGCCATAAAAGCTGCGAAAGATGGTTTTGCCGAATCAAAAAATTCAGGTCCGCCTACCATACCCATAGGTCCAAACTGATGGATCACCATAAATTGCAGGATAAATGAGATAAAAAAGGCAAAAAGGATAGCCATGCCGAAAATTTTAAACATGTTAGCGCCTTTTGCTTTTTCTTCGGTCATACCTGTTTCTTTCATCCATGCGGTACCAAAAACCTTAGGGTTGTACCAAATGAAACCTACAACAAGTGTAGATAATGCAGCTGCTAAGACTGCAAGCCAGTTAATGTCCATAATTATTTGTTTTAGTGTTTGTAATGGTAAATGTATAATTAATTGGCTTACAAAATATTGTATTGTTAATAATTTTGGTTTTAAATAAATAATATGAAAGATAGTAACTTTCTGTTTTTCAGGTAATCGGTAACATTCTCGTTAGCATAAGCTTCCCGTTCAAAGCTTATGTTTCTGTAAGCTTTATGCCATTTTTTGTGTATCAGTAAGCGTATAAGGAATTCAATACAATACCACAGGTAAAAAGGTAGGATGAGGAGTTCAAGCTGCTGCCTTAAATGGATTTTTTCATGATTAAGTAAGATTGTGTTTCCTCTATATTCCTCTTTTCTTAAAATGATAAAAGGAAATAGGGTTATTGCAGTATATCCTTTCGGAATTAAATATTTAGATACAATTACCATCATTAAATGTAAAGTTCATAAATTTGCGCGCATGAGTGGGCAAAATTCTGAAAATAAATTAATAGAAGGTGAAGATTATTATCTTACACCCGAAGGCTATAAAGTTTTTACCGAAAAGTTTCATTTAAAAAGAGGCTATTGCTGTAAAAACGGCTGTAGGCACTGTGCCTACGGCTACGATAAAAATACCGGAACATTTAAAAAGAAATAAGCACTTGCCTATAACAACAGCTTATGTTGCTAAAGGTAATAAGAAACGAACACTAACAACTGAATACTGAGACTATGACATTTAAGGAGCAGATACAGGAAGGAATCCCTTCGGTGTTACCACAACCGAAGCCGTATGACCCAACTATTAACCATGCGCCTAAGCGTAAGGAAATACTTTCGGCAGAAGAAAAAAAACTGGCACTACGCAATGCATTACGTTATTTTGAACCACAGCACCATGCCGAACTGGCTAAAGAATTTGCTGATGAGCTTGAAAAATACGGACGTATTTACATGTACCGTTTTCGTCCTGATTACGAAATGTATGCAAGGCCTATTTCAGAATATCCGGGAAAATCAGAGCAGGCAAAAGCCATTATGCTGATGATACAAAATAACCTGGACTATGCTGTGGCACAACACCCTCATGAACTTATTACCTATGGTGGTAACGGTGCAGTGTTTCAAAACTGGGCACAGTACAGGCTGGTTATGAAATACCTTAGTGAAATGACCGAAGAGCAAACGCTTGTCATGTATTCCGGTCACCCAATGGGACTGTTCCCATCGCACAAAGATGCGCCAAGGGTAGTGGTTACAAATGGTATGATGATCCCTAACTACTCCAAACCGGATGATTGGGAGAAATTCAATGCGCTTGGTGTTACTCAGTACGGGCAAATGACTGCCGGTAGTTATATGTACATAGGTCCGCAGGGTATTGTACACGGTACTACTATTACAGTTATGAACGGTGGTAGAAAAATCTCTAAAAACGGAGAAGGGCTTGAAGGAAAAGTATTTGTTACGTCGGGTCTTGGTGGTATGAGTGGTGCTCAGCCAAAAGCAGGTAACATTGCGGGTTGTATTACGGTTTGTGCCGAGGTTAACCCGAAAGCGGTTCATACACGTCATTCTCAGGGATGGGTTGATGAAGTAGTAACCGATACCGATGCTCTTGTGAAAAGGGTGCTTGAGGCAAAAGCCAATAAAGAAGTTGTATCTATTGCTTATCAGGGTAATATAGTAGATGTATGGGAGAAATTTGATGAAGAAAACATATATATTGATTTAGGTAGTGATCAAACCTCGCTTCATAATCCGTGGGCGGGAGGATATTACCCCGCCGGAATCAGTTTTGAGGAGTCTAACAGGCTTATGGCTGAAGAGCCGGAAACCTTTAGGGAAAAAGTACAGGAAACACTTAGAAGGCATGCTGCAGCAATCAATAAGCACACGGCTAAGGGTACTTATTTCTTTGATTATGGTAATGCGTTCCTGTTAGAGGCTTCGCGCGCCGGAGCCGATATTATGGCAGAAAACGGTATCGATTTTAAATACCCAAGTTATGTACAGGATATAATGGGGCCTATGTGCTTTGATTATGGATTTGGTCCGTTCCGTTGGGTATGTGCTTCAGGAAAACCTGAAGATCTTGCCAAGACCGATGCTATTGCTTTAAATATACTGGAGGAGATGTCTACAACAGCACCTGCTGAAATTAAACAGCAGATGCAGGATAATATTAAATGGATTAAAGGAGCTCAGGAAAACAAACTTGTAGTGGGGTCTCAGGCACGTATACTCTATGCTGATGCAGAAGGAAGGATTAAAATTGCCGAAGCCTTTAATCAGGCAATCGCTAAGGGAGAGATAGGTTATGTTGTTTTAGGGCGTGACCACCACGATGTATCGGGTACTGATTCTCCTTATCGTGAAACGTCTAATATTTATGACGGTTCCCGCTTTACTGCTGATATGGCTATCCATAATGTGATAGGCGACAGCTTTAGGGGGGCTACCTGGGTAAGCATTCACAACGGTGGAGGCGTAGGCTGGGGAGAGGTTATAAATGGCGGATTTGGTATGGTTCTTGATGGTTCTAGTGATGCGTCAAGACGTTTAGAATCAATGCTTTTCTGGGATGTTAACAACGGTATTGCAAGAAGAGGATGGGCTAGAAACGAAGGTGCTGTTTTTGCTATTAAACGAGCAATGGAAGTACAGCCGCTTTTAAAAGTGACCATACCTAATATGGTAGACGACGCATTGTTGGGCTAATAATCACAAAACCGGTTATTAGTTTGTGTATTAATAAGAACTATTAACTCTTTGGATTATGAAAACAATAAAATTGCTATCGTTACTGTTTGTTTTGGTCCTTACAGGTTCCTGTAATTCTATTAAAGTAGCTGCTGATTATGATGATGCTGTTGAATTTAATACGTACAGGACTTATGCTTATTTTCAGCCGGGTATAGATAAGGCTGATATATCTGACCTTGACAAGAAAAGGATTCTTCGTGCCATTGATGAGGAGTTTGCCAAAAAAGGATTTACCAAAAGTGAAAACCCTGATTTTATGGTGAACTTTTTTACCAAAGCCCGTAAAGAAGTCAATGTAAACCAGTTTTATGGAGGCTGGGGTTACGGTGGTTGGGGCTGGGGAGGCTATTACGGTTATCCCTGGGGCTGGGGTGGTAACTATACCACTGTTAGCACATCTACCGAAGGTACGCTGTATATAGACCTTATAGACGCTAAGAAAAAAGACCTGGTGTGGCAGGGGGTAGGTACAGGAGTTTTAACACTGGACCGTGATAAGAAGGAGGAACGTATTAAAGAATTTGTTTCTAATATACTTGCTCAGTTTCCGCCACAAAAAGATAATAAGAAATAAAAAAAGCCGCTCATTGAGCGGCTTTTTAGTTTGTATAGCAATATTAATTATTTGCTTAAACCTACAGTAGTTCTTGTTAAAGGAATTCTTGTGTTTACGCCTCTTCCTGCATTATCTTCACTTGCGTCATATGCATCGGTAGCGCCACTAAATTCACCAGTAACAGTTGTACCGTTAGCTAATGTAATAGTGTATGTAGAAGCTACGTCAGATGTTTCTCCTTCTGCTTCAGCAAATGATACGGAAGAAATATTTAAACTAGCACTCTGTACATCATCAATACTTTCAACTAATAAGTTATTGTTGTTTACAACAAATGTATTAAGGATGTTCTCATCTGTAATAGTGTATTCACCAGCTACTGGGAATTCAATAGTAAATGTTGGTTGCCCTGTTGTTTCATCAGTTCCTGTTGGCTCTATTGGCATAGAGAAGGTAATTGTTACGTAGTTAGGAGTAGTAGCATCTTCTCCTTCACCTACTATTTGAATTGAGTTGTAATCCCAAACAATTATATATTCACCTTCTACAGCTGTAGAGTATACACCTCTAAAACCGAAAATGTTAAAACCAGTTTCGTAGTTAAGACCGTCAACGATGAAAGAATCGCTAGCTTCAGTAGCTTCTTCAGCAGCAGTGAAAGTAGCAGTTGCGCTAGTTAGATCTTCTAAAGTAGCGTATACTTCATACTCACCTGCTTCAGTAGCTGTGAAAGTACTTCCTTCAATAGCGTTACCGTTTACGTAGAAAGTAGCATCTCCTGTTACATCGTCAGATAGGTCAGTAGCAGCTGTAAAGCTAATCTCACCACCAACTAGGAAATAGTTATTAGAAACAGTGATTGTAAGAACAGTAGCAACTTCTTCAGTTACAGTTACAGTTACGTCTGCACTTGTAAAGTCACCGTTAGTAGCGTGTACTGTATAAGTACCAGCTTCAGTAGCAGTGTAAGTGTTACCTTCAAGAGCTGTGTCGTCTACATAGATAGTTGAAGCTGCAGTAACATCTTCGTTTAGGTTGTTTTTTACTGTAAAAGTAAAAGCGCTACCTAAAGTAACTGTAGATGAACTTGAAGTAAGGGTAATTCCCGTTACTACGTCGCCACCTCCGTTATCGTTGTTTCCTGAGTCATCATCGCTACTACACGATGTAAAAGCTGCTGTAGCTGCAATAGCTAAAAAGCAAAAAAGTTTTTTCATAATGAAAATTTAAAAATTAATTAATGTTTAAGGTTCGTAAAAGTAAAAATAAAACTGAAAATACAAGGCTTTATTGTAATTGCATACTGTTAAAGTTTCGATTTTATTCCAATTTATTTAATATTGAGTTTAAATTTTAGGTATTAACAATTGATTTTTTTTATATGGTAGAAATTAATTGAGAATTTCGTAATTTTACCTCAATTACTAAGACTACTATATTATGAATGCTACTATTGAAAGTAATCCGTTGATAGACAGGTTGCCTAAGCACCTGAAACAGTTTATTAAACCGCAGGATTATGAAGAGTATACTCCCATAAACCAGGCAGTTTGGCGCTATGTTATGCGTAAAAATGTGGATTATCTTAGTAAAGTAGCTCACAGTTCTTATTTGGATGGTCTTAAAAAAACAGGTATTGAGGTAGACAGCATACCAAGTATGTATGGTATGAACAGGATACTAAAGGAAATAGGATGGGCTGCCGTAGCGGTAGATGGTTTTATTCCGCCTAATGCCTTTATGGAGTTTCAGGCGTATAATGTACTTGTTATAGCTTCCGATATCCGTCAGCTTGAACATATAGAATATACTCCGGCTCCCGATATTATTCACGAAGGAGCAGGACACGCACCTATTATTGCAAACCCGGAATATGCCGAGTATCTTAGAAGGTTTGGTGAAATTGGCTGTAAGGCAATTTCGTCGGCTAGAGATTATGAGATATATGAGGCTATCAGGTTGCTTTCCATTTTGAAGGAAGCTGAAGGTACGCCGCAGGACGAAATTGAAGCTGCCGAGAAAAGGGTAGACGAACTTCAAAACGATCTTGGTGAGCTTAGTGAAATGGCGCTTATACGTAACCTACACTGGTGGACAGTGGAGTACGGACTTATAGGTACGGTTGAAGACCCTAAAATATATGGCGCAGGATTGCTTTCGTCTATTGGGGAAAGTGCCTGGTGTATGACTGATAATGTTACCAAATTACCATACGATATAAATGCGGCTTATCAGAGTTTTGATATTACAAAACCGCAGCCGCAACTTTTTGTAACGCCTGATTTTGCTCATTTAAGCCTGGTGCTTGAGGAGTTTGCTAACAAAATGGCTTTGCGTACCGGAGGGCTTTCGGGGGTTCAGAAGCTTATTAATTCTAATGCCTTAGGTACTGTTGAACTTAGTACAGGTGTGCAGATTTCAGGAGTTTTTTCTAATGTTATAGAAAATGAAGGTAAACCTATTTACCTGCAATGTACCGGTGGTACAGCGCTTGCTTACAGGGAAAAAGAGCTGGTAGGTCATGGTACATCATACCATGCCGAAGGTTTTGGTAGTCCTGTGGGTAAACTTAAAGGGATTAACCTGGCGATTGAAGATATGAGTCCGCGTGACTTAAAAGCGTATGGTGTGTATGAAGGTGAAAGAGTTACTCTTGAATTTGAAGGAGATGTAACTGTAAACGGTGAAATTATAACCGGAACCAGAAACATACAGGGGAAAATAATCCTGATAAGCTTTAAAGACTGTACCGTTACTCATGGTGATACTGTGTTATTCCAACCGGAATGGGGAACTTATGATATGGCGGTAGGTAAGAAGGTGGTTTCTGCTTTCTCTGGCCCTGCTGATGTGAACAGCTTCGATCTTATTACACATGTGCCTTCAAGCCAAACCATAAAAGCGAAAAAATCTGTAGAGAGACAGGAACTGGAAGGTTTGTATCAAAACGTTAGAGACATAAGAAGTGGTGCTACAGGTGATCTTGAAGCTATATTTACCAAAGTGAAAGAGAGTCATCCTAACGACTGGTTGTTATCTGTTGAGATAGCCGAACTTTTACATAAAAACAAACAGGAAGAATTGCTTAATAAAGTAGTACTTCATCTTGATGAGGTAAAGAAAAAACGACCTGAGGTAGCTCATTTAGTTGATGGCGGACTCGAACTTATTTTTGAAAAAGAAAAAATTTCCTAATAACAGAAAGGGCGCTTTAAGCGTCCTTTTTTATTGGAATACAATATGAGGGTGCTTTTTCTGTAAAGCTGTGATTTTCTGTTCAAGCTTTACTAAGAAAGCCTTGTGTTGATCCGACTCCGGGTTAAAGGATCGGTGCTGTAACCCTTTTTGTATGGCGTCGGCCTCTTTCATGGTTTTAAGAGCTTCTTCAGTAATGGTATTCTCACTAAAACGTTCCCAAATATAATCAATGGCTATTTGGTTAGGGTGTATCATATCTTCAGCATAAAAACGATAATCTCTTAACTCGTCCATCATAATTTCATACGACGGGAAGTAGCTGATGTTTTTATTGCTTTCCTTTATTATTTCATGAACAGCCGAGATGAGGTTGGCTTTGCTCCATTGGTTTTGAGTAAAACCGTCTTTAATGTGTCTAACCGGAGAGACTGTAAAGGTGATGCTGATTTTAGGATTTACTTTAGTGATATTCTCAATGATGTTTAATAAGGCTTCCTTTATTACTAAAACAGATAGTAACTCCTTACTAAATTCCTTTTGAGGTACTTTATGGCAATTAGCAACGAGTGAGTTGGTTTTGTTTAAGCGGTAAACCCATGCAGTGCCCAGTGTTAAAATAAGGTGAGAAGCTGTTTTTAGCTTCTGTGAGCTGTTTTTAACTGTGCTGTTAAGGCTTTCCAGTAAAGCTTCTTTACTGTTATTGCTAAGGTCTGAGTGTGCGTCAAAACAATGCCAGCGCTCATTGTGGAAAAAAATATCAACTTCAGTGAATTCCTTTTCATTAAGAGTGTAATCTATAAACTTGCTTAAGGCGACAGGATGAAACAATATCCCGAAAGGGTTTATGGTGTTTTGGAATTTAAAGTAATTGAATTTCTCTCCCATATTTACTGCAAAGCAAGAACCCAAAGACACTATCTCAGAATCATAACTAATAGGTGAGTTACTTTTTGGGACAGGTATTTGGGTTCTGAATTGCATAATACTATAGTTGCTTTTATATGGCAAAAATAGTAATACATTTTTTATCTGCGTTACAGGTTATAGTAACTATAAGTTGTGGTTTCCAGTAACTCGTTTGATGCGTTGTTGTATTTTTTTACTTCTACAGGGAATTTTTCTTCATTATAAATGTAGTCATACCTGTCCTGTCCTGCATTTACACCATCAATGTATTTTCTTTCCATAGTGCAGTTTCTGTCAGTAATATAGAAAAATATCCATAGCAGGTTTTCACGATTAGTTACAAAAACATATGGAGAATATGTTTCGGTAGTATATTCAAACGAACTTGATGTATTGTTGTTTAGGTTTTCAACGAAAACAAAATGGTTAAAGTAAGTTTGGAAAGAAATGCTTTGTTCTTCAAAAAACGGGTCGTTCTCTGATTGTTGTCTCATGTGAGTCTTAGTACTTGTATTATGGCTGAAAGTAGTTACGTACATCAATGGTTCGTCATCTTCCCTTAGCACATATCGTCTTTTTTTTAATAAATTAGAAGAATCATACTCAAACTGGGTGTATTCTATAGTTTCACCATTTTTCACCCTGTTTAATTCTACCAAACCGATATCATAATTATAAATAAAGTCATCATAACTGCCGTCTTCATATGTGATTTTTGTGATTTTTCCACTATAACTGTTGGTGTCGGCATATTCAAAATGCATGGATTTGATACTTCCGTCAGCAGATGTTATTGTTATGTCTTTCGGCATAGGGTGCTCATACAATACAGGTTCTTGTGCAGGGTTTTCCGGTCCCGCACCATCGTCTACGGAGCATGAAGAGATCAAAAAAAGTAATGCAGTAACTAAAAGAAAATGAAAATTTCTCATGAGTAAGGTGTTTGTTAGTTTAGTTGGTTAACTGTAAATATATAAAAAAAATAAAAACAGAAATAAAAAAAAACGGTCGGTAATCCTAAACTAAGGTTACCGACCGTTTAATATAATTTTATTATAAAAAACTATTTTATAAAGTCGACAGCAGCGGCTAAGGCATCGTTTATACCGTTTACATTTTTACCACCGGCAGTGGCAAAAAACGGCTGTCCGCCTCCGCCTCCCTGTATGTGTTTTCCAAGTTCACGAACTACCTGTCCGGCATTTAGCCCTTTTTCGGCAACAAGCTCCTTCGAGATGTAGCAGCTTAGCATAGGTTTGTCGTCCTGTACTGTAGCAAGTAAAATAAACAGGTTGTTGCCTAGGTTACCCAGTTCATAAATAAGATCTTTAGCTCCGGCAGCATCAAGATCTACCTGTTTTGCCAGGAATTTCACTCCGTTTATTTCCTGTATTTCGGCAGCAAGCTCACCTTTCAGGTTTTTGGCTTTGTCTTTAAGTAAAGCCTCTAGTTGTTTTTTAAGTTTTGCATTCTCATCCTGTAATGAAGCAACAGCTTTAAGGGTATCCTGCGGATTTTTAAGAGCGGCTTTAATTTCGCTAAGAGCGTTTTCCTGAGAAGCAAAGTATTCTTTAACGGCTTCGTTAGTAATAGCCTCAATACGGCGTATACCAGCGGCTACTGCGCTTTCGCTAACAATTTTAAAGTACCATATATCAGCAGTATTTTTAACGTGTATGCCACCGCAAAGCTCCATACTTTCGCCAAATTTAATAGCGCGTACATTATCTCCGTATTTCTCACCAAATAAAGCCATAGCTCCTTCGTCAATAGCCTGTTGGAACGGTATACTTCTTCTTTCTATTAGCGGAAGGTGTTCCTGTATTCTTGCGTTCACAAAGTCTTCCACCTGTTTAAGTTCTTCATCGGTAACTTTAGAGAAGTGAGAGAAGTCAAAACGAAGATAATTAGGACTTACTAAAGATCCTTTTTGTTCTACATGTGTACCTAAAACAGAACGTAATGCCTGGTGAAGCAGGTGAGTGGCAGAGTGATTACTTGCCGAGTCATTTCGTAGCTTCTCGTTAACTTGTGCAGTAAATGTACTGTTAATGTTTTCAGGCAGTTTTTTAGTAATATGTAATATAAGGTTGTTTTCCTTTTTAGTGTCGATTACCTCGATAGTTTCGTTTGCCGAAACCAGTTTGCCTTTGTCACCTACCTGACCACCACCTTCAGGGTAGAACGGAGTGTTGTTAAGTACTATCTGGTAAATGGTGCCGTCTTTTTTAGAATCTACTTTACGGTAACGGGTAACTTTTACCTCGTTCACTAACTGATCGTAGCCCACAAAAGTTTCGGTGTTACCTTCGGTTAGTATGGTCCAGTCGGCAGTAGAAACTTCCGATGCTGCTCTCGATCTTGATTTCTGTTCCTGCATTGCAGCTTCAAAACCAGCTTCGTCAAGGCTGTAACCTTTCTCTCTAAGGATAAGGGCTGTTAAGTCGATAGGGAAGCCAAAAGTATCATACAGTTCAAAAGCTTTTTGTCCTGATACCACTTTACCTTCGGTAGAGGCAATAACGTTTTCAAGTAACTGTAATCCCTGGTCTAATGTTCTAAGGAAAGAAGTTTCCTCTTCACGAATTACATTTTGAACCAGTATTTTTTGTGATTTGATTTCAGGGAAAAATTCACCCATCTGGCTGCTTAAAGTGTCAACCAGCTCAAAGATGAAAGGCTCTTTTTTATCAAGGAAGGTAAATGCGTAACGGATGGCTCGTCTTAATATCCTCCTGATAACATAACCTGCACCATTGTTTGATGGAAGCTGACCATCGGCAATTGCAAAAGCCACAGCCCTAACGTGGTCTGCAATAACACGGATGGCGATGTTTAGTTTTTCATCTTTATCGTTAGCCGCCTTTATAGTATATTTTTTACCTGTAAGATTTTCTATTTTGTTGATAAGCGGAGTAAACACATCGGTATCGTAGTTAGACTGTACACCCTGTAAAACCATACATAAGCGTTCAAAGCCCATACCAGTATCTACGTGTTGTGCCGGTAGCTTTTCAAGCGAGCCGTCGGCTTTACGGTTAAACTCCATAAATACGTTATTCCATATCTCAACAACCTGAGGGTGATCGGCGTTTACAAGTTCGCGACCTGCTTTTTGTGCTTTCTCTTCTGCAGAACGGATGTCTACGTGTATCTCGCTACATGGTCCGCATGGTCCCTGGTCGCCCATTTCCCAGAAGTTGTCCTTTTTGTTACCCATAAGGATGCGGTCTTCAGAGATAAGCTCTTTCCATATATCATAAGCTTCCTGATCCATAGGCAGGTTATCTTCCTTATTACCTTCAAATATGGTAACATAAAGGATGTCTTTGTCTATCTTGTAAACTTCGGTTAGCAGTTCCCAGGCCCAGTGAATCGCTTCTTTTTTAAAGTAATCGCCAAAGCTCCAGTTACCAAGCATTTCGAACATGGTATGGTGGTAAGTGTCAATACCTACCTCTTCAAGGTCATTGTGCTTCCCTGAAACACGAAGACATTTTTGGGTATCGGCTATCCTTTTACTTTTTGGCGTACCGTTACCTAAAAAGAATTCCTTAAACTGTGCCATCCCCGAGTTGTTAAACATAAGGGTTGGGTCGTCTTTGGTTACAATAGGTGCCGACGGGACAATTAAGTGACCTCTGTCTTTAAAAAAATCTAAAAACTGCTTCCTGATATCCTGAGATTTCATGCTTTATGAAAATGTTTATGTTCTTTAAAAATTAAAAAAGGTGCAGTTAGCTCAAAAAAACCACTGCAAAACCGTAACATTTGCTAAATTTGTTCGTTTATCAAAATACCCGATTTTACAACCTTTTATCTAAGGTGCAAAAATAGAATAAATTAGAACATGGCGAAGGTAAAATATTATTACGATACAGAAAATCTGGCATATCGTAAAATTAAACCCAAAAAGGGAAAACGACTTGGTGTTGTGGCGCTTTTTTTAGTGTCTTCGGCACTTTTTGGTTTTTTGGCTTTTGTGGTGCTTTTAAATACCCCGTTTTTTGAAACTCCTAAAGATAAGCTGCAGGCACGCGAGATAGAGAATCTTAAGGTGAACTATGAGATAATCAGTAAGCAAATGGAAGAGGCCACTGCTGCACTTGAGGCTATTG
Source organism: Flavobacterium beibuense F44-8 (assembly GCF_000769915.1). GTDB lineage: Bacteria > Bacteroidota > Bacteroidia > Flavobacteriales > Flavobacteriaceae > Flavobacterium > Flavobacterium beibuense. Next base: position 62,750 of record NZ_JRLV01000023.1, read on the forward strand.
AAGACAGGGATAACGATTTGTACAGAGCTTACTTTAACACATCTGCAATACCCGATGAACAGCGCAAAGCCGGTTTCGGTGGGGTTAACCGTTATAAGGAACTGGAAGGGTATAATAACTCTGACCTTGTAATTAATACTACAAACAGGCTGAATATACTGCTTAAAGAACTTGCGGTGCAGTCTAAATCGCTAGATGAAATTGCAAAACTGGCAAAAGATAAAGAACAGTTACTTGCTGCCATACCTGCCATACAGCCTGTAAAGAATGAAGATTTGAGACACATGGCTTCGGGTTTTGGATACAGGAGTGACCCTTTTACCAAAATAAGGAAGTTTCATGCGGGGATGGACTTTTCGGCTAAAACCGGAACACCTATCTATGCAACCGGTGACGGAGTGGTACAGCGTGCCGACAGCAAAGCTACAGGTTATGGTAATCATATAGTGATAAAACACGGTTTTGGTTATGAAACCCTGTATGCTCACCTTAGTAAATACAATGTAAAAGTTGGACAAAAAGTAAAAAGGGGAGATGTGATAGGTTTTGTAGGTAGTACCGGTAGGTCGGAAGCGCCTCACCTTCATTATGAAGTGCATAAAGGAGGAGAGGTTATTAATCCTATTAATTTCTATTACGGAAACATTTCTGCAAAAGAATACGTTTTAATTTCTAAATTAGCTAATCAGGAAAACCAATCGCTTGACTAATGCATTTAGACCTGCCTGAAAAAAGATACTACAGCATAGGCGAACTCGCCACTGCTTTTAACGTGAACTCATCACTTATACGGTTTTGGGATAAGGAATTTGATGTCCTTAAACCAAAGAAAAATGCCAAAGGCAACAGGATGTTTACCCCTGAAGATGTTAAAAACCTACAGCTTATATACCATTTGGTAAAAGAGAGAGGGTTTACTCTTGAAGGGGCGAAGGTCCACTTAAAGGAAGGACAGAAAAAAACGCTGGATAAGTTTGAGATAATTCGTAAATTAGAGGCTATCAAAACAAGTTTATTAAACATTAAAAACGAACTTTAAAAACAAACATAAATGAAAAAGTGGTTAATTGTTATTGTAGTAATTGCAATTTTAGGAATTTGGAGTGTTTCATCTTATAACGGTTTAGTTACTGTTAGGGCAGATGCTAAAACGGCTTGGTCTAATGTTGAGAGCAGTTATCAAAGAAGAAATGATCTTATTGGTAATTTGGTGAAAACTGTACAGGGAGCTGCCGATTTTGAAAGAAAAACACTAACTGAAGTTATTGAGGCTCGTGCTAAGGCTACTTCTGTAAACATAGATCCTGCAAATATTACTCCTGAGCAAATGGCACAATTCCAACAGGCACAAAATGGAGTGTCGGGAGCTTTATCAAGATTACTGGTTTCTGTAGAGCGTTATCCTGAATTAAAGGCTAATCAAAATTTCCGTGATTTACAGTCACAGCTTGAGGGTACCGAAAACAGAATTAATGTGGTAAGAGACAGATACAATGAGGCGGTAAATGCTTATGATATTAAAAAGCATAAATTCCCAACAGTAATTTTTGCCAGTCTGTTTGGTTTTGAGGATATGGCTAGATTTAAAGCTGAAGAAGGTGCTGAAAAAGCTACGGATGTTGAGTTTAATTTTTAAATAAAATATATAATGTCTGTAACCGAAGAATTTTTAACACCCGAAGAAGAAAAAGAAATTGTTGATGCGATAGTAACAGCAGAAAAAAATACCTCGGGAGAAATCAGGGTACACATCGAAAATCATTCAGAAAAACCTCCACTCGAAAGAGCTCAGGAGGTTTTTTATCAATTAGGCATGGAGACCACTGCAGCCCGTAACGGAGTTTTATTTTACGTAGGCGTTAGTGATCATACTTTTGCTATAATTGGTGATGAGGGAATCGATAAGGCTGTTGGGGCAGATTTTTGGAATAGCACTAAAGATTTGGTAATTTCTCACTTTAAAGAAAAAAAATACAAAGACGGTTTGGTACAGGGGATACTAAAGGCAGGAGAACGCTTAAAAAGTTATTTTCCCTATACTGATGATGATGAAAATGAACTGTCTAATGAAATTTCAAAAAGCTAAATGAAACAATTGTTTAAAAATATTATGTTCTTTAGCCTGTTGCTTTTAAGTAGCCTGGCTGTAGGGCAAACTGTAGAGATACCTGAAAGGCCAAGTTTTGAAACCAGCTATTATGAGTTTAAAACTCAATTACTAAGCCCCTCTGAAAAAAAGGCTATTGAGCAAAAGTTAATTAACTATGCCGATACAACGTCTACTCAAATAGCTGTGGTTGTTGTTAGTACGACAGGGGGTGAGGCGCCATGGAAATATGCGTTTGATATAGCTGATAAATGGAAAGTTGGTCAAAAGGGGAAGGATAATGGAGTCTTGTTAATGATAGCTAAAGATGACAGGAAAGTATTTATCCAAACCGGTGTAGGTACGCAGCACCTGCTCACCGATGCTATGACTAAAAGGATTATTGATAATGAAATTACTCCTGAGTTTAAGAGAGGGAATTACTATGCAGGTATAGATAAAGGAACTACTGCAATAATGCAGGTGCTTAAAGGTGAATATAAAGGAGGTGCTAAAAGAGAAAAAGGTGTTGGAGGAGGTTTAGTTTTCTTTTTTATATTTTTATTTATAGTAATTATTTCCATACTATCCCGTAGAGGCGGTGGCGGTGGCGGTCGTGGTAACAGATCAGCAGGGTCTACCTTAGCCGATATAATAATATTAAGCAGCTTAGGTCGTGGCGGTGGCTTCGGCGGTGGTAGCGGCTTTGGAGGAGGTTCCGGCGGCGGAGGTTTTGGCGGTGGCTTCGGTGGCGGTGGCTTTAATGGCGGCGGTGCCGGAGGAAGCTGGTAAAATGACTTAACCGAATTTATATAAAACAAAAAGAGGCAGCAATTTGCTGCCTCTTTTTGTTTTGGTTATTTATGTTAAATAATTAGATTTAGCACTTAAACCAACCGTATAAAAATGAAGAAAATTTTACTTATTGTCTTAACGGCTTCCCTGTCGCTATTTAGTTGTAAATCAATGCTGGTAAAATCCTACGGGATAAAAGACCCTGAGTTTGAAAGTAAAGAGGCTATTACTGAATATCTCATTAAAAAAGATATGGATACTGCTAATGTGATGGTGTTTAAAGATTTTACAAGTTATGTTACAGCGATAAAGAGAGGAATGAAGATACCTAATGCTATGTTTTTTAACTCAGCAGGAAACTTTGTGAATTATCAGAAAACACCGGAAGATTGTAATGCAAAAGTGAGTGGTTTTATTGATGATATAAAAGCTATTGACAGCTTGGCTGAAGATGTATCTTTTAATGTTTTTAAAATGACAGATTTTTTGGTTAAGCCAAATGGTGATAAGATTGAAATAGAAAAAGGATATGATGCTTATGTTTTAATTAACTGGGCATTATATGCAGGTAAGCTTAATGAAGAAAAAGCATTTGATTGGGTTAATCTTTTAAAGCAAAATGAAAAAGACTTTAAGGTGAAATATTATCTTTTGAACTGCGATTTTCAGGATATGTGGGGGCTTACCGATGAACAGAAAAAAGAAATAGGTTTTACTGTAAAGGGTTAATAAAAAAAGAGGCTGCAAATTGCAGCCTCTTTTTTTATATGCATATATTTAGAACATCCAAAAACGGCTTCCTCTGTTTTTAGATTCTTTACCGCCAAATTTTTTGATCTTATAGGTAAGAGAAAACATTACGTAACGTTTTAAAACAGTGTTTTGCTGGTCGTAAATTAAGTTTGATGATATGGTTCTGGATGTACCCAGATTTTGATCTAAAATATCGTAAACTTTTACTTTAAATAATAACTGGTCGTTGTAAAAGTTATAGCCTAAACTTGCATTCCATAAAAAGAAGTCTTTCTTAAACCCGTCTGAAAGCTGAGAGTTATAGGTGTACCCAAAGTCATTTCCTAAAACAAAATGTTTAGGCCAGTAACTGGTTGTTTGCAGGTTTATTACATGGGTAAAATTAGAGCGTGAATCAACATTGAAATTTGTATAGTCTGTTTTTCGGTAGGTGTACTTGTATGAAGGAGATATATTCAATAACTCGCCAAAATCATAATTTATTCCGATTTTTGGAGAAATACGATATGAGTCTGACTCATATTGTATATTGTTTGTAAATGCCTTTCCTTTATCATAACCTCCGTTTACTCCAATGTTTACTCTAAAAGAGTGCTCATCTTTTTTAAATGTTTTATTAGCGCTTGCTCCAAACCATGTGCCGTATACTCCCGAAACATTGGTATAGGTAGTTGTGTTTTTACCACTAGAGTCTATTGTTGTTTTATCAACTATATCACTGGTAGTATAATTACCTCCACCATAAACATTATACCCTGATCTGGTTGAGTAGTCATAATTACCAAATGATAAGTAGTAGTTGTGGTATTTGTTTGGGTCAAGATCCGGATTTCCTATAAAGGTATAGAGCGGGTTACTGAAGTCTTCTACCGGTAGTACCTGACTTGCCTGTGGGAACCAAACATCGTAGCTGTAGTTTGCATATAGATACTTTGATTTGCTTAACCTATAATTACCATATAAGTTTACACTAGGGTATATGTATGTTTTATTAAGATTATAGTTCGTTCCCAGATAGCTTGAAAAGTTGTCAAATTGTGAGATTGATGTTCCTGCTTCAAAAGTAAGTGAATACTTGCTTTTATTGATGCTTATCCCTGCGGTAGGTGTTACCGTATTTGTTCTTGAGGAAAGGTAATTAGTTAATGAATCACTTACTGTTGAAAAGTCGCCGGTTTCTTCATTAAAGTTAAATCCTTCTCTGTCTTCAATTTGCTGATTGCTGGTGTATTCAGCGCTAATTATCAGTTTAAGTGAATCGGTTACCGGTTCAGAGTATCTTGCTCTAAGCCTGTAATTGTCAACGGCTTTTCTGTTGTATCTAACCTGGTTTCTTATGTCTGATCTTGTATTGCCGTTTTCATAAAAGTAAGTGTCAGACTGGTTGTAATTAGCTCCTTCGCTCTTGTTGTTTTCATTGTAAAGCGACAGGCTTATACCTCTGCCTTTATGCCTAAAAGCTTTATGGTAATCTAAATTACTTTCAAAGTTGTTGGCGTCAGTTTCAGAGAATGTAGTTCCGGCGCTCTCATTAATTAAAACATCGTCCTGATTAGAAGTTTTTTGTGATGAGGTATTTCGGTTTTTTATGTTACTCTTTGTAAATCTCGGGCTGTAGTTAATTGTAGAAGTTGAGTCAATTTTGTACTCAAACTGAGTGTTTACATTGTGAGCATATTGATCATTTTCACTTTTAGAAGTTGAGTTTGTAATATTTTTTTTGGCAATCCCGGAGCCGTCATCTGGTAGGAATGATTCCATTCGAATCTTGCTTTCATTTTCATTATTGGCGCTGGTGTAAAAGTAGTTTATGTTAGGGTCGAGCTTTTTAAACCATGTGTCTGAAAAACTAATACCCACCATATTTGATCTTGTTATACCTGATCCGCCTCCAAACTGCACACCGTTAATATTAAAACTTCCGTTTCCGCTGTAATATACATTGCTGTTACGTCCGCCTCTCATATTGTCGAAAATTTCATCCATGGAGAAGCCGGTAGAATTAATATTGTTTGAAGAGGCAAGTACGCTTAATCGTTGCTTGTCTTTAAAGTAGTTAAAGAGAAGGCTGCTTTCATAGCGGTCGTCACTACCATATCCTGCCATAGCTTTCCCAAAAACACCTTTATTTTTGTCTTCATCTATGGTAAGGTTAATACTGGCATTGTTCCCGCTTGCTTTTTCGCCGGATAGTTCTTCTTCTTTGGTTTTTGTATCGGTAACCTGAACCTTATTTATAATATCTGAAGGTAGGTTTTGAAGGGCTATTTTACCATCTTTATCAAAAAACGGTTTGCCGTTCACTAATATCTGGTTTACTTCCTTTCCGTTCACAGTTATTTTGCCTTCATCATCAATTTCCACTCCGGGTAATTGTTTTAAAAGCTCCTGTACATTAGCATCGGGTCTTACCTTAAAAGATGAAGCATTAAATTCAAGCGTGTCCGATTTTATCCTGATGGGCGGTACTTCTCCTTTAATAACCACTTCACTAAGTTCTGTGGCGTTATCTTTAAGAACAATGGTGCCAAAATCATCGTCTGCTTTTAGAATTTCAAACCGCTTAGTGTAGCTGGTCATTCCTATAAAGGAAATTTTCAGGTAAACGGGATCATCAATTTTTCGGGTTTTCATCTCCCATGATCCGTTCTTTTTAGTAATAGTGTAGTCTACTACCGTAGAATCTTTTACAGAGGTTAAATAAACCGTTGCCGATTCCAAGGGATAGTTAGTGTCGTCAGTAACAACTCCTTTAAGGGTTATACTTTGGGCAAAACAAAATGTTGAGAACATTAAAAATAAAAAGAGGAGTAAGGAACTCTTTTTCATAGCGATAAAAAAAAATTAGCTGGTTAGTAAGGTATGTCTTATTAAACAGCTAATTAATGATTTTAGTATGTTAAAAGCAAGGAAAACTTTATTTCTGACGGAAATAGATGTCTATTGGTACACCCGAAAAGTCATAATTTTCCCTTAACTTATTCTCTATAAAGCGTCTGTAAGGTTCTTTTACATATTGTGGTAAGTTACAGAAAAACACAAACTGCGGAGTTGGAGTTGGTAACTGCATGCAGTATTTAATTTTAATGTATTTACCTTTTAGTGCCGGTGGCGGGTTGTTCTCTATAATAGGCAACATTAGTTCGTTTAGCTTAGAGGTGGCAACACGCTGTTTTCTGTTTTCAAATACCTGTACGGCTGTTTCAAGCGCTTTAAGTAAACGCTGTTTTGTTAAAGCAGAAACAAACAGAATTGGCACATCGTTAAAAGGCTGAAGCTCTTCGCGTATTCTTTTTTCGTAATCGCGTGTGCTCATAGTGTCTTTCTCTATAAGATCCCATTTGTTTACAAGGATTACAACTCCTTTACGGTTTTTTTCTGCCAGCCAGAAAATACTCTGATCCTGACCTTCAAAACCGCGGGTAGCATCTATCATTAGTATACAGATGTCACTGTGCTCAATAGCCCTTACCGAACGCATTACCGAATAGAACTCAAGATCTTCTTTAACCTTAGCCTTACGGCGTATACCTGCCGTGTCTACAAGATTGAATTCAAAACCAAAACGGTTGTATTTTGTGTCGATAGCATCGCGGGTTGTACCGGCAATATCTGTAACTATATATCTGTCTTCACCAATAAGTGCATTGATAAAAGATGATTTTCCTGCATTTGGACGTCCTACAACGGCAAAGCGTGGTAATGCCTCTTCTTCCTCAACTTCTTCCGGTTCCGGTAAAAGTTCGGTTAAGGCATCCAGGAGTTCTCCGGTACCCGATCCGCTCATACCTGCAATGGTATAGTATTCACCAAGCCCCAGGTTGTAAAACTCAATAGCGTCGTCAACACGCATAGCATTATCTACTTTGTTAACGGCAAGAAGCACCGGTTTAGTAACCTTGCGTAAAAGTTTGGCAACTTCATCATCCATAGGAGTGATACCGTCTTCTACATCTACAACGAATATAATAACATCGGCCTCATCAATAGCAAGTTCTACCTGACGACGGATTTCTCCTTCAAAAATATCGTCAGAACCTTTAATGTAACCTCCTGTATCTATTACAGAAAACTCTTTTCCGTTCCATTCGCTTTTTCCGTAATTTCTGTCACGCGTTACCCCGCTAACAGAATCTACGATAGCTTCCCTGCGCTGTATCAGTCGGTTAAAAAAAGTAGATTTTCCTACGTTAGGTCTACCTACTATAGCTACGATATTGTTCATTTCGTTATTTTAAATTTTTTGCAAAAGTACATATAAACTGCTAAAATTGCTAAACAGTCTGTAACTTAGTTTTTTTGCTATGTTTTTGAGTTACTGTTTTATTTTTGGTTGTACCCGAAACGTTTAAGCTGGAACGGGTTAGAGCGCCAGTTTTTGTTCACTTTTACAAAGGTTTCAAGGTGGATTTTTTTGCCAAAGAATTTTTCCAGCTCTTCTCTTGCCTGTATTCCTACCTTTTTAATGGCTGCTCCTTTGTTACCTATAATAATACCTTTTTGTGTATCGCGCTCTACCATAATAACGGCTCTTATTCTTATGATATCTTCATCTTCAAAGAACTCTTCGGTTTCAATTTCTACGGCATACGGAATTTCCTTGTCATAATTTAAAAGGATTTTTTCGCGTATGGTTTCATTTACAAAGAAACGCTCCGGCTTATCGGTAAGAGCATCTTTAGGGTAATAGGGAGGAGAATCTGGTAGTAATTCAATAATTCTGTTGAATACTTCTTTCACGTTGAAGTTCTCCAGTGCCGATATAGGATAGATTTCGGCATTTGGTACTTTCTCTTTCCAAAGCGTTACCTGTTCTTCCAGTTGCTCCTGAGACGATTTGTCTATTTTATTAAGCAGCAGTAATACCGGTATTTTTGCATGAATGATTCTCTTAAAGAAAGCTTCGTCCTTAAGGTCTTTTTCGCCTACTTCAACCATATAGATAAGTACATCGGCATCTTCAAACGCCGATTTTACAAAGTCCATCATGGATGTTTGCAGTTCGTAGGCGGGTTTAATGATTCCGGGAGTGTCTGATAACACAACCTGGAAGTCTTCTCCGTTCACAATACCCAGTATACGGTGGCGGGTAGTTTGTGCTTTAGAGGTTATAATAGATAGGCGTTCGCCTACAAAGGCGTTCATAAGGGTAGATTTCCCTACATTAGGGTTCCCTATAATGTTTACAAAGCCTGCTTTATGTGACATATAAAAAAAGTTATGCTGCAAAGGTAGTCATATCAGTGCAATAGAAGAAATAAAAAGATTTTTGTGTGTTTTTCTTGTAGTTCTGTATAATGGTTGTATATTTGCACCCGAAACATCGCGGGA
>NZ_JRLV01000024.1 GCF_000769915.1 Flavobacterium beibuense F44-8
AGGCATGGAATTCAGCGGCCGGGTTGGAAATCGTAGGTAGCGGGTTGATGATCAAATCAAAATCATAAACGCTGTAACAATCCGTTACCGTGTTCTCCAGTCTTACATAGATCGTCTCGGTAAACGGAGTGGTGTTCTGATAGGTCGCCGGGTTGGCAATAGCGTTTACAGCGCTGTCGGCATCGGCAAAACTCATATAGTAACTCACCGCGTAATCTACGTTACCGCCGGTGATCTCTGTGTCTTTTGTGGTTAAATCAAACTCCTCGATACCGTCGTTGGCATCAGGATCCGTCTGGTCACACTGAACGTAGTTCGTGATTGGGGCTAAGATGGTTGGAAGGGGGAATATTACCACCTCAAAACTATCCTCATTATCACAAGTATATGGAGCTGTACCTGAAACAGCATATACATATACTGTTTGAGAAACAGTAACAGCTTCTCCAGCATTAAGCTGTGTTCCGGTTCCTGAAGGACCTGTAAAATATGAACCGGTAGTTAAAGCCGGTAAAATATATCCGTCATTAACACATGCCTCGTATGGACCTGTAGGAAGAACTACTTCCGGTTGAGGATTAACAATAAGTTCTAAAGGAGCTACATTATAAGCCTCAGGAATTACTGTATTCTGCACTCTTATATATATAATCTCATTTGTACCTGAATAGTTTGCAGGATCTGTAATTTCCGTTCCTGCTACTGCAGCCTCAGCATCATCCTCACTATTATAATATGTTATTACGTAGTTTTCAGGAGAAGAAAGGTTAGCAGTAATCTGATCTTCATATTCAGTAAGATCAAATATTTCAATATCATCATAAGGTTGTGGTTCACAAACTGCAATAGGATCAAGAGGATCTATCGGCACCTCACAATCAATAACCTCTAACTGGAATTCTTTTAAAGTATAACAATTATTAGCTGGCGACTGTACCGTTACATAAATAGTCTGACCACTAGTCCCTTCATAAGCTGAAGGATCAAATATATAATCATTGGCATCTATATCCTCAAGTGATTCAAAATAATAGATGTAATAGAATTGTAATGATGGATAACCATCAGCCATTACATCGGTATTCTGTGTAAGATCAAAAGTTTGAGTAGGAGCAGTAACATCTCCACACTGCACTAAATCAATAGGGTCATTCATTTCAACCTCAGGCTGGAATTCAATTCTAACCGAATCCTCAAGCTGACAATCAGGACTTGACACAAACGAGGCTAATACGGTATAAACACCCGGTTCTGTCACCTCATAAGTATCTGTATCTACAGGATCACCTTCTTCATCAAGAATCAGGACACCGTCTTTTTCCCACTGATATAGGAAATCAGCATCTGAAGCAACAGAAAGCACAACTGTTTCTGTTGGACATAAAGCTCCACCATTTGAGATTGTTAAATCGTCCGGAAGCACAGGCTGACCAATATTAAAACTACCTGCTTCAAGGAATACTGCCGAATCCAGAGCGTGGTCATTTCTATCTGCAATTACTAATTTAATATGGTAAACGTTACCCGGCACTACATCTGATTCTGCTGTTAACACAACTGTTTGACCGTTAAAGTCAATAGCCGCAGTCGCATTACCCGGGGCATTACCGTTATATTGACCAAAAGAGTCAACATTTTCTGAGCTACATCCTGTGTTGTACTGACTATCTCTAATAGAAACTACCGATACAGGAGTAGTAGTACCCGGTATAAGTGCAAGGTTTGTTACAGGTCCACTTGTCGTAACATCATTTAAGAAGAAAGCAAATGCATCTGAGAAACTACACTGATAAGTACCATACTCTTCTGAAGCGAAAAGGAAGTTGAAACTCATGTGGTCTGATATCGGTGTAAAATCGAACTCGATTATTGTCGCATCATTATAGCTATTCACACTAAATCCAAGTCCCTGCATATAGGTTAGCAATTGACCATCTCCATCCCAGTTACCGCCCGAAAGGGTACCATCACCAGGAGGAGTATTTGTATTAGGTCCCCCAGCCTGCATTGCATTACCTGACTGGAGAATAAGACCTGACTGGATTGGGAAACTTGAGTTATTAGCTTCAAAATAACCAATACCATTATCTGTTTGTCCAAAGTTAGGCCCCGTACTCCATGTTATATTTTCAATACCTACACAGTCTACGCCAATTAATACGTCTTTTACCAGTTCCGGCACCGTATATTTACTTTGCGATACTGTAAGGAAGTTAGAAGAAGGCTGATCTATATCTGTACAGGTTGGACAACCGGGAACAGGATCAGGAGTATCACTGGTTACAGAAACCACATTTTGAAGCGGCCCAACCGTTAAGTGATAATTTTCCGGTATATCAACAATAACCTCATACACCATAGATTCTCCTGCTGCAAGAACAGGTATAGTATTATTAAGGTTACCTGAACCACTGGTATCATTACCTGTCCAGGTCATAATAGAAACCTGATATGGTTTTTGATCGTATACAACCACGTTGTATGCATCACTAGGACCAGGATTGGTTACTGTAATAGTATAAATAGTTTGCGTTTCAGAAACATAAGTAGTCTGTCCATTTGTTTTAACAGCCATAAGATTTGCCAATGGATTTGGCGTCGCCGTATGGATACAGTCAGGACAAGCAGGATTTGGATCAGGAGTACTGCTGGTTACCACCACTTCATTAACAATATCTGCCGTTTGATCAAAACCACTTGGAACCGGCATTACTAACTGATAGGTAACTACATCACCAACAGCCAATGTTGCAACAACATCTGTAAGGTTTCCTGTGCCACTGGTACCGTTACTTCCTGTCCAGGTAACCGTAGTAGGATCTATACCTGCCGGAATAACATCAGAAACACTTATATTCTGAGCCTCAGTCGGCCCCATATTTTCTACTGTAATAGTATAAACTGCATCTAAACCTGCAGTATAAGAAGTTCCTGAAGCAAGTGTTTTAGTAACCACTAAATCTGCTAAAGGAGTATCACTATCAGTATCAGCACACGCATCACATGACGGATCAGGATCAGGAGTATCGCTGGTTACGGTTGTCTCACTTGTAAGTAGCCCTGTATAACCTGCAGGAACATCAAGCGTTATTGTATAAGTTACTGTTTCTCCTGCTGCAAGAGAAGCAATAGTATCGGCTAAATCAGTATTAGTACCTGATGTACCGTTATCTCCCGTCCATGAGAAGTTTGTTATTCCTGCCGGAATAGCATTGTTAACTTGGACGTTTGCAGCAGCCGTAGGACCATTATTGGTTACGGTTACCGTATAAACAGAAGAAGAGCCCGGAGTATACATCTCCTGCCCGTTTGTATTTACTACTACTATATCGGCAGAAGCCGTTTCATAATCTGTATCCGAACAAAGCGGACAAGTACCATCTGTATCAGGACTCGTTGTTGTTGCAATTGTATTAACAGTGAATTCACCTGTAAACGCCGCCGGAACATCTACCGTTACCGTATAAGTAACTGTATCACCAGCCGCAAGCGTTCCAATAGAATCAGTCAAATCAGCTATAGTACCCGATGAACCGTTATCTCCAACCCAAGCCACAGTAGTTACCGTAGCAGGCACAACAAAAGCTACCTCTACGTTATCTGCATCTACAGTACCGTTATTAGAAACTGTAATTGTGTAAACTGAAGGCGTACCAGCAGTATATAAATCCTGTCCGTCGGTATTAACTACTACGATATCAGCACCTGTATCAGGATAATCTATATCCGTACACTGCTCACATGTAGGCGTAGGGTCGTCTACACCACTGTAAGTAAATGTACTTGCAATAGCATCAGTAAAACCTGCAGGAACATCAAGCGTTATTGTATATGTCACTGTTGAACCTACCGGCAGTGAAGCTATAGTATCATTAAGGTTAACATTTGTACCTGAAGAACCGTTATCTCCAACCCATGAAAAACCGGTAATACCGGCAGGGATAAGGTTTTCAACTTCCACATTAGCAGCGTCTTCAGGACCGTTATTAGTAACTGTTACCGTATACACCGATTGTGTACCAGCAGTATAATTAGTTTGCCCGTCGGTATTTACAACCTCGATATCCGAGTGCGAATCATAAGTCACCTGAATATCTTCAAGCTCATCTGTAAATTCACTTGGGAACTTAATATTAATAGTGTAACTAACAGTCTGGTTAACCCCTAATGTAAGGATTGTACTGTCCAGGTCAACATTTGTACCCGATGTACCGTTACTTCCTGTCCACCAGAATCTGATATACCCGTTAGGTATAGGCATAAGCCCGGGAGGAATAGCATAGTACACATGTACATTTGAAGCCGGATTAGGACCATTATTGGTTATCGTTACCGTAAACGTTAGCGTTTCACCCTCTGTATATTCATTAGCAGGGTTCGTACTGTAAACGACTATATCCGACTGTGCATAGGTCGTTAGTGTTGCTAAGAACAAAAACGCGGTTAGTAGTAGTCTAATCATATAGCAAATTTTATGAATGATTCAAATAGTATTAATACAAATAAAACACTTTAAAAAAGTGTTATGAAAACAAAAAATCAAATATACTTATTCAATAAAAACTTAACGGTTAAATTTTGAAAAATCACAAAATTCATCAAAATTTCAACAAATATTAACTTAAAACTTCTATAAAACAAGTATAACGTTGCTTTTAATGTAACAAGCTTACTACTATTTACCCTACCCTCTTCATTTTCTTTTTTGTAATTGTTTGTACCTTTGCATTCTAAACTTCTGATAAACATGGAAAAAATAACTATAAAACCCACTCAAAACGCTGCAATTCTAAAATTTGAGTTCAGTGATTTTATCGCAAAAAGCGGCAACTTTGAATACAAGAATATCGATGAGACAGCATCGTCTCCACTGGCAAAGCAATTATTTTTCCTTCCGTTTGTAAAAACAATTTACATATCAGGAAATTTTATTGCTATCGAAAAATATTCAATAGTTGAATGGGAAGATGTACAGGACGACGTAGCTTCGCAAATTGAAGAATTTGTAAACAACGGCGGAGAAATCGTTAAAGAGAGTACCGAAGCACAAAAGAAAGTACCTTCTACAGTATATGTAGAGAGTACACCAAACCCTGCAGTTTTAAAATTTGTATCGAACAAAAGACTTACCAAAACTCCGGCAGAATTCAAAAACATAGATGAAACACTTGCATCACCATTAGCCAAGGAACTATTTAAGTTTCCTTTTGTTAAGGAGGTATTTATTGACGAGAACTACATATCTGTCACTAAGTATGCTGTTACCGAGTGGGATGAAATTACAGCAGAGATCCGTTCTTTCATAAAAGTATTTATAGAAGAAGGTAAAACGGTTATCGACGAGTCTTTAATTCAAAAAACTCCGCAAAGCGAAAAACAGCAGGAAGCTTATTTTGATTCACTGGATGTAACTTCACAACGTATTATTAATATACTGGAAGAATATGTAAAACCGGCTGTGGCAGGAGACGGTGGTAATATTGCTTTTGATTCTTATGACGAAAAAGAAAAACGTGTTAAAGTAATATTACAGGGAGCCTGTAGCGGATGCCCTTCATCTACCTTTACCCTTAAGAGCGGTATTGAGAATATGCTGAAGGACATGCTTAACGACCACGACATTAAAGTTGAAGCACTAAACGCTTAATAAAAAAATCCCGGAGACTCCGGGATTTTTTGTTTTTACTTCTTATTATATTAATCTCATCATTAAACAGAAGTCTTTTTAAATTGATTTCAAAAAAATTAATGAGTTTATAAAAGTGCTTCACCTTTATAAAAGAGTCGAATCTTTTAGTATAAAATTATACAGTGATACCGTTAGAGCTGGAAAATGGATAAAAAATTAACTTGTCATTAATAATTGTTGCTTGGTATAGCAATTTAAAATAACTTTACTTCTGTCTAGAAAAGCATTCATTCATGAATAGGAAATCACTTTTATTTTTAAGCATAACCACCAGTATACTTATGTCATGCCAGAGAGAGAACAGAGCGGAAACCATTGGAGAAAACAATCCGCTACTTGCCGTATATGAGACACCTTATGAAGTTCCACCGTTTGACCTTATAGAAAACAGGCATTTTAAGCCTGCCGTTATGGAGGCTATTGCATTGCAGCAAAACGAAATTGAAGCCATTGCAAACAATAGTTCCAAGCCCAATTTCAGCAATACAATTGAAGCGCTTGAAAACTCAGGAAACCTTTTAAGAAGGGTTACTACTGTTTTTTACAACCTGAGTTCGGCAAACACTAACGATACTATACAAGCACTGGCTCAGGAAATTGCTCCCGAGCTGGCTAAAAACAACGATAACATTTACCTTAACGAAAAGCTGTTTCAAAGGATACAAACCCTATGGGATACTCAGTTAGAACTGAAACTTAACGGAGAACAAACCAAACTGCTTGAAACTAAGTACAAAGCTTTTTTAAGGAATGGTGCTGCCTTAAATCAAAGCGACAAGGAAAGGCTTAGAAAGATAAACGAAGAACTATCAATACTATCACTAAAATTTGGTGATAATGTACTGGCAGAAAACAACTCATACGAGCTGGTTGTTGAACACAAAAAAGACCTTGCCGGATTACCGGAGGAACTAATTATTGCTGCAGCCGAAGAAGCCGAAGCAAGAGATAAAAAAGGAAAATGGGTGTTTACGCTTCATAACTCAAGTGTAATGCCGTTCCTTCATTATGCCGAAAACAGGGAGCTGAGAAAAAAAATATGGAATGCTTACCAGCGCCGTGGTGATAACGGCGACAAATATGACAACAGGAGTAATGTGGTACAACTTGTAAATCTGAGAATGGAAAAAGCTAAACTTTTAGGTTATAAAAGCCATGCAGATTACATTCTGGAAGAAAGGATGGCCAAAACACCTGAAAGTGTATACAAACTGCTGGACCAAATATGGGAGCCGGCACTTAAAAAGGCTAAAGAAGAAGAATCCGACATTAAAAAAATGATGGTTGCCGATGGTATTAAAGATAACGTTCAGCCTTATGACTGGAGGTATTATACCGAGAAGATAAGAAAACAACGTTACGACCTTGACGAGCAGGAACTGAAACCCTATTTTAGTCTTGACAACGTTAGGAAAGGCATTTTTATGGTCGCTAAAAATTTATACGGACTCGAGTTTGAACAACTTACAAATGTACCTGTGTACCACAAAGATGTTACCGCATGGAAAGTAAGCGATAACATGGGCAATCATGTTGGAGTGCTATACATGGATTTCTTCCCGAGGAGCTCTAAAAGAGGTGGTGCATGGATGACATCATACAGAAAGGAAAAAATGGAAGGAGGTACCCGTGTTGCCCCAATAATATCTATAGTATGTAACTTCTCTAAGCCGATAGGTAATAACCCTGCCCTGCTTACTTTTGACGAGACTACTACGTTTTTCCATGAGTTTGGGCATGCACTACACGGATTACTTTCTAACGTAACTTACGAAAGCCTTTCAGGAACCAGTGTGTATACTGATTTTGTTGAACTACCTTCACAAATCATGGAAAACTGGGCTGCCGAACCGGAAGTATTAAAAATGTATGCTAAGCATTACAAAACCAGCGAAGTGATTCCTGATGAGCTTATAGAAAAACTACAGCAGGCTGCAACATTTGACCAGGGGTTTGCTACAGTAGAATACCTTGCCGCATCTTATCTTGATATGGATTACCACTCTCTAACCGAACCGTTAAACCAAAACGTAGTACCGTTTGAAGAGGAATCAATGAAAAAAATAGGATTACCAAGCGCCATAATACCACGTTACAGGAGTACTTACTTTAACCATATTTTTAGTGGCGGATATTCTGCAGGATATTATAGCTATATATGGTCGGGCGTATTGGATACCGATGCGTTTGAAGCCTTTAAGAGTACTTCGTTGTTTGATGAGAAGACTGCAAGATCATTCAAAATGAATATACTTGAAAGAGGTGGTACTGCCGACCCAATGATACTGTACAAACAGTTTAGGGGTGCAGAACCTTCTATAGAACCATTACTTAGAAAACGCGGACTGGACGGTAACAAACAACCTGCTGAAAAAGTAGAATTTAATGTAAAGCCTGATAGCGAAAATTTAGATGAGTTTAAACCATAAAAAAAGGCCCTGCAAATGCAGGGCCTTTTTTATTTTATATTCTTAAGGTTTATAATTTCCTGTTCTGTAAGGAATCTCCAAATACCTCTTGGTAAATTCTTTTTGGTTAACCCGGCATAAGAAACACGGTCTACTTTAAGCACATCATAATTAAACTTCTCAAAAATAGCCCTAACTACCTTCACGTTTTGTGTTCTTAGTTTTATACCTATTTCTGTTTTTGGCTGATTCTCGATATAGCTTATTTCGTCAATCATAAGCCTGTGGTTATCTAAAGTAACACCACCTGCTATCTTTTCAAAATCTTCAAACTTAAGGTTACGGTCTAACGACACCTGATAGATTTTGAATGACTTTTGGTTAGGCAGGCTAAACTTACGAATCATATCGGTATCATTCGTAAATATAAGCAGTCCTGTAGTGTTTTTATCCATTCTGCCCACTGGTTGTATATTAGCTTTTGTAGCCATACGAACCAGTTCCATAACATTGCGCATATCTTTACCCTCATCACCCGATGTGGCAAAGTTTTTAGGTTTGTTAAGCAGTAAGTATTCTTTTTTCTCCGGTGTGATGGTCGTACCGTCAAACTCAACCTTATCGTTAAGTTTTACCTTGTAACCCATCTCAGTAACTACCTGACCGTTTACTTTTACATTACCCGAACTGATGTATAAATCGGCATCCCTGCGCGAACACATTCCTGAGTTTGCAATATATTTATTTAAACGAAGCTCATCTGAAGGCTTAGTTGCCTTAGGTGTAGCCGGTGTTTTCTTTTCAAATTTATCGTGAGGCTTACTGCCGTATGGCTTTTTATTGCCAAAGCCCGGCTTATCAAATGATGGTTTTCCGCTATTGCTTCCCGGACGCGAATTATTACCGCCCGTTTTCTTCCTGTCATTGCCCCCCTTACCGGATGCATTGCCTCTCCTGTTATTGTTATTCATCTGATTATTTTTTGCAAAGATAGAATTAAATCACTGATAAAAGCTTCCTACCGTGAACTAAAACAGAAGGATCTATAAGTACGATACAGAAAACCCCCGAAACAATGAGGAATTTAAGTACGTTGTGCAGCAGCAGATAGTCTTCATGCGTTTGGGATTTCCATAGCTTTAAAAGGAAATAAATAATGAAAATCATCCCACCGTAAAAGTAAAGATCCATATACCCTACATCATACACCTCTATTAAAAGATACACAGGAATAACGGTTAAAAGCGTTAGCCACATTATAATATACTTAGCTGTTTTTTCACCATATAAAACAGGAATTGTTTTATAATCGGCAACCAAATCGCCTTTTATATTCTCCAGGTCTTTAATTATTTCGCGTGTAAGTATAAGCAGGTACAAAAAGGTAGCATGGGCAAAAATTACCTCATAAAAATTCTTGAAGTACATTAGTATACCAAAAAAGGGAAGTACAGCAAGCAAAGCTGCTGTTAGGTTACCTATCACAGCATATTTTTTAAGCTTGTGCGAATAAAACCATATCAGGAAAATATAACCCGAGAAAAAGAAAGCCGCACGCCATGATACCACAAATGCAATGAGGGTTGCCAATATGTTAAGGGTAAAGTAAACCTTCAGTTTGGTTTGCTGGCTCACCAGTCTGTCCAGCATTGACTTTTTAGGACGGTTAATAAGGTCCTTTTGAGCATCATAAAAGTTATTGATAATATAGCCAGATGCTATTGTTAGCGTAGAAGCCAACACTATAAGGAATAGGTTTAAATCCAGTATAACATCAAGGGCACGCTCATTAGGAGCCAGTATAAATATAGCCGACAGGTATTGTGCCAGTGCTATTACCGGTATATTATAACCTCGCACCACAGAAAACAAGCTGAGAACTTTCATCAGAGTTAATCTTGCTTTCCTTGACGCCATAATTATTTATTGGTTTTTATATTAAACTTATCTATAGATGCAAATATTGCTTCAATATGTAAATATAAAAACGTAAAGATTTACTTATAAAGATTTTAGCATTTTTTTGGTTTAAAACTGATAAACCACTTCCAGCTTGTGTCCTTTTAGGGATTCTTTAGCCTTGTCTATGTTTTCAGTAAAACCAAGTATGTAACCTCCGCCACCTGATCCGCAAAGTTTCAGGTAGTAGTCGTTTGATTCAATACCTTTTTGCCATAACTCATGGAATCCTTCCGGAATCATAGGCTTAAAGTTATTGAATACCACTTTAGAAAGCTCTTTAGTATTATTGATAAGCGATTTTACATCGCCGTGTAAGAAGTTTTCAATACAGGCATCAGTATACTTAAGGAACTGTGTTTTGATCATATTACGGAAACCTTTATCCTTTAGGCTTTCCATAAAAATCTGCACCATTGGTGCGGTTTCCTTAACTATACCTGAATCCAGTAAAAATACCGCTCCCTTACCTTCAAGATTTTGCATAGGGATACCGGTAGCCTCAACATTATCATGAGAATTAATAAGTATAGGCAGGCTCAGGTAACTGTTTAACGGATCTAACCCCGAACTTGTACCATGGAAATATGACTCCATTTTACTGAATATCTTTTTAAGCTGCATCAGCTTTTCACGGGTAAGGTTTTCCAATACCGTGATTTTATCGTTGGCATACTGGTCGTAAATCGCTGCTACTAATGCACCGCTACTCCCTATACCATATCCCTGCGGGATACTAGAATCAAAATACAGTCCGGCCTCAACATTACGGTTTAGGCTTTCAATATCAAAAGTAACCAGCCCCGGTTCTTCCTGCTGCATCTCTTCAAGATAGGCAACAAAGCCCCTAAGCTTCTCATTCGATTTTTTCGCAAGTTCAGTATCGGTATCAGTTAATCTTAGCCCCCCGTTATAAAAATTATAAGGAATAGCAAGCCCTTTAGAGCCCTTGTTGATACCATGTTCTCCAAAAAGAAGTATTTTCGAATAAAATAAAGGTCCTTTCATCAGGATGTATTTTTATTAAAGATAATTAAAAAACCACAGAATTCCTAAAATATTGTCTTAAGCTATCTGTTGCGCTCCATTACCAATTTCGTCGCAAATGTACTGACTGTTTTGACAATAGGCAACTAATTCATTCTTAATAAATTCCAAAACTTTAACTTTATCGTTTTCAGGATACAGCACATGCACATTAGCACCCGCATCCAGGGTAAAGCATACAGGAATGTTAGTTTCATTTCTAAACTTCCATATCCTGTTTATAATTTCGAGCGTGTTAGGTTTCATCAGTATAAAATATGGCATGGATGTCATCATCATACTGTGTAGCGTTAACGCCTCGCTTTCGGTTATTTTAATAAACGCATCAAGATCTCCGCTTGCTAAAGCATCTTTAAGCTTTGAAAGGTTTTCATGTGCCTGGGCAAAACGCTGCTGTGCAAATGGATGACCATGCATAAGCTCGTGCCCTACAGTGCTCGAAACCTGTTTTTCTCCCTTATCTACCAGCAGGATAGTATCCTGATAATTTTTAAAGTTATTGTGTAATACATACGGAAATTCAACCCCATACAGATTTGTGCTTTCGGTAAAATCACGATGCTCACCCCATACTACCACATTACCTTTTACACTCCTACAGGCACTCCCCGACCCTAAACGGGCAAGAAAAGAAGCCTTAGCATAAAAATAAGCATCGTCCATTTGAGGGTTTAACTGTTTTTCCAAACTCATAAAGTTCATGGCAAGAGCCGCCATACCTGAAGCAGACGAAGCTATACCCGAACTGTGCGGAAAGGTGTTTTGGGTATCGATTACAAAATGATACTCTTTTAAAAACGGAAGGTACTGCTCTGTTCTTTGCAAGAACTTTTCAATTTTAGGACGAAAATCGGGCTTTGGCTGACCTTCAAAAAGCAAATCGAAAGAAAAAGCACCATTGTTCTCCTTTTTCTCAAATTTCAGCTTAGTAATGGTTTTGCAGTTATTAAGCGTAAAACTTACCGATGGGTTAGCCGGTATTTGGTTCTCCTTTTTACCCCAGTACTTAACAAGAGCTATATTACTTGGAGCACTCCACTCAAAACTGCCGTTTTGTACAAAAGAAGTATAGTTTACAGCAATAAAATCCTTTTCCGATAGCATATCTTAAAATTTATGCAAAGATAGCTTTTTATGGAAATATATTTTTTCTGTTTTATTAACTTTGGGTGCGAACCAACCAAAAATACCATGAATCGAATCGGAAAAATCATTCTGCTGGTCTTTTTATGCCTCTCTGTAGGTTATCTGGCATCTATTGTAACCCGCGAAAGTGTTGACACCTGGTACCCCACGCTGGAGAAACCTTCGTTTAATCCGCCCAACTGGCTTTTTATGCCGGTATGGACATTTTTATATGTTATAATGGGTGTGGCAGGAGCCTTAGTTTGGGATAAACTGAACGAAAAAGAAGAAAACGTAAAAAAGGGGCTTACCTACTTTTTTATTCAGCTGGGACTTAACATGCTGTGGTCCTATTTGTTTTTCGGACTTAAAAATCCATTACTGGCACTTATAGAGATTATACTATTATGGCTGTTTATCTATGAGACCATAGCCCAGTTTAACAAAGTAAACAAAGTGGCAACTTATCTGTTTATACCCTACATGCTTTGGGTAAGCTTTGCAGCTATACTTAACGCCTCCATTTGGTGGCTTAATAAATAAAATAAAGGCTGTCTTAAAATCTTCAATCACACTGTTATTTTGACGACAGGAAAAATCTCAAGCTTATTGCCTGAGATTCTTCATTTCACTGCGTTACATTCAGAATGACATTTTAAGACAGCCTTTTTTATTATATGGCATCAACAGCGGTTTTTGCTTTTACGCGTTCCCTTATCTCTGCGAGTGTTGTTACTTTTAGCAATTTCCCATCTCTGAAAACTTCTTTAAGTTCTCCGGTCTTTTCTTCTTCTCTACTTACCTGGTCTTTTAAAATATATTTCCCGTCTGCAAGTTCTATTTTCATAAGGCCTTTAGCCGATTTTTTGGTTCCGTCGTCGGTTACAGGATCTTTAAATATTTCCCTGCCTTTTCCGTTTACTTCTCCATAGGTGGCTTTCATAGCAAAACCAAAGGTATCCCTTGTATTGTACTGATAGGTAAATGACCCGATACCCAATACTACATTAGTAGAAGCAAATCCTTTTTGTTTAAGCCTTTCACAAATTTCGGCAGCCCTTTCAAGCGTAATACTGTCACCATAAATAGCTCCTATTTGCGGTATCAGTTCTTTATAACCTTTACTATTTACAGTACCACCAAAAATATCCCAAAGCAGCTCAACCACTCCTTTTCTTTCAGCTTCGGTTGTACTGTTAGGGTTACCGCATAAAATATCGGCAGGATCACCACTATCAGGCCTTACAACCACTTTACCTTCCCTGTTATCTATTTCGTTTTTAAGCCGTGGCAGGTAGTCCTGAAGCACTTTCCATAAATCCCAGGTATCAGACACTATAGAAACTATCCCTTTAGGATATACCTCACATATCAGTCTTTTAAAAGTTTCATACTCACCCTCATTTGTACCCATACACATTACAGAATGTTCGGTAGCAGCAACAGATCCACCAATAAGTTCTTTATCTGAATCGGCATTATAGTACTCCTCAAGGAAATCAATTGCCGGAATGGTATCGGTACCCGTAAAGCTAAGCAGATGTCCTGCAGCCGAAGTTACCGCAGCTTCCACACCGCCCATACCGCGCATAGAGAAGTCATGCCCCTGCCAGTTTACTAACTCTTCAAGTGTAGACGTTTCGGCAGCATACCTGTCCAGTATCTTCCTATACTCCCTTGCTATTGTAGCCGAATTACATGGCAACCATACCACAGCAGAAAGCAGTGTTTCAAAATAATTGGTTAGCCAGAAAAACTCGGGCATCGTATTGTACATGGTAAACATAGGTACACGAAGCGGAACAGAAGCTCCTTCGGGCAATGCTTTAAACACCATAGGAATGTAACCCAAATCGTGCAGCGCCTCTATATGGGCAGTACCTACCTGATTTTCCCCCAGGTAATTGTTAATTCTCCTTGCATATTTTTTTACCACCTCTTCTTTTGGCTTTCCAAAAAAATACTGGTTAAAGTCTTCTATAACATATTTTTTAATGAAATACTGTAACCCGAAAAAAACTACCTCATCTACAGCCTGTATTCTTGATTTTCTTGGTGTCCAGTTAGAGTATACCATTGTTGTTCCCTGCGGGTACTGTCTTCTGTGGTCTACTTTATAGCCATCTGTTAATAATAATGGGTTCATAGCGCTAGTTTTATTTGTTCAACATTAGGGTTATCAATATCGGTGAAAGAATCGGTAGTAAATATTTTGGTAAAGACATCACCAAACACCTCAAATCCTTTACTGAAAATACCGTGGCTTACTGCCAGATACAGCCTTCCGGCATTTTTCTCTTTTAGTGCCTGTGCCAGTCCTGTAAAAGTACCTCCGCCATCACAAATATCATCTACAATAAGGCAATCGGCTCCGGCAAGATCATCATGGTATACTTTAAATCCAGATAGCTTACCGGTTTTTACATCCCTGCTCTTACTGCACTCCACAACCTCAACACCGCCAAGGTATTCCGACAGTTTATACACTTTTTTAAGTGCACCACCATCGGGAGAAATCAGTTTTACATCATTACCAATCCTGCTTATTACCTCTTTTATATAGGCATGGTTTGATATTACCTCACAATTATTTAAAAGTGCCTGAGTAACATCAGAATGCGGATCGAATACCATTACTTTATCAAAATGAAGGTTATTGATAATATCGGCATATACTTTTACCGTTAGCGGTTCTCCTGCTACCATTAACCTGTCCTGGCGTGCTGCCGGAAAATAAGGCACGAAGAGATTCAGTCTGCTCACTCCCATTCTTTTAAGGGCGTCTGTGGCAACAGCAAGCAGACCTAAGTCGTTAAACGATTTAATGCGTTGCGTGATGGTCACGGTTTCATTAACGTCAAAATCGGGCTCAATTTTAATGTGTGGTTCTCCGCCATAAAAGGTAAAAGCTTTAAAGCTTATTTCCTTACCTTCAAGCGGACTAAAGGTGTTGTCTAAATTAAGTATCATATTTGCGTTATTTTTACACAAAGTTATAGAAGTAAAGTTTCCCGGCAAAATATTTTGTGTAATTTTTACGCAAATTTTATTTCAAACAGGAAACCTTCTTTTTCAAGAGTTTTATACTTTTGGCTGTTAAAGCGGAAAAGCCGCGCCGGACGGCCTGTTTTCTTTTCGGCAAACCTGTCGGTCTCTTCAACAATATCAAAGCTTAATATCTTTTTCCTGAAGTTACGCCTGTCTATCTCCTTTTCTAAAATGGTACAATACAGGTTTTCAAGGTCTGAGAACAGAAACTCTTTAGGTAATAAATCAAATCCAACCGGCTGATAGGTAAGTTTGGATTTAAGCCTTTCAATAGCAGTTTGCAGGATAAGATTATGATCAAAGGCTAATTGTGGCACTTCCTTAATAGGAAGCCATTGCACCTTATCAGCATCAGTATCGGCTTTTATATTGGTTTTGGAAGAATCTATCAAAGCAAAATAAGCAACAGATATTACCCTGTTCCTCGAATCCCTGTGCAAATCATCACCAAAGGTATACAGTTGTTCCATGTAGTTTACCTCAACATTGGTTTCTTCCTTCAGCTCGCGGGTTACAGCATCAATAAGCGACTCGTTGTCTTTAACGAGCCCGCCCGGCAAGGCCCAATAGGCTTTTTGCCCTGCAAATTTTTGTTGTATCAATAATACATACAATGTATTTTGCTGATACCCGAAAACTACTGCATCGACTGCTACCTTTATATCCTGCATATCTTTATTGTATTATTTACACAAAGCTACAAAATATACCACTATATTAAAATCATGTTAAAACAGATAGCTTTAACACCGGCAATACGCAACCCTGCCGGGGTACAAGCGTCTTATTAATAAACTAAAACCCTATATACCATAGCCTTACCCTGAAAAACATTATCTTAGGTTAAATAAATTTGTCATTATGAAAGCGAAATTTTTAAAATCCCTACTGTTACTTCTTCCGGTTTTAGCTTTTATAAGCTGTAATACGGACGACAACTATTATTACTATTACCCTGATCCAAATGTGTCGTTAGGTATGATTGCCAATGCCAGCCCCGACTCCGGTGATTTGTTTTTTTATGCCGATGCCAACAGTATAAACAGTACTGCCCTAAATTATCCAAATGCTGCCGGTTACTATAACTTCTATTTAGGCGACCGTACTTTCAGTATTCAGGATGCCTCAGGTAACGAACTCGCCACTGTAGACAAAACTCTTGAAGCCGGTACTTTTTTTAGTGTATTTGCCGTAAATACTTTTGCTAATATAGAACTGGTGGTATATGATGATGTATTAGAATATCCTTCTACCGCCGATAAATCGATGGTACGTTTTATTAATCTCTCACCCGATGCTCCTGCCATAGGCGTTAACTTACAGGATAATGAATTGGCTAGTGGTATTGAATTTAAACAGGCAACTGATTTTATTGAGATTGACAGCGGTACCCATACTCTTACTTTTACCAACCCAAGCGGAGAAGTACTGTACACTTATGCCGATGTTAACTTTACACCTAAAAGCATTTATACCATTTACACCAAAGGCTACGTTACCCCGCCCGATGGCAGTAATGACAGCTTTAGTACCAGAAGAATAAGAAACTGGAACTAACTTAAACATTAATCATTTATACAAAAAGCCCCTTCCAAAAAGAAGGGGCTTTTCCACATAATAGAATATACCTAAGCAGTTAATTTTTCAGGATAACAAACCAGTCCCACTCGGCAGGATCGCCCACACCTACACTTGGTGTATATAAAAACAGGTTGATTTTTGCATCAGGGTTACTCTCCCTGTATTGTTTTACCACAGCCAGATTACTTATTGATGACCATATCGCCTCATAGTCTATATCTGATAAAAAAGGTGAGGTTGCAGGTTCATCAACAGATACTAAAGCAAACTGTGACTCATCCGGTTGGGAAACAGGATTTTGAATAACAGTAAATTCTTCAGGAGTATTTATAGATTCGGGAAAAGTCATTTGTCCCAATCCCATCCATATAATATCTCCTGCAAAAATGGTTTCAGACACTTCCTCATATATAAGCGTAATATCACCAAAATCTCCGGCCGGATTAAAATCGGTGGAAATAGTAAAGTTACCATTATCAGGAAAAGTAAGTTCCTTACCTCCTTCAAAGGCATTGGTAAGTAGGTCAACTTTCAATAATAAAACTTTGTTTGCAGTAGGTAGCTGCTGATCATCATTTACCGATTGGGTATTAGAATCTCCTGAACAAGCTGTAAAAAGCGCTAAAGAAAACAAAAGTAAAAGTGATTTTTTCATAACATCAATCAATTGGTTTTCAATAAGATGCTATAAAATTAAAAAAGTTGCGTGAAAAAATTAAATTTCTTCTAAAACCGATTGTGCAGCTATGTATCCTCCCGTCCAGGCATTCTGAAAATTAAAGCCTCCCGTAATGGCATCTATGTTAAGTATCTCCCCTGCAAAATAAAGATCCTTTTGCATTTTGCTCTCCATAGTTTTAAAGTTTACTTCCTTTAATTCAATACCACCCGCAGTAACAAATTCCTCCTTAAACGTACTTTTGCCGTTTACTTTAAACTCTCCGTTTATCAACTGAGCAACCAGTGCCAATAACTGTAACTTAGAAACATCTGCCCAGCGTGCTTCTGCCGAAATCCCTGCTGCATTGACAAGACTATGCCATAAACGGTTAGGAAAATCAAAAGGACAGTATTTTACAACGGTTTTTTTAGGCTGATTTTGTTTTAAGTCCCATAGGGTTTCTTCACATTCCTCAAAGCCAGTTTCGTTAAGCCAGTTTACCTGTAGTGTAAACTGATAGTTTTTATCAAAAAGTTCACGGGCACCCCACGCCGAAACCCTTAATATACCGGGACCACTCATGCCCCAGTGGGTTATAAGCAACGGACCGGATGCATTTAGTTTGGTGCCTTTTACCTTAACGGAAGCCACCGCCGATATCCCCATCAAGTCTTTAATTCGCGGATCTTTTATATTGAAAGTAAACAGTGATGGTACAGGGGGTACTATAGTATGTCCCAGCTCGCGCATCATGTCCCACATTTTAGGATTGCTCCCTGTAGTCATTACCAGTTTTGCAGATAAATAAGCCTCTTTTTGGGTTTCAATTTTCCAGTAATCTTCTGCCCTGTATATGTTTTGAATGCTTTCTCCGGTTAATACCTGTATTCCCAAATTTGCAGTTGCATTTAAAAAACAGTCTATAATGGTTTGTGAGCTGTCGGTTACCGGAAACATCCTTCCGTCTTCCTCAATTTTAAGCTCCACACCATGTCTTTCAAACCACTCAATAGTATCACCCGAACAAAATCGGTTAAAAGGTCCTTTTAGCTCCCTTTCCCCACGGGGATAGAACTTCGCTAAATCGTTTGGAATAAAACAGGCATGGGTTACATTACACCTACCCCCACCCGAAATACGGACTTTAGATAATACTTCCTTACCCCTTTCCAGTATGGCTATTTTAAGTTTAGGGTTACCTTCGGCTATATTAATTGCCGTAAAAAATCCGGCAGCACCCCCGCCGGCAATCACTACATCAAAACTTTTACTCATAAACGTTCGGGATAGTCAGACATAATTCCGTCAACCTCATATAATTTCATTCGTTCTATATCTTCAGGCTCATTTACAGTCCAGGTATAAACTTTATAACCTGCCTGCTGAGCTTTTTTCACGTTGCTTTCGGTAAGCAGTGAAAAGTGCGGATGTATGGCTTTTGCCGAAAACTCCTGTGCCCATCTCCATGCCTGGGTAACACTGGCCTGTGTTAGTATCCCCAAATGGATATTAGGATTTATATCGTGCATTACCATTAACTCTTCCCTCTGGAAGCTGGACACTATAAAGTCGTTATACGTAAAGCCCTTTTCGGCTATATACCTTTCCATAAGCTCTGAAACCGGAACCGCCGTATGGCGTCCCTTTAGTTCAATATTCAGGAAACATTTCTTACCTGCCAAATCAAGTACCTCTTCCAGTGTAGAGATTGTATACTGTCCTTCTACTGTTAGCGCCTTTAGTTCGGCTAGTGTCATTTTATGCACTTCTCCCGAGCCGTTTGTTGTCCTGTCTACAGTAAAGTCGTGTATTACCACCAGTTCTCCGGTACTGCAAACATGAACATCAAGCTCCAATCCGTTTACCCCCATATCGAGCGCATACTGAAAAGAAGCCAGCGTATTTTCGGGTAAGTGAGCTTTTGCCCCTCTGTGCCCTATTTTAAGGATTTGTAACATACCTGAATATTTTTGTAAAGATACTCCTAAATATACAAAAAAGCACAGGCAGAAAACTACCTGTGCTACTCTAACAACTATTTATGAGAAAAAATTACTTTGTGAGTACCCAATATTGCCAAGGGTCAAACTTTTGCTCCTGGCCGGGAGCAAGCTGTACCTTTTCGCCTGTAATGTAGTTGGTATAAGTACCTTCTACAGGCAGGGTAAAGGTTTGAGCATCCTTAGTAAGGTTAGCTACAAAAATTATTTTTTCACCATCTTTTTCTCTTGCAAAAGCAAGAATATTTTTATCTGCAGAAGTCGCTATCCTGTTATAATCAGCAGGGTGTTTTCCTCCGTTTAGTGCTTCGTTAGTATTTTTAAGTACGCCCAGTTTTTCATAAATCCCGAACATCTTTCCTTTCTCGTGAGAAATCTCATCTTTCTCAAAGAACTTTAAACGGCGTTCAAAATCATATTCCTGTCCCGTATAGATAAGTGGCATACCCGGCATTATATAGGTTAATGCAGCAAAAGCCTCGGCAGCATCACCCATTCTTTCATACTCACTACCGTTCCATGCGTTCTCATCATGGTTTGAAGTAAAGTTCATCCAGATATCCTCCGTCTTGTAATCCTTAGCCTGCTGTACCATAAGGGCATCCCAGTCGGCTACTGTTTTTTCACCTTTAGCAATATCATTCATAAGGTGGTGGGCATTCCAGCCGTACCCCATATCAAATATCCCATTAAACAGATAAGACTTGTTAGACTCCATAAGCATAAACACAGGCTTTACCTCCTTAAGCTTAGGAATGGTAAACTGCCAGAATTCTGTAGGCACATTATCGGCAACATCACAACGGAAACCGTCAATATTATGTTCCTTAACCCAGTACAGCATTTCGTTTTTCATAGGTTCATACAGCACTTTGCTTGTGTAGTCCAAATGCGCCACATCGGTCCAGCCCCAGCTTTCGCCTGTTTCAGGGTTAAGCGGATCGGTCACCTCACCTTTAGCATTTTTATGGTAATATTCAGGATGCTCAGTAATCCATTTATGATCCCAACCTGTATGGTTAGCTACCCAGTCCAGTATGACATACATACCGTTTTCGTGTGCTGTATTTACCAGGTTTTGGAAATCTTCCATCGTGCCCAAATCAGGATTTATAGCTGTATAATCAGAAATGGCATAATAACTCCCTAAGTATTTTTTACGCTCTTCCGGATCCTGTATATCCTCTACCGAAAGGTCTCCGGTAGCTTTCCTGTTTTTCATGGAAATAGGGTAAACCGGCATAAGCCATACTATTTTAACTCCCA
Organism: Flavobacterium beibuense F44-8; assembly: GCF_000769915.1. Taxonomy (GTDB): domain Bacteria; phylum Bacteroidota; class Bacteroidia; order Flavobacteriales; family Flavobacteriaceae; genus Flavobacterium; species Flavobacterium beibuense. The sequence continues at coordinate 20,785 of NZ_JRLV01000024.1, forward strand.
GTTTTTTAAGTTCAGGGATATCTTTAGTAAAAGCATTAAAGGTTCCTTCCGGCGAATAGTTACGGATGTTAGCCTCATAGATAACGCTGTTCTCCATCATGGCATCACTAACCGGAGCAAGGGTTGCAAATTCAGTTTTGGTCTTATCCTGATTTTTCAGAGTTTTACAACTTATAAAAGTCGCAAGAAAAATCCCTAAAAGAATTGTTTTCCTCATATCTCTTATTTTAGTTCCAGTACCATAACCGATTTTGGCTCCATGCTAATTTCGTTAGCAAGGTTCACTTTCTTTCCGGTAATCACATCGGTACCTGTTGTGTAGTTTTTAATGTTTTCGGTAAAACGTGCAGTACTAAAAGTTCTTGTTTCACTACTGTTGTTCATCACTACCATTACACTCTCTTTTGTGTTATGCCTAAAGTACACATACACGTTATTATCCGGCAGGTAATGAGTGGTTTTACCATTATGGATAACGTCCTTATTTTTTCTCCAGTTCAGCATTTTTGAAGTAAACTCAAAAAACTGCTGTTGCTGTGCAGTACGACCTGATTTTGTAAAGGCATTGTTACTGTCTCCGTTCCATCCGCCCGGAAAATCCCTGCGGATATCGGCATCACCCTTACCTTTATCTCCTGCCATACCTATTTCACTACCATAATATATTTGCGGAATACCACGCACAGTAGCAATAAGAGTTAAGGCCATTTTGTATTTGTTTAGGTCACCTTTGTATATCTCGTTAAAACGGCCAGTATCGTGGTTTTCCATAAATACAAGTATGCTGTTTACATTTGGATATAAAAAGTCGTTAGTAAAGTTATCATACACCCTCTGCATACCGGCATCCCAACCTGAATGGTCTTCGTTAAACACTCCGCCAATGGCATCGTGCAAGGTAAAATCCATTACACTTGGCAAGTAGGAATTGTAGCTTTGTATAGCTGCTATCTTACTATCCTTTTGCCAGTAGGCCATTTGTGCCTGATCATGCATCCAAACCTCACCTACAATATTGAAGTCAGGATATTCATCTGTTATAGCTTTTGTCCATTTGGCAATACCTTCTTTATCGTTGTACGAATAGGTATCTACACGGAAACCGTCAAGATCGGCATACTCAATCCACCAAATGGCATTTTGTGTAAGATAGTTTAACACCAATGGGTTAGACTGATCTAAATCGGGCATTGAAGGCACAAACCAACCGTCCATACACTGCCTGGCATCGGTTTGTGATGCATTTGGGTCGAACTGAGTTGTCATCCTGTAATTGGACTGCGAATACCCCGGAAACTGGTGAATCCAGTTGTATGAAGGCAAATCCTTATACATCCAGTGCTCTGCACCCCAGTGATTAGTTACATAGTCCATGATCAGTTTCATATCGCGCTTTTTAAGTTCTGACGAAAGGCGTACATAATCTTCATTACTGCCATATCTAGGGTCTATCCTGTACACATCACTTTGTGCATAACCGTGATATGAGTAACCTTTATCGTTGTCCTCACAAAGCGGCGTACTCCATATAGCTGTTACTCCAAGTTCTTCCAGATAATCAAGGTTTTTGATAATACCTTCAATATCTCCGCCATGCCTTCCGTTTGGCTGACTCCTGTCGGCTTTCTCATTTAGCTCTTTACTGGTGTCGTTATCAGGGTTACCGTTTGCAAAACGATCGGGCATTAAAAGGTAAATCACATCCGACGCATCAAAACTATTTTTCTGCGAAGCCTCTTCCTTCCTTTCTTTAAGCATGTATTTCTGACTGAAAGCCGTTTTGTTCTTAATGTTCTTAAAATCAAAAACAAGCTCTCCGGAAGGAAGCCCTTTAGTATCTATGGTCACAAAAACATAGTTTGGATTTTCGGTTTTGATTACGTTGTTAATAACCACTCCGTCGCATACCGGTTGATACTGCGCTATGTTTTTTCCGTAAAACATAATTTGCAGTTCGGGGTTATGCATGCCGCTCCACCAAAAAGGCGGTTCTACTCTGTTTGCCTGTGCAAAAGTGAAAGCACAGCTAAAAAGTAATAGATAAAATATTTTTTTCATTTGCTTGTTTTTATTCCCCTCTTTAGAGGGGTGGCTGAAAGCCGGGATGGTTCTTACAGCTCCATTAATAAACAAAACCTACAAGGTCGAAGAGACCTTGCAGGTTAAATCATTATATTGTTACTGCCTTGTTTGGCTCTACTTTAACTTCTTTACCGTGTACAAATACGGTAAGTTCCTTATCACCTTCAAGATCAAAACGCGTTTCCCCCGAATGTACCGATATCTTCACTATTTGGTTCCTGAAATTGATTTTGAACGAATATCCTTCCCACTGTTCAGGGATTCTAGGTTCAAAATGAAGGTTTCCGTTTTTAACACGCATTCCTCCAAAACCTTCTACAATACTCATCCATGTACCTGCCATACTGGTAATATGAAGCCCTTCCTTCACCTCTTTGTTATAATCGTCGAGATCAAGACGTGATGTTCTAAGATAGAATGTATAGGCCTGCTCCATTCTGTTAAGTCCGGCTGCCTGTATAGAGTGTACACATGGCGAAAGGGATGACTCATGTACCGTGAACGGCTCATAGAAATCGAAATGCTTCTCCAGGTCTTCTCTTGTAAAATGGTCTTCAAAGAAATAAAAGCCCTGTAACACATCGGCCTGTTTAATGTATGGTGAACGAAGAATCCTGTCCCACGACCATTTTTGGTTGATAGGCCTTTGCGAACGGTCAAGATCGCTTACCCTTACCATTTCCTTATCAAGGAAACCATCCTGCTGTAGGAATACACCATGCTCTTCCGAATACGGGAAATACATATTATCGGCTACTTTCTGCCATTGCTGAATCTCTTCGGCAGTAAGATTGGTTAATCCCATTATACGACTATGGTCGGCAGTAAACTCATCTTTCACCTTAGTGATATTCTCTATAGCATAGTTAATACACCATTGTGCGATATAGTTAGTATACCAGTTGTTGTTTACGTTGTTCTCATATTCATTAGGACCTGTTACACCAAGTATCACATACTTATTTTTAGCTGTAGAGAACGTAGCCCTTTGATACCAGAAACGTGCAATACCAATTAATACCTCAAGTCCTTTTTCCGGAATGTAGCTGTAATCTCCGGTAAAGCGGTAGTAATTGTATATGGCAAAAGCGATAGCCCCGTTACGGTGAATTTCCTCAAAGGTAATTTCCCACTCGTTGTGGCATTCCTCCCCGTTCATGGTAACCATAGGGTATAGTGCCGCACCATTAGTAAAGCCCAACTTTTGTGCATTCTCTATAGCTTTACCTAACTGGTTGTGACGGTAGGTTAACAGGTTACGTGCTACCTGTTGGTCTTTAGTTGCCATGTAGAACGGAATACAGTATGCCTCGGTATCCCAATAGGTACTACCTCCGTATTTCTCACCTGTAAATCCTTTAGGCCCTATATTAAGCCTTGGGTCTTTACCTAAATAGGTTTGGTTTAACTGGAAAATATTAAAGCGGATACCCTGCTGTGCTTTTACATCGCCATCAATAGTAATATCGGCCATTTCCCAAATACCTGCCCAAGCCTGTTTCTGTTCTTCAAGTAAGGCATCATATCCTTTGCTAACGGCATTAGCAATTACATTTTTGGCAGCATCAATTAATGCTCCTTCTTCATGGTTAAGTGATACGGTATAACCACCAAATTTCACAATGGCAGCCGTTTCACCCTGTTTAGCATCCAAACTATAACTAAACTGAACCTTATCGTTAGTCGCTACAATATCTTCTGCCACAACCACCTCTTCGGTACCGTTAAGTAACAGACTGTTGTGCATGTAGGTAGCAGCCGTAAAATGTGTTTTGAAAGTACGTGCCGTTACAAAGGCATCATTGCCGGAATGCTGTACATCCAGTGGTTCCCAAAACTTCTCTTCCCAGTTGGCATCTTCATTTTTTACCCCTGCATCCACATAAGGCTTATATACGATTTGTGCCGACTGGTTAACCGGAGTTACCTCATATTTTATAACACCTAGCTCATCTGAAACAAGGGATAAAAACCTCCTAACGTTTACTGCCACTTCTGTACCGTTTTGCAGTACTGCTGTAAACGAACGGTTGTACCACCCTTCTTTCATATTAAGCTCGCGCTTGTAATTTTTTATTTCCTTACAGGTATTAAGGTCTAATGCTTCACCGTTTACCTGTACCTCTATACCAATCCAGTTTGGTGCGTTTAAAACTTTTGCAAAGTATTCCGGGTAGCCGTTTTTCCACCATCCCACTTTAGTCTTATCCGGATAGTAAACACCTGCTATGTAGCTCCCCTGAAAGGTTGGGCCCGAATAGTGCTCCTCAAAATTGGCACGCTGACCCATAGCTCCGTTACCGATACTGAACAGACTCTCGGATGATTTTACCCTGTCTGCCTCAAACCCTTCTTCTATTATCGACCAATTATCCGGTACTATATAATCCTGATTCATTTTATTCGTTTACTAAGGTTTTTAAAAAGTTGTTGTCGATTTCAGTAAAATCGTTGAAGTTAAATCGGGCTTCGTTCAGGATGTCTTTATGTCCTATGCCCACACTTACCATATTTGCAATATTTGCAGCCTGTACACCCGCCACCGAATCTTCAAAAACGATGGAGTCCTGTGCTGTTTTGCCCAGCAGTTGTGCTGCCCTTACAAAAACCTCAGGATCGGGTTTTGCGTTGGTAACATCGTTACCGTCTACAATGGCGTCAAAATAATGCAGTATGTTTACCTTTTCCAGTATTGGCCTTGCATTTTTACTTGCAGAGCCCAATGCTATAAGCTGACCGTTTTCCTTTAAAAAATCAAGTACAGGCACTACCCCTTCCAAAATTTCATCTTCTTTCATGTTGGTAATGTACCCCAGGTAGTCCTCGTTTTTTTCTACAAGCCACTTATCCTTATCTTCCTGTGAGGCCTCAATGTTCCCTAAACCTAAAATAATTTCAAGGGAGCGCACGCGGCTCACACCCTTTAATAATTCGTTATGTTCGTGCGTAAAGTCAATACCCAGCTGTGCAGCTATTTTTTGCCAGGCTAAATAGTGGTATTTTGCAGTATCTACAATAACCCCGTCAAGGTCGAATATAAATGCTTTCTGCTTCATTTAGTCTTTTCTGTTATAATATTTCTGAATTCGATTTTAGGTCATCTACGTCTTTTACCCTAAACACAAGCATTGCCGCTATAATAAGGCTCACACCACTTGTTACAATGGCAAAAATGGCATCGTTGTTATAAAGGTATTTAACCATAGGGCCGCCTATAAGGGCATTTATGATTTGAGGAATTACGATAAAGAAGTTGAATATCCCCATATAAACTCCCATTTTTAAAGGAGGTATAGATCCTGCCAGTATTGCATAAGGCATAGCCAATATACTGGCCCATGCAATACCTACACCTATCATACAAACGGTTAACCAATCTTCATTTGGCATAAAGTACATACCTATCAAACTGATTCCCCCTATAAAAAGAGAAATGGTATGTGTACGCTTTCTGCCTATTTTTTTAGCTATTGCAGGAAGAGCAAATGCAAATATCCCTCCCACTAAATTGTATATACCAAACAGTATCCCAACCCAGTCTCCTGCATTTTGATAAGTTTGGTTTTTAACATCGTCAACAGCTAATCCATAAAAATGATGAGCGATTGCTGGAGTGGTAAACACCCACATACCAAAAAGCCCGAACCATGAGAAAAACTGTACCCAGCTTAACTGGCGCATAGTAAAAGGCATCTTTTTAAAGTCAGTGAAAATATCAGATAATTTTGCTTCCCTGATTTCAGGTTGCGGAGTGTTATCAGACTTATTAAAGCCTGCTAGTTCCTCAGGAGTATATTCTTTTGTTGTGAAAACAGTAATAAGGATAGTAGTGATAAGTACCACCGCCCCTATAATAAAAGAAAGAATAAGATGTAAAGGAATAGAACCGTCCTCTGCCTGATTAGAAACTCCAAACCAGTTAGCCAGCACATATGGTAATACAGAACCTATAACAGCTCCAAAACCTATAACTACACTTTGAATACTAAAGCCAAGTGTTCGCTGCTCTGTTCTTAAATTATCTGCAACAAGTGCCCTAAAAGGCTCCATGGCAATATTAAAGGAGGCATCCATAATCATGAGCATACCTGCCCCAACCCATAAAGCCGGAAGGAATGCCGTAAAAATATTTGCCTGTGGCATTAATATCAAGCCAATAGAAGCAAGTACTGCTCCCGTAAGAAAAAATGGTTTTCTCCTACCCAGTTTAGTCCATGTATTATCACTGTAGTGGCCTACTATAGGCTGAACGATTAACCCCATAAGAGGAGCGACAATCCAAAACCAGGAAAGCTCGTGCACCTCGGCACCAAATGTTTGAAGGATGTTACTGGCAAAGCCATTTTGCAGGGCAAAACCCATTTGTATCCCCAGGAAACCGAAACTCATGTTCCATATTTCCCAGAAACCTAATTTACGCTTTTCCATTATCGTAATTTAAAATTCATAATACGATAAGCGCGTAGCTTATCAAAACTTACTTTTTGTTGCGAAGTGAAGTATAAGCTTTGATAATCAGTGACAAATATATAGCATTTTTAATGTACAAATGCCGTTTTAAATATTAATTTTTTTATTGAATAGTGTAAAATTAAAAAAATAAACAACTGAAAAACAACCAGATAAACAAAACTACAACGTTGGCGTAGATTCTCTTTCTACCAAGTGTGTTTCTATAACTTCGGTGCGATAATGCTCGTCTTCCTCCTCCATTTCAAGTCGGTCAATAAGCATTTTTGCAGCGCTTCTGCCCATCTTTATACCATTTTGGCTAACAGTTGTAATAGCCGGGCTGGAGAACTGCGAAATAATACCATCGGTAAACCCTATTACCGAAAGATCATCGGGCACATTAACCCCCATTTTAGCAGCCAGTTTTATACAGGTAACTGCAAACAGCTCATTAACTGCAAATATGGCATCAGGCTTTTGTTCTTCCAGAAGTCGTTCTATTTTAACCGAGCAGTTGTCTATATCCTCTATCTTAACAATCATGTCCTCTTCGGCCATCATATTATTATCTCTAAGAGCTTTAAGGTAACCTTCAGTTCTTAGCTTGCCTACACTCACATAGTCGACCGTGGTAACAAGAGCTACTTTTTTAAACCCTTTATTAATAAGGTAGTCTACCGCTTCATAAGCTGCCATTTGGTCGTCTATAATTACCTTATCACAAAAAACATCATTAGTAATCCTGTCAAACATCACTACAGGCATCCCTTGGTTTATAACCTCTACTATATGGTGAAAATCCTTTTTTAGCTGGGTTTCCTTTGATAACGACATAATAAAACCGTCTATACTCCCCGTAGCAAGCATTTCCATGTTGATTACCTCCTTATCAAACGATTCATCCGAAAGACATACAATTACATTATATCCGTTTTCGTTTGCCACCTGCTCTATACCGCTAATAACAGTAGCAAAAAAGTGATGGACAATTTCCGGTATTATAATGCCAATGGTCTTAGTTTTCTTGTTTTTAAGACTTAGGGCAATATTATTAGGCTTGTAATTATATAGTTTCGCAAATGCCTGAACCTTTTGCTTTGTATCTTCACTAATTTCAGGACTGTTTCTCAGCGATTTAGACACTGTAGAGATAGATACATCCAGTTCCCTTGCAATTTGCTTTAGAGTGACTTTTCTTTTCATTTCGTCGATAAAAAATAACTTTTCGTAACTAAAGGTAGTTTTAATTTTTATTAGTCACAAAATTCCCACCTAAATATTGTAAATTAAAGAAAGTTTTCAACACGCAAACGTTTTCGGTAGGGCGTAATTACGAAAACGTTTTTTTATGAAGAGATTTTACATAATTTTAACATACGAAGTGAATTATAAGCAAAAACAAAACACAAAATTAACCCAAACAAATTGTATGAGAACAACGTATAAAAAGTTATTGCTTTTATTACTACTGTTACCATTTAGCGTACTGGCTCAGAGTACTTTATCGGGAACTGTAAGTGATAATGCAACCGGGGAACCTCTCCCTGGAGTTAATGTAATTGTTGAGGGTACAACTAACGGTGTCGCAACAAACATAGACGGTAAATATTCACTGTCTGATGTTAAGAGCGGAGACATTATTGTATTCAGCTTTATCGGTTATGCCGATCAGGTTTTACAATACAACGGAGAAGCGACCTTAAATGTTGTATTACAGGAAGATTCCACTCAACTTGAAGAGGTAGTAGTTATAGGTTATGGTACTACTACTAAAAAAGATGCTACAGGTGCTTTAACCACTGTAACTTCAAAAGACTTTATAAAAGGAGCCGTTATGAGTTCTGACCAGCTTATTGTTGGTAAGGCACCGGGTGTAAGAATTACAAATTCAGGTGGTGCGCCGGATTCGGCACCAAATATCAGGATTAGGGGCGGAAGTTCGCTTTCGGCAAACAACAACCCTCTTATCATTATAGATGGTGTGCCTATTGATAACGTTAATCCAGCAGGTGTAAACAACCCTTTATCACTGGTTAACCCTAACGATGTAGAATCGTTTACCATACTTAAAGACGCTTCGGCAACTGCTATTTATGGTTCAAGAGCTTCTAACGGTGTAATTATCATTACTACTAAAAAAGGTACTTCGGGAGCACCTAAATTCAATTATTCATCGTATGTAGCTATAGGTAAAGCTAATGACCTTGTTAATATGATGGACAGTTCTTCTTTCGTTAGGTTTATTCAGGAATATCATCCTGACTACACTAACTACCTTGGTGTGGACGACCCTACTACCGATGCGGTAGATGATCCAAATACTGCTGCTATTGAAGGACGCAGAATATATGACACTAACTGGCAGAAAGAGATTTTAAGAACTTCTATCTCTACAGATCACAACTTTAGCGCCAGCGCTAACCTTTTCGGGAAAGTTCCGTTTAGAGGATCTGTTGGTTACACCAAGAACGAAGGAGTAGTTAAAACAAATGACTACGAGCGTTATACTACGACTTTAAAATTCAGCCCTACTTTCTTTGACGATCACTTAAAGGTAGATGTTAATGCTAAAGGATTCTGGATTGATAAAAACACTGTAGATGAAGGCGGTGCCATAGGTGGTTCACTTAACATGGATCCTACAAAACCAATTTATGCCGACAGTGACATAAACAACTTTGGCGGATATTACCAAAATACTACTGCTGCTAACCCTCTTGATTTTGACGGTCAATATAACCCGGTAAACCTTTTACAGGAAAGAAGAAGACCGGAGGTAGTTAACAAATTTATTGGTAACGCACAGTTTGACTACAAAATGCACTTTTTACCTGAGTTAAGAGCAATTGTAAACTTAGGTGCAGAGGCATCGAGAGCTAAAATACTGGAGCAATACAGTGATATCGCTTTTGCAACTTACCAGTATGATAACGTAAACGACACTTATATATTTAACCCTGGAGTTAATTATAGAGAAACACAACATATTACAAACAAAACTTTAGATTCTTACCTTGCCTATACTAAAAACTTTTCAGGGTTCTTAACCCGAGTTGATGCTCAGGCCGGTTACTCTTATCAAAGCTTTGTAAACGATGGCTACAAAACCATTTACCAATACAATGCTCAAACAGGTGTAAGAGAAGTAAGAGAGAATGAATCTAATCCTCAAAACAGGTATTACAACAAAATGGTTTTACAGTCATTCTTTGGCCGTGCTAATGTTGATTTATTAGACAAATACCTTTTCACATTTACTTTAAGAGCAGACGGTTCTTCACTATTCCGCGAAGACAAGCGTTGGGGTTACTTCCCTGCTGCCGGTGCTGCATGGAGAATTACTGATGAGCCTTTCCTTAAAAACAACAAAACCATTAAAAACCTTAAACTTCGTTTAGGTTATGGTATTACAGGTCAACAGGATATTACAGGAATTGGAGGTTTCTACCCTAGTTCAGCTATTTTTAGCCCTGGTGATCCAAACAGCCAGTACCTGCCGGGTACAAGCACATACAGTGCAAATCCTTTTAATGACCAGTTAACCTGGGAAAAAACCACAACTTATAACATTGGTTTGGATTTCGATTTGTTTAACAACAACCTTCTTTCAGGTAGCGTTGAGTTATACAAAAGAAATACCGACGATCTTCTTGTAAGATCTACAGTACCACCGGGACAGTACCTTACTAACGAGATTACTCAAAACGTAGGTTCGATGGAAAACAAAGGTGTGGAAGTTGGCTTAACATTAAGACCAATTGTAACTCAGGATTTCACTTGGGAAGTATCAGGTAATTTCGCTTACAACATTGGTGAGGTAACAGATCTTAAAGATGTTAGCATGATTAATGCTGATGAGTCTGGTCTTCCGGTACAAACAGGTGTAAGAATGGCACGTCACGCAGTAGGTGAGCAACCATACTCTGCATGGGTATTCGAACAGCTTTATGATGCATCCGGCAGTCCTATTGTTGGTGGGTTTAAAGATCGTAACGGTGATGGTGTAATTACTAATGATGACAGATACTTTAAAGCGTTAAGACCAAACTGGACTTATGGTTTCAGCACTAACTTTACTTATAAAAACTTTGACCTTGCGGCCAGTTTCCACGGACAGGCAGACGGACAGGTTTACAACTCTGCAAAACTTGTAGGAGGATGGGTAAACAGAGCGCTACCTAACAACACTAACAGTCTTAACAATGTAATTGACTTTTATGACGGTGCAGCAGATCCTAGCTTTACAACCATTCAGGGTAACATTCCGTTATCAGACTACTACCTTGAAAATGCGAGCTTCTTAAGATGTGATAACATCACAGTAGGTTACCGTATTAACAACATCATAAAAGACGGACAGGGATCGCTAAGGCTTTATGCAGCAGTTAACAACGCGTTCCTTATCACTAACTACTCAGGTCAGGATCCGGAGAACTTTAATGCAATTGATAACAATTTCTATCCAAGACCAAGAATTTACAGCGTAGGCTTAAATTTTGACTTCTAATCAAAAAATTATTATGAACATGAGAAAACTAAATAAAAAGATAATTCTTGGAATGAGTGCCATGGTACTGCTATTCTCATCATGTACTAATGATTTGGATACAGAGCCTAAGGTAGAATTATCTATAGAAAACCTGCTTGCACAGGACCCTAATGCTATAGAAGGGCTACTGTCTAAAATGTATGGTACCTTTGCGCTTTCGGGACCTAACGGACCGGGAAGTTCAGATATTACAGGGCCAGACCCGGGTGAAACAGCTTTCCTTAGAAGTATTATTAACCTTCAGGACTTTACTGCTGACGATATGAAAAACCGTTGGGGTGATGATGGTCTTGATCAGTTAACCACTACTTCTAACTGGGACCCTAACAACAAATTCTTTAAATACCTTTATGACAGGGTATATTACATAGTACCGCAAACTACAAACATCATCAGAGTACTTGATGGTGTGGATGTAGACAACGAAGCACAAATTGTAGGAGAGCTGCGTTTTATAAGATCGTTAGCTTATTACTACATGATAGACTGTTTTGGTAAAGGTGTTATTGTAAATGAAACTAACTATGGTGAAACTTCTCCGCTAAACGAATCTACAAGAACAGAGCTGTTTGAGTTTGTAGAACAGGAGCTTTTAGCTATTGAGGATATACTTCCTGAAACTAACAGCTACGGTAGAGCAAATAAAGCTACTGCACAAATGCTATTAGCTAAACTTTACCTTAATGCCGAAGTTTATACCGGCACACAACGTTATGACGATGCACTTACTTACACTGTAAAAGTTATTGATGCAGGTTACACCCTTGCTCCTAACTTTGTAAGTCTGTTCTCTGGTGATAACGATACCAGCACAGAAATAATTTTCCCTCTAATTGCCGATCCGGTAGTGAGCCAGAGTTATGGTAATACTACTTATATAGTAAACGGTTCTCTTAGTACAGAGACTATGAACATACTTGATTTTGGAGCTACCGATGCCTGGACAGGACACAGGGCTACAAAGGCATGGTATGGCCTTTACGGTGATCTTGAAACATCGCCAGACGACAGAGCAGAACTGTTTTGGACAGAAGGTCATAATTATGAAATGGAAGATTACAAAACTTGGGCAGATGGTTATCCGTCAATTAAGTTCAGGAATACAAACTTTAACGGATCATCAACAGCTACCAGCTTCTCTGGTACTGATTTCCCTCTGTTTAGACTTGCCGATGCTTACCTGATGTATGCCGAGTGTACATTAAGAGGTGCTGCGGGAGGTTCTGCAAGCCAGGCTTTAACTTATGTTAACCAGGTAAGAGAGCGTTCGCACGCTACTGCAATATCTGCAGGACAACTAGACCTTGATTTCATTCTTGACGAAAGAGCAAGAGAGCTTAACCTTGAAGGACACAGAAGAACAGACCTTATCCGTTTTGGCAAATTTACAGGTGGTACTTACCTGTGGCCATGGAAAGGTAATACACTAAACGGTACATCAATACCGTCTACATACAAACTGTTCCCTATTCCTCAAAGTGCCCTACAGGCAAACGTTAACCTAACACAAAACCCAGGCTACTAATTTAAAAATGACCACGATGAAAAAAATATTTAACTTTTCTGTCCTTGCTTTATTATTCATGTCGGTACTGTCATGTTCAAGCGATGATGATATTACGATTGTTGAATCAGACTCTGCTCCGGTACTTATCTCTCCGGAAGATGGCAGCAGCATTGTTTTAACAGAAGACCTTGCAGACAACCCTGCACTTACACTGGTATGGGATCACAGTGTTTATACTGTAGATACCGAGATTGACTACACTATCGAAATGGCTGTTTCGGGTACTGACTTTGCTGCTCCTGCAGTTGCCGGTACTACTAATACAAAAGTATACTCATTGAATGTAGCAGAACTTAACACTATTGCCATTGGCCTAGGTTTGGAACCTTTTGAACAAGGCAGTGTAGATGTAAGAGTTACTTCATCACTTGGTGATAATGCAGACCTTGCTATGGTTTCTAATGTTATCTCTTTAAACATTACTCCTTATGTTACTATAGAGCCGGAAGACCCACAATTATTCTTTGTAGGTGCTCCACAGGCATACTATGGTCTTAACGCATGGGACAACACTACAGCTATCCCAATGAGATATATTGGTGACGGTACTACTATGGTATTTGAAGCTTATGTAAAAGTTGGTGCTGCAGACGGATTTAAATTCATTGGCGTTCAAGGAAGCTGGGACGATGGTAACTATGGTACTGTAGGTGGTGCTCAGGATGGTAACCTTGAAAACTCCGGAGGAAGCAGCGACATTAAAGTTGCCGAAACTGATGGTGATGGTTTCTATTACGTATGGGTAGACCTTGACAATCTTCAATATCAGTCTGTTAAAATGGACTGGGGTATTATAGGTAGTGCTACAGCAAACGGATGGGATGGCGAAACTGCTATGACTTACGACTTTGAGAATAACAAATACACTATCGCTGCTACACTTGCAGAAGGTGAAATGAAGTTCAGATCTTCTAACACAGGCAACTTTATAGCAGGTGACGCATGGAAGTTTAACGTTGGTAACAGTGACCCAATGGTTACTTACGACCCGGGAGCGCCAAACTTCTCTGTTAGCGCAGGAAGCTATAATATAGAATTTTCTTTAGATCTTGTTGGTACAGCAACTGTATCAGGACTATAATAATTGTTTTAAAAAAGGGCTGTTTTCACAGCCCTTTTTATCTTTTTAAAATATGAAAAAATTTACTCAGCTATTATTTTTATTAACTGCTTCAATAGGCTTTGCACAACAGCAAAATGTTACCTATTCGGTTTCGCCTTCAGAATTCAATGAAGATGACTCTATAACCATCACCATTGAAGGCTCAAGCGTAAACGAGGCCACATGGAACATTACTGATAACGCATTGTACCTATGGGCATGGTCGTACGACCTGAACGACGAAAACTCTATGGACTGCCCTACAAATGGTTCATGGGATAACTCGGGTGAAGCAAACAAATTCACTTACAATTCGGGCAGTGACACCTACACCCTAAGCTTTGTACCTACTACTTTTTATAACAGGACAGGTATAGGCTCTATAGGATTTCTTATAAAAGCAAAAGACGGTAACGGAGATAAAAAATCTCAGGATATTACAGTGCAGGTAGGTGCTTTTCAGGTAAACCTTACCTCTACTGCAAATAACAGCAGCACCATATTAACATCGGGTAGTGATTTTGATATTGCTGCTACTAATACCGGTGGTGAAGCAGATTACGAACTGTTTGCTAACGGCGTTAGCATAAACTCGGCAACAGGAGTGAGCACTTATGCTTATACCGATACTAATATTACCGAGATTAAAAACTACGAACTGGTAGTAACCCATAATGCTAATAGTATTAGCAAAACATTTACGGTTATTGTTAACCCGGGCACTGTTGAAGAGGCAATGCCTCAGGATTATGAAGACGGAATTACCTACAACACTGCCGATGCTACAAAAGCAATACTTGTTTTAGACGCACCTCTTAAAGACTTTGTATATGTAGCAGGTAGCTTTAACAACTGGCAGCCTACATCGGCTTATGCCATGAAAAAAGATACAGAGTCGGGTAAATTTTGGTTAGAGCTTAACGGGCTTACCGAAGGCGAAGTATACACTTACCAATACTGGGTAGTAGCCGAAGCTCCGGTTGCAGGCTCTCCTGAACTGGTTAAAACTGCCGACCCATATTCTACACTGGTACTTTCACCATATGATGACCCTTACATTCCGGCAGCCTCTTACCCTAACCTTCCGGCTTACCCTGCAGGACAGGAAAGAGAAGTAACCGTACTGCAAACAGGTCAGGAAGAATACAACTGGCAGGTTACCGATTTTGTGAAACCTAAAAAAGAAGACCTTATTATATATGAGGTACTTGTTAGAGATTTTGATTCAGACAGAAACTATCAGGACCTGATAGACAAGATAGATTACTTTAAAAACCTGCATATTAATGCCATTGAGCTAATGCCGGTTATGGAATTTGAAGGCAACGAAAGCTGGGGGTATAATACCTCTTTCCATATGGCTACCGATAAGTTTTACGGTCCATCTGATAAGCTTAAAGAGTTTATAGACCTTTGCCACCAAAATGGTATTGCCGTTATATTAGATGTTGCCCTAAACCATGCCTTTGGTCGTAACCCTATGGTTAGAATGTGGATGGACGACCCTGACGGCGACGGATGGGGTGGACCAAGTACCGAAAACCCATACTTCAACGTTGAGGCTAAACACTCTTATAATGTAGGTAACGATTTTAACCACCAGCAATCAAGAACTCAAAACTATGTTAGAAGAGTTGTAAAACACTGGATTGAAGAATTCCATATAGATGGTTTCCGTTGGGATCTTACAAAAGGATTCACACAAAACTGTAGTGCTAACGATGAAGCCTGCACCAATGCTTACCAGCAGGACAGGGTGGATATCCTTAAGGAATATGCTGATTACTCGTGGAGCCTTGACCCTACACACTATACTATTTTTGAGCACTTAGGTACTGATGCCGAAGAGCAGCAATGGGCTAACTACAAAGTTGACGAAGGCAAAGGTGTAATGATGTGGGGTATAATGAATTCTACATACAACCAGCTTACTATGGGGTATGCAGATAATTCTAACATCAACCGCGTAGGTAATAACAGCCGTGGCTTTATAGGTAAGAGACTTGTAGGTTATGCCGAAAGCCATGATGAAGAAAGAATAATGTTTAAGAATCTGGAATACGGTAACAGCAACAACCCGGCTCATAATGTGAAAGACCTTAATATAGCGCTTAAACGTATGAGAACTATGGGCGCTGTACTTATTCCGGTACCGGGACCTAAAATGTTATGGCATTTTGGAGACCTGGGTTGGGAGTACTCTATATATACGTGTAACAACGGCAGTGTAAACATGCCGGGCGGAGACGATGGTGACTGTAAACTTGATACAAAACCACAACCGCAATGGGATGAAGACTGGCTAAACGATGTAGAACGCCAAAAGGTATACTATACCTGGGGCAAACTTAATTACCTAAAAACACAGGAAGATGTGTTTGAAGGCGATTACACCATTACTCCGTCATCAGGAACATCGCTTACTCCTAAAATACACATATGGAATGATGCGCTTGCCGATACCGATCTTAAAGATGTGGTTATCGTATCTAACTTTAATGTAACCGATCAGGCAATAGATCCAGCATTCCCTTATACAGGTACATGGTACAACCTACTGGATAATTCTGAAATAGAAGTTACCAATGTAAATGCTACCATAAACATCCCTGCCGGTGATTTCAGGATATACGGTAACAAACAGGTAGAACTGGGTACAGAGGATTTCACTACTCAAAAAGTAGTACTATACCCTAACCCTGCTACTACACAATTTACTATTAATACAGATGTAAGCCGTGTAGAAATATACAGTATGACAGGACAACTTGTAAAAACATTTGCCGCCACTCAGGCATTTAACCTATATGATATAAGTATGCTGTCTAAAGGACTGTATATTGTTAATGTAACAGATACAAACAACAATCATAAAACATTAAAATTGGTTAAAGATTAATTTGAGTGAGTTTTAGTTAAGTTTCTCAAAGCCTCCTGCTCTCACAGGAGGCTTTTTGTTATAGTAATCATAAAGAAATGTGAAAAACAAAATGTGTGCGGTAATTTTGCGTTCCTATTTGAAATGAAAATGACAATGAGAATTAACAAAATCGTTCTTTTACTGCTAACAGCAGTATTATTTATTCAGTGTGATACCGTAAACAGTGTATTTGGAGGCAGCTCCAAATCATCATCAAGATCAAAAACTTCCACATCAAGGACTAAAACAAGTACATCAGGCTCCCGCGCCCATTATAACATACAGCACAGGGACGACTTCCTTTCGGTGTCCGACAGGGAAAAGGAAAGTATCCTTAAAGAATCTAAAGCTACCGAAGACCAGTACTCACTATTAGTATTCACCAAAAACTTTAAAGGTGAGAAAATTGTAGTTACCGCTCAGGAAAAAAGACTTTTTAGCGGTTATCTTATCTCAAACATAAAAACAGGCTATGCCGATAAACTAACGATAGATAATACTAAAGATGTAAGGGTGTATGACAACCTTACCAAAAAAGAGATTGTGATAGACAGCAAAGAAGCTAAAAAACACAAGTTCATCTACCTTCAAAAAGACAACTCGAATAAGGAGAGTCCGTTTATTCTGATTTACAGTAATACCCTAAGGCCTCTGGATTAATTTAATTTCATTAGATTTATGCACAACCAGCCATAAATCTAATGAATTATAAAGAGATTATTAAAGAAACACAAGGCTCACTTGCTAAATTATCCCAACAACTAAACGATATAGAGATAGAGATAGCAGATACGTTTGAGATTAACTCATCAAACTTTAATGATGTATTAAACAGTCATAAAAAAAATATTTTCAAATTTCCTCTCATATATACTATCGAAATAACAGATTCCAGTATACTTAGAGATTTTGTTGAAAAATATCAAAACAGACCTCAGGGATTAAAAACTTCTAAATTTAACTATAGGGACAAAGAAGTTCCTGTTCAAAATACGCTGTATGTAGGCAGCACCATGAAAAACTTTTACGGCAGATTAAAACAACATCTGGGATTAACTGGAAAAAGTGTATATAGTATGCATTTGTTACGTTGGGATAAACAAATGACTTACACAGTCAAGGTAAAAGTATATGAGATTAAAAACATAAAAGATCACGAAGTAATAATTACTCAAAATATAGTAGAAGCTATAGAACAACAAATATGGGACAAATTACAACCCATTTTTGGTAAAAAAAGCGGACAATTATAACTTTTGATATTTCATCAATTTCATTTTTTTTAACTCTCTGAAAATGAAATAAGCCACACATAAAAAAGTGTTTAAATAATTATTTTTATACATATTTGAATTTCTCATAAATAGTTGTACTTTTGCATCCCCTTTATTGGGGATGGAATGTTTAATTAAAATAATTTATTGTGAACACATTAAGCTACAAAACAGTTTCAGCTAACAAGGCTACTGCTCAGAAAGAGTGGATCATAGTTGATGCTGAAGGTCATAATTTGGGCCGTTTTGCTTCAAAAGTTGCAATGCTTTTAAGAGGTAAATACAAAACAAATTATACACCGCACGTGGACTGTGGAGATAACGTAATTGTTATCAACGCAGAGAAAATCAATCTAACAGGTAACAAACTGGAGGACAAAACTTATATCCGCCACACTGGTTACCCTGGAGGTCAAAGAAGTTTGACTGCTAAAAATCTACAGGCTAAAAACCCTGCCATTTTAGTAGAAAAAGCTGTAAAAGGAATGCTACCTAAAAACAAATTAGGTGCTGAGCTATTCCGTAATTTAAATGTATATGTAGGTTCAGAGCACAAGCATGATGCTCAACAACCTAAAACCGTTAACTTAAACGATCTAAAGTAAATGGCTACTATTCACAAAATCGGTAGAAGAAAAACCGCTGTTGCGCGTGTATACGTTACCGAAGGTACAGGTAAAATTACCGTTAACAAAAAAGAATTCGAAACTTACTTCCCTACTGCAACTTTACAGTACAAAGTAATGCAACCTCTTGCAATGACAGAGAACGCTGCTAACTTTGACGTAAAAGTAAACGTATACGGAGGTGGTATAACAGGACAGGCAGAAGCTGTAAGAATGGCTATCGCAAGAGCAATGTGCGAAGTTGACGCTGAAAACAGAACAATCCTTAAACCGGAAGGTTTACTAACAAGGGATCCAAGAATGGTTGAGCGTAAGAAATTCGGTCAGAAGAAAGCACGTAAGAGATTCCAGTTCTCTAAACGTTAATCTGCTGTTATTACAACAATCAGTTTATTCTTTTTTAAAAAAATTAAAACAAGTTGCTGTTGTCTCTTCTAACAGAGAGTTAGTTTAGCATCTAAATGGATAAGGCCGGAAACGCCACTTAACCATTGCTACTCAACAGAACGTAAACTATTACAAAAATGGCAAATAAAGTAGAAGTTAAAGACTTACTAGAGGCAGGTGTTCACTTTGGACACATGACCAGAAAGTGGAATCCAAACATGGCTCCTTACATCTACATGGAGCGTAACGGTATCCACATTATAAACTTATATAAAACTGCTGCTAAGATTGAAGAAGCTAATGAGGCTCTTAAAAAAATCGCGGCATCAGGAAGAAAAGTATTATTTGTTGCTACTAAAAAGCAAGCAAAAGACATCGTTGCTGAAAAAGCAGCTGCAGCAAACATGCCTTACATCACAGAAAGATGGCCAGGTGGTATGCTAACTAACTTCGTTACTATCAGAAAAGCTGTTAAGAAAATGGCTTCTATTGATAAAATGAAGAAAGATGGTACATTTAATACGCTATCTAAAAAAGAGCGTTTACAGGTAGATCGTCTTCGTGCAAAACTTGAGAAAAACTTAGGTTCAATTGCCGACATGACCAGATTACCAGCTGCACTGTTTGTAGTTGATATTAAAGCTGAACACATCGCAGTAAAAGAAGCACACAAATTAAACATTCCGGTTTTTGCAATGGTAGATACTAACTCTGACCCAAGAGAGGTAGATTACGTAATACCAGCTAATGATGATGCTTCAAAATCAATTGACAAAATTTTATCTTTAGTTTCAGGCGCTATCGTTGAAGGACTTTCTGACAGAAAATCTGAAAAAGAAGAGCAGGATGCTACTGCTGCTAAAGCAGAAGCTCCACAAGCGGCTACTGAAGAATAAATAATAACATTACAATAAAGTCGTTGTGCTGGTAGATGTTTACTTTTGTAGTCATTATATCAACATAACGACTTTAATTTTAACCTATTAAAATAATTTCAAAATGGCAAATATTACTGCTGCTGACGTAAATAAATTAAGGCAAACTACAGGTGCCGGTATGATGGACTGTAAAAAAGCCCTTGTTGAGGCTGAAGGAGATTTTGACAAAGCGATCGAAATCCTTCGTAAAAAAGGCCAAAAAGTTGCTGCTAACAGAGCTGACAGAGAGTCTACTGAAGGTGCTGTTATCGCAGTTGTTAATGCTGACAAAACTGCCGGTGTAGTTATCTCTCTTAACTGTGAGACTGACTTCGTTGCTAAAAACGAATCTTTCGTGAAATTAGCTACAGATCTTGCTGAGCTTGCATTAAACTTCAACACTAAAGAAGAATTCCTTGCTGCTGCTTTCGGAAACATCACTGTTGAAGAAAAACTTACTGAGCAAACAGGTGTTATCGGTGAGAAAATCGAGATCGGTTCTTTCGAAAGACTTGAAGGTGCATTTGTAGGTTCATACATCCACGCTGGTAACAGAATCGCTACTCTTGTAAGCCTTTCTGCTAACGTAGAAGGTGGTGAAGAAGCTGCTAGAAACGTTGCTATGCAGGCTGCTGCTATGGCTCCACTTGCTCTTAACGAGGAAGGTATCGATGCTGCAGTAGTTGAGAAAGAAATCGAGATCGCTAAAGATCAGTTACGTCAGGAAGGTAAACCGGAAGCTATGTTAGACAACATTGCTAAAGGTAAACTTGGCCGTTTCTTTAAAGACAACACTCTTGTTAACCAGGATTACATTAAAGACAGCAAACTAAGCGTAAGCGGTTATGTTAAGTCTGTTGATGCTTCTCTAGTTGTTACAGGTTTCAAAAGAGTTGCTCTTGCTTAATTAAAAACAAGCAAACACATATAAAAAAATCCCGATGTTTCCATCGGGATTTTTTGTTATAATACTCTCTAGCCTTTATTACTATTTCTTAACAAGAAAAAGGTGCGTTGCATATATGCCAATTCATTCAATTTATCTTTTTTCTCCTCTTCACTTTTCCACATAATACCATTAATCGCCTCACGGTTTCTGTCAAAAAAATCTAAGGCATACATCTCTACCTCATCATCAGTTAGCGGACATGTAGCAAGCAAACTAAAAAATCGGTCATAATTAAGCAAGTTTTGCTCTAGCCCCATTTGTTCATCAAGAAAATAAAGCTTCATTGCATCACTACCTTCATCAATTACTCTATCACCTATTATACTAAACCAAAAATTTTTGAGGTTATCATGATAATCAGGCGCAGTAACCTCTACATCGCTTTTATAACGCTCCCACAATTCATTAAGCGTAAAACTCTTTTGGTCAAATGTTTTATAAACTAGTTTATTTCTCGGTATATCACCCTGCCCTGACGGCGGATCATCATCATGAATAACATGTACATTTTTAGGATTTGCAGCCTGTACAGGCTCTTGCTCTTTATCTTCACTGCAGGAGATAAAAACAAGACATACAACCAAGAACAGTAAGGATGTTTTTTTCATAAGGCAGGTGGTTTTTTTAGTTAAATTAAAATATAAAACACTAAATATAAACAACTTACACCTTAAAACCAAATTACACCAAAGGCAAGTCAAACACCTCAAGTAATTCCTTAGCCACAACCTCACCTTTAACAATACTTAATCCCGAACGCAAGTCGGCATTCTGTTCACAGGCTTTTTCCCAGCCCATATTAGCCAGTTTAAGCACATAAGGCAACGTTACATTAGTAAGCGCCAGTGTAGAGGTATAAGGCACAGCACCCGGCATATTGGCTACGCAATAGTGCACTATATCATCAATTACAAAAGTAGGATCATCATGCGTGGTAGGCCTTGTGGTTTCAATACATCCTCCCTGATCTACAGCAACATCAACCAGCACCGTACCCGGGCGCATTTCTTTAAGCATTTCTCTTGTAATCAGGTTAGGTGCTTTAGCACCAGGTATCAATACCGCCCCGATAATAAGATCATGGTTTTTAATATGCTTCTTAATATTATACACGCTTGAAAATTCGGTTACCACATGGCTCGGCATTACATCGTTTACATAACGAAGGCGCTTCATGTTAATATCCAGTATAGTAACATGAGCACCAAGTCCGGCTGCCATTTTAGCTGCCTGCACTCCTACTACTCCAGCACCAAGCACAAGTACTTTCCCCGGAGGCACACCCGGCACTCCACCTAAAAGCACACCACGCCCTTTAATAGGTTTTTCAAGATACTTAGCTCCTTGCTGTATTGCCATACGTCCTGCTACCTCACTCATAGGTGTTAATAGCGGTAAAGTTCCTTCGCTATCGGTTACGGTTTCATAAGCAATACACACAGCCTTACTGCTAATCATAGCTTCAGTAAGTTCTCTACTTGATGCAAAATGAAAATAGGTAAACACAATCTGGTTTTTCTTCACCAGGTTATACTCATACGCTATAGGCTCCTTTACTTTAACAATCATCTCGGTCATTGCATATACTGCTTCAATGGTTGGAAGCATATAAGCTCCTGTTTCCCGATAGTCATCGTCAGAGAAGCCACTACCCTCTCCTGCTCCTTCCTGCACAAACACCCGATGCCCGCAGTTTACCAATTCAAAAACACCCGCCGGAGTAACTGCCACCCGACTCTCATAATTTTTAATTTCTTTAGGAACCCCTATTTTCATGTGGATAAAATTTAAATTTTACCAAATATAACAAATACACCCCCTAAATATTACAAAGAAAAATATAAAATAACATAATTTTAAAACACAACCCCCTAAAAAACAAAACATCAACAATCAAAAAACACCAAAACTGCCAGATTAACCATAAAAGCAGTATTTTTGAAAATCCCCTTACAAACTAAACTATGTTACAAACCCGAAAAGACACTATTTTTATAATCCTTGCCGGAATTTTTATTACCAATGCCGTAGTCGCCGAACTTATTGGCGGAAAATTAATCAATATAGGTCCGTATGTAATGAGTATCGGTATTTTACCGTGGCCTGTGGTATTTTTAACTACCGATCTTATTAACGAATACTTCGGGCGAAAGGGCGTTAGGCGATTATCTTTCATTACCGCCGGCCTGATAGCCTATTGTTTTATAGTATTGTATCTGGCTTTGCAAATACCTGCAGCAAAAGGCTTCAATACCGTTAGCGACGAACAGTTTACCGCCGTTTTTGGGCAAAGCATGTGGATTATAGTGGGCAGTATTACAGCTTTTTTGGTATCGCAGCTTATTGACATTGCTATTTTCCATTTCTTTAAGCAGCGAACGGGCAACAAAATGATTTGGCTGCGAACTACGGGATCTACGGTCATATCACAACTTTTTGATAGCTTTATAGTACTGGGAATTGCCTTTTGGCTTACCGGAAAAATAGATACTACTACCTACATCGCTTCAGCCTTTACAGGATATTTCGTAAAACTGATAATAGCAATAGTACTTACGCCGTTAATATATGTAGGCCATGCCTGGATTAGCAAATACATAGAGCCCGAAAAAGAGTAATTATCAGGCTCTAAGAAAACAGGTGGCTATGCATACTATTTTAAAAACTATGCCCTATATTTGATATAACACTACTTACACCTTAATTTTTACAGCCTTGAAAAAACTTGCTTTACTATTACTACTAGCGTTTTCCAGCACCCTTTTTGCTCAGGAAAAAAAATACCAGAGCCTTTTGTGGGAGGTATCGGGTAATGGTCTTACCAAAAAATCATACCTGTATGGCTCCATGCATGTAAGCGACAAGGTTTCCTATCACCTTTCAGATGCTTTTTTTAAACATCTGCTGGATGCCGACATGGTTGCTAACGAAAGCGAACCCTCTACATGGATAGACCTGTATGGTGTTTTATCAAGGGATGGGTATGACTATTACGGACAAGGCAAGTTTTATTCAGAGTTTTACCTTTCTCCTTTAGAGAAGGATAAAATGTATCCGTTATTCTACATGAATAACTTCACCATGAACAACCTTTTGTTCAGGACAAACGAACACCAAAAGGAATATCAGGAAGAAACCTACCTGGATATGTTTATATACCGTACAGGCAGGAAATACAATAAAAAAACTGTAGGACTGGAAGACACCAAAACTTCCATCATCAATATTATGAACGCCGACATGACTAACACCAAGCCAAAGGAGGAAAACATAATAGCCCTACAAAAAATA
The DNA here is from genome assembly GCF_000769915.1 of Flavobacterium beibuense F44-8. Taxonomy (GTDB): domain Bacteria; phylum Bacteroidota; class Bacteroidia; order Flavobacteriales; family Flavobacteriaceae; genus Flavobacterium; species Flavobacterium beibuense. Next base: position 44,901 of record NZ_JRLV01000024.1, read on the forward strand.
CTGAAAAATAACGGCTACGATGAAGCCATGATTAATTTTTACAGAGACAAGGATCTGGATATGATTGATTCGCTAACTGTATTATCGGCTCCCGAAGGCTACCTAAAAGCCCTTCTCTACGACCGTAATGTGGTTATGGTAAAATCAATAGACAGCCTTGCCCAAAAAGGAAGTCTGTTTGCCGCTGTGGGTGCCGCCCACCTACCGGGTAAAAAAGGCATTATCGAAATGCTTCGTAAAAAAGGCTATACTGTTAACCCCGTTTTTGATAATTACACTGAAGAAGGTAAAGCAAAAAAACAGGAAATAGAGTCTTACTTCGTTCAGCCAACATACAAACAATATACATCACCGGACGGAACTATTAGCCTACCACTGTACAAAGCCGTTATTGAGAACGAAGACAATATAGAATCGCCCGATTTGGCCAATGGCGGATACATCAATGTAAAGAGACTTCCTTTAATTGATTTTCTTAAAAAGGACAATAAACCGTTTAATCATAAATCACTGGACAGTCTATTCTATGAAAATATTCCGGGTAAAATACTCGACAAAAAATTCTATACTCAGGACGGTTATGATGTTTACGATATAAAAAATGTTACCAAAACAGGAAACACGCAACGATACAGGTACTACATAACACCACTTGAAATCATAGTGGTTAGTATGGCCGGAGAGGAAGATTATACCCGCAAGTTTGAAAACGATGTGTTTAGCAAAATAACGCTAAAACCTATCACCTCACAATGGAAAGATATTACCCCTAACCGTGGTAGTTTTAGCCTTAAAGCCCCTTCATACACTATTGTTTATGGCGACAGGGTAAATTCTAAAACTGTCTCTAACATTGAGATGTACTCTTATAACCCTCAGGATAAGGCACATTACTTCCTGCTGGAAAGAGCGCTTTCAGACAATAATAATCTGGAAAACTCGTCTTTTGAACTGAAACGTATTCAATATGAGTTTTATAACCAGTTGGATATCGACTCCACACAAACAAAAATGACAGAAACTCCGTTAAGCTTTACATCGGTTTCTGCTATAGGCGATAAAACCATAAGGTTAAAATCTTTCCTTAAAGGAAGTAAGTACTATCTAATGGGAGCTGTAGGCGCTAATGATACCGACAGTAATATGTTTTTTGACTCCTTTGAATACAAACCGGAAGTATCTGAAACTGAATACAGGGTGTATAAGGATACAACTGCGGGGTTTGAGGTTGATATACCCAAACTACAAAACGAATATCTTGATTTTGTTTCAAAACAGGATTACAGATACGGCAACGAAAAGAAAAATTACTTTACAACAAAAGACAACCATTACAGCTTTAAGCTACCGTCAGGTCAGGCTGTTAATGTATGGTACCATCAGGACCATAAATACAAAAAGCCACAAAGTATAGACTCCCTTACGGTTAAGATCAGGAAAATGATTACCGGAAGCGATGAGGATGAAGATGAGGATAATTCTGAAATCTCATCAATATCAGAACTATATGTAATTGGAGAAAATCCGTCCTATTCAAGAAACAGGAACTTTAAAAGCGCATGGAACAGTATTATTACCAAAGATCCCTTAGTAAAGCATAAAACAGAAATTAAAAACGAAAAAACATCGTTTGACAAAAGCACAGGTATCTATAAAATGGAAGCCCTTGCTGTAGACAACAAGTCTGAACAAGCCATAAAATACAACCTGATTTACCGAAACGGAAAAGGCTACCTAATCAGAACGTTGGTAGACAAAGATTATAATAACAACGACCAGCAGGTAGAAAAAGTATTCAATTCATTTAGGTTACTACCAGACGAAAACGAAGACATAAACAGTAAAAACAGGCTTGCACTATTTATAGAGGACGCTAAGAGCGAACATGATAGTATTCGTTATTCTGCATTGAATTCGGTTTACAATCTTACAATCGAAAAAGAAGACCTGCCTACTCTGGAAAACTTTATAGATACTTTTGAATTTAAAAAAGATGAAACAGAGGCATTAACCGGTCTATATGAAAAAATAGGCGAACTAAAAGATAAAAGGGCAATTGCATTTCTGGAAAAACAATACAAAAAAGAAAATGCCAACACCATAACCCAGTTTGCCGTTCTAAAAGCACTTAACCGTCAAAAATCAGAAGAAGCATATAGAAAGATACTGGAACTTATGGAGTATGACCTCCCTATTTCAGACAACAATTATGAACTAAGAAGACTTTTCTCCGGATTTAGCAACAATACCGAAAAAAGCAAAGTACTTTTCCCTGATATATTTCAGTTTTACAGCATAAACGAATATCATGAACCTATACTAGGCTTCACTTCAAAACTTTTACAAAGTGATGCTGTCAAAGCTAAAAAGCTGAAAAGCTTTAAAAAAATGATCCTTACAAACGCTAAACTGGAACTTAAAAGGGTAAAAAGCAGGAAAGACAAACACGAGATAAATGAACTATATCAAGGAGTTCCTGAAACCACAGAACTAATAGACTATATAGCATTACTATATCCGTTTAGAAATGACAGCGACGTAAAAAGCTTTTTTGACAACGTAAAAAAAACAGATGTTAAGCAGGCTAACCTGGCCATTTCCAAACTTAATATCGATAATGGCATTATTGATAAAAACGAGACTGAAACCCTGTTAAAAGATCAGGAAACGCTGTTTATAACCTACAACAGGCTTCATAAAAAAGCCCCGGAACTAACAGAAGGCATATCGCATACTGATGTGGCAGCATCAGCTATATTTACCATTAGAGGACTGGACACAAAAGAAGACTCACTATCCTTTATTGAAAAGAGAATATTACCCGTATACAGCCACAAGGCAGAGTTTTACTTTTTCAGACTTAAAAACATAAGTGAAGACAAAGATCCTTATGATTATGACCCGGACAAACTTATAGGAATAGCATTTTTACAGGATGAGAAAGGCATTAACCCTACAGCGTTTAAAATGATTAACCCTAAAACAATTATCGACGAGGATGAAATGGAAAACTATTACAAAGAAATGATCGATTCCATACTCAACGGAGATAAAATAAGGGCTAGTTTCACCAAGACATCAGATTACAATAGTATGTACGGAGAATACGGCTTCAGGTACTAACAACAATCAATCAAAAATCAATCATAATAATGACAGAAAAGAACAGGTGCGCCTGGTGTAAGGGCGACGAACTTTACGAGAGGTACCACGACGAAGAGTGGGGACAACCCGTTTATGACGATCACAAACTATTTGAATTCCTGCTACTGGAAACGTTCCAGGCAGGACTTAGCTGGATTACCATTTTAAGGAAAAGAGAAAACTTCAGGAAAGCATTTGATGATTTCGACTATAAGAAAATAGCCTCTTACAGCGATAAAAAAATAGAAGAACTGCTACAGGATACCGGGATTATAAGAAACAGACTTAAAGTGCTTGCCGCAGTTTCAAACGCGCAGGCATTTATGAAAATACAGGATGAGTTTGGCAGTTTTTCCAAATACTACTGGGACTTTACCGACGGAAAAATTATAGATAACAAATTCACATCGCTTTCACAGGTACCTGCCACTACTCCGCTATCGGATAAGATTAGTAAGGACATGAAAAAACGCGGATTCAAGTTTGTGGGCTCTACCGTTATTTACGCCAACATGCAGGCAACCGGTATGGTTAACGACCATATAGCCGAGTGTTGGACGAAAAAGAATTGAGACAACAGAAGAGATATGAGAAGTTAGAAATATCACTCAAATTAAAACAAAAAGACCCGCATAGCGGGTCTTTTTATTTATGTCATAAGTAAGTAACTCAATACTCACTTCTAATATCTCAATACTAAAATTAGTATCTGTAGTACTCCGGCTTAAACGGACCTTCAACCTCAACACCAATATATTGTGCCTGATCTTGCGAAAGTGTTTCAAGCTCAACACCAAGCTTAGCAAGGTGTAATGACGCTACTTTCTCATCAAGATGTTTAGGCAGCATATATACTTTGTTTTCGTAGTTATCACTATTATTCCAAAGCTCAATTTGAGCAAGTGTTTGGTTAGTGAACGAGTTACTCATTACAAAACTTGGGTGACCTGTAGCACAACCAAGGTTTACTAAACGACCTTCTGCAAGGATAATGATATCCTTACCATTAATTGTGTATTTATCTACCTGAGGCTTAATTTCTACTTTACTTGCACCATGGTTTTTGTTTAACCAAGCCATATCGATCTCATTATCAAAGTGACCGATATTACAAACAATAGCCTTGTCTTTTAATTGCTCAAAGTGACGGCCTACAACAATATCTTTATTACCTGTAGTAGTGATAACGATATCAGCATTACCAATAACAGTATCAAGCTTTTTCACTTCATAACCGTCCATTGCAGCCTGTAGTGCGCAAATTGGGTCAATTTCAGTAACCGTAACAATAGAACCTGCACCTCTAAACGAAGCAGCAGTACCTTTACCTACGTCACCATAACCACAAACAACTACTCTTTTACCTGCAAGCATAACATCTGTTGCACGGCGCACTGCATCTACAGCACTTTCCTTACAACCGTATTTGTTATCAAATTTAGATTTGGTAACAGAATCGTTCACGTTAATAGCCGGCATTACAAGCGTACCGTTTTTCATTCTTTCATATAAACGGTGTACACCTGTAGTAGTCTCTTCAGAAAGACCTTTGATATCTTTAGTAAGTTCAGGGTAACGGTCAAATACCATATTAGTAAGGTCACCACCATCATCAAGAATCATGTTAAGCGGTTTGCGGTCTTCACCAAAAAACAGCGTTTGCTCAATACACCAGTCAAACTCCTCTTCATTTAAACCTTTCCATGCATACACAGGGATACCGGCAGCAGCGATAGCAGCAGCAGCATGATCCTGAGTAGAGAAAATGTTACATGAACTCCAGGTAACCTCAGCACCAAGAGCAACAAGAGTTTCAATTAAAACCGCTGTTTGGATTGTCATGTGAAGACAACCTGCAATACGGGCTCCTTTTAATGGCTGTTCGTTTTTATACTCCTCGCGTAACGCCATTAAACCCGGCATTTCAGCCTCTGCAAGTTCAATCTCTTTCCTACCCCATTCTGCAAGGGAAATATCTTTTACTTTGTAAGCCACATATGGCACCGTGTTCGTACTCATGAATATTGTATATTTGTATTTAGCTAAAATTTTTTGCAAATTTAGTGAATTCCTTTGTAAACAAACAGTTTTAGGACTATTTTAAAATTTGTTGAACTTTTTTAATTGTTTGATTTGCAACAAAATGAACGTATAATTTTTTAAAACCTTACATGCCTCTACACAAATCGTATACAATAGCACCAAACACTAAGCTGCTGGTATGGAAAATAACCGAAAGCCTGGAAGAACTCTCTAACGGCACAGAGCTTAAGGATGTTTGTCAAAGCAGGATTGATTCCATGAAGTCAGAGCAGCACCGCAAAGGTTTTCTTAGTGTACGCAAGCTTTTAAACGAGGCCGGTTATACTGATTTTGACCTGTTTTATACCGAAGACGGAAAACCCCACCTTAAAGACGGCAAGAATATTTCCATTACCCATTCCTTTAGTTTTTCAGCTATTATAATAAGCGATAAAAGCATTGGTATCGATATGGAGATACGCAGGGAAAAAGCCATAAAAATAGCCGATAAATTTATTGACAAAGAATTTGACTTCCTGAATACTGAGGATGTGCCCGATTATGTAAGGAGACTTATTGTTATTTGGGGTGTTAAGGAAACCCTTTATAAAATGTTTTCCCGCAAGGGACTTAGCTTTAAGCAAAATATTGATGTAGCGCCTTTTGAGATGCACGACGCCAAAGGCACAGCCACCGTTAGCTACATGGAAATAGAGGGAAACTACTCCTTTTATTTTGAGGAAATAGAAGATTTTACCTTAGTTTACAGCATTGACAACAACTAACCATGAGTGAGGTTTTCGATTTTTTGTTTGCTTCCTACAAGGAGTACAGCACTTTCCAGATAAGCGTTGAAGTTGTAGGATTGATTTTTGGAACCCTCAGTGTTATCTTTTCAGCAAGAAACAGTATTTGGGTTTACCCCACAGGCATTATAAGCACCATAGCTTATATATACCTTTTATATCAGTGGGAACTTTTTGGAGACCTTATTATCAATGCCTACTATTTTATAATGAGTATTTATGGCTGGATATTGTGGAGTAAAAAGGATAAAGAGCATCATACCCTGCTTAAAATATCCTCAATGAATGCTAAAGATAACTTAATATGCTTAGGCATTTTCACAATTTCATCTATATTTGTGGCATCTGTGTACATTTATTTTGATAAATTTACAGCATGGTGGTCTTACATAGACAACCTTACTACCGCCCTTTGTTTTATCGGTATGTGGCTATTAGCCAAAAGAAAAATAGAGAACTGGATTTTCCTCATTATTGCTGATATTATTTCAATTCCGCTTTATTTCATAAAAGGATATACACTATCCAGTATCCTCTACCTAATTTTAACCATAATTGCTATTTTCGGTTATTTATCATGGAAGAAAACATTACAAAACAACATACAACCAGCATAACTATTGCCATATACAGCAATAGCACAGTAAAGCATGAATGGAAAAACAGGCTTACCGAAACATTTGAAAACAGCACTACTGCTTTCACCTTTACTATTTGCGACTTTTCAAACCCAACTGATGGAGATATTGCTGTAATTGTAAACAACGAGCCAAATAAAGAAGTAAGTCGTTTTATAAACAATCTTGAAAAGCAGAATAAAGCCTTTGTAGTTCTTGATAGTTTTGAAGAAATTAAAAACCTGTTAACCGAACTGCAAAACACACTGGAGTTAGGCTTTACCTACAACGACTTTAGTCAGATATATAGCCTGGGCATTACCACAGCTAAAATAAAATCACAACTAAATACCTTTAAAAAAGGAATAAACAAAGTTGTTTTAGACAGGCCCGCTACCGTTAAAGACGGTATTAAACCCCTGGATAAAAAAAGGGCACAGGAATACGCTTCTCTTTTTGATGAAAAACGTAACGACCTTACTCTTAAAAAATTCATTCCGGCATCGGGGGCAGCAACCAGGATGTTTAAATTCCTTAATGAGTTCCTGCTTAATTTTGACCCTGTAAACGATACGGTTAACGCCTACATCAACAAAAGAAGGGATGAAGCCCTAAAGGTTTTCCTTATTGGTGCCGATAAGTTCCCTTTTTTCAAGGAAGTACTGGAAGAATCTAAAAAGCATCCTGAATATAGAGAATGGACTAAAGATGAGCGTTATTACAACTTTATAAAAACGCTTCTTACCAACGAAAAATTTGACTTTGCCAATAAACCGAAAGGCATACTTCCTTTCCACCAGTATGACGGATTTACTGCTACACCGGTATACGAGCATTTAAAGGAAAGTGTTTCTTATGCATACTCAAACGGTAAAGCACATGTACATTTCACCATATCTCAGGAACACCTTGATGGTTTTATTGACTGCATTAAAGAGGTTAAGGATGATATTGAAAAAGAATCAGGTATTGATATCGATATAGACTTCTCCTATCAGCACAAACAAACCGATACATTGGCGGTAGATATGAATAATAAACCGTTTAGAGATAGTGACGGCAAACTGTTTTTCAGGCCGGGTGGTCATGGTGCGCTTATAGAGAACCTAAACCAGTTACAAAGCGATGTAGTTTTCATTAAAAACATTGACAATGTAAGCCATAATAATATAAAAACTATTTCCCTGTATAAAAAAGCACTGGCCGGTATACTGCTGGAGCTACAGGAAAAAGTTTTTGGTTACCTTGAAAAAATTGAAAAAGGAAATGTTCCTGCTAATGAAATTGACGAAATATTCGATTTTGCTAAAAACGGACTTTTCCTTAACATCCCACCCGATGTAAACAAGTACACCTGTGAGCATAAAATAGAGTTCCTAACCGAATTATTAAACAGACCGATAAGAATATGCGGGATGGTTAAAAACGAAGGCGAACCGGGAGGTGGTCCGTTTTGGGTTAAATCTAAAGACGGAAAACTGTCCTTACAAATTGTAGAAAGTTCACAAATAGACTTAGAAAACAAAAACCAAAACGAGATTTTCTCTCACTCTACCCATTTTAACCCCGTAGATTTGGTTTGCGGGCTTAAAAACTACAAAGGTGAATATTTTGACCTTAGAGAATATACTGATCCCGACACCGGATTTATAGTAACCAAAAACAGGATGGGACATGATGTAAAATCATACGAACTACCGGGGTTATGGAATGGTGCTATGGCAGGCTGGATAACTGTGTTTACAGAGGTACCCTTGGACACTTTTAACCCTGTAAAAAACGTAAACGATTTACTTAAGGCTTCCCATCAGCCTAATCATTAATAAGCTTATTCCGGGTTTTTTCCGGAAACATAAATATGAATAAACAACAATTATTAAACGAACCTGAATACAAAGCTGTAAGAAGCAGCGGCGCCGGAGGGCAAAATGTAAATAAGGTATCCTCTAAGGTAATCCTTGGTTTTGACCTTAATAATTCGCAGGCTTTTACCGAGGAGGAAAAAGAACTGCTTAACGAAAAACTAAGCTCAAGGCTCAATACTAAAGGTACGCTTATATTACAGTGTGATGAAGACCGTAGCCAGATACGCAATAAGCAACTGGTAACAAAACGTTTTATTGAACTTATTGAAACGGCATTACAACAGGATAAACCCCGTATTGCTACTAAAATACCTAAAGCAGTAATTAAAAAACGACTGGAAAATAAACGCCGACAGGCAGAAAAAAAGCAGTCCCGCAAAAAGTTTGATTATTAAATAGCAAAAACTCCGTTTTTAATCACCTAAATTTCAAAACATTACACCCTGTTTCAATATTTTAAGAATGTAATGAGGCTAACCGTATTTTTTTACTAATTTTGCGCCGTCTCAAAGGGGTGCTCTACAAGGGCTGAGATTATACCCAAAGAACCTGGGCAGGTAATGCTGCCAAGGGAAAGGCAAAAAGCACAATAACAGCAATTTGCCACTATAAAATCAATTTAACACTAACAGAATAATTACCCCTTTTATTCGTAAACCTTTTTTACGAATGAAAACTTTATTCATTACAAATCAATTCAAATCGGTCAGGAAACCGTTGATACTGGCATTAGGGCTTTTTGCCTTTACTGCAAATGCTCAGGACAATAACTCTGTTCAGGACACTACCAAAACAGATGCCGACAAATACAAACTGGAAGAAGTACTGGTATCAGCCGTAAGGGTAGACAAAAAAACTCCCGTTACCTTTACCAATGTTAGTAAAGAAGAGCTTGCTCCCCGCAACCTGGGTCAGGACATACCTGTACTTTTAAACTTTCTTCCTTCGGTAGTTACCACTACCGATGCCGGAGCCGGTATAGGTTACACCTCTATGCGCGTTAGAGGATCAGACGCTACACGTATTAATGTTACCGTAAACGGAATACCTTATAACGATGCCGAATCTCAGGGGTCATTTTGGGTAAACATGGGCGACTTTGCTTCTTCTACAGAGAACATTCAGCTACAGCGTGGTGTAGGTACTTCTACAAATGGTGCAGGTGCTTTTGGCGCCAGCCTTAACCTGCTTACCGATGCTTTCTCTAAAAAATCAAGCGGAGAAATATCAAACTCATTCGGTAGTTTCAATTCAAGGAAACACACCGTTAAATTCAGTACCGGACTGATGAACGATCATTTTGAACTGGCAGGACGTTTATCAAACATTAAATCTGACGGGTATATAGACCGCGCCTCTTCCGATTTAAAATCGTATTTCCTACAGGGTACTTACATCGGTAAAACAACCCTAATCAAAGCCCTTGTTTTTGGCGGAAAAGAAAAAACCTATCAGGCATGGAACGGACTGGAAGACCCATATAAACTTGAAAATAACAGAACTTATAACAGTGCCGGTGAATATGTAGATGAAAATGGCATAACCCGTTTTTACGATAATGAAACCGATAACTATCAGCAGGATCATTACCAGTTGCACTGGAGCGAAAAACTGTCTGACAAATGGAATACAAATGTAGCCCTACACTACACTAAAGGGGAAGGATATTATGAGCAATACCGTCAGGATGCTGATTTTGCCGATTATGGATTACAGGAAATAACCATAGGCGGTGAAACCATCAATACTACCGACCTTATCAGAAGAAAATGGTTAGATAATGACTTCTTCGGAACAACATTCTCGGCTAACTATAAAAACGAAGACTGGAATGTTATTGTGGGCGGTGCATGGAACAAGTATGAAGGAGACCATTTTGGTGAAATCATCTGGGCACGCTACGCATCACAAAGCCAGATAAGGGATCATTATTATGATGATACTGCGGTTAAGACCGACTTTAATATGTTTGCTAAAGCCAACTGGCAGCTTACACAAAATCTTAATCTGTTTGGCGACATGCAATATAGAAGGGTTCATTATGAAGCCGATGGTGTATTAGCAGATCCTGTAGATGACACCTTTAACTTTTTTAACCCAAAAGCGGGACTTACCTATACCTTAAACAACCAAAACAATATTTATTTCTCTTATGCCAGAGCAAACAGGGAACCGAGAAGAGATGACTATGAAAATGGCAGCTCTAAACCCGAAACTCTTAACGACTTTGAACTGGGATGGAGATATACTACCCCAAAAACCCGAATTAACATAAACGGTTATTACATGCGTTATAAAGACCAACTTGTATTAACCGGAGCACTAAACGATGTAGGAGCACCTGTTTACACTAACAGTGGTGACAGCTATCGTTTAGGTATTGAAGCAGACGCTACACTTTACATCACGAAACATTTTATACTTCGTCCTAATGTAGCGGTAAGCACCAACAAAAACATTGATTTTTACTTCCAGAGAGATGGTGTACTGCAAAACTTAGGAAACACCAATATTGCTTTCTCTCCAAATGTTGTTGCAGGCAATGCCATAACGATACTACCTGTAAAAAACATGCAGGTATCGTTACTTTCAAAGTTTGTAGGTGAACAGTATATGGGTAACATCGATTCAGATTCTTCTAAACTGGACAGTTACTTTACTAACGACCTAAATATATCTTACGAGTTTAAAACCAACAAGGTATTTAAGTCGATTGTATTGAGCGGACTTGTAAACAACATTTTTGATGTACAGTATGAATCAAACGGATACTTCTACACTTATGATGATGATTTCACCACACCGGGAACCATTGTAACAAAAGAAGGTGCCGGATACTATCCACAGGCAGGTATTAACTTCCTACTTGGCGCAACACTGAAATTTTAATTTTGAGTAAGTTAATCAATAAAAAATCCTGACGTTTATAGCGTCAGGATTTTTTTATGTTTTGCACTGTCTTCGGCAAACTCTTTTATTGTTTGGTTTCGCTTCTCCAGTAACCGCTTCATGTATTGCTTTAAAAACAACCCGTCTGCCATTTTACCCAGCAAACCTAACGGACTTTCATAATCAAACTCATCAGCCATAACGGTTACCCCGTTCTTCTCTTCAAAATAATGATGATGCACAAAACTTTTAAAAGCTCCGTTTACCATTTCATCAACAAACTTATTAGGGCTGTCAAAAAAAGTAATCTTAGAGGTAAGTACCTGATAAAAACCCAAATGCTTTGCTCTCCATGTTACACTCTCCCCCTCCCCCATAAGCCCTGATGTTTTTCCGGCAATAGCCTCTTCGTTTGTTTGTATGGTAGATAGTTTATGCAAATCTACACTTCGGGACAAATCGAACACAACCTGTACTGGTGCATTAATAGATGTTATAATGGTTATAACAGGCATTAATTGTATACTCTTATAACATTTTCACTTATAATCTCTACCCTGTAAGGTTTTAACGGAAATTCTACCTCACTGGTTGCAAGGCCTGTAAACAGGTTATACTCTACGTCGTCGCATGGACAAACAGCATTAATCCCATTAATTTCAAGTGTTGAGCACGAGCTCAGCTCCTGATTTGGACAACTTGCCTCAAAAGCTGTATAACCTCCGCCGGTATTCATTACTATAATACCCCTAATACCTATCCCTGCCTGACCTATATAAACCGGACTATTGGTAAACTGCAACTGCGAATATAACGGCAGGCTCATGTCTATATTTATAGAAAAAGCATAATTAGGCAGGTACCTGTTGTTGTTATTGTAGTCGTCCTTGCTACAGGATGACAAAAAAGCAACTGCAAGCAGCAGTAACAGATATTTTCTCATTTTGATAAATTTTTACTGTATAATTATGAAACAAATTTAATTTATTTAACTTTGACAAACGCATTAGCGCGAATTTAAAAATTGACGTAATAAAAAAAATAGTATCTTTGCGATATGAAAAATCCCGTCCTGATGGGATTTTTTCTATTTATATAAACGATGAAGTTATGAGTACAGTATCTTACTACACAGCAGAAGGGTTAAAAAAATTAAGAGACGAGCTAGATCATCTTAAAGCTATAGAAAGACCTAAAGCTTCTCAGGCTATTGCCGAAGCACGTGATAAAGGAGACCTTTCGGAAAATGCAGAATATGATGCAGCAAAAGAAGCACAGGGACTTCTTGAAATGAAAATAGCTAAAATGGAAGATCTTCTTGCTAATGCACGCCTTATAGACGAGTCACAACTTGACCTGTCTAAAGCACTGGTACTTTCTACAGTAAAAATTAAGAACCAGGCCAATGGCATGGAAATGAAATATACCCTGGTAGCAGAAAGCGAAGCCGACCTGAAAACAGGAAAAATATCGGTTACCTCACCTATTGGCAAGGGGCTTTTAGGAAAATCAGTGGGAGAAGTTGCTGAAATTAAAGTTCCAAACGGGACACTTCAGTTTGAAGTACTTGAAATTACAAGAGAATAACCTTTAAACTTATCGCTATGAGTTCCATATTCACTAAAATTGTAAACGGAGAAATCCCAGCATATAAAGTAGCCGAAGACGACAAATTTCTTGCCTTTCTGGACGTAAATCCAAATGCTAAAGGACATACCCTTTGTATACCTAAGCAGGAAATAAACAAAATTTTTGATATGGAAGAAGACCACTACCTTGAACTGATGAAGTTTTCAAGAAAAGTGGCAAAAGCGCTCGAAAAAACAGTAGCATGTAAGCGTGTAGGTGTTGCAGTTGTGGGGCTTGAAGTACCTCATGTACACGTTCACCTTATCCCGTTAAACGAAATGGACGAAATGCGTTTTATCAATAAGGTAAAACTTGAAAAAGAAGAATTTGAAGAACTGGCAAATGCTATAAATGCCAACCTTTAAAAAAATAGAAAAGGCACTTTTAAAAGTGCCTTTTTTTATGCTTTGTGGTAACTGGCCTGCATGGTGGTACCCACCCCAATTTCAGACTCTTTTACCTTAATCTTTCCTTTATGATATTCTTCAACTATACGTTTGGTTAAGGATAATCCTAATCCCCAGCCTCTCTTTTTAGTAGTAAAGCCCGGCTCAAAAACCTTTTTAAACCTATTCTTTGCTATTCCCTTACCGGTATCGGTCACCTGAATTTTAATCAACTCTCCGGTATCTTCCAGTATCACTTTCAGCGAACCTTTACCTTTCATGGCATCTACTGCATTTTTAACCAAATTCTCTACAGTCCAGCTATGCAGTTCACGGTTAAGCATAACGTAAACAGGATAGGTAGGCGCCTTAAATAAAAACTCTACCTGACTTGAAGTTCGCGACCTTAGGTATTCAAACGAATGTTCGGTCTCTGCTACAATATCCAGTTTTTCAAGCACAGGTTCAGATCCAATTTTGGAAAAACGGTCGGCAATGGTTTGTAATCTGCTTACATCCTTTTCCACTTCGGTCACAGTAGTCTCATCCACATTATCAATCTTCATAATCTCAATCCACCCTAACAGCGATGAAAGCGGCGTACCAATTTGGTGAGCAGTTTCTTTTGCCATACCTGCCCATAACTTATTTTGGGTTGCCATTTTTGATGCTCTGTAAAAATTAAACACAACGGCACCAAACAGCACAATAATAAGTATTAAGGCAATAGGAAAATATTTAAGCTGATTGAGCAGAAAGGAGTTACCATAGTAAACAAACTGATGTTCTGTAGGCGAGAGATCCATCACTATAAAGTTATTCTCTCTTTTAATATCCTCTATATACTTTTGAAGCCTAACAGAATCCTTTACAATTTCCTCACTAACATTACTAATATCCTTCAGATTGCCTTCAGAATCTGTCCAAACTGTTGGGATAGTGGTATTTTTACTCATTATCCGTCTTAGAAACTCAACATCAGTATTACTTTCCGCTTTGTTTAGCTCCTCAAGTGAATCTGCCCATATCTCCATTTTATTTCTTTCCTCATATTTAAAAACCTGAAAAAGATAATAAGTATTCCATAGTATTAATACGACTATGAGAAAAGATGCCAGAATAATAAATCCGCGGGTAAAATTCCTGTTATTAGAAAACTGCATACAATGGTATTTGTGGCCTAAAGATACTAAATATGGTAAAAGTGCGGGCAGTTATAACGGCACAAAGCAACGTTTATTATTTTGTTATTAACTCTGCTTTGGTAAAATGGTTTAAGTAATCAGGAAAATTTATCTTTGCATAAAACACAATTTTTGCAATGCTTAGTATAGATCCAAAAGAAATACCTGCAGCAAAGCTACAGGGCTACCTTCAGGGAGCCGTAGGCCCTAGGCCAATAGCTTTTGCCAGCACGATTGATAAAGACGGAATCCCTAACCTTTCTCCGTTCAGTTTTTTTAATGTATTTAGCTCTAACCCTCCAATACTGGTATTTTCGCCGGCACGCAGGGTAAGGAACAATACGGTAAAACACACGCTTATTAATGCCGAACTTAACCGTGAGGTGGTTATCAACATAGTGAATTATGCTATTGTACAACAGGCTTCGCTATCGAGCACCGAATATGGTGACGGAGTTAACGAGTTTATTAAATCGGGGCTTACTATGCAGCCGTCAGATATCGTTAAGCCATTCCGTGTAAAGGAATCGCCTGTACAGTTTGAGTGTAAGGTAAACGACATTATAGCACTGGGTAATGATGGTGGTGCCGGTAACCTTATTATATGTGAAGTGGTAAAACTACACGTAGACGAAAGTGTACTGGATGAAAACGGAGCTATAGACCAAAACAAAATCGATTTGGTTTCCCGTATGGGTGGTAACTGGTACAGCCGTGCCAATGCAGGCCTTTTTGAGGTTGAAAAACCACTTACAACACTTGGAATTGGCGTAGATGCCATACCGGCTTTTGTAAAAGAAAGTACTGTTTTTAACGGAAATGACCTTGGCAAACTGGGCAATGTTGAAACTTTGCCTACAGAAGAAGAAATTGATACCTTTGTAGAAGAGTCTTTTGAAGCAAAAGCTGTTTTAAGCGCCGACGACGACACTAAAAAATTCCTAAAAGCTAAAGAGCACCTGGACAACAATGAGGTAGCTACGGCCTGGAAATTACTTTTAGCAACAAGAAAATAATACGATTGACTGCCTTGTAGCAGTAAAACAATAAAATAACAATTTGAACATGGAAGTTACAGGAAGAATTAAAATGATTGATGAAACTAAATCTTTTGGAAGCAACGGATTTAGAAAAAGAGAATTGGTAGTTACAACAGATGAGCAGTACCCACAGCACATCCTTGTTGAGTTCACTCAGGACAAGTGTGATTTACTTAACAGCTATACCGTAGGAGAACCTGTTAGAGTTTCCATTAACCTTAGAGGCAGGGAGTGGGTTAACCCACAGGGTGAAACCAAATACTTTAACTCTATACAGGCATGGAGAATTGAAAAACTGCAACCTGCTGCACCGGCACAACAAATGCCTCCGCAACCGGGTCCAAACTCATATGACTCTTTTGAGCCTGCAACAAATTACAAAGAAGAAGACCACGACGATCTTCCGTTCTAATAAAACTAAAAAGCCCTGTTTAAAACAGGGCTTTTTTTGATATTATTTTTTATTTTTATTTATTCCTTTCCAAGAAATTAAACAAAATATTACTGCACTTACTGACAATGGTATATACAGTTTCATATGAAAAACAATATCAAATAGAAGTGCTATAGTCGCATGTACTATAAAAGAAATTATTATTATTTTAACTTTCTTAGATATTACCATAAGTCAAAAATCATATCTGTAATTTTCACAAGAGCCGTTGTAACTGATGTACCTACAGCCCCAGCAACAATAGCTCCTCCATAAGCAACTTGCCCAGGACCTACCCAAACATTTACAGCCCATGCTCCAACAGCAGCACCTACTCCTCCTGCAAAATCTGCAGCAGCAATTTCTGCTATATGTCTTCCTGGAGTTTTTCCTTTACTAGCTGCAGTTGTTGTTCCTATATTACCTTCCCAGTCTAAATAATTATTTTCCCAATAGGTTAATGAATTATCTGCTATGCTTGTACCTGAATACAATATAGATAAATCTTCATTTGTTAATGTAGGGTCATTGTAAGATTTTACCTCAACATCAGCAATTACATCATGCACATCTTTTATACTTAGGGTCTCGTCATAAAATGCATGAAGCACTTGATCTAAATACCCCTTCACATTACTACTAAGTCTATTATCTCTGTCGACAAAGCTATAAAATACTTGAGGATCTGAAAACTCCTTATGCATATAAACACTAGCATATGAACGAGTTAGATCACCATCTTCTGCTGTCGTGTTATATTTAGATGTTTCATTAATAATAATACTGGTACCAAAATCCTGAGCAGTTTTTTCTGTTTGAGGTTTTGCAAGCCATTCATTATAGAAAGCATGTACAATTCTATTATGCTCTTCTCCTAAATAATTAAACTCTTCTGGAGTATACCTATTTTGCCCTGCTTTTAAAGTTAACTGTGAAGACTCACTAACAGCATCATCATTATTTGAACAACTTGCAGCAAATAAAATTAATACTAAACTACCTAAATTAAATAATCCTTTTTTCATTTTCTTTTTAAATATCTGGTTTTAATAAATATAATAATTTTAATTCTCAATTTGTAAACCTTACTACCTTGTAGCCGATTTACTATACATTAATAACTATCTGATTCTTCTCTAAAATTTATATAATTGGTTTGATAAAAAACTAATTGTAATTATTTTAGATAACTTGCCTTAAAAAAAGTCTTTAGCAGATATGGAAAAACATAAGGCAAGAACATCTATAATAATTATCGGATATAATTTTCATAGCAATCTTTTTTTAAACACTAAACAGCAGTCTGACCTAACTAAGTGTGTAATTTTAATTTGTTTCTAAGTCCTGCCCCTAAGGATGTTACAAGGTGTGGAGACAGGAACTTAAAAACTTATAGCTTAACAATTAAATACAACGGATGTAAAACCCCTTTTAACAAACTAAATAAAAACCTTAACCTGTTTCTAATTTAGAAACGTAGAACCTAAAACATTAAATAGCATTCCGTTTTTATTAACCGTAAGCCTACTTATAAATAATTTTATTTTTAAGCCTTCACCTTTAAGTATATCATCAGGTGTGGAGGCAAAGGACTTAAAAACAACATGCGGCTGTGTAAACTGTATATAACTGATCCCCTTTACTAACTTTAAAACCTCAGTCTCCTGCCTTAAGTATATTATTAGGCGTGGAGCAGGAAAACCAAGAAACATTATGAACAAAATTTTATATTCAATACATCAAATAACAGTAAATAACCAACCCTTTTATTAAAGTGCTTTTAGTTCCTCCCCTTAAGTATATTATCAGGTATAGAGGCAGGAAAACCAAAAGCATGGTGATTATCTTCTACCAAAAACTAAACTATTACTACAATGTAAGCGCTGTTACTACAGCCGCATTTAATACTGCCTGTGCTGGGCTGTCGACACCGCCTGAAACAGCTGCCATAATCCCCCCTCTTGTATTAACCCATTCTAAATCTTTTTCACCTCCTTTTGCTACTGAAAGCTGCAAGGCAATTAAGATTATATTTTTTTCGTTTTCATCTAAATTGATATCTCCCCTAACACTATTGGTAAAATCATTAATCAATAGACTTACATCAGTACTCGGATCAACTTTCTGATTTAAAAACACCATAAGCTTTTGCTTCGCCTCATCACTAAACGGTAATGATGCCACACACATTTCAGGCGCTTGCAAAGCCATATCAATCTCACTTTCGTCAACATAAGCATTATCACTTCCCGTCAAAGTCATATAGTCTATATTTGACCTGGATATCGCAAACATATTCTCAAAAACCTCATTTTTTGAATATTCAATTCCTGCATATCTTAAAACATATTGCTCAACTATTTTTTCATTTACCGATACTACAAACTCGGTATTTTCGGTTTCATATTTTAATATAAATTCTGAACTTTCATGGTTCAATTCTGTATTATAATCGTCATTACTACACCCTATCATAAAGAATAATGTAGCTGCCATAAACAAAGAAAACTTTTTCATAGATAAATTGTTTTATTTCTTTGTTTACTTCCCGGGCAGTAAACTTTTTGCTTTGATATCGATACAGGGCAAAACTATGGGAGATGAAAAAAGCTTGCAAAAGGTTGTTCTGCAGATTTATAAATCTGCAGCTGCAAATTCTTTAATGGTCTGATTTTCAATAATGAAAATTTAACTTTTTTGATTTTCAAAAAAATGTATTTTTGCAGGGAATACATTGTTTAAACCCCATAACAAACTAATTATGTCTTTTTAAAGAGCTTAAAAAGACACAACTTATCATGAAATCTCCTTACTTATTTATTTTTCTGCTATGGAATTTTTTCGCAATAGCACAACAGGAATTTAAAACTCCTGACTCCCTTTCAGATAAAACATACGATGAGTTGCTAGATCGTATAAATAATTATGATATGGATAGCACTACTGTAAACCTGTACATAAACAGCTACATTGAAAAAGCTAAAAACGAATCAGACAGTAAAAATCTAATTTTAGGTTACAGGAAATTGCTTAACAAAAAACCTCAGGCATTAGCGCTACAATATGCCGATAGTATTTTAAAACTGGCAAATACTTTAAAAAAAGATGAAGAGATAGGCTACGCATATCTTGACCGTGCTGTTATTTATTACATCTCTAAAAATTACCAAAAATCACTTGACAATTATTTACTAGCCGACAAGTATATAAATGAAGAAAACGATGCATATACCCAATATAAAATTAAATATGGAATTGCGAACATAAAACTCTATCTGGGGAACTATGAAGAAGCCCTTGAACTATTTTCTCTTTGTACCGATTTTTATAAAAAAGGGGAAGGATATAACAACAGGCAAGGTTATTTAAATTCTTTTTGCTCTGTAGGACTTTGTTATTTTAAGCTTGGGCGATATCAAGAATGCAGCGAAACAAATAAAATTGGAATAAAAGAAAGTCAGGGAGCCGATTACAAAGTAATCCATAATTATTTTCTTCAGTCTGAAGGTATAAATCAGTTTTTCCAAAAAAACTATAAAGAGGCTATACAATATTTATCGAAATCATTGCCTGAAATTGCTAAAAACAATGATTTCATGAATATTGCTCTTAATGATATGTATCTTGGTAAAAGCTACCTTAAGCTTAACGAAGAAGAAACAGGTATAAATTACTTACAAAAAGTAGACTCCATACTACAAAAGCATCATTATGCTAATATCGAATTAAGAAAAACCTACGAAGTTTTTATCAATTACTATAAAGAGAAAGGCGACCTTGAAAATCAGTTATTATATACCAACCGATTACTGGATGCCGATAAGATACTGGAGAAAAACTACAAAGACCTTATCTCTACTATACACAAAGAATATGATACCGCCGAGCTGGTAGCTTCTAAAAATAACCTGGAGAAAACACTTAAACGTAATACGATAATTAGTTATAGCATATATGGTTTGAGCAGTATTATTATACTGATAATAACCTATATGCTTATTGCCAACTATAAAAAACAAAAAAGATACAAGCAAAAGTATGAGGAACTTATAGCTAAAGCCAAAGAGAGAGAAAAACAACCTGAACAAGCAATACAAGCCACCAAAGTAAACACTGATGAACTTGACATAAACAAGGACATTGTTTTCAAAATACTTAAAGGACTGGAAACTTTTGAACACAAAGAGGAATATCTTGGCATAGGCCTAACACAATCATTACTGGCAGAAGAGCTTGACACCAATACTACCTACCTGTCCAAAGTAATAAACCATTATAAAGGTAAAAACTTTAACTCCTATCTAAATGAGTTAAGGGTAAATCACGCTGTATCATTATTAAAAAACAGCCCTACTCACCGCAGGT
>NZ_JRLV01000025.1 GCF_000769915.1 Flavobacterium beibuense F44-8
ACGGAACAGGAACAATGAACATTGACGGAACTGTTATTAGCGGAAATACTGCAAGTGGTGACGGTGCCGATCAAGGCGGTGGTGGTATTTACAACCTTAATGGTGGTACACTTGTTATTGCAAACGCTACAATTAGTGATAATACTGCCGATGGTACTCTTGGTAGTGGTGGTGGTATCCTTAACGATGTGGGTTCGCAGCTTAACGTTACCGATACCGAAATATCAGGCAATACAGCGGTAAGAGCCGGTGGTGGTATTGAAGACAATTCGGGTACAAGTACAATCGTACTTACAAATGTTATGCTAACCGGAAATTCGGTTTCAGGACCTCCGGGTAACGGTGGTGGTTTACACATTACAGGTTCGGGTAGCGCTACTATAACCGGTGGTATGGTAAGCGGTAACTATGCAGGACTACAAGGTGGCGGACTATGGAACGGAAGCGGTACCATGACCATTACCGATGTTACTATACAGAACAATGAAGCAGCAGGTAGCGCAGCTACCGATGGCGGAGGCGGTGTGTTTAACGTTAGCGGTATGGTAACCATATCTGGCAGTACCATTACAGGCAACACAGCTACAGGTACAAGCGGTAGCGGTGGGGGTATCTTTAGCTCAAACGGTACTGTGAACATTGATGACACTATGATTACCCTAAACAGTGCTAACCGCGCAGGTGGTGGTATTGAGATTGTTGACGGTACTTTAATGATAAGCGCATCTGCACTTAATGAAAACGATGTTAACGGTACAGCCGGGACTCCTAACCCCGGTAACGGAGGCGCACTACACATTAGCGGAGCTACTATGTTTGATATTAGCGAAAGTACTGTGAGTGCCAATATAGCAGCCCGTGAGGGTGGCGGACTTTGGAACCAAAACGGTAGTACCATGACGGTTACCAATGTAACAATTAGCGATAACATTGCTGCGGGAGTTGCTGCCGATGATGGTGGCGGGGGAATTTTTAACAATGGTGGTACGCTAAGCGTTAGTAACTCTACCATTTCGGGTAACAGTGCTACGGGGCTGCTTGGTCAGGGTGGTGGTATCCATATCAATGCAGGATCGGCTACAGTGGTTAAAACTACTATATCAGGAAACACAGCACTTACTAACGGTGGCGGTATTTATAACAATGCCGAACTTATGATAAACGCCAACACCATCACATTAAACGCAGCTACTATTAGCGGTGGTGGTATTTCAAACAATTCCATGATGTCACCTACTGTTACTAACACCATACTGGCAGGTAACCTTGCTGTTGTGGCAGGAGCCGATGTATATACCGAAGGCGAAATGATAAATTCTATGGGATATAACCTTATAGGTATTGCAGAAGCAGAAGCTTATGTAAGCGCCGAAACTGACATTACGGGATCAATAACTACTCCGCTTGAAGTAGAGCTACTGGCACTAGGAGATAATGGAGGAAGTACTTTTACCCACAAACTGGGGTGCCCAAGTGCAGCTGCCGATATGGGTGACCCTAACGATAACTCTCAGGATCAGGCGGGACAGGATGTATTTAACGGACGTCGTGATATAGGTGCATACGAATCTCAGGAGGCATGTTCTCTTGATACCGAAGATTTTGCAGCGAGTGCTGTAAGGAGTATAGTATACCCTAACCCTTCTAACAACGGAGTATTTAATATTGAACTGGCACAAAACCACGGTGATAATGCCGGTGTAGCAGTATACGATTTAGGAACGGGAAAACTTGTTATGGAAATGAAAGCCGATGCTATGGCAACTGCCCTGAATATGGAGGAGTTGGCATCGGGTACTTATGTGATGCAAATTGTAAGCGACTTTGCAACCGAAACACATAAAATTGTAATAAGGAGGTAATTTAGTGTAATATATCTTTATTGGATTGGCAGAAAAGGGCAGCTCATTAGCTGCCCTTTTCATTTATATGTTTTGACGTTAAGAAAAATCTCTTATTAAGTTCTTAGAGATTCCTCATTCTACTTCTTTACATTCAGAATGATAACTAACAGACGTTCCCTTTTTACTTATACTTCGGTAGTTTCTATTTTTAGCTTCTTTCCTTTTTTTACCACAATATCAGATCCCTCTGCAAGGTAAACCGATACCGGCTTCACATCCTTTAAAAAGGCAAACTGACTGCCGTATACTTTGGTAAAATCAACATCAATTTCATAATCCCTTACCGGATAAATCTGCCAGCGTGGGTGTGCCACCTCATATTCAGATGTTACCGTATCATTCACTTTGGTATAACCCCAAAAATGTTCGGTAATAAATTCCTCCTCACTATCAGGAACAATATCTACAGGCTGCTTATCGGCAGTAACACGTATACTGTTCCATTCGTCTTTTTTCCAGCCATACTCTACCATAAGCGAATCATCGCGTTCTATCCAGTTATGGCGTGTAGGCAGGGTTTCGTAGTTTTCCTTATACAGCATATTCGCTACAAGGGTAAGCGCAGGTCTCGGAACAATCTCCTTAATAAACACCACTCCCCTTTTATAGCCCTCGGTATCCTTATACTTCACATAAAAGCGAAGGTTGATTTCCTCAAAATTAATATGGAAAGGGATTTTAAGCTTCAGTACTTTAGTATCAACAAACATAAAACCAATAAGGCTTACATAGCAGGTGCCGTTCCACAGGTCGAGTTCGGTATTAAACGGCACATAAGGCTCCAGTACTTTTGGATCAACGGCATAGTTAATCATAACCAGTTTGCGCCATTGTGCATTAAGGAATGTTTTTTTCATAGGTTGGTAAGGTTTATTTACTTATAATACAGAGATTCCCTGATTCGCTATCGCTACACCCGGAATGGAATGCCATTTCGACCGAAACGAAGTGGGGTAGAAAAATCTCCAAAAATAATTAAGCCCTAATATAATAAATAAAAAAATCCGCCCAATGGGCGGATTCAGTATTTTAGTATTTAAACGTTCCGTATTCGCTGGTAATGGTAAGCTCTTTCTTATCAGAAGCCTCTACCCTTCCTACTATTTGCGCATCTACATTAAACGATTTTGAAATAGCAATGATATCTTCGGCAATTTCCTGCGGAACATAAAGCTCCATACGGTGACCGCAGTTAAACACCTGGTACATTTCTTTCCAGTCAGTACCGCTTTGCTCCTGTATCAGTTTGAATAACGGAGGTACAGGGAACAGGTTGTCTTTAATCACATGTACATTATCTACAAAGTGAAGCACTTTAGTTTGTGCACCACCACTACAGTGTACCATACCGTGAATATCCTGTGGAGTATATTTGTCTAATATGCTTTTAATGATTGGCGCATACGTACGTGTAGGCGACAGTACAAGCTTACCGGCATCTATAGGGCTGTTTTCAACCGCATCGGTAAGTTTTGTTTTTCCTGAGTAAACCAGTTCTGAAGGAACGGCAGCATCATAGCTTTCAGGGTATTTTTGAGCCAGGTAGTTATCAAACACATCATGACGTGCAGAGGTAAGTCCGTTACTACCCATACCGCCATTGTATTCTTTTTCGTAAGAAGCCTGACCGAAAGAAGCAAGCCCCACAATAACATCACCCGCCTGAATGTTTGCATTATCTACAACATCCTTACGTTTTATACGTGCAGTTACGGTAGAATCTACGATTATAGTACGCACAAGATCGCCCACATCGGCAGTTTCACCACCTGTAGAGTGGATGGTAACACCAAATTTTCCTAACTCCTCAATAAGTTCTTCGGTACCGTTTATGATAGCAGAGATTACCTCACCCGGAACAAGGTTTTTGTTACGGCCTATGGTTGATGACAGCATAATATTATCGGCAGCACCTACACAAAGCAGGTCGTCAATATTCATTATAAGAGCATCCTGAGCGATACCTTTCCATACCGAAATATCTCCCGTTTCTTTCCAGTACATATAAGCCAGTGACGATTTTGTACCGGCACCATCGGCATGCATTATAAGGCAGTAATCCTCATCGTTAGTAAGATAATCGGGTACGATTTTACAGAAAGCTTTTGGGAATAAGCCTTTATCTATGTTTTTAATAGCGTTATGAACATCTTCCTTAGAAGCCGAAACTCCCCTCAGGCTATAGCGTTTGCTGTTATCAGAACTCATGAAATAGGGTTTGTATTACTGTGTGCAAAGATAGTTTTAATGCGGGAATTATTCAATTAAATAATTAGTCAATTGATTTATAAAAGTTTTAATAGGATTTTTTGTTAAATTTACTTGTATAACCTTCCTTATCTGAAATTTATGAATTGGCTTAATGACTTTTATGAAATAACAAATAACTATATCAAGAGTTTACAATTTAAACAAAATAAAACAACAAGTAAATTCGAAAGAGATCAAAAAAAGTATAAAATTTTAATTTATTCATTTGGCCTTGAAGGAAAAATTTATGATAGAAATGAAATATCTATTTTATTAGGTATAACTGTAGAAAGAGTAAGACAAGTACTTAAAAAATGTATAAATGAAATTAATCAAAATATTTATCACCCTACTGACCTTGGTCTTTTTGGTAATACATATGAATCAATAATACAATTTAAGAACAATTTAGAGAAAGAAAAAGTCCTATCGTATTATAAACTTTCTCAAGAGTTTACAGAAATTAAAACGGGTTTTGCTAATTACGAAGCATACATTAACCTTCTTTTTGAAGTCTTAAATTTTAAATTGATAAAAATACACTTACATCATCTGAAAGACAATACTCTATTAATAACCTCTCAAAATTTTGACCATAAAAAATTTATAAACATATGCTATACAGTTTATTTAATAATTGAAAAAAATGTTATCCCTCTAGAAGAAAATGATTTAATAATTAAAGTAAGAAAAAGTATAAAGTCATCTCTATCTAAAGAAGAAATATTTCTAGCTTGTAACGTAATAAACTCAATCAGTAAAAGCAATAACTGTTACTTTATTTCTTTTGAAAAATTATCCACTTTAAGCGATATGGCTTTTCGAATTCTCTTTGAAAAAGGGGACCCCATGAAGGCTACTGAAATATTAAAAGAAATTAATCATAGACTTCTACCCTATAAAAAAAAGAGAGTTGATAGAGCAAGTCTGAATAGCCAAATGAATTCAGACAGTAGATTATCACCTATTGGTAAATCAGGATACTGGAGCTTAAAAGAATGGAATGAAACAAATAAAAGTATATATGAATTAATAACAGAAGGCTTAACTCTATTCAATACACCTTTAACAAAAAAAGAAATAACTAATTATATAGTTAAGGAGCGCCCTAATACTCCCACCAGATCAATTGACACAGTAATTTATGACAAGAGGTTTCTAAAAATAAAGGGAAATAAATTCATATTAGATGAATGGAAGGATATCTACAAAGATGATATAATAATTACACAAAGAAGAAATAAATTAATTAAAACAAATCCTATTTCTGAACAAATAAATGAACAAATAAAAAATCTTTTTATTGAGAGTAATTCTACAGAAATTCTTCTTTCAACTATTGTAAAAACACTCAATAAAAAATTCGATTACCCGAAAGCTTCAATTTATAAAATTATTAGTGAAAATTTAGAATATACAACAACACTTATAGGAAATACAAACACAAGAAAAATTGTAAAATTTAAAGCAAAAAAGAGTATTAAACCAGATAACAAAGCTATTAAACCTATCTCAGTATTTATCTCTTATAGCTGGGAAAATGAAGAACATAAAGCAAAAACTATTTCCTTTATTGATTTTTTGAGAAAAAAAGGATTTGAAGCTGATTTAGACATAAAACTAATGCAAGAAGAAACTTCAATTGACTTTAACAGATTAATGCATTCTGGCATATTAAAGTATGACAAAATCATAGTCATTTTATCTTCAGGTTACAAAAGAAAAGCAGAAAATTTTGAAGGCGGTGTAGGTAAAGAATATAAATATATACTAAGCAACATTGATAATCAACCAAAAAAATATATACTTGCCTCTTTTGAAACAATTAATATTGAGTTAATCAACAAAATAACACCAATCGGATTTAGCGGTAGAGAAATAGTTGATCTTGTCAAAGATGAAAAAAATAATTTCCAGACACTATTTTCCAAGCTAACTAATACTGGAGTATATAAATTTAGTGATGTTGCAAGTAACACTCCCTCAATAGAAACTAATAAAATAGAGCCTTTTACTTTAAAAAAATGAGTCTAATATAAGCATAATAAATACAAATAATTTATGCTAAGAAAAACTGATTCTTTATTTTTTCCATATCAGATAAAAACAAGATTCCTCACTACACTTCGTTACGTATCGGAATGACAACACGCTATGTCATTTCGACCAGAGGGAGAAATCTCAGAGATTGCTTCGTTCCTCGCAATGACAGTAAAAACCATTTAAAATTTAAAATTCATCATTTAAAATAGAGGTTTACTCGTTTTCCACAACCAAAATCTCCACACGGCGGTTAGCGGCGCGTTCTTCTTCGTTGTTTTCCGGTAACGGGTAAATAGGCTGTGAAGTACCAAGCCCTTCAAACGATAGTCGGCTTTTAGGTATACCATACTGTTGCAGGAACATAAATATCGCCTTTGCCCTTTTGGTACTCAAATCGCGCGGGTCGCCTTCCATACAGCAAATATGTCCCTGTAATTTGATTTTAAGTTTCGGGTGCAGTCGCATTACTTCCAGCAGTTCAAAAAGCCTTGGGCGCGACTCCTGTGTAATGGCAAAAGTATTTTCGTAAAAGTTAAGGTTCTTAATCGCCAGATGTTCGCCCGGTTTTGCCGTACCTACCTTTTTCATAAACACAGTATCGAGCACAATCTCATCCATAGTACCATTTGGATTGCGCAGTACGATTTTCTCGGTATATACAATTGGTTTTGGTTCGGGTTCTGGGGCAGGTTCTTCCTTTATACCCAGTATTTCGTTCTCTAAATGCAACTGGTCTTTACGGATGTAAAATATATCTACCCTACGGTTTTTAGACTTATCTGCCTCCTGCTTGTGAAGCTCTCCAAAACTGCGGGTTTTAAAATCGTCACGTATTTTTATATTCCCTTTTATCAGGTTGTACACATAGTCTACCCTGTTTTGTGCCAGTGTATCATTAAACTGGGTACTACCATCTTCATCGGTATAACCGTCTATCGCTACTACTTTAGACTCATTGTTTGCCGACATCCATGCCTTAAAGATTCGCATTTGGTCGGAAGCCGGGTCTATCTCATATTTATTAGAATCAAAATAAAGCGTGTATTGCTTTTGGGCAACAGCCGGTAAAGCAAGCAGTAAAAATATAATGAATAAAACGGGTCTTTTCATCCTTTTGTAATATGGTATTTTTACGAAAATAAGACTTTATTTATTATAAAATATTTAATTCTCAATAATCTCAATTTCCACACGCCTGTTGGCATTGCGTTCGTCTTCATTTTTTTCGGGTAACGGGTAAACCGGATTATTACTTGAAAAACCACGATACTTTAATCTCCCCGCGTCTATCCCATTGTAGAGTAAATATTCGTACACCGCTTTTGCCCTAAAGAATGAAATACGCCCCTCGTCTGTTGGCTGACAGCAAATATGCCCCTGTATCTCTATTTTCAGTTTAGGTCTTTTCTGCATAATAACAAGCAGTTCCCTTAATACCGGTTTTGACTTAGGCACTACAATATCGCTATTATTATAGAAGTAAAGATTAGGCAGTTTTAGCTTATCTCCTACTTTAGAGCGGTCTACTTTCTTGGCCAATTCGGTATCAAGAGGCTCTACGACTTCCTCAACCGTTTCGGGCAGTTCATAGTACACCTCTACCTTACGGTTTTTAGCCTGTTCGCTATCCTGCTCAAACTCCTCTCCAAAACCTTTAATCTCAAAACCTTCTGCTAAGGCTATATTATTTTGTTTTAATCGGCTTACAATTGCATTTGCCCTTCTAAGCGATAAATCCCTGTTGTAGGGCACGCTACCTACTTTATCGGTATAGCCGTAAACTTTAATTATAACTGCATTTTTATTTTGCTGTAACCACGTATCAAATTCATTTACAGATGAACTGTTTGGCTCATCAATATCTAAATCAAAATAAACGGTATGCCTTTGTTGGGCTTGTGTTAAGGTAAAAACTGTAAGTAATAAAAAGGTATAAAGGTGCTTCATTAGGTAAGGATTTATATTAAAAACGCAAACTCTTACTTTTTAGTACAAAAAAAGCCCCGCTATTGCGGGGCTTTAATCTATATAAGCTTGTATTATCTTGTAAATAATAACTCTCTGTATTTAGTAAGTGTCCAAAGCTCATCGTCAACAAGAAGCTCCAGTTTGTCACAGTGCTTTCTTATAACATCAAAAAATGGTTTTACTTTATTACAGTAAGCAGCAGCCTGCTCTTCAGCAGTTTCAAGTGCATTTGCTTTTTTACGCTCTTCAGTCATTTCTTCAACTTTAGAGTTGATGCCTGAAATGTGCTCAGAGATTTCTTTGATAAGGAAAATTTGCTCTTTACCTATTTCCTCAAACTTGCTACCGAATATCTCTTTAAGACCTTTTACGTTCTCAATAAGAATGTTTTGGTAACGGATAGCTGTTGGGATTACGTGGTTACGTGCAATATCTCCAAGTACGCGTCCTTCAATCTGGATTTTCTTAGCATACTCTTCAAGTTCAATTTCATAACGTGCTTCAACCTCAACATGGTTCATTACGTTAAGCTCTTCAAATAATGCAAGTGCCTCTTTAGATACTCTTGCTTTAAGCGCTTCCGGAGTAGTTTTGTTGTTACTTAGTCCGCGTTTTGCAGCTTCCACTTCCCACTCGTCGCTGTAACCGTCACCTTCAAAAAGAATGTTTTTAGTTTCTTTGATGTACTCTCTTAATACGTTAAAGATAGCATCATCTTTCTTCATTTTCTTAGAATCGATAAGCGCGTCAACTTCTTTTTTGAAGTCTTTAAGCTGCTTAGCAACGATTGCGTTAAGAACTGTCATTGAGTTAGCACAGTTAGAATTAGAACCTACTGCTCTAAACTCAAATTTATTACCTGTAAAGGCAAACGGAGAAGTTCTGTTTCTGTCAGTATTATCAAGTAATACATCCGGAATTTTACCTACTACGTTAAGTTTAAGATCTGTTTTCTCTTCAGGAGAAAGTTTACCGTTAGATACACCTTCAAGTTCCTCAAGAACTTTTGTAAGCTGCTGACCAATGAATACAGAGATAATTGCAGGAGGTGCCTCGTTAGCTCCAAGTCTGTGATCGTTTGACGCAGAAGCGATAGAAGCTCTTAGCAATTGCTCGTTTTGGTATACAGCCTTAATAGTATTGATGAAGAAAGTAAGGAACTGTAGGTTGCTCATTGGCGTTTTACCAGGACCTAAAAGGTTTATTCCTGTATCTGTAGCAAGCGACCAGTTGTTGTGCTTACCACTACCGTTAACTCCCTGGAACGGCTTTTCATGGAAAAGTACTTTAAAGTCATGGCGTTCTGCAACTTTCTGCATTACATCCATTAGTAATGAGTTGTGGTCTACAGCAAGGTTAGTTTCCTCAAATATAGGAGCAAGCTCAAACTGGTTTGGAGCTACCTCGTTGTGACGTGTTTTTACCGGTATACCTAAAAGCATACACTCGTTTTCAAGGTCTCTCATATAGTTAAGAACCCTTGTAGGGATAGAACCAAAATAGTGGTCTTCTAACTGCTGCCCTTTAGCAGAAGTATGTCCTAAAAGTGTACGTCCGGTAAGTGTAATATCCGGTCTTGATGCAGCAAGAGCTTTATCAATAAGGAAATATTCCTGCTCCCACCCTAGAGTTGGAGTTACTTTCTTTACGTTTTTATCAAAGTAACGGCACACATCTGTAGCAGCTTCGTCTACGGCGTTAAGTGCACGTAATAATGGTGCTTTGTAATCCAGCGCCTCACCTGTGTAAGATACAAACACAGTTGGGATACATAATGTAGTACCAAAAATGAATGCCGGAGATGTTGGGTCCCATGCAGTATAACCACGAGCCTCAAACGTGTTACGAATACCACCGTTAGGGAAACTTGATGCATCCGGCTCCTGTTGTACAAGCTGAGTACCTGCAAATTTTTCGATTGGGTCACTACCGTCAAAAGATGTTTCAAAGAAAGCATCGTGCTTCTCTGCAGTAGTACCTGTTAATGGCTGAAACCAGTGAGTATAGTGAGTTACACCTTTAGAAAGAGCCCACTCTTTCATACCCATAGCTACATAATCAGCCAGTTTTCTATCAATCTTTGTTCCATACTGTACAGCTCCTTTTACTGCCTGGTATGCTTCAGACGTTAAAAATTGACGCATTGCTTTGTCGTTAAACACATTGCTGCCGAAAATAGCAGACTTACGGTCCAGCTCTTCTACTTTAACCGGCTTTCTGCCCGCGGTTTCTTTTAAGGCCTGAAAACGAATTGTTGACATGAAACTAATTTTTTAAGTTATTAATGATATTAAAATCGATGCAAATATATGAATTTTTGAATTCAAATATTAAGGTACCCCTATTTTTTAGGGGGTATAATTCTTAAATTTTATCAACTACACAAAAATAACCCCTAAAATAAAAATACCAACTTCTAAATTTCGCATTTCCACAACATTTATTTAACTTTATATTGAATTTTTCTCAAAGAATTTCTTACATCCGTTAACTAAATTTTAAAATACTCAAAGTATTGTTAATTGTGTTAAATATTCTCTAAGCAAAACCCTACCTGAAACGAGAATGTGGTAATTTTAGGCTATTCAAGTTTTAATAACCTAAATATATAAAAAAAATGAACAGGAAAATTGTAGTAGGAGTTACAGCAGGTGCCGTAGCCTTAGCAGGAGCAGCTTTATATTTTGCAAAAAGAAGAAATGACAGGAAAAAATTTGAAGCAAACGCCGCAGAAGCTAAAGAACAGTTTAAAGGTAAACTAAACGAACTGCAGCGCAAAGCCGGTAAAGAACTTAAAAGTGCTGCAAACGATGCCAAAGAAGCTGTAAACAGCGCTAAAGAAAGAGCGAATGACTGGGTAAGCAATGCCCAGGCATAGAGTTAAGGAATCCCTTATAATTCATAAACACTCTAAAACCGGTTATAAATAATTTATAACCGGTTTTTAAATCTATTTAATTAATAAGCTAAACCCACATAAAAAGACCGTGTCATGAAAAACAGGAAAAATGCAGGAGATAAGTACAAACCCCTTATTGTAGAACAGTTGATAAAGGATAACGACATTAACCGTCCGTTACCCGAAATTACAGTAATTACCACTTACCCTCCAAGACAGTGCGGTATAGCAACCTATTCTGAAGATCTTATTAAAGCTCTTAACAACCAGTATGTAGATTCTTTTTCCATAAAGATATGTGCACTTGAAAACAAAAATGAAAAGCATACTTACACCAATCCGGATGTAAAATATACATTGGATACCTCCCAACCCGAATCGTACACCAAACTGGCAAAAACCCTTAATGAGGATGCCAATGTAAAAATAGTAATGATACAGCATGAGTTTGGGCTGTTTGCCGAAACCAGCGACACCTTCAACACATTTATAGATGAGCTTGAAAAACCGCTTACTGTTGTATTCCATACGGTATTACCAAATCCTGACGAGGCTTTTAAAGCCAACGTGCAGCATATACTTAACCGTGTGGATTCGCTTATTGTAATGACTAACAACGCTGCTGATATACTGGTGCGCGACTATATAATAGACCGTAACCTAATTACGGTTATCCCACACGGTACTCACCTGGTACCTCACAGGGAGAAAAACGAACTGAAAGAAAAATACGGCTTTAAAGGAAAAACCATACTTTCTACCTTCGGGCTGCTTAGCTCAGGGAAAAGTATAGAAACAACACTTGAAGCACTGCCCGAAGTGGTAGCTCAAAACCCTAATGTGCTTTTCCTTATTATAGGTAAAACCCACCCTACCGTATTTTTACACGAAGGCGAAAGCTACCGCAATAGTCTTATCAAAAAAATAAACGAACTGAACCTGCAGGATAACGTAACCTTTATTAATAAGTATGTTCCGTTAAACGAACTGCTAGAGTACCTGCAAATGACCGATGTGTACCTGTTTACTTCTAAAGACCCTAATCAGGCGGTAAGCGGTACTTTCTCTTATGCTTTAAGTTGCGGATGCGCCATTGTATCTACACCAATTCCACATGCACAGGAGGTGCTTGCCGGAGAAACAGGTATTACGTTTGACTTTGGAGATTCCGATCAGTTAGCCAAAGCGATTAACCGCTTACTGGGAGATGATACTCTTCGCCAAACTATGGTACTTAACGGACTGCATAAAATAATCCATACTGCCTGGGAAAACTCAGCTGAAGATCATGCCCGACTAATACAAAAAACAGTGGGAAACGGAATGAAACTCCAGTACAGGAATCCCCGGGTAAACCTGAATCATATTAAGAATATGACTACTGATTTCGGGATGCTACAGTTTTCCAAACTAAACAAACCCGATCCCGATTCGGGATATACGCTTGATGATAATGCTCGTGCCCTTATAGCCATGTGTCAGTATTACAAACAGTTTAAGGACGACAGTGTAATACCATATATTAATACATACCTTAATTTTATTGAGTATTGCCAAAGCAAGGACGGACGCTTTTTTAATTATGTAGACTTTAATAAAAATATTACCTCCCAAAATAACAATGAGAACCTGGAAGATTGTTCCGGCAGAGCCATGTGGGCTTTAGGCTACCTTATATCGATAGCCAACTTATTACCTGACGAATTAGGAGAACGTGCCGAAGCAGCTTTTCATCGTTCGTTATCGCTTACCAAAAACATTTATTCTACCAGAGCAATGGCTTTTGTAATTAAAGGTTTGTATTACTACAACAGGCGTGTAAAGGACGAAGACACCATTATATACATAAAACTGTTTGCCGACAGGTTGGTACAAATGTACAGGCATGAAAACGAAGAGAACTGGCAATGGTTTGAAAGCTACTTAACCTATGCCAACAGTGTACTCCCCGAAGCGCTGTTGCTTTGCTACACTATTACCGGCGACGAAACGTATCGTGATATAGCACGCGAAGCTTTTGACTTTTTACTGGATGTGATTTTTGACGAACATTCCATTAAAGTAATATCAAACGACGGCTGGCACTTTAAAGGCGAAGCAAAAAACCGCTACGGCGAACAACCTATCGATGTGGCTTATACCATACTTGCACTACGTAAGTTTCACGATATATTTAAAGACGAAAAATACCTATCCAAAATGGAAATGGCCTTTAACTGGTTTTTAGGTAACAACCATTTGCATCAAATTATTTACAACCCGTGTACGGGAGGGTGTTTTGACGGACTTGAACAACATAACGTAAACCTTAATCAGGGAGCAGAATCAAGCATTAGCTACCTCATGGCAAGGCTTACCATTACAAGATACTTTGGCAATCCTAACGAAGTGTATTTCAGAAGGAAACTAAAAAATATTATTACGCGCCATTTAGAGAAATTCTAATTCCGTTTTTTATAAACACTGAAGCAGGCCATTGGCCTGCTTCTTTTTTATATTGTTATGTACACCAAATTATTTTTTTGGCTGTAGGGTTTTAATATTACTTTCGTCAACATTAAACTCTTTAATTACGTTGTTATAATCTGTAAGGTCAATTCTTGCAGAGTTATCGTACCCCGGTATGATAACTACCCTGAAAACCTGATTTTGTAAAAAGTTTGGATCAGTACCTAAATCATAATTTGCTCCCATATAGAAAACAATATCGTTACGGGTAAAATCAAAGTCAAACTCTACATAATCACCATTATCATAGTAAAGTGTTTTAGGAATCATTTCCCATACATCGCTACCGTTAACTACATCTTTTAAACGGTATACCAAAATCATATCTGCAGGATATAAAGCAGGATTTAATTCGTAAAAAGAAGTATAGTAACCTGTATTGGCATCAAATGAGAATGTTGCCTGGTTTACTTCAAATACCTCAGCTTCAAAATAATTATCTGTATTGTTATATACCACATCCGGATCGTCATCAACACACGACGACAATGTAAAGAGGCTCACTACGCTTAAAAGTAAAAATATCTTTTTCATAATGTTAAAAGTTTTATTGTTTATAAAGATATTTCCAAAAACTGAACCAAAAAATATTTTCACAGGAAAATTCATGAAAAAAAAATTAAATACCTTTGTATCAGTATGGAACAAAAACTACGATTATTCAAGGTATTACTGGGCTGCACGCCTAACAGACGTTTAACAGAACAACATGATATTTTTTTTGGAATAGGCACTTCAATCGAGTCCCTTATTCCAGATATGTATACTTTTTGGCCCGATGGCGGAAGGCTTCATGTTGACTCTTGGAGAGAGGTTACACACGTAGGGGAATATGAGATTTCCATTACCAAAAAACAGAATAACAGCAATGCCAAAAAACTGTTTTTTATAAACCTTGGCGGATACAAACCGGGCGATTTTGAAGAGTATCATTACAAAACCCTAATAGTAGCACAAACTATGGGAGAAGCTGTAAAAGCAGTTAAACAAACTACCTTTTACAAACACTGTGGCTTTAAAGGAGCCGAATCGCACGTGGATGACAAATATGCTCTTGATATTGACGATGCTTATAACGTAGCCGATATACTTTTACCCAAGTATAAAGAGCAATACAGTTTTAACATTACAAAAACAGCCCATCCTGTAGAAGATGAGCTGCATATAGGGTATTTGAAGTTAAATGTATAACCTACACTTTCTTCATTGATTTCCTGATTTGTTTGTTGATTGGGATAATCATTTTCACCATAGTACCCCAACCCTGTTCGGCATCTACTTTCATAATGCCGCCAATGCTTACAATGTGGTTTTCCATTGTTTTCTTGCTAGCCTCGTTACGATCGGTACCGGCACCGTTATCTTTAATAGATACCATTAGCCTTGTACCCGAGAACGACATACCAAAAAATACTTTTGATGCCTGCGGATCTTCGGCAATAGCCTCAAGGCTTTCCTTAATTGCAGCAGTTAACTCACGCTGACTCTCCTTCACGATAGTATTTGTAGAAGGCTTATCGGGCATTGAGAACAATACCTCAACAGGACTATCCTTAAAGTAATCGGTTACATATTCCTGAGTATTTGTAATATAGTTAGAAAGCGTAGTAGACCTCGGAGTTAATAACCAAACAAGATCCCTAATATTCTCTTCCAGTTTTTTGGTAGTATCCTGCATGGCTTCTCCACTACTCTTAATAGTAGGCATACCATGAGTTTTCTCTACGATAGATTCACTAAGGTAATTGATTTTAGAAAGTTTAGAGTCAAGATCAGAGTGTATATCCTGAACCATACGAAGGCGCTCCTGCCTTTCGGTTTCATGATTCATTCTTTCCTCTCTCAGTTTCTCTTTAAGCTGTTGTTTTCTTTTCCAAAACCAGCCTATAACTAACAATACTATTATAGAGCATACACCTATAATTATAATACGTGTACGTTTTGTAGCTTCATATTCTGCTCGGCTAATACTATCACCCGAAGAAACACCTTCCTGCTCCCCGCCGTCAGTACCAAGCAGCCTTGACTCGTTTTCATCACGCTGTTTTTTGTACTTTGACTGTAGTGTTTGTAATGCTTGTGCATGTTTTGCGGTTACTAAACTATCTTTTTTCTGTTCGTACAATTTATGATAACGAATAGACTCAGGGTACTGCTTAAGCTTCTCGTAAGCAATTGCCATACCCAGGCATGATGAAATGATAACCTCATTATCTTTAATAGACGAAGCATCAAGGTATGCCTGTTCATAAAGGCGTAACGACTCACTGTAATCGTCATTGAGTGCATGTACCTTCCCTAAGTCACTTAGTGTAGCAGCCACATTTTTTCTGTCGTCAAGTCCGGCAAAATAGCCCAGTGCCTCCTTGTAGTTTAATATTGACTGTACATAATCGGTTTTCTTTCTGTAAGCATTACCCATTTTGCTAAGGGTATGCCCTGCCTCACTGTTTTTACCTCTTGCACGATAAATGGCAAGAGCCCTGCTGTAAGCATCAAGAGCCGGTTCCGGCTTATCCTGAAGCTCATATACTTCGCCAAGCTCCACAAGAACCTCGGCTTCAAGCACCTCATTATTTAATTGCTTTGCTTCCTTAATAGCATAGGTGTAGTACTGAACCGAAAGACCATAGTCTTCCTCACCGGCATACAGTTCTCCAAGTTCTTTTGATGCTTTTATAATAGCGTTTCCGTCCTTAAGTGTCTTTGCATGGCTTAAGGATAGTAAGTAGTTCTTTGTAGCCAGTTTGGGTTGATCGGCTTTATGATAAGCTTCTCCTAAACCTGCATATGCTTTAATAAGCGTTACTTTATCTTCAGATTCTGCTGCTAAAGAAACACTTTGTTTCAGAGACTCAACCGCCTCCACATATTGGTTTTGGGAATTTTGTTTCATTCCCTGATTTAGGAAATAGTCGGCATTCTCTTCCTGTGCGTGGCATAGGAGTCCGAACAATAGCACTAAAATCGGTAGGGTTTTCTTCATTAAAATTTTTGATTGGGCTTAGCAAAAATAGAAAATATCTTAGTGCAATATAAACAAAATGTTAATTTATAACGTATTCTTAAAATACTTTTATTTTGAAGGCAAATCATTTTTTTAAGAAATTTCTCCCAGATAATTATATTCAGGTAGAATTATTCCTACATTTATTTTACGGATTCCCGTAAAAACACTTACTATTCAACGATTTCCAATTTACAGGAAAATCAACTTATTTTTTTTTGTAGAATTATTCGTAAGAATAAAATCAAAATATTTGATTAGCTTAAATTGCAAATCCTCAAAAAACAGAATGATTTTAAATTAGGAAATAACAAATGCGATTGCTTATAAAATCTAAATACATGTTGAGATATTTGAAGTATTCACAGACAAAAAAGTAACAACACTATAGCAGTTATTAAGCTGTTACA
The DNA here is from genome assembly GCF_000769915.1 of Flavobacterium beibuense F44-8. Classification (GTDB taxonomy): domain Bacteria; phylum Bacteroidota; class Bacteroidia; order Flavobacteriales; family Flavobacteriaceae; genus Flavobacterium; species Flavobacterium beibuense. The sequence continues at coordinate 16,990 of NZ_JRLV01000025.1, forward strand.
ATAATTCCATAGCCTATTAAGCTATTAATAGGTCATAAATCAAAATATCAATGCTGCGGGGAGACATTGTTAGATGCAACAAATTAAACTATGAAAACCAGTTACCCCAAAAAGGCGGTGGATTATTTAATTCACCTAATATTATCACAAAAATTAAAAATCCGAATATTGAAATAATTATATAAAGCAAAGAAAGGACTATCAACCTTTTCTTTTTGCTTCTATCATGATTTAAAGCATCCCCTATTTGGATAACATTAACAAATTTATTGTATCTAATAAAATTAATTAATAAGATGGGGATCAAAACAAACAATCCGTTCCATTTACTTTCAAAAATAGAAATCTTATAAATTTCCTGTATTGAAATTAAAATTACAATTATGTTACAGGAAACACACAATGATGTTAAAACCTGTGCCGAAAATTCGTTCAAATCTTTCTCATATCTATTATAGATTTTATAACAAGTATAGTAGACTATATCTATAAAATATACTTTCTTATCCATTTATTGCTTCTTGAATATTTGGTGCTATACTACAAATAATTATCGCTTTGATAAATTCGAATTTATAAACTATACAATCTACTTTTTTCTTATCATTATGAAAATCTCCATATTCAATATATCCCATTTTATACTGAGATTCTTTAAAAAAAGAAATTTCAAATTATCTCTTTCAATTCCAAGTTTTATATTTTTTTCTTCTAAATCAAATTCTTGATAATTTTTACTATCATGAAGATTACTCCGCTATTACAGCTAAACATTATAAATGCACATAAATATACTTTTAAAACCATACATACCTATTGGATTGTTGATTAAAATAATTTCAACATAACAAAAAAGCCTCCCTTATCGGGAGGCTTTTATCTAATTCATACTATCAATTATAAACTTATATACATCTTCGGTAAGTTGCTTAAATATCATCTTTATACAACTATTTAAGTATGATTATTCTTCTCCAACATTTAAGAATACTATACCAATAATTAGAAATAGAAAACATATATAAAACGCTACTACTTTCTTATTGTGCTTACGTATAATCTTATTCAATTTTTCATCTTTAGCCTCTTCAATAGTAAGAAATGGCTGAGAATAAAAAGTACTCCCATGAAATCCGCCTAAATATTCTTTTTTTTGAGATAGATTATTTAATTTTTCTCTATCAATAAAAATAAGAATGATTAATACCAAAGCCAAAAAAGCGAATATTGCAATCGATATTACACCCAATTGAAAATAAATATCCATGTTGTATTATAAAAATTATCTAACCCTATATTTAAATACCTTCATATAGCACATCTCCTTTTTCTGTGAAATCAATATGATAAGTAAACTCCCTTATTACATAAATACTTGTACGCTTATAAATAGCGGCTTTCTGATCCAACAAAAACTCTTTAGCCGTTTCTGTATTAGCAAAGTCCCTATCAAAATCAAATATCAAAGGATATAGTTTCCCGTTTACAGAAACATATCTATTAGTGTGATCAATCCATGTTTTTAAACTGCTTTCCGATGAAATTTTACTTAAATAAATTCTAAAGTCAGATGTATTTAATCTTTTTAATACAAAATAAATATTTTCTTCTTCATCCAATAATTTAGATTTGAGAACAAACTCAACTTTTCCAGGTAAAACATAAACTATACCTTTTGAATAGTCCCTTGCAGTAATAGTATCTTTTGATGCAGAGCAGCCTACAATAAATATTAATAATAAATAAATACTATATTTCATTACCTATAACTAATTGCCTTAAAAAGTTAGAAAAACATATTTCCAACACTCCAGCTACATTTAAACAAAAATGTACGTAAATATGCTTTTAAAACCATATACTTCTATTGGATTGTTGATTAAAATAATTTCAACATATCAAAAAAAACCTCCCTTATCGGGAGACTTTTATCTAATTCATACTATTGATTATAAATTATCAAACTGACTAAAACCAAGAACCTGTTTCTATTACCACAAGCCTAATCCAGTATATTATCTTCCAACCCTTAGTACAATATAACCGTTTTCATCTATTAAAGATTCCACATAACGATTTTCTTTTTGGGAGGAAAAGTAAAAACTATTTTTTGCAGTTATTTTTGATATAATATCTCTATACTTTTTCTCATTACTACTTGATGCGGCTTCATTATATAGACTATTTATTAAAAAGTACGGGTTATTGGCATTTTCAAGCTTATCACCTGTGTATTTTTTATACAGAGAGTTTTCTTTAAGATAGTTACTAATATTGCGTTTATCAATTTTTAGCACAAACATATCCTGAGCGCCACCATCGGTTAAAAAATCTCTGTAAGCAGTACAAAACAACAACTCTTTAGTGTAACTCTCGTCTATTTTAAGTTCTTGCTCCAAAAGATAGTAATCACATTCGTTTTCACTATTACAACAAAACAAACCTATGAAACATAAAGTAATTAAGACAGTTGTAATGGCTGTTTTTGTTTTTTTAATGCTATTTATCAAAACTTCGACGTGTCTTTTAATTTACATATACTAATGTAAAGGTCATCTCATCAAATCTCCCGGAATAATAATCAAAAACTCTATTTAAAATTAATTGTCCTGATGAAATATCTCCTCTAAAACGAGGTATATCTAATAAAGCATCAAACTCAGGGTTGTCCTTTTGCGAACACTCTACTCTTTGATAAGGAGTAGAATCATTATCGCAAAACATAAAATTATTTAATTTGAATGATAAAAAATTATCTTTTGTATCCTCATTAAATTCTATATCAGCAACAAAATGAATATTATTTTCATTACCATAATATTTACCTCCCGTAACCGAATCTTTTTCAAAAACTAACCGAATGTAATCAACTTGCCCTTTGTTTCCGTTTGATGCATGTTCAAATTTATAAATACGTTTAGTATGTGTATTAAAAGCCTGACCTGTACACATTAAAGACAACAAAAAGTAAAGTAAGAGTTTCAATATAATTTATTATTCGTAGGTTATTATAATTTCTGTGTTATAAACACCATCATAATACTTTTTCACTTTTACAGGATATCCATATTCATCAAACTCATATATATAATTGTAATGGTACTCATAATCATAATAATTATCAGGACCGTTTTCATAGATATATGATACTGGATAACTTGTTAATACAAGATAATCCATGTTAAAACTTTCAGCCCTTAAAATATTATTATTAAAACCGCCATATAAGTTGTTTCTCCCTAAATAACCACCTTTTACTTCCTTATTATAATTGTAGTTATAATTTACTATACTGGTTACACCATAGTCGCTTATCGTACTAACCGTAATAATATTATCACCCTGATTGTTATATTGTGCATCATACCTCTCATTATTATCATTATCGGTTTCATCTTTTATACTATAAATCTTTCCGTTTTCATTTGCAAAAAATGTAGTAACATAAACAAACGTATCATATGATCTGGTACAGGTTATGGTATTATCATCGTTATATGTATAATACTTAGTTTGTGAAAAACCATAAGTTTCCTCTCCATCCTGTATATATCCTGTTAACCTTCCCTGTTCATCATATTGATACTCGGTAGTATTATCAATAGTACCATCGGCCTTAAGGGCTTCAATATTGGTAAGATAACCACTACTGTTATAAGTGTAAGTTCCTGTTACCATAATATTGTCATTCTCATCATAAGTAACATCAAAAACAGGCTTATCATCTTCATATTGTGTAACTATACGCTTAACTTGAGTATAATCATGATAAATGATTTCAACCTGTGTCATTACCTTATCTACAGGTTCTGATGGTTGTTCAGGCAGTTCCGGGTTTGGATTTTCATTTACGGGGTCTGTACTATCGTCTGATGAGCATGACATTAAAACAATAAAAAATGAAAGGGCTAATAATCGTAGTTTCATTAGGTAAGGTTAAAAGGTTAGAACTACTAAATAAACAAATAATTTTAACATAACAAAAAAGCCTCCCTTATCGGGAGGCTTCTCTTTAAATATTTTAATCTTAAATTTTTAAATCTAAGTGATAATTACATATTCCTGCGGTACTGACCACCTACCTCAAACAGGGCAGCAGTAATTTGTCCCAGCGAACAAACCTTGGCAGCTTCCATAAGGCATTCAAATATGTTTTGGTTTTGTATGGCGGCTTCCTGTACAATGGCAAGCTGTTCCTTAACCTTTTGCGCATTACCCTCGTGTAGGTTTTCAAGAGTCTTGATTTGGAACTGTTTCTCCTCCTCTGTTGCACGTATAACCTCAGCAGGAACAACAGTAGGCGAACCTTTAGAGCTCAGGAAGGTATTCACCCCAATAATAGGAAACTCTCCTGTATGTTTAAGCGTTTCATAGTAAAGGCTTTCTTCCTGAATTTTAGAACGCTGGTACATGGTTTCCATAGCACCAAGCACACCACCCCTTTCGGTAATACGGTCAAACTCAGTAAGTACCGCTTCCTCCACAAGGTCGGTAAGCTCTTCAATAATAAACGATCCCTGTATAGGGTTTTCGTTTTTAGCCAGTCCAAGCTCTTTATTGATAATAAGCTGAATTGCCATTGCACGGCGCACACTTTCTTCGGTAGGCGTTGTAATAGCCTCGTCATAAGCATTTGTATGCAGTGAGTTACAGTTATCGTAAATAGCATACAGCGCCTGTAGCGTTGTACGGATATCGTTAAAGTCGATTTCCTGCGCGTGCAGTGAACGACCCGATGTCTGAATGTGATACTTAAGCATTTGCGCACGCTCGTTTGCACCATATTTATTTTTAAGTGCCTTAGCCCAAATTCTTCTTGCAACACGGCCAATAACAGCATACTCAGGATCAATACCGTTAGAGAAGAAGAACGACAGGTTAGGACCAAAATCGTTAATATTCATACCACGGCTCAGGTAGTACTCCACATACGTGAATCCGTTAGCAAGAGTAAACGCTAACTGAGTAATTGGGTTAGCACCAGCCTCGGCAATGTGGTATCCTGAAATAGAAACCGAATAGAAGTTCCTTACGTTTTTCTGAATAAAGTACTCCTGTACGTCACCCATTAAACGAAGAGCAAATTCGGTAGAGAAGATACAGGTATTTTGCGCCTGATCTTCCTTAAGGATATCGGCCTGTACCGTACCACGCACTTGCGACAGGGTACGTACTTTAATATCGTTATACACATCGGCAGGAAGTACCTGGTCTCCGGTTACACCCAGAAGCATCAATCCAAGTCCGTCGTTACCTTCCGGTAGTTTACCGTTGTAACGTGGTCTATCCACACCTTTCTCTTTGTATATCTTGTTTATCTTATCGTCAACCTCTTTTTCAAGTCCGTTTTCCTTAATATAAAGCTCACACTGTTGGTCGATAGCCGCATTCATAAAGAAACCTAACAGCATTGGTGCCGGACCGTTAATGGTCATACTTACCGATGTCATTGGGTGGGCAAGGTTAAAGCCCGAATACAGTTTCTTAGCATCGTCAAGACAGCAGATAGACACACCCGCGTTACCAATTTTACCGTAAATATCCGGACGGTGATCAGGGTCATTACCATAAAGGGTAACACTGTCAAACGCTGTAGATAAACGTTTTGCAGGCATACCAAGACTCACATAGTGAAAACGTCTGTTGGTACGTTCCGGTCCGCCCTCTCCGGCAAACATACGGGTTGGGTCTTCGCCTTCCCTCTTAAACGGATACAGTCCCGAAGTATACGGGAATTCTCCCGGTACATTTTCCTGAAGGCACCATCTTAAAATATCACCCCAAGCCTGGTATTTAGGCAGGGCAACCTTTGGTATCTGCGAATGCGAAAGTGACTCGGTATGTGTTTGTATTTTTATTTCCTTATCTCTTACCTTAAAGGTATAAACAGGATTTTTGTATTTGTTTACTTTTTCGTCCCATGTAAGTATAACCTCCCAGTTGTATGGGTCAAGGTTCATTTTTACACGGTCAAACTCTTTTACAAGTAAGTCAAGAAATTGTTTTTTCTCGGCATCATTTGTGTCTACAGAAGTTTCTTCAATACCTGCCTTGTTTATCTCAGGAGTTTTACCGCTAACGGTTTCAATGGTTTTGAAAATACCGTATAGCTTTTGAGCTACATCCTGCTGTGTAGCTGCTGTTTCATCATAACCACGGTTGTTTTCTGCAATCTCGCTAAGATAACGTGTTCTGTTTGGCGGAATTACAAAAATCTTCTCGCTCATTTCGCGGGTAATCTCAAAGGTCGATTGTAGTTCAGATTCTGTTTTCTCCACAATCTTATCCATAATTGACTTATAAAGTGTATTCATACCCGGGTCGTTAAACTGCGACGCAATAGTACCATACACCGGAAGATCGTCTGGGTTAGCATCCCACAGGTTGTGGTTACGCTGGTATTGCTTTTTCACATCACGAAGCGCATCAAGCGAACCGCGTTTGTCAAACTTGTTAATCGCAACAAGATCGGCAAAGTCAAGCATATCAATTTTTTCCAGCTGAGTAGCAGCACCAAATTCAGGTGTCATTACATAGAGCGAAACATCAGAGTGGTCTAATATCTCAGTATCACTTTGCCCGATACCCGATGTTTCAAGAATAATTAAATCATATTTTGCAGCCTTAAGTACCTGTATAGCCTCTGCCACATATTTAGAAAGGGCGAGGTTAGACTGGCGTGTAGCAAGCGAACGCATATAAACCCTTGGGTTATTAATGGCATTCATCCTGATACGGTCTCCCAGTAATGCACCACCTGTTTTACGCTTAGACGGGTCTACCGATATAAGTCCGATGGTTTTTTCAGGGAAATCAATAAGGAAACGGCGTACCAGCTCATCTACTAACGATGATTTACCGGCACCACCCGTACCTGTAATACCCAGTACAGGGATTTTAGACGTTTCATTTTTCTTATGTATAACATCAAGTGTTTCTTTTGCCACTTCAGGGAAGTTCTCTGCCGATGATATTACCCTTGCAATAGCAGTTGGGTTTTTCTCTTCCAGCGTATTTACTTCTCCGTTTAGCTTATCGCCTACAGGAAAATCAGCTCTTTGTACTAAATCGTTAATCATACCCTGTAATCCAAGCTCACGTCCGTCGTCCGGAGAGTAGATTCGGGTAATACCATATTCATGCAGCTCTTTTATCTCTTCCGGAAGGATAACTCCTCCTCCGCCACCAAATATTTTAATGTGTCCTGCCCCTTTTTCATTAAGCAGGTCGTACATGTATTTAAAATATTCATTATGACCTCCCTGGTAAGAAGTCATGGCAATAGCATTGGCATCTTCCTGTATGGCAGTGTTTACCACTTCTTCCACACTACGGTCATGCCCCAGGTGAATTACCTCAACACCCGTTGCCTGTATAATACGGCGCATGATGTTTATAGCTGCATCGTGCCCGTCAAACAGGGATGCGGCTGTTACTATTCTAACTTTATGTTTAGGAATATAAGGCTGTACTTGCTCCATCTTTATAATAATCTCAATTTTGAGTCCGCAATTTACGGATTTATTGAAGATTTCAAAACAAACTAAGCCCAGAAAAAACGTTATAGTAATTTTTAAAGAACTACCTTACAATATGATACAAATTACCCTTATTCATGAATAAAACCCTTGTAAGGAAAGAAGCCGCTTTAACCTTAGTAGGATACCAGTTTCTGCCCTTTGCTCCTATTATAAACAAACCGTGGTCGTCGCCCGATACCGTAAACTTACTGCTGCGGGGTTGCCTGTGGAATATAGGTACTCCAAACCACTTTTTCAGTTTATTGGCAAGAAGCGGAACATCGTTAGTAACAAATCCTATTTCACTAATGGAAATATAGGACTGCGAAGTAAAGTCTTTATCAGATGTTTCTTTATTAGGATAACGGGTTATAAACTCCAGTATGTTACCGTTATTGTCATAAAGGTAAAACGACTGAGCCTCCCAGTTCTTAAAATCGGCAATATCATTTTCAGTATCCACGGGAATAAGTTCGGTTTTAGACTTCATAATAGAATACGCCTGATCAAATCGGTTATTAGGGATATCTATGGCAAAATGATAAACAGGGTTTAAATCATCCGTATGCCTGAATATAAGTTTAGTGTACCCTATGGAAAAGGTTAAAGAAAACCTATCAGACAAATCTGCCTTTAGTCCTAATACTTCTTTATAAAAACTCTCGGTCGCTGCTAAATTGTTACTAAGCAGTTCAAGCTCGATAATTTGCATTCCCTTAAATTTTACAAAAATACCTATGCAAGGTACGGATAATAAACAGCCTGAAAGAAATTAAATAGTTAAATAGTGACTAAAAAAGTTAAAATATAAAACAGTCAAAAAGCAGGCTTTAAAGCTAATTCACCTTTTTTTAACAACATAACAACCTGAAATAAAACACATTAAAAATCCACAAAATAAGTTTTATTCCTCATGGAACAGTTTTTGTTTATTTTTGGAAAAACATTACTTACATGAAAAAATTAGTATTCGCCCTTTTGTTATTACCACTGGCATCTCATGCACAGCTGGGAGGCCTTCTGGATAAGGCAAAATCTAAAGTATCTGAAGTTACCGGAAGTAGTACAGGTATAAGTAATACCGATATTGCTTCTGCACTTAAAGAAGCCCTTAACCAGGGAGTTAAAGAGCAGGTAACCAAACTTACTGCCGAAGATGGTTTTTATAAAAACGAAATGGTAAAAATACTTTTGCCGGAAGAACTTCAAAAGGTAGACAAAACCCTGCGTAGTGTAGGTATGGGTGACCTTGCAGATAAGGGTCTTGTAGTACTTAACCGTGCTGCAGAAGATGCTGTGAAGGAAGCTACCCCTATTTTTGTAAATGCTATTACAAGTATGAGTTTTACCGATGCTAAAAATATACTTATGGGCGACGACAGATCGGCTACAACCTATCTGGAGAACACTACCTCAACACAACTGTATCAAAAATTCAGTCCGGTTGTAAAAACATCGTTAGACAAAGTAGGTGCCGATGAAGTATGGGCAACCATCATTGAAAAATACAACTCACTGCCATTAACTAAAGATGTTAACCCTAATCTAACCGATTATGTTACCTCTAAGGCGATGGACGGTGTATTTACAATGATTGCTGTAGAGGAGAAAGACATTAGAACCGATTTATCTTCACGTACGTCTGATCTCCTTAAAAAAGTTTTTGCTTTACAGGACTAAAACCAAACCCTATACATGAAAAAAATACTGATACCTGTTTTTGCCGTTATACTGTCGGTTTCCTTTTCAGGATGTGCCGAACTACAACAAATGGCACAACAGTTTCCGCAAAACGGAATTATAACTAATGCCGATATCGCTGCCGGACTTAAAGAAGCGCTGGATAAAGGCATTGATAAGCAGGTAAGCAAACTTACTGGTACCGATGGTTTTTATAAAAACGAAATGGTAAAGATACTTTTGCCCGACGAACTTAAAAAAGTAGATGAAGGCCTGCGCAAAGTAGGACTAGGCTCACTGGCAGACGAAGGTTTGAAAATGATGAACCGCGCTGCCGAAGATGCCGTTAAGGAGGCCACCCCTATTTTTGTTTCGGCAGTGAAGGATATGACCTTTACTGATGCCAAAAACATATTAATGGGCGACGACAGGTCGGCAACTACCTATTTGGAAAAAACCACCACAACTCAGCTGTACTCAAAATTTAACCCTGTTATTAAGTCGTCTTTTGGTAAAGTGGGAGCCGATAAAGTTTGGGAAAACATTATAAACAAGTACAACAAACTTCCGTTTGTAGACAAGGTAAACCCTGATCTTACCGACTATGTAACATCACAGGCCTTAAAAGGGGTATTCACCATGATATCTGTAGAAGAAAAAGAGATTAGAAACAACATAAGCGAGAGAACATCCCCGCTATTAAAAAAGGTATTTGTTTTGCAGGACAACTAAAAGCTAATGCTTTAATTTACAATGATATACATATAACATTACCTTAACATTGGAAACTATTTTTTTTGAGTAATTTGCACGCTGAAACTAAAATAGTTTTCTCACATTTAGTTAGGGTTAGTTAAAGAAAAGTGCCGGTAGTAAATGCTATTGGCATTTTTGTTTTTATACCCCATAAAATATTTTTAACCCACTGTTTTTTAAATCGTTTTGTTTTCTACATTTGCGCAAATTGTGGAGACGTGAAAAAGTGCGTATTACTTGTATGCCTTATGCTGAATGCTGCGGGCTTTTGCCAGGAGTGGAATGTGGATTTGGAAACTGCAAAGAGCAAAGCCATTGCCCAAAACAAAAATATACTATTGGTCTTTTCGGGGTCAGACTGGTGTTCCCGCTGTATTGAACTGGAGCGCAAAGTATGGCAAAGCGAAGAGTTTAAAACCGAAGCCGATAAGAACTGGATACTGTTAAGAGCCGATTTCCTGCAGAAAAAAGGGGAATCAGAACCTGTTGATATTAACGACCCAAAAATAATACTAACCGAACGTTATAACCGTAACGGCTTTTTCCCATATATCGTACTACTGGACAAATACGGCCGTGTTATAGAACGCGATGGCTACGAACAGTTTAATACCGCTAAGGAATACATTGAATATTTTAAAAAACTGGGGAAGAAGTAAACTATTAACTTACAGGTTCGGTTACCTGACTATTGATAAATCTACCGGTTTCTATAAATCTAATAATTCTTTTATTAAACAGGCAAAGAACTCCAAACATGAATAGTACAACACTATGAGTTATTAGTTTGGCTTCAAAATGATGAAATAATCTTGCCGGAAAATAAAATACGCTGTTTATAAAGAGCCATTCTATAATATCAAACTTATAAAACAAAGATGATATTAAAAGGACTACAATACTATTTCCTTTAAACCATTTATATTTTTTACATAATAGTAAAGAAGCTATGGTTCCTACAACTACCCCTATATAACCTGACACACTGATAAACAATGTAGCATAAGCAATTCTTACAGGAGATATAATATGCTCCATGCTGTCTAAAGTTTTATCTAAAGTCATTCTTACCATTTCAATATCGTAAAAATAGGATAATGAATGAGCGGAATAGACAAAAAAACAGGCTGCTAGTACATGAACTAAAATAAGGCGCCAGTTTAGTTTTGATATAAAGTTTTTCATCCGGTAAGGTTTAAAAGCTAATATACAACCTTTCTTTATTACATAAGCCTTACAACACCCTGCTTGTCATTCTAACGACAGGAAGAATCTCTAAACTTTAAAGATCTTTCACTTCATTGCATTACGTTCAAGATGACAATCCTGCTTGCCATTCTGACGATAGGAAGAATCTCTAAACTTTAAAGATATTTCACTCCATTGCATTGCATTCAAGATGACACAACACTGCTTGTCATTCTGACGATAGGAAGAATCTAAATTATAACAGATTGCCGCGTCGTAACTCCTCGCAATGACAAATACTTACCGGTATCCTAAACCGGTTCTTCTATACGTAGTTGTAACTGCTTAAAGTAATCAAAAGCTTTTACAATCCTGCTACCATACCATGAAAACATTTCACCGTCAACAAAAATGGTTTGTGCGTGGTGCGTATGCCTTCCCAGTTCAAAAGCATCTTCATCCTTAAACGGATAAGGTTCTGACGAAAGGAATATCACCTCAGGGTCACCCTGTATTCTCATTTTCTGAACGATAATTTCGGGGTAACGTCCTTCCCTGTCTTCATAAATATTGGTAAAATGATTCAGTTTAAGCATCTCGTTGATAAAGTTATTACCCCCGGCAACCATATACGGATTTTTCCAGATAAAGTAAGCCGACCTTTTAAACGGCCTGCCTTCCATAAACTTCTTAAAATCAGTATATCCGTGGTTTATTTTATCAACCCAGTGCTGTGCCTTGGTACGAACCGAGAATATTTTCCCCAGTTCCTCTATCATTTTGATATTATCTTCAATCGTAATAATATCACTAACCCATACAGGGGCTATTTCGCTAAGCCTTTCAACAATCTCGGGCGTATTCTCCTCTTTATTGGCGATGATAATATCAGGCTCCAGTGCCTTTATTTTTTCATAGTGCACCCTTTTAGTACCGCCAATAATCCTTTTGGTTTGCTTTAGGTGATACGGGTGAACACAAAACTTAGTTATCCCTACAATTTTATCCTCAAGACCAAGATCATAAAGAAGCTCGGTTTGTGAAGGTACTATAGATACAATACGCATTGGCGCTTTAGTAAGCGTAATGGTATTCCCCAGCTGATCTGTATATGTTTTTGTTTGTTCCAAAATTTCAGTTTATAGTATTAACTATAAAATTGCAGCCATTTCCTGCTGAATCTTTAAAGCCTCTTCTCTTGCTTTTTCGGCAAAATCCTCACCGTTTGAAGCATAAATAATACCTCGTGAAGAGTTGATTAAAAGCCCTACATTATCACTCATACCATACTTGCATACATCCTGAAGGTTACCGCCCTGTGCACCTACACCCGGCACAAGTAAAAAGCTGTTAGGTACAATTTTTCTGATTTCGGTAAAATACTCGGCTTTAGTAGCCCCAACCACGTACATAAGGTTTTCACTGTTTTCCCAACCCTTAGAGGTTTTAAGTACGGTTTTATACAGCTCCTCGCCCTCTACGGTTTTGGTTTGGAAATCAAAAGCTCCCATATTAGAGGTAAGCGCCAGCATAATGGTAAACTTATTTTTAAAAGCCAAAAACGGCTCTACGCTATCTTTCCCCATATAAGGTGCTACGGTAACCGAATCAAAATTCAGGTCTTCAAAAAAAGCCTTGGCATACATCGCCGACGTATTTCCTATATCTCCCCTTTTAGCATCGGCTATGGTAAAAATTTCAGGATGCTTTTGGTTAATGTAGTTTATGGTTTTTTCCAGCGACAACCAGCCTTTAAGTCCGTATGCCTCATAAAAGGCAGTGTTAGGCTTATAAGCCACAGCCAAATCGTGAGTAGCATCAATAATGGCTTTGTTGAATTCAAAGATAGGATCTTCTGTAGCCAGTAAGTGTTGCGGGATTTTATTTAGGTCCACGTCAAGGCCTATGCATAAAAAAGATTTCTTATCAATAATGTTTTGGTGTAGCTGCTGTGTCGTCATGTTTATGTTTGAGTTTTACCTGTAAAAGCTATTGTGGTGCAAAAGTACGAATTGCTTTTTATTTCAGGAAATAAACCATTCAACGACAGATTAAAGTATTTTGTCGAAAATATATAAAACTGTAGGACTAATAGTATAGTTTTATATCTATAATTTAAATCCCCAAAAACTATTTAATGAATAAAGACGGCGACATAATAATAATTGAAGACGATTCTGACGACAGAGAGCTGCTTATACACATTTTCGAAGAGCTGGGTAAAGAACACGGCTATGAGAACAGGCTTGTGCTTATTGAAGAGGCCGAAGACCTTATTGATTTCCTGAAGTCAGACGAGGCTAACCCGTTTATTATTATTTCAGATATTAATATGCCTAAAGTGAATGGGTTTGATTTGCGAAACCTTATTTTCAGTGATGCTGAATTAAGACGAAAAGCAATTCCATTTATTTTCCTTACTACCGCACGTAACAATGAGAAGTTTCTGCAAAGGGCATACGAACTATCCATACAGGGATATTTTGTAAAACCTATAAACTATACGGCTTATAAAAAACTGATAAACGATATTATTGCCTACTGGAAAAACGCACAAATACTATAACTACTACTAATCCTGATCTACTACTTGGAAGCTCCTGCCTATAATGGCGGGAGTTTTTTTAATCAACAAAACTGTTAATTTCATATTTATATTATTTTTTTTTCAAATTAAAACTATCTACTTCATAATTATTAAGAGAATATCTATGAACCTATTGGATGTTTGAAACATCTACCTTTATTTTACAACCATAATCCTTAATATTTTTTTATGAAAAACCGCACCAATTTAAAATCTGCTATGTTAATTACTGCAGTATTTTTAATTAGTGTTATATCTTGTCAAAAAGATGACACTATTACTCAGGAAGAAAAAAGCTTTTCTATGAAAGCTGAAACTATCAGTTTAATGTCTGAGGAAGAAACAAGTTACGCTGTTGACCTTTATCACAATCAGATGGCTAAAGTTTCAAGAAAAGAACCCATTAACTTTGATAATCGTGATTTAGCCGAAGTTCGTGATTATACTGGTAAAATTCATTATACTTATAAAGTTACTACCAATGAAGATAATGAAAGGACTTTTCATAATGTTGTAATTACCAACTGGGATGGTTATTTCAAAACTATACTTGTAAAGTATGAAATGACTGATGAGTATTATCAAAAATTTACCGAAACTGGTGATTTCACAACGTTTACCGGTACAATAACAGCATCACTACTAACAGCAGATGGTGGCTACCCTTGTGGTGAAATGCCATCACTGGGTATACCTACAACCGGAGGAAATGGTCCCGGCGGTGGCGGTGGCGGTGGTGACTATGGCGATGGAGAACCGTGGAATCCTAACGGAAATGGTAATCCTCACAACCAAACATTGGTAGATTATATGTATCTTAGTATATCAATCAGATCTATATCTTCGGGTTCAGGTTCAGGCTCTAAATGGAGATACGGACACAGGACTCCAAGAGATTTCACTGTTTCAGGTGTATCAGAAGCTTTAAATATAGAACCTATAGATGAGACTAGAAATCCTTGTGGAGATGGAGGTGAATATGGAGTATTAGTACCATTAGACTTCTCAAAAATAATTGTAGATAATATAACTGAAGATTCAAATTTAGACCCATGTATTTCATCAGTAATAAGCGATCTTAAAAACTTGACTGAGAAAAATATGGCTGAAGTAATTCGTAAATTAGATGCTTTTCCATCACCTTATACAACTAATATAAAAAATGGCACATTACCAGATAATGCTGCTGGTAGTCCAGCAAGAACAATCAGAACTCCTGGCAACCCAGAATATAACTATACTATAATAATTGATCCTGAATACACCCCAAATACAAATAAACTTGGTTATGCGACAATTATTTTACATGAAATGATACATGCTTATTTATTAACCCTAATAGATGATGGCCCTGAAGGGAGTGGAAGTGAAAATTTCCCTGATTTATTTGAAAAACTTGTTGAAAAACAATTTGGCCCTAATCCTCAAAATTTTCATCATCAAATTATGGCTGAAAAATATGTTGATGCTTTGGCAAGAGCTCTGCAAGAATTCCAAACTGGAAATCCTGTCCCAGATAATACATCACCTAGTCAAAACTATACCGATTTAGCATGGGGAGGCTTAAAGGACGCACCTATTTACCAAACTACATCATCTCTTACTAATGAAGATCGCGAGAGAATAAACAAAAGGTATGCTTCAGAAATAATGAATATTACAATTGGGACAACTGTACCTCTTGGTGATACCTGTGAGTAATAATTATAAATATGACAAAATATACCATCCTATTCATCTGTCTTATTTTATGTTCAGCCTGTTCAATAAACAAAAACCAGCCTGTAAACGATTATATGATACAGTATGTATTAAACGATACTGTAAATGATTCCTTTTACAATAATAAGGTTAGGGATTCCTTTATTTGGATTGGGCAAAATAAACTGTCAAAAAAAGATGCATTAAAAGCATTGAATAATACATCACACTACAATAAGAATAATGGTAAATGGGATTTAAAATTTAACCAAACAGCGCTTTATAATGAAAAGGCATGGAAGAAACTGGTTAATAACAATATAAACGACACCCTTAATGATTACTGGAATAGTAACAACTTTTCTTTTAAAAATAGGGTATTCTCTAAGCAGGAAATAGATTCTGTAAGAAAGCTGGCAGATTATTCATTACGGGAAAAAGTGTACTTTTTTACCGATGTAATGTACTATGACAAAGATATTGCTGTTTTTCGATTAGAAGAAGTTACAAACCAGTTTAATGGCGGATTATTTAAAGACCGTATACTATTTATGAAAAAAGAGAACGGCAAATGGATTGTTATTGATGAAGGAATAATAAATCGTAATTAATAATTAAGTAAAGCTCCTGCCTTTTAAGGCAGGAGTTTTTTTATTTTAGCGTTTTAATTTCACCAAGATGAAAAAACACCTTTTAATAATTGAACTATTTTACTTGTCTCCCTGAGATATAAAAAAATCCCGCCTGTTGGCGGGATTTGTATTTTTAGAAAACTTCACTCTCTTTAAGTTTCTCTGTATTGTTTACAAGCTGTATCTCATCAATAAGCTTTTGTATGCTTCCGTTCATTACACCGTCAAGGTCATAAAGCGTAAGTCCTATTCTGTGGTCTGTAACACGTCCCTGTGGGTAGTTGTACGTACGGATTTTTGCCGAACGGTCACCACTACTTACCTGTGAGCTACGTTTTGCAGCATCGGCTTCCTGTTTCTTGGCAAGTTCCATTTCATATAAACGTGAACGAAGTACCTGTAAAGCCTTATCTTTATTTTTATGCTGTGATTTCTCATCCTGACACTGCGCCACAAGTCCTGTTGGGATGTGTGTCATACGCACTGCTGATTTTGTAGTGTTTACCGACTGTCCTCCAGGCCCTGATGAACAGAATAAATCTATACGAACGTCGTTCATATCAATTTGTACATCAAACTCCTCTGCTTCCGGTAATACCATTACAGTAGCTGCCGATGTATGGATACGTCCCTGAGTTTCAGTTTGCGGTACACGCTGTACACGGTGTACACCCGCTTCAAATTTAAGCGTACCGTATACATCTTCTCCGGTAACTTCAAAGATAACCTCTTTAAATCCACCCGATGTACCTTCGTTAATATCTACAACACTGGTTCTCCAGCCTCTGCTTTCACAATATTTGGTATACATCCTGAAAAGGTCTCCGGCAAAAATACTCGCCTCATCACCACCTGTACCGGCACGAATTTCTACCATTACATTTTTGGCATCTTCAGGATCTTTAGGTATAAGCATGAATTTTATTTCTTCTTCAAGCTGTGGCAAGCGTGCTTTATTCTCATCAAGTTCCATTTTAGCCATCTCCACCATCTCAGCATCACTTCCGTCGGCTATAATTTCCTGAGCTTCTTTAATACCTCCTGTTACTTTAATGTACTCTTCACGCTTTTCTACAAGTCCTTTAAGGTCTTTGTATTCTTTATTAAGCTGTACATAGCGTTTTTGATCGGCAATTACATCCGGCTGAATAATAAGGTCAGAAACCTCATCAAAACGCTGTTTTATTATCTGTAACCTGTCTAACATGTTTTTATCTCCTTATTTCGAGGTGCAAAATTACGAATTTTTCCTGTATTATCAGCTTTACTCCATAAAACAAGTTTAGCCTGCATAAATCCCGCAAATAACTTCCCGAAAGAAAATCATTAAACTATATTTTTTGTAAGTATTTTCAGTTTGGCATCACTTTTGGAAAAGAGTTGTCCAAATTAAAATAACAAAACAATAAACAATTATTAATAACCATTTTAAATTTAAAATTCTATGAAAAAACTAAACCACACTCTACTAAAAACTTTTGCTGTTTTTACAGTCCTTTTTATGGTAGCCTGCTCAAATGATGACGATACTACTGCAAACAATGATACTAATGTTATTGTTGATCCTGAAGAAGAAATCCCTGTTGACCCTTTTATTGGAAACTGGAAATCATTAGGTTATTATGTGAATGATGAATATTTTGAGAATGAAGACTGCGAAAATGTAGAATTAAATATAAATGATGAGAATACAGGCACAATGACTTATCATGATTGTGGCTGGGAAGATGAATCGGAAAATCTAACCTGGGAAAAACTGGAAGAAAATAAATATAAAATTACTATACCCGATGATACTGCAACTTTAAATACGGTTTTTGAAAATGATTTAATGAAGGTTACCGTAGAAGGAGAAGAAGATTATATAGAAGTATTCCAGAAACAGTAATACTCCTTCTTAAAATAATAAACAAAGCCCGATACCACAAGTTATCGGGCTTTGTTACTTTTAATCGTTTTTTATACCTCGTTGGTTTATAGAATTTTACCCATATCGTTACAAAGTGTATGGTTTTTAAGTTTTTTCTTATAAAACACACTGATTAACAAGTAATTACAAATTAAAAAAACTATACTTTTAGATATTTCGTATTATATTTGCACACCCCCTTACGAATACACATCTATTAATTTATTATGAACAAAACAAAAAGAGGATTTTTAAAGCTTGTTCCGCTTGTCCTGCTAATGAGTCTGATTGCATGCAACGGAGAAAATGATGAAACAGCATCTTTGAGCGACTCAGCCACAACCCCACCTACTATCTTTGCAACCTGGAAAGCAACAGGTTTTATTTATGATGGTGTTTACTCACCTATTACAAATGAATGCCAACAGGAAATAATGACCATAAATTCTGACGGCACTGCCCTATCGGCAAAAAACTGTCCGGAGGGTACTTTTTATACCGAGTACACCTGGAATCAGGTAGAAGGTGATGTTTATGCCTTTGACTCTGAATCCACTTATTGGCCGGTAAACTATAAGTTGACTTTCCCTATAGGAAACGACAAAATGTATTTTACCTATGCCAAACCTCAACCACACGAGTTTTCTAAAATATATGAAAAGGTGGAGGTTACCGAAGAACAAAGCAGGGAATCATCTCTGTAATTTAAACACAAATTATTTATTAACAAACGAGGGGGGCATCTTGACCAATAAATAAAAAACGGAGACTGTATGCCTCCGTTTTTTATTATGAACAGTTATTACAGTAACCGGTTACCCAGCTGCTTATAGTTTGTTTTACATAGCCCTGAGGCAGGGTTAAGGTAACCTCCTCATCAAGGCACTCAACCTTTTCACATTTGGTACACCTAAAATGAAAGTGATCGTGGTTATGATTGTGCTTTTCCTCTCCGCAATTAAGGCACAGTGCAAAATAATATTTGCCGTTATCGGCAAGTATGCGGTGCGTAATACCGTCTTCACAAAAACTGTTAAGTACCCTGTAAATGGTAACCCTGTCCATTTCTCCTTTTACCTTATCTTCTATCATGTCCTGACTAAGTGCCGTTCCGGCATCTTTAAGCAGGGTTAAAATAGTACTCTTTGCCGGTGTGTTTCTTCTTCTCATCTCATTAACGCAATTTTGTTGCAATTATTTAATGCAATACCGTTGCAATAATACAAAATTTATATACATTTGCCAAACTACTAAGTTCAATCATCAATCAAAAAATCATACACATGCAAACAAATTACGAAGTTATAATTATTGGCGGAAGCTACTCTGGGCTTTCCGCAGCTATGGCACTGGGGCGTTCCCGCAGAAAAATTTTAATAATAGACAGCGGTAAACCCTGTAACAGGCATACCCCTCACTCCCATAACTTTATAACTAACGATGGTAAAACTCCTGCCGATATTGCACAACGCGCAAAACAGGAAGTTCTTGCCTACTCTACCGTAAACTTTGTGAATGATAAGGTTACCAATGTTATAAAAACAGAAAACAGTTTTAGTATAACTACACAAAACAATGTGGTATGCAGTGCTAAACGATTACTTTTTGCTACCGGTATTACCGATATTATGCCCGCTATAGACAACTTTGAAGACTGTTGGGGTATATCAGCCGTACACTGCCCTTACTGTCATGGTTATGAAGCAAGAGATAAAAAAACGGGAATACTAGGTAATGGTGAAGCCGCCTATCATTATGCAGGATTGTTACTACAGTTAACTAATGATATTACTATATACACTAACGGTAAAGCCGAATTTACCGAAGAGCAATTGGAAAAATTTGCCAAACATAATATACCCGTTATTGAGGATAGCATCATTAAACTAAAACAAAGTAAAGGTCAGGCAGAGGCACTTATCTCCCGTAACGGTAAGGCTTATCCACTGGAGGCTGTATATCATAGGGCAGCTTTTGTGCAACACACTTTACTCCCTCAGGATTTGGGCTGCGAACTGGATGAAAACGGATTCCTTAAAACCGACCCAATGCAAAAAACAAATATACCGGGTATTTATGCCTGTGGCGACTGCACCACTCCTATGCGATCGGTGGCAACAGCTGTGGCTACCGGAAACAAAGCAGGGGCTGTAATAAACAGCGATTTGGCTTTTGAGGTTTTCTAATCCAAAAAAAGAGTAAATTGCAGGTAAACTAAATCAATCGATTATGAAACAACAGTTTATACTTATTACAGCTGTAGGTTGCCTGCTTTTTACTGCCTGTAAAGAAAACAGGGAAACTAAAACTAAAACATATACTGAGCTTGAAAAAGCCGAATGGGTTTTAGGACAATGGGTAAACAAAAGCCATGATGCTGAGTTTTCTGAAACCTGGATGAAGGAAAACGACTCGGTTTACGCAGGTGAATCTTATTTTATAAGGAATAGCAGTGATACCTTGTTTGCAGAAACTATGAAGCTTGCCGAAACCAACGGTAAGCTTAACATGATTATTACCGTACCTAACCAAAATGATGAAAAACCGGTTGGTTTTGAAATGACATCGGCTAATGATACCTTACTTGTTTTTGAAAATCCGGCTCACGATTTTCCTACTAAAATCACTTATAGAAAAGTCAATAAGGATTCCCTTTTGGCAGAAATATCAGGCTTGAAAGAAGGAGAAACTGTTTCACAAAAATTCCCGTTTAAAAGAAGATAATTGATTTTTTAGTAATATAATTAGTCTGTCATTCTGAACGTAGTATAGCGAAGTGAAGAATCTCTAGTATTTAGGTTAAGTATAATTAGAGATTTTTCGACTCCATTTCATTACGCTCAAAATGACAGACATTACTTTTATACCTAAAATGAAAAAATAAAATAATAGTATCTTTTCTTATTTTAGCCGTAAAACCTCAGCTAATGGACTATACCGAAGGAACCGACTTTAAAGGTGTGGATTACACTGTTTCCAATATACCGAAAGGCGAATATGACAACTGCAGCTTTACAGGCTGTAATTTCTCTGCCTGCGACCTAAGTGGTGTTGTGCTTACCGATTGTGAGTTTACCGACTGTAACTTTAGTAATACTAAAGTGCGCGGTACGGGTTTTAAAGAAGTGTTTTTTAAAGATTGTAAAATGACCGGACTCAACTTTAGTGTAGCCGATCCGTTTTTGATTGCCATGCATTTTACCGATTGCCAGTTAAGCCTTACCTCTTTCTATCAGTTAAAGCTTAAAAAAGCCCGTTTTACCAACTGTAACCTGCAGGAAGCCGACCTTACCGAAACCGATTTTACCGAGGCAGCATTTACCAACTGCGACTTTAAGCATGCCATATTTGAAAACACGGTACTGGAAAAAGCCGATTTGCGTTCGTCCATAAACTACTCCATAGACCCGCAGCAAAACCGAATTAAAAAAGCGAAATTCTCACTACCTGCCGTAACAGGTTTAATATTGTAATATCATGAAATATCCATTACTCCCCTTGATAATTTCAATTTGCTTAATATCTTGTAATAATACTGAATTAGAAAAACTTAATCGTAAAATATCTTCTTTGGAGAAACAGAATGATTCACTTATCAATATTATTTCTAAAAGTGAACTTGAAAAAGCCAAAAACACCCAGTTATACCTAATTCCTAAAACTTTCGAATTAAAATCAAATAAAGCAAATATCATAGAGGGCATACTATCTGAAATACAGGAATATCCGGAGTTTGAACTTCATTATTATAATGAAGCAAACATCTATGATGACAGCAACAAAATTGAATATGAGAAGACCGGAGATAATAAATTTGAATTTGAATATATTCCTAAAGAAAACTCAGCTAATCAAGAAATAAAAGTGGTTGTAATATATAAGGTCAATAATTCAAAAATAAATCTTTTTGGTATTACTAATGCTCCTGTTAAATAGTTTAATACAGAACTCCCCGCTATCGCGGGGAGTTTTGTTTTTATCTTCTTGCTTTAAAATAATCAGAAAAACGGGTACAGTTTGAGGTTAGGTCATCATACATTTCCTTACTTGTTGCAAACTCCAACAACTCTTTATCATCTTTATTCTGATTACAGGAAGCTATCAATCTTAAACATAATGCCTTAAACTTATCTGTCTTAGCATGTTCAAAGGCTTTGTGATAGTATTTTTTAGCTAAAACACAATCGTAATACTCCTCATCATCTTGAAATCCCTTTATGTTGTCATAACTCTTATAATAACGCCTCATCATCCATGAGTTACCGTAATCGGTCATATTATAATAACAGTTAGCCACAAGAAAATAATAATAATCCCTGTCCTTTTCATTTTTATCTTCCGCTTTAGCCAAATAATTAATAAGCTGCTTTGTTACCGTATACTTGTTCACTTTAATAGTATCACGCATCGGGATAAACTCAGGAGTATATTTAAGCGTATAGAAAGGATTTGCATCAAACTGATTACCGCTATTAAAAAACGATTTCCTTTCCCAAAAGCCATAGTTATCTTCCCAATACTTATTTCCTGCCTTTTCATAAGCGGCGGCAGCCTCTTCGAGCTTATTTGAGCGTATGTATTTTGTTCCCAATAAGTCATAAAGAACACTCTGCTTAGTTGTTATCCACGAGTACTTCCAGTTTGAAAATTCATCGGTAGCCTTATTGTTCTGTATGTTTTCTATAAGTTGCTCTATTTGCGGTGGAGTATAATTAAAATCAATATAAGTAAACCAGTCGTTGAAGTAGTCATAATAATTACCAATCTTTTTTCCGTCCTTCCAATACACATCACTCCATCGGTTTCCTTCTTTATAAAATTCACTTACAAGATTACAATACATTAAAGCCGCATCGGTAGTGTTACCTTTATACTCCAACTCCCTGCCAATGGCAAAAACAAACCTTTGATCATCCTTAAACTTCAGTAGCAGTATTTTTACCTTTTCAGGTATCACTGCTTTCCCTTTTTCCTGAAAAGCTGTTAATGCCAAAGCATATATTTTTTCAATCTGATTTTTAGCCTCAACTTTATTAATATCCTTTTTATCAAGTTTGCTTATTGTCTGTACACACTCTTTATACTGCTGGGCAAGCAGTTCTAAATTGGCCTTTACCTGTAGCCAATACACATCCTCAGTCTTCTTCATCGACTTTACAAACGAAAGCACCTCGCGGGCATACTGCCTGTCTTCCTCTACCCTTTTCATCATAACTTCCTCAGTACTATCGGGATAACTTTCTGTTGTTACTGTTGGAGTAAAAAGTGTATAATAAGGTGTATGTATCCAATCTTCCAGTTTATTTACCTCCCTTAGCATTAAAAGCTCCATTACCTCGCTATTAGGATCAAGTTTATATGCTTTTTTAATATAGTCTAAAGCCCTGCCAGGCTTTCTGATAGCCGCTAAAACATAAATATTAGCTTTTTCCTTATCATTTTGGGCAAAGTGTAAAATCTCATCTATAGGCAGATTCTTATCAAATGATCTGTAAACTGCAAAGCTTTTGTCGGGCGCATTGGCAAATACCTGTGCTGCATAATAGGCCGCTTCGACTTTGTCTTCAATTGTTAATGTATAAAAATGAGTTGCCCAGTAATATATAATATCTTTGTTTTCCGATTGTGAGAACACTTCCTTATACAAACTGCGCAGGATATCATAATTACCATTATAGTAATCCAAACGTATTGCTAAAAAAGCATAACGTCGCTTAAACTCCTCTTTACCCGATGCCTTACTGTACTCAATAGCCTTTGTTATAAGTGTTCCCCTTTGCTTTACCAAATTCTCTACATCCCTTTCCCAGGGATCATCATACCACCCGTTAGCAGGCTCACATTGTTTGGCAAACCTTAAATAATTGAGCGCAACGGTATCATTGGTTGTAATAAGATACTGAACCATACCGTTAAATGAAGCCTTATCTAAATCATTGGCAGGTAGAGAATAAACACATTCTGTTACAGCCGGCATAGGTACTTTACCATTACAGTAGTTATACCAAAAAATATCGTTAGACCCGTCACCAGCATCAATTTTTGCTTCAACATCATTGTAATACTGTGAGGTATAAAAAAACGGAGAATAATAATTGTAATCCTGATATTCAGGTTTAAAAAAGCACATACGTACTTGTTCGCCATAAGGATAATACCCACAAGGATAACCTATAATAGAACTACTTAGTAAAACCAGTATAAAAAGCTGAAATCTCTTCATTAGTATAAGGGCTTAATTGTGTTTCATCAAGATGGAAAAAGCTTACCGTAATATTTTTATCTAAAGGCACCTTTTCAGCTATAACAGCTATCGCTTTATTAATATAATCAGCGCTCATTTCTTCAATTTTTACTTTATCACCTTTCCTTAAGTAAAAATCGTTTACCTCTATATCTTCGGTAACTTCATACCACAAGTTTTTTTGTGGTTTAAGAGACTTTTTAAGCTCCTTAATATCAGCATACAAAACCTGTACAAACTGATTGTTTTGATACACATGTGCCCATGAATACAGAGGTAAAGCCACATCAAGGTGGAGCGGATAATTATAATCTCCCAAATAAGATGACATCTCATCAATATCTAATATTGAGTTCTTGTCGTGGTTTTTCATTGGGTTAATAAGGTTGTAGCACATAAGCATGGCGCTGTCTACAGGGGGAACTCCCATCTTATCTTTATATTTATAGGGATAAAGTCTTAGCGTACAGCTTATTTTTTTACCCGAAAGCTCTTTTATCTTTTTAAGGAAGTAAAAATAATTGTCTTTTGTAGATGGTGTCCAGTCGCAATCCATTTGATACTCTGTAACCAAATTAGGTTCCATTTTATCATTAACATACTTGTCTATTAGATAGTTTACATTATTAGCCAGGGTATCAAGTCCGCCATTATCTATTTTAGAAAAAACACTATTATTTAAATATACCGTAGGGACATAAGTAAAGGAATCCTGTATGTTGTAAAAACGCAATGACGTTTTTGAAATGGGAATATTACCCATAACATCATTCTTTTCCACTTCAAAAAACTTGACATAAAGTTTAGTAACCTGAGCTGAGTCAAGTACTTTTCTTTCAATCTCATTAATATGCCATTCATCACTTTTCCAATAATAAAAGGCGCGCTCAACATTTTCAGTTTTATTCTGCTTACAGGAAAATAGCATACAGGCAAACACTGCTGTAAAAAAGATTTTTTTCATTAAATAAGGTGGTTTATTAAGTAACGCTAAAAAGCCCCTTAAAGTTAAATAATTTAGGGGACTTTTTTCACAAAAAAAGTCCTGCAAAATGCAGGACTTCAATCTTATAGCGAACTAAACTTTTTACTTATTTTTAAGCGGAATATTCTCTACAATCTCCAGTACGAATTTCCAGTACTTTTGAGCCGATTTGATACTTGCTCTTTCATCAGGAGAGTGAGCTCCCTTAATGGTAGGACCAAATGAAATCATATCCATATCAGGATAATTAGTACCTAATATACCACACTCTAAACCTGCGTGGCAAGCCACAACATTTGGTTTCTCGTTGTTCTGTTTTTCGTATATCTCTTTTAATACTTCAAGTATAGGAGAGTTTACGTTTGGTGTCCATCCTGGGTAAGAACCCGAGAAGTTTACTTCACAACCAAACAGTTCAAACGCCGAGCGCAGTGCATTAGCTAAATCAAATTTAGAACTCTCTACAGACGAACGTGTTAAACACCCTATGTGTATTTTACCATCCTTAACAATTACCCTTGCAATGTTGTTTGAAGTCTCAACAAGGTCGTCCATATCGGCGCTCATGCGGTACACTCCGTTATGAGCAGCATAAATTGCACGGATTAAACCTTCCTGTACGCCAAGCTCCATTACTTTAGCAGGAGTATCGTCCGATTTTACAATCTTTATTTCAAGGTTAGGTTCGGTAGTTTTGTATTCTGTTTTGATGTCATTGATAACCTCCTGCATATCGAATACAAAAGCCTCATCAAAAATCTCAGAGATAATCACCTTAGCAAAACTCTCACGCGGAATTGCATTACGAAGGCTACCTCCGTTTATTTCAGCCACCTGAAGCCCGAAGTTCTCAAAGCTGTCAAATAACAGGCGGTTCATAATTTTATTGGCGTTACCAAGTCCTTTATCGATGTCCATACCACTGTGACCACCGTTAAGTCCTTTTACGGTAATAGTGTATCCTACAGAGTTTTCGGGAGCTTCCTCCTCGTTATAACCTCTTTCGGCAGTAACATCAATACCTCCGGCACATCCTATATCAATTTCGTCATCCTCTTCGGTATCAAGGTTAAGCAGTATCTCACCATCCAGTAGTCCGCCTTTAAGTCCCATTGCACCTGTCATACCTGTTTCCTCATCAATAGTAAACAGCGCTTCGATAGCAGGGTGCTTAATATCAGTACTTTCTAAAATTGCCATTATGGTAGCAACACCTAAACCGTTGTCGGCACCAAGGGTTGTTCCTTTAGCTCTAACCCAGTCACCATCTACATACATCTCGATACCCTGAGTATCAAAATCAAAATCAGTATCGGCATTTTTTTGGTGAACCATATCAAGGTGCGACTGCATCACTATGGTTTTGCGGTTTTCCATTCCCGGAGTAGCCGGTTTTTTAATAATAACGTTACCTACTTCGTCTTCAATGGTTTCCAGCCCAAGTTTAGCACCAAAATCTTTCATAAAGGCAATTACCCTTTCTTCTTTTTTAGAAGGCCTTGGTACGGCATTCAGGTCGGCAAATTTGTTCCAGAGCGCTTTAGGCTCAAGGTTTCTTACTTCCTGGCTCATTAATCGTGATATTTATCTTCTTAATAATTCGTTTTTCTGCACCGATTCTTCATCGGTGCCACAAAGGTAAACAAATTACAACGATGTAGAGGCAGGCTATACACCTATTAACCAAAAGATATTACCGCCAGCAACGCTGCCACACTTGTAGCTACCCACAACAGCACACCCTGTACAAAAGGTTTTACCCCCACAGCCAGTAATACCTCCCTGCTTAACGAACTTCCTATTAAAAACAGGGTAAGTGTTAACCCTGCCTTTGCAGCTGTTACTATATAAGGCGCTGCCAACTGTATTACAGGTAAATAAGTATTGGCAAGCATAACCAGTACAAACAACCCAATGAAATACGGAATTTTAACCTTGGCATCTTTAGTTTTAAATGCCATAGCCGAAAGAAAAGCGACAGGTATTATCCAAAGGGCTCGAGCCAGTTTTACCGTAGTGGCTACCTCCAGTGCTTTTGTTCCATAACTACCTGCTGCACCAACTACCGAACTGGTATCGTGTATGGCTATGGCACTCCACAGTCCAAACTGCTGCTGACTCAAACCAAGCAAATGCCCTATTACCGGAAATAAAAACAGTGCAGCCGAATTAAGGATGAATACCACACCAAGTGCTACAGATATTTGTTTTTTCCCGGCCTTTATAACCGGAGATACCGCCGCAATGGCACTACCCCCACAAATAGCTGTACCCGATGCTATAAGGTAAGATGTTTTTCTGTCGGTTTTAAAAACCTTACCCAGTACATAGCCTAAAAGTAAAGTACCCGCTATGGAGCAAACAGCAAACAGAATCCCTTCACTACCGGCTTTAAGCGCACTACCGGCATTCATACCAAACCCCAGCCCCACTACTGATGCCTGCAATAAATAATGGGTAGCCTTTGCGCTCTGCTTTTTAAACGGATTCCCAGCTGTCCATGCCAGTACTATACCTAACAATAATGCTGCTGGAGGACTACCCCACGGACTAAGGCAAAACAGTATGGCAATTACAAACAGTGGCTTATTTATATTTTGGAATATCATAACCTTTAATTATTTAACAAAACAAAGTTCTGCTTAAATAAAAGGCTAAAGAAATTGTTTTTAGTAATGAGTTATTACCTAAAGTTATAATGAAGTGCAAAATCCATAAAAACCGACTGTAGTTGTTTTTCGGTGCCGTGCTTCTGGATAAAGAACAAATCTCTGTTTATATTGAGTCCTTTTATGTCCATTATAGAAAAGCGTCCCTGCTTAAGTTCATTATAAACCGAATAGACCGATAGGAAAGCCCCTGTATCACTATTGGCAATGTACTGTTTCATAGCCTCGGTACTTTCCATTCGCATT
Source organism: Flavobacterium beibuense F44-8 (assembly GCF_000769915.1). GTDB lineage: Bacteria > Bacteroidota > Bacteroidia > Flavobacteriales > Flavobacteriaceae > Flavobacterium > Flavobacterium beibuense. Next base: position 45,107 of record NZ_JRLV01000025.1, read on the forward strand.
TCAATAGTAAGGTCAGCGAGTTTCATTTTATGTTTTGCCAGTGCATTAGCAATAACATCCAGTGTGCCCGATCCGGGTTCGCGCATTAATAAGGGTAACTGTGTTAGTTCGGTTAATGAAATGCTTTGTTTTTTAAGTAACCCATGTTTCTCCCTTACTACAAGCACCAGTTCATCCTTAAGGAAAGGAATATATTTAAACGATGTGTTTTTAAACGAACCTTCGGTAACGCCAAGGTCAATCTCATCGTGCTCCATGGAAGCCTCTATGCGCTCGGTATTATGAATATGGAGTTCGGGTTGTATATTAGGATATCGCTTTTTAAAAGCAGCCAAAACAGGCGGTAATATATACTGTGCAATAGTCGTACTGGCACCTACTCTTAGTATACCTTCCTGCTTATTGCCAAAACCTTTCATGTCAAGCTCCAAATCATGGTGCAGGGTAAAAAGTTTTTCGGTGTGTTGCAAAAGCAGTTCTCCCGCCGGGGTAAGTTTAATTTTAGTACCGTTGCGTTCAAAAAGCATTACATTAAAATGCTTTTCTATTTCGTTTATATGTTTGGTTACAGCGGGTTGGGTTATATACAGTTCGGCAGCGGCTTTGGTAAAGCTTAGCCTTTTTGCCGTTGTATTAAAAACCTTTAGCCTAAAATCAAACATTATTCTTTTATAAAGTATTGGTTAACTATCTCCTTAACGCCTTTTTCATTTACTTCTGCCAGCCATACATTTTGGGGTTGCAGGCATATTACAGGAGCCTGTTTGCAGTTATCGGTACATTCCATTCGTACAATATCCACATCTTTTTTTAGTCCGGCCTCCTTAAGTTCCTCCTTAAAACATTTGCGTAACGATTTGTTGTAGCGGCCGCATTTTTTTCCGTCACACATAAAAATAACCTTTTCAGGAGCATCAATCTTTTTCATCGGGTTAACATTGTAACAGTTTATCAGTACAAAAATACTACTTATATTTACATCAAACAGATAATACAACCAATGAAAAAAAAGATAATACTGAGTATACTCCTTTTAGTCCAAATACTGATAGTTAACCTGTTATCTTTTTTTCCTGATTTTGTAGAACGTTATTACAGTAACGGGCTCTACCAGTACATCTCTAAAGGTTCACGTGTATTTTTCGGGCTTTTTGGCTTTTCAATAGGCGATATTATTTATGGTATTGTTATTTTTTTCATTATCAGATGGATTTGGAAAACCCGAAAAACATGGCGACAGCAATACAAAAACAATATACTTACCGTGCTTAGTTTCTGTTCGGTTTTCTATTTTTTGTTCTACCTGCTTTGGGCGACCAACTATCACAGAGTTCCGCTGAATGAAAAAATGGGCTTTGAAAAAAAATACACTGAAGAAGAACTTGTATCGTTTACCGAACGCCTTATAACCAAGGCTAACCAAATGCACCTTCAAATTGTGAAAAACGACAGTACCAAAGTGGTTAACCCTTATACAGTAAAACAAATATATGGTAAGGCCCTTAACGGATATAATAAACTGGCACAAATCTATCCTGACTTTACCTACAAAAAGGAAAGTGTAAAATCGTCTTTAATAAGTACGCCCCTATCCTATATGGGCTTTGGCGGATACCTTAACCCTTTTACTAACGAGGCTCAGGTAAACTACAATCTGCCGTTATACAACTACCCTACAACTACCTGCCACGAAATGTCGCATCAGTTGGGTTATGCCAGTGAGAGTGAGGCTAATTTCATAGGCTATATGGCTTCAATACATAATACCGACCTTTATTTTAAATATTCGGGTTACGTATTTGCTTTAAAATACTGCATGAGGAATATAGAAAAACTGGATGAGGAAAAAGCCGAAAGCATGCTGCCGTTAATCAATAAGGGCATACTGCTTAATTTTGAAGAAAGCCATCAGTTTAACGATCGTTACTCCTCATTTATAGAGGTTATTTTTAAAGGTTTTTATGATAACTACCTGAAATTAAACCATCAAAAGGACGGACTTGAAACCTACAGCAAGTTTGTAGGCTACCTTGTTAACTACTACAAAGAAAAAGATTTGTAACAAAGTGTAACAATTTTACATTTTGGTATACCAATGCATTATGGGATCAGATTTAGAAAGGTCATTTGTCGAACAGTTACAGGAAAATCAAAACCTGATACACAAAATTTGTAGGCTCTACACAGATAGTGAAGATGCCCACAAAGACCTTTTCCAGGAGATTACCATACAACTCTGGAAAGCCTTTCCGCAATTTAGAGGCGATTCTAAATTCACTACCTGGGCTTATCGCGTGGGGCTTAATACTGCCATTACCCTATACAGGAAAAAGTCTAAAACCATAAATACTATTGAGTTTAACAGTACCATACACAAGGTAAACCAGGAAGAATACAATTATGAAGAGGAAGAACACATTAAGCTGCTTTACCAGGCGGTGCATCAGCTTAACGATATAGAAAAAGCCCTTGTATTTATGTACCTCGAAGACAAAGATTATGGAGAGATTGCCGAAACGCTGGGTATTAGCGAGGTAAATGCAAGGGTGAAAATGAACAGAATTAAAGGGAAACTGAAAAAAATATTAAATCCGTAATAAGGATATAAAATGGACGTATTAGATAAATTAAAAAACGACTGGAATAAAAACGGCGACCGTTATCCGAAGATTTCTGAGAATGAGATCTATGCCATGCTGCACAGAAGGTCTTCTTCCATAGTAAAATGGATATTGCTTATCAGTATCATTGAATTTGCGTTTTTCTTAACGCTTACATTTATGCTGAATGATACTCCAAGCGCAAAATCAATAGTAGAGTTTATAGGCACTTCATTAAATACGGTTTTTGGTGCTATAGATATGGGTATAAACCTTGTTTTTATGTATCTGTTTTATGTTAATTACAAAAAAATAACGAATACAGACACAGTGAAAAACCTGATGTCTAATATTTTAAAAACAAGAAAAATTGTATCACGATATATTTTTATTAAATTGGCATACACAGTCGTAATGTCTTTAGTAGTACTATTGATACTGTATTATAACGACCCAGAATGGCTGGCTACTTTCCATAACTATGAAGAACATGGTAAAAGTGTACAGGCAACACTGGTTTACTTTATAGGTGGTATTATTGGAGTATCACTTATAGTTACCGTATTATGGCTGTTCTATAAACTTATATATGGTATCCTGCTTAAACGACTTAACAAAAACTATCAGGAGCTTAAAAAAATAGAGATATAACAATACAATGAAGAAGATTTTATTTGCCATTATTGCCTTATTTACCATTGGAGCCAGTGCCCAAAAACTGGACAAATCATTACTTTGGAAAATAACCGGTAACGGCATTAAACAACCTTCTTACCTGTTTGGCACCATGCATATTACCTGTGATGCCACACTAGACGAAAATGTACTTACCGCTCTGGATAGTACCCGTCAGCTTTATCTTGAAATGGATATGGATGATCCTGCTCTAAAATCAGAAATGATGAAGGGTATGATGATGAAAGACGGCAAAAAAATCAGTACCATGGTAAAGGAAGAAGACTTTGCCGTGCTGGACACCTTCTTTAAAAAAGAACTGGGCGTTTCCGTTAAACTAATGGATAACCTAAAGCCTGCCCTTATAAGCATGTCCCTTATCGCTAAAATGATTGACTGCCCTTTGCAATCTTACGAAGAAGAGCTTATGAAAATTACCCATGAGCAGAAAGAGGAAGTTTACGGACTGGAAACCATAGAAGAACAAATGGCTGTTTTTGACCAGGTACCTTATGAGGTTCAGGTGGAAGAACTGGTAAAAACCGCAAAAGATAACATGGAACACGATAAGGTTGAATTCCAAAAGGTAATGGAGGTATATAATTCCAAAGACCTTAATGAGATTATGAAGGCCATGAACGAATCTGAGAATAAGATATATGGCGATAATGATGATATCTTATTAACCAACCGCAACAAAAACTGGATTCCTAAAATAGAAGAAATTGCTAAAACAACTCCTACCTTTTTTGCCGTTGGTGCTGCCCACCTTGGCGGAAAAGAAGGTGTTATTATGCTTTTACGCAAAAAAGGCTATACTGTAGAGGCTGTAAAATAACCTGTATTTCAAATCACTTATTAAAGGTTTTCAGTAACATAACAGCTGTAAAAGTTGTAATGGCATTTTTTTTGATATTAATGCCAAAAAATTGCTCAAATAAACCAAACCAAACTTCGTAACCTTATTGTTTAGGGATTGCCCTCCCTCTCAATTATTTTACGATACCAAAAAACCAACACCTTATGAAACCAATTTTAACCTCAATCCTTTTAACTTTCTCGGTATTTCTCTATGCTCAGGATAAAACTGCTAACGACTCTATAAAAAAAATGGAAACCGAACTGGATGAAGTAGTACTGGAGAAAAAGAAAAAAGCAGTTGAACGACAGGCCGATCGTGTAATATTTGACTTTTCCGAACAATCACACCTTAACTCAGGGATGTTGCTTGACGGACTTAAAAAATTACCGGGACTTATCGTTTCAGACGTTGCGGGAATGATGTACCAAGGTAAAGGGCTACAGGTATACATGGACGGACGCCCGCTTAATATTTACAGTCAGGATCTAACAACTTACCTTGAAGGGATACCGGGAAACACCATTGAAAAAGTAGAGATCATTACGCATCCGGGAGCCGAGTTCCCTGCCACATCGGGCGGTGCAATTATTAATATTGTATCTTCAAAAAAATCTCAAAAATACCTTAGTGCCACCTACTCTAACGGATACGGATACACTAAATATGATAATTCAAGACACCGGTTTAACAACAGCCTTACGCTAAACTCGGGCAACAGCCTGTTTAACTGGCAAATAAATGCGGGTCAAAGCTATACTGAAAGCTATCAGTCCAGCGAATTTTTTAGTCCTGATTATTTAATTTCCCGAAATACAAACGACAGAAACAATCGCTACTACTACCTTAAAACAGGCTTGAAGTTTGATTTTAAAATGGACAGGCTACTTGTTAACTACGATATAACTACCAATAATTCTTCCTCTTATATCAATGCAGTAGGAGATGGTTTTATATCGGACGATAAAGGGAAAACCAAAAACTTTTATAATGATGTAATGCTTACCTATCAAAAGCGTTTTGAAGACCCTTTTAAAAAGCTTGATTTCCGTGTAAACTACAATAACAATAACGGTAATTTTGATCAGGATTCAAGGTTAAACGATAATATTGTTTTGAATAACGATAGTGATCAGGACTTCTATCAGTTTAAAACCGATTACTCCCAACAGTTGGAGTTTCTAGATAAAACAAAAATAAGTGCAGGTGCCCTTGCCGACAGATTGGATTTTGAGGCTAAAAGTTTTGGCAATACAAATCTTGACTATTCGCGTACCACATTAGGTTTTTATGCCGAAGGTCATGCCAACTATAAAAACTTTGAGTTTATTGTAGGGAGCAGGCTGGAATCTTACGATATTCATGGTACTTCCGGTAGCGATGACCTGATACCATTTAAACAAACCCGATTTTTCCCAAATGCACTTGTACAGTATAATGTAATGCCACAAATACATGTAAATGCCAGTTATAACAAAAAGATAAGGCTGCCTAATACATCGGCATTAAACCCTAACAATACAAGCTACCAAAACCCTAATCTTGGTTCGTTTGGTAACCCGTTCCTGCAACCTACTATTTACAACAACTACGAGCTGGAACTTAACGCATTTGAGTACTTTTTTATAAACTACTCTATAACCGATGCCAATAACCAAATTATAAGCAGAGTCGTTACTACTGATAATGGTGCTGCCATTACAAATGAAAACGTGGATAATGCTACCATATATAACTTTAACTTTGGTATCCCTATACCTTATATGCTTTTTACAAAAGGTTTAAAGAAAACACTGGAGTTTGATTTTAACCCCGATGAGATTAACTTCCTTTTCATATATGTAGGAAATCAGAAAAACATAATACCGGGGCTTGATACCAAAAGTGTTTGGAACCTTAACCTTACTTCACAAATTATACTTCCTGCTAAGGTTAAGTTTACGGCTTCTTACGGAACAACAAACACAGGGGGGTACTATAACTATTATGTAGTTGATAAGCCTCTTAACCAAAGGGTTGATTTAACTTTCTCCAAAAAGTTCCTGTCAGACAACCTTTCGGTATCGCTATATGTAAACGATTTATTTAATACCGTTCACCAAAACCTTAGTATTGCTCAAACCGACCTGATATATAACAGCCGATATGACTCACGAAGAGTGGGGTTTTCGCTTAGTTATAAAATACCAAGTAAAAACAAACAGGCTAAGGAAGAAGGTAACATATTGAATAGTGTGCCTACTAATGATGAGCAAAATACAATAGGTAATTAATTAGTACAGAAAATGGCCAACTTATTAAACGAAGATGAGTTTGAAGTTAATCTAAAATGGCAGGATTTTAAAAAGTATTATGTTGCTATATTTTTACTTATTATGGCCTTAACACCTTTAATCTTTTTAATAAGGTGGCTTACAGGTGTATCTGAAACGCTAAGAGACCTGCTTATTTATATTACAGTTTTTATACCTTTTGCTACCCTTGTAACATTTCCTGTTTTTATGTTCAGACGCTCTAAACGGGCTCCTTTACTAAACAGTAAGCTAATTGCTAAAAGTCTTGCAATACTTGTTACCTGTTGGTTTTTGGCTGGAGTATTTTTAATAAGGCTATTTAATTTTATTATGCGTATTGAATATTATGGGTCGGCAAATATAGATTTATATGACCTCCCCCGTGATTTGTTAGGGTTTGCTATACTATTATTAGTAATACAGGCTATCGCTTTTTTAGTACTGTTCCCAATATCATTTCTACTCAACAAATACTTCCCTTGGGAGTTACCCAATAAAAACAAAAAAGAGGCTAAATAGCCTCTTTTTTGTTTATGTAAGTAAGTGGTTAATAATCCCACTGTCGTTTTTTATTCAGTTCTTCCTGTGCTTCCAGCTCTTCGGCTGGTATTACCTTAAGGAAAGACGGATGCTGCTCTATGGCAAATTCAATTTTCTCAACAATTTCATCTATTGTTTCGTTTTCATAATCAATATCAAGCGGCTCTTTAATGATAAACGACTGCAGTATACCTTTCTTTTTCATTCTAAGTCCCTTTTTATCAAACGAACGTCTAAATCCGTCAATAACAATAGGTACTACAATAGGCTTGTGTTGTTTAATAATATGGGCCGTACCCTTACGGATAGGCTTAAACGGTTTTGTAGTTCCCTGCGGGAAGGTAATAACCCAACCATCATCTAAGGCTATCTTGATATTCTCTGTATCGTTTGGATTTACATCACGCTTAATCTCCTCCCCTTTTGCTCTCCAGGTACGCTCTACCGTAATAGCGCCGGCATAGGCAAGTATTCTTGGCAACAGGCCTGACTTCATGGTTTCCTTAGCTGCTACATAATAAATATTAAGCTTAGGATGCCACAGGTATCCTACATTCTTAATGCTGTCTACCCTACCCTTAAGGCTGGCATTAAACACATGGAACATAGCTACCACATCGGCAAAATAAGTTTGGTGATTAGATATAAAAAGAACATTGGTTTCCGGTAATGCTTTTATAATTTCCGATCCTTCTATCTGCAGCTCGTTAAAACCTCTGTAGCGTCTGTGAGTCATTACGCCAAAAAGTCTTATAAGCCATCTTTTTAAAAATAATATATGTCCAAACGGATTTGTTTTAAATAAACCCATAGTTTTTTTCTAAAGTACGAACTGCAAAATTACAAAATCGTCGGCATTATAGTACTCTTTTTATAGTTTCTTTCAATTCGCTTAATATCATGGCAGTAGCTCCCCAAACAATATATTCTTCAAACTTAAACGCCGGAACCATTATTTTTTTAGAATAAGATGTTTCCATTTCGGTCGTAATTACTATCGAATCGTCCAGAAAAACACTCAACGGTAGTTCTATAAGCGCAGTAACTTCATCTGGATTAGGGATAAAATGCGGTGTTTCTGCCGTAAGGCCTAAAAACGGTTTTACCAAAAAATTACTGGGTGGTATATAAATCTCGGTAAACGGCATTACTACATCAATAGCCGAAGGTATAACCCCTACTTCCTCATAGGTTTCACGCAGGGCTGTTGCTTTAAGGTCTGTATCCACAGGATCTACCTGACCTCCCGGAAACGATATTTGAGCCGAATGTACACCCGGATATTCATTTCGACGTATTAATATTAAGTGTGCATCCTCCTGTTTTGGGTAAAACAGCATCATAACGGCACTTTGCTTCGGATTGTTATCTTTATAGTAATCAGGATTTAGCGAACTAATACGTTCTATAGGAGCCATTTTTGCGTGCGCATTAAAGGCTGGTAACTCCTGATTTATTATTTTTGGCACATAATTTAAAAAGTCTTTAAACTTCATCAGGCAATAATCTAATTTTATTTAATAAAGATACTCCAAAAGGAGCACAATTAAAACTTATAAGCCATGTTTAGCAAAGCCGAATCACAACAAATGAAAAAAGAGTTTTGGACCGCATTTGCCGATGCCTATCCGCGTAAATGGCTTTTGTACAACACCAAAATTAAAGATGTAACCTTTAAGTTTTTTGTAGATAATAAAAAGGCCCAGGTTATGCTGGATATAGAGCCTAAAGATGAAGAGAAACGCAAAATATACTTTGAGAAAATAGAGTCGTTAAAAAACATATTACTTGAAGAACATTTACCCGATGCTATTTTCGATAGGCATCATCATCTGGAGAATGGTAAGATAATAAGCCGCATTTGGGTAGAGAAAACCGGAATAAGCCTGCATAACAGAAACTCATGGAACGATATATTTGATTTCTTTAATGAAAAAATGGGGGCGTTTGAGCTGTTTTTCTATGAGTATGAAGACTATATAAAGGATCTTGAAATTAACACCTAATTAGATTTATCTAATTAATGAAAAGTGTCCTCTATGCTGCCTTCCGTCCTGTCTGGTTACAACAAACCAATAATCTGTAGATGGTAACGGACGTCCGTTAAAAGTACCGTCCCACCCCTCATAATTAGGTCCGAATGTTACCAGTAGCTTACCAAAACGGTCGTAAATATCAATGCGTAAATCAGGCTCTTTAAACGAGAACTGTATTCTCCATCGTTCATGATGTCCGTCTCCGTTTGGGGTAAAATAATTTGGATAATGTAGTAAGGTAACTTCATCGGTTTTAGAGCCACAGCCATTTTTATCCCTAACGTATATTTGGTAAATACCCGTTTCTAAATCATAAAAATGATTATCATCCTGATACGTCACTCCGTCTATTGAATACTCATAATCACCTGTTCCCTGTGCCAGTACGGTAATTACGTTTTCATCATCGGTCCAGTCATCAATAGAAACTTCCAGCACAGATGGTGCTTCAGACGGAATCACATCTACCGATGTAGTGCCCTCACAAAACCTATCACCATATGATCGTTCTACTGTAACACTATAAGTACCCGGTTGTGAAACCGTAATTGTTCTTGTGGTCTCTCCCGTATTCCACAGATATGAAGCGTAACCGTTTTCTGCAACCAACTGTAATGTACTACCGTTACAAATTACACCTGTGGTATTAATAACAGGTACAGGTATCTCCCCTACAAATAATTTAAAGGAAGTGATATCAAAGCATATATCTATTTGATTGTGTTCTACTCTGGCGTAAATAGTTTGCCCATTAATGATATTAGTATACAATGACGGTAGCGCATTTGTTCCTGCCTCGGCATTTTGGAGTGTAGTATAATAAGTTATAGTATACAGGGAAGCCGACTGCTCTCCTAATAATCCTGCATTTTGCTGAGACAAATCGAATTCAAAGGTATTACCCGAACCTTGAGGTACACAAACAATCATATCACTTACATCGTTTGCCGTAGCGATTGAGGGCAATGACTGTACGTTAAACGAACGGATAACAATATTACCACAGTTATCTTCTACCCTAAACGTATACTCTCCTTCCGCAAGATTTATAAACACAGGATCGGTTCCGTTATCGATCACAAAAGGAGTACCATTCATGTGGGTAATTCTTATTGAAGTTGGATATCCTGCTATATCAAGAAAAACATCATTAGGGCTACCTGCACATGCCAGTGTATAAGCCCCTGCTATCGTTAAAGTTTCCGTATAATTAAATTCACCTAAAAGCTCCAGGCAGCTTATGTTTTCCTGAGTTCCGTTACCAAACCCTTCGTGGTATTTAATGATTCTGAAATCTCCCGAATAATTTAAGTTATTTACTGGTGTATTATTTTGAACCTGTAACGAATTGGAACTATCGGGTATTGAACCTTCTGTATAAGCTACTCCCGTTTGCGGATGCCCCCAGGTTTGCGTTGCCGTATCAAATCGTTGTAACCAATACTGAGCACCCTGAGTACCGTTACTATCATCGGTAACTTTTACACTAAAACTACCACAAAGAGGAGTAAACTCAAACGCATCTGTTGGCGGATGATAGCCTTCAATTGTAATAGTAAGTGTTTTAGTAAGATCACAAACATCAGTACCCTGAAAAACATATTCACCTTCAGGTAAGTTAGCCATAAACAAATCCCCTACTGTCGTATCTATAAACTGAGTAACATCATAAGGCAGTGGTTCATCAAAGCCCGCAGGTGCAGAGATAATTTGCATAGAAGTAAGCGAACCGTTACCACTGCTAACAGATACACTACCTATTCCTTCCTCGCAGGACGGGATAGTAGTACCCCCAAAATCCTGTTCAACAAACTCTGGTACTTCTACTTCTTCCTCATACTCATAACCACATTCATCAATAAGATGGAGCGTATAAAAACCAATAGGCATATTATTTAATGCCAAAACTCCCTGACTGGTAATATGGTCACTTACATCTTCCGGTAAAATAGCTTCATAAGTATCGGGAGCCGATATTATCTCGGCAAAAACAATCTCTAAATCTTCTATGCTGGCTCTAATTCTTCCAAAAAGGGAGAAACATCCATTATTACGTCCTGTTACAGAAGGTATGTAAGGCTCAAACTCTACATTTAACTGAGCCGTAGCAGTACGACCACACTCGTCTTCTACCAATACCTCATAAATACCAAACGGAACAGGGTTATCCTCATCGCCATAAGCTACAGACGGTTCTGTATATGGTCCATTTGGATTAGGTACAAAATCAGCAGGATCAAAACCATCAGGCGCATCTAAAAAAGTAACCGTATACGATTCCATGAACTTGGAAACATTAAGTACCAAAAATTTGTTACCACATATCCCCTTATAGCTTGATAATACAGCCTCAATATTAGGTTCTACAAAATTGGGTTGAGAGGTAACCGAATCGCCACATCCATTGGTAATGGTAATTTCATAGCTCACACCATCTACAAGCGGTAAAACTTCGGATACTTCTATAGAACTCGGCGCACCGCTATTATAAACCTGTGTGGTAGTTGTATCGGGTTCCCCCGGAACATGGATATTGTATTCAATAGTAACAGGATAAGATATAGAACCGGTTTCCAGTGATACCGTATTGCTAACAGTTATGGAGTCACAGGAATTGATAACAACATCTGGATAAAATGAAGCCGATATTTCAGGATCCAAATCAAGTACTTCCAGTACATATGTTTTTACCTTACCAATACCACAGGCATCAAAAGCCCTTACATTGTATGTACCGGCAGGTAAATTATTGAATTCATTTTCGGGTTGTAAAGGTCGGGTTACCGGTCCTGATATAATTTCACACTCGGCCAACTCTCCCGAAAGTGCATTAACCACTATGGTCGCTCCGTTAGAACAAGCCTCATCTGCCGATGTTACTTCAATGGCAAAATCTACTATAAGGTCATCAATGGTTATATCCTGTTGTTGCGTATTAGATTCGTCATCAAGTGTTTGGGTAGCTATAACACGATACTCCCCTGAGGTAAGACTACCAAGGGTGTTTTCTGTAATAACTGCTATAGGATTGTCTGTATCCGGAAGTAAATAAATGGCATAGGATACAGTTGCATCGGGGGGAAGGTTAGAAACTTCGAAAGTAAGGCTACCATTCCCGAAACAGGTTTCATCTGTTTTTGTAACATTCAGATCAAAATCAGATAACTGGGCATTTACACTACCTGTAAATAACACCAGGGCGATTAATAAAAACTTCATCAACTTCATCTTCTGTTCAGCGTATATACTTATCTCTTAAGAGTAATTATTATGCATAATGTGAAATGGTTGATTTTCAGTTTGGTTACACAATAATATAATTATTTTTTAAATAACTGGCTCTTAAATCGTTATAAAGCTACAATTCATCGATAAACTGTTCTGATTATAGCTAGTAAATAAATAACAGCTAAAAAATAGTTTTCCCTACCTAAACCACTATAAAACAAAAAACCCTATCCATAATAGGATAG
>NZ_JRLV01000026.1 GCF_000769915.1 Flavobacterium beibuense F44-8
AAACGCTGTAACAACCCGTTACCGTGTTCTCCAGTCGTACATAGATGGTCTCGGTAAACGGAGTGGTATTCTGATAGGTTGCCGGGTTGGCAATAACGTTGGTTGCGCTATCGGCATCGGCAAAACTCATATAGTAACTCACCGCGTAATCTACGTTACCGCCGGTGATCTCTGTATCTTTTGTGGTCAAATCAAACTCCTCGATACCGTCGTTGGCATCAGGGTCCGTCTGGTCACACTGAACGTAGTTCGTGATTGGGGTTAGGATGGTTGGAAGGGGGTGAACAAGTAATTGTATCTCTTCAATAGTATAACAATCGGTAGTTGTACCATCTTCCACTACTCTCATATAAATCGTCTGTCCACCTGCTACTGTATTAGTAAACAAAGGCTGTGGCTGAGGAGTTAAGTTAGCCTCGGCATCTGCTTGGTTAAGGTGAATAGTAACCGTATATCCTGTTTGGTTATTTAATGCCTCGGCAATAGCCGGAGCCAAATCAAATTCGGCAACACCATCATTAGTAGCATCGTCACAAAGTTCAAGCGGAGTTACAGACATAAGTACCGGAGCTGCATTAATAGTAAATGGCACTGTACTACTACCTGCTATTAAACAGTTCTCAATATCTTCCTCTACACTATAAGTAATATCATAAGTACCCGGTGTACTGGCAAACAAATCTATCTCCCCTGTATCAGGATCTATTACCACCTCTGCAGGAGCACTAAAAGTCCCACCTGTGGTAAAATCAGTTCCTGTAGTTGGCGTCACTGTACCATCACTGGTACAAAGTGCTCCAGGAAGGGTAAAATCGGTAACCGGATCCTGTCCCGGGTTCACTGTAACTACCAAAGGATAGGCTGGTGTTTGACATCCGGCATCTGATTCCTGTAAAACATAATAGGTAACAGAACCTACAACCGAGGTATCTGGCGTTGGATTAGAGTACGGGGTACCGTTAAGGTAATACAACATAGTATAACCCGGTTCATCTACCGGAATATCTATAGGTACTGCCGTTTGTCCCTGACAATAGGTAATATCTGTAACTACAGGATCTAAAGGGTATGGTCCCGTATAAGAGACCTCTATCGTACTTGTACAGTATTCTGTAGTCCAGTCAAAGTAATAACTCCCCTGAACCGAAAATCCTGATACATCTACATTATTTGAAGTAGGATCTGAAAAAGTTACTGTTGAAGGGTTACTATCGTGAGCAGACCATGTACCTGTACCTGCCGCTTCTAAGCTAGCTACAAGCTCACCACAATCCATATAGAAAGGATTAGGCGAAATGATACCGTTATTAGCCGTAAAACTAATTGCATCTAAAAAGTTACCCACACTCGCGCCTCCTACACTGGAAACCGACTGCAGTATAAAACGTGTTACCGGCTGATTATCCGGCACAGTGTAAGTACCTGTATTATAACTCCAGGCCGTATTTCCCGTAGATACAGTTGTTACCGGAGTATATGGCCCTCCCGGAGGACCTGCTAATAACTGACAGGTGTCGGTACCCTGACGTCCGCGGTGTGCAAACCCATAATTAAATACTGTTGACTGCGGAGTATCATAATCCTGATAAACTCCAGAAACCACATTGGCATTAAGCTCTATAAACTGGTCACCACTATATGCCGGTACATTTTCATAGTTAGGCTGCTGCCAAAACTCCATTGTCTGATCTGAAGCGGTAGTACGCCATCCCTGTACCACATTATGATTTACAAATGTTGGAAAATTAGACCATGTAAGATTAGGAAGCTCAAAATCGTAGTTCACGGTTGTAATTAAACACTCTGTCTGGTTATTATTAGACGGTGGCGGTGGTGTAGTAACACAAACCAAAAAAGTATTGGTTAAACTGGGAGATGTGGTATTAAAGTAAATCTTTACTTTATAAGTATCTCCAATATTAAGCCCTGAGGCATTAAGTACGTTGTTTTGGCTACACGAAAGCATAGTCAGTCCTGTACAATCTCCTTCATACAAAACAATTACCATAGGCTGCGGTGTACCCGAAAAGTTGGATAAAGCAACGGTATGTGCAGTAGAAGTCGCCGTAAACTCATACCAAACATCGGCACCGTTTTGGGCCGTACATGTAGCACCGAGTACAGAAGCCGTAGCCTGGGCAAAAGTGGCTGTGGTTCCGGAGGCACAAATCTCAGTTGGGTTTACGGTTAGAGGTGTTGCTCCCGCACAATCATCATTTGCAGGGGGAAGCAACATTTCATTACTTGAAAGTGCATAGCCGAAATTACAGCCAAACACTAAAAGTAATAAGGCATAAAAAGTAAATTTAATTCTTCCCATTATGGTGATATTTAACAAGCTAGTCAGTAAAAAGTTGCCCAAATTAACAAATATTCAGGCTTAATTACACAAAAAAAAACAAATAAAATTAAACATCTTACATTATAATCAAAATGCATGATGTATTATTATCATTAAAACAATTATAACAGCATTTACCCTAATATCACAATATGTTAAAAAAATAAGGCTGCACAATTGCAGCCTTACTCTTATATATTATTAAGGTATATTACATGTATTAGTGACTACCTCCTTCGGTAATTGCCTGCTCTACGGTAAAGCCGAATCGTTGTGCTATCTGAGCAGAAACAGCATCAGCAGCATTTGATGTGTAATCCATATCCCAAAAACCATTTTCTCCACCAGTAAGGCTTTCTAACATTGCGTTTACTTCCTCGCCTGTAAAATAAGGAGAATTTGTAGCAGGATTATTAGTAAAGCGTAAACCGGCTATAAAACCATAAGCTTCAGATAGTGCGTGGAATGACTTAATAGTAGCAAGTTCATCTGTAGATAATAACTCTTTACCCTCATGTAAATAGTATACAGCTCTAACTGCACCTATAACCGAAAGATTTTGCTTAATTACCTTTATTTGCTCGTTACGTGTAGTATAGTCTTTATTAACGATAGCAGCTCTACCTTTAATGAAAGCATTTTTAATGTTATCTGTAATACCTTCAAAATAAGGATTACCATTTACAGTATTCATATAACTTTCCCAGTAGTATTTCTTTACAGAACCATCGGTATTTGTAGTCGTATAACCAAACACATAACCATAAGCTTCGTCCCACTTATGCTCCATAGTAGTATAGTTTGCACCATCTTCAAGCGTACCAGCATCATTAGCAAGTTTTGTTTCATCAAGCACAGTAGTACTTAGGTAATTGTTTAGCGCCTGATCCATAAAGCAAGCTCCCATTAAACCTTTTATAATAGCCTGATTGATTTCAAGTCCGTTACCGTTTACCAGTCTTTTACCTGCATCTACCGAACCGGCAACACCCGGAGCTCCTGTAGTTTCATACTGTGCTGCCACAGTACCCATTTCGGTAAAAAGGTTATCAAAAGTAGTTTTGATTTCATTAGCTTCTACTGTGTTAGCCGAAAAATAATCAGCCGAAGCAGCAGTTTTACTCCTTAGTTGCTTACCTGAATTATTAAGTTCATCATCTGCAAAAGGATTATTACTGTTTGAGAACATGTCTATAACCTTTTGAGCATCAAAGTCAGGATACCCTGCCTGATTTTTAGAATAAGCATCAAACTCAGCAAGCATTTTTATTCTTTGTGTCTGTCCTGAAAAATTAACGCTTGTTTCGCCGTTTCTCTCAAACTGATAAGTAGAAGGAACATCATACGAAAGTCCGTTAACACTATCATCATCACTTGAACATGAAACCAAAGAAGATACAGTAAACGTAGCCGCAGCTAAAATAGTAATAGCTTTAAAATTCATTTTAATATGGATTAATTGTTGTTTTAGTGGTCGCAAATATAAAACATTGTTACTTGCAGAATGAAATTATTTATAGTAAATCTAAATAAATTTACTATCAAAAAGCCCCAAAACACTAGGCCGATAAAACTAATCAACACAATGTTAACAACTTAAGTCAAATTAAAGCCAATAATAAATATTTACTTATTAAATATTTATTAATTTTGTAACTAAATCCCCCAAATAATGAAACATACTATTTTTACTTTCCTGGCTGGCTTAGTAGCCCTGCTGGGATGTTCCTGTGAACCACAGGAGAGTAATCAAATCACCACACAAAATGAGCTTACTTATGTAAGCCAGTCTGTACCAACCCAACTAAAAGGAGGTTATTACTCACACACCAGTATAAATACTACCGGCAAAGAAGAAGTTGTTATTGAACTGACTGCCGACAGGTTTTGGATTAAGGACATGTATGACCTGAACCTTAGCCAATACAAGGTATTTGTAAACGGAACCTGCTGGACCATTATTTATCTTTCTGACACACAAGAGATAAGAATTAGTGATTACATTAAAGAGGAAAACTTTGTACACATCACTTTATGGGAAAACGGACAGATTATTAACGACCTTGGCATTTATGACAAGGTGAAAAAAAAGGAACCACAGCCTTAACCGATAATCAGTACTTTGAGAAAGACTCCACAATTGTGGAGTCTTTTTTATTTAATAACAATTTAATCACGTTAATAATTCAATAATTAACTCAAAAATAACTATCAATCAAATAATTACTTATATTTGTAGCTTAATCCCACACCCCCACGTTTTATGAAATCTTGTTTTGTAGTAATCCTTTTAGGGATAGTTTCCCTACTAGGAACCTCGTGTGAACCACAGGAGGTTAACCAGGAGCCCACCCAACTCAGCCCCTACCATAGTACCTACACAGTACCTACTCAACTACAAGGCGAATACACAAAACATACAGGAGCCCCTAAAACGGGCAAAGAGGAGGTTGAAATAACAATCACCCCTAACCATGTTTCGGTTAAAGGTTTGTATGACCTCGACCTGAACAGTTACACCATTTTCGTAAACAGCGACTGTTGGTTAATTATTTACCTGAATGACTCATTTGAGATTAGGATAAGTGATTATATCAAAGAGCTCAACTTAATTGTTGTTACGCTATGGGAAAACGGAGTTCAAACTGCCGAGTTAGGCGTGTTTGACAAAACAACTGCTCAGTAAAAACAAAAACCCCGGCAATTACCGGGGTTTGTTTTTATAATCAAGATATATAATTCTAATAGTCAAAGAAATTAGATAACAATATCTGAGGACACAAAAACTAAACAAAACACTACTAACCAACTAATTAAACAAAAAAGGATAAATCCCCTTTTTGCACACGGTAATAAACCCCTTAATTATTTATGCTTAACTATACGTTAACAAAATATTCGTAGGTTTGCGGAACCTAATCAATTATTAACCCGCCCCCACTTAAATTAAAATTGTGTATGAAACAATTTTACCTTTTCATGGCCCTACTGCTGTGTTCATTCACATTATTGGCTACACCAAAAACCGCGGACTTATTTGATATCGATCCGCCGGTAGTTATCGGAACCTCAACACTATGTGGCTCCGGAGATGTTACACTATCAGCCTCATCTGTACCGGGTGCAGAAATTAACTGGTACGATGTAGAAACCGGGGGAACTCCTTTGGTAACAGGAGAAAGTTTTTCTGTCAATGGGCTTTCGACAACCACAACCTATTACGCCGAAGCGAGTCTTAACGGAGAAGTTTCAGACAGAACTGCATTTACTATTACGGTAAGCGAACCTCCCGTGGTTAATGATATTGATTTTGTAGACAATCAATGTTCCGGACTGGATATATTGTTTTCTGCAAACATCACTAACGGTACCGCTCCCTACACTTATTCGTGGGATTTTGGGGATGGAGAAACCTCAACCGAGACAACACCCTCCCATCCTTTTTACAGTATAGGCTGTAGCACTGAAGAATTTGAAGTAACACTTACTGTTACCGATGCAAACGGATGTACAGACACTTATAACACCACTGTTACGGTTAAACAAAAACCAGATGTTGCCATAGAGGATCAGGATGTTTTTGCTCCCTTTAGTAATTGTGATAACAGTCCGTCACAGGGTAACTCCAATTACACCATTACCATAAATAACATTTCGCAAAACACCTGTGCAAATAACTATTCCTTAGACTGGGGAGATGGTGAGACACAAACAAACCTTGATTTTACCGATTTTCCTTTAAGCCACACCTATACTCAGCTGGGCTCTTTTAACCTTGCTGTTACAGCATTTGGTTCAAACGGATGTAACAATACCCAAGTTTATGTGGTAGCCAACCAAAGTAACCCGGCAGGTAGTTTGGGTACGCTGGGATCTACAACAGGACTTTGTGCTCCGGCAGAAGTACCTTTCACTATAGGTAACTGGGAATTTAACTCTCCGGGGACGACGTATATACTTGACTTTGGCGACGGACAATCGGTTACATTAAACCACCCGCTAACAGAAACTACCATATACCATAGCTATGGAGCAACATCGTGTCCCAACACTAGTTTCACAGCAACACTTACTGTTACCAATGGTTGTGACAGCACTCCATATACAGCAGGTAACGTACAGGTAAGAATAAACCCTACAGCCCAGTTTGATGGTCCTGCAAGAGGATGTATTAACGAAAGTATATGTTTTGAAAACACAACACTACAAGGAACTTTTGGCTCCAGTTGTAACGAAATGACAGAGTACACATGGAATTTTGGGGATCCTTCATCCCCAAATAATATTATTACTGTAAACGCTACAGACCCTCCTGATCAATGCCATACTTTCTCGGCACCCGGGACCTATACCGTTTCACTTACAACAGGTAACCCGTGTGGCAACTCTACCTACACACAAACCATTTGTATTGAGAGTCCGCTTGCCCCTGATTTTGACTTAAACACAAACGAGGGATGTGCACCATTGGCGATAGCAACAACAAATACAACAGACGAAAGCAACTCCTGTGATGTAATATACAACTGGAGCGTAACATTTGCAGCAGCCGAATGTGATACCAATACTACTCCCGAATGGAGTTTCGCAAATGGTACAGATGCCGATTCAAAAGATGCTGCCTTTACATTTAACACCGCAGGAACATACACTATAAGACTTATAGCTACCAATATTTGTGGTGCTGAACAGATTACCAAAACAGTAACGGTAAGAAAACCGCCTACGGTGACTATAGACCCTATAGATCCATTATGTGGTGCTACCGAAGTAACCATTACACCTACTGCAACCATTACCGAATGTAATGGCGGAACTCCTACTTATTTATGGGATTTTCCGGGTGGCACACCTTCAACCTCTACTGATGCTGAGCCTAGCGTAACCTATACCACATCGGGCACACATACTTTTACTGTTGCTATTACTAACGATTGTGGCACGGTATCCGACTCACAATCTATAATCATTGGTCCTATCGTATTTGCCGAAGCAGGAGATGATGCAACTATTTGCGAAGGCGAATCAACCACTTTAGAAGGTATTGCCACAGGCGGATCAGGAATTGGATATACCTATAGTTGGGCTCCTGCAACAGGACTTACCAATGCAACAACTGCAACACCCGAAGCTGCTCCAGCAATAACCACTACCTATACTTTAACCATAACCGACTCTAACGGATGTACGGCAACAGACGAGGTTACCGTTTTTGTAAACCAAATAAATCAGGGTGCTATAGCCGCTACCCAAACTATTTGTAACGGAGGTGACCCTGTAGCCCTTACAGAAACCACAGTCGCAACAGCTGAAGGAACAATCACTTACCAATGGGAAATATCAACCACCAGTAACATAACCGGCTTTACCGATGTTGCAGGAGCTACAGATGCAACTTACGACCCTCCGGTTACCAATCAAAATACCTGGTACAGAAGAAGGGTTACAAGTACGCTAAACGGCGTGGAATGTAGCGCTACTACCAACTTTATAGCCATTACTGTTAACGATGTTTACGAAGGTGTTATTGAAGAAGATCAAACCATTTGTACAGGAGGCGTTCCTAATACCATTACTACTTCTACATTGGCGTCGGGCGTAGGAACATTAACCTACCAGTGGCAAAGCTCTGCAGATGATATAACCTATACTGATATTGCAGGAGCAACTGCCGAAACTTACACTCCCGGAGCACTTACAGCTACAACCTACTACAGGCGCATAGTTACGAGTACTTTTAACGGTGTTGCATGTCAGGCTACCAGTAACAGTATAATCATAACCGTATCACCAGACCCTGTAATTGACAGTGAGCCATTACCAACTCAGTCTCTTTGTCAAAATGCTACGGCTACAACTCTTGAAGTTACAGCATCGGGCGGTGTAGGGTCATATACTTATCAATGGTACAGCAATACCGCTAACGATAACACTTCGGGGACACCCGTAACAGGAGCCACAGCTTCAACATTTACTCCACCTACAGACGTTGCGGGCATGGTATACTACTACTGCGTGGTATCGCAAACCGGACTGGGATGTAGTGTTACTTCACAAACTGCCGAGGTAAATATTATAGCCGCTCCGGTTTTTAGTGAGCAACCACTTTCCAGCGATGTATGTTTAAACGGTACTCCTAATACACTTTCTGTAACCTATACAAACGGTACAGGAACACCGTCTTATCAGTGGTATTCCAACACTATTAACGACAACACAACAGGAACCGAAATTACAGGAGCTACAAGCTCTACCTATACACCTCCAACCGCAACAGAAGGCACAACTTATTACTACTGTGTGATTACCTTCCCTGTAGGAGGCTGTTCTCTAATAGCATCAGACACTGCTGAAGTAAATGTAAATGCCATACCGGTAATTACTGACCAACCAACTGAGACACAAAGCTTATGTGTAGGCGGTACTGCTTCCTACCTAAGTGTAGCTTATGATGGTGACGGAGGTAACACAAATTACCAATGGTACAGTAATACTACAGCTTCAAACTCCGGAGGTACATTAATTACAGGAGCGACTCAGGATACTTATACTCCTCCTGCTTTTACAGCCGAAGGAACTTATTACTATTATGTAACTGTTGATTTTGAAAACAACGGATGCGGTAACCTTACCAGTGAAGTTGCCGAAGTTATTGTAGTACCTGATCCGGTTGTTACACAACAACCATTAGTAACCCAGTCATTGTGCCAGAGTCCGTTTGCAGAAGATGTAACTGTAACTGCTACAGGCGGCGTAGGATTACTTTCGTACCAATGGTACAGCAACACAGCAAACAGTAATACAGGAGGTACCGAAATAGCCGGAGCAACAGCAAACACCTACTCCCCTCCTGCCGATACAGTAGGCACAGTTTATTACTATTGTATTATTACTGCAGAAGGATCGGGCTGTAGTGTAACAAGTGATACCACAGAGGTGATTGTAAATCCTTCTCCGATTATTAGCACGCAACCACAGTCCGAAGATCTTTGTTTCGGGCAACCAATATCAGAACTTAATGTTGACTACACCAATGGCACAGGCACACCTATCTACCAATGGTACAGCAATACGGTAAACGATACAACCTCAGGCATTCCAATTGCAGGAGCAACATCGGCAACATATCAGCCTACAGACACCAACCCGGGAACTTTATACTACTATTGTGAAATTACATTCCCAATAGAAGGCTGTTCGGTAATCTTATCAGAAACTGCTGCAATATCAATATATGCTCTACCATCGGTTAACGACATTAATACAGAAACCTGTAGCAACCAAACATTTACTGTTACCCCAACTGATGGTAACGGGAACAATGTTCCTGCAAACACTATGTACACATGGACAGCTCCGGCAGGTACTGGCTTTACAGGTGGTAGTGAACAAACTACTCCGCAACCGGAAATCAGCCAGACATTAATCAATACTACCAATGCAACGGTAACGGCTACCTATACGGTTACACCTGTTGTTAATAACTGTAATGGTGAAACATTCACGGTTACGGTTACCTTATACCCTGCTGCAACTATTGAAAATGGTGAACTACTTGTTTGTAGCGGAAATGACTTTAGTTATGACCCTGTAGCCAACGCGACTATACTTCCTGCAGGAACAGTATACCAATGGGATGCTCCTGTAGTTACAGGTGGTATTACCGGAGGCACATCCGGCAGCGGCGCATCATTGGTTACAGGTACACTTACTAACCCTACAGCAGCCAACCAGACAGCTACCTATACTGTTACCCCTGTATCTCCTGACGGAAACTGTACAGGAGAACCTTTTGAAGTGGTAGTTACGGTTAGTCCGGAATTTAGTGTATCATCTGATGTTTCAGACTATAACGGATTCCAGATAAGCACATCGGGAGCTACAGACGGTTGGATTAACCTTACCCCTACAGGAGGCTCGGGCAGTTACACTTATAACTGGACCGGCCCTGACGGATTTACTGCTGACACCCAAAATATTGAAAACTTAGGCGAAGGCACCTATACCGTTGTTATAAGTGATGGTTTATGTAACGATATAGAACTTACCATACAAATCAATGCACCGCTTCCGCTTACTATTGGTGAAGCCGATGCAAACCACGTGGATGTTAGTTGTTTTGGAGCCGCTACGGGTGTTATCGAAATAGAGATTACTCAGGTTTCCATTGCTCCTTTTGATTATGTACTGATGCTTGAAGACGGCACTGTAATTGAAACGGTTGAAGATACTTTTGCTGAAAATTATGTTTTTGACAATTTACCTGCGGGCAACTATACCGTGCAGGTTACCGATGCTAACGGTACTGTTAAAACACTTGAGGATATTATTATCACTCAGCCGGAATCGGGCGTAACAATTACACAAGCTGTTATTACCGATTTTAACGGATTTAGTATAAGTTGTTTTGGTAATCAGGATGCTGCTATAGACCTTACTGTTGAAGGTGGTTATCCGGGATACACCTATAGTTGGACCGGTCCTAACGGGTTTACTGCCGACACTCAGGATATTGCCAACCTGCAACCGGGTACGTATACCATAGTTATTAATGATACTACAGGAGCTTGTCCGTTAACGGAAAACTATATCATCACAGAACCGCAACCTATAACTTATACCGGTACAGTTTCAAACTATAACGGTTATGGTGTGAGCTGTTTTGGCGGAAATAACGGTTTTATAAACATATCTCCTACAGGAGGTACTTCTGATTATATTTATGCATGGACAGGGCCTAACGGGTTTACCTCAACCGAGCAAAATCTTACCGGATTGGTTGCAGGCACGTATGAACTTACACTAACCGACACCAATAACTGTACAGCCCTTAGCAGCACTTACACACTAACCGAACCGGAAGAAATTACGATCTCCGAAACTCATATGAATGTAATTTGTTTTGGCGATGCTACCGGAGGAATTGATGTAACTATAGCCGGAGGTGTACCGTTGCCTGCCGGAGATTATGAATACAGCTGGACAGGTCCTAACGGATTTACTTCTGCCAACGAAGACCCTACAGGTTTAACTGCGGGAGCTTACACGTTAACAGTAACCGATAATTCAGGTTGTAATGCTTCTATAACAGTTACAATAACCGAACAACCGGAAATAATAATCATACCTACAACAACCCCTATTACCTGTTATGGAGCAGATAACGCTTCGATTTCATTAGCCATATCAGGAGGTAATCCTCCTTATGTTGCAGAGTGGAGTAACCTTGCTACAGGTACGTTTCAGGATAATTTGGGTGCCGGCACGTATACCATTATCGTAACCGACGAAAGCAACTGTACTAAGAGTATTTCGGTAGTTATTGAAGAAGCCCCTGTATTTACAGTAAACCCTGAGTTTACTAACATATCCTGCCACGGAGCTAGCGATGGTAGTATAGCACTTAACCTTATAGGAGGTATTGCTCCGGTAACACTTACATGGAGTGATGGTTCTACAGCAGGTACTACACGAAACAATTTAGGTCCGGGTACGTATACCGCTACTATTACAGACAGTACACCTTGTGAAATCATCAGGACGTTTACTATAGTCGAACCGGCCGCATTAATACTGGATGCCAATATTACACATGCTACCGATTGTGATGATACCATGAGTGGTGCAATTGACCTGTTAGTGGCCGGAGGTACTCCTCCATACACCTACAACTGGTCTAACGGAACTACGGCAGAAGATTTATTGAATATTACATCGGGCAACTACTTTGTAGAGGTAACAGATGCTAACGGTTGTTCTAATT
This sequence comes from Flavobacterium beibuense F44-8, assembly GCF_000769915.1. GTDB lineage: Bacteria > Bacteroidota > Bacteroidia > Flavobacteriales > Flavobacteriaceae > Flavobacterium > Flavobacterium beibuense. Next base: position 12,105 of record NZ_JRLV01000026.1, read on the forward strand.
CGGCTACCTACTCCATTACACGACCTGATCCAATTACACTCACCGTATCAAACGATATTAATTTTAACTGTGATACTCATTTTGTAAGTCAGGTTAATGTAGCCCATGCCGAAGGCGGTGTTCCTCCTTTCCAGTACTCATGGACTACGGGAGATGTTAGCGGACAGTTTGACCAGTTTATGACCACCGACCAGAACGGCACCGTAATAGTTACTGCAACCGACTCTATGGGGTGTACCGCTACACAAACATTTGAGGTAGACACACAACAACTGGGCGAGGCTTTCTTCACGACAGAATCATATGCTTATACTACTTATCAGATATATTCAATAATGGACCCGGTAAGTTTCACTAATGAGTCGACCGGAGATTATACCGAAGTTTCATGGGATTTTGGAGACGGAAGTTTCTCTGACGAGATTGACCCTACCCACACCTACGTAAGAGAAGGTACATATACCGTTACCCTTACCGTAGTATACCCTTATGGATGTACAGATACTTACAGTATTATAATTAAAGTGACAAAAGGTTATGAGGTTATGATTCCTAATGCATTCACACCAAATGCCGATGGTGTTAACGATACATTTAGCGCAGTGTACAAAGGTTTCAAAAGTATTGAACTGAATGTTTATGACACCTGGGGTTCTCTTATTTATAGCGAAAAAGGCGAAGTGATAAGGGGCTGGAACGGTTATATTCAGGATATACCGTCTGAAAACGGAAACTATTATTACCGTATCAATGCCGAAACATTTTACGGCCAGTTTGTAAATTTTGAAGGACCTTTTGCATTAATTAAGTAGAAATGAAAAGAATAGTAATAATTATAATCACAATATTAGCATTTAATACAGGTTGGGCTCAGGATCCTATTTTTACCCAGTATTTTATGGTACCCCAAACAGTAAACCCGGGCTTTACAGGCTTTATGGAAACTACTTCCATAGGTGTAATGCACAGAACGCAATGGCCGGATGCCTCACTGAAAATAAACAGCGATTATGCTTTTTTAAACACATGGTCTGAAGAGATGAACAGTGGTTTTGGTGTAAACTTTTTAAGCCAGAGGGAGTCGTTCACAAACTATCAGTTATCACAGGTTAATGCATCCTATGCTTACAGGGTGCAGATATCAGACTATTGGTACTTCCACCCTGCCCTTGAGGTAGGCTTCGGTACAAAGTCATACGGTTTTCAAAACCTGGTATTGGAAGACCAGCTTAACCTTGGTACCGGTGTAATTGATGCTACCAGTATAGACCCACTTGCACTCAATGAAAAAATAACCTTTTTTGACATCGGTGCCGGAGTATTGTTTAATAATGAGGAATGCTGGTTTGGCGCCTCATTAAAGCACCTTAACAAACCAAATATATCATTTATGCAGGCTGGCAACTTACCTTTGGAGATGTTGTTCTCGCTTAATGCGGGCTACGAGTTTAAGCTTTCTAACTTTACCAATACATTCCTACCATATAATTCCAAATTATTGTTTACAGCCAATTATATGCAGCAGGCAAAGTATAACAGGTTTGACTTGGGAATGGGAATCATTTTTGAAAGGGTATTTGTAGGTGCCATAGCTGCTACAAATCCAGCAAAAAATAATGGTAACAGCAACCTGTTGACCTCTGTTAATCCTTATTTCGGATTAAAATACGAACATTTTAAGGTTGGATATTCTTACGACATACTAACTAACAATATGGGACGAACCGGAGGGATACATGAACTCTCGCTGATTTATCAGTTTAATTGGGAAAAACAATGTCAGGGTTGCCCTGATTATTATTAAAATAAAAAAGCCCCGCTACAGCGGGGCTTTTTTATTTTAAGCTGTTATTATGCTATAGATTGAAGTACACCTTTCCTGAATCAAGTTAGTGGTTAGACTAAAAATGAAAGAGGTAGGAAATTCCCACATCCTACCTCTCCAACCAAATAAGTTATAAACCAATACAATTGGTTAGTGCTAAACTGTATTAAAAGTAATCAGGAAAAAGAGATTTAGAAAACGGAAAACCATAAAAAAGGCAGGGAATCCCCTGCCTTTGCACCCAATTTAAAAAAGTTTACTTTGTAGTTAATTATTAACTTTACTAAATCTACTGTATTAAAATTAATTATAGATATTTTATTTAAAAATTAATTAAATTTTAAATAAAATATCAATTTTATATTTTCAAAGGCTACACTAACACTCTTTAAAGATATCATTAATAAAGTCATCAAATATATTTTATATTTTAGATGAAATGAAAACTCTAAAATAAATGAAAAAGCACCTTACCATTCTAGCCCTATTTTTATTGACAATTAATTCGTATTCTCAGATATGTTTCACTTTTGACACTGAAGGAAAATCTAATGAATTTGAATTCAAGTCGAAAGACCCTAATCTGGATACCAAAGATTTATTTGAAAATGCATTAGACTGGACAAATAAATATTACGTTATGCCACAACTTGTGGTAGACGAAAACAGATCTGACAGAATTATCACCATTAGTGGAGGTTTATACAAAACATTTGATATTGATGTATCAAACTATCAGCCAAATGAAAAAATATATAACTCAAACTATATTTTAACAATTAAATTTTATGACAGTAAATACACTGTAAAGTATGAGCACAAAAACTTTTCTGTAAATGACGAGACTATAAGTTTATCACTAACACATATTATTCAAAACCCTTCAGAGTATAATGAAAACTGGATAAAAAACTATGAGTATAGAGTAGAAAGACTCATTTACTCGTTAACACACTACATGGAAACAAGTGAACTGGTTTATAAATAGAAAGCTATACTCTTAAGGGTCATAAAACGCAAACCAACGTATAATGAAAAAACATCTTACCGTTATATTATTCCTTCTTACGACTTTAAATACATTTCCTCAGGAAAAGTTTTATTTACCTACGGACTGTGACTCAAAAACAATTGAATATAAATTACCCGGTAGAGATAAGGAAGAAGTATTTGAATGGTCACAACATTGCCTATAGTGAGCCAAGATTAGCAGTATATGAAGATTTACTAAATGAATGATAAGCTGAACATATTTTGTAACATTTAATAAAAAGTCCACACTAATTGTTTTATGATTAAAGACATAATATTTCAAATAAAATACACTTTTTCTCAAATAAAATTCAACCGAAAAAAAGAGTTAAACAAAAGATTAATAGAATCATTTGGAAATCTGAAAAATGACTCTTTTGACTTTGATTACATTGAAAAATACTTTAGAAATAAAGATAATTCAAAAGCATATCAAGTATTATCGGACAAAACTTGTAACGACTTGGATTTTGATGATTTGTTTGTGCTTCTTGACAGAACTCATTCAAAAGTTGGTCAACAATACCTATACAATCATCTTCGTACAATAAAAGTAAATGAAAAGCAAACCAAGCTAAACGAAGAAATAATAACTGAATTATCGGAAAATACTGAATTAAGAATTTCGGTTCAAAAAAGACTTGAAAAACTAAAACATAAAGATGCGCATTATATATCCACTTTATTTCAAGATGAGCATCTTAATCCACCAAAATGGTTTATTGCAATAAAACTATTGTCATTTGCCAGTTTAGTCTCACTGGTTTTATGCTTTTTCAACCCCATATTTTTTATTGTTCTATTAGGTGTTTTTTGTGTAAATTTTGTGCTTCATTATTGGAATAAAAATAATCTAGTCCAATATGTAGGTTCAATTCCACAGCTTTTAAAGCTTAATATTATTGCATCACATTTATTTACCAACTCATTATTTAAAAAATTAAATCCTGACTTACCAAAGTCTATTAATTTAATAAATGGAGTTAAAAACAGAATGTCATTTTTTTCACTTGAAGCCAAACTTCAAGGAGAATTTGAAATCATAGCCTGGTTTGTATTTGAGATTTTTAAAACAATGTTTCTGCTTGAGCCATTATTATTATTTGGTGTTTTAAAAAAACTAAACACAAAAAGAGGCGACATAGAAAACGTTTTTGAGTTTGTTGGACATATAGATATGCTAATTTCCATAGCATCTTTAAGAAAAGGACTTGAAACATTTTGTTTACCAATTATTAATGATGGAAATAAAATCATTGCTAAAGATATAAGCCATCCCTTAATTTTTAATTGTACAACTAATAGTATTGAAATAGGTGAAAAATCTATTCTTCTTACAGGTTCAAATATGTCTGGAAAAACTTCTTTTATTCGTGCAATTGGACTAAATGTAATAACTGGAATTACAATTAATACCTGTTTCGCTAAATCAATGACTTTTCCTTTATTGAAAGTGTTTTCGGCTATCCGAATAAGTGATGATTTGATGAATGACAAAAGTTACTATTTTGAAGAAGTTTTAACCATTAAGGAAATGCTGAAAGAAAGTCAAAATGGGAATAAAAACTTATTTCTACTAGATGAAATATTTAAAGGAACGAACACAGTAGAGCGCATTTCTTCTGCAAAATCAATTTTATCCGCTTTAACAAAGTATAACAATAAAATATTGGTTTCAACCCACGATATAGAATTAACCGATATGCTATCAGATGAATACGAATTATATCATTTTAGTGAAACAGTAAATGATAACAACATAGGTTTTGATTACAAACTGAAAGAAGGTAAACTAAAAAAAAGAAATGCAATTAGAATACTTGAAATAAATAATTATCCAAAAGAGGTTGTAGAAGAAGCAATCGAAATAGCTAAAGAATTAGATAAAACATATTTAGCAAAAAATACTACTGGCAAAACATAGTCTCAATTACGGCAGATTTGACTGCGTCCGACCGAATTCTATAATTTCTAATAATATTAAATAGAAATTGCCTCAAAATAGCTTAAAATGAATATAAAGTATATAGAAAAGAAAGGGAACCGAATTGTGTACCCATTGGAAATAAAAAAAGGCTTCACATATGTGAAGCCTTTTGCTTAGTAGCCTGCTGCGAACATGATTCGAACTTATTTATTGAAGATTTAGAGCGTTTAACTTGGATACAAGGCTCAAAATTATTTGGAAAAAAAATGACTTAAAATAAGAAGTTTAATGCTTTGAGGCTAATATTGAAAATCTTTATTTTCTATTTCAACTATTTGTCTAGTTTTTTGTTACAAGCCCAGCTATTTTAAATTCACTCCTTATATAATATCCTTTGTCATAGAGTGCCGTAAAGGTATTTGTTCCTAGAATGGTTTAGCTCTTTGTAACATCTATCCCACAGCCTTGGAGTCGTTTTTATTGGTAACTAAGTAGTCGAACGGAATATTGTTACGCACAATCAAATGTTTGCTATCGGGATCGGAGGTAGAAATTTGCGGTTAACCAGAAGCCTTCAACTGTGCATTTAGTTTTTCGTATTCTTTTCTACGACCTCGATACTTATCAGTATCTTTCTTAATTTCCTCTTTTTCATTTTCACTATCACTTTGCTCTTTTTGGTTGTTTTTTATTATAACAGTAATGTTTATTAAAGTTATTAATTATTCAATGCACAAATCTAAAGGTGGTGTGAGAGACGCAGTGGCGACTACTATGTCGTCACCCGTCTACTCGATTAGCTCCAGTTATTTATTATTTTGAATTTTCTTTTCAATTCGTGATATTATTCTCGGTTTGTTCTCGTTACCAATCATATTTAAACATTCTCGGTAAAGTTCAATTGCTCGTTCGTTTAAATTCCACGCACTAAATTGGTCAGCAATTTTCTCTATTGGTCTAAAATCTTCTTTATTGTATAAACTTAAAAAAAGTTCAAGTAGTTTGATAGAGTTTTCTGATTTCTCTAATTCGGAACTCTTAAAGTCAAATATGTAAATTAGATTTCTATTAAACTGTTCTTTTTTGTATTGATAATAGTCGGATGATTGTTTGCCATAAATTTTGGGCTCGATTTCTCCACTTAATAATTTTTCTAATGTTTTGTTAGCTTGGTTGATAAAATCAATAACCTTGTCGTATTTGTGATTGTTTATTAAGACTTTGAGCCAATCATTAAATTTTCCAATATGAATTGCAGAATCGATGTCGAATTCGTACTTTTTAAATTCTTTATCAACGACTTGTTCGTTATTTAATTTAATTTCAATATCGACTTTCAGTTCTTCGTAATCTTCTTTTCTCTTTAATTCTAATGCTTTATCAATTTCTTTTTGTGCATTCTCAAATTTTTGATTATCGAAGAAGTCAACTGCTCTTACAAAATGCTCTAAATCTTTCCCATAAGCGACAAAATCAGTTAGAGGAATTCCTTGCTCATTTAACGCTTTTATGAAATATGGTTTTTGTGTAATCCTTTTTCCTGTTTCGAGAGATATTTTGTGACTTGGTTTATCAAGTTTGGCATCATAAAATCCGAAATAACGTTCACTTCTTTTGATGGCTTTCCATCTACCATATTTTTCTTTTTTTGGTTTAAGTCCAATTTCGTACCATTCCGAGATTGGTTTTACTATGTCCACATATTTTAATATTTGTTTTGGAAGTTCTATGTAATTTCCTGTTTCTAAATAAACAGGAAGGTCTTTGATTTTTTCGAATTCTTTTTCTTTTTTCTTTTTACGTTCTTCTGGTGGCAAAAATTGTTCAGGATATTCGACTTGGTAGTATTCTCTAAATCCTTTATATTCTTTTCCAACCGTTTGTAAAATATCATCAAATTCTCCGTTGTCATTTACATTTTGTTGTCTAATACTTTCATATAATTTTGCATATGATAGATTAGCTAATTCTATATCTCCAGTTCTTAATCCTTGTTGGATTTTTTGATTGTGCCAATCAATTGCATTTATTCTGTCAGGAAATTTTATTTCCGATAATTTTGATTGAAAGTAAGAATTTGATTGAAATGAAGGTTTTTTCTTTGAAAGATTCTTTTTTTCTGGTTGGTTCTTTTGTTTGTTTTTTCCAATGTAGTAAATCACTACTAAAACAATTCCTATTATGATTATTACTTTCATTATGTTGGTTGGTCGTAATTGGTGCTAATGTGTTTGTATATGGTTTGTTGCGTGTTTTAAACACCTAATTTAGCAAATACAAACCGAATAGAAAATCCACGAGGATTTTCGTAATTAGGCAAGAACTAGCAATAAATTATATAACGGCTTGCAAATCGCATTTTATTCAGTGACTTGGATTATTAATTGGTCTTCAATAGGCTTGCTCAGGTTTTTTCCAAATATTTTAATTTTTACTATTTTTTCAGTTTTGTTTAATTTTGGATTTATTGCAATTCTTAAATCTACTTTTAGTGCATTCCCACTTATTTGATGTTTTAAATTTCCTAGGTTTTCTAGTATTAGATATTCCGTTTCATTTTCCATAACTTCTGGATAATTCATACTTTCCCAAGATGGCGGATTTAGTTCATATTTTAAAGATATAATGCTATTTGAATTATCTGGTTTAGAATAAATTTTGTCGGCAATATATAATCCTTCCTTTTCAATTTTAAGTTCAATCGAGGCGTCTTCTAGATATTCGGTATCATCATTTAAAATCGTAAAGTTAAACTTATGGGCTTTAACTTCGAAAAGATAATGTAAATCATCTTTTCGATAAGTTTCTGCTACGTTTTCTAAATTTCCTTCTAATGTTTTAATGCTTCTATTTTCATAAGGTGTTCCACCTAACATTGGAATGTCTTGGTCAAAAAATGGCACAAACATTCCTTCGTTTTTTTTTAATTTCTCTTTTTTTTCTAAAAGTATTTTTTTGATTTTTTCTGCTGCTTTACCTGATGGATAATCTCCGTTACTTAATACTTTGAGCGCAATTGACTTTTGATTTATTTCATCAAAATAGGTATGAATTTTACCTTTAAATTTCTTTTCAGTTATTTTCTTTTCGGTGTAAAAATCAAAGTCCTTTCTTGTTAATCTTGTTTGATGCGAACCTTTTCTAATAAAAGCCTCTCCAATTCTTAATTTACCAAAATCCTTTTTCATCATATATGGTCGGTCAATGGAATCAAAGATTTTAAATACTCCGAGAGTTTTATTTTGAAACTGATAAGAAACGTAAGAAAAGTTTAATTCTGGTTCAATATTATTGTGGACTAGTTGTTGGTAGGTGGCTTCGTCAATAAAATCTTCTGTGATACCTAAAATATCTCTATTTCCATTTCCTAATAACTTAACACCAACTATTATATATTTATCAGCATCTGTTTTAGCATTGGCCATAGACATTAAATCTTTCAGTAAATCTTGAAACTTAACTTTTTGATATTGAATTGCCTTAAAATCCAATTCAGTATTTTCATTTTCAAATTCTATTATGTCATCAAGGTTTTCTGTCATATGTTTGCCTACTGGTTATATACCATACCTATATTATATATCGTTTATCGGCTTCATGTTCCGGATAAACCAAATATAATATAATTTTATCCAAATTTTGATCTATATAGAATAGTAGCTTTTAAACCGTATCAGTTCAAATATACATAATTACATTTCACGGCACTCTGTTCCTTGCAATTTTTGAATTAGACATATTCCATCACAGCTTTTATGAAATCTATGTCTAGGTTATGTTGAAAACAATAAAAGTTTGGACCATTTTACAGAAAAATTCAACAAAACACCTAATGAAAATAAATCTTGAAGATTAGAGTATTACAGAATTAGGAATCACTTAGCCAGTAAACAGGTGTCCGCTAAACTTATTATACTTGTCATACTTCAAACATTTTTGACAGAAGGTTGCACTTTCTCGACACTTCATCAGAGGTTCATTTGCATTCATCCCCTTTATCCATACCTGACCAAACTCTTGGATTGGTCGTTTCCATAACGCTCAATACCTTGGCTCTTTACCAAAGCACCTTATGGTGGTTTGATGCTATCCCCTAGAGGACAACACCGGTGGGTCGAATCCACCATCTTATAAACAGTTGCGTAACGATTTTCAGCCGTTCGTTACTCTCGGCACTCGTGTGAGTAGTGGCAGATTGCGTGGCACTTCCCTGTCAAACCGCTACGTTGTTTGAGCGGGCTACAAACTTTAATATTTAGCACTTTGACTGCCATTACTTATACAAAATGTTAGCGGATGCATTTTTCTGTTGTCATAATTGGTTTGTATCAATTGTCAACTTAATTAGTTTCATACATTCCTGAATCGAAAATCCATAAATTATTTTTGTATTTTCTCTAATCTGACAGGCTAATGCAACAATACGTCCTTCTGAGTCAAGAATTGGAGCCCCACTACAACCACGATAGTCGTCTTTATCCTTAATGATTTCTGGGGCAAGAAACATATGGAAATATCCATTTGTCCTATGAAACTTTAATCCGTTTTTTAATGTCGGAGTCATTTTTAAATAGATGCCTTGATATTCAGGTCTAATTTTACCGTAAAAACTATACGTGTTATTTTTGTCTGGAACAGTAGCATAGTCAAGGTCTAACATTAGCTTGTCTCCTGCTTCTATTAGAAAATACTTAAAGTCCATTGCTGGCTGTTTTAATTCAAACTGTTCGGTCAGTTTAGCAAATGTCACATCAATAGGTTCTGCTTTATTCTCAATAAGATATTGAAAGTCTGTCAAGTCCATTCCGTCAGTTACTTTGAAAACATCATACCAAACAAGTCCGCCAATCGGTTTTAATGGAGTTGTATTTTTTTCAGGTTGAAGGTTAGTTTCAAGAAATGTTGTTAACCCATCCTCATTTGTCACATGTGAAACCGAGAGTAAAAGAGTATGTCCTAAATATTTTACAATGCAACCTGTTCCGAAACCTTCGGGCTTCATTTTACTCTTGTCTGCCTGATAGATTTGAATACTTGATTTTATTGCTAATTCATCTGATGTCATTGGAGTCGTTTTTTAATGTTGCCGCTAACGGCAATCTGTCTCAAAACTGCAAATTAAAGTTTAAATATAGATTAAAAAGTAAAGGCAGATAAAGAATAATCGTACAATAATAATCTACGCTTAAAAAAGGCTTGCAAAGCAGATATTTCCTTTTTCAAGACCAAAACACAGGTTTTAAAGCTTATTAAAGGCAGGGTATTAAGAATTTTTAAGTTAAACAACCTTCTCAAATTATAAGCAATGGCTATTAATCCAAAATCAGCCGAAGCAGCCTGCATGCCCCTTTTGGTCATGATATGGTCAAAGCTCCATTGCCGTTTTATAGTTCAAAAAGGATGCTCTACCAAAGCTTGTCGTTTTTTGTATAAAAGCGGATTTTTGTATACCCGTTGCGCATTATTCCGGATGTTCTGGGTAAATTCACTTCTCTGAATAACCTTTCCGTTTATTTTAGACGTAGTACATTGATTCCTGACAACAGGTCTTGCAAGCCTTGGTTTTGTATTGCTTGAAGCAATAATTTCTAGCTTTATACCAGGTTTGATTGGATATAAGATTATGTTCCTGAGGACATGTATAGCTATCCGATATATGGTCATAACTAAAGTTTCTGCATTATAATCAGGATTTGGAGCCTGGCTTGTTCGACCAATTTCAGGAATAGCCACCAGTGTAGCAATACCTAATTGATCAGATATACAAAATTCACTTCCTGTGTGGTATCCTTTGTCGTAAAGAGTGGTAAATTGATTACTTCGTAATATAGTCTTAGCCCGTCTGAGCATCATGCCCATGGCCTTTTTATCATTTTCATTGGTAACTCTATAATCTATAAGCAATTTATGTTTGGCATCCACTGTAGTCTGCGCTGTGTAGCTTACTTCTGTGATGGTGCCTTTTACTATTTGGTGTCTGCTGTCAGAATCCGCTGTGGAGATTTGGGGGGGGTTCAGAGGTTGTATTTTTATCCAACTCTAGGGCTATCCTTTCGTATTTTTTGCGCTGTGTTTTTCGGTGCTCTATCTCGGCTTTGATGTCGCCTTTGCGATCGACATCACTATTAGAAAGCGCTTGATTATGTTCTTCTAGTTTTTTGTCTATATAATCTAAATGTCTTTGTACTTTTTGCGATTATAGTTGTTCTTTTTACTGTTCTGTGCCCTAAGTTTGGTAGAATCACCAGCGATAAATTCACCACCTATCAGATTAAAGTTTTTGGCTATTTCTACACTATAACGGAATACGCTTTTAATGGCTTTATAATTGGTTTTTCTGAATCGGGCTATCGTATTATGGTCGGGCTTTAGTTTTTTAATAACCAAATGACTTCAAGGTTACGTTGACATTCCTTTTCTAATTGGCGGGAAGAGCGCATGAGGTTCATATAGCCATAAATATAAAGTTTCAATAAATCACCAGGATGATATGGTTGTCGACCTTGTGAGGATAAGGGCTCAAAACCCATGACCTCGAGATCTAGGGAATTAACAAATTGGTCTATTAAACGAACGGTATTGTTTAGCGGCACCATATCACCTAAACAGGTCGTGTATAAACTAAGTTGGGGCGATCATCGCCTTGAAGATATTCCTTACTCCAAGATAATAAAAGAATATTGAAATAGCATTAGGTTTTGAGACAGTCTGACGGTTTGTATAAGATGTCGTAACCATCCCGCAGGGTGGCTAAGCATTTTATACCTTGTATGCCGTTTTTTTTTTATTCATTTCGTTTTTAGGGTTGGCGAGAAAGTTCTTTGCAACCGCAGGAAAGAGGATTGCAATGTACTTGAACTTGCATTGGCTAAGCATTAATTTTTGAGCTTCCAGCCACCTCTCCAATCGCTTTCACTAAATGAGGATTTGATTTTAAACTCTCTAAATAGGGTGCTTTCAAGAAGCCCAATTGATCATCAGAATCATCCTCTATTACGTCATCAAAGGCATTTTCGACTGAGTAATCTATAATCTTTTCTTTATATTTTCTGTAGTGCTTCTCAACTTTAGTAAACCAACCAATTCGATTACTGCTAATTCTTTCAAAGTATCTTGATTTGATGTCAAATATTTTATCCCACGATTCAGTTTTATCATCTTTCAGGTTAAAATCTACTTTGATTTCCGATTTGGTGATTTTGCTTTTTAGACTATCCGTTGGTTCAATCAGTTTTTTAAGGGCTTTTTTATCCACATCAACAGTTACTTCAATACTTGGATGAGTTTTAGCAAAGGGATAATAAACAGGCTTGCCCTCCTTGAGCACATCCACTTCTCCTTTTTCGTCTGAATTACAAGTTGTACAGATTGGAACCAGATTGTTAAAGTTCGTGGAAGAGAAGGGGTAGTGTTTTTGTGGAAGATAATGGTCAAATGCTGATCGTCCTTTTGAATAAATTGTTTTTAGGTCTCCGAAACCACAGCAAGGACAATCAATGAAACCATTTTTTAAGTTCAATTCATCATAATAGGTTTTCTTTTCTCCATATGTATCTCGAATCACTTTCCAACCTAAAAACCTTGTGTATAATTCTTTGAAGAATGGTTTGACCACTTTAACTAAATCTTTATTTAAAGTGCTAATTGCTATTGGAGTAATTGTTCCATCACAGAGTTCTTTAATCTTATTATTATGAGCAAACGCTTTTTTAAAATCCCCTTTTTCCTGAGTTGTAAGTGATTTACAAACTTTGTAAATGGCCTTAACCTGTTCTTGAAACCAGAGTTGATCTTCGTACAAGGCCTTTAGTTCATCATTGAGTTTGCTTTTACATTGCTTGCTATCTGCCTTACACCATACTTCATTAACCAAATACTCAATCAAGTTATGAGCTTTGTAGATATCGTGCGGTATGGGCTTATAAACTTTAAGCATCAGTATCTTCTAATTCATTTAGTCGTGTGAACAATAGAATCTTCTCCATAGAATCTCCCAGATGATTTGTGCGCATTTTGTATTCCTGAACTTCTTTTGCAGATAACTTCTTTCTTTTCGAAATTTCCTTCTGGATGTCTTCTATTTCTTTTCTTGAAAGATCGCCAATAGTGTTTCGTCTTTTGAATATGTTTTCCATGATGATATCAACAGAAGTACCATAAGTTCTAAAGTTCATATCCCGGGCATTTATGGGTTGTTTTCCCTTTTCAAAAGCAATTACCTTATCAGGATAACAATCTGAAATAATGAAAGGCGAATGAGAAGTAATCAGAATATCGGTCATTAGGTTGTTGCTTTGTGAGTGATCTAAACTCCTCTTTAAGGTTCGGATAAATTTTGAACGCCAATCTGGGTTAAAATGTGTTTCAGGCTCATCCAATAATAGTAAAGCACTCTTATCTTTCAACATTAAACAAATTCCCAAAGTGTGCAAAAACTGTTGTTCTCCATCTGACAGGTTCTTCATGAGTAATGGAATGACCTCTTCTGAATCAGGATATTTTTTCTTGATATAGTAATCTAGAAAATAAAAGACTTTTTCTTGAGGTTCTGGATTTGGTACTTTCCCATCAGTGTAAAACCCTTTAGACTGATACACATCTGATTTAATCTCAGATTTCACAGTTCGATAGTTAAGAGTATAAAGAATTTGAAAAGCCTGAAATAATTTAAAAGGGTTGTTTGAAAAATTGGCTTTGAAAGCTTCTTTACTATCAGAGTTAATCCAAAAATCTAAGGTCAGTTTGCTTTTCTCTTTGTAACATGTTGTTGCACACCGTTTAAAAGCATCTATAACCTCTTTGTATTGTTCAAGAATTTCTTTGTTACCATGGGCGTGCAGGTTGAGATTCATTCTGAAACGAATAATATCTGCGATTCCTAATTCTTTGTGCAAAGGTTCTAGTACTTCTTTTTTCTGAAATAATAAATTAGCTAAGAGAACAGCCTGACTCATCTCATAATCCACGTATAGCAAGCTGCTTTCGGGCTCTTTATATTCTGCTTTCTTTTCTAAAGCAACTCTGTATTCGTCAAAATGAAGAAGACGAGTTTTTAAAAAAGGAATGCTTAAAATTTCATTTTCGCCCGAAGAATACCCTATTACCAAATCTGGCAAGTAGCGTTTCGCGGGTGCGGGTTTGGAAGCAAACTTTTCGACAACGACTGAAACGGGTATAGGCTCTTTGTCAAAAGGAAAGGGCTGATAAGTCATTACTGGAAGACCATCTTCCTTTTTACTTTTTTCTTTCTTGCTAATACAAACCTTGATTAAATTTTCAATTTTGTATTCCTTATCCTGACAGATATAGTAATCCAGTTCAAAGGCATTGGGTTTGCAGATTTCAGGTTTAAAATTGTCTTGAAAGTTTTCGGGTTGATTAACATTTGCACAACTCTCGATATGATAGAAAATATTAGCAAGAGCTTCTAAAACATTTGACTTACCACTTCCATTTAACCCTGCAAAACAAAAAGGGTGAAAATCCGACCAATCTATTTGATCAGAGATTTGTTCTTCATATGGTGCTCTGAATTGAAGTTTGAAGCCTTCTTTAATACTTCCATAATCTGAGTTGATATGTAATTTTAGAAGCTTCATTCTGCAACTTTGAGTTTTATTTCATTTTCATCCAATACCTGTTCAATGCTTCCATCTTCTAGCAATTCTCTTAACCTGTCCCAAGCAAGATCATAAGATTCAAACTTGTCAAATTGAGGCTTTTTGCAATTAACCCATTTCAACAAATACTTTAATCGGTTGCCTTGCTTCAAATCTTCTTTTGTGAACGTCATTAAAAGGGATTCAAATACTTCATCTTCGTTTATTTGACTCTCTTCACTAAATGCATTTTGCAGTGTTGCTTGAAATAAGATATTCAATAATTCAGAAGATTCAATTAGTCTTTTTTTATGTACATCAACCCTATTTGATAAATCATAAAATTCCGGTAGTAGCCCTTTGTTTTTATTCATATCAAAAAGAGGAATTTGCTTTAAATCGGAGATGTTTACCCCTCTTAATCCAACTCCTTTAGCAAGGTTGTTGTAATATGTTTTAAAATTAGGATCAGTTAAAAAATAATAATAGAATACTCTTTCTTCATCTGTTGAAAATGTTAAGGGAACAATTCCCCTTGCCACATTTGATTTTTTAAAGTCACTTGAAACCAAACTAATTGCATTGAGTCTTCCTCTAACAGAAATTAACAGCTCATTTCCTTTTAAAATTGTCCTTGAATATTGCTCGGATATTTCTTCGGATATTGACTTCAATCCTTTTTTAGATAACCATTTTTCCCCTAAATCAACTGGCCTTACAAAAGGCACGCCATTGAGAACTTCATCCCCAGATTTTACGACACCATAGGATATATTTCCAACCACTATCTTTTCCAGTGTCTTTACAGGGAAATTTTTATTGTTAAGTATAGGATCCCCAAACATCTCCAGGAAAACTGAACGAATGTATTTATCAAGCAACTGATTAGTTTCGACTCGCTTATCTATGAGTTCTTGAATTTTATTCAGACGTCCCACAATCTTTAATTGATCTTCAATGTTTTTAGGAAAAAAAACTTTCATCCGTTTTAAAAGCTTATTGTTTAACATTGGAATCGTAGCTCTATTAGCCTTGTTCTCCAAAATTCTTCGGTTTAAATTAAGCCAGTAGTACAGTAATTCAGGAAGGATTAATTTATTATTGACCAGTACTCCAGTCAACTGCTGATTTGAAGCTACAGGTTGCTCTACAAGACATAATTTGCCAATATGCTCTCCAATCGTTGATATAAGAATTGTTTCAGGCTTAAATAAAAAGCCTTTCTTGTCATCAATGGCTAGCTGTGAAATTTTTCTTTCAGAATTTTCAACGATCTTTTGCCCTCTCAAATCTGCCGGAGAAAGCCATTGAATGTCTCCATCAAAATATTCTGGATTGGAGGTTGGTGGAGTCTTACCAGTTTTAATCTCTAACGCTAGTTCATCTAAAGTATATTCAACAAACTCCATAACATTAAAATGTTCTTAATTCTTCAAGCCCTTGATTAATTTCTAATTCTAGTTCAGCAATCTTCCTTAAAATATTTTCTGAGGGTTCAAACTCTTGTGGTTCATAGACAAAGTCCTTGTATAAGTTGAAATTTAACTCAAACCCATTGTCCTTTATTTCTTCAAAAGGAATACTAAAATGAATCAACTTTCTATCTGATTGATTTTCTTGCGTTTTGCTTTTCCAATGGTCTATTACGTTGGGCAAAGGAGATTCTTTCAATCTCTTTCTGTTAGAATCTAAAGTGTAACCATCTGAATCCATTCCATAGAACCATACCTCTGTGTTTTGTGGTTTGTCAGAACCATTTTTCCATTTACGTTTTGTAAATAATAGGATAGATGTTTTAACCCCAGTGTAGGGTTGAAATACTCCACTTGGCATAGAGATTACACCATCTAAATTACAATCAGTCATTAGAATTTCACGCACCGCTTGGTGAGCTTTTCCTGAGCTGAACAAAACTCCCTCAGGAACAATGACAGCTGCTCGTCCCTCTTCTTCTAACATGTAAACCATCCTTTCTAAGAATAGTAACTCGGATTGAACAGTTTGCTTTTTGCGTTTAGTTTCTTCTTTGTCTTCATATACAGGAGGATAAATACGATCCAAATTTTCGCTTACTCCTGGACTATTAATTTTTCCTGTAAATGGAGGATTGGCCAAAATGTATTTAAACTGACCTTGCAAAGCTGGGTTAGCAATTGATTTTTTGTCGTTTAGATCTAAAGTCACGGATAGACGTTTGGCTTCCCATTTTTCATAAGCAGTAGATAGAGAATCTAAGTAAACGATATGAGGCTTTGAGATGCCATGCATCATTAAGTTCATAACTCCAATGCGAACCATCGTTCTATCTATATCAAAACCGTAAAAAGTCTCTTCTTCTAATTTCTTTCTTTGGTTTTTGGTTAATTTTGCTCCATCCGTTCCTTTCATCAAGCCATCATCATCTGGTTTAACAGATTTAGAATACTTAGTGATTAGGTACTGATAAGCTCCAACCAAAAAACCTCCCGAACCAGATGCTAAATCCAAAATTTTACCATCCAAATCTGGATCAAGTAATTCAGCCATCATATGAATGATATGCCGAGGGGTTCGGAATTGACCATTTTTTCCAGCCTCAGATGTGTGCTTTAAAAGATGTTCATAAACATCTCCTTGTATATCATGAAAGTGCTGATTCTTGTTTTTTATTTCATTATCGATATCCTCGTATATAGAATCGATAAATTCAATGGCATTCCTAAGCAAGTTTGGATTATCTATGTCAAATGAAGCGTTAGACATTGCTTTAGCAAAAGGTTCATCCTCCTTACTTAATTCAGTTTTGATGAACTGAAAGACATTTTTGACTCTACCGACTAATTCCTTGTCATTTTTAAGTTTGCTGTAATTACTCCATTTATAATTATCATCAACGGAAAAATTAAAATTTTCCAATCGTTTCATGAATAACAAATAGGAAATTTGCTCAATGGCTGCTATAGGATTTGAAAATCCAGATGACCAGAGACGATCCCATAAGTTTTGAACTTTATTTTGTATTTCTTTTGAAAGCATATTTACTTTTCTTTATTCGATATTATCAATTCTCGTACGTCAACGTTTAAAATGTCTGCTATTTCATTCAGGATTTCAAGCCTTGGTTGCTGCCTGTTTTGAACATAGCCGTTAACCATGTTGTAACTTTTACCGAGTCTTTCGGCTAACCAAGTTTGTTTAATCCCTTTCTCTTCGAGTACTTCCTTTATTCGGTTCATGTCCGTCTAAAATTATCTGTCCAAGATAATATTTTAATTTTCAACTATCTCGTTTTTCAATATAAAAACCGTTAGAATTATTATCGCCCTACGAGCGTAGGGAGATTTTAGTTCTTTTGGTTTTTTAGGGTTGGTAACGAGCATTGGCAAAAAACAAATGTACTAAAATGTGTGACTAGCTTTTTTTTAATGGCATACAACGTGATTGTGTCGAGTAGACAAGGTGAATTTCACCCCGAGCCTCTCACAGAACCTTTAAAAGCTTACGACTGTTTTTTCAAAAGGAAATTTCTTTAAGGTTAACATGAATTTGTTCTTTACCTTTTTTAAATTGTTTTACACAAATCAATACCAAAGTATAGCCCACTGCCTCTTATTTTTTATAATTAAGTTTTGTTTGTTTACTTGCTGGTGTTAATACTATATAATCAAAACGATACATATAATCTTTTAGAGACTCACTCTGAATTTTGTAATTCCATGATGATTTTTCAATACTTCTCAAATCAATTAATGTCCATTTGTTACTTTCAAAATCCACAACAGGATTAAAAATCTGTTCATCTTCCTTTTCTATATTTTCACTAATTGTCCCATCATTATTTAAATATGCAGAAGGAAATATTAAAATATGAACTGATTTACTATCATTAAAATTGGCAAGTTCCATTAAAAAATTCCCAATGTCATAAATATTATGATGACTTCTTCCTTTAGATGCGTGAACACCTCCTATTTTCATGAAAACTTTTGGCTGTTTTTCAGTTTTCAAAGCCCTATTATAATTACTTATAAAGTTATCTTGCATTACCTTTAACCTTTCATGAATACTTCCATATAAATCATTCTTTTCTCTTAAACTATATATTTCCCAAGACTTTTTTAAATCAGAGATTATTTTACTCGTTTCCTTGTCTTCTTTGTTCAACTTTTCAAAAAAACCATTAGTTATTTCTGAATTCAACAATGTTGTAAAAACTTTATATTTTTTATCATTCCTACCCTTTTTAGTTTCTGATATTATAAACTCTTTTGCTATTAGGTATACTGATTGTAATTTTGCTGACTTATTTGATAGTTGATATAATCTATCAATAAGAAAAACTTGAGATGTCAAATATTCTTGGTCTAATCCCCAAATTTCAAAATCATTTTTTAAAAAAGATTTTAGAAAAACCTCATCTTCTTCACCATCAAAAAAAGGAATAGGGATTTCCCCTACCAAATTATTGACCCTTGTATTAAAGTCATACAAGTTCTCATTATTTTTTATTAATTCTGTAATTATGTTCGCGCTGTTAGAACCAATTTCAGCAGCAAAATATTTAAATCCATTTTCAGATAATGCCGGAATGATTGAATTTGTAAACTCTGAAACTTTGGCTGAAAAGTGCTCTTCTCCTAAAATAACAAATTGAGAATTGCATATTTCCTTTTTTAATATATCAAACCCTTCCCCAAACGAATTACCTTCTTCGATTTTGAAATAGAAAGTATTATCCTTAATTAAATCAACATCTGTTTTCACCTGTGAAAATAGATTTGATATGAAAATTATTGGAATAAATAGCATCAATATCTTTTTTTTCATAGTTGTTTAATACGGATTTTAACTTATTTGAAAGTTCAAAACAAAATATATCCAATTTTTAAAGACAATCATTCAATCTAAATATGGATTATAAAAGATATAAAACCAACACGTTCTGATTTACAACATTCTGGACTTTATCAGTTTGATATTGGCTTTGGTTACACCATGATTTGCCGCTAAAACTTCCCACTGATTGAGCGCGTGTTTAGTCTGATGGATAACATTGTCAATTTTATCGCGCTTTAAATTAGCTTCTTTGCCCAATTTCATTAGATGCTCTACAGTAGGAGATTGCCCCTCTCCCATAACCATAGTACTTTGCTGGCCTCTCGGACCGGAAGAAAATGTTAAATCGTAAGCGGGAGAAAGTTTCCATCCGCCTTCAGCATCCATAAGAAATGAGAAATTCTTACTGTGATCATCACGATTGTGTGAAAGCACATTGAATACGGCAAGGCGATACATTTTTTCAACTTCACGTATATCTTTGGTTAAAACACCTGTCAGAGTTATTAAATCTTCATAATCCAATGACGGGATTCTAAAATCTGAATGTAAAAGTCCACTGGCCGTATGCATATGAAACCTTTGATTACCTACCCGATCAAAACGTTGTGTTGCAAAATATCCTGCACCTTTTGAGGCTTCAAACAAATTGACAGGCATCATTTCAACTCCAGCCTCTTTAGCCATAAGCGCATAGACATACTCAATAGCCCCCGCATCAACACCATCTGTACTGTTTGCGAATTTCACCATCCAATGTTCATAATTTCCTGGAAGATTATGTTTTCCTGAAATGATACGATCCTTAGTGCTATTTAAACCAATAAGCGCTTTGGGACGTGCTCCTGCAGACGACCCATTCAGATTGATAAGCTCCTGTAAAACTTCGTCCGCATCTCCATCTAATATTTCTTGCGTTTGTTGAGACAATAAATCCAGATTAACCTCTTCTTCTTGTGCATTAACATCACTATGATCGGGTTCATATACCAATGCACCAAGCCCGGACGTACCGACATGAGCCAAACGGTCCAGAGGTGTAAAATCTTCCGGTAATAAATTTTGACTTCTAAAGTATCTATCAAAAAGTAATCGACCCCAGCCATCTGGAAGGCTGTCATTAAAAACACCTGGCAAACCCTCAAAAGGATGGTAATCAAAAACCTGCAAACCCGACCCCAAGGGTAGTTTTAAAGGGGATATTTCCAAACCACGACTTATGAAATCCTGATCATACTCGAAATATATTCGATAATCTCTAAATGCCAAACGTCCCACGGGAATGATATCCTTATTAAAATCCAGCCCTACTTTTAATTCATTTATTGAAGTGTGCTTTTTCATTTGCGCCACCCTCTTTCGGGCTTTTTGTTTTCTTTGTTATTCAATACATCATCTATGGATGAAAAATTATTCCCTGAAGGTTTAGTTGCCTCTATAAACCTTTCTAAATTTCCCAACACCATAGCCAACTTAAAAAAAGATTCAAGTGAAATAGCACCTTTTTGCTCAAACTTACGCAATGAAGACAAACTAACACCTGAACGTTTAGACAACCCCTCTTGAGTAAAACCTTTTTCAAGACGTAAATCTCTCATATTTTCAGCTATTTTCTTTTGGGCCTTTGATGATGTAATAAGTGATACCATAATGATAATTATATGCAAATATAACAAATAACTACCGCAATAATGTTAATTAAAATTAAAAACAAATTATATTACATTGAAATTTCAATCCTACGTGTGAAGTCTAAATGTTTCTATTTTTAGGTATCTACAGCTCTTACTTTGACCTTTCGTGAGTTGTTTTAGTTATTTGATCTATTGGTAATTATTGTTGCTTTTCTATGCTCACCATAATCCACCCCAAGTGGTTCAGTGTAATCGCTTTTTACACATGAAAAACGATTACGAACCATGAAAATTATTTTTTTTGGTTCTTTTCATGAAAAATGATAACTTTTTAAAAGCAACAAAGGAACTTAATCTATATAATAGCTAAAAGTAATAACTTTCAGATAAATTAATATGAATAAAATTATCGCTATAAATAAACTATAGTTATTGTGAATTGCTTTCAGAATTGAAAAGCATAATAGTACAAACCAATGAATTACTATAAAGTAAATCCCTGTAAAGAATTAACACCCTTTATTCATTTTTATTGGGAATTAAAAGGAAAGGAACAGGGAAAACAATGGGAAAGGGTTTTTCCAGATGGCTGTACAGGAATAATCATGAACTTAGGTGATACATGCCTAACTGATAATGGATTTGTTTCAATGGAGTTTGGAAAAACTTACATCGTTGGTGCAATGACATCATTTAAAGATAGCTACATAGATACTGATACACATTTAATAGGCGTATGCCTAAAACCGGCTACTTTTGTAAATTTTTATAACTACGCCTCGCAGAATGAACTAAGTAACACTACTGTCGAATTCGAAAAAATCAATTCCTTCAATATCGACAAGACATTAAACAATCCCTTCACTTATTTTGATACTTTCTATTCACAAAGAATAAAAAACAAAACCATTCCACTACAATCCGTTATCCGAGACATACACTTATCAAAAGGTCAAATCAGTATTGACGTATTATCAAAACAACATTATACAACAGTAAGGCAATTGCAACGAAATTTTAAAAAATTTATAGGGCTCTCTCCAAAAGAATATTCAAACATTATTCGCTTTCAAAATGCTTTAAACTTAATCAAAACTCCAAATAAAAATAAAAGTTTATTAGATATCGCATTTGAATGCGGTTATTATGACCATTCGCATCTCACTAATGAAATTAAGCGAAATACGGGTCTCACACCATCAGAACTTTAAATTGTCGTATTTTTACAAAGTGAAGACAACTACGCTATAGTAATTTTGAAAATCATTAAAATATAAAATCAAATGCGTAAAACATCACTTTTTATAGCAATGAGTTTAGATGGCTACATTGCTAAACCAAACGATGATCTAAGTTTTCTCAAACTTGTTGAAAAAGAAGGGGAAGATTATGGCTATCGTGAATTCACTTCAAAAATTGATACTATAATTATCGGAAGAAAAACTTACGACTATGTTGTTAAAGAAATAGGAGATTCTCATTATGATAATGGAGAACGGGATGTTTATGTAATAACAAGAACTGAAAGACCTAAGTTAGGCAGAACAACGTTCTATCAAGGGAATCTACCCGATCTGATTAATCGTTTAAAATTGGAAGATGGTAAAAACATTTACTGTGACGGTGGTTCAGAAGTAATCAATGAATTATTGAAATACGACTTAATAGACGATCTTATAATTTCTGTTATACCCATTTTATTAGGATCCGGCACAAGACTTTTTAAAGATGGAAGACCCGAACAAACACTTGAATTTATAAAAGCAAAAACATTTGAAAAGGGATTAGCTCAACTCCATTATAGAAGGAATAAAAACTAGGGTAATTATATACCAGTTTACACTGGCTTAGTTAAAAAATTCCCTCCTAATTAGGAGGGTTAAATATTTGTTAATTTTAATCCTATTTATTCTTAGGGTTAAAATTTAAAGTTTTCAATATTTTCTTATCAAAATCTGACATAACATAAAAGTCATCTGCTCGTATTGATAGCTTAAATTCCTTTTTAAAATCCCTAGCTAAAGCAGACGTATTAGTCTTTAATATTGCCTCAGGAAATTCTTTAAAAATATCTGCTAATGGAAAATATGTTTCTCCCTTAATAACTGTATAATCTAATCCTTTTTCGATTAGCTGTTCTTTAGTATAACTTTCCATTACTGTATAAGTTCTTTATATTTAGTACGTACTCCAGAGTTTACTAATAACCAATTAAATTTATCTGAATCTGGTAAAAGTCTCATATTAAATCGGTAAACAAATTCATCTACATATAATTGTAAATGTTTTTTAGAGACTTTATTATATATCCCTATAAGTCCCCTTTTTAGTATTCCCCAAAATCCCTCGATAGAGTTAGAATGTATACCAGAATCAAATTTATTTACATATTCCTTCTTACCGTGATTAACTATTTTATGCCTGTACCTGTTACCTAGTCCATTATACCCTCTCCACTCATCACTTATTAACTTAGCACCTTCCTTAACATAGTGCCTTATAAGTGGTTGTATAGATTGTTTCTGAGTATTATTAACTACTGCACATACTAACTTGCCTCCTCGTTGTAGCATTCCTAAGACAGGTACTTTATCTTTAAAACTCCTACCTTGAGACAAAGGTACTTTTTTATCATGATGTCTTTTTTTATTTTTTCCACCTACAAAAGTTTCATCTACCTCTACAACTCCATCAAGTTCACTATCATTCTCTATACCAAAACAAGCTCTTATTCTCTGGAGCATAAACCAAGCAGACTTCTGCGTAATATCTAAGTCTCTACCTAGTTGCATAGATGATATACCTTTCTTATGAGCTGTAACCAGCCATACAGCTAAAAACCATTTCTGTAAAGGCATTTTAGTATTATCATACATTGTGCCTGTTTTAACATTAAAGTATTTCCCAGTGTTCTTACACTTATACTTATAGCCCTTACATTTATATACTGTAGACGTAGCATCAAAAGGGCTGATAGGATTATTACCCCATCTTATTAGTTCCAGATATTCCATACACTTATCCTCTGTAGAGAAAGTAGTAATTAAATCCAGAACCGATTTAATATTAGTACTAAACATATCAAGATTAATTTGTATAAGTAAAGATACTAATATTATTTTAGTGTAACAATCTTCTAGTTAAAAATTTTTGCAAATACTTAGAAATTAAATTACTTTTGTTTAAAAGGTAGAAGCACCTGCGCGGACTGAGCCGTACCTCTAAGCGTGGCTCGCTGTATAAGAGTGTATCTATACAGCCTACGAAGAATGGCAAGTGCCTACCTTTTACTATAAGACATTACGTACCATACATTTTTGCAACTGAGAATTACCACCTTTATAAGTAGAGCAAATTTGAATGTAGTACGCCGATACTGGCGTGGCTATATCATTGCTCTACAGGTTGTGGTAAACCTTCGGTTGCGTGGTATACGTCACGCCTTTTACTTTATATGTAACCGTAAATTACCGCAATATGAATGATTATTTGGAATTACTGATAGTTATTATAGCAGCTTGTGCTGTTTTAAGTGGTTTAGATTATTTATTTCAGAAAATAAAAAAGCATCTAGTTGAAAAACGCCCCAATGTCTACACTTTATTAAGCGCTAGAGTAGATAGGTTAGGAAATCTTATAGGAAATACAGCTGTGTATATTATTGCAATAGGATTCTTTTTAGTAATTTTAGGAGTAATAGTGGTAGTGCTGTATCTATTATATAATTATCTATTCTAACAAAGGTAAAAGAGAGGTTGATAAATATAACCCTAATATTGCGTTCATTCGATGCCTTCCTTAATTGAATGCTTTACAGAGGAAGTTCCCTGTAAAGACTCTACGTTCTACTAGGTTTCTATATGTAAGACCTCTCTTGTTTTATCTATTAAGTGTAAAGTGGTATATAGTTACCATAATTAATTTACAACAGTTAAAAATGTTAATTTTTCCACAAAATCAAAATTTAACAAACTAAAATTCAGCTTTTTCCGATTAAACAATATAAACCAAATCTTACTATTAATTTTAATCAATTATTTTATCATGAAACACACCTTCCAAAAGATTATTGTCTTAGTGACAATATTCGCTTTAACAGTAGTAAGTTGTCAAAATGATGACTTTAATACAAGTAAAAACTCCCAGAGCTCTGACTTTTCATTAAAGAATGGAAAACCCTTCAGAGAAGTGACCTTTGAGGAATTTCAAAACTTTCCAACGGCATATGAGGTTTTTTTAAATCTCAAAAAATCAAATGCTAATTCAATTCTAAAATCAACTGAAAAAGGATTTGATGGCGAAGATTTTACTTTTGATACCGATATTATAAGACTTTATGAATATAAAGATGGAATTACGGAATATAAGACTTTTATTTTTCCTATAACCAGATCTCAACCCAGAACCTATTATGAAAATTTGGTTATTTGGGAAAATGCATATGGTGAAACAACATCTTGGATATTTGAATATGATTTAGATGAGAATGATTTAACAAAACTTAGTAATGATCAAAAAGTCGATGATTTGCCTAAAAAGTTTAGAGTTAAGCTTTTAAATGATCCAGACGATACATATGCAATTTATATACACGATTATGGTATTTGGTTAAGATATGATGGAAGATGTTTTATTTATGATCGTAATGGTGAGATTCCAACTGACTGCCCTGAAGAAGTGGCTAACTTGGCACTAACTTTATCAGATCCTAACAATGGAGGTAACGGTTCAGGAGGCTCAGGGGCACCTTATTTTAATTATATTTACATTCCACCTTCATTACCAGGAGGGAATAATGGAAGCTCTGGTCCGGTAGGAAGTTATTATCCTCCTGCAGGTGTTGGGGGTGGTCCTAGTGTGCCAACCGTTGTGGCTCCTTTTGTTGACTTGATTGAAGGTATTATAAATAACAATTTTACAGAAGCAGAAAAACTTTATTTAAATAGTAAACCAAGCCTTAAAGATGCAGTTAAAGATTATTTAGCAGAGGGAAATTTAATTAATGGACCTGAAACTATAGACTTAGCCTTAGAGATAGTTCAATTTGCTATGGATAATGGTACCGAAGATGCAATAAAACTTTTGGAGTACTTAAAAGATAATTCGCCTGTCAACGAGGAAGTATTAGATATAGCCCATTTATTACTTGATACTTTGGAAGATGAAGGAGAGGTTGACTTTAACTTTATTGTTATCAAGGATGATTCTTTTGCAAATAATCCCTGTCTAAATAATGTTTATGAAAATTTAGGAGGCGCACCAACATTTGATAATTATTTAAAAGCTTTTGATTCAGATTTTTCAACTGCTGATTTGATTCTGGCTGCCCAACCTAATTTGATGACAGATGATGGACCTGCATATGCGATAACTACTGCACCTCTGAATAATAATATGATTACGATTATTTTTAATACAGATTATCTTAGTGACCCACCTTTAAGAGTCGCCGGAACTTTTATGCATGAACTAATCCATGCTACTATATTCAGATGGATGTTAGAAGCGGCAGAAACGGGTGCTTTACAACCTGAGGAAGGCATGACTCAAGAAGAACTAATTAATTATATAAACAACTTAAGAAATGATTTTCCTGGAATATATGATTATTATTATCAAAGGAGATTACCCGGTTGGCAGCATGAGCAGATGGCAGCCCATTTCATGGATATAATCATTCAAGCAATGAAAGAGTATGATTCTTCTCAATCAGAAGAAGTATACGAAGCGATTGCATGGATTGGATTAAAAGGAACTATATCTTGGAATAATTTAACTCAAGAACAAAGAGATAATTATAATAACATAGAAAGTAATTATTTAGCAAACAATCCGTCATGTCAATAATGTTATCTAACACAAAAGCTATAGTATTATTTGTTTTTTTAATAGCATGTAATTCTAATCTTAACAGAGAAGTGGTGAGTGCATCAAAACCATCAGGTAAACAAAGGGACACTTTATATATCTATTTTGACTCAAAACAACCGAAGAATTTTAAAACAAGTGTCGGAGATAAAATTTACTTTACAATAACTCCTCAAATTGATGCGAGTCGTTTTGTTTATGATAATTCGGACAATAGTAAACAAGGTGTTAAGTATAAGAATTTTACAAATAAATTCATTAGTAAAGAAGAGCTTAATAAAAGATTCTTAGACTCAATGGAATCTAAAGATGTAGAGCTTCAAAAAAGTACAGGTGAAAGAGGATATTTATTTAGTAATCCACCATACAGTTTTGATAAGTACTTTAAGAATATTTACATATATGAGCCTTCAAATGAAAATGAAGGACAATTATATAAAGTTAGTTGGCAATATGCCGTTCAATAACAAAAAGCCCAGTAGTTCTGGGCTTTTTTCATTCCTTCATCTTTATATTATATAAAGCCTAAAGCAAGTGGTTGAGCAACAAATATTAAATCAAATTAGCAATTATGAAAACAATAATGCAAATGAAACATGTCAGTAAAAAATAGTAGAATACTAATTGCTATACTAGTATTCATTTGTAGTAAAGCTTTAAGCCAAGAAGAGGTAGCGTATCTGTATTTTAAGAAAGATTCCATTGGACAATGTGAAATTAGTATGTATCGAAATGGAGAGAAATCTTCAAATATTGATTATGTCTTTAAGAAAGATACAATTAATGATAGAGTAATTTTTACCTTATGCAAAGAAAAATTTGTTTTTAATCATAAAAAAAATAATATCTCTATTATAGACAGAAAGGATATAGAAAAGATTAATTTTTTTAATATAAACAAACTTTTAGATAAAGTAGAAGCTGAGTGGCCTGAAACCAATAAATCTAACGCTTTTAAAAAAATTTATATAATAGAAAAAAGAGATAATGAACGATATTTAAAATACTTGGTGGAGTGGACTGACAAATATTATTAGTACTTACATAAGTAATCGATTAATTTTTGTTAAAGCTAATTAAATTAAAAATCATGAAGTATAAATTTTGGAGTTTGTTCTGTATTCTAATAATGTCTTGTAAATCGCAAAATATTTCTGAGCAGGAATTAGCAAATAATCAAGAGGAAACCTTTATCCATTTCTTTAAGATTCAATCATATTGTTCATGCCTTAAAAATAGTTATAGTAATAAAAATATTTTTTCTTTGATTGAACAGGAAGACCTTCTTGGCAGTTATGATGCTTTAGCCGACCCGGAAATCTTAAAAAAAATCGATAGTTTAGGAAAAATTTTTTCTTTGAAAGTCAAACCTGAAGAGTATCCGGATTTTAAAGGTAAAAAGAGAATTACCCAATACTGCCTTTCTTTTTATACTAGCCAGGAATTGGATAAAATAGCTAAAGAAGAATTTAGGCTCCACGTTAAAAAACAAAAATTCAAATGAAACATTTTCTTATTACTATTGCTCTAACATCAAGTTCAATACTTTTTGCACAACAGAAAGAATTATTCAGGTATGATTCTCTTGTAAACTGTGAAAAAATACATCAAGGAATTTATGACTTTAAACTATACATGTATGTAAACAATAGTTTATATATACGACCAGAAGGATTTAAAAAAGAAAACATATACAAATTAATCGTTGATGATAAACTCTATTATATTACAGATACGCTTAAAGAAATAATAGAGAAAGTTTTAAAAGATGAAAACTGTAAAAATGTTAAAATAGAACCTGTAGATACTAAAGAAACTTTTATTAAAAAGAAAAAAAATTAATACGTGAATTTTAGAGAGGTCGTCTAAATAGTAATTTTTAGGTGACCTTTATATAATCCATCATATCAATAAAATATTATCAAGCCTCTATAGTGTAATTCAAAAAAAGTAATGAATCAAAGAATAGAAAAAGAAATAAAACAGATAGAGATTCTTTTAGAATACCTTGAACTGATGTCGGCAATACTACCAAATTTTGATTATAGGAAGATGCTCTCCCATGCAGATACCACAAGGTTTTTTTTAAAAGAAGGCAGTAAACTCGAATTAAACCAGCAACTTCCCAAAATAAAAGAACTACTTGAAAAGCAGACGAAATCCCTGATGAAGGATTATCCGCCGAAAGTGTCTATAATACAAATAGCCGATAAATTTCGCACACTGAAAAAAAGTGAAGATATCATCAATACTGGTGTAACCTTTGCTTTTCTGAACGAATTGATGGATTTAGCTAAGTTGAATTGGTATGCAGACACACCATACCATTACCGAATTGCTATAGGTCCTCTTAAAGGAGGTGGTGGCATCGAGGAAGAGTTTCTATTAAAGGATGCTTTTGTACTATTACAGAGAGCAGAAACCAATTACGAATTGTTAGAACAAGCATCAGTCCAGTTTAGAAATAGAGAGCACTTGGATATTCCTATCCACAGATACATAACTGACATCAAATATGATGTCGCAAATTACAGCCGTCAATCTGTGTTAACGTTTTTTTCATTTATAGAATGTCTGGTAAATAGCATAGGTTTTGATTACCTCTATCGCCATGAAAAAAGCTTGTCTGTAGATAAGGTTTTGAAATTAAAAGGACTAAAGAAAAATGGAGGCTATATGAATTTGAGAAACCGAATTGAAGTCTTGCAAACCGTAATTCGAAGAGACGGAAAGATCGTACTTAACCTAACAGACAATCAGCAGCGCAAAGAGCCATTTCTTTCATTCTTCGATAGGTTTGAAGCGTTAAGAAATGCATCCGTACATTATTCGCCAATCAAGCACCGAATATGGCTTGGACCTAAAGATTGGATAAACCAGGCTCGTACATTTTGTGATATTGCCTTACAGGTTGGTATTGAAATATGGAAAGCTTGTTACCCTGAATCCGACGGCCCACAATATATGGGCAAACTGGATAAATCAAAACAATTAAACCTTGCTGATGAACGTTTGGTAGCAGCTACGGCATTGACAAATTTAATAAATCAGGATAAAAACAGTCAGGTCTAAATAGCAACTTAAAAGTGGATTTGCAAAAGGAATTAAGATATTGTCATTGGTTATTTTTTGACAATGCGACAGAGAAAAGATACTTGGGATTATAAAAGTAGTTCGGAACATATTGAAACAGGCAACTGATAAAACAAACAACTAACAGGACAACCTACAGCATTAGAATTAAGCGCTTTAGATGATATTATGGATACCTCTAGTTCTCGATCTTAATTCGTTCTCTATAATTAAACAATAAACACATGGACTCCAAACAGATAAACTTTTTTATAGTACCGGAAGATTACCCTGCCATAAATGATTTTTTAAAAAGGCATAATTGCAAAATCTTTGTAAACAATTATATAGTTAACAATAAAAATCCCGTTTTTAAACTCCCTGAAACAGAAGAAGAAATTTTTCAAGTTTACATAAGTAATGATGAATTCTTAAATGAAATATTTATCTACGACAGTGGTAAGTCAAAATACTATGATATAATCAAAAGTAACCTGATTGAATTTACAATTGGTGGATTTTATCCTTACGATAAAACTTCATTACAAAGGGCAAGACTATATGTTAAGTTAGGATATTATGAAGATACCGATTATCTCAAAAAGAGGGAAGAATTTATAAATTGGAGTCATTCACTCCTTAAAGACTTCAATAAAGTATTCTTAAAAAAATTTAGAGAAGAAAAGTTAGTTTTCTATTCTGATAAAACTATAAATTTTATCGAATCCAAGGAGATTATCTATTTAGAAAGCAATAGTCAATGGAAATTAAAATAAATACAATTTAAAACCGTATTAAGAAAGGATATATCACCATATCCCGAAAATAAAGCCGTAACCTCTTTGGTAATATGTGATGGAAGTGACAAGGGAACACTATGACATGTTCCAATGTGGTTTCACCGCTTCCCCAGCGAAAAGGCAGTCCCGACCAGCGGGGAGGGTTTGTCTTTTCGCCGCCCGCAGGGGGGGCTATCAGTCCACCAAAACGGGCTGACTTCTAAAATCCTTCAAATTCAAAAAGAAACCCCTGTAGGGTGTCATACCATTACGGAACAGTCCCCATAGCAGTGAGCAGCCCATTTGGGTCAGGGAGGCATTGATAAATAAGTCCTGTTTTTCAAGCGCCTCAGCCAGTGAACAGCTTGGAGTAGTATCCGATGTTTCAGACTGTTTGAGCAGTTCTCCGTATTCCTCAGTTATAAACGGCAGGTTTGCCACCGTTTGGTACTTTTTGGAATCAGGCTGTCTGATTTCCCCAATGGTTGATAATATGACCTGTCCGGTATACTGACTGTTGCCGAAATCAAGCCAGTATTTGGGGCTGTCTCTGTAATACCGTTGATTGCTATGCAAGCCCCTTAAAATATCAGCAATCTCAAAACGGGATTGCACACTATCCACGCAGGAAATATAAATGACGGCTCGCATTTCCTCGGCGTATCTTGTCAAGCTGTCCTTTTCAAACTTTAGAGTTTGCGCTTTCCAGTTTGTCCCCGAAAAACGGTTCACACGATTTATCAGGGCAACGGATTTGTATAGTCCCTTTTCACTTTCTGCAAAACGTTGCCTGCCGATATTAGCAGCAGTTATCCTGTCATCATCCCACAGGCAAACCGATAAGCCCGCATGCCCCAACGCCATCAGGCTATGGTTCATTTCCATAAGGGCGGTCAGTACTTTTGAACCTGTACCCCCTGCCCCTATCAGGTTTACCGTTATGGGGTTGGTCGGGCTAATCAGGTCGTTATCGGTAAAATGTATTTTTGGTTTCTCGGTATGCATTACAATAAGTTTTTAAGTGTTCGGTTATTCTTTTTCAGCATCCCTTTTGGAAAGGGTTCATTTGTCCCTATCAGCTTTTTCCAAAGGCTGACACAGTTCCCTTTTACGGGATTGTGGTTCCCCATGAGGTGGCTAAAATAACTCTTGAAAAAATAGGTTTCCCAAGCCCTTGTAAAATCCTGTACGGAAGCCACATTTTTAATATCAATAGTAACCGTTCCCATACATACATTACCATTTTTATAAACATTAAAAAAAGGGGCATGATACAGGGGTGTACTTTCCGTGGGTCTTCTGCCCGTTGCAAGAGCATAGACTGACAGGCTGTTTTTGGTGGCGTGCCACAGCATGGGCGGAACGGATGCCTTACCGTTAGTAATCCCAAGACTTTGGGTAAAATAAAGCGGTCTGCTCTGTGCTTTGGTATACCACAAAACCGAACCCTTTTCACTGGGGTCAATATGCAGTATGGTAGCAGGTAAAATCCCTTTGGACTTTAAAAAAGCCTGACCCTTTTCCGCTTTGGCCTGTAATGCCTTTACCAGATGATTGGCTTCCCTGACAGTAAGAGTATGGGCATTAACGGGGTTGCCGTTTCTGTCCATATCGAAATGCTCCACATAGGTCTCTTTATCCATGCCTTTGGTCTGATACACAACCAAAGCCGACACGGGATGGTACAGCACACCAAAATCACGGGTAATGTCTTTTGTATCGTCCATAACATTAAGGTTCATAATTATACAACAATCCGCACAGGTTATCCATCAGGGTAAAAAGGCGGTTCTCAAAATCAAGGTTGCCCTGTGCTATAGGTTTACCGTCAAAAGATTTGCAAATGGCAGGCTCTTCAATTTCTCCGTACTCGTTAAACTCATTATTCACAAAGTCCGACAGCCTTTCATAAAGCCATCCTTTTGTATCAGCAATAAAGGACACATATTTGTCCATCAGAATGACTTCGTTATCCTCATACCCTTCCCCGTAATAGTCCCCTTTGGGGATATTCCTGTAAACCCGTTCGTTTGGGCAGGTTTGATAAAGGGCAAAACCTTCACGGGCTATGGTTAAGCAATCCCTGTCAAAGGCATCACGGGGTTTAAAATTCCTCAGCCGATTTTCAAATACATTGAGGTTTTCAGGATTATACATTTTCTTTTCCATACAGTCCCCTATAAGGGCTGCCTGTTCCAGTTCACGCCTATTGGCTGCCGTTTCCTCGGACTGCTCGTCCTGTTCTATCCAGTCTGTCATCATTTCATACATCCAGTACAGGTAACTGTTTCCCTGCCTGTAATAGGGAATATCCGCTATGTGATATAAATAAGTACAGACCGACAGCAGCAGGTGGGCAGAGGCTTTACGCTTGGGGTCTCTCAGCATGTGATATAAGGGTGCAACAGGGATATAATACAGGGTTGACCCCGTATTATAACGCTCTTCACATAAGAGGAAGGTATTCCCCTTATCCTGTAACAGGCAGAGATTATCAAAATCAGTGATACGATGTTTCAGTTGCTCCCCTACCTCCCACAGTGCCAGTGCCACGTTATAGGGATAACCGTACTGCTGTGTCGGCATTGGGGCGATATGGTAATGCTCAGAAAGTTGGGAAAGGGAGGTATAAAAATCCCTTTCCGTTTTTGCCGTTTCCTTACTATCCTGTAAGGTTTGGTTCTTTTCCAGTTTGGGCAGAAATACGGATTTTAAAAAACCATTGGCAGCATGGCTACGGGCAGGGGCTGTCTTTTGTCCCTTTGTATTTCTGCACTGTCTTTGGGGCGTTGCATCCATTGGGCGAACTCCCCCAACTGCCCGTGCAACTGCTGTTGCCTTTTCGCTTGGGGCGGGCTGATACAGCCCGACAGTATGTGGTTGTCCATGATTCATCATTTTTAATTTTTGGTTTAACCTTTAGTTCCCATCACGCTTTCAAATCGGTACTCCACCCTGTCATCCCTGATGACAGGTGCACTCACTTTTGCAGTGGTCAGTATGGGATAAGTACCCGCATAAAAGTTCAGTACGGCTTCCACGCTCCAACGTGGTTCGGGGTCGGTCAATTGCACCTCCTGCCCTTTATCATTGAGTATAAATACCCGTTCCAAATGTGTTGCTAATAACATAATTTTACGTTTTAGGGTTAATCTTTATCCTCTTCCCCGAAATCCATTTCATGCTCCACCTCTTTGGTCTGATAGTCGGGGGAAAGTCCTTCGGGGTCTGTTGCTTCCTGTTTCGGGGTCACCTCTTGGCTGTCCTCCCCGAAAAGGTCGGGTGCGAACCTAGCAGAGAGTTCCGATTTACGTTTGCGGATGGCTTCGGTCTTTTCGGGATAGTCCGAAGGGTTAGGGACTTTTATCCATGCCTCACGGTACTTACCTTCCTGTTCCAGTTCGTCCGCTTTTGCCATAGCCTCGGAATACTTTTTCTCTTTAGCTTCCTTTTCCTTTTTCACTTTATCGGCTTTCTGTTTTTCCATTGCCGATTGTGCTTTGGCGGTTTCAAGCTGTTTCATATATACCTCCATATTGACCATCAGTCCCGATACGCTTTGCAGAGGTGTGGTCACCTGCCCAAAAAAGCCTTCATCCAGTTCCGCAGCCGTTCCCCGTAGGGTAAGGGGCGGTATCAGGTGTTTTGCCTGATCCCCGCACCCTTCATTCTGAACCATTACCGATACGATAAGGTTGTTCTGTGTACCTTTGGACACCCTAAGGTGTATATCTCCTGTAATGTCCAACTGTGCTATCTGATTGAAAAAATTTGTTGTCATAGTCCTGTATTTTAAATGGCAATAGTAAAAAGCTGATACTCCCCAAAAAGCAAGTGTATTGCCTGTTTGAGTTTATAGGGGCATACTTCATCCTGTGTGTAGCCTATAAGGCAGTATATCATAAATATGGCATTGTACCCGTCAAATAACTGGTCGGAGAATACTCTTGCACTTCTGTACAGTCCCGTACCCTGATTTCGGATAATACGCTGTGTACTCCTGACAAGGTCGTACCAAAACTCAGCCGTTATCAGGGTATCTTTCCACATGTCCCTGACAGCCTGCTCCTGTTGTATGAAAAATTCAACCTGTTGCAATGCCACCCCTATAAGGGCTTCCCTTTCATCGGGAAACAATCGGGCAAGCAGGTAGGCTTTATCCACATTATTCATGTCCTGTAATGCTCTCATAATTTTGTGGTTTTAAGGACAACCGCCCTGAGGCGGTTGCCGATTGCTGTTAATTGAATTTGAATATGTCTGCTCCCGATTGGGCAAAGTCCCTGCACAGGTCAAATGCCTTTTGGGCTTTACCCTGTGCCGTACCGCCCATCACAATAGATTGCAGTTTGGCTTCCTCGTCCTTATACTTGCGCACATTCTGATAGTAGCCAGTCACGGCGTTGTACATCCCAAACAAAGTCCCTTTTGTGGTCTCCATCTGTTGGGTATCGCTTATCATCGCATAGGCAAAGGCATCTTCAACGGTATTTTTAAACACGGTAGACACCTCGTCCTCTGCTCCTTTTTTCAGTAAGTCAAGGGTTTCTTTATTGGGGCATAATGCCAGTTGAATGAGTTTTTTAACCTCTCGGTCAGTTACCCTTACCTTTGCCCACTCGTTGAAAATACCTTCAAGTTGTGTGCTCAGGGTATCGGCAAGCCCCATGATTTTATGGGCATCCTCGATACGCTGTTTTGCCCCTGAGGTGTGTTTGATACGTACCACATTACTTTTATTGCGCATGGCAGCATTCAGGGTGTTTTGACAGACAACACGTATTGGGGTAAAGGCTGCTGTTATGCTTCCGCTTCCGTCGTGGGAGGTGGTCAGGAATATGTATTTTTCGGTAACATCATCCCCGTTGCCCACACGGATATAGTCAGGCAGTTTGGCGGTAATGAAAATACGTTCCCCTTTTCCCAAAGCCCCTGCTGTTTCATATAGGATGCCCTCGCTACCTCCTACGATAGCATCAAAAAAATTAAAGGCTTCACGATTTTGTACTATATGGTAATCCTTACCAACCACACCCAAAACGGCATTATTATCACTGCGGATATTGGCAAAATAGTTGGGTACTTGCAGCTCACTGCTTCCCGCTTCTGTACCATGTTGGGTTTCGATAACGCCTGACCCTTTGGTAAACAACGGGCTTTTGATGACCTCGTAGTCCAGTCCTGCATATTGTATGGCTTGCTCACTTGTCGGGTACTCTTCTACGGTCTGCCCTAAGTTGTGCCATGCTTTTTCCTTTACACTGAAAAATGAATATTTTCCAGTCCCTTCGTTATAATTAAGATTGTGTCCCATGATTTTAAGATTTTAAATTATACATCTGTTGGCTGGCTTGTCAGAAAGGCAAATCATCCTTATCCTCCCCTGAGGGTTTACCCTGCTTATCCTGCTGTGGTGTGTCTGCGGAGGTTTCCGCTTTCCTGCCTCCGCTGTGCAGCTTGATTTGGGAGGTGTGGAAGTTCAGCCCCGAGCGGGCTTCCCCTTCCTTATTCAGCCACGCTCTTGCGCTCACCCTGCCTGTCAGTTCCACCAGTGACCCTTTGGTCAGGAAGTCCGCCACCTTGGAGCTTATCCAGTAGGAGCAGTCCATAAAGGTGGTCTGTTCCACGCGTTCCCCTTTACTGTTGCGGTAGTTATCATTGATGGCTAGAGAGAAGTTAACCACCTGTTTCTCATTGGACAGGGTACGCACCTGTGCATCTCCTGTCAGTCGTCCGATAATGTTCATAATCGTTCCTTTTTAATGTTATACAATACTGTCAGATTTGCTTCCCTTCCTATATGCTCGCCTTGCTTCGCATAACTTTTTTCCAAAAGAAAAAACGGAAAAAAAGAAAGCCGCTAAATGGTATGGGCACAGGGCTAAAGCCAAAAGGAAACGGAATAATGGAAGGGGCCCTTCAGGGAAGTAGTCCGTTATGCCATAGTCTTTTGGCCGGACCATGAAAGGGGTGCCCATAATACCTTAGCTGCCTTTTTAGCCGTTTCGTATTGGAAAAAGTTTTCCCTTTATTTTATAATAACCTTTACGGTTACAATACCCGGTAAAACAGGTATAAGGCAGGTGCATTTCCGACAAAAAGAAAAGTGGGTATAACAGACTGTCCCGCCCTGTCACTTCAGGACAAACCCTACCATAAAATGACATACACAGGCAGCCCCTGAGACATGGGGTATTTTAGGCAGACACATAAGGGAAAAGGAGATGAAGATAATTGAACTAAAGAAAATTCCGGTTGAAGAGGCTATGGCCTTTTTTCGCAGGGAAGGCATGGATGTAGACCGTGAGGAAACCGAGCTTATTATGGCATTTTTGTATGACCTGACCATGATTACACTTCGGTAATACTTTGACCCTGAGTAGTTTATTTACTATCTTAGCCAATCCCTTCAAAATATAACAGTATTCATTTAAAAGAGATTAGCATGAAAAAGATAGCCGATTTGTACATCCGTGTTTCAACCGACGAACAGGCCGACAAAGGATATTCCCAAAGAGACCAGGAAGAAAGGCTGAAACGCTATTGTAATACCAACAAGATTACCATCGGGCAAATTGTTTACGAAGACCATTCTGCAAAAACCTTCAGACGCCCCGAATGGATCAGGCTATTGGACAGCCTTAAGAAAAGGCGCTGCAAAACCAATCTCTTACTCTTCACCAAATGGGACCGATTCAGCCGTAATGCCGGTGATGCATACCAGATGATCAGTATCCTGACCAAACTGGGTGTGGAACCGCAGGCCGTTGAACAGCCACTTGATCTGTCCATACCCGAAAACAAAATGATGCTGGCTATCTATCTGGCAGCTCCTGAGGTGGAAAATGACCGCAGGGCACTCAATACCTATTACGGAATGCGCAGGGCCAGAAAAGAAGGGCGTATGATGGGAAGGGCTCCCTTTGGTTATATCAACAGAAGTAAGGAAGACGGAAGGAAATATGTGGCCTTAAAAGAGCCCGAAGCTGGCTGTTTACGATGGGCATTCGAGGAACTATCCAAAGGGGTACTGGCTGCCAATACCATCCGACTGAAAATGATGCAGGCTGCTCCGGTAAAAATAAGCCGAAGCGCATTCCATATGATCATTCGAAACCCTTTGTATTACGGTAAAATATTCATTGAGAAATTTAAAGATGAAGAAGCACATTTTGTAGATGGTCAACATGAACCGCTAATTTCAAAAGAGCTGTTCGATCAAGTGCAATTGATACTGGATGGCAACAAAAGATCGGCACGCCCGCATATCACCATACTTACCGATGACAAATTCCCCTTAAGAGGCTTTATAACCTGTCCCAAATGCGGTGGTAACCTGACCGGAAGTTCGTCTAAGGGACGAACCAAATATTACAACTACTACCATTGCCATTCAAGTTGTGGTTTCCGTAAAAATGCGGAAAACGCCAACCAGATTTTCGAGGAAGGATTACAGTTGTTGGAGATCAAAGAACCGGTACGAAAATACCTTAGGGAAATATTCCTGGACAACTACCGAAAGTTCCTTAAAAAACCGGTTGATAAAAAGAAACAGATATCAAATGAGATTGACAGATTGAATGCAAAATTATCCGTTGCCAGGAACAAATTATTATCGGAAACCATCGATGACGAAGATTATATCCTTATCAAAAAAGAATGCCGTGAACAGATAGAAAATCTGGAAGAACAGCTCAATAAGGAGGAAACCCTAACAAAACAAGTTAACATAAATAAGCTAGTAGACAAAGCACTCGAAAGTCTCACAAACATAGGTAAACTCTACGTTGAGGGAGGAATTGAAACAAAACGAAGTAT
Organism: Flavobacterium beibuense F44-8; assembly: GCF_000769915.1. Classification (GTDB taxonomy): domain Bacteria; phylum Bacteroidota; class Bacteroidia; order Flavobacteriales; family Flavobacteriaceae; genus Flavobacterium; species Flavobacterium beibuense. The sequence goes on from NZ_JRLV01000026.1 coordinate 50,474, forward strand.
AATTGGTTCGATATTCCCTGAAAAAATGGAGTTTGACGGACAGAGTTATCGAACCGCTCGAATGAACTCAATCGCCCATCGTATCTTTCAGATTAACAATGAGTTACAAAGGAATAAAAAAAGGAGAAATGATCAATTTAATCATTTCTCCTGTCTAGTAGCGGGAACTGGACTCGAACCAGTGA
>NZ_JRLV01000027.1 GCF_000769915.1 Flavobacterium beibuense F44-8
TCGGCATCTGCATTCCGAAAGGATAGTAATCACTATAGGAAACTACATCAGGTGTAAAGCCACCTGCTAAAGCTCCTGAAGAAACCTCTACAAGCCTAACATTATCAATATAGATAACTTCATCCTGTGTAGCAGTATGTGGGCCTATAAAAAATGATATTGTTAAAGATGAATATGACTCTGTATTTACTACAGGATATCTATTAACCATTCCTTCATACCCTACAAATTGAGAGCCATTTCTTATTAGTTTAGGACTAAATGAACCTGCAAAATTTTCTTTTACAAGATCATAAGTAAGCATGTATGTTTTATTATTATCAAGATTAGATCTTGTAATATTAATGAAAAACGACGGGGCAGCTCCTTGAGCAAAGGTAACTTTCAATCTACCATTCTCTGTAGTCATCGTAACACCCGATTGTACAAGAGCACTCCATCCGGTATATCCATCTTCAAAATCTTCAAAGAATACTTCATTCTCAACAGAATTTCCTCCTGCAAGCTTTCTGTCTGTTATTACACCCAATACATTTCCTAAATGATTTGTAAGCTCATAACGCTTGTCACCCACATAACGTTGTGCCAGTATTTTTTCTCCTATTGGTTCCGGTGTTCCAACTCCCTGGTCATATCCTTCACAAACGTCGCCTATACCGTCACCGTCTGCATCTGCCTGATCGGCATTAGCTGTATACATACAGTTATCACAAACATCACCAATACCGTCACCATCACTATCAACCTGATCAGCGTTAGCAACATAAATACAGTTATCACAAGCATCTCCCACTCCGTCACCATCAGTATCTAACTGATCTGGATTTGAAGAAGCACAATTATCACAAACATCACCTACTCCGTCACCATCACTATCTAACTGATCCGGATTAAAGTGGAACGGACAGTTATCTACATCATCTGTTAAACCATCGGCATCTGTATCCTGACCTGGTGTACCACAATACGTAGAAGAATATTGTGTACCATCTATTAATTGCATTGCTACACCTTCTGTAGAATATGCATATGGATAAGACATAAAAGTATCAAACGGGAAGTCAACAACAGGAGTTTGATCATCTCCTATTTTATATTCAAAATCACACATTTGAGCTCTAAGTCCCGGATCAGGCTGAGGATCATAATTTACAAAATATTCAACATCTCTTTTACCTAATGAATGATTTGCAGATGGTGGTGTAGGATAGTCTTTTTTACCTTTTTCCTCTTCACCATCCAATAGCACTACCTCTTCTTTTGTAAACTGATCATAATCATAAACATTACCGTTAAGAGTAAGTTTTGGCCTATAATTACTACCTACAAGTTTAATCTCTAAATCCATATCCCATTCCCCGGTAGGAATAGCAGAATTAAGAGTATATACATCCTGCCAAACATAGTTTCTGTAACTCCATCTCTTACCTCTAAGGCCTGCTCTATATCTATTATAAACACGCTGGTACTTTTCAAGAATAACCACAGGTATGAAATTACCATATTCATCTCTCTTAACCTGAAGTTTGGCTGCACTTCTATACCAAACTCTGTTTTGATCAGGAGGGAATACAACTCCCTGTAAATCGGTCACATTTTGTTTGGTCATATTAGGGAAGTTGGTTTCATCAATTTTAAAGTTTGATGTAATTTCAATCTGCCTTGTTTTTTCACCATCCTGATCAAATAAATGTAACTGGGTATTATCTGTCCAGGTAGTATAACTATTTCCTGTAAGGTTTATACCGTATAGGGCTGCTACAGTACTCACGGTAGAGAATGTTTGCATTTCACTGCTCATCATACTGGCTGAGGCAAATTGAGTTAGCCCCATTACGCTTTCTTGGGCAAGTTCAATACGGTTTTGTTCTAAACCTATCCTACTGCTTCCATAAATGTCTTGCTCTACTAAATAATATTTAGTTGGCTGGCCACTTTCTGCCACTACCTCATAAACACTCAATACATTACCCTGAGCATCCCTGTTATAGTAAGTGGTAGTTACCCCACTTTCATTTGTGACTGTTTTAGCTAATCTGTTACCAAGACCGTCATAAGAGAAATTTATAACAGTACCGTCTGTTTTAGTAATACTTTTAACCTTACCATCAACACGCCAGTCAATATCTAATCCCTCACCATTATCTTTTATCAGTTGTCCAATTGCATCATATTGATAATTATTAAAAGACTGATCCTCTGCATCTATGTCTCCATCAAAAGTAGAGCTTGGAGAATATGAATTTTCCTGAATATAATTTAATTGATTTTTACCTGCATTATAAACATAAGTAAACCTATCCATTTGGGTAATCCCTGTTGAACTACCTTCCGCATTAACACCTGTAATACCTTGACGTGATAAGTCTGTTAAATTACCATTTTTATCATAGCTATAAGTAGTTGCCGGTAAAGCTGTTCCTCCTTTTAAAGCTATCAAAGTATTAGGATCATAAACATAACCCATTGGAGTAGAAGATTTTATCCTATTTAATTGATCATAACTATAAACAGATGAATTTATAGCAAGAGGTTTTTGGTTATGATCAGTAATAGAAGTAATCATACCCCTTATATTTCCATTATATAAATTAGCTGCAGTTTGTGAACCTGAAAATTTTGTAACAAAGAAGGTATTTTCATCCTGTTTATTTTCATTAGTATATCGTGAAGAATAATCTCCACTATAATAATTCAACGTAAATGAAACCGCATCTTTAGCAACCGCAAAACCATCTTGACCTATATCATAACTATTACCTAATACCTCAGAGTTTACTCCTTTTAACCATCCATGTAATGTATACATGTAATCTAGCCCTTGTACTTCCTTATCTCCAATTACTGTACGGGCAAGAGGACCATGTTCATAATATTTATAATTAGCTTCTTTTTCCCATATTATATCATCCTTACTGGTATAAACATCAGTAATCCTATTGTCTTCGTCATACTCATATCTGTGTATAAATTGATCTGGCTCATCAGATTGGTATATAACTTTATTTACATTACCACTAATAAGGTCATAATCATATTTTACCTTTTTAATATGCTGTTGCATACTAATAAGAGCATCATCATTTACAATACTAATTAGTTCTTTTACATTACCATGTACATCATAATCGTAAAATATACCATTTTGATATTGTTCTTCAACAGTAGTAGTAGTTACCTCATCATAATATAATACAGCTGTAACCCTGTTTCTGGTATTATTAGAAGAATAATCAGTAAACAGTATACTGGTTGTACTAAAAGGTTCATCATAAATAGTTCTGGTAACCTCGTTCCTTACACCATTATCATTAAACTCATTTTGAGCAACTGACTGTAAAATTAATTTACCTTCACTATTTATTGTATATCCCCCAGTAGGGGTAATTTCACCTGCTTCATAAATACGCCCTAAACCATCATAACGTGTATAACTAAATTTATAATTTATCGCATTATTCTGTTTTGAATTTTGGGAAGCAATTATCCTACCCAAATAATCATAAGCAAACTTTGTTTCTCCACCATCCGGAGTTTTTTGCCAAACTAACTGATTAAGAGAATTATACCTATACTCTGTTCTTAATGAATGTGAAGGATAAACAGCCCCTGTAACATTATCTCTATTTTGATTAATAGTTGTGTTTTGAGAAGGAGCAAGCCTTACAGCTCCCTGAGGAGGTACAGTAGAAACTAAATTACCTGCCTGATCATAATAGTATAACGTATACTGATATTCTTTATCAGGAGCACTTTTAACAAATGTCTCTGTAAGTCCTTCCATAGCGGCCTTTAAGTATCTTTCTTTAAATGCTGCTCTCTGTCCCTGTAAATAAGCTAACCATAATTCACTTGAATATGTCCCGTTTACATTATTAACAAACGTTTCACATGGATCATATGCCTCTATTCTAATATCCTGAGAAGGGAATATTAATGCTGGCGGACAGGTTGTACTGTTTTGCATATATATTTCCTCAACATAACGTAACCAACTATAAGTTCCACCATCACTGATATAAACTCTATAATCATCAATAGCATCCTCTGTAGTTATATTTCCATAACCTAAGGAAGACATCGCAAATTCAGTTATTGTAATAAAATGAGCATCATCTGTGGTTGTTATATTAAGCTCTTTTATATAATGTTGATAGTCCTCTGATACATATTGAAGATTAGATGAACAGAAATATTCTGGAGAAAAATCTGCATCCAACGTATAACCGCTCACTGAGGCAACAGTATTACTGAATTGTTTCCAGCCATCTGCACAGCTTACCACATCAATAGTTTGAGGTATACAAGGATTACAGTCTACACGTACTTCAACAAAACACGGAGTTACATACAAGCATTCCATTGTTCCGTTTCCAACAAAACTACCGCCACTTGTTAATGTACCTTTAAATGTAAAGGCTGAATAATCATTATTAAAAGTAAATTCTGTTATCGTATTAACCTGATTTATATTATAGCCCGGTATATTAAACTTAACATCACAGCCTGAGTCAGTAAAAGAAAAACCTAACTGAGTACCTTCAGAGGTTTCAGAAACATAGAAATTATAGATTCGTGCTGTCTCATCCTCCTCTGTTAAATTAACATAAGGTGCTAAAACATTAAGGTTAGCTGAAGAGAAGTTCTGCGAAACTGTTCCTGAAGACAGGTACTGTGATCTCAACTCCATAAATAACAACCTAGTCGCATTAGTAACAGCTGCTCCTTCAACACATTCTGTTTTTACACATTCAATTTTTCCTTGTTTAATTGTGACACCCGGAGGCAACATTGTTAAACTTCCAAATTCATCATATCCCTGATATTCACCATGATGTACTTTAATATTAAATGTTGCAGTACCCCCTTGTGTGTCAAAAATTTCAAGATCAGAAAAACCTATGGTATTATTAAATAAATTAGTATTACCGTTATCATCTAATGTTAGATAAAACTTACATGGATAATTTTTATCAAAAACGAAGTAAATCCCACGTCCAGAATTATCATATGTAGTAAAATAGTTTACTGTTGGATTAGTAGCATCAACAAACGGATCTATATTAGCCATATATGGTTGGAAGTCATAAGACTCAGATGGGTCTAAAACATCACGTTTATTCCATAGGAAAGAAACAAGTCCTAAAAACTGTTCTCCTGCACCATGCTCTATATTTACTACTTCTTTACAAATACAATCAAAATCAAAAGGTCCTTTTCTGTCACCATTCAATATATTACCTGTTACAGTAACCAGATTATAATTAGGAAGTGCTATGTAAGAAACCTTTATAATTTGTTCTTCAATATTTACAGCTGTAAATTTATATATGTTTGAAGGGTTTAAAGGCTGCTGCATTGTAATTTGAGCAGTATTCCCTCCGTTTACAATTATTTGAAAAGCTGTAGAAGAAGAAGCGTTCCAATAAGCCACATAGTTATCATCTTCTAAAACCTCAGGTAATATACTATTCATATATCCATATGGATCTGCCTGAGTTAATGTCCCCGCATTAGTATAACCCAAAGATATATTCTGATTTAATAATTTACTTCCTCCAGGAGCATCATTTAACTTATTCATTAAGCGTAACAGTCCCTTTTCAAACCTTGACAACTTATTACATGGTACTCCTCCTGTTTCTGTTGATGACTGATTTGGTAATACTGTACCTCCAGGCACTATTAATGATGGATCATCTTCAAAACCACAACCACCAACAGCTACTTTTGAAGACCCTTCAATAATTATCTCTTCAGGGAATTCGCATACTGCAGGAACTCTAATTATAGATGCTACAATTCTAAACCTAAACAAGCCAGAACCCGGATCATAAGATCCTGGGATATAATAAAGATTTTTAAGCTCTGTTATAACAAATTTACCTATTTCGTAATCACTCCATGTTGGTGTTGTACCACAACCTGAATCAGTTATTCCTGCATTTAAAATTGTTAAATTAATAGGACTTAAACTTCCTATTTTTATACCTAATACTCCTCCATTCTGAGCACCATACATAGCCTCTGTTTGCATAAAGGTTGGCATAGATGTTAATCCTGCCTGAGACATGTACAAATCAGGTGTAAGATAAGGGAACTGATTAGTAGGAGTACCGTTTACTAAAAGTCCATGATTGTTATATGCAGGCTGAACCAAACCATTTAAAAAGTACTCCATATCAAATGCCAACGGACATTTTCCTGTAAGCATATACATACTGGCATCAGCATCATTGAGAATATCTTCCTGGTTTTGTCCCTGCTCCATACCATTATTTGAGCCATAGTCTGCCGGCATGAAACGCTTAGCTTTTTCGGCATACAAAGAAGCTGTTTGAGGATCACAAATATTTGTTATAGAATCCTGTTCGCCCGTTGTAACAGCAGCGTCAATAGAATTAACTATATCAGAATAGTTACTATATGTAATAAATGTTGTTACAAAATTATCTGTATCCTCAAGCTCACCTATGCAACCATTGTATCGGCTTTTAGTAAGCGAATATATTGTAGAATATACTGTTTTGATTTTATGCTTAAGTCCTGTATAATTACTTCTAAACATTACCCATATATTGTTTCTTTGACTTACAGGTAAAGTTTGAATATATGATAAAGCGGAACTAAAGCTTGATGTATTACTGTATAAGTTTTGGAAATCTGAAACACCCATCATACCATTACCGTTAAGCGTAAGGTATATAGCAGACTGAAGCATATTTAAATTAGAACCCTGTATAACTATACCATCATAATTAAAGTTTAAGGCTTCATCCATTATCGCTGTTCTTTGAGAGCGGTGAGTAGATGATTCAATAGTTCCTTCTATACCACTATATGTAATATTGAAGAAGGGATCTTTTTGATATTGTGATCTTTGTAGTAACTGCATGAATGTTATACCAAGCTGATTATTACTTGCATTCATTATATCTTCAAAAGTTTCAATAGTCTCCAGTTTAGCATCAAAAGAATCTGAAGTTTCTCCAGAGTATGTAGCTTCACAAATTGCTTTTTGATAAACGTAATAAAAATATTCAGGATGATATTTTATTAATGAATTAGCCCATGAAGGTACCCAGGCATTAATAAAATCAGAAACATTTTCAAGCTGTTCCGGGTTTACAAGATAATAACCCGGTAAAACATCTTCCGTCACTGTCCCTCCTGATATAGGTGGATCATAAACTCCTTCTGAAATTTTCTGAACTCTAATTTTAGAAAGCTCACCATATTCATTTACATAAGGTGTCGCCGGGTGTTTCCAGCTATAATTAGATTCAATATCCTGTACAGGCTCTCCTGTTTCCTCATCATTATATGTTGCGGTAACAACATACCCTCCATAATAAAATGAATTTCCTGAGTTAAATATGCTTAATGATTCAGGATATACTGTATCATCATCAATATCAGTACCAACAAGACCGTATGTAGAACCATATTGGCCATTAATACTCATATCGGCTAAAAGTTGATGTTCAAAAGCCTGACAAGGAGCTATAAGCTGCTCGCATAAGCCTCTACATCCCTGTAACAACCCATTAAACTCCTGCTCGAAACGATTTTCGTATAAATCAACTTCTAACTGATTTATTTCCTGTCCGGCATTATTAGTATAAGTAAGCTCTGAGCCCGAATATGCAAAAGTAGTATTATCCAATACAATTTTTATATTGGCTAAAACATACCCCTGCTTAGCAATGTTAATATAACTCTGTCTTGCTGAAGTATTTCCTAACTGATCTCCGTTAGGATTATTACTTGTATTAATAAGACTTGTAAAAGCTGATATCTGTGAATCACTAAGGTAAGGTGAAACCAAACTGATTTCGCACTCTGAACAGGTAACATTACAATCTTCAATAGACGCATTAGGACTAAAATTATCCGGATTAACATAACAAGGATTAGAAGGATCACTAATTCTTGCCATATAGTCATCTGCATAAGTCTCTAATGATTCGTTATTTATACGAACATCTTTACTAAGCGTATAAGTACCTACAGATAATGCCTGAGTAATAAAATCGTTTGAAAGAGTAAGTTGAGTAACTGTACTGGTATTAGTGTTAAGTACGCCTGCCTGTCCGCTTAAAGATGTATTTGTAAACATTTGATTTGCACAGTCATCTAATAAGCTTAAAGACCAGTCAAAAACAAATGGATAATTAATCCCATTTAAACACGATTCTGTATATGCATCCGTATCATGTGACAACGAGTAACTAAAAGTAAGTGTGCTGTTGTCATTCTCAACACCTACCTGCATCTCTACCTTAGAACCGTCAATACTACCTGAGTTATTACCTGTAGAGTACTCAATATTACTGGTAATTAAATCACTGGTAGTAATTTGATGGAGGCTGCTATTATTCGTATCTGTTAAGGCTGATAAATTACTAGGAGAATTTCCTGCTAAAGCAGTTGCAATGGTTTTGCCTGTTGGGTCAACATAACTCACACTAACCTGCCCGTTAGGATCTACCACCATATTTTTCTTATAGTGAGAGTTATATCCAACTGAGTTTCCAAAAAGCCTGTTTAATTCTTCCTGTTCAGGTAACATGTAAAAATATTGCATGTCATGTCCAGATCCTAATTGGTGGTTTGCTCCCACACCACCTTTTCTTCTTATTCTACCTGTATTATCAGGAGTATATTCTACTTGTGAAAAGGGATAACCGTTTGCATTAGGTACAAAATCCTGAAAAGGACTTGAAGCTGATTGCTGAGCGTTTTCTGAATAATATTTTGAAGCTCCTGCTTCATTAGACATGCCTCCTATAAGAGTTGGTTCACAAGATTCGTCTATAACTAAATCCCAGTCAAAATCCTTATGGGTAAAAGGATTTGAAGCATTATTTTTTGTTAAACCATCATAATATTTTATTGATGATTCCTGCAAGGGAGCTGGTAAAACTTCAACCGCAGGTCTTCCCTGATTATCGTAAATTACCTCACCAACAACTGCCTGCCTGTTACCGTTGTTATTGTTATTTATTCGCGTAACCGTTTGCCTGTTCCTTAAAGACCCGTCAAAAAAACTTGCTACTTCTTTCTTCTTAGCATTTTCTGCATAAGATGACTGATATTGCCAGTTCTTAGTCCCTCCTTCATAATTGGTTCCTATTTTTAATACATTTGGCCAGTCATTAACTGTGTTTTTATCTGACAGTCCACTGGACCAGGCACCATAATAATTTTTAGAAATATCATCTAAAAACCTACCTACTGGCCTAACCCTATAAATAAGGTATCCTTTAGAAAAGACCAACGGAATTCTATAACTGGTGTTTTTTGTTTCAATTCTTGTAGAATTTATTTCGAAATCCTTTTCTGTAAGTGCTATTTCAACCTTACTTAGTTCGTCATTAGATGTTCCATAGTTATCAACCCATGTCCATTCTAACTCATATTCTTCTGCCGGTGCAGCAGGGTATGCATTCCAACTAATTTGTACCTCGTCTTCTCCGTTTGTAGTACCGTTTGATGCTACTACGGTTTCAGTAAAACCGTTATAACTAACTAGCTTTTCTGTTATTGGAGTTACAGTAGTATCCTTCAGGTTATAATACCTGTCTGTCATAAACTTTAACTGTACATATATAGCTGGAGAAGTAACCGTAATTACCTGTCCGCTAGCATTTTTATAAACAGGTGCTGTCGAAGCTACTTTTACACTTGCCTTATGTACCCCTGGTAATTTATAAACAGCCAAGTCATTAAACTGCTGTAAATCATTAACATAATCATGCATAATCTCCATATTTACATTATATGGAGTAAGAGCTCCGGTAGCACTATAAGGAGTTATGGTTAATGTTATAGAGGCAGAATAAATCTGGTTATGCACAGTAGGAGTTGCTGAATCATCAGACAAACCAAAATAAACATACACACCCGGATCTACAGATATAAAATCACCACTATTAAGATTACTATAAAGTGGATCTACAATAATTGGTAAAGTATAGTTAGCTGTTAGTGAACCTGCCGGAACTGGATCATTAGAATGTACTTCCTGCTTTTGACTATAGCAAAAATGGCTAAAGACAATAAATAATACTGTTAATATAAACTTTCTGTTCAACATATATTTATATTTTATTTTAATCTTTGATCAATTAGTTGGTAATTACTATAGCCGGCAGATAAGTTTATCTTTCCACCTTTTAGTACGAAAATTTTAGAAGTATCAAATTGCTTTGCTGAAATTGCATTTCGATTAACATCTTTAAAAGTTATTTCCAATCTGGGATAACTTAGATCATTCTTTTTATAATCCTCTGAAAAATTCATTGCGGTATTATAATAAAACACCTGTTTCTTTAACAAGTAATTTTTACCTATATGAAGTACCACTTTAGAGTAAGGCAGTCCCGAAAAATTTTTAGGCAAAAGTTCAACTTCCCAATGTGTCTTTAAATCTTTAAACTCACCTATTGAGAGTACTTTTAAAAACTCTTTTATATCAAACTCCTGCTGTATGCCAGTTGTAGAGGATATCAAAATAGCTTTTTCAGAATGGCTTATCTGAGCTGTTAATTTTTTAGTAATAAAATACTCTGTCTGATCTATTTTTACATACGTATCGTCTAATTCGTTTTTATAATACTCACCTGTATAAGATTGGTTTACATTGTGTGAGTTATAATCTTTATACAAATTGTAAGTTGCATGGTATTGCAGAGGCTTTTTTAAAGAATATTCTGCAATGACTTTATTGATTACTTCATCTTTAGTTTGTGAAAACAAACTGAACTGAAGCATCAGTAGTAAGGTGCTTAAAATATATTTCATAGGTTAGTTGGTTGGTTGTATAACATTACCTGATCTGGATTCCTGAATAGTTTTAACTCCTTTTGAAGTTTCTTTTTTGATTCGCACTAAACCTCCCTCATTATCATACTCATAATAAGTTGAGTAGTTATTATCATCAAGTTCTGCCATTAACCTGAATGTTTCAGAATCATAAACAAAAGACTTCATACTTGCATTTAATGGATGTACACGTATATCATCAAAATATACCGGAATGTTAGGGCTTAAGTTAATTAGCTCAATCCTCATTACCTGAGCCAGTGCAGGTATCTCAAACTTAGCTGCAATACGCTGCCAGCCATCTATAATATCACCTGTTGGTAATAACTCAATATTTGCTACTTCCTGTTCATCACCATCCTCAAAAATAAGTTTTAACACCCCTTGAGTATAAGTTTTAACCTGTATATTTTGTTCTTCTTTTACCCAGGCACTTATCCAGTATTTTCCTCCCGGTGCCGGTTGGAAAGTTTCACAGCTTTTACAATACTCAACTGTAAATATTCCACAACCAATATTTGCCGATGAAAGTTTTTCTGAGAAATAGGTTAATTCTTCAAGCCCTGTAAAGTCTTCATATTCAAAATAAGATGCAGAAATAAGACTTTCAGAACTGTCTATAGGATATTCAGCATCTGGCAATTCCATTAAAAACTTAAGTGACGTTTTTAACATACCTGTCACATCGCTAATACCCGTATCACCGGTATTCCCGTTATAGTTTAATGAATTTTGATTAACATAATAACCTTCACCTCCATACACATATAGATGTGAATCAGGATCATTTGAAATATTGGTTACGGCATCTTTTAAGCCTTCAACATTAGCTGTTTGTGAACCGTCTGTAATTACAATTACGATTTCAGGTTTTAAGGCAAATGCTGTCATTGCATGATTAAGTCCACTAGCCCAATAATCAGAATCAGGACTAATACCCATTGCTAATCTTTGATCGCTGTAATTTGATTTGTAATTGGCAATCCAGTTTTTAAACAAAATCTTATTTTCTGCCGTTACCCTTCCGTAAACATGGTCTGTTCTTGTATTAAAATCAGAGTCAGACATACCAACGAAGGAAATCGTCATATTACTTCCTTCCTGCTGATCTATAAAAGCATTTAATTGTCTTTTTATACTGGCAACCTCTTCTGCATCTAAAGAAGATGATTCATCTATCACAAAAGATACATGTGATTCACATGGTTCTACTACCGGACAAAAATCAATATGCTTAACAGTATTTGTTGACTGATTACCGTTTGCATAGGTTACAATAAGACTGGTATTTGACGCCGAAGACGAATAGTTATAAATATTAATATCACTTATAGCTCCAAAATCATTAATCACCACATCCGGCTGTGAATCATTTTGTGAGAATGAGAACGACAGCTGTTGTCCGTTAAAGGAAACATTATAAATTGCCGGGTTAGCATCTGTAAGGTATGGAGATAAGGCTGAAAGCTCAATACAAGTATATCCTTCAGGTATAATACCGTTAAGGTTTAATAAATGATTTAACAGAGCTGTGTATAAAAACTTAACGCTCGTTGAGTTTTCATTAACCTCAGTACACGCATTATCACAAGATGCAGCTATAGTAACCGTTTTATAAAAATACGATTTACATCCGTTCACATTAGTGACCTCTAGTTTTATAAGGTAATTACCCAATGTACTATAGGTAATTGAAGGGTTTGACGACTGGCTAACTAATATAGGGAAAGTTCCATCACTGTTATAAAAAGTCCAGTTGTAACTCTCAATATTACTCATACTTGAGAGCAATGAGAATGTTTGAGAAGTATTGATTACCGAGCATGATTCGCCCGAACTCTGCATTATATGCCCAAAAGTAAATCCGCCACAGTCATTATCACCACCTATTTCAGGACAAAATTCAATACGATATACCTCAGAGTACGAAAATTCAGGACTATGTCCCGGCATATACGTTTGAAAATATCCTTCTGGACCACCTTCTCCACCAGGTATATATTCTTCAGGAAAAACAGTAATATCTGCTATATGAGCAAAGTTGCTTATAATTACATCTGGAACTGTAACATCATTAGAAAAAGAGAATCTAAGATGACCATTTGTTACATCTACATTCCATATTTTAGGATTGTCTACAACAATAAATGGAGCTAGTTCATCAAGCTCATCACAGGTATATGGATTAGGCACCGTACCCCCATTACTATAAATATCAATAATATGATTTACCAAATTCAAATATGCTTCAGTAACAACCGCATACTCAGCATTGTCTGACCAACATGTATATTCTAAATCACCTTGTGCCAGTGATACTACCGTCATATAAATATGAAAAGTAGCAATACAGCCATCTCCATAAGTTACTACAAGATCAGCAGTAATTTCACCAGGATTATTAACCGTTATAACTGGATTTGCTTCTGTACTTGTTCCTATAAACGAGTACTTGCTATTTGTATAAAACGTCCAGTTATACGATGTGATTGTTGTATTAGCCGTAACAAAACTAAATGAGACAGGGCCAACTAAAGCCAAATCATTACTAGGACTACTATTAACTATTATTTTACCATCTAAATCAGCACACACACTTGGGCAAAAGTTAACATGCTTTATTTTATTACTATATGCTTTTGTTCCGTTTAAATAAGTTATTGCAGGAGATGAAGTTACACTGGCATCAGAAAAACTCAATAGGTTAATATCGGTAATCTCTCCATTATCCTGAATAGCAACATCATAATCACCGGTATGATTAGCAAAAGAGAATTGTAAACCACCACCTAAATAAGAAATATTGTAAACTTTTGCATCAGCATCTGTAACATATGGTGCTAATGCTGTCATTTCTGGACATGTATATGGTGTTGTAACAGTACCTCCATCTCTGTAAATATCCATTAAGTGATTAACTAGGTCCATAAATAGTTCCTTTACTTCGTTTGAAGCAGGGTTTACCTCGGTACAATAGTTACTGCAATCAGCCATAACCTCAAACAGTTGTTCAAACTGTGTTTTACAGCCATTAGTATCTGTAACTATAAGGCGTACAATATAACTGTCTGCCACATCAAATGTAAAACTAGGATTAGCCTGCTGGCTTGTAGCCTTTACCTGGTAGCTATAATTATAAACTGCCCATGAGTATGATGCTATATTAGTAGCAGGTGTAACAAAAGAAAAGCTATGAGGCGTATTCAAATTCATACACGACATACCCGGATTAATCCTGATTCGCCCAGATACAGACTCACATTCATTATCTGAAGAAAGACCTTCAGGACAGAAATTAACATGCCTAATATTATTTCTAACATTTTGATATTCTCCATTAGTAAACTTAAGACCTGCAAGACCAATAGTAGATGAAGCGTCATAAGAAACTAAATTTATATTAGACAGATAGGTATCTTCCGACATATAAAACAACACATCAGGATCTGAAGGGGAATGATTGCTAAATGAAAAACTTAGCATCCCTCCTGCATAAGTAAAATTATATATCATCGGGTTAGCATCTGTTATATAAGGAGCTAATGCTGAAAGTTCTGTACAGGTATATGGATTTACACTTGTATCTATCGAATCAGCAGCTCCTATTAAATGGTTAACAAGTGCCACAAAAGACTGTCTTACATATACTGAATACTGGTTAGTATCCATACAAGACTCAGGGTACGATCTGGTACAAATGGTAAATGTTGTTTCGGCAGCATTTGAAGAAACCGAATATACCCTTATCTTATAGGTTTGACCTGCAACAAGGTTAGTAGCAACACTATAATCAGTACTACTACAATAAATTTGTGACATCGTAGCACAGTCTGCTCCTTCATACACGGCATGGCTAAGGTTAGTATCTGTACCGTTTATATTGTTTATTTCTATTATCTGTTCTGAGCTTGTAGCTACAAACTGATACCAAACATCATCATCTTCCGCACCTGCACAGGTACTAGGCTCAGGTGAAGCTGTAGCTCCTGTTACTTTACCTTTTACAGGGTAGCAGTCTCCAGTGGTATTAGAGCTTAAAACTGTAGCATTTGCACATTCGTCATTTACCGGAGGACATAAATCCAATGATAAATTTTTACTTAACAAAACACAGTTTTTGTTACTATTATTTTGAAGTACAATTCTAATGTTACCTGTAGCAGGGAATGAAACCGTTCCCGGAGCTGAAATTGTTTGTGGTGTAGCACCAACAGATCCACTTTCGGTATAAAATGTTGCTGTTAATGTACCCGATCCGTTACCAAGGTTAGTGATGTTTGCAACTGCATTAAAAGTACCATTTACACAATCTCCCTGTATACCAAAATCTGCAACAATGTCAGACGAACAGTTATTCTTGCTAACTATAAGAGAAAATCGACTGGTATAGTTACCCTTAGTAGCAACCACAATATAATATGTGTGGCCTGATAACACCTGTAAATTAGTAATTTCCTTATTTGGTGTTGACTCGTCAAAACCGGTAGCATAACAGTTAACACCAATATCATTACAACCATCATATACAAAAAAAGCTGTTTGGTTTACTGTTGAAGACATTTCGATATTAATGGTCCCATTTGCCGTTGGCGTATAAGAGAATATTTTATATTTACCGTTAAGATACCCCTCTGATCCTGAACCGCAACCTGATCCTGCAGCAGCTCCTAAACCACTAACCGTATATCCTTCGTTCACCTTTACATAAGGCAGGGTTGTAGGTATGGTAATAGCACCTGCACAACCTTCTCCTGGACTAAGGGTACTGAAATAATATGTTTGAGACCAAGGACTGTAATTACCAGCTCCACAAACAGCTCTTACTTTATACTTATAATCTGTTCCCTGTGTAAAAGGAACAATAGTAGGTGCTCCTGTAGGTGCTTGTCCAGTAGTACCTGTTGCAGCATATGTATTTTGAAATACTGATATTCCATTTCCTGTAAAGGGATTTGAAGTTTCTAAAATTTCTATCTCCCATGTTGATGCCTGTCCAATTATATCCCAAGATAAGTTGGCCGAACTGGTTGTAATACCATTTGCTCCCAAGTTCGTTGGTTCTAAACATCCTGAATTTACTGTAATATCATCTATTAACCAACGATCTACATTATCTCCTTCCTTAAGGAATGCCAACCTTACATTTTGACCGGCTACTGAATTAGTGGGTATATTAACCGTAACTAAATTATATTCCTGTTGGGTTGGATTGATTTGTAATTCTGACCATGTTGATAATAATGTAAAATTATTAATATCTGTAATGGTTCCGTTTGCATCAATAATCAGGACTTTATACACCCCTCCCTGATCTCCGTTCATTGTTAAACGTGAATAGAATTTTAACTGCGGATTATCCATTGCAGATATATCAATAGCAGGAGTTACTAACCAGTCTTGCGCTATACTTCCTGTCGGTACATTATCCTTGCCTAAATAAGCCGCTGCATTTCCTGTTCTTGGAGGTTGGGCTGGACTTCCTAAAGGGCTTTTCATCCAGGAATAATATAAACCTATACCATTATCATAAACATGCCAGGTACCGGAACTTAATGCCCAGTCACCATTTGTAGCGTTATCCGGCGCTCCCTCAAATCCTTCTGATAACTGAGAGTAACCATTATATGTAACTAATATTGCTAATAATAGCTGTATAATTTTTTTCATCTTACTGTTATAATTTGGGATTAAGGGCATGGAACAATTCTTTTCTCTATTACTGCAGAGTTATTAGGTGACACCTTTAAACTCTTACGCCCTGAGTGAGCCTGCCCTGAAGAAACAGTTACTTTTTGTGGCCTGATAGTGTTTTTGAAACTAAAATGTGATCTTTCTGTACACGATTCATCCTGGAAATCATAGTCTTCAAAACCATCATACCCTAATTCATTATATCTTGAATTTGCAGCAACGGCTGTAGGAAACCTAAAGTTATATCCGTATAATGCCGAAGAGTATCTGTTTAATGCATCTTTATTTTCCACTTCAAAACCAAACGGGCTGTATTGTGAAACTTCAGAAGCATAAGTCCATTTACTCTTATTGGCTGTGTTAATATACCACGTCCATTTGTTTGCAGGACTGAAATAACCATAGGTATAGAAAGGATCAAACCTGTTAAAGTATCCCGTATTTCTTAAATCGTTAGAATTGGTTGATGTATTTCTTCCTGTCAAATAAGCATAAGATACCTTTGGCCTCCAGTTACCTTTTACATTGTATTTATAAGGGTTATATGGATCATTCTCATAACTGTCTGTATAATCAAAAACCAATTCATCTCCATCAAACTTCATTGTTGGTAACATACACTCACACTGTGCAGCCCATGTATCACTATACTCTATAGCTGCTGCAGAAACTATTTTATAAGCAGAGCTTGCAGCTGAAGAATAGAGAGGTCCTGACTGATTAATGTTTGTTTTTAATGTTGTTCCTGTATACAGAGGATTAACCACTGAAGTAACCGAAGCCATTGAAGCCGTTTGCATATTCCTAAAGCCGGAACGTACAACTTTAAACGATCCTGTATCCAGCATATCACTGTTTACAAGTACTCCCTGCTCTGTTATAAGGGTGGCATTATAACCATCTATATTTACTATATAAGCCTTAAACTCATCGGAATCCTCAGGAATAACCCAAATTTCATCTCCGTTTGACAGATAATCTGAAGCTTTATAGGCTGTCCCGGAAGTTGCTAACTTATATTTACCGGTTGCACCGTAAACTCTTGTAAGATTCCAGGTAAGTCCTAAATTTTTAGCTGCCTGTCCCATTCCGTCATAAGCCCAGTAAGCCGGGAAATTAAATGAATAGTACTTATCGTTAAAGCTATTAATGGTTTCTGTAAGTAATACTGCTCCCGTTTCAGCATCCCATGCTAAATTATTAGTATAAACAGTAGAACCGGCATCATAAGCCACCTGTTTTCTTAAAATACCCGAAGTATGTATAACCTTTGTTGTTACCGATGTTCTTAAATAGTTTTCATGTACAGATAATGAAGGTAGAGGAGTAGGAACTACAACCGTTAATATCGTAAATGGTAAAAATGCTGTATTGATATTAATACCTCCGTTAGTTGTTACTGATTTGTTTTCCCTAAAATCGTTAATAACATCATAATCTACCCCTACGAGATTTTGACTAATATTACCTTGTGAATCTACTGTTGTTATGACATTATTTAGCCTTCCTTGATTACTGTTATAATTTGTATTACCTAAATTAGGATCTTCCTCATAAATATAATCTACTCCGGAAATTGCAGAGGTTTGCCCTTCTGCATAAACTCTTTGAGCCTTCATTTTACCGTTCATATCATTGGTATGAACAACAAATCCCTGAGATAATGTCATATGATTTCTTACATATAGGTTAAGTATATTAGAAAGGTTACTTGACTTATCGTAATGCGAAAGCATATCAGTATAATCTACAATGGTAGGGTAATCTTTACTGGTAAAAAATTCAGTAACTACCTTACCGGTTGCATGTCTTTTTACCTGTATATCAGCATTATTGTCATCAACATCACTTCTCTGAATATTTTTAACTTCAACTCTACTGTAAGTAATTGTTGGTGAAGGGAAAAAACATTCACCAAAAGGCATTTCTACATAATTGCTTTCTTTGGGACCTAACGGAAGTTCACTCCTTTCTCTGTCAAAGAAAGGTTGAACAAAAGGATTTTCCTTATTACCCAGCGGTTCATAAGTTGCAACTCCTGATGAAGAACCATCTTCAAGATTATAGGTATATTCCTGACCGTAATGTTGTTTATAATACTCATTTTCTGTATTATTCGTCATTACATCCCACTGGTCATGTATTGTAACTTCTTTTACTCTACAGCCTCCACCATATTTTCTGTCATCCGGCTGCATTAAGCGTATCCATGATTTACCAGATACAAATTTACTTGCAATATGCCTATCTATTAACTGCTTATTAGGGCTTTTAGCAATTTTTGCTATCTCTGAAACAGATCCGATAATATTCATCACAACTTCCTCTAAATCATCGGTTCCCTGTCCTGTAATATCTCTATAAACGTATTTATTAAGGTATTTTCGACCGAAATTAATCCCTGCAATAGATATTGGATTAATTTTTTCATTAGGATTAAATCCGTCTCCTTTATTAGCCATTTTAATAGGTATAGCCAGAACTGGCGGACTTAAAGGAACCTGAGTAATACTTTTAGAAGTATCAATATCAAGATATCCCTCTACATAATCATATCTTTCATCATGCCCTGTACCCGGCTTTGCCATATTGAGTAGAAAACGGAAGAAAATTTTAGTATCCTTTAGCTTATCTATAAGTTTTTGATTAAAATCAGAACCATAATCTGAATTCAATTCTACATATAAATAATTTGTACTATTTGAACTACTGGTATATAAAACAGGATTGGTTATTTGAGCTAACGAAGGATTACTTGTTGTCCCGGCACCAAGAACTTTAAACATTTGCATAGCCTCTTTATCCTGTACATATTTGTACTCATCAGACTCATACTGCACATCCATTTTACCACCAGATGGCATGGTAATAGTTTTTAAATTCCATGCAGAAGTATATAAGTCGGCACTCGTTTTATCCTGCTCTACATAAGGGTATTCAGGGTTTGTGAGTTTATCATTAATCCCACAACCTGAATTTTCATCATTGGGTTTATAGTTACCCCAAACATCATATGCTTTAATATCATATGACGGATTATACCCATAATCAAATGAGTATGGAGTATACATACCCATATTAGAATTTCTGTAAGTAAAATATACTTTTTTAAGTGTTAATTTACCTCCCTGATTATCCAATTCATTTGTTCCGGAAGGGTTTGCTCCAAAATTATTTTCAATACCCGGACACAAAGAATAATCATAAACAAAATGTGCCACTTTAATTGGTGTAGCATTTTCCTGTAAAGCTTCATATTCCGGTTTAGAGTATAGTGAAATTTTATCAAGCTTGTACATTCTTGAAGATGTTGAAACTGATCCTCCTCCGTTTTCACCATCAACACCATATCCATCTTTTCTTAAAGAGATATTAAAAATTGCAACATGTGTTTTTGTTTCTATCTTTTTAATATATAAAAGTTCTTTTTCTCCATATAAATAGCTACCCTTATTATCAAAGCCATCAGATCTAAGCCCTTCATTGTAACTAGCATGATTCTTTTTGTAAGGCATTCTCCATTTATAATTCGTATTGATTGTTTTAGAATCATCGTAAATAAACTTTGTATATGCACCTAAATCATCATCTGTAGGTCCGTCATTAGTCAAATCAGAATAATCCGAAGACAGTACAGCAGTCAATAAATAAGAATGTGCAAATGGCGGTGTTGTTATACGGTTAAAATACTGATCACCAGACGCTTTATTATCTGGTGTATTATGCCTACCCGGAGTATAAGGAACCAAGCCTGTTTGACAGTCCCCCTGATTACCACTAACATCAAATGTCACTTCTTTTTTAACAACATTATAAGCAGCTCTTCCATAAACATAGCGATCACCACCCTCTTTTGTAACTTGTATTTCACCGGTATGATGTTTATACTTCTGGTTGTATTTTACATGCTTACTAAACTCTGTAGCCAGTCCAAATTTTTCGGCTTCTTCGTTTGTTAACTTCTGAATAGCCTGATTTCTGTTGACTCTGCCATCTCTTTTTATTGCACTAGTAATAGGTACTACTGTAGAGTTACCTGCTTTTTTTACATATTGAGACTCAGTATTTCTTGAAAACTTTTTACCGGCAACACCTATTCTTACAGGGTCATACCCTCCAAGTTTAGTCATTATAAGATTATCAAATTCCTGATCCACATGAAAACCTCCTATATTCTTGAAATATACTTTTTCATAATCAGGTTTGTTTCCCGTTGTTTTTTCATCAAAACGTGCTAATGTAGAATTCCCTTCTTCCCAAGCTTTAGTATGGCTATCTGTTGTAATAATATTCGTATTAATACCCCAGTGACTTCCTCCTCCAATACCAAATTCAACACCTAAACTTCCTCCTCCTGAACCATCTGTAACCTGGTTATCATAAACATAGCCTACCTGTCCTTTGTATGGCCTGAACATCCCTGATATTCCCTGCCCCTGTATACTATACAAATCATAAGTATTATTAGTTACAGGTAATGAAGTGGTACTACTACTTACTGTTCTTTCATTTTCCCTGTTAAAATCTAAAACATCACTTTTTGAAGCATTGTAGCTATTTTCAAAACCATAAGCTTTTTCTTTTTTATATTTTTCAGAATCACTATATCCTTGTGCTATTCTATACCCTGAAAATTTAACTCCTCCTTCAAAACCCCAAATCTCAGTCCCAATATTCATATTAAAGTTATAATTAGAGGAAGTCATCGCTACTCTTTTAGTTGGAGTAAATGATGCATTTATAAAAGAAAGTACTCCTCCGGTGCCACTACTTTTAGTTTCTTTCCATTTATTATTTTCATCAAAAAAGTTTTTAGATTGACTTACTGAAAATGTAAGGTTTTCCAGTCCCTTTCTACTATTTAAGGTTGTCCCCACACTTCCTTGCAAATTAATATCTTCCTTAAATCTATCCATACTCTTACTCATAAAACTAACATTTGGAGATGCACTAACCCCATCTGAAGCTGATGAAGTTATCCCTACATTCATACCAGTATTTAACGCATTTGCCGTATCGCCTCCTAGGCCGATAGAACCACCAACACCTCCTGTTAAGGTAAAACCAAAACCATCGTAGTTATTAAAAGTAACTCCAAAACCTAAGTTCACATTAACCTTTGGTGAAGGAATTGAGTTGCTTCCACCTTCTTCACCACCACCAGTTTCACCAGTTGCACTCCCTTTCTCCTCTTTTATTGCTAGTATAGTAGCATAAGCACCAAAATTAGCACCAACTGTTACATTAGGTTTCATGTTATTTTCATATATCATTTCATCACCATCAAAATCATCAGGCAGGCCTCTTACCTGTCTTGATATTTGTCCTACATTTAGATCCCAACCTAAACCTACCCATGAAGCTTCCTGATCCATTGAAGCTCCCGATCCATATGCCAGGTTTAAAGGATATCCGCCAACATCCATAATAGGGATATTGTAATTAAAATCACCACTTGAGAGGTCTACCATATCGGAAGTACCAATGGGTGTAAAAGAACTAAACTCAGGTTGAGCAGGACCACCCGTAAGCGCATAAGCTTGTATAGGGGCTGCAACCTGAAGTACAATCATCATAGCCAAATAACAGGCTATGACCTTAGAGGTTTTGCTGGTTCTGATTTTTTGAATCATAATATTACTTTAGTAAGGTTTTCTTGTAGTTTAAATTTCAGGGTACCTTTATTATAAAGGCGATCGTTATATATTAACTGTATTTCATCATCAGGTTCAATACCCGAAAAAAACAGTAATACTCTTTTGTAAGGTGTTAGTTTAAAACTTCTTTCAAATAAAGTTCCGGAACACTTTATAGTGTCTTGTTTTGAGGTTACAACATAAAAATCGTTTTCAATTGAAAAAGACATGTATTTAACCCCGTCTTCATAAGTTCTTCCTGTAAATTCTTCTTTTAAAAGATCCTGCTCTTCATCCTGTAAAAATTCGAACTCCAGTATTCTTTCTTTACTGTTTGCTTTTTCTACTGAATCTATACTGGTAAGATTATCTGCTCCCTTCTCTTTAAGTATATAATAGGCTAAAGGAACTTCGGTAGCTGTAAAATAAATATCATCTGCCTGTTGGGTGTTCTTTTTTGATTTCCACCCTGACTTCTCTAAACTAAAATATTTATATGCCAAATCAGACTCATTATCTGAGTCTGCAGTAATTTGCTTTTTACAACTAACAAGTAAAAAGAGTATTAATAAAAAACTAATTCCCCCCTTCATATTTTTTATTTATGTAGTCTATAAATTCTTTTGTAACATCTAAAGAGTTTTCACCATATAAAATATTAACATTAGGCTGACTTGCCAATATTAATTCATAACCATTGGCATCGGCAAAGTCTTTTGCATATGACGAAATACGGCTCCTTATTTTTTCTGACTCTACATTTACGAATTCCTGCTGAAAAGCCTCAAGCTGTTTTTTCTCCTCAATAAAAATCATGGTAAGTTTTTCTTTATCCGGAGTGTCCGGCATATTTAACAAGTAATAAAGACTATCAACCTTATTAGCCCTGTCTCTTAATTCTTTTTCTCCTGCCTTTTTCATTTCCTTCATCATATTAAAACTTTCAAATACAGTAGAGCTCTGAACATAAACCAAACTATTTTTAGAAATTTTAAAGCAGAAAAGGATTACAGTTAAAAAAACTATTACACCAATAAGAACTCCATAAGCAACTCTGTCCTTTTTCATCTTCAGTAAATTATAACATGAATTTTATTGTTAAAAAAAGTAAAAATAAACTTAGTCAAGGCTACTTTAATATTAAAAAATGTTAAATTTTAATATAATTTTATACTATTTTTCAGTCAAAAATTAAATATCAATACAAAAAACAGATAATTATTTAAAAAACAATTGCTAATCTTTATTTGTTAACTACTTGTTAAAGTCAATAATGATCTAACAAGCGTTTTAAATTTTAACAAATAGAGAGTTTATTATGATTGATAATTACTTTTCAATTCCAATTTTAAGGTTGACATAATGAAAACCCCTATAACTAGAAAAATCCAACAACTACATATTCAGAATTAATTCAAAATCTATTTGTTTAAATTTCAGTATGAAAATCATTATTCTAGGAGATATTATTAAAAAAATATCTGATCCTATATATTTATGATAGTCAATCATATAATGACAGCAAAGTAAGTTATGTAAATCATAATAAGTATATAAAGTGAATTTGATGAAGAAAGTAGCCATACTTTAATTTTAATTAAATATAAAAACTCCCTAGTCTTATTAGGTTATAATGATTATCGCTTTCTAAATCCAAGTACAGATTCTAATAATATAAAATAAAAGTCAAGAGTACCCTTTAATACTATCATCACTACATTTAAGATATAGCTAAATATTAGGTATCAAGTTATCATCTGTGAAAAGTGTTTTGTAGTAAAAACAGTAGTAATTAACTTTTCTTCCCTAATATTTAAGATTTTAAACACCTAAAATAATTTAGGAGAGCTTTATTTTATCCTGAATAATAAGTTTTAACCTATATTTTTTCTTGATTACAACATTCCCTCACAAAACATAAAAAACTAAATACCAAACAATTAACAAAACGAAACCGTTATAGTATTCTTGATTTTAAACTTACCTTTTTTAAATTTTTAGTTAAACATATAGCTTAGTTAAACACTTAATTAACAGAAACTTAAAAATTTAAAATATGAATAACCAACTACCTACCACTACTTTCAAAAGAAAGAGAAATTACTTTATGATTGTTATCTTTTTCTTACTCTTACATTCCGGTTTATATGCACAACGCGGGTATTATGATGCCCCTTATAAAAGATATGAAGCCAACCTGGGGCAATTATCTAATGGTGCCTCAACAACTTCAAAATCATATGCCCAATCTGACCTTCAATCGGAAGCTTCAAATCAGCAATGTGTAAATATGTCGGCTTCAAATGCTACCGTACAATGGAATTTAACCGAGGCTGCCGACGGACTTGTAATAAGATATAGTGTGCCCGACGGACAATTGGCTACACTGGGTGTTTATAACGGAAACACAAAGGTTACAACACTACCCCTTACCTCTACCTGGTCGTGGGAATACCTGTGGAGTAACGGGAATCCTAATAATAACGGAATAACAAACCAAAATCCGCGAATGCGCTTTGATGAAGTACGCTATAAGTTCCCAAACAAAATACCTGTAGGAGGTACTTTAAAACTGGTAAGGGAATCAGGAAACATCCATTTGGATTTTGCTGAGATGGAGCCTGTCCCGGCAGTAGTAACTGCTCCTTCAGGAGCTGTAACCTATACCGGAAACGGAAGTAACCTTCAATCGTTTATTGACCAAAACGGAGGAAGTAAAATATATATTCCAAGCGGCGTATATAACGTGAGTACTGAATTGTATTTTGGTGTATCAAACACTTCTTTAATTGGTGCCGGTATGTGGTATACCCAAATCAATTTTACTACTACCAGCAGTGGTAATGGCGGGTTAAGGGCTAATGCCGGTAATATTTCATTTGCCGATCTTTACTTAACCACAAATTCAACTTCCAGAAGTAATTCTTATAAAGCTATTAATGGTGTGTTCACCTCTGGTTCAACCGTAAAAAATATATGGGCAGAACATTTTGAATGTGGTGCATGGATTGCACAGTACAATGTAGGAGGGCCAGCAATTGCCGATGGTTTTACACTATCACACTGTCGCTTTAGAAATAATTATGCCGATGGAATTAACCTATGTAAAGGAACTGCAAATTCAGTAGTAGAACATTGCAGTTTTAGAAACAATGGAGATGATGACCAGGCAATGTGGTCTGCTAACGGACAGGAATGTATCAATAATACATTTAGATATAATACTTCCGAAAACTGTTGGCGTGCAAGCGGTGTTGCTATTTATGGCGGAAAAGATAACAAGGCATACAACTTAATTATTAAAGATAACCTTGAAGCAGGTATTCGTGTAAGCAACAATTTTGACGGAGCTCCTTTCAATAATAGCGGAACTCATGAAATACATGATATTACCATAACAACATGCGGTACTTTTAACGACACCTATAATAATCCGGTAGCCGCAATAGATATTTTTAGTGCCAGTAATGCAGGGACTCAGGTTAAAAATGTTAACATGTATAATATTGACATTTTAGATTCCAGAAACGATGCTATTTCCATAAGTAAACGATCTGGAGATGGTATTTACAATCTTAACTTTAATAATATAACGGTTAACGGTACAGGTAAAGAGTTCCCAAACAACAATGCACTCAACAGGGATTGGGGAAGAGGTTATTGTGTGCTTATAGCAAGTGCTCCAAACGGTAATGCTACTTATTGCAATATGGATTATTCTAACAGAGGTGGTAACGCTACTACCGATGAAAACACCAGTGGTGGCGGTTCATTCTCATGGACACAAAGCACTAACTGTTCGGGCGGACAAAATGTTGCCGTTACGGGTGTCACCCTCTCTCCTGCTACAGCTACTTTAAGTGTTGGAGGGACTTTACAGTTAACTGCTACAGTCGCTCCTTCAAACGCTACCAATAAATCTGTCACATATGCTTCGAATAATACCGCAGTAGCAACAGTCAATGCGAACGGACTAGTAACAGCAGTTTCGGGCGGAACAGCAACTATTACGGTAACCACTACAGACGGTAACAAAACGGCAACATCAAGTATTACGGTTAACACAGCATCTGGCGGGGGTAACTACTACACTATTAAAAATAAATGGACCAATAATTACCTGTATGATGCAGGTGCTAATGTAGGATATGGTCCTAGTATTGCCAATAATAACTACAAATGGGAAAAAATAGCTGTTGACGGTACTTATTATATACTGCAAAATGTTGGTACCGGAGATATGATACATATTGAAAACTTAACCGGAACGGTACAATGTACAGCAGGTTTAGACTCATGGTGGAGTGCACAATGGTCTAGCGAATATGTTGACGGAACATGGGTAAGAATAAAAAACAGATGGCAAACCAGTAGTATGATACATATTGAAAACCTAACCGGTTATGCTCAATACTTAGGAGGACAAAACAACTGGGAAAGTGCGCAATGGTTATTTGAAGCAGCTCCCCAGTCCAGAAACAGCACTGTTGAAGAGTTAACAGCCGAAAACAATGCACTGATTACTATTTATCCAAACCCGTCAATTAATAATGAGTTTAATATTACCATGCCTGAATTACAACCCGGCGATGTGGCAACCATAACAGTGACCGATATAAATGGTAGGCAGGTATTAGTAAATAAACAAAAAGAATCAGGTAGAATAACTCATAACTTAGCAACCGGTGTATATATTGTTAGTATAAATTCGGGAGCTTTTAATGTTTCCAAAAAACTTATTGTTAAGTAACTTGTAAAAAGCATTAATACTATTCTCAATTAGGTACATAAACTTACAAAAAACCGCAATCCTTTTTAAAGTTGATTGCGGTTTTTCTTTATATTTCTATTATCCGTTGACGATAAAATTTTACATAATTAAATAATTCCTTATCTGTTCTCTTCTTCAAATTTCTTATGTGAGGCCAACTCACAATTTACCATCCAGTTAATACCAAATTTATCGGTAAACATTCCAAAGTAAGACTCCCAAAAAGTTTTTGCCATAGGCATAGTTATATTACCCCCTTCAGATAGTCCGTTAAATATCCTGTCTGCTTCCTCAATACTATCTGTATTTACACTTACAGAAAAGTTGTTGCCATTTTTAAAATTTGTTGCCCATTCGCCACCGGTATCACTCCCCATAAGACAGGTTTCATTACTTATAGGTAAAGTAATGTGCATAATCCGGTTTTTCATTTCTTCATTAATTGCAGGCATACCATCATGTTGTGGCATTTCACCGAAGGTTCCTACATAGGGAAACTCTCCACCAAATACTGATTTATAAAAATCAAAAGCTTCCTTACAGTTTCCGTCAAACGTAAGGTAAATGTTAACTGTTGTCATAATCTATGTTTGTTTTAGGTTATGGCGAATTTCGTTATTTTTTATGAATTTATTTTTAAAGTATTGTTTTCCTGCGTTTTTTTGAGATTATTATACTCAATTGTCTTTTTTTGTAAAGTAGTCATATTATTTCCTCATATTATTTTTTTACAACTTCATAAATCGTCTGAATTTTCATAAGTGGAAATTTATATCTCTAATAATTGGTAATCAAAACAACAATAGCCAGTCAGTACGTGACTTTATATAAGTTTTAAAATTGTCAATCTCATTAGCTGTCCAGTGGTATTTTATGTGTTTAATAATTTCCAGCTTAAAGTGTGTGTCATCACTATAATCCAAAACACACAGAACCGGAATCCATGATAGCCTGATAAAGTTAAAAAACGGAACGACCCTATTTTGAGCATCAATAGCCTCTTCGAGTAATATGTTTTTAAACAACGGTAATCTTGAAGCAAATATGGGATAATAATTCACTTTACCGTAAACAGGATTTTTTTCTCTGAATTTTTCCTCTAAAACAGTATCTGTAAAATTGTTAAGTTCTTGGTTTATCAAAAAAATTTTATCCATTAATACCTAATTCTTTTATATAGTTATTATAGAAACACACATAAAATTACTATTCGTCAAATTCAAAAAACCTTGTTGAGTTTATTCCATAAAGTAAAGTACCGTCTTCGGCATTTATTGTTATAAATACAGCAGAAGTTATGTAAGGATGATCATAATCATAACATACCGTATGAACTGTTAATTCCTTACCTTTCATAGCTCCATGAGGTATTATTATTGTTTGGGTTCGTACTCTCTCTGAAACTATAACATCTGTAATTTTATTACTGTCAAGATATTCTTTTACAATTTCTACTGCTTTTTCCGGCTCTATCATTATTTTTATATTTGGTGTGGTTAATGTTATTTTTTTATAACTTCATGAAACATCTGGTCTTCATCAGGAAAATTATAGATTACTCTAATTTCCCCGTCATCGGTTTTATTAAAGTCAATTACACAGTAAATGTCCATGATATCAATATCACTGCAACCATCCTTTTTATAATTTAGTTGATCATTAAATATTGGATCTCCAGGCTCTAAAATATTATTTTTTAAATAAACCCTACTGTATTTACCTTAACCCATTTTTACCCTTTTATTATGTTGGGTTACCACATCCCTAAAGTCACTTTTAAAAGCATAATTTATAAGATAATATTCTGTTTTACCCGGCTTATCACTGCATATTTGTTCAATATCTTCAAAACTATCTATATAAACTACAACAGTTAGGATTAGTATAACAAATAAGGCGATGTATTTAGTATATTTTCTTTTTTTCATTATCAACTTAAAAGATTTTATATCAGGCTTTATTGCTCGGTTTCTATCATCAGGAAAGTTATTTTTCAGTTTTCTTTAAAAAAAAACAAACTTTATTTAGAAGCAATTTAATCTATTTGTAAAAATATTCTTCAAAAATTACCATTCATCCGAAAAATCAAACTGTTCATCGACAGAAAACCATCCTTCAAATAAAATCGTAAGCAAAATATCTATATAATGAATAATTTTAATTAAATATTAAATATTTATCCCTAAATATTGATTGGCATGATAAATCAGATGCTATTAAATGCTATTATAGAAAATGCTATTGACGGCATTATTACCATAAATCAACATGGGGTAATACAATTGATAAATCCATCTGCCTGCAAACTCTTTTTATATACTCCCGAAGAAATTATAGGTCAAAACATATCAGTATTAATCCCTTCAACAGTAAAAGAGAAATACAGTTCATGGATACGTTCTTTCAGCCGTTCATCACGCACCAACAGAGTAAGGAGTGCTAATAAAGAATTAATAGGTTATAAAAAAGACGGTAGTGTATTTCCTTTTAGGCTGGCTATAAGCGAAGTTAAACTTGGCGATAAAAGAATATTTACAGGCTTTATACACGACCTGAGTTACCAGAAAGAAGCCGAAAACAAATTACTGTTATATACCCAGCATTTGGAAGAGCTGGTAAAAGCAAGGACGATTTCGTTAGACGAAACTATTGAGGCTCTTATTGATGCTAAAGAAGAAATAAGTACCGCACTGGAAAAGGAAAAAAAAGCAGGGCAGCTTAAAAGCAGGTTACTCTCAATGGCCTCACATGAGTTCCGTACCCCTTTAAGTACTATACAGTTATCAACATCGCTAATACAACGCTATGCCGAAAACCTGGAGGAAAGTAAAATTGAATGCCACGTCTATAAAATAAAAAGTGCCATATCTAATCTTAAAACTATTCTTGATGATTTCCTACAGTTGGAAAAAGCCGAATCTAATAAAGTTACGGTATCTCCATCACGATTTGAAATTGATGTTTTTGTTAAAGAAGTTATAGACGAACTACAGGTCCTGGCAAAAAAAGAACAAAAAATAATAGGTTCACATACAGGTAAAGCCAAGCTGGTAAAACTCGATGTAAACCTACTTAAAAACTGTATTATAAATCTGGTTGCCAATTCCATTAAGTATTCGGGCGAAGAAACCAGTATTGAAATCAACTCAGTCGTTACCCAAAGTAATATCATTATAACCGTTAAGGATAACGGTATTGGTATACCCGTTGAAGATCAGGAACATTTGTTTGAAGCATTTTTCAGAGCTCATAATACCGGTAGCATACCGGGAACAGGATTAGGACTGCATATTGTAGCCCGTTATGTTAAACTTATGGGAGGCACCATAAGCTGCAAAAGTGAGGTTAATGAAGGAACATTATTTACGATACAATTTCCGCGCAAATGATTAAAATATTAATCATAGAAGACAATGATAATATCAGGGAAAATATTTCCGAGATATTGGATTTGTCCGGCTATAAAGTATTTGCTGCTGCTAACGGAAAAACCGGTGTGGAACTGGCCCTTAAAAATGAACCCGATGTAATACTATGCGACATTATGATGCCCGAAATGGACGGCTATGGCGTACTATATATACTTAGTAAAACCCCGCAAACACAAAATATACCCTTTATATTTTTGACTGCAAAAGCCGAAAGGACTGATATTCGAAAAGGTATGGAGCTTGGTGCCGATGATTATCTTACAAAGCCATTTGACGATGCCGAACTGCTTAGGGCTATTGAGTGTCGAATAAAAAAAAAGGAGGCACAACAACTATATTACGGACACACGGCAGAAAATCTTGATACTCTAATTACTCATAAAGACGGACTACATAAACTAAAAGAGGCCATGCTGGAACGTAGTAATCGCCAATATAAAGCACATCAAAACATACATTACGAAGGAGACCATGTAATAGGTATATACTACATTATAAGCGGTAAAGTAAAAACGGTAAAGCATACTGAAGAAGGCCGTGAACTTATTACAGGCATGTATAAAGAAGGTGATTATCTTGATATCAATATCATACATTCAAAAAATCCATATAATGATACCGCAGTTACTCTGGAAGATACTACCCTGAGTTTTTTACCTATTGATCAACTGGACAAGCTTTTGTATTTACATCCTGATATAGGTACCCGGTTTATTAAAATACTGGCTAAAGATATAAGGGAGAAAGAGGAACGCCTTTTACAATTAGCTTATATGTCGGTAAGAAAAAGGATAGCTGAAGCAATTATAAAACTAACCGAACGCTATGGATCTGACAGCAATACGGTTAAAACTTCACGCGATGATCTTGCCGCACTTTCGGGAACCTCTCCCGAAACGGTTAGTCGTACATTAAGTGATTTTAAAGAAGAAGGCCTTATCGAAAAAAATGCGGGTACTATCCATATACTTAACTTCAACAGACTTACCTCTCTTAAAAACTGATTTAGCAGGTATATTTTATTATCTCTCCTATTATACAGTAAAACTATAATCTGTCATTTGTGCCTTCAACGGGGCACTTTTTTATTGTAATAATTTCATGTACTCCCTACAAACAACTCTTTACCTGACATTCAGTATCACTTTCCCAATATAAAATTTTGTGATGTATATCATTTTTCTCTGTGACGGACGTCATTATTTAATCAGTATTTAAAATATAAATTTGATATATTCTTTTTATCTAATATTTAAATAATTAGGTAATAAATGATTTAAAACATACAATTTAATTCTAATAACCTTTTAACACCTAAACAAAACGCCCCAAAAACAAAAATAACATCAACACACTTCATTTGTAACTCTTTACAAATAAAATAACAACCGTAATAAGCAACTTTTTTGAAATGTAACGAACATTAATTAAACAATTAATGGGACAAACTCTATAATCATTTTTTGATTAAATGAGTATGAGAATCTTAGGAAACAATAGTCTGGAAAATTAAATAATTGAAGATTATGAAGAACACTACCCCCCTAATTAAAAATATTAAATATGTCTGTATAACCTTAATGCTGCTGTTTAATATTCATTTTACGTACTCGCAAGTAGATTTAAGGACCTGTGGTTTTGATTGTACATCAAACAACTACACCCTTACTGATGTATACCTTAGTCTTTCTGGTGTAGACGGGACCCCTATCGGGAACACTCCCTGTACCATTGGAGATGTACAACAGGTATATATTTATTTGAATTATACTTCAAACGCTAATTCAAGTGTCTACTATGCACGGCTTAATGCCGATTTAAATATAGGTGGAGTTACCACCTTTCTTAATGTTTATTTGGGACAAATTGTTCCCGGTAGCAATATCAAACTGTTATACGGTCCGTTTGACTGGGTATGTGGCGATGAGTTAGATTTAACCAATACCATAATCGCATGGAAAACGAGTAGTAGTAATAATCCGGGAGAAAACTATCAGTGTAACAGTTTTTCAAACGCCCAGTGTGATTACACAAATGCTATTACAATTTCAAAACCACTGGCGGTACAGTTTACTTATACTGCCTGTACTGTAGGGAACGAAACTACTGTAAATTTCACATCGACCACAAACGGTGGTAAAGAACCGTATACTTACGCATGGGACTTTGACAATGATGGAGGCCCTGTCGATTCTACCCTGCCAAACCCTACGCATGTATATACTACCCAAAACAACACTGCCAAATTAACGGTAACTGATTTTGAAAATGTCTCAAACTCCTATACCGTGCTTATTGTTCAGCCAACAGAATTGATGCTGAGCGAAAGCCATACCAGTGTGGGCTGTAGCGGAGGTACGTCATCCATAACATTAACTGTATCCGGAGGTACTCCGGGTTATACCTATTTATGGAACACGGGAGCCACCACAAAAGATTTGGCCGATGTCCCCCCAGGTGACTATAATGTTACCGTTACCGATAGTTATAACTGTTCAAAACAACTGTTTGTAACCATAGAAGATGGAGATACAGTTATACCGGTAATTGACCCACTACCCGACCCTTCAACAATTAACTGCCCGGAATCACCTTCGTTTGCTCAGGCTACAGCCACAGATAATAGCGGTTCAATCAGTTCATTAACATATACTGATGAAACTACTCCGGGTTCATGTCCCGGCACTTATTCGATAACCCGAACCTGGATAGCTAAAGATGCCTGTAATAACGAATCACTTCCTGTAAGTCAAACCATTACAGTTGAAGACACAACACCTCCAGGCTGGATAACCGGATCGCAGGATCTTGATGTAATACTGGAATGTAGTGATAGCGAAGCACTAGCAGCTGCACAATTACAGGAACCTGTGGCAGAAGATAGTTGTAATGATGTTTCATATACCAAAACCGAAGGTTCGTTTGTATCATCTGGTTGTGCTAATAGTGGTACCTACACCAACACCTGGATTGCTACTGATGAATGTGGTAATGTGTCGGAAGTATTTACTCAGGTAATCACTATCGAAGATACAACCGCTCCGGTTTGGTCAACAATGGATGCTGAACTGAATATCACTTTAGAGTGTAGCGATATTGACGGATTGGCTGCCGCTCAGGCGCAACAACCTGTAGCAACCGATAACTGTGACGGTGAGATTGCCTACACTAAAACAGAAGGTTCGTTTGTGTCATCAGGTTGCGTGAACGCAGGAACCTATACCAACACCTGGATTGCTACTGACCTGTGTGGTAACGTATCGGAAGTGTTTACTCAGGTAATCACTATCGAAGATACTACCGCTCCGGTGTGGAGTTCAGAACCAATGGAACTTAATATCACTTTAGAATGTAGCGATCTTGACGGATTAGCTGCCGCTCAGGCGCAACAGCCTGTTGCAACAGACAACTGTGATGGTGAGATTTCATACACTAAAACAGAAGGCTCGTTCGTATCCTCCGGTTGTGCTAATAGTGGTACTTATACCAATACCTGGGTAGCGACTGACCTGTGTGGTAATGTATCGGAAGTGTTTACCCAGATAATCACTATTGAAGACACTACTGCTCCGCTGTGGAGTACTGCTTCTTCTGAATTAGATATTACTCTTGAATGTAGCGATCTTGACGGATTAGCTGCCGCTCAGGCGCAACAGCCTGTTGCAACAGACAACTGTGATGGTGAGATTTCATACACTAAAACAGAAGGCTCGTTCGTATCCTCCGGTTGTGCCAATAGTGGTACTTACACCAATACCTGGGTAGCCACTGATCTTTGTGGTAATGTATCGGAGATCTTTACTCAAATCATCACTATTGAAGATACCACTGCTCCGATGTGGAGTACTGCTTCTTCTGAATTAGATATTACCCTTGAGTGTATCGATCTTGACGGTCTGGCTGCCGCTCAGGCGCAACAACCAGTAGCTACCGACAACTGTGACGGAGAAATCAGCTATACTAAAACAGAAGGTTCATTTGTATCATCTGGTTGTGCTAATAGTGGTACCTACACCAACACCTGGGTAGCCACCGACTTGTGTGGTAATGTATCGGAAATCTTTACCCAAATAATCACTATCGAAGATACCACCGCTCCGGTGTGGAGTACTGCTTCTTCTGAATTAGATATTACCCTTGAGTGTAGCGACCTTGACGGGTTGGCTGCCGCTCAGGCGCAACAGCCTGTTGCAACAGACAACTGTGACGGAGAAATAAGCTACACTAAAACAGAAGGTTCATTTGTGTCATCCGGTTGTGCCAATAGTGGTACTTATACCAATACCTGGGTAGCGACTGACCTGTGTGGTAATGTATCGGAGATCTTTACTCAAATCATCACTATTGAAGATACTACCGCTCCGCTGTGGAGTACTGCTTCTTCTGAAT
>NZ_JRLV01000028.1 GCF_000769915.1 Flavobacterium beibuense F44-8
CTTTGGTTTATATTATTTGTAGTTGGTGTAGCAGCATCATTCACATTTACTGTTACTACCAATCGTACCGAACTTTCACATCCACTTACTGCATCGGTTAAACTTGCATAGTACATACCGCTTACTAAGGCTTCGGTATTTGCTATTACGTTACCGCCTGTTGCAGCATCATACCATACTACTCCTGCCTCATTAACCTGAATATCGGCTACTGTTGGCATATCTGCTTCACAGAAGTTTTGAGTAGCATTTGCTGTAGTAGGGGTAGGTGCATCGTTTACATTTACTGTAACGGCTAATCGTACCGAGCTTTCACAACCACTTACCGCATCGGTTAAACTTGCATAGTAAACGCTTCCGTCAGTAAGAGCTGTTGTAGCAGCAAGCATGTTATCTCCTGTTGCAGTGTCATACCAGGTTACTCCTGCCTCATTCACCTGAATATCGGCGATTGTTGGCATATCAACCTGACAGAAGTCCTGAGTAGCGTTTGTGGTAGTTGGCGTAGCAGCATCATTTACATTTACTGTTACCGATAACCTTACTGAGCTCTCACAACCACTAACTGCATCGGTTAAACTTGCATAGTACATACCGCTCACTAAGGCTTCGGTATTCGCTATAACAGCTCCTCCGTTCGCAGCATTATACCAAGTCACCCCTGCCTCATTCACCTGAATATCGGCTACTGTCGGCATATCTACCTGACAGAAGTTTTGAGTAGCATTTGTAGTAGTTGGTGTTGGCGCATCGTTTACATTTACTGTAACAGCTAATCTAACCGAGCTTTCACAACCTGTTACTGCATCTACCAGTGCTGCATAGTAAACAGATCCGTCTACCAGTAAATCAGTATCTGCAAATGCAGTACCTCCTGTTGCAGCATCATACCAAACTACTCCGGTTTCATTTACCTGAATATCGGTTACTGTTGGTGCATCTACCACACAGAAGTCCTGAGTGGCATTTGTTGTAGTTGGTGTAGCAGCATCGTTTACATTTACAGTAATCTCCAGCCTATCTGCACTTTCACAATTGTTAACCGTTTCAAACTGGGCTGCATAATATACTCCTCCGTCTACAAGAGGGGTTGTATCTGCAAGCAGTACACCTCCTATTGCGGCATCATACCATCTGATATTTAATTCATTAACCTGAATATCGGCAAGAGTTGGTGCATCCACCACACAGAAATCCTGAGTTGCATTATTTGTTGTAGGTGTAGCTACCGGATTTATTAAACAAGGATCACATATTGTACCTGTGTTATCATAATTATCATTGTAGTAATCGTCTAATATGAAAACATCAGCAAAGTAGTTATTAAAGTCACCGCTTGCCATACCCGGATCGGTTGACTGCGGATCGGTATCGTTATTAAATAACCTTATACCATCGGCACAACAGGTACTGTTTGGCAGTACGAATGTGAATAGCAACAGTTCATCTCCGGCTACAAAGTCGAAAGCCGAACCATCTGTAGCGATAGCGTGATAATCGTTTGCAGAATCTGCTGCCGGGGCATAAACCTGAGAAGCATCCAGCCATACACCTCCGTTAACCGAAGTTATCACTAAAACCTCATCGTCTACAGAAGCCGGTAAAACAACGGCTATCTGGCTACCTGCTGCCACAAAGAAATCACTTGCCGAGAAATTAGGCATAGCATATACTTCGTAAGTACAGGTTGAAGGGTCAAATCTTACTGTAAAATCTATTGAAGGGTCTACCGTACAAGCCGGACTTGTGGGGTTAGGATCACAAGGATTTAGAGGATTACTGCCTCCTGTAACCTCATCACCGTCATTAATACCGTCACCGTCACTATCCGGATTTGTAGGGCTTGTTCCTATTGAAGCTTCCTGAGAATTTGTTAGTCCGTCACTATCCTGATCACAAGGTCCCGCAGCCATACTAGGGTCACAAGGATTTAACGGATCGGATCCGCCTGTAACCTCATCACCATCGGTAATACCGTCACCATCAGTATCTGCCAGAGTAGGATTAGTTCCTAAAAGGGCTTCCTCTTCATTGGTAAGACCGTCGCCATCCCTGTCACATAACGGACTGTTAAGGTTAGGGCTACATGGATCCAGCGGATCGGTACCGTTTGTTACCTCGCTACCATCATTTATACCATCACCATCCGTATCGGGATTAGTTGGATCTGTTCCGTATACTGTTTCCTGAGTATTATTAAGATTATCACCGTCCTGATCACAGACTCCGGCAGATGAATCGGGTACACAAGGGTTTGTATCATCGGGATCAGTTCCAAAAGGAGAACCGTCACCATCGGCATCTGTTGGACAACCTCCTGTTGGCACAGGGCTACAAGGATCTAAGGGGTTACTACCTCCTGTTACCTCATCACCGTCGTTTATCCCATCACCATCGGTATCGGGAAGGGTTGGATCTGTACCTATAAGTGCCTCTTCAGAATTGTTAAGTCCGTCACCATCCTGATCACAGGTAGCAAAATTGGCATTAGGCACACAAGGATCATTATCATCGGGGTCGGTTCCTTCCGCTACCCCGTCACCATCATTATCTACTATTCCACACGATGTACCTGAATTATTGTAGTTTACACCATAGTAGTCCTGAAGGTCAAAAACATTACCTACATAGTTACCGAAATCGGCACCATTCATTCCGGTATCAGACGGACCCGGATCTAACGAGTTGTTATACAGCCTAACATCGTTTACACAGCCCATAGCTAATGTAAACCTGAAAAGCAGCAATTCGTTATTAGCCACAAGATCTACGGTAGAACCGTTTGTGGCTACACCATGGTAATCACTGGCAGAGTCTGCTCCGGGAGCATACACCTGCGAGTTGTCTGACCACGGTCCTCCGTCTACAGTTGTGATTGAAAGTGCGCCGTCACTAACTGCAGCAGGAACTACTACCGTTATCTGGCTACCACCCGCGAGGAAGAAATTGGCCTGAGTAAAATCAGGGCGGGCATACACTTCATACATGTTCGTTGCCGAAACATATTTAAGGGTAAGATCTATTTGCTGCGAATGCAAATATTGTGTGGAAAACAATATTCCTCCGAGCAATAATATTTTAAGTAGAAAACTTCTCATATGCAATTGGTATATAATTAGAAATAGTTTGTGCGTAAAGTGGAATTCCTCTCCCGGTATTCCACTTTATTGGGGGATCTGCTCTATCATGTTATTATAGTTATTTAAATTTCCTGTATTTAGCGGGTATGTTAATACTGAATTTTGCATTACCTGTCTTTCATTTCCGGCACCATCATACTTAACCGTACCGTCCATGTTTATATCTCCCGACAGATAACCTTCTGCATTGAAGTTCAATACCTGCCCTGTATTCCCGGAGTCAGAAAGCACCTGGCTTCCCATTGTTTGCCTGTCGTTATTTACTCCGTCATACTTAATCTTGTTATCGTAGTTTGCATTTCCTGCAAATAGTGCCTTACCTGTATAGCCAGTCATATCCACATCATACATTGCCACATTATCAGGGCTGGTTGATAAATGATAGGTATTGGCATCACTAAGAGAGGTAAAATCTATTGCAGCCAGTCCCATTGAAGCTGTTATAGTGTTTGCTGTCATAGCTCCAAAATGATTGCGGTGTTTTACCGCCACATAAAATGTTTCC
Organism: Flavobacterium beibuense F44-8; assembly: GCF_000769915.1. Classification (GTDB taxonomy): domain Bacteria; phylum Bacteroidota; class Bacteroidia; order Flavobacteriales; family Flavobacteriaceae; genus Flavobacterium; species Flavobacterium beibuense. Next base: position 3,646 of record NZ_JRLV01000028.1, read on the forward strand.
GGTACTGAACTAATTCTTAAAGCTCCGCCTGTGGCAGCATCTACCACATCACCGTCTCTTTGTACCAGTGCCGACATTGTTTTAATGACCTCTGTATCATCTAACGGGTTTCTTATTTCAATAAATACCCAGTCTACCACCGCGTCGCCTGTTCCGTCATTCGCATTAAGAACAGTAGAGTTTGTAGTTTCATCTCCGGTATTGTTCACGTGAGTAAACCTTGCGTTAAGAGTACTGCTGTAAGGCTGTTCTTCAGGAATATGTCCTCCTGTTCTTAAATCGTCGCGCATAAGTCCGTCTGAAGTACCCGATAATGCACCGTGAAGCATCATTTTTATATTAAGTGTAATATCACAGTTTGAGGTTAAGGTTACCGCTACAGCAAAACGTGATGTACTCACACAGCCATTTTCGGTTATCTCTCCATAATAAGTAGTGCTGGTTACAAGCGCATCTGTACTTGTATAAGCAGTACCGCCACTTGCCTGATTGTACCAGGTAACATTACTTTCGTTAGCCGATAAACTGGCTACTGTAGGTGAGTCATATCCGCAGAAAGATTGTGACGCACTACCCGTTGGAGCTGCCGTACTGTATACATTCACTGCAACAGCAAGCCTTGATGTACTCACACAACCGTTTGCGGTTATTTCTCCGTAATAAGTAGTGCCATCGCTAAGCGCATCAGTACCCGCATAAGCTGTACCGCCACTTGCCTGATTATACCATGTTGTACTACCCTCAACCGTTACAAGATCACCCACTGTTGGGCTGTCCTGTGAACAGAAGTTTTGAGTAGCATCTCCCGTTGGAGCTGCTGTAGTATATACATTAGCCGTAACCGCAAGCCTTGACGTACTCACACAGCCGTTTGCAGTTATCTCTCCGTAATATGTAGTTCCGTCACTAAGGGCATCAGTACCCGCATAAGCTGTACCACCACTTGCCTGATTGTACCAGGTTGTACTGCCTTCAACCGTTACAAGGTCACCTACTGTAGGACTGTCCTGAGAACAGAAGTTTTGAGCAGTATCTCCCGTTGGTGCTGCTGTAGTATATACATTAACCACCACGGCCAACCTTGTGGTACTAGGACAGCCGTTTAGGGTAATTTCTCCGTAATATGTAGTTCCGTTAGTTAAAGCATCAGTACCGTTATAAGCTGTACCGCCACTTGCCTGATTGTACCAGGTAACACTACCTTCGTTAGTCGACAAATCGGCTATTGTAGGAGTATCCTGAGAACAAAAATCCTGAGTAATGTTTGATGTTGTAGGCGAAGCCGTTGTGTTTAACGTTACCGTAACTTCCAGTCGACTCGTACTAACACAGGTACCTGATTCGATAGAACCGTAATAGGTTTCACCGTTAACCAAGGCATCAGTACCATTATACGCTGTACCGCCACTTGCCTGATCATACCATACAACACCTGCCTCATTTACTACAATATCTGCCACTGTAGGGCTATCTATAGTACAAAATGCCTGAGCGGCATCTCCCGTTGGGGCTGGTATGTTACCCACATTAGCTGTTACTGCAAACCTTGAAGTACTCACACAACCGTTTGCAGTTATTTCTCCGTAATAAATTGTTCCGTCACTAAGGGCGTCGGTACCCGTATAAGCCGTACCGCCACTTGCCTGATTGTACCAGGTTGTACTACCCTCAACCGTTACAAGATCACCCACTGTTGGGCTGTCCTGAGAACAGAAGTTTTGAGTAGC
>NZ_JRLV01000029.1 GCF_000769915.1 Flavobacterium beibuense F44-8
AGCTGCTGTAGTATATACATTAGCCGTAACCGCAAGCCTTGACGTACTCACACAGCCGTTTGCAGTTATCTCTCCGTAATATGTAGTTCCGTCACTAAGGGCATCAGTACCCGCATAAGCTGTACCACCACTTGCCTGATTGTACCAGGTTGTACTGCCTTCAACCGTTACAAGGTCACCTACTGTAGGACTGTCCTGAGAACAGAAGTTTTGAGCAGTATCTCCCGTTGGTGCTGCTGTAGTATATACATTAACCACCACGGCCAACCTTGTGGTACTAGGACAGCCGTTTAGGGTAATTTCTCCGTAATATGTAGTTCCGTTAGTTAAAGCATCAGTACCGTTATAAGCTGTACCGCCACTTGCCTGATTGTACCAGGTAACACTACCTTCGTTAGTCGACAAATCGGCTATTGTAGGAGTATCCTGAGAACAAAAATCCTGAGTAATGTTTGATGTTGTAGGCGAAGCCGTTGTGTTTAACGTTACCGTAACTTCCAGTCGACTCGTACTAACACAGGTACCTGATTCGATAGAACCGTAATAGGTTTCACCGTTAACCAAGGCATCAGTACCATTATACGCTGTACCGCCACTTGCCTGATCATACCATACAACACCTGCCTCATTTACTACAATATCTGCCACTGTAGGGCTATCTATAGTACAAAATGCCTGAGCGGCATCTCCCGTTGGGGCTGGTATGTTACCCACATTAGCTGTTACTGCAAACCTTGAAGTACTCACACAACCGTTTGCAGTTATTTCTCCGTAATAAATTGTTCCGTCACTAAGGGCGTCGGTACCCGTATAAGCCGTACCGCCACTTGCCTGATTGTACCAGGTTGTACTACCCTCAACCGTTACAAGATCACCCACTGTTGGGCTGTCCTGAGAACAGAAGTTTTGAGTAGCATCTCCCGTTGGGGCTGCTGTGGTATACACATTTGCGGTTACTGCAAATCGTGAAGTACTTACACATCCGTTTGCGGTTATCTCTCCGTAATAAATTGTTCCGTCGCTAAGGGCGTCAGTACCCGCATAAGCCGTACCGCCACTTGCCTGATTGTACCAGATTGTACTACCCTCAACTGTTACAAGATCAGCTACCGTAGGGCTGTCCTGAGAACAGAAGTTTTGAGTAGCATCTCCCGTTGGGGCTGCTGTGGTATACACATTTGCGGTTACTGCAAATCGTGAAGTACTTACACATCCGTTTGCGGTTATCTCTCCGTAATAAATTGTTCCGTCGCTAAGAGCATCAGTACCCGCATAAGCCGTACCGCCGCTTGCCTGGTTGTACCAGGTTGTACTACCTTCAACGGTTACAAGATCAGCTACCGTAGGGCTGTCCTGAGAACAGAAGTTTTGAGTAGCATCTCCCGTTGGGGCTGCTGTGGTATTTAAAGTAACCGTTACTGCCAGTCGGCTTGAACTTACACAACTTCCCGGTTCCAGTGCTCCATAATAAATAGTGCCGTTTACTAAGTTGTCTGTACCTGTATAAGCCGTACCTCCCGAAGACTGATTGTACCAAACCACATCGGCTTCATTAGTCACTAAGCTTGACACTGTTGGACTGTCTATAGTACAAAAAGCCTGAGCTGCATCTCCGGTTGGAGCCGGTATGCTTATAGAATTATCATAATTACCATTGTAGTAATCAGTAAACAAAAAGGCATCTGCAAAATAGTTATTAAAGTCTCCCCCACCCATACCGGAATCTGTTGACTGCGGATCGGATGCATTATCAAACAACCTTACGCCCGGTGCACAACAGGCATTGTTAGGGAGCTCAAAACTAAACATCAGCAACTCTACTCCTGAAGTAAAACTAACAACCCCACCATTTGCCGATACTCCGTGAAAATCACTCGATGTATCTGCTGCAGGGGCATATATTTGAGAACTGTCGGCCCATCCGTAAGTATTTGTTGCAATATCCAGCGTGGTGTTATCAACACTGGCAGGTACCACAATAGAGATTTGGCTACCACCGGCAAATATAAAGGCCGGATTAGTAAAATCAGGTGTGGCATATACTCCATATGTACAGGAAGCCTCATCGAACTTAACAGTAAACTCGACGTTTTGTTGCCCATAAAAATATGTAGTACTTATTAGCATTGTAAAAAGTATTATTATTCTTAGTTTTAAAATTTTCATAGCGTGCAATGGTTAGGTTATGGAATGACGATGAAAAATTTAGCCCCGTATTATTGTGGTATCTGTTCTATCATACCGTTGTAATTACTTAATCCGTTAGTGTTTAAAGGATAGGTTAGAATTATATTCTGAATTATAACCCTTTCATTATTTGCACCGTCATAAAGTACCTTACCATCCATATTCACATCTCCCGAAAAATATCCGGTTGCACTTGAAAAGTTTAGCACCTGATTCGTATTTGATTCATGATTAAGCACCTGGCTGGCCAACACCTGCCTGTCGTTTGCAGCTCCATCATATTTTACATGGTCATCATAATTAGCATTTCCTGTATAAAGAGCCTTAACTCCAACTCCACTAATAGTTACCATTGCATTACTCCCTGTAAATCCTGAAAGACTATATAAATCGGCATCGTCTATTGTAGTAAAATCTATAGTCACTTCACTATTAAGTACTGTTAGTATATTTAACCCCATAGCACCAAAGTGATTTCTGTGTTTAACCGAGATATAGAAGGTTTCCGGTAAGCCGCTAACTACAAGCGGACCTCCGTCTGAAGCTATAACATCACCGTCTCTTTGCAGAAGTGCCGATACGGTTTTGAATACATTAGTAGGTGTATCTCTTATTTCAATAAAAATCCAGTCAACTATAGCATCTGATGTTCCTGCATTTGTATTGATTATAGTATTGGTTGTTGTTTCGCTACCTCCGTCTACAAGAGTAAATCTTGCATCCATTGATTCATCATAAGGCTGATTTACCGGTATAAGTCCCTGAGTTCGTAAATCATCTCTCATTACTGCCGTTCCGGTACCATAAAGAGCCCCCTGTAAAAGTACTTTTACATTAAGCGTTACATCACACAGGTCATCCAGAGTTACTGTAATAGCAAATCTTGTTGCACTCTCACAACCTGTAACGGCATCCTGAATGGCTGCATAATAAATAGTACCGTCTGTTAAAGCATCGGTATCCAGATATTGGTTCCCTGCCGTGTCGGCATCATAGAACACAACGTTAGACTCATTTACTACTAAGTCACCAACAGTTGCTCCACCATACGAACAGAACGACTGAGCAGCATCACCTGTAGGTGTAGCTACACTATTCACTGTAACATCTACCGCTATTCTTAACGATTCTTCCGGACAGCCTATTCTTGCTGCTGCCACATAATAAGTAACATCTGTAGTAAGTGTTGGTGTAGTAAATGCATCTCCGGCAGCTACCGTTGCAAGTAAGTTACCGTCTTCTTCAGCATCATACCATCTAAGTTCATTTGCCACATCTGTATCGGCAAATAAATCTATAGTACTGCCTTCACATCCCTGAGCATCCAGTGTATCGGGATCTGTTATTTCCGGTCTTGCCGCTGTTCTTACAACACCAAAGAAGTCAAGGTTTTGAGAAACAGATAATCCTACTACCGACTCAAACGTTAACGTTATTCTGTCTATAGGTGCTCCCGGTGTTAGAGGTATTGAAGTGATTTCACCTCCGTTAAGACTCAGTAAGTTTAGAGTTAAAAGTGTAGAAAGACTTACATCCTGTACCAGTGTGGCACCATTATACGACTGAACACTTATACTGTTTGCTACATTTGCGTCGAGCAATGTTTGGGTTAACCTTATTTGCATGGTAAACTCATCACTTGATATCGATTCGCCTTCAAAATAAACAGTTTGCTCTATGGAAGATCCAACTCCTACTACCCCCATACTTAAAGTTGAGAAAGTACTTTCATCAGAATCTATAGCAAACTCAGGGTTTTCAACTCCGGCACCTCCAAGATCCAATAAATCCAAAGTAAGACCCGAACCACTATAAGAAGTAAAAGCTGCCGTACCACAGTTTGCAGGATCTTCAACATAATAAGCCTCAAATACAAACATATCTTTTTCAACACCTAATCCAAGTAATGAAACTCCGGATCTGTTAATAATCCTTATCCTGTCGTAAGCTGACGTAGGAGTTACTTTTACAAAATACTCACCATTGGCATTTGTAACAATAGAAAGCTGATCGGTTGCAAACTCGCCCCCGTCCTGGCTGTCTCCCTGTACTATAATAGTACCGCCATTTCTGGCCTGAACAGTAAATTCCTGACTACCGGTTAATACTACTCCTAACACATCTGCCAGTAAGGCTCCAAGACTACCTCCTAAAAGAGCATTAAGCAAGTCATCTTCCGTTTGTATTTTAACGTAAGATGTAGTATTTGCAGGAAGTGTACTGGGAAACTGTAGCTCTATATATCCGTCATATGCCAATAAAACAGCCAGTATACCTGAATTTGTTCTTACATTGGCAAAGGTTGCCAGGTCTCCATCATATGCATTTGCCGGGTTATCCACATGAGATGCGTTTGATATCGTAGCCGCATTGGCATATACCCTCGTTTGTGCTTGTGTTTCCTGAGAAAGCGAAAAAAGCGCAAAAACAAAGAAGAAAGTGAGGGTTTTTAATTGGTTTGGGGTAATATTCAATATCATAAAATATTAGTATTAATTCAACAATATTCCTAAAAACTGACATTAAATTACCTACATTCTCAATAATCAAAGAGATGTGTTATCAATATCGTAAAAGTATCGACAAACTGCTTTATTTTATCGACGAAATGCAAAGCGTTTTAATTCTGTTTTTTGTGTATAAAAGCTATTTTTGCAGTGTAGATTTTAATGAAATTCGAGGTAAACGATAATGAGCTTTAAAACAGAGATTGAGAGAAGACGGACTTTTGGAATTATTTCACACCCCGATGCGGGTAAAACAACACTTACCGAAAAGCTGCTTCTTTTTGGTGGTGCCATACAGGAAGCCGGAGCCGTAAAAAGCAACAAGATTAAAAAAGGCGCAACCAGCGACTTTATGGAGATTGAAAGACAAAGAGGTATATCTGTTGCGACCTCTGTTTTGGCATTTAACTACAAAGACAAAAAAATAAACATTCTTGATACCCCGGGTCACAAGGATTTTGCCGAAGACACCTTTAGAACACTTACCGCTGTAGACAGCGTTATTGTGGTAATTGACGTTGCAAAAGGGGTTGAGGAACAAACGGAAAAACTGGTTGAGGTTTGCCGAATGAGAAACATCCCTATGCTTGTTTTCATTAACAAACTTGACCGTGAAGGTAAAGATGCCTTTGACCTTATGGACGAAGTGGAACAAAAACTGGGATTAACCGTTACACCACTTAGTTTCCCTATTGGTATGGGATATGATTTCCAGGGGATATACAACATTTGGGAAAAGAACATCAACCTTTTTAGCGGAGACAGCCGTAAAAATATAGAAGAAACAATTGCCTTTTCAGATATAAATAACCCTGAACTTGAAAAAATTGTGGGAGAAGCTCCTGCAACAAGACTTAGGGAAGAACTGGAACTTATTGATGAGGTGTATCCGTCGTTCGACAGGCAGGCTTACCTTGAAGGTAAACTACAGCCGGTATTTTTCGGTTCGGCATTAAACAACTTTGGAGTTAGGGAACTTTTAGACTGCTTTATAGAAATTGCACCGTCGCCAAGAGCGAAAGATTCTGACACCAGAACCGTTAGTGCCAATGAAGAGAAATTCTCAGGCTTTGTATTTAAAATACACGCTAACATGGATCCTAAACACAGGGACAGGCTTGCATTTATTAAAATTGTTTCGGGTACATTTGAAAGAAATAAACCGTACCTTCATGTACGATTAGATAAAAAATTAAAATTCTCAAGTCCTAATGCATTTTTTGCCGAAAAAAAAGAAATTGTAGATATTTCTTACCCTGGTGATATTGTAGGTCTTCACGATACAGGAAACTTTAAAATTGGTGACACCCTTACCGAAGGCGAAATAATGAACTTTAAAGGGATACCAAGCTTCTCTCCTGAACATTTTAGGTATATTAATAATGCCGACCCAATGAAAGCCAAACAGCTGGAAAAAGGTATTGACCAACTAATGGACGAAGGGGTAGCACAGTTATTTACACTGGAGATGAACAATCGTAAAGTAATTGGTACTGTAGGTGCACTTCAGTATGAGGTTATACAGTACAGACTAGAGCACGAATATGGTGCAAAATGTTCTTATGAGAACTTCCCGGCATTTAAAGCCTGTTGGGTAAAGCCGGAAGATCCTAAGAATGAAGAATTTGCTGAATTTAAAAGGATTAAACAGAAGTTCCTTGCCAAAGACAAATACGGACAGCTCGTATTTTTGGCAGACTCTGATTTCTCCATACAAATGACGCAGCAAAAATACCCGACAGTTAAGTTGTTCTTTACATCTGAATTTTGATTGACTTATTACAAAAAACTAGCTAAAATCACTGTAATAAAGCCCCGTATAGAGAAATACGGGTGAATTAATAAAAAATGGCAGTCTGACCTTAAAGCCATTATTAATTTAATTCAATCATTAGATGATTAAGCAATTTTTGCAAACAGCCTGTATGGCTGTTTCACACCTTACCGAACATCGTTTATGGGTAAAAACATCCCTATGGAGTTTTTGTACCCATATACCATCGTTTCATATTAGTAAAGTACCCGCATTGTCGCTTCAGTACACAGACCCCAAAATATTACTCATAACAGTAATATTTATGGCTATCCTGATTTTTTCACTTTTTTCACTTTTTAAGAATAAGCTGAAAAAACAAAAGATAATATCAACCTACGAAACTGAAACAAAACTGGCAAAAAAAGTTCATGATGAAATAGCAAATGAACTTTACAACATACTTAGCTATGCCTCTACAAAAGAGCTGAATAATCCGGTATACAAAGAAAAACTCCTATCTGATCTCGATTTTATTTATAACAAAAGCAGAAACCTTTCCAGGGAAATAAACAATATTGATACGGGAAGTGGCTACAAAAAACAGCTTAAGCTGATGCTTAACGAGTATCAGTCACCGGAAGTTAATATTATCATAAAAGACATTGACAGTGTTAACTGGATTAAAGTATGTGAATCAAAAAAAATAGCAGCTTACAGAGCCTTACAGGAATTAATGATAAACATGAGGAAACACAGCAGCGCCTCTATAGTAGTCATACAATTCAGGCATAAAAACAGCAGAATATCTATTAGCTACTCTGATAACGGAAAAGGATTGACCGATAACCCAAATACTACCAAAAATGGACTACTAAATGTGGAAAACCGTATGGTTTCTATAAATGGTAAAGTTATTTTTGAACCAAAGCCAGGCAAGGGACTAAGCCTGACATTAAGTTACCCCTCATGACCTTTATGTTCAAAAAAATTCTAATAATAGAAGATATAGACAGCGTAAACCTCGGGATCAGTACGGCCCTTAAGGAAAAATACGATGTTAATATAACCAGTTCCAAATATTGTGACGAGGCTTTTTTAAAAATTAAGAAAGGAATTATTGAAGAAGCTCCATACGATTTGGTAATAACAGATCTTTCGTTTATTGAAGATCACAGGGAATCTAAAATAACAACCGGCGAACAGCTCATTAAAAGCATTAAAAACGAACAGCCGGACATAAATATAATTGTTTATTCCATAGAAAACAGGCCATACAGAATAAAACAGCTTTTTGATGAGTATAAAATAAACTCTTATGTTTCAAAAGGTCGTGAAAGCACACTGGAACTCATAGAAGCAATAGATGCACTTTCAAAAAAACAAAGCGTATACATTTCGCCAAAACTAAGCCAGATACTTAAGGATGATATTTTCTTTGAAATAGAGGACTTTGACATAGAACTGATACTAAATTTATCTAAAGGGCTTACTCAGGATGAAATAAGCTATCTTTTAAAAAAACAGGGAAAATCACCATCAAGTATAAGCAGTATTGAAAAAAGAATAAATAAGCTAAAGATTTTCTTTAAGGCTAAAAACACCATTCATCTCGTAGCCATATCGAAAGATTTAGGTATTATCTAAAAGCCTGAAAAAGAAAATCAAACTTACGGAAAACCGTAAGGCAATTAATTACGTAAATACTAAGTTTGAGTAGATATAAGTTAATAATTCATAGTTTTTTATGAAATAAAAGAGCGTGTTTTGAATATCAGTTACAAAAAATAAAATTAACAAGAACACGTCAAAATATATAAGAATACACACTTCTCACGATAAACGACCCAAAAAAAAGAGAATTAACCAGAGGCAGTTACTGCTCTCTATAAAGAGTGCTGTGCTAATTTTAGCCATGATATGTTTATGATAGAATCTAAAAACATGAAGGAAGCAACTGGATATAGTTCAACACATTTGGACTGTATGTTTATGCATGTATTTAAAATGGCTAACAATCGCCTCTGTACTTTGTTATGTAATCACCAAAACAATTTCCACTATGAAGTACATTATTATCAAAGGGTCCCGAAGCTCTGGCAAGGCTGAGACTATTAATGCAGTTTGCAAAAAACTAAAGCCCGAATCTATAAGAAGGCTGTATTTTCATGAAACAGGCAGGACATTTATGGAACCTGTCCCCTCATCTGCAGATATTAGTGACGGAACCTATCTGGTAACTGTGAGAAAAAAGAGCATCTTAATGGTTTCCAACTGCCCTACTGAGCAGCGTAAAAAAATTTCCCATATAATGGACTCGGTTATGGGACTTAACATTAAACCCCATCTGGCCATTATTGCCATGAGAGGTTTGGAGAAACTAAAAGACTATTCAACTGCCAAAGAGCTGGAAAGCTATGGCAAATGTATTTATGAAACCAAAATATGGCGTATTCCTTCCAATCAGTTCAGCTTAACAGATGAATGGAATAAAAGGGTATCCTATTTAACCACTATAACCCTGCATAATATTTGACTACCTACTTTACTTTGAAAAACAGAAAGCCTCCCTAAATTAGAGAGGCTTTCGTTTTTTATATTAAAACCTAACCATTAATTAAACCTCCAAACCGCTATAGCATAAGGAGGTAATGTAGTAACCCTACCTCCTCTTTTAAAATTCCACGATTCATTGCCTATAAGCATTCTGGTATTATTCAATTTAAGGTTCATTTGCGACTCAATATAAACCGACTGCCTTTCTTCGGAAAGATTTGCAACCACAAGCACCTTTTCGTTTTCAAACATCCTTAAAAAGGATATAGTCTTTTCATTAGTATTTGTAACCGGAACATAATCACCCAAGGCAAGCGCTGGCTGTAAGTTTTTATTTCTAATTATTTCCCTGAAAAAATTACAGTCAGACTCCTTATCCCTTATCTGTTCATCAACAGGCACTTTATTCATTACCATTTGTTTTGATACAGCCAAAGGATTAAACCATAAAGCATTACCGGATACCGAATCTTTAACAGACCAGTTAACAGACTCTGTACCTGCCAGTTCATCAATTTGAACACTACCTGTTTCCTGCCCGTAATAAACGGAAGGTATTCCACCTAAAAGTAAATTAAGAGCCGAGACGGTCTTTACCTGTCTGCTATCTGCAATTCTGATTGTAGAAAATCTTCCTGCATAATTATCCTCAGCAAACACTGCTATTCTTTTAGTTTCAGGCATACTATCCTTGCGTATTAAAGAAATGGCTGCCTTCTCAATTCTCCCTTTATCAAATGATCTCAACGCAGTATTTAAATTGGTATCAAAAACCATATCAAACCCCACATTGTAAAAATCAGCAGGCTGCGCCTTATCATCAGCAGGATAAGCCATAACAGTAACATCTGCCTTAAAATCTTTTATCCCTTTTATCACGGGAACCCAAAATTCCCTTAACAGGTTTTTCTGTCCTTCAAATTCATCAGCCACATTACTAAACCTTAAACCATCGGCTCCTGCATAATAAATAGGGCTACCGGTTGGATTTATCCAGTATTCCAGCATTTTTACTATTTCTCCCCTAACCTTAGCTTCTTTAAAGTTTACAGCATAAGCTTTAGCATTTTCTCCCGTAAGCGACACATAGTCTATATTCTTATCCGGTAACACGCAGTTATTATAATCTTCTTTTTTAGTGAGCCAGTCATGTTTTTCGGTAACATAACGTAAATCAAAATCAAGATATACTTTCATTTTCCTGCGGTGTGCTTCCTGTATCAAATCCCTGTAACCTTTAAAGGCTCCATAGGTAGTATCAACGTTAGCCCAGTTAGAAGCATAATAATTCATAACATCACCAGCTTCATATACTGGTGTAAGTAAAATAGTATTTACACCCATCCACTGCAGGTAATCCAGTTTTTGTCTTATCCCTTCCAGGTCACCATAGCCATCTTTATTGGTATCGTAAAAACTCCTTGGATAAACCTGATAAATTACTTCTCTCTGAGCAAAAGCCCCAAAAGCAATAAACAGACAAAGTGTTAGTAATAGTTTTTTTAGCATAACAATAGTTTTGTTCCAAATATAATATTATTTGACCATGCCTTAACCGTAAATACATTTTCAAATCTAAAAACACGGGGTTATTTTGTTATTTTTGCAAAGTCACAAGGAAAACTGATTGTTATGCTAATTATTGGGATTGCAGGTGGTACAGGTAGTGGAAAAACAACCGTAGTACACCAAATAATGAACGAACTTCCGCTTACAGAAGTAGGCATTATTTCTCAGGATTCCTATTACAAGGAAACCTCAAACCTTAGTTATGACGAAAGGGTAAAAATTAATTTTGACCACCCAAGGTCTATTGATTTTGAACTCCTTACCCAACATCTTAAAGAACTCAAAGAAGGTAAAACTATTGAACAACCCGTATACTCTTTTGTAACACACAACCGTACGGGAGACACTATAATAACACACCCAAGAAAGGTAATGATTGTAGAAGGTATACTTATACTGTCTGACCCGAAACTGAGGGAAATGTTTGATATTAAAGTATATGTTCATGCTGATGCCGACGAGAGACTTATTAGAAGATTAAAACGTGATATTGCTGAACGTGGCCGTGATATGGAAGAGGTACTAAACAGGTACCAAACCACCCTTAAACCCATGCACGAACAGTTTATTGAACCTACAAAGGCTTATGCCGATATTATTATTCCGCATGACAGGTATAATACCGTAGCTATTGATGTGGTAAGGGCAGTAATCAACCAGCGTATACTTTAAAGGTAATTCACTGAATAATTTGCAAAAAAAACCATTACTTTGTAGAGTAAATTATCAATGTACTGATGAAAAAACCATTTGGCAAATTAATCACCCGTTATCCTTTCCTTAAATTCTTAGGAAACAAATACGTTTTGGTGCTTATTGGTTTAGCTGTTTGGCTTATGTTCCTTGATAATTATTCCTATTTTGAAAACAGGACTATTAATAAAGAATTAGAGGAACTGGAGGAAAACAAGGCATACTACATTCAGGAAATAAAAAAGGACAGCGCCAGTATTAAGCAACTTAATAATCCTGACCAGACCGAAAAATATGCACGCGAAAAGTATTACATGAAGCGTGAAAATGAAGATATATATATCATAGAATTTGAAGATAACGTGCCTGATGAGGACACGAAATCTCTTTAAAATGGTACGCATGAGCGAAAATTTATTTAATGAATTTGAACCTGTATCGTCCAAACAATGGAAACAACAGATACAGTATGAGCTGAAAGGAGCCGATTACAATGAAACTCTTATTTGGGAAAGCCCGGAAGGGATTAAGGTAAAACCGTTTTACCATATTGATGAGTTTGAAAAACCATTACAGGTTACAACCCACACCTCACAGTTTAAAATTTGCCAGAATATATTTGTTCATGATCTGGACAAATCAATAGCGCGTGCAAAAGAAACACTTAATCGTGGTGCCGAAAGTATACGTTTTACCATTCCTAATGAACAGGTAGATGTAGAGAAGCTGGTTAACAGCCTTCCTCTACAAAGCATTCCGGTTTACTTTTATTTGAATTTCCTTTCAATCGATTTCGTAAAAAAACTGGACAGCATTGCTAAAGATAAAAATACGACCTTCTTTGCACAGTTAGACCCTATAGGTCAGCTCACTAAAGACGGAAACTGGTTCTCAAATCTTGAAAAAGATTTCGAAGCCTTAAACACTATAGCTATTGCCTGTACCAATATACATTTCCTAAGTGTAGACAGCAGCCTGTACCAAAATGCAGGAGCTAATATCGTACAACAAATAGCCTACGCCCTTGGTCATGCAAACGAGTACTTTAACCGAGTTGCTACAATAAGTAAACCAATAGTATTACAGGTCGCTGTAGGAACAAATTACTTTTTTGAAATTGCCAAACTACGTGCCATGAGGCTTTTATTTAACCTCATCGCTAAAGAATACGACCACAACCTGGAGTGTCATATTATAGCAGCACCAACTAAGCGTAATAAAACACTTTACGATTATAACGTAAATATGCTCCGTACCACTACCGAATGTATGAGTGCGATACTTGGAGGAGCCGACACTGTTTTCAATCTGGCTTATGATGTGCTATACCATAAAGATAATGAGTTTGGCGACAGGATATCACGTAACCAGTTATTAGTACTAAAACATGAAAGCTACTTCGATAAGGTAAACAACCCGGCAGACGGAGCTTATTATATTGAAGAACTTACTCACCAACTGGCAGAAAAAGCCTTAGCCCTGTTTAAAGACATTGAGGCAGCAGGCGGATTCCTTACCCAGTTGAAAGAAGGTATCATTCAGCGTAAAATACAGGAAAGCGCAGCAAAAGAGCAGGAGCTTTTTGATAATGGTAAAGAGGTACTGTTAGGAACCAATAAATATCCTAACAAAGACGACAGGATGAGTCATGATTTAGAGCTTTATCCGTTTGTGAAAAGCAACCCGAGAAAGACACTTATTACCCCTATTATAGAAAAGCGCCTTGCCGAAAAAGCAGAACAGCAAAGACTGGAAGATGAAAAAAGTAACACAGGTGCAGAATAACAGGCAACATGAGAAAGAATTTACAACACATACAACTTGATACAAACAGCACCCCAAAACCGGCAGAACAAAAAAGCAATTTTGTTACCGCCGAAGGTGTTGAAGTAAAAGAAACATACAGTAAAGAAGATATTGAGAACCTGGAGCATTTAGGCTTTGGTGCAGGCTTTGCGCCTAACCTTCGCGGGCCATACAGTACAATGTACGTTCGCCGTCCGTGGACCATTCGCCAGTATGCAGGTTTCTCTACTGCCGAAGAAAGTAACGCATTTTACCGCCGTAACCTTGCCGCAGGGCAAAAAGGACTATCGGTAGCGTTTGACCTTGCCACACACAGGGGGTACGACAGTGACCACGAGCGTGTAGTGGGCGACGTTGGTAAAGCAGGGGTTGCCATTGACAGTGTAGAGGATATGAAAATCCTTTTCGACCAGATTCCGCTGGGCGAAATGTCGGTTTCCATGACCATGAACGGGGCTGTACTTCCTATCATGGCATTTTACATTGTAGCTGCCGAAGAGCAGGGTGTTAAGCCGGAACTGCTTTCGGGAACCATACAAAATGACATCCTAAAGGAGTTTATGGTTAGAAACACATACATCTACCCTCCTGCTCCTTCCATGAAAATTATTGCTGATATATTTGAATATACCAGCCAGAAGATGCCAAAGTTCAACTCTATCAGTATATCCGGTTACCACATGCAGGAAGCCGGTGCTACTGCCGATATTGAACTAGCCTATACCCTTGCAGACGGACTGGAATACATCCGTACGGGAATGGCAGCAGGTATGGAGATCGATAAGTTCGCTCCGCGCCTTTCCTTCTTCTGGGCTATAGGTATGAATCATTTTATGGAAATTGCCAAAATGCGTGCCGGACGTATGCTATGGGCTAAGCTGCTAAAACAGTTTAACCCTCAAAGTGAAAAATCGCTGGCATTACGCACGCACTGCCAAACCAGCGGATGGAGTTTAACAGAACAGGATCCGTTTAACAATGTGGCACGTACTGCTATTGAGGCCGCAGCAGCAGCATTTGGAGGAACACAATCCCTTCACACTAATGCACTGGATGAGGCCATAGCACTACCTACCGATTTTTCGGCACGTATTGCACGTAACACACAGATATTCCTTCAGGAAGAAACCAAAATAACCAAAACAGTAGACCCGTGGGCAGGAAGCTACTATGTAGAAAGCCTGACAGCAGAAATCGCCGAAAAAGCCTGGGCTTTAATCGAAGAGGTTGAAGAACTTGGCGGTATGACCAAAGCTATTGAGGCAGGTATACCTAAACTTCGCATTGAAGAGGCTGCTGCCAGAAAACAGGCTCGTATTGACAGCGGTCAGGACGTTATTGTTGGTGTAAACAAATACAGGCTGGAGAAAGAAGACCCACTTCATATACTTGAAGTAGATAATCAAACCGTACGCCGTCAGCAAATTGAACGACTTGAGAGTATTAAAGCCAGCCGTGACAATCAAAAAGTTACTGAATGCCTTGAGAAACTTACCGCATCGGCAAAATCAGGCGAGGGCAACCTGCTTGAACTTGCTGTAGATGCAGCACGCCACAGGGCTACCCTGGGTGAGATTAGTGATGCACTGGAAACAGTTTTCGGACGATATAAAGCACAAATCAAATCATTTAGCGGAGTGTACAGCAAAGAGATAAAAAATGACGAGAGCTTTGAAAAAGCAAAACAGCTTGCAGATGAATTTGCTAAGCTGGAAGGCCGTCGCCCAAGGATAATGATTGCAAAAATGGGTCAGGATGGTCACGACCGAGGAGCTAAAGTAGTAGCAACAGGTTATGCTGATGTTGGTTTTGATGTAGACATTGGTCCGTTATTCCAAACTCCTGCCGAGGCAGCAAAACAGGCTGTAGAGAACGATGTTCATATTTTAGGGGTTTCATCACTTGCCGCAGGTCACAAAACGTTAGTACCACAGGTAATTGCCGAACTTAAAAAATACGGACGTGAGGATATTATGGTAATTGTAGGCGGGGTTATCCCGGCTCAGGATTACGAGTATCTGTTTGATGCCGGGGCAGTTGCCGTGTTTGGTCCGGGTACCAAAATCAGCGAGGCCGCTATCAAAATACTGGAAGTACTTATCAAAGGATTTGAATAGTCTCAATAAAAATAAAACTCCGTTGCTCAGTTCAACGGAGTTTTTTTATGTATTTGTAGTAACTTTACTTTCCAAATAACTACTAAACCCAATAGTATGAAAAAGCATTTATTTTTATTAATGCTCCTTCCGTTAGGTTTTACCGCTATGGCGCAAACCGAAAATCCTAATTATGATAAGGAACTTGCCGAGTCACTGGGTGCCGATGATTATGGCATGAAACAGTATGTATTTGTTATACTGAAAACAGGCCCCAATAAAGTGGAAGACCAAGCCAAACTTAACGAACTATTTAGAGGTCATATGGCAAATATAGAGCGCCTTGCCAGTGAAGGTAAGCTGGTAGTGGCAGGACCTTTTATGAAAAACGACAAAGGTTACAGAGGTATTTTCATCTTTAATGTAAAAACCATTGAAGAGGCTGAAGTCTTACTGGAATCAGACCCTGCTGTAAAAGAAAAACTGTTTGAAGCCGAAATGACCCAGTGGTATGGTTCGGCTGCATTAGGTGAATACCTTAAAACACACGAGAAAATAGAAAAAAAGAAACCCTGATAACTTGAGATATAATGGATATTAAAAAAGTATTTGACAACAACAAAGAGTGGATCGCCAAACAACTTAAAAACAGTCCGTCTTACTTTGATAGTTTAGCCAAAGGACAGTCGCCTGAAATACTGTACATAGGATGTGCTGACAGCCGTGTAACTGCCGAAGAGATTATGGGACTTGAACCGGGCGATGTTTTTGTACACCGTAACATTGCTAATATGGTACCTAACAGTGACCTTAATGTAATGTCGGTTATCAACTATGCTGTTGATTTCCTTAAGGTAAATCACGTGGTGGTATGCGGGCATTATAACTGTGGTGGTGTGAAAGCTGCAATGGAGTCGGCCGACTTAGGTATACTAAACCCTTGGTTAAGAAACGTTCGTGACGTATACCGTTTACACAAGGCAGAACTTAACGCTATTGAAGACGAAGATAAACGTTATGACAGGCTTGTTGAGCTTAACGTACAGGAGCAGTGTATCAATGTGATTAAAACCGCCGAGGTACAAAGAGCTATTAATAACCGTAACCTTACGGTACACGGTTGGATTTTTGACCTTAGGACAGGTAACCTTGTAGATTTAAAAATTGATTTTCAGGCTATCACAAAAGGTATTGCCGACATCTATAGAATTACCTAAAGATTAACACAGCTGCGCCCGAAGTTTAGTATATTTACTTACTAATACTTGTTTCATGGAACAAAAGTACTTCGAACTTAAAGGACTCTCTTCTCAGGAAGTAGAGCAGTCCAGAGAAAAACACGGCAGCAATGCTATAAACTTCAAGAAAGAAAACAGGATAATCATGGCGCTCAAAGACCTGGTCAAAGAGCCCATGATTATTTTATTACTGGTAGCCGCTGCCATATACTTTATTAGCGGAGATATAGGCGATGGTATATTTATGGCTGCCTCCATACTTCTTGTAGCTACCATTTCGCTGTATCAGGAATCCCGAAGCCGTAATGCGCTCGAAAAGCTTAAAAGCTATACCCGCCCCCATTGCAAAGTAATACGCAATGGCGAGGAACAAACCATTAATAACGAAGAGCTCGTTATTGATGACCTTATGATTGTGGAAGAAGGCTCATCGGTAGCCGCAGATGGTATTATTGTTCAGGCTAATGATTTCTCGGTAAACGAATCGGTTATAACAGGAGAGTCTTTCCCCGTTTCAAAAGACGAAAACAAAGAAGATAAGGAAGTATACAGCGGAACTATTGTGGTTTCCGGACTGGCCGTAGCACGCGTTACAGCAATAGGCATAGGCACCCGACTGGGACAGATAGGTCAAAGCCTTGAAGACATCAGCAGTGAGAAAACGCCTTTAGAAAAACAGATAGCCAATTTCGTGAAGAAAATGGTAATCATAGGAGCTGTTGTTTTTATTGCGGTATGGGTATTTAATTATATCAATTCGGGCAACATTGTAGATAGCCTTTTAAAATCGCTCACACTGGCAATGAGTATACTACCGGAAGAAATACCGGTTGCCTTTACAACCTTTATGGCGCTTGGTGCATGGCGCCTTATGAAAGCGGGAATTATCGTAAAACAGATGAAAACGGTTGAAACACTGGGAAGCGCCACCGTAATATGTACCGATAAAACAGGAACGATAACCGAAAATAAAATGACACTTGCACGTGTTGCCGCCTTCCCTAACCTTATAATAAACAAACCGGGAGAGGACAATCTGAACCCAGACGACAAACAACTGATCTCATATGCCATGTGGGCCAGCGAACCTATTCCGTTTGATCCTATGGAAACGGCTCTGCATGAAGCCTACCTTAAACTTGGGGAAGACAAAAGACCTGACTTTAAAATGGTTCATGAGTATCCGCTTGGCGGAAAACCACCTATGATGACCCATATTTTTGAAGACAGTAACGGTAACCGCATTATTGCAGCTAAAGGCGCGCCAGAGGCTATGATGGAAGTATCGGGGCTTACAAACTATGAAAAAGAAAAAGTAAATAGTACCATAACCCAACTGGCAGAAAACGGTTTTAGGGTACTGGGAGTAGGACACACTGTTTTTGACGGAAACAATTTCCCCGAGCATCAGCAGGATTTTAAATTCAGATTTAATGGTATAGTCGCCTTTTATGATCCGCCAAAAGAGAATATATCCTCTGTATTCCAATCGTTTTATGATGCAGGGATTGAGGTTAAAATAGTAACCGGAGATAATGCCCTTACTACAGCCTCTATAGCAAAACAGGTTGGCTTTAAAGATTATGACAAGACCCTTAGCGGTGATGAACTGATGAAACTTACTGATGAGGAACTAAAAGATAAGGTAATGCATACTGCTATTTTTACCCGAATGTTCCCCGAAGCTAAACTCAAAATCATTAATGCACTTAAGGCCTGCAATCAGGTAGTAGCCATGACCGGTGACGGCGTAAATGATGGTCCCGCACTCAAAACGGCACACATAGGTATAGCTATGGGTAAAAAGGGAACCGAAATTGCCAAAGACGCAGCCTCACTTATCCTGCCCGATGATAATCTTGCCAAAATGGTAGATGCCATTGCCATGGGTAGAAAAATATATACCAACCTGAAAAAGGCGATACAGTATATTATTTCCATACATATACCAATTATACTAACGGTATTTATACCACTGGCAGCAGGCTGGATATATCCTAATATTTTTACTCCGGTGCATGTTATATTCCTCGAGCTTATAATGGGGCCTACCTGCTCCATTATTTATGAGAATGAGCCTATGGAAAAGAATACCATGAACCACAAACCAAGGCCATTTACAGCTACCTTCTTTAATTTAGGGGAACTTTTAACCAGTATTATACAGGGACTGGCTATTACCGCAGGAACTATTGGTGTTTACCTGTATGCCGTTTCGCTTAACCTAACGGAATCACACGTACGTACCATGGTGTTTGTTACGCTTATTTCGGCTAATATATTCCTTACACTTGTAAACCGTTCGTTTTATTATTCGCTAATTACTTCTTTTGGCTACAGAAACAGGCTTATTCCACTAATAATAGGAATTACGGTATTGCTTACCTTTTTATTGCTTTATATAGACCCGTTTGTAATATTCTTTGAGTTTAGTACTCCTTCCCTATGGTTACTGGGAGTAAGTACACTTGCAGGATTTGTATCGGTAATATGGTTTGAAACTGTAAAATGGGTAAAACGGCTGAGAAACAAATAATCAGAATAGTATAAAAATAAAAAAGCCCTGTTATAAACAGGGCTTTAAAGGAGGCGTGTTAGTATAGAAGTTTATCCCCACTATTAAAACTATAAAATACCTTTTGCACTCCTTGTGCGACAACTGTTCCCTAATAATTTTGCTACATCAAAGTTTATCCCCACTATTGAAAACTGTTAATGCAACTTGCCAAAACCATTTAAAAGGTTCAATTGTCACGAGTTTTCGGCTGCTTTTGGCTTCCCCACTAAATTAAAGCTTTCAAGCAAAACCGAATATTTTTACTGAAGCAACAGGCAGCATACGAGTTTATCCCCACAAACAACTTTATGCCGCCGCGCTAACAGTTTTACATTCCTGATATTATAAATTCACATCTTCTGTTAAGCCTGTGTTGCTCTTCACTACAAATCACACCATCAGGACATTTGCTTAACAACTGTGTTTCTCCATATCCTCTACCGCTTACACGCGAAGGGTCTATACCATGATTAACGATATAAGCAATAATGGAATTTGCTCTTTTATCTGATAGTACCTGATTGTACTTTTTAGAAGCTCTTGAGTCTGTGTGGGTTCTTACATCCAGGTGTGCACTTGGATTTTGCTGTAAGTAAGCTACCAGTTTATTCAGGTCTTTCTCAGCTTCAGGCTTAACATTATACTTCCCTAAATCAAAGTATATATATTCTATATTAAACACCTTGGCCAAGTCAGTACTCTTATTAGGATCAATAACAACCTTTTTCTTCTCTATTACAGGCTGTATAGTAAATACCTGTTTACACATTACCTCAAAAGAATAGTTACCATTTTCATCTGAAACACCTTCCATAACCACTTCTCCGTCTTCATTAAGTACCTGTATCTTGGTATTAGCAAGTACCTCACCTGTAAACTCTTTAGTAAGTAAACCTTCCAGTTTCTCCCTACAGTCAGGATCTATTATCTCAACTTCTTTATAGCTGTAAACGTCATCATTACCACCTCTGTTAGTTGTAAAGAAACCACCAGACGAGGCTGCATCAAATATCAATGCAAAATCATCCCTTTCACTATTAATAGGCCTACCTATGTTAAAAGCTCTTACATAGTTCCCATCGGGCTCCCTTTTACTCATAAAAATATCAAGCCCGCCAAGTCCCGGATGTCCTTCAGATGCGAAATACAGATCATCAAACTCCGACACAAAAGGGAATGTTTCACGTCCTTCAGTATTAATACCCGGACCAAGGTTTTCGGCCATACCAAACGTTCCGTTACTATTTACACTTACCCTGTATATATCAGACATACCAAAGGTTCCCGGCATGTTTGAAGCAAAGTAAAGCGTCCTTTCATCGGCACTTAAAGCAGGATGCGCACAACTGTAATCATTACTGTTAAAAGGCAGTTCGGTTACATCGGTCCATTCGGTACCGTTAAAAGTAGCTTTGTAAATTTTTAATAATATACCGTTATGGTCATCCTTTTGAACCTTACCCTCATTATAGTTATTACGGGTAAAATATACTGTATTACCGTCTTTAGTAAAAACCGGAGTTGACTCGTGATACCTGGTATCAAGATTAAGAGAAAACTTCTCTACTACATCTTTAAGGCTGTCGTCTTCTTTAATAGATGTCATGTACAACCCGGTAAACGATTCGTTAGTCCACCTGTCTACTTTTTTACGTTTCTTTTTACCATCCAGAGTATCTCTTGACGATGCAAAAACAATTTTATCCTTACCAAAAAATGCAGTACCATAATCAGAAAACTTAGTATTAATCTTCATTTTCTCAATGGTATACTTATCAGAGTTTTTATCGATCTCTTTTCGGTAATCTTTATTTTCCAAAAACATTTGTGTCCTGATGTCATCATTACTCATATTGGCAAATTCCTGCATCTTTTCATCTGCCTGATCTATCTTACCTACAAACTTTAGGGTTTGCGCATAGCGGTAATAATACTCGGGATCTATTTTTTTACCTAGGCTAAAAAGCTTGTTATACCATTGGTAGGCATAATCCAGCTCCCCCCTAAAATAATAGCAGTCACCTGTTTTTTCAAAAAGCTCTATAGACCTGAAACCGGTATTAGCCACTTCCAGATAAATTTCCAGTGCATCGCTGTAAGCATAATTCTCAAACTCTATGTTTGCCTGTTTCATTTCCCTTCTGGGAATTTGAGCAAAAGCGAGGTTACAGCTAAACAGCAGTAAGGTTAAAAGTCTTGTATATTTTATTTTTATAATCTCCATAAATTCTAAAAGAATCGTGGGTTAGCTACTCTTTCATGTTTCTTAACAAGCTCAAAACGCAGGTATATCTCGTGTGAACCCGAATTGTAATCGGCCAGTTTTGTGGTTTCCATATCATAGGTATACCCCAGGAAAAAATCTTTAGTTACCTGGAAACCTATCAGGGCACTCAGTGCGGCATCCCAACGGTATCCCATACCCACCGTAAACTGCTCGTTATATAAAAAGTTTGCCGAGACATCTACCTGTAAAGGTGAACCTTTTGTAGCCTTAACCATAGTTGCAGGCTTAAACTTAAGGTTGTAGGACAAATCAAAAACATGCCCTCCAATAAAGTAATAGTGCATCCTTTCGGTAGCTACTGATGTTGAGTTGTGCTCATAGTGTTTTGTTTCCAGAAACTTTGGAACCGAAATACCTACATAAGTATCATCTGAATAAAGGAAAACCCCTGCACCAATATTTGGTGAGAACTTGTTATCAATATTGTTTTGAAACCTTGGGTCTGCCGGGTCAAAAATATTAAGCTTGGTAAAATCAATATTTAATAAGTCGGCAGTAGCCTTTAATCCAAAAGCTAACTGGTAATTGTATGACACATCAATAGTGTATGAAAAATCTACCGATATGGCATTATCATCCATAGGTCCTATCTTATCATTAGTAAAAGAAAGTCCCATACCTATTTTCTCTCCTACCGGTGAGTTAATAGACGCCGTAGCTGTTGTTGGCGCACCATCAAGTCCTACCCACTGGGCACGGTAAATACCAAATATACTGGTTTGCCCTCTGGATCCTGCATAGGCAGGGTTTACATTAATGGTATTGTACATGTATTGTGTATACTGCGGATCCTGTTGTGCATTTGCAAAAGCAGCTGTAAGCAACAGCAACACACATACAATTTGCTGTTTAAAATTTATTCGCATCATTTTATTATCCCTCTTCATTACTCTATTCTGTACTTATGTATAAATAACCTGTTTTCTTAACCGTACCTCCCTGGTTAGGATACTGTATTACATAAAAGTAAGTACCTGCAGGCAGTTTATCTTTTTGGGTAACGGTAGCCCTACCGGACGACACTCCGTCAAAAACATTTCCGTGGCTGTCATACTCGGCTGTTTCAAATACCATTACACCCCATCGGTTAAAAATTTGCACTGTATTACCCGGGTGAGCAGTAATTCCCTCTATATAGAAGTAATCGTTTTGTCCGTCACCATCGGGAGTTACACCATTGTAAATAATAATATCTTCTGTAGGGAGATATCCTCTTCTAAGCCTTCCCAGTGTAAACACACCATAGCCTGATACATGCACGGGAGTGGTAACTGTCCTGTCAAACATATCCTGAACACCACCTTCGTCGACCCACATTTGGGAATCTTCATCCCATCTCACTACTCTTATAGCCTCTGTAGGTTCTACCAAAAGTTCAGACGGTGTTGTGGTAAACTCATCCCAGCTAAGGGTTACTAAAACATCGGCTTCGCCTTCAGTTCTTTCAATAGTCCAGTATTCTCTTCCGTCAATAAGTTCTATTTCCTGTGCTCTGTTCTCATGCGGATAAAGCGCATTAGAATCTTCCATGTAATATTTAGCCGTAAAGCTGTCTGAAATTTCTTCAGGAGCAGAAATAGCAGCATACCTGTAGTATTGCCCATCCCCAATAGGATAAGTGAAGTTGTTGTACCCCGTTTTAATCACGTGGCCATCAACAAAACTATCATCACTGGTATTGGTGTGTGTTGCTTCATTCTCAAATATGATTATTCCCCCAAATACATCATTCTGAACAATTCCGTTATAAAAATCGGCATTACCGCTTATCGAAATATCCCCATACAAACGAAAAGCAGGTTGCTGGTTAGAATTGTAAAACAACACATTGTTAAAATCGGCTGGTATGCTGCCGGTTATATTCTGCTGAGTGTATCCTTCAAACCTTGTGTACCCCGCATAAGAAGGGTTATAGGTTGTAATACCATCATTATTAAAGTTGCCCTTAAGCAATACTTCTCCATTATTTTCATACTCTCCCAAGTCTGTATTATCAAAATCAGACTCTACGGAAACGAGCGTACCCGGGCTAACATAAAGGATACCTTTATTTACGGTTTGCCCGGTTTGAGCTAAAACAACTCCTGAAAACAACAGGAACATGTATGTTAAGTTTATTTTTTTCATTTTATTAATTTAAACAGTTATTAGGGGGCTATCTGTTCTAATTACTTTTTACCCTTTGATAAATCATTGGATTGGTTATAACCTTACAGTTTCTTGTGGTTATAGCCACTACATTACTTGCCGATGACTCACAGGCTACACCCGATGTTGCTATCGTTATCCTTCGGTAATATTTTGATGCCGTTAAAACTCCCGGCTGGTATGTTGAAGCTGTTGCACCTGCAATGGTTGTCCATCCGGTAGATCCGTCGTCAGACGATTCCCATCTGTAAGTAACACTACCGGTACCTGTACCATCTACAGATGATGCGATTAATGCAGGAGCACTATCTTTACATATACTTTGATTATTACCAATAGTACCTGCTGTTACTGCCGCATTTACTGTAATCTTTACACTCGATGTAGCTGATGATTCACAAGCCGTACCTGAGGTAGCTATTGTTATCCTCCTGTAATATCTGGTTACAGTTAACGCACCTGGTTGATATGTAGCATCGCTGGCTCCAGAAACCGTAGTCCAACCTGAAGTTCCGTTTGCAGATGACTCCCAACGGTAGGTTACAGTACCTGTACCCGTACCATTTGTTACAGATGTTAATTGTGCCGGAATATCTCCGTTACATATTGTTTGGTCACCACCTATACTTCCTGCTGTTACCTCGCTATTTACTGTTATGACTACCGTGTTAGAAGCAGGCGATTCACAGGTTACACCTCCTGATGTTGATCTTGTAATCCTCCTGAAATAAGTAGTAGCGGTTAATGCTCCAGGCTGGTAGTTATTTAATGTACCACCCGTTGCTGTCCAGCCTGTACTTCCGTTTGCAGATGATTCCCAACGATAAGTTATCGTTCCCGGGTCGGCTGATACACTTCCAGTTAGTAATGAAGGCGTAGCACCATAACATATTGTTTGGTTACTGCCTATAGTTCCTGAACTAATAGCGTTGTTAACCGTTATCTGAACAACATTAGTTTGTACTGACTCACAGTTTTTACCATTTGATGCTGCCAGTGTCGTTCTTCTGTAATATCTGGTAGCGGTTAATGCTCCCGGCTGATAGGTTGTACCTGTAGCACCCGATATAACTGTCCATCCGTTAGTTCCGTTTGCCGAATATTCCCATCTGTATGTTACTGTACCCGTACCGGTACCCGATGTTACATTGCTTATTGCAGATGGTGTAGAACCGTTACATATAGTTTGTGCATTACCTATTTCACCTGCTGTAGGAGCAGCTATAACAATTACATCAATACTTGCTAGCGGACCTTCACACTGACCATTAAACTGACTAACATAGAAAGTATATGTACCCGGTGAACTTGTATTTGGTGTAAAAGGTGTGCTGGATGCAAAACCACCAGGTACTGTATACCATTTTAATGTGTATGAACTATTGGTTTTTGTGGCAGTTAACGGTGATGCTGTTTCTCCCTGACAATAGTATATAGGTGTACTAACAGTAGGGGCAACCGGAGCAGCATTCAGTGTAACTGAATTAACATCATTAACCTGATTTACTGGCGTTTGCAACTCAACTCCTCCCCAACTATTGTTATTTACTTCTGCTCTATACTCTACCTCTGCCGAATCAGTAAAACTAGTTACACCAACCGGAGGAGTGATAGTATATATTATAGGATAATCGGTTTGATAAACTGCACCTGCTGCAAGTATCTGATCACTGTTACCTGTAGGATATCGTGCCAAATAAGTATAAGTTGTATAACCAAAACTTGGTGTATCATTGCTAACATCTCTATTCCATCTGGCGTTATTACTAGAGCTTGTACTTGTAGTATAGTCAGTAGCACTATCATCATAAGTATAGCCTGGAGGCACTACTTTAGTAACTATAATACGTTCACCTGTACGTCCTCTTCTCCTGTAAGTAGCATCTTGGTTTCCCATATTAGCCACCCTTAACTCAAAGGTTTTACCTGTAGGATTAGACGGATCTAAACATAAATCATCTACTACTGTTCTTGCTATCAAAAGGTCTACCCCTTCGGCATAAACCGGAATACTAACTGTACTGGTATTATTACTTTCATCATCATCCATTAATGGAGTGATTATAGCCGTATTGTTAAGTGTATTACCTGCAGGTATTGTAGTAAGCGTACCTGTTACATAAATTTTACCAGTACTTCCTGCCGGAAGGCTAAACATTCCCGATATCTCATTTGTGGTAAGACTGGAAGCCGTAGGCAACGTTATGGATGTAAATCCTGTATGTGTTATAGATGTAATATTGAACCCTGGATTACCTTCAGGAATCAAATCACCATTAACATCGGTAAGCCTGTCTAAAAAACCTACATTTAAAGCATCGATTTCGGTATCATTAATAACCTCAATGGTATAGGTTACCTGGTTCTCGCTACCAGACCCCGACACACTCCTTAAAATATCTTTATTAGCCCTTTTATCAACCCTAAAGTTTCCTGGCGTTGTTACTAACAGATTCCTGATTTCATGATAGTTAACACCTCCACCGGTAGAAGCTCCAAAACCTAGTTTTAATAATGCCGGTGGCGCATCGGTTGTAGTATAACTAGTTAACTGGGTAAAATCTTCTGAAGGTGATTTTTTCCATCTTACTATTATCTGATAATAAACTCCTTCTGCATCCAATGGCAAAATCTCCAACTGCACCCTTCTGTAAAACTGCGCATCACTAGGTCTTGTAGATGTTTGTGTATTATAGTCTATTTCATTTCTGCTCCTTATATCATTATTGTTACCATTTCGGTCACCCAAAGCAACTCCGCTAAGGTACACGTTGGTAGTTGATGCATTATTAGTTGTAGGTCCCCTCAAAACAACAGCATTGGGTACTTCTCCGGGACCAAGGTTTCTTCCTTCAGTAGGGTTAGAAAAGTTACCATAGGCATCAAAACCAACACCCACATAACCTCCTGCAAGTCCGTTACCACCGTTAGGTGCATAACCTAACGATCCTCCTAAACCACCTATTTGAAATGGCACCGACGCATCAAAAAGATAAACCCCTAAACCATCTGCACCTCTATAATTATCATTTACATCGCGCCACATTTTATACTCAAAATCCACCAAAACACCCTCTGTTGAAGGAAATGAATTATTGATATAAGCATAGCCTCTTTGATTGGCATCAGAAGTAGTTAATCGTAACCACCCCTGATTAACCGGATCATCTATACCCGATGTAAGATAAGCCGTTCCGGCCGTTCCGCCGGGACCACCAATTATGATATTAGGATTACCGCTTCCCCTAAAGTCTTCTGATATAGCAAACTGAGCATACGCCTTATTTGCCGAAAAGAAAACAACAGTCAGGAGAAGGAATAGTATCCTAAAAGAGTTATGGTTAAATATTTTTTTATCTTGATTTCGCATGATTTCTTATTGCTAAACCATGCATGCGGATTAAATACACCCGCATGCAGGTTAGTTTATTTTACTACAAAAACAATATTCATGTAAGATGCATCTGTACCCGATCCTATAATATCGTAGGTAAGCACACCATTTTCATCAATACTCACATTGGTAAATACCGTAGTATCATAATATGTGATATAGTAGTACATATCTGTAGCCTCAGGTAAAATTGGCACTGCTGCCGGAGCTCCCGCACTTGCTACAAACGTTCCACTTGGTGTTCCTGTATTTAATGAACCTCCTGTAGTGGTATCAGGCACAAATTGCTGGTTAGCAAACTGTCCTTTATATTCCAGGTACAGATTTCTTTTCAGGTTAGTTCCGTTTACCGATGTATCAAATATTACAGCCGGCATATAGAAGAACTTAGGAGTCATACTTGTAGGAGTTGCTGTCCATTGTACATTACCATCAGCATCTGTTGTAAGGCTCATATTATCTCCTCCCGACTCTATGTCATCCGTTGAAATCGTACCATCTTCAATCTTAGCAGATGTTACTGCATCATCGGCAATGGCAAGCGTCACATTATTTAATGTTGCATTGTTACCACCGGTTACTGTAAGATCTGTAGAAGTTATACTTCCGTCACCCGTAAGAGCTGACACATTTACTTCTAAAGCTCCCGATGCGTTTTGAGTTAATCCGTTACCTGCAACGTTTCCGTTTA
>NZ_JRLV01000030.1 GCF_000769915.1 Flavobacterium beibuense F44-8
AGCCTGATGCTAAGGTATACATCTTTGACCGCTTCGGTAAACTGATCAAACAGATCAGTGCTACGGACCAGAGTGAAGGATGGGACGGTACCTACAACGGTAACCCGTTACCGGCCACCGATTACTGGTTTAGTGTAACCTACCGTGAACTGGTAAACGGAGAACCTGTAGAGAAAGAGTTTAAAGCTCACTTCTCATTGAAGAGATAGCAGTTGTATGTTTAATTAAAAAAGGCTTATTGTATATTTTCAATAAGCCTTTTTGCTATATAAGCTAATGTATGAAAAGAAATTTATCGTTTACTGTTTCTTCTTTTACTGCTGCTGTAATGGGTAGAGCATGAACTCGAAGTACAGCCTGCATTCAACAGGACAATGAGGCAAAGTAAGATACTCAACCCTATAAGCATGGCAGATTCCATTACTATGGATTGATATAATACCAATATTCCCATAATCATTTTTACGATTCGTATTACAGTCCAGTTCTTAAAAATAGCATCCATCATTTATTGTTTACAGCATTGTTGTAGGGCAAACATAATCACTTATATTGAATTTACCCGATTCTTTAATGGCTTTAAATCCGCCTTTAACATCTATAAGATTATCAAAACCTCTGGCTTTAAGGATGGAAATAAATATCATAGAGCGGTAACCTCCGGCACAATGTACATAGTAGGTTTTGTTTTTGCTCACATCGGCTATATGGTCATTAATGTAATCTAAAGCGATGTTTTCTGAATCAATTATATGTTCAGAGTAATGTTCGCTTGCTTTTCTTACATCAAGGATATTTATATTTGGGTCTTTTTCCAGTATAGCAGCAAATTCATCAGTAGTAATGGATGTGATATTATCTGTTTCATGTCCCGCATTATTCCATGCTTCTATTCCTCCGTCAAGGTAGCCAATAGCACTGTCATACCCTACACGGGCAAGTCGGGTAACAACTTCCTCCTCACGACCTTTATCGGCAACGATAAGCAAAGGTTGTTTAATATCGGGTATCAATGCACCCACCCAAGGGGCAAAATTACCGTCAATACCAATATTAATACTATTAGGAATAAAACCTTTTGCAAAAACCTGAGGTTCCCTGGTATCCAGTATAATCGCTCCGGTTTCATTTGCTGCTGCTTCAAAGGCAGCAGGTGATAGTGCCTGTAATCCTTTACTCAGTACATTATCAATGCTTTCGTATCCTTTAATATTCATCAAAACATTTTCAGGGAAATATGCGGGAGGTGGCATAAGTCCGTCAAGTACCTGTTCAATAAAATCTTTTTTGCTCATAGGCTGAAGGGCATAGTTGGTACGTTTTTGATTGCCAAGAGTATCGGTTGTTTCCTTACTCATGTTCTTACCGCAAGCCGAACCCGCACCATGAGCCGGATAAACAATAATATCATCGGCTAACGGAAGTATTTTATTATGGAGTGAATCGTACAAATGGGAAGCAAGCTTATCCTGAGTTAAATCGGCAACTACTTTTTGTGCAAGGTCGGGACGACCTACATCGCCAATAAATAGTGTGTCACCCGTAAACAGGGCAACGTCTTTGCCGTTCCTGTCTTTAAGCAGGTAGCAGGTACTCTCCATAGTATGTCCCGGCGTATGTATTACCTGTATTGTAATATTACCAAGGGTAAGTGTCTCACCGTCTTCTGCCACATGAGCGGCAAAAGCAGGCTTGGCAGTTGGTCCGAAAACAATAGTCCCTCCGGTTTTTTGTGCAAGATCCAAATGACCGCTAACAAAGTCGGCATGGAAATGAGTTTCCAATACATATTTGATTTTAGCACTATCCTTATCGGCTTTAGCGATATAAGGTTGTACCTCACGTAGCGGATCTATAATAGCAGCTTCACCGTTACTTTCAATATAATAAGCTCCCTGAGCTAAGCATCCTGTATAAATTTGTTCGATTTTCATGATTGTTGTTTTTTGTTATTGTACTGTAAAAGTATAACCTGTTATCAGTGTGTGCAGTAACAAAAGTTACAGATGCTTATTTTTTTAAAGATTAAACTCTTTTTGTACACTTTTGCCTCAGAGTATTTTTTAACTGTTTTAAAAATCTTTCTTTAGTTGTTTTTTGAGTCTATAAGTAAATATCTTTACCTTTTTCATTTTAACAGAAAAAGGACAACTTTAACTTTATGAAATTATTTAGATCAGGCTCTGAAAAGAAGATGGTTTTCAAAATTATGGGACCGCTTCTTTTTATTTTTCTGGAAATATTGGGGCCTCCTCAATCTTTAAATGCAGGTGCCTACCATGTGGCATGTGTTACACTTTGGATGGCTTTTTGGTGGATTACCGAGGCCATTCCAATTGCAGCAACTGCATTATTACCCATAGTACTTTTTCCGTTGCTTGGTGTGCTGGACCTACAGTCTACCACTACCAGTTACGGACATAAATATATCTTCCTCTATCTGGGAGGTTTTATACTGGCTATAGCCATTGAACGCTCGAATTTGCATCAGCGTATTGCCCTTACCATTATACGGTATGTAGGGGGGAAGTTGTCCCAAATTATACTGGGCTTTATGGTTGCCACAGCTTTTTTATCCATGTGGATATCAAACACGGCAACTTCGGTTATGATGCTCCCTATTGGTATGGCAGTAGTAAAACAGTTTAAGGATAGTTCTCCCGCTAGTAAAATGGGTAATTATTTTGGTAAGGCCTTAATGCTGGGAATAGCCTATAGTGCTTCTATAGGTGGTATAGCTACTTTAATTGGTACACCGCCTAATCTTGTACTGGCAGGAGTATTGGAAAAAGTATACCATGTAAAAATAGGTTTCTTTGAATGGATGAAGTTTGGACTTCCCATTTCTATATTGTTGCTTGTGTTGTGCTGGAAGTACCTAACAGCTTATTCTTTTAAATTCAAATCGGTTCAGTTTCCGGGAGGCAGGGAAGAAATCGATAGACTTTACAATAAACTGGGTAAAATTAGTGTTGAGGAAAAACGTGTTTCAGTGATTTTCATTCTAACAGCCTGCGCATGGATTTTTAGAGGATTGATTCAAAAGTTTATCCCTACTATAGACGATACTATTATAGCTATGGCAGCTGCCATATTGCTGTTTATTATTCCGTCGGGAAAAAATAAAAAAGCCCTGTTAACATGGGAAGATACTGTTAAGTTACCTTGGGGTGTTATATTGCTTTTTGGTGGAGGTATGGCATTGGCAGAAGGATTTTCGAGTACAGGACTTGCTGAGTGGGTAGCCGAACGCATGACTGGTATGGAAAATGTGAATCTGTTAGTGTTGGTACTTATATTGGTTACCCTTGTAAATTTCCTGACCGAGGTTACTTCAAACATGGCGACTACGGCTATTATTTTACCGGTATTGGCACCTATGGCACTTTCGCTTGATGTACATCCTTATCTTATAATGACAGGAGTAACACTGGCAGCATCGTGTGCATTTATGCTTCCTGTAGCCACACCGCCTAATGCCATAGTGTTTGGTTCCGGTTATTTACGAATATCCGATATGGTAAAAAGCGGAATTGTAATGAATATTGTTTCAATACTTATAATAACTTTTATGGTTTACTTTCTGCTTCCGGTTATATGGGGAATGGATTCGGTAAATTTCCCTGCTATTTTTGTCAAATAGCAAAAGCAATGAAACAATATATAAAACCCGGTTTATGATTACTCATAGCCGGGTTTATTTTTTAATGGATATTGTATCTGTTACGGGGATGAATATAAACCTTGGATTGCTGAAGTCTATAGGTATATCAGGACTAAAATGCGGAATATTGACAAATTCTACCACAACGCCTTTACCCTCCAGTAAATAACCATCCTTTTTTAAAAGAGCAATAGGAATCCTTTTTTTATTTGTTCCTGCCCAGGGCTTATAGTAATAGTTGCCAATGAGGGTATCTCCTTTAATTTTTCCTCT
Source organism: Flavobacterium beibuense F44-8 (assembly GCF_000769915.1). Lineage (GTDB taxonomy): Bacteria > Bacteroidota > Bacteroidia > Flavobacteriales > Flavobacteriaceae > Flavobacterium > Flavobacterium beibuense. The sequence goes on from NZ_JRLV01000030.1 coordinate 3,938, forward strand.
AACCTGCCCAATGTCCGAACCGTTTACACCATTTACGATTTCATACCTGCCATAAAATTCTGTACCCACAATATTAAGATCCAAAATACCTTTTAGTTTGCCGTTTTCGGCAATGTAACGTAAAGGTTTATCAGTATCATTATTGCCTTTTTTGCATCCTGTAAATAATAACAGAGCAAAAGCAATACACACTATTATTTGTTTTAAATGTTTTTGCATAAGCAAATTCATATTATATGAGGCAAATAGTGAAGGAACTTCCTTCGTTACTACTCTTATAATTTAAATAACCTCCGTGAGCATCTATAATGTTTTTTGATAATGTTAGCCCTATACCGGCACCGTCTTTACGGGTGGTAAAAAAGGGAAGGAATATCTTGTCTTCAATTTCCTTATCTACGCCCAGTCCGGTGTCAGATATGGTGATAAAAGTACGTTCCTGCCTTACTTCGGCAGTAAAGGTTATTATTTTATTTTCCCTGTCCTCCAGCGCATACATGCTATTAGTAAGCAAATTGATAAATACCTGTTCCATTTGGTTAGCATCGGCCATTAACCAGTAGGTTTCGGTAATCTCATTATTGATGGTAATACCTGCTTTTTTTAGTAGGGGGGTCATTACCAAAAGGGTATCGTTTACAAGCTTAGTAAGTTCTGTTCTCTCTTTGTTAGGGGACGGTAACATGGCTAGTTTCCTGTAACTTTCAATAAAGTTTTGGAGGTGGTCGCTACGGTGTATCATGGTATTTACACTCTCCCTTATATCATTCATGTCTTCTTCAGAGAGCGTTTCCTGTTGTGCGAGTTCGTTAAGGTTTTGGGTTAGCGAACGTATAGGCGTAATGGAGTTCATCAGCTCGTGTGAAATAACTTTCATCAGGTTAATCCAGGCATCTTTTTCCTTTTTAGCAACTACCTTTTGAATGGAGTCTAAAAGAATGATATAATATTCCTGCCCAAAGGTAACCGATTTAGAGGTTTGCAGCATATAGGTTTGGCTTTCCTCATCGTCTATTCGTATTTGTGCCGATACTCTAAAATCTTCAAACTTTCGTTCCTCAATGATAGCACATAATGCAGGGAGTTGTTTTTTGAGATATTTCCAATGCGATACCCGTGGTGTTTGGAAATGTTGTGAGAAATAGTCATTCATAAGGAATACATTCCATTCCTCATTGGTTTTATTGAGTATAATTACTCCCGTATCAATATTGTTTAAAATAGAGCGGTATACTAAATCTTTTGTAAGCTGTTCATGCTGTCGTGCCTTAAGGGTATCATAAAGCTTAAAAAGGTTTTTATAGTTTTCAAAATCACTGTGCCTTGAAAAATCGGCAGAGAAATCGTCACTAAGTATGGCTGTGATGGTTTTATCGTAAAACAGGTAGGTGTTTCTAATAAAATAAAACAACTCTGCCATTAGCAGTACGCAAACTATTACACAGAATATAGCCGAATAGGGAAGCCCTTTAGCAAGAGCATAAACTCCCAGTCCGCCGGAAATCATGATAAAGATTAGGCGAAGAAAAAAGAGCTGATAGAGTTTTAATGATTTCATAGCTTATTTTTTACCTAATTCATACTTATCCATCCTGCGGTAGAGAGCGGCTCTGGAGAGTCCAAGTTCTTCGGCAGTTTTACTGATGTTGTTATTGTGTTTTTGCAGGGCACGCTCTATGGCAGTTTTTTCCATGTCTGATAATTGAGTATCCTGTATCCCATCAATTTCTGTCACTTCCTCTAAATCAAGGTCAGCGGCAGTAATTTCATTTTCCTCACATAAAATAACAGCGCGTTCTATACGGTTTTCCATCTCCCTGATGTTACCGTTCCAGGCATGTTTTTCAATTTGTTCTAAAGCCGTTTTAGAAAAGCTAAGGTTTATCCTGTCATATTTGGTTTCCATTTTATTTAACAGGAATGACGCAAGATCAATAAGGTCTTCAGTTCGTTCCCTTAACGGAGGTAAAACTATTTCCATGGTATTGATACGATAGTATAAATCTTCCCTAAACTGTTTTGAGGCCACTTCCTCTTTCAGGTCGGCATTAGTAGCAGTAATAATCCTAACGTCTACAGCACGGGGCTTTGCTTCACCAAGCCTTGTAACCTGTTTATTTTGTATAACCTGTAGTAGTTTTGATTGCAGGTGTAACGGGATATTCCCAATTTCATCAAGAAATATGGTGCCGTTATGTGCCATTTCAAACCGACCTGCAGTATCGGTTTTGGCATCGGTAAAGGCTCCTTTGGCGTAACCAAACAATTCACTTTCAAATATGTTTTCGTTAAGCGCACCTAAATCCACATGTATAAATGGTTTTGTGGCCCTTGGTGATTTTTGGTGAATATGGTTTGCCATAACATATTTACCGGTACCGTTTTCTCCCAGTATCAATACGTTTGCATCGGTTTTGGCAACTTTATCGGCGAGTGAATAAGCTCTTTTTATGGTAGCCGATTCTCCTATAAAAAAAATGTCTTTATCAGGTTTTACTGCTTCCTGTTTCCTTTCTTTACGGCTTTCGGTTACGGCAGCTTTTACAACCTCAACAAGTTTATTATTATCCCATGGCTTTAATAAATAATCAAAAGCTCCCAGTTTTAACCCTTCAACAGCGGTTTCTACTTTCCCAAAGGCTGTCATGAGTATCATAACTGTTTTTGGAGAAAAGGTTTTTATTTCCTTAAGCAGGTATATGCCTTCGCGTCCGTCTTCAAAACCTATACGGTAATTCATGTCCAAAAGCACCACATCAATTTGATTTTCTGAGAGCACCTCAACAGCCTTTTTGGGGTCGTTTAGCGTAAAAATCTGTTCAAAATGTTTTTTTAAAACCATTTTAGCGGCAAAAAGTATGTCTTCCTTATCATCAATAACTAAGATGTTGGCCTGCGTTTTTTTCATTGATTGTGCGGTTTCGGACAAATACTGTTCGATATCGGACAGTATTGCTTATTGAAGTTTTTTTATTTAGCTGGTTTATAGTTGGTTGTAAAGTTTAAATGCGTGGCATGAAATTGTACTTATATATGCCAAACTAACTTAAACATGGACACCATCATTAACCGTAAAAATAAAAAAAATAAGTATCTGCTATTAGCAGTTCCGGCTTTTTTACTGTTGGGATACTTTGTGTATGCTGCCGTAACCAAGAAAAGAAGCCTTACTGTAACCAAAAGTGAGATCACTATTAAAACCGTAGAGAAAGATTATTTTGAGGACTTTATTGTTTTTCAGGCTAAGGTAGAACCGTTAAACTCCATGCTGCTTAATGTAATTGAAGGAGGAGCCGTACAGGAAATATTTGTGGAGAATGGCGATATGGTAGAAAAAGGACAGCCACTGGCAAGGCTTTACAATCCTAATACCGAACTGAACTATGTAACACAGGAGACCTCTATAATAGAACAGATAAACAACCTTAGTAAAGCAAAGCTGGATTTACGTAATCAGGAACTGAGTATGGCAAAAGATCTTATAGCGATAGATCACGACTTTCAGGATGCTAAAAACCAGTATGACCTGCACGAAAAGCTATATGGGGAAGAGATACTTTCTAAAAACGAATGGGAAAAAACACAGGAAAACTTCAGGTTTCAAAAAGAACGTAAAAACATTATACAACAAAGCATACAAAAGGAAAAACAGGCCAACCAGATACAGATAGCCCAAATATCCCAATCGCAGGCTATTATGTATAAAAGCCTTGAGATATTAAGGGAAAACAAAAAACATTTTTTGGTAACAGCTCCGCTAGCCGGTCGCCTTACCTCTTTTGAGCCTGTACTGGGTAAAAACTACCAGAGTGGTGATAACATAGGTAAGATAGATGTAATGAATGGTTACAAACTGGTTGCCGAGGTAGATGAATTTTACCTGCAAAGGGTAACTGTAAACCAAAAAGGAAAAATTGACCATAAAGGCGAAATGATAGATGTAGTAGTGACTAAGGTAATCCCTGAGATCATTAACGGTCGTTTTATTGTAGAACTCAATTTTGCTGCCGATAAGCTGAAATTGCAACAAGGGCTAAGCTTTGGTGTTAGGCTTATGCTTTCTGAAAAAGAAAAAACACTGGTAATGCCTAAAGGCAGATTTACTGAGGAGACATCGGGTAAATGGATATTTGTGGTAAACGGCAATAAGGCCGAAAGGCGTGAAATAAAACTGGGAAGAGAAAACCCTGTTTATCACGAAGTACTGGGAGGCCTTAAGGAAGGAGATAGGGTAATAACATCAGGGTATATTGATTATACCGATGTGGAAATTTTAAATTTGGAATAAAGTTATAAATACAGAACCAGGGGTTCAGTCATCATCAAAATATAAGTATCAACCAAACGCCTGAAGGATTAATCAACCCTTAGGGCACTAAAAAAAGAATTATGATCAAAATAGAAAACCTTTCAAAAGTATTCAGGACAGAAGAAGTTGAAACAAAAGCATTAAACGATATATCTATCGAAGTTAAAAAAGGCGAGTTTGTTACCATTATGGGAGCATCGGGTTGTGGTAAGTCAACACTGCTTAATATAGTGGGGCTACTGGACAGCGCATCGGGCGGAAGTTACAAACTGCTGGACAGGGAGATAAACGGACTTAGCGAAAGCGAAAAGGCTAAAGTAAGAAAGGAAAACATAGGTTTTGTTTTCCAAAACTTCAATTTGATTGATGAGCTTTCGGTTTACGATAATATAGAGCTACCGCTTATTTATAACAATGTTCCGTCGGGTGAAAGAAAGAAAAGAGTAGAAGAAATTGCTGAGCGTTTGGGTATTTCACACAGGCTAAAACATTACCCGCAACAACTATCTGGTGGGCAGCAGCAAAGAGCAGCCGTAGCAAGGGCACTGGTAAACAACCCTAAAATAATTCTTGCCGATGAGCCTACAGGTAACCTGGATAGTAAAAACGGTAACGAGGTAATGGAGCTGTTAACCGATTTACATGCTAACGGGGCAACAATACTTATGGTTACCCACTCTGAATATGATGCTTCATTTTCCCAAAAAACAATCTACATGAAAGACGGTATGATACTCAAGGAGAAACTGAATAACAGGAATGTGGATGTTCTTATATCTAACTAAGTACAACAGGAGTCAATCATCAGTCAAAATCAATTAAAACCAATCACCATGTTAAAAAACTGGCTAAAAATATTTTTATACAATGCAAAGAAGAATAAGTTCTTCACAGCCCTTAATACGCTGGGGTTAAGCATTGGTATAGCCGCACTTATATTTGCCATATTGTACTGGAATGAGGAGCATAGTTATAACCAGTGGAATCCTGAAAAAGATACTGTGTTTACCGTTGCGACCGATTTGGGTAACGATATAGTTTGGCCTTACAGTGTGTACCCGCTGGCAAAGTACATGAAAGACGAACCGTCAATAGAGGAGTTTTGTTATTTCAATAACTGGTATTACTATGAGCTGGTACATTACGGAGAAAAAAAACAACAGATAAACATACTGGATGCCCAAAAGAATTTCTTTGATTTCTGTCCGTTTGAATTTGTAAAAGGAGATATTAATAATGTATTTCCCGATGTAAACAGTATTGTGCTGGAAGAGAAAACAGCACAATCGATTTTCGGAAATGAAGATCCTATAGGTAAGGAAATTAGATATTCAGGTAGGAAGATGGTTGTAAGAGGAGTGTATAAAATACCCGGAAAATCATCCTTTGAGCCTGATGCGGTTACTAATTTAATAGAAGGAACAAGGCTTAAAGGTAATGAGGAATCATGGGGTAATTTTAACTTTGGGCTGATGCTAAAAACCAAATCACCTGAAGATGCCGATAAGGCAAGGGAAGCCGTTGAAAACATTTATTTTCAATACAGAACAAAGCCATATGCTAAAGAAGAAGGGCTTTCGGTTGATGAGTACATTAAAACGAACGGCACAATCAAAATAAAACTGACCTCATTGGCTAACAGCCGTCTTCATTCTCCGGTAGAAGATACACCAGAAGGGCAGGGTAACTATCAGTTTATGCTTATTATGCTTGGACTTTCTGTACTAATTTTAATACTTTCAATAGTAAACTATGTAAACCTTGCTACGGCAAATGCTATTAAAAGAGCTAAGGAGGTAGGTGTACGCAAAATACTGGGAGCCACAAAGAAAAACATAGTTAAGCAGTTTATTTTTGAAACGGTACTGGTTACAATAATGGCAATTGTACTGGCTCTTGTAATTGTAGAGCTGTCACTGCCTTATTATAATGATTTCCTTAATAAAACACTGGTTATAAGTAGTAGTCAGTTTTATCTTCAGCTTATAGTAATATTTTTTATAGTGGTTTTTATGGCAGGTATGTTGCCGGCAATATACGTTTCCAATTTTAATACTCTAAAAGTACTTAAAGGGAATTTTGGGAGAAGTAAAAACGGAGTATGGTTACGTAATGGTATGTTGGTACTACAGTTTGCCATAGCAGCCTTTTTTATAATAGGTTCCTATATCGTTCATCAGCAGGTAAATTATATGAGTAATAAGGATTTGGGACTTAAAGGAGACCAGGTTATCGAAATTTATTACAGGAGACCCTATCATAAAGACCCGTCTATTATGTTTAATAACTATACTGTTGTTAAGCAGGAATTAAGTAACATTAAAGGAGTACAGGCCGTAGCAGCTACAGCATTCTCTTTGGGTGGGGGAGCTGGTTCTTCTTCTGGTTTTACTTATAAAGATCAACGTATACAAGCTCAAAACATGGCGGCTGATTTTGGTTTCCTTGAGATGATGCAAATTAAAATGGCTAAGGGAAGGGCACTGTCAGATAAGTTTTCGTCAGATACTATAAACGGAATGATGATAAATGAAACGGCAATGAAACTGATGAAGGAAAAAGACCCTATTGGTAAGACTATTGACTGGAATGGTGAGCAACTCCGTGTTGTTGGTGTTGTAAAGGATTTTCATTTAAACGGTCCGCAAAACGAAATACCACCTATGTCATTCTTCCACTTTAAAACTATTGACTGGATGACTTATAATATGGACAAGATTTATGTAAAGATATCGGCAGATGAAATGGGATCGGCTTTAGAAGAAATTGAGAAGTTCTGGACTTCCAAAGTAGATACAGAGTATCCGTTTGGATATGAGTTTGTAAACAAAAAATACCAAAGAAGCTATCAGGAATATGTAAATCAAAAAAATCTGTTTTCTCTTTTAAACGGTGTGGTTATACTTATAGCACTATTCGGATTGTTTGCACTTGCTTCTTACAGCATACAGCGTAAAATGAAAGACATTGCAATACGTAAAACTCTTGGGGCAGAAACTAAAGTACTGCTTAAAGAACTTTCTAGACAGTATATACTGTTTTGTGTAGCAGGTTTTATTCTGGCAACTGTTCCTGCATGGATATTACTTAATAAGTGGCTTGAAAATTTTGCTTACAGAGTAGATGTTTCGTTTGTACCTTTTATTATAGGTTTTATCGGGTTGATGATACTTACACTTGTTGTAGTACTATCCAGAGCATATGCCGCTACAAGGGTTAATATTCTTAAATACCTTAAATACGAATAGTTATGCTGAAAAACTGGATAAAAATATACCTGTACAACATTAGGCAGAACAAGCTTTTTACAGCACTTAATATACTGGGGCTTAGCTTGGGTATTGCCGGACTTGTTTTTGCATTACTGTATAGTAACGATGAGTATAGCTATAATGCATGGAACCCTAACAAGGATAATGTATTTTATACGGTGTCTGATGTTGGGGAAGATATGCTGTGGGGTTCAAGCTCAGCACCATTGGGCAGGACTTTAGAGGCATCTGTACCACAGGTGGAAGAACACTGTTATGTTGAAGGATGGTATAATAATAATGTGGTAATCTATGAGGGTAAAAAAACAATGCTTGATAAGATTACCGATGCGCAAAGAAACTTTTTCAGTTTCTTACCTTTTACCTTTATTAAAGGTAGTGCAGAAACGGCCTTAAGCCCAACCACTATGGCTATTTCTGAACCTACTGCTAAAAGAATTTTTGGTAGTCAGGATCCTATCAATAAGCAGGTAACTTATATGGATAAAGTATTTACCATAAAAGGTGTTTACAGGATAGACGGAAAATCGTCTTACGAGCCTGAGGCGGTTATAAACCTGATAGATAAAGACCTTGATGAGAATCAGGACCGATGGGGTTTTTTCGGTTACAATTTGCTTTTAAAGCTTAAAAAACCTGAGGATGCTGCTTATGTTTCACAACAAATAGATACGCTTTACTATAACAATACGGTAAAGAAATCCATAGCCGAATCGGGTATTAGTAAAGAAGAGTATTTAGAACGCTATGGAAGTACAAAAGTGTACCTGGAGCCTTTAAGAGATTTAAGATTAAAGTCGAGAGTTTCAGATGTGCCGGAGGGTAGGGGCAACTATCAGTTATTGCTAATCATGATGGGGCTTTCCATACTTATTTTGGTAATATCAATAGTAAACTATATAAACCTGGCTACAGCAAACGCTATTAAAAGAGCTAAGGAAGTAGGGGTACGAAAAATACTGGGAGCTTCGAAAAAGAATATTGTTAAGCAGTTCATTTTTGAAACGGTTATTGCCACGCTGTTTTCCATTTTACTGGCTTTAGTAATTGTTGAGGTTTCACTACCGTATTACAATACCTTTTTAGCTAAAAATCTGGTTATAAATGAAAGTGAATTTTACATTGATCTTGCTTTACTGTTTATAGTTGTAATAGTATTGGCAGGAATATTTCCGGCTATTTATGTGGCAAAATTTGAGGCTGTAAAAGTCCTTAAAGGAAATTTTTCCAGAAGTAAAAAGGGGATATGGTTACGAAACGGAATGCTGGTAATTCAATTTGCGGTGGCTTTCTTCTTTGTAATAGGCTCTTATATAGTGCATCAGCAAATAAAATATATTACCACAAAAGACTTAGGGTTTAAAGGAGATCAGGTTTTAGACGTGTATTACAGAAACCCTTACGAATTTAATGATAAAGGATATATGGAAAAGCTGTTAAACCGATATGAAAGTACAAAAGAGCAGCTTAGAAATATAAAAGGCATTGAACAGGTATCTGTCAGTACAGTAAAAATAGGTGGGGGAGGTGTATTACAGTCTACGGTTTCTTATCAGGATAAAACAATTTCTATGCAGCTTATGGCTATGGACTTTGGCCTTCCCGAAACACTTAGTTTTAAATTTCTTGAGGGGAGGGATTTATCACCACACATTGCTTCAGATACTATTAATTCGGTTATACTGAATGAAACAGCGGTTAAAATGCTAAAAATAACCGACCCGGTTAATAAGGTTATCAATTATAATGACAGTAAACTTAAAGTTATAGGAGTGGTACAGGACTTCCACATGTTTGGTCCTGCCGAGAAAATATTACCTATGATGCTGTTTCACTATAACGTGAAAACGTGGGAACTGCAAAACTGCCATGAGATTTATATAAAAGCAGATCCCGAACAAATGGAGTCGGTTATTGCAGGTATTGAGAAGCTATGGAAAGAAAAGGTTGATCCCGATTTTCCTTTTAGTTATGATTTTGTAGATAAAAACTTTGCCCGCACGTATGAAGATTATGTAAGGCAGCGCAATGTGTTTTCCCTGCTTAATGTAGTGGTTATACTTATAGCTTTATTTGGTTTGTTTGCTCTGTCGTCCTATAGTATACAACGCAGAATGAAAGAAATAGCTATACGTAAAACACTGGGTGCAGAAACCGGTACATTACTTAAAGACCTATCAAGGCAATATGTACTATTTTGTGTTATAGGATTTGTTATAGCGACAATTCCCGTATGGATACTTCTCAACAAATGGCTTGAAAACTTTGTTTACAGGATAGAAGTTTCCTGGCAACCGTTTGTAGTAGGCTTCCTTTCACTTATGGGGTTAACACTTACAGTTGTATTGATAAGAGCCTATGCCGCTACAAGGGTAGAGATACTCAAATACCTGAAGTACGAATAATATCTTTAAAGTTAGTTAATAATAAACAGCCTGTAGGGAGCGCAATCCCTACTTGCTGTTAAAAGAATCATGCTATGAAAGGTAAATCCTTTTTATATATATTAATTTTAGTTACAGCAATGCCTTTGTTTGCCCAACAGCAGGTATGGACCTTGCAGCAATGCCTGAAAACAGGTAAAGAAAACAGTTTTGATTTTCAGTTAAGTCAGTTAGAAGTGTTAAGTGCCGAAACTACTCATCGCAGCCCTGTACTGGAGTATTTACCAAAGGTTGATTTTTCGGCAAGCCATAACTACAGTATCGGTTCTACTATTGACCCGGCTACAAATAACAGGGTGAGTTCTAATATACAGTCAGATAATTTTTCGCTAAATGCCAGTATGAACCTCCTTGATTTTAATGTGTTTACCACAGCAAGGCGTAACAAGATAGCCGTGCTTAAAGCACAGGCCGATAAGGAAGCTACACAAGCCGAATATTCCCTGTCAATACTGGAAAACTACTTTAATGTACTGTACACTCAGGAGCTGCTTAAAATTCAGCTGGATCAGTTTGAAAATGCAAAGTTTAACCTTAACAGGGTTGAAAAGGAAGTAGAGCTTGGCAACAGGCCAAGCAGTGATTTGTATGATATGCAGGTGAGCTATTCCCAGGAAGAAAATAATATACTTGAAACAAAGCAATTGCTATATAACCAAAAGCTCACCCTGTTACAGCTTATGAATGTTGAAAATATAAACCCTGATGAGATTTCACTGGCTAAAGCAGATGAGGTTGTGCTTCCTGATGAGAGTGAAACCAATGCTTTTGAAAATGCCCTTAAAAACTATCCGGCTATAGAATCAAGAGAACTGGCTATAGAGGTTGCCCGCAAGGAAATTACCATGAGGAAAAACAGTTACCTACCGGTTTTAAGTGCCTATTACAGTTATTCATCATTTTATTACCTGCCGCTTAATCAGCCGGGAGGACAACAGGTAAACCCTTTCTGGACACAGCTTAACGACAATAAAAACCATTATATAGGCATGCAGTTAAACGTACCTATATTTAACGGTTTGCGCACCAGTAGGGATGTACAGCTTGCAAAAATTGAGTATATGAAAAGACAGGTGGAAAGCGAGCAGGAAAAAATTAAACTAAGCCAAACCATAGAGCAGGAAAAAGCTAAACAACAGCAAAATAAACAACTGGTCCAAAAGCTTGAAAACACAAAACAATATGCAGAGAAATCGTTTACTACAACACAATCTAAATTTAGTAGCGGGCTGGTGGAAGCTATAGTATTTACCTCCTCAAAAAACCAATTGCTTATGGCAGAATATAATCTGCTAAAAGCAAAGTATACAGTACAGTATATAGGCTATAAACTGAAGTTTTTACAGTTTAATACTTTTTAAAATATCAGTTTTACTGAATAAAAACAGGGGTTAAGGAGGTTTTATAGGTAAACATTTAGCTGTGTATGATAATTATCAGTTTTTGTCTCACGGCGATATTTAATATTTGCAGATAAAACTATTTGCAAAATGACAACTATAAAACAACCGCATAGCTTTCATATTCCTGTTATGGGGCTTGCCTATACTATTGACAGTCCCATTAAGGTGGCACAGTTTGGTATTGATTCGGTTATCTCTATTGTAGATGATGAACTAATCGAAAAAATGCACGCCTTTTACAGTGAGAAATTTGAACTTCCTTATAGAGAAATCTCCAAGAAAATATCTGACTACAGAGCCGAACGTATTACAGCTTACCTGAATACGGTAGACAAAATTGTTAAGCAGAAGTATGATACTTTTTGTACAGAACTGGTTAACAGTAAAAAAGCATTGAGCAACTTTGTTGATATGCTCCCTACTGTGTCTGACTTAAAAAAAGGACTTCAGTTCTATGTATCAAGTCCGTTTGACCAAACAAATGAGATACGAAGCTTCCTTACCAAACATTTCAGGCCAGGGGCAATAGATGTAAATATCATGACAAAGGTTGATAAAGTAAACTACAGTGAAAATGAGACTTTGCCTTCATGTTATAACGATGCCCATGCTGCTTTAAGAGGATTTGCTAACAGCAGGCTGGAATCGGCAGTAGTACTATCGGCGGGGATGAATCCTTCACTGTATAATTACCTTGCTGAATTTCCTGATTTTTTCCCTGATGCAACAGGCAAACTAAACAAGAAAGTTATACTTAAGGTAAGTGATTTCAGGTCGGCATTAATACAAAGTAAGTTTCTTGCCAAAAAAGGAATATGGGTAAGCGAGTATAGAATAGAATCGGGACTCAATTGTGGAGGGCATGCCTTTGCCACAAACGGATTGTTACTGGGGCCTATTATGGAGGAATTCAAACAACGCAAACAGGAACTGATATCTCCGGTGTATGAATTATGGGTTAAGGAACTGGAACAAAAACAGACTTTTATTCCTAAAGAGCCCCTTGAGGTAAAAATAACAGTACAGGGAGGCGTTGGTACTGCCGAAGAGCATCAGTTTCTACTGGATTATTACAAAACCGATTCGGTAGGTTGGGGATCACCTTTCCTTTTAGTACCTGAAGCGACTACTACCGATGCTGCTACCCGAAAACTTTTAATGGAAGCTGGTGAGAACGATTTTTATAAAAGTGAAATATCTCCGTTGGGAGTACCTTTCAATACGGTTAAAGGCACGAGTAACGAGTGTATTAAAAACAATCGAGTACTGCAAAACAAAGCAGGTAGTTCGTGCCCTAAAAAATTATTGGCACTACATAACGAGTATGATGAGAAAGGTATTTGTACCGCATCCAGAAAGTACCAAAAGCGTAAGCTTTTTGAACTGGAACAGTACAGGGACACTATTACAGAAACCGAGTACAGGCAAAAACAGGATACTATAGTTGCAAAGTCATGCCTTTGTGTTGGGCTTGCTAATCCGGCGTACATGGAGAATAATATCCATGTAAAAGGCGAGGAGCAGGGTGTAGTAATTTGCCCGGGCCCTAATATGGCTTATTTTAACAGGGAGGTTTCATTATTTGATATGGTTAGGCATATATACGGATATACATCTGTTTTACAAAATCAAGACCGACCTAATATGTTCATCAAAGAACTACAACTTTATGTAAACTACCTAAAAGAGCATTTGTTATTGGAAACGGAAACATCTGAAAAGCAAATGAAAAAATGGGTAACTTTTAAAGATAACCTTTTAAGCGGAATTGATTATTACAGCAAGTTATTTATTTATAATAGCTGTTTTGAAGTGCAAAGGGACAAAATTTTAAACAGTCTTAACGGTTATAGGACTGAACTGGAAAGTATCGCTATTTAATTAAACGACTTCCTAAACTCCAAAGGAGATTGGTTTGTTTTTGATTTAAAGAGTTTACTAAACGATTGTGGGTGCTCAAATCCCAGTGTATAGGCAATTTCACTAACGGTTAGACTGGTTGTGGAGAGTATTTCCTTAGCCTTGTCTATAAGTTTACTGTGAATGTACTGCTGAGCCGTTTGACCTATTAGGGAACGCAACATATCGCTAAGATAGTTTGGTGATAGGTTAAGCTGCTCTGCAAGGTACTGTACACTGGGCAACCCTTCGTTTAAAGGATTATCATCACTAAAATAATTATCCAGTAAATCGTCCAGTTGTTGTAACAGGTCGCTGTTTACAGCCTTACGGGTAATAAACTGACGTTTATAAAAACGATTGGCGTAGTTGAGTAAAAGCTCTATTTGTGAAATGATAACATCCTGACTAAAATCATCAATTCGGTTGTTAAGCTCATCGTCAATCATCCTGAATATTGAAAGCATAGTATCCCTTTCACTTTCCGAAAGGTGTAACGCTTCATTGGTAGCATAAGAAAAGAAACCGTATTGCTTTATCTTTTTGGCTAAAGGATAATTCCACAAAAAATCAGGATGGATAAGCAACACGTGAGATGAACAGCCCGAGACATCCATAGGGTCATGGTCTTCCTTACCTATAATCTGGTTAGGGGAAGCAAACAGGAGTCCGCCCTGATCAAAGTCATAATAGTGCTGACCGTATTTTAACCGGTTACTAAATTTTGGACGATATGATATTTTGTAAAAGTTAAGAATGTGGTTAGCTGCCGGCTTACTAAAATCAAGAGATGAGTTTGTACTGCTGATAACACTTATCAATGGGTGTGCAGGGGCAGGGAGCCCAAAAAACTTATGCCCTTCAGATATGGAATTGAATTTAATATGTGGAATATCTTCTTTTTTCATTTTTAAAATCAGTTAAATAGATAACCGATACCTATACAAATATCGGTTATCTAAAATCAATTATCAAGGTTTTACCTTTTTAAGGGAGCTTTCTTAATTTCCTTGTGCCGAGTTAGATACGGTTTCCCATTCTTCCCATTCAGCAAGCCTGTTGTTATAAGCTTCACGCACCGATGGTAGTCCCTGGTCACCAAGGAAAAAACGTAACGGAGGGTTCTCGCTGTCTACTACCTTAAACAATGCATTTGGAGTAGCATCTGGGTTACCTCTTTCAAGGTTTCTGAGTCCGCCTATAAACTGGTTTTTAAAGTCGTCATATTCTTCCATACCGGCAGAGAATTTTAATGATTCCTGACTTCCAAATTCGGTAGCATAAGCCCCCGGTTCTATAATGGTTACCTTGATGTTAAACTGACTAACTTCGGCAGCAAGGCTTTCATGTATCGATTCAAAAGCCCATTTGGAAGAGCAATAATACCCTATAACCGGGTAACTAATATGACCTAAATTACTTGATGTTCCCAGTATATGACCATAACCCTGTTTGCGTAATAATGGCAGTGCAGCCTGTATAACAGTTACGGGACCTATAACATTGGTTTCATACAACAGACGTATTTCATCGGGGTTGGCTTCTTCAATAGTACCTATTAGTGAATAACCTGCATTATTGAACACAATATCCAGTTTTCCAAAATGATTATAAGCCTGTTCTAAAGCTGTTTTTACCTGTTCGGGTTTGGTTACATCAAGCTGTAAAGCTAGTAAGCTATCACCATATTTTTCTTTAAAGTCGGCTATACTCTCTAAACTTCGGGCTGTAGCCGCCACCTTATCACCACGTTGCAGTGCGGCTTCGGTCCAAACACGGCCAAAACCTCTGGATGTACCGGTAATAAACCATATCTTGTTTTCCTTTTGAGTTGTCATAATCTTTTAGTTTTAAATTAATTACAATACAAAGGTCAGCAGATAGGATAGGCCTATTGTAGCCTAATTCAGGGTAATTGTAGCCAAAAAAAGTTTTGTTGCATCATTTTATACTATAATTCTTATTATTGAGTTATGTTTACCAATTGCTTTCCGCATATATTATTTTATGGATAACAGTAAACTCATAAAGAGTCTTAAAAAAGGAAATCAAAAAACCTTTAAGGAAGTTTATTTTAAGCATTATGATAAACTCATACAGGTGGCAGGGAGGTTTGAATTTAAATTTCTTACGCCCGATGATTTCGTACAGGAAACTTTTGTACAGCTTTATACCAAAAGGGAACTGTTGAAGGAAGATGTTCTTTTTGATAAGCAGTTGTTTGTTATCTGTAAAAATATAATACTTAATCACCTTAACAGGGAAAACAAGGTTATCCCGCTGGATCCAGTAAAGCTTAAAATGGAAGCCGATGGTGAGGATACCGACCTGATTTTGATGGAGGAAAGAAAAAAACAACTCCAATACCTACTGGAACAGCTACCGGAACAGCAAAAAAAAATATTTACACTACACAAACTGGATAACTATTCGTACCAGGAAATAGCAGAGATGACAAAGCTTTCAGAGAAAACAATAGCCAATCACATTTACCTCGCTAATAAATTTATTCAAAAAAAAATCGCCGAGGCTTAGGAACTTTTTGTTTCCCGTTTGTTATAGGATAAATGACAAGCAAATGAACCTCGAGATTTTTAAAACCAATGTAGAAACACAAGAGCAGGCAAATTACCTTTTAAGGCTGTTGCAGCATTGTATTTCTGATTGCCCTATAAGCTTTGATTTGCAGGATAGCAACCGCATATTGCGTGTGCACACTAACAGGGAAATTTCTGAGGTGGTATGCTCGCTGTTTGTAAAGCAGGGTTTTCACTGTCAAAAATTATAACACTACCATGGAAGATAAAGATATTGATAAGGAACTTAAAAAAGTTTGGGAGGAGGAGGCCACCCAACAGCCCAATGATAAGAAAGAGGCTTCATGGAATGACTTTTCTGCAAAAGTCTTTGAGAAAAAACCGAGAAAGATAAAACCATGGTACTATGCCGCAGCAGCTATATTAGTAGTTTTTCTTTCCCTAAGCGGAGTGTTATTGTCAGATAATTCTTTTGGAGGGAATAGGGATATGGCCTATACCATAGTTGAGAACCCAACTACAAAAGTAAAGCTTATTAACCTTCCCGATAGTACTGTAGTAGAATTGCAGCCAAATGCTAAACTTGAGTATACCAATGATTTTGCAGACAACAGAAAAATAAACCTTAAGGGAACAGCTTTCTTTAAGGTACACAAGGATAAAGAACATCCTTTCAGGGTATTTTGTGGAAAGACCACCACAACGGTTTTAGGTACCTGTTTTACTGTTACCGAAGGAGAAGAAGATTCGGTATCGGTAAAGTTATATGAGGGAAGTATACAAATGACTGTAAAAGGCAATTCTCATAACTGGCTGCTTTCTCCTGGAGAGGAGTTTGTATACAACAAGCAGGAAGTAACTGTAGAGGCTTTTAACCGATTTAAAGATTTTGATAATGTACCATTAAAATCGGTTTTAAAATATATAAGAGAAACTTATGGCTATGAGGTGATTGTGCCTAAAAGCTATATCAATATGCAGGTAACACTGCGATTAAACGAGAAAGAAAATTTAACCGATGTAATACATATTTTGGCCGAAATGTATAACCTAACCCCTCAAATAAATGAAGAAATAAAGAAAGTGACCTTTAAATAAAGATAAAATAGAAAAGGATGCCATAGCCGCGAAACTAAACATCCTTTCTGGTATCAAAACAGACCTTACAATCCATTTTAAACTAATTTCAAAAATACAAAATTTTATGAAGCATATACTTGCATCATGCTTTTTAATGCTCAGTTTTAACTTATACTCACAACACATTTCTATAAGTATATCGCCCGATTCGACTCTCGATGAACTGTTTAAACAGATTGAAAATCAAACCGATTATAAATTCGCTTTTACCGAGAAAATAGATACCGGTAAGAAGTATTTTAAAAGAAGTTTTAAATATGATACTATAGAAGTTAAACAACTACTGGAACAACTTAATAACGAACTACCTTTTCATTTTTCACTGATAGGGAATAATATTACTGTAAAGCAAACGGGAAGCAGTAAGAAAAAGCAGGAACATACACTATCGGGAACTGTTCTTGACGATAACCAACAGCCGTTAATAGGTGCCGGTATTGAGGTAAAGGGATTAGGTATATATACCTCAGCCGATGAAAACGGAAAATTCTCCCTAAAGCTGCCCTCAGGTAATTATACCATAGTTATCGCTTTTTTGGGATTTAAAAACAGGGAGCAACAGGTGTCACTTTCAAAAAATACCCATCTTAGTTTTAATATGGAAGTTGATACACAAACCCTTAATGAAGTGGTGATTAACAAGAATAATAAGGCTGTGAATATTAAAAAACCTCAAATGAGTATGAACAGCCTTTCAGTAGAGGAAATTAAGCAAATTCCTATGGCTATGGGAGAGCCCGATCCGTTAAAGGCATTGTTAACCCTTCCCGGTGTTACAAATGCAGGGGAGGCCTCTTCCGGTTTTAATGTAAGGGGAGGAGCTGCCGATCAAAATCTTATACTTTTGGACGGAGCTCCCATTTACAGCGATTCACACATGTTTGGTTTCTTCTCTGTTTTTAATGCCGATGCTGTAAACAGTCTGGATTTGTATAAAGGAGGTATACCTTCAAAATACGGTGGACGCGTATCATCTGTACTAGATGTTAAACAGCAAACTGGAGGTTTAGACAGCTTAGCGGTTAACGGAGGAATAGGGCTAATATCCAGTAGGCTAACAGTAAAAGGACCAATACAAAAAGGGAAGAGCTCGTTTATGGTTGCCGGGAGGTCATCTTACGCGCATTTGTTTTTAAAACTGGCAAACAATAAAAATTCGGCTATGTTTTATGATCTTAATACACGGCTTAATTTTGATTTGAACCAAAATAACAGCCTGCAGTTTTCAGGGTATTTTGGTAACGATATTTTTGATATAGGGGACAGTTTTTCCAGTATATATGGTAATACCATGGGTAACTTAAACTGGAAGCATACCTTTTCTCAGGAATTATCCACTAATCTTTCTGTATTTTACAGTGATTACAAGTTTAACCTGACTATTGATTCTGAAAACTTTACCTGGGACAGTTTCATAAAAAGCTATGGGTTTAAGTACGACTGGCAGCATTACCTTAATGACACCTTTACCCTTAACTACGGAATCGCAACAACCTATTATGATTTTAACCCCGGTACATTAGCGCCCGATAACCAAAGCTCAAGTTTTAACTACCAGCAACTGGATAAGAAATATGCCCTTGAGCCTTCTGCATATATTGATATTGAACAGAAGATATCTGATAAAATTAATTTACGTTACGGTTTACGCTACAGTATGTTCTACAGGTTTGGGGCACAGGAAATAAATATTTATGAAAATGACCGACCAGTAGTATATAATCCTGTTTTTGATATCTATGAACATGGTACGGTTAAAGGATCTACTTTTTATGGTAAAGGAAAAAAAATATCAGACTTTAATAATTTCGAACCAAGAGCAGCGCTCTCATTCGCATTTAATGATGATGCTTCTGTAAAAGCAAGTTATAACCGTATGGCACAGTATTTACATATACTAACTAATAGCCAGTCGCCACTGCCTATGAATATATGGACGCCAAGCGGACCTTTTATAAAACCGCAGATGCTCGACCAGTTTGCTATAGGTTACTTCAGGAATTTTAAGAACAAAACCTATTCACTGGAAACTGAAGCTTTCTATAAAAAAATAAAAAACCGAATTGATTATGTAGATGGTGCCGATTTGCTGGGAAACAACAATCTCGAACAGGAAATACTTAACGGTAAGGCAAGGTCATACGGGCTTGAGGTTTTAGTAAGAAAAAATACGGGTAAGTTAACAGGTTGGGTAGCCTACACTATTTCGAGGGCAGAACAAAAAACAATAGGGCAGGCTCCGGGTGAACCGGGTATTGCAAATGGAGATTGGTACCTGTCACCTTATGATAAGTTACACAATCTAAATGTTACCGGTAACTATGAACTTAACCAAAAATGGTCTTTCAGCGCAAATTTTTCCCTACAATCAGGGAAGCCTGTAACATATCCGGATGGATATTATCAGTTTAACGGTATTAATATCCCTAACTATTCTGAACGAAATGCCAATAGGCTACCGGCCTATCATCATTTGGATGTTGCAGCTACCTATACACCAAAACCTTATAAGAAAAAGGGATGGCAAAGCTACTGGGTATTTAGTATTTATAATTTATACAACAGGCAGAATGCTGCCTCAATGCAGTTTACTACTAACGATGATACCGGATTGAATGAAGCGAGACGTCTTTCGGTTTTTGGATTAATACCAAGTGTATCCTACAACTTTAAATTTTAAGCTATGAAAAAGATAATAATGATTAATTATAAGAGAGCAGGAATAAGGTTACTAAGCCTTTTAGTATTACTTGTCGTTTGCGCCTGTGAAGAGGTAGTTAATGTTGATTTGAATACAGGAGAGGCAAAACTGGTAATTGATGCCGAAATATTATGGATAAAAGGAACTGAAGGAAATGAGCAAACTATAAAAATAAGCCGGATGGCCGACTACTATAATCCAACACCCCCAAAAGTATCCGGCGCTCAGGTATATATTGAAGACAGTGAAGGTAACCTGTTTATGTTTAACGAAGGAAGTGAACCCGGTACTTATGAGTGTAATAACTTTATTCCTCAGCTAAACGGAAGTTACACTCTTACAGTAACAGTTGAGGAAGAAACCTTTAAAGCCACCGAAACCCTAATACCGGTACCGGAAATAAACAGGGTAGAGCAAAGGTTAGTTAATAATTTTTTTGAGGATGAATATGAAATTTCAGTGTTTTTTGATGACCCTCTGGAGGAGCTTAATTTTTATCTTACTGATTTTGTGACCGATGTTTTAATTTACCCTGACTTTGAACTTTCTGACGATGAGTATAAGGAGGGACAGGAAATTAAAAATGATTTCTCTGACGAAAAACTGGAACAGGGTACCGTGGTAGAGATTACAGTTAGAGGGATTTCAGAACAGTTTTATAACTATATGAACCTGATTTTAGAGTCTAACTCATCAAATCCTTTTGCTACCCCGCCTGCAAATATTAGGGGGAACATGGTTAATCAAACTACTGCGGGGAGTCATGCCTTAGGCTATTTTAGGCTATGTGAGGCAAACTATCGCTCGTATACTATTGAATAAAATTGGTAATGTTGTAATAATTGTTTAATTAAAAAGCCGGCTAACAACTTGTTAACCGGCTTTTCGCGTAATTAAGGGAATTATGAATAGCCTATCACTCCAGTTATAGGTCTGAAATGATAAACTCACTACGCCTGTTCATCTGGTGTTGCTCTTCGGTACAATCTACACCATCGGCACACTCATTAACCAGTTGGGTTTCCCCATACCCTCTACCGGTTAATCTGCTTGCATCAACACCATTATCAACTAACCATTTTATTGTTGACTTAGCTCTCCTGTCAGAAAGCGCTTCGTTGTATTTATGAGTTTGACGACTATCAGTATGTGAGCGTATATCAAGCTTCATGTTTGGATATTCGTTCAATACGTCAAGTATCTTTTCGAGATCTAAGGCGGCTTCCGGGCGAATGTTTGACTTGTCTAAGTCAAAATAGATCATTTTTATGCCAAAGCATTTACCCAAATCATCCCCAATAGTTACTACACATTCGGCTTTTTCAAGCTCGATAGGTAAATTGGTTTTACCATTTTCATACGGAATATTTATAAGTTGTTCTTTTGTGGTATATTCTTCTTTTTCGGCTCTTATGTTGTATATGTTACCACATTCTACAGCAAATGTATAATTACCGTTTTCATCAGAGTTTACCGTGTTTATCAGGTTAAATTTACGGTCAAATAAAGTAAGCTTTGTATCAGGCAGTATCTCTCCCGTATCGACATCGGTCACAACACCATATAGTTCCTGTATACATTCCAGCTTTCTGGTTTCAAGAAACTTATAGATATTGTCGTTTCTGGAATCTCCGTTGTTTGAAGTAAAAAAGCCTCTTCTGGATTTTGTATCAATTATATAAGCGAAGTCATCCATAGGCGAATTGATATCGGCTCCAACATTCTGAATATTATGAACACCGTTTTCATCTAACTTACCTGCAAATACGTCTAATCCTCCTAGTCCGGGATGCCCGTCTGAGGCAAAGTAAATTTCATCTTCATCACTCACAAACGGGAATGTCTCTTTACCTTCGGTATTAATTTCCGAGCCTAAATTAACAGGCTTTCCAAAATTACCCAGGCTGTCAATACTCACCTTGAATATATCTGACTGACCTATTGTACCGGGCATGTCTGAAGCGAAGTAAAGTGTCTTTTCATCCGGACTCAGTGCAGGGTGTGCCACACTATAAGAATTGCTGTTAAAAGGTAGTTCTGTTATATTACCCCACCTTCTGTTTTCTAAGGTGGCTTTGTATATTTTAATTAAAGTAATTTTACTCTCATTTTTTCCTTTTTTTCCGTTAACATAATTGTTACGGGTAAAGTAAACGGTTTTACCGTCTTTGGTAAAAATAGGGGTAGACTCATGGAACTTAGTGTTTAACTTAGTCCTGAATTTTTTAGCCCGAACAGGATTAAAATCTTCATCCATACTGGACTGATACAGGTTAGTAAACGATTCACCTGTCCATTTGTGCCTTCGGTGTCCTAAGCTACCGGTATCTCTTGCAGATGTAAAAATGATTTTATCCTGATAGAAAGAAGCACCATAATCAGAGTACTTACTGTTTATACCGGCATCGTCAATTTTATAGCGTCCGGAATTAGCCTGTATCTCTTCCATGTAATTCCTGTCCCTTTTATACAGTTGTGCCCTGATATCATTCTCCGATTTCTCATCAAACAAATCGAGCATTTCTTTAGATTTCTCAATTTCTCCAATCGATTTAAGGGACTGTGCATACCTGTAGTAATATTCGGGTTCTAAATTGGTATTCATGGCAAACAGTTCGCCATACCATTTTGCTGCTTTATCAAATTGAGAGTTGA
This sequence comes from Flavobacterium beibuense F44-8, assembly GCF_000769915.1. GTDB lineage: Bacteria > Bacteroidota > Bacteroidia > Flavobacteriales > Flavobacteriaceae > Flavobacterium > Flavobacterium beibuense. The sequence goes on from NZ_JRLV01000030.1 coordinate 26,298, forward strand.
AATAAAAGGCATTACCCAGTTTTTTGAATATGTCTTCAGATTTGTACCCTTTATTGGCAACTCTTTCATACGTTTTAATAGCATTTACATAGGCATAGTTGTCGTATTTCTTATCGGCAGAAGCTACTCTTTTTTCCTGTGAATAACTGTTAAATGACAGTAATCCTATTATTGCTATGTAAATAAAAATATAGTTTTTCATGATATAGATGATTTAAAAGAAACGTGGGGTTGTCATTTTTCCATTATTTTTAAAGATTTCATAGCGCAGGAATATTTCATGCGAACCGGAATTGTAGTTCTCCAGGTTTGTTGTTTCAAGATCATAACCATAGCCTATGTTCAAACTTTCACTAAGCTGGAAAGCTGCCAAAAGGCTAAATGATGAATCCCACCTGTAGGCCGCACCAACGGTAAATTTCTCAAGGAACATAAAGTTTGCCGATAAGTCTACCTGTAAAGGTGAACCTTCAACCATTTTGATAAGTGTACTTGGTTTAAATTTCACATCTGGTCCTAAATCAAATACATAACCTCCTATAAGGTAGTAATTGATTTTGGTTTTATAGATGGCAACATCATTATCATTATATGCATCGCCCTGAATAAAGCTGGGAACCGATAAACCTACATACATACGATCTGAACGAAAATAAACACCTGCACCTATATTGGGTTTAAATACGTTATCGAAGTTTTGAAATTGAGGGTCAGCCTGATCCACAGGATTTAATTTATTAACATCCAGATTAAACAGGTAACCTGTAGCTTTTAAACCAAAGGATAGTTTATACTTTTCGGAAGTACGTATAGTGTAGGAAAAATCGATAGAAAGATCATTTTGATTAGTAGGGCCAATCTTATCATTTATCAATGAAATACCTAAACCTACATTACTGTTACTAAATGGTGTATGCATAGAGAAACAGCTAGTTTCGGGGGCACCGTCCAGCCCAACCCATTGGGCACGGTATAAGCCAAACATACTTAAAGCTCCTCGCGATCCGGCGTAAGCCGGGTTTACGTTAATGGTGTTATACATGTATTGTGTAAACTGAGCGTTTTGCTGGCCGTAGCTTACCAGAGCTGTAAGTATCAATACGAAAGAAAATATTTTTGTTTTCATAATTCCTATAATTTTATGTTTCACATTACTTTCATCTTTAAAAAGTTAACCTATGACAGAAGCAGATGTATAGCCCCGCTAGGGGGTGAATACTTATTACCTTGAAAGGAATAAGTATCCACTTTTACTATTTGTCTGCATTACGCCTTTTCCGTCAAAGGAGGTGTAGTTAAGGATATAAAAGTAAGTTCCTGTTGGAAGACCTACTGATTTGTTTACTGTTGTTCTTCCTCTTGAAATGCCATCAAAGGCATTTGAAGTATTGTTGTAGTTTCTGGTTTCAAATACCAGTATTCCCCATCGGTTATAAATCTCAACACTATTGTCAGGATAACATTCTGTATTGTCAATGTTATCTATAACAAAGGTTTCGTTTATACTATCTCCGTTAGGAGAGAAGGCATTGTGTACCAGTATTGGTTCACATTCAATTATTTTACAATTATCTTCTACTGTAAGATTCAATCTAAGACTAGGGCAGGTTTCATCTCTGTATATATAGTCAAAAGTATATTCACCAATCGCTAGTCCGTACGCATTTATAAAACCGTTACTATCAATTTGAATATCACTGTTTGTAGGTATCCATGTACCGTCCTGTGGTATATTTTGAGGGATGAAATCAAATAAACTAACAGGAGCTGTCTCTTCATTACATGCAGTACCTGCAAATCTTAATATGCTTGAATCGTCTTGAAGAACAGTTATTGTTTGTACCAGTGTGGTTACATTACCGGCACAGTCAGACAATGTGTATGTTCTTGTTATTATATATGGAGAGCCTACACAACCGGTATCTCCATTATCAGTGTCATCTATTGTTATATTTACAAATTCACTACAGTTATCAGTTACATCAGTTACATCACCCGGATTTGGGGCAGGAATGTCTGAAATATCCTCTAAGTCAGTAATATCAGCAGGTGGTGTTCCTGTTGGAGGAGTAGTATCCATAACAGTTATAATTTGTGTATAATCAATACTATTGCCGGCACAGTCGGTAACTGTCCAAATACGGCTTAATACATAATCAGTATCACATTCAGTGTCAGTTCTTATCTCTTCAAAGGAGATTGTTACGGCATCTGGGTTACAATTGTCAGATGCAGTTATTGTTTCAGGTTCCGGAACATCATCACACGATACTGTCATGTCCTGCGGAAGGTTTCCAACAAAAACAGGAGGGGTAGTATCTTCAATGGTTATCATCTGAGTGAATATTGCTGATACATTACCACATTCATCTGTAGCTGTCCATGTATTAGTATATGTACCCGCATTCTCACAACCTGATGATACAAATTCACCTTCAGTTTTAGTGTAGCTTATTTCCCCGTCACAGTTGTCTGTAGCTATAGGTTGCATTGCCTGAGCAGCAGCTAATCCGTCAAGGTCGCTACATTCCAGTGTCAAGTCAAACTCCTGAGAACCTGTAGTCCAGCTAGGTGGGGTAGTATCTTCTATAGTGATTATCTGAGTGAAGATCTCCGATACGTTTCCACAAATATCAGTGGCTATCCATGTATTGGTATAAGTACCTGCATTACCACAACCGGAAGCTACAAACTCACCTTCTGTTTCGGTATATGTTACTTCACCGTCACAGTTGTCGGTAGCCATAGGTTGCATTGCCTGAGCAGCAGTCAGTCCGTCAAGGTCACTACATTCAAGAGTCACGTTAAGTGACTGGAATTCTGTATTCCAAACCGGAGCAGTAGTATCTTCTATAGTAATAACCTGAGTTATTGTTTCAGATGCGTTACCACAAAGGTCGGTTACTACCCAGGTATTAGTGTAAGTACCTGCATTACCACAACCTGACGATACAAATTCACCTTCAGTTTTAGTATATACCAGTTCTTCACTGTCACAATTATCTGTAGCTACGGGTTGTTGCGCCTGAGCAGCAGCCAATCCGTCAAGGTCGCTACACTCTATAGTGATGTCGAGTTCTTGTGAAAGTGTACTCCATACAGGTGCACTGGTGTCTTCAATTACTATTATTTGTGTAAATAATTTTGAAAAGTTTCCACATACATCAGTAACGGTCCACATATTGGTATACGTTCCTGCATTACCACATCCGGTTGATACAAATTCACCTTCGGTTTTGGTCATAACCAGTTCACCATCACAGTTATCATTTGCCAGAGGCTCCAGTGCCTGAGCGGCAGCAAGACCTTCAGCATCATTACATTCTATTGTCACATCCAGTGCCTGATCCGGAGTAATCCAAAGAGGTTTTGTTGTGTCTTGAATAGTAATGATTTGAATAAACACTTCCGATACGTTTCCACATTCATCATTTGCTACCCAGGTATTAGTGTAACTACCGCTACTTGGACATTCGTTTGGAACAAACTCCCCTTCAGTTTTAGTGTAAACAATTTCATTATCACAATTGTCTGTCGCTACCGGTTCCATTTGCTGAGCAAGTTCCAGTCCTTCAAGGTCGCTACACTCAAGGATAATATCTAATTCAGAAGAAGCAGTACTCCACAGCGGAGCAGTAGTATCTTCGATAGTGATTATCTGAGTAAACACTTCCGATACATTACCACACAGGTCAGTCGCTACCCAGGTATTGGTATAAGTACCACTATTAGCACAACCGGATGACACAAAAGAACCTTCAGTTTTAGTATATGAAATCTCACCGTCACAGTTATCGGTAGCTACAGGCTGTTGCGCCTGAGCAGCGGCTAAACCATCAAGGTCGCTACATTCAAGAGTAATATCTAATTCAGAAGAAGCAGTACTCCACACCGGAGCGGTAGTGTCTTCGATTGTTATCACCTGAGTAAAGACTTCCGATACGTTACCACAAAGGTCGGTTGCTACCCAGGTGTTGGTGTAAGTACCACTATTAGCACAACCGGAGGATACAAACGAACCTTCAGTTTTAGTGTAGCTGATTTCTCCGTCACAGTTGTCGGTTGCTACAGGCTGTTGCGCCTGAGCGGCAGCCAGTCCGTCAAGATCGCTACATTCAAGAGTAATATCTAATTCAGAAGAAGCAGTACTCCACATCGGAGCAGTAGTATCTTCGATAGTGATTATTTGGGTGAATACTTTCGTTACATTACCACACAGGTCGGTGGCTACCCAGGTATTGATATAGGTACCACTATTGGCACAACCTGAGGATACGAACGAGCCTTCAGTTTTAGTGTAGCTAATCTCACCGTCACAGTTATCGGTAGCTACCGGTTGTTGCGCCTGAGCGGCAGCTAATCCGTCAAGATCGCTACATTCAAGAGTAATATCTAATTCAGAAGAAGCAGTACTCCATATCGGAGCAGTAGTATCTTCAATAGTGATTACCTGAGTAAAGACTTCCGATACATTACCACAAAGGTCAGTGGCTACCCAGGTATTGGTAAAGGTTCCCGCGTTAGCACAACCGGATGACACAAATGAGCCTTCAGTTTTAGTGTAGGCAATCTCACCATCACAGTTGTCTGTTGCAACAGGCTGTTGCGCCTGAGCGGCAGCTAATCCGTCAAGGTCGCTACACTCTAAAGTGATATTAAGTTCAGTATCTATTGTTGACCATATCGGAGCAGTAGTATCTTCAATAGTGATTATTTGGGTAAACACTTCCGATACATTACCACACAGGTCGGTTGCTACCCAGGTATTAGTATAGGTTCCTGCGTTAGTACAACCAAATGACACAAAAGAACCTTCAGTTTTAGTATATGAAATCTCTCCGTCACAGTTATCGGTAGCTACAGGCTGTTGCGCCTGAGCGGCAGTCAGTCCGTCAATATCGCTACATTCAAGAGTGATATCTAATTCGGAAGAAGCAGTACTCCACAGCGGAGCAGTAGTATCTTCAATAGTGATTATCTGAGTAAAGATTTCCGATACGTTACCACAAAGGTCAGTCGCTACCCAGGTATTGGTATAGGTTCCTGCGTTAGCACAACCTGAGGACACAAATGAGCCTTCAGTTTTAGTGTATGAAATCTCACCATCACAGTTATCGGTAGC
>NZ_JRLV01000031.1 GCF_000769915.1 Flavobacterium beibuense F44-8
CGAGTTCTTGTGAAAGGGTACTCCATACAGGTGCACTGGTGTCTTCAATTACTATTATTTGTGTAAATAATTTTGAAAAGTTTCCACATACATCAGTAACGGTCCACATATTGGTATACGTTCCTGCATTACCACATCCGGTTGATACAAATTCACCTTCGGTTTTGGTCATAACCAGTTCACCATCACAGTTATCATTTGCCAGAGGCTCCAGTGCCTGAGCGGCAGCAAGACCTTCAGCATCATTACATTCTATTGTCACATCCAGTGCCTGATCCGGAGTAATCCAAAGAGGTTTTGTTGTGTC
>NZ_JRLV01000032.1 GCF_000769915.1 Flavobacterium beibuense F44-8
AGGAGTATTAGCACAAGAGTAAGCAAACGGCCTTAGGCTCCGTAGCGTAAAAAAAATTATAAGCGAGGTGTAAAAAAGCATCCGCTGTTTGAGGCGATAGCCGAGTTCGGATGATTTAGCCGAGAGCCATAATTTTTAGCTAAAGGAGTCTTTCGCCTGACTTTTTGGTTCTTTTGTGTCAAGACAAAAGGACAAAGCTATTTGTTATTGCGAGGCACGAAGCAATCTTTTCTTGGCAAACTATTTGATTGGTATTCCCTGAAAACCAATTAAAAAGCACCTGTATGAAAAAACTACTGTTACTACTATTGTTTCCGTTGCTGGGTTTTGGTCAGCATAATTTTAGCATCATAAAAAGCAACCTGGTTTGGGAAAAAGTATTTCCGGGAACGGTAACCCCCGAGGAGATGATGAAACAGATAAAACTCACGGGTAAATGCCAGTATGTGGACTTTAATTACGATGTACTCGACTTTTGTATTTCCTACACGCCCGACGATTTTAAACGCTATGGCTACAGGAACCTGCCCGATCCGTCGTTTCTTTCAGAGGGCGGAATCTGTACCGGTATGATAGAGTTTAAGGAGGGGAGGTATAAGGTAACCGTTTTTAAGCTGGAGTGTTATGACCCTGTTGATGGCATTGTAATATACCCCGTTAACAACTACATACTAAAAGACGGAGAAATGCGCGACAGCGACAGGTACGAACGCTCGCTAAGCTACTACGACCAGTACTTTAGCTATTTATTTGACAAAATGCCCGAAGGTAAAACCTGGTAAAAACATATACCCCTTATAAAACAGAAAAAACCCCTTAGTCCATTATAAGGGGTTTTTATGTGTACACGTATATTTACTAATTAGGTTTGCTTATTAAAAAAGCTAGTGTCAAAATCATCCTTAATAAGCTTTAGTCGGTACGTGTGTGGTTACACTCTTGTGAGGGATTATAACCTGATGTCAAAGGTACTGATTTCTATTGTTTTAACCTTGCGAAATACTACTTGTTTTATACAAACAGGTAAAAATACGTGTAGGATAAACCTGTAATAAAGGTAAATTGCAAGATATAAATCAATCGTTGGTGTTGAAATACCTAATGTTGGGTATTTTAACATTTAGCAGGATTTTATTAATTTGCTTAAACCAAACAAATCAAATCACCATGACAAAAAAACTACTCTTAATTCCGTCACTGCTGTTTACATTTATGGCAGGTGCACAGGAAATGAACTGGAAAGACGGCGCTATTGAACCCGATACTAAAAATGGGGCAATGGTAGTGCCTTATGGCGAGTTCTCTAATTTTAAAATTAAAGATATTAACCTGTTTTTGTACAGTGTTATTATTGAAGGAAAACGTATTGAGCTGGAAACCCCTGTACCTACAGAGCTGCAAACACTCTTTAGGCTGCCAAGTGATGAGTTGCAGGCCACAGGCGATACTCCGGAGGTTACTGAGGCTGTAGCCGATGCCGGTGCTAAAGCTCAAAAGGTAACATCGGCAAAACAGGATATAGTAAATAATTTATCAAATAAATTAGCAATAAATGCTGAAGGTACTGCAGGTAATGATGAGTCAGGTGCTTCAGTAGACAATTTTGAAGCGGCCTCTAAAGCGTTTGTTGCCGCTTCAGATAAGGTTTCTAATGACTTAGAAGTTATTAAACAGGCACGTGTAAAAATGGTTATGCTGGCACAGCAGGATTTTTCTCATGCACAAATGGTAACCAATTTGCCTGTACTCCCAAAAGATCCGTCAAAAGACTATGCCGCAATGACCGATGCTTATGGCAAGGTTCAGGATGCCTATCAGAAATTAGAAGAAATGCTTGTAAACGCCGGTAGTGTTCCTCAGGAAATTCAGGACGCAATGAACGAAATAACGAATACCTTAAAGGTTATTAAAGACCAAAACGTATCATCTGTTTATGGCGAAACCGAATTTTTACACTTAGGGTTAAGCAACAAGAAAAACTTTACAGCAATTGCTCCGCCGGTACAGGGCGATGGCGACTTTGTAAATTATAATGTAACCATTACTCCCAGCAGAACAAACAATTTAGGTCCGTATCTTAATCCGCAAACTTTTGATTTTGATATTCCGGTAAAAGGAGGATGGAAAGCCGACTTTAGCGTGGGGCCTACGTTCTCTTTCGGCGATGGTGCCAAAGATGAAAAATACTACTTTGAGAACACCGGTACCGATGGTGAGGCTACCCTTAAACAAAGAGATAACGGTAACGTTGTGAGCCCGGGGCTTGCTGCCATGATGCATTTTTACCGCAGGTCGGGTAAAGATTTTTCATGGGGAGGTATGATGGGAGTAGGAGCCGGTTTCCAGGCTGTAGATGATGCCGATGTGAGTTTTTATACAGGTCTTTCGGCTGTTTTAGGCAAAAGCCAAAAAATTATGCTGAGTGCCGGTGTTAGTTTCCTTAAGGTAGACAGGTTAAAAGAAGGCGAATATGCCGTAGACACTGTTTACAACACGGCAAACGTAACGCTGGGCGATGTGACCGAAAAGGTAATAAAATCATCATTCTTCCTGTCTATATCTTACAGCTTAACAAACAGGATAGAAAAATAATATTGTATTTCAGTACTTGCATTTGTTAATTAAAAAGCCCCTTAGAGTAATCTAAGGGGCTTTTTTCTAAACATATAAATACTAATTAAAGTAGCTTAATTCTAAGCGGTTTTCAAGTATAGATACAGCAGGGTAGTATACTTCGCCCATTTTGTTAAGTCTTTCAAGGGCTGCGGTAACAATTCGTTGATTTTCGCTCATACCTCTTGAAGCCACTCGTGTTCTGTTGGTAAATCCTCTCTTGTCAACCCTTGCTGAAAGGCGTTGTATAGCAAGTTCTGCTTCTTCATCCCTTGTCATCCATTCTTGAATACCCATTTTACCATTCGCAAGCATATCAGTATATGAAGCCTGTATACGTTTCATATTCATTAGGTTTTGTATATCTATGGCAGCCTCATCAAATTGTTTTTGGTTTTGCATATCTTCTATACTATAAATAAGCTGATAGAAAATAATTGTTGAGGTGATAGATTCGTTTCCAAAGGTTTCCTCTTCCAGTAAACTGGCTGATGTAGCCGAAAGAAAAGCATATATACCGGGAGCAAGCCTGTTCATGGAGAAAGAAAGGCTGGCTGTAGCTGTTGATTTTGTCTTGGCAGCTTCGGAAACCGAATTAACCAAATCAGTATACGACTCTACAGCCTCATCGCTAAAGGCATCCTGAAAACTTTTTGAATCTTTGTTAACCGCTATGGCCTTTAATGTATCTTTAATTACGCTGGCAATTTTGTCCAAGCTAAACTCATAACTGTATTCTACTTTAATATAGTCGTTAGAACCTAAAAGAGTACCGTCACTAACACGGGCTTTTTTAAGGTTTTCACCTACTCTGGTTTCAAATTCGTTCAGAAGAGTACCTCTTTGTGCTTTAACCGATTCGGTTAGTTTGTCGAGTTGATTTTGTGCATTAACTGATTTGTCTGCTACTCTCTCTACAGATGGAGTTCTACATGCCATGATATTAATTTTTTAGTTGGTTATAGTTTCTTACTCTTTTGGCTTTTCAGATTCCGCCCCTGTTTTTTTAAATGGTTAGGTTCCATTTTCAAAGCATGCATTTGGGGGAATACACGTGTACTATTTTTAATGTATTGAATTTTAGTTGTTTAATGTTTTTCAAAGTTACGCCTGGCTGTTGGTTTGAAACTGCGTGATAACACCTGTTTTTTAAAAACCCGTAGTATTACCTGAGTACAATCTTACAGATAACAAAAAAGCCCTTAGCATTGCTAAGGGCTTTTAAAACCTACTGATTAATCTATTATTAAACAACAAAAAGTATTAATAGGGAATAAAAAATAAAAACCCCTTACGACCAAACAAGGGGTTTTTAATAAGCTAGAATACACATTTATTATGAACTTCTCATTAATTGCCCATAATTAAGACAAATATAAGTAAGGGCTATAACGTGAAACAGCGTGTTATTACGTGTTTTTTATGAACAGGTGTTTTTACGTAAGATTTTCCTATCTAATTATAATGGCTGTGAAGTACAATACCTTCGTTATACATAACAGGCGACATGTACACATCGTTGTTTTTGTTATGCCTTTGGCAAATAGGTATAATGAACACCGTGTTACTACCTTGGGGTACAACGCCAGGTTGTTTGCCTAAAATAACATGACCGCCAATAATGGTACTACTGCAGTTAAACGTACCTTCGCCATAGTTATAGTGTTTTGAAGCACAAACATTGGCTTCACCATAGTAGTGATTCCAAAGCTGCATCCAGGGGTAGCCACTTATTTTTGGGTCGGTTGCAGCATTGGTAATATTAGCAAAATTAGCATCCGGGCGTAAAGTTATCAGTCCGCCAAAAACAGCAGACGCCGAAAAAACTTTGTCACCAATTTCATATTCATTTTCGGGATCATGAAGCTCTAAAAACACCCCGTTGCGGTATACCGCCCTTAAATCTTCCATTATAATATCAGGAAGTCCCGGCTGAGGGCTGCGTACAATTACATTATACTGTTTTTTAGCAGTATTAATTATAAGCTCGTTAGCTTTTACAGCAGTTTGTTTAAGTAGTTCTTTAAGTAGAGAATCGTTAGCAAAAGTGGTATGTTTTTCGCTTTTATATTCTCCGTATGCATATACGTCAAGGTACTGTTGTGTGCCTTTTGGGCTTAGTGTAATATAGGTACTGTCGGTACTGGCATAGTCACTTCCGCACAGTGTTATGGTATATGTACTTGTGTCAAAGCTGTACCAAAATGTTAATGATGCCATCATGGGGGTGGGCATCCCTGTAATGCGTCCTGCCTCAACAGGAGTTAATGTTACAGTATTTGCACCACTTTTCAGGCTAATGTTAATCTCGGTTTCAGTTTCTTCCAGTATCAGGTTATCGTTGTTATAGTAGGGTGTATTCGCAATTTTTAGTTTTAGATTATTCATTTAGTTTTATTTAAGGTGCAGAATATTCAAAATAAGTCATTGCCTCTCATTTGGATAAGGGAGGATTTACGGGTTTTAAAAAAACAGGTGGTTTTACGTGTTTCCCGCAATGTTGTAACCATGCTGCATAATTTTGATAGTTTTTTTAAGATTTTTTTAAAGTTTGAAACTTTAACTTTATCTAACAAACAAACAATTAAACAAAACTAATTTATGAACTCACTTAAACTGCTAGCAGCATGCTGTATAACAGCAGTTGCAATAGGGTGTTCGTCCGATTGCGGAGATCCTTCTCCACAGGATAGCGTGCAACAATTTTTTTCGGGTGAGATAGCCGGTACCTGGAAAACTGTTGCTGTATATGAATATGACGGAGACCATGTTGAAGTAGGCTGTGACCTGCCGCAACAACCCGAACAGGATGTGCTTTTTACTTTTTTTGAAAACAATACTTTTACCATACAGCATAACTGTGATGAGGATATATTATTTAGTGAAGGTACGTATACAACTAACGGGCATGTGCTTACACTGGTTATGAATAACGGAGAGCTACAGGAAACAGCTCATATGGTTCATACTGATGAAGCAGGCGGAAATACTGATTTTATAGCGTTTCGTTTTTTCGGTATAGGTAATGAGGGAATGCTTGGCGGATATAGGCTTGAAGTACAAAAAATATAAAATTATCTAAATTTTAAGAAATTGTTAATACATAGTTTAACACCATTCTTATAGATTAGCTGCTGTATCTGTAAAAATTAAAAACTATGAAAAAAATTGTTGCCGTATTGTTTGTGGTACTGGCTTTTGCAGCCTGTACTTCAGACGATGACGTAGAGACAGTAGACAACGGTTTGCACAACCCCTACACGGGTAGCATACTGGGAGAATGGAAAGCGATTGGAGTATCTTACCAGGGGGAAGAATTTCCTTTAGGATGTGAACTTGAAACTCCAACCGAACAGGATGTACTGTTTACCTTTTTTGAAGACAACACGTTTACCGTAGTACACAACTGTGGCGAAGAGCTACCGTACAACTCGGGTACGTATACCAAAACAGGTAATGTACTAACGCTTTACTTTGCTAATGAAGAAGAAGAAGACATTCAGGAAAAAGCCCATATGGTAGTTATTCAGGAAGATGATCCTGAAACCGAAGAGGAAGAAAGCTTTATACTTGAATGGAGATTTGGCATAGGTAACAGCGGTATGCTTGAAGATTTTGATGTTCAGGTTGAAAAACAAATTCCTGTAGAGGAAGATCCAATTGTAGAGGACTAAGGTTCCCTGCACCCAACTAAAAAACAGCGCAAAAACTAAGATTGCGCGCAATAATAAGTATAATAACCAACTCAATAGACCTTAAAAGGCTCTGCGCATATGTGTAGAGCCTTTTTTTAGCGCAATAAAAGGAGTAAAATAATTATCTTTAACCCAACCAAACAACAAATTTATGAGTACTCCTGATTATACCGAACTTGAAAGCAGGTTTCACTGTGCCTGCGAAGATGCTATAGGCGAACTGTCTATGCAATATAAAACCCATTACCACAGCGCCGGGAAGCTGGAAGATTTTTTTGGTCTTATCCAAACCGAATTTGAAAGGGTAGTGGAAATATTTACTCATAAAAACAATTTAGCCGAAGATAAAGAGGCGCAACGCCGCATTAATGCCATTGCAAAAGAGTATGCCAAAAAATGCGTTGATGATTACGGAAAAGTGAATTAGAATTTGTTTTATCAGTTAAATAATATAGTTGTTAAAGTATAACAGTAATTCTTTTAGATGATTTAATTGTTTGTTTATTAGTGTTTTATGGTTTTGTTTTTGAGGTTTTTTATTTTTGGCATCATTTTGGGAAATGTTGTGTTAAATCAATAAACAATTATCAATCTTAAAACCAAATCATCATGAAAAAGTTTTTTACTATTGCAGCCATTATGGCTTCTTCAATCATTTTTGCGCAGGATAACAACAGCGACAAAAAGAACAACAAAATCACTACCATTAGTGCCCGGGGCATGTATTCAGAACCATCACAGTTTGGACTTTCATTTGAGTTTGAAGGCCTTAAATGGGGTTACAAAAACACCCAGATTGTGAATATCTCTTATGGAGTTATGAATTATGATGTTGGACTTTTTGATGTAGACGGACAGGGATTTGCTATAGAGATAGGAGGGCGAAAATATTATAACAAAGGTACTAAACTAGAAGGGCTTTATACAGGTAATTATCTTTCTTACGGAAATATAAAGTTTGATGAAGATTTAATGTTCGGCAAGTTTGACGGTACCTATAGTTACTTCTCATTCTTTAGCCCCGAAGTTGGATTTAAAATGACATTCGGAGATTTCTCTATAGATCCTTTTATAGGTATTATGTGGAAAATTGAGGTAAAAGGTAAAGGCGATATTGATAACAAGTATGTAGATGAATGGACTCCGCGTGGCGGACTTAAAATTGGCTATACTTTTTAAGCTGATATGATTTTACATACCGTTATAATAAACAGAAAAACCATGCAAAAGCATGGTTTTGTTTTTTTTAGATATAAAAAGGGTGTACTTTTGGAACTCCATCAATACACCTTTTACCTGTTTATGACACGTTGTGCATTATATATTTTGCTATCTGCGTTTTTCAGTATTTCCTGTGAGAAAACTCACGAGGAAAAGCTCGAAGAGAATATTAGCCATTATATAAGTCACAGTATAACAAACTCATCGGGCTATCAGCCAATGCTTACAATTATTCAGGACACGATAACCGTAGGGGAGTTTGCCGAAATGACCCTGCTTATTAATGAAAATGATATTTTAAAATACAGGGAAGAAATTGATAAGGATAACCTTGAAATAAACAAACTGGAAAATAGTGATACCGGTATTACCGATGAACTTCTTTTAAAGTCGTATAAGGAATCACTTAAAAGCTGTAACAAAAGTATAAAAGTAAGGTTGGATCAAAATGATAAGCTTGAGGAATTACGGCATAATAAAGCTGTAGCTTTTTATGTAGCACAGCATAAGTGCAGATTAAAAAACGGCTTTGGTGTTTTAGACGAAAACCGTTTTTATATTATAGCAAGTGATAAAGATGAGGTACTTAACGTATCTGACAATTATTCTGAAAGCACTCTTAAAATGCGCACCCTTTTTAATACCAGATACTTGAAAAAGTAATTAGGAATTATTTTAGTAATAAGCCTCCTGTTACTCCGGCAGCTAACCATACATACCATTTTTTATACCAGGGATTATTTACCGTAACTGTAACCGATTTTAAATTGGTAACCGTTATATTAGGATTTGTAAAAGTAACATCGGTAGTAATAGTTTCTTTTCCCATAAACCATTTGCGTTTTATTCCGGTTACAATACTGGCATCGGTATAGGTTAGGAGAGGGGAAATAGTAAGGCTGTCATTTGTAATGGTGTAATTAAGGCTAAACCATTTGTTTTTTTTCTCTCCGCTCACTTTAAACCTGTTTTCGGTAATAATAGGTTTTTCCAATGGAATATAAATGGTATCGAATTTGGCTACCATTGTGTATTTCACTACAGATTGCACAGAACTGAACTCTTTTGTCACTGCTTTTAATTCTTCATCTTTACTAATAATATAGTCGTTGAGCTCATTGTTTTTTAACTGAAGTGTTTTGATGGTAGCCGTTTGTGTACCAGCCTTATTTTTATAATAACTAACCGTATCGGTAAGGGCATCCAGATTACTTAGGTAATTACTTTTATTCCTGCTATTATGATTGCACTGAACAGTAAGTAATACGAGTAATAAAATACTTAAGGCATAAGGAGCTATATTTTTTACCATCGAGCCTTAGTTCCGCGAATATCATAATGAACAAAAGTAGGGTAAACACCCATCCCTCCCTGCTTCATTTTTCCTTCTTCAATGAGGGTTTCAATAGCCTCAGCAATTTGCATAGGAGAGAGTCCATTTACCGAAATATCGGCTGCAGATGCTGTTAAATGCTGACTTTTAGGTGCTCCGCCAACTTCAGTATTGTGTTTTTTTGTGCGATATCCGCTTCCGGAGATAATGATAGGGCGTTGTAGATATTCGCGAAGTACTTCGAGGTTTTCGGCAACTTGAAGAACATTTGGGTAGTATTTTTCCGGTACAGTTGTACCGTCTTTACAGTTGAATTCTTCCAGCGAGAAGTTTTGGGTAAGTTTCATAGCTTAGGGTTTTAATAGTTTTTGATATTTTTCGGGGATAAACGATAATATTCGTTTAAAAATATTGATTCCGCCTGCCCGTTCAATATTTTCTCCTATGCTCCACATTTCAATAAAAGAAAAAAGATATACGGCAAGTACCGGCAGGGTTAATTCCCTGCCAAGTACTTTAAATAAAATCATGTTTTTAAGAACACACTGATCAATAGCAAAAGCCATAATGAGGTAAATGCCATATTCCCACAGAATTTTTTTCATCCAGTTTCGTAGTCCTGTACTCGATATTTCTTTCCAGAAATAACCTTTTGCGGGATTAAACCTAAGGCCTTTAATTGTAGCCTGTGCGTGTATTGCAGTAGCAGTATCAAGAGTAGTGGCTATGGCAAACAAAATAAGTGCCAGATTAAGATCGGTATAACAGGAAAGTACTCCCGCTATAATGGTTGACAAAGCAATCCATATTTTTTCCACAATGATAAGATTTGATGAAATCTTTACAAGTATTTAGAATACCGTATTACCAGTAAATACCAGCCAACCGTCATTTGTTTTCACATACATATTTCCTTTTTCTACATTTGGAGCTATCACGGTAAAAGTTGGTTTTTCAGAAGCGTATAGTGCATTTAATGATGCTGCAGAAGGAGGAGTGGTTAAAGTATCATTTATAACTCTCTCGGATGATTTAGCCACTCTTTCCCATGAGTTCCAAGCCCCTCCCGAAGGGTTTGAAGTACGGAAATAAAACTCATTTGAATTGTAATTGGTATAGGTTTGAGAATGATCATTACCGTTGCTGGCTACAGTTAAAATACCTTTATCTTCAACCGGTAAGTTTGCAGTAGTAGAACTTTCGGTAGAATAGAAACCATTTACAGTATAGTTATTAATGTCATCATTTGAAGGGATAATTCCTTTAAAAGATAGGGTATCACTAACTTCAGCTTTGTCATCCGGAGAGAAGTTTTCATCCGTCCATATTTCCCTCCATGGTGTCCATGATGCAGCACCAGCTTTGTAATGCCTGATAAACATTCTAACAACATCTCCAGCATTTACCGCCTGATATTTTTGTGTTATATATGTAGAATATCTTTCAACGGTTATGGTCCCTGAATTAGTTATTGGTATATTTGAAACTGAAGCTTCGACAACTGCATATGTGCCATTTGGTACAGAGATGTCATTTAAGTCTGTCGATGGATAAGTTATAGGTACTGTTACACCTAATCCATAATCTTTATAATCCCCTCTGTTATAAGCTGTGTTCCAATTATCAATATTTGATTGAGTGAAATCGCTATCATTCCAAATTGTTTTCCAAGGTTTAATTGTGTCTCCAGCAGTTCTAAAGGCTAATCTACCGCCAATTGGGTTTAAATGACCAACATCATATTGAAATTGTAAACCATGTGCATTAATATCATTTCGTTTAAATGTTATAAGACCACCATATGCACTCCAAGCCCTATTTGCTAACCAAGTACCAGATCCATAACTAAATTTATGACCACCAGCGCCTGAAAACTCTATATTCGCATCAGTGCCATCACCACCATTAACATATATTGCGTCAATTTTTTTATTACTCCATGAAGCATTCCAATTATCAATATTTGTTTGAGAAAAATCACCTGAATGCCAAATTCTCTTCCATGATTGCCATGAACCGGCTTCTTTGCTTCTTAAATAGAAATTACTACTTCTTAAAGCCAATTGAGATTGATAGCTGTCAGTACCAGCTAATGATATTATATGGAAAGCCTGCCCTGAAGGAAGGTTTGATATGGTATTACTAACCCATGCAATTCCTGTAAGAATATTATTTAAATCTGTCAACGATGCACCACCCAGTAAACTGCCGGGTGTTCCATCAGCTTGGTTTCTCAGGAATTTGTCTTTATCATTATAAACTTCATTCCATTGCTCAGAAGTTCCATGTTCTTGAGTTATAATTCGGCCTTGGGAATCAACAGAAAAAACAGTGTTTAAGTCTGCATCATCACCGTTTGAAACGGCATTCGGCGCATACATTAATCTAAGTGCTTTATCTCCTGTTCCCAACGCCAACGCTAATGATAATAAACTTGCTCTTGGTTTTGTGAATTTTTGATTTGAAGAGTCATAATCCAAGTTTTGAAGCATCCATGCAGTATAGCCTATTTCTGTTCCTGCTAACTGAGTACCTATAAATGAGGTTTGATTAGAAGTAGGACTACCATATTTTATAGCCCCAGTCATTGTGCCACCTGAATTAGCCAGATAACCTGATAAATCCGAACTTTTTGTTATTTTAGACCAGGA
Organism: Flavobacterium beibuense F44-8; assembly: GCF_000769915.1. GTDB lineage: Bacteria > Bacteroidota > Bacteroidia > Flavobacteriales > Flavobacteriaceae > Flavobacterium > Flavobacterium beibuense. The sequence goes on from NZ_JRLV01000032.1 coordinate 11,514, forward strand.
ACTCCAAATACCTGCACTATTTCCTCTTATGTATAGTTCATTGTTATACGAATGATATTTTTGATAAACCTTAATTCCTCCTCCCGATGTAATATTATTAGAAAATACCTCTAACATACCGGCATAAGGAACAGGATAATTTAATCCGGTTGCTGCCTGAGCGTTTAATGTTTGACTATAATTACCTGTTTTTATAAAATTATTCAGGTCTTGTGCATCACCAATAGAACTGTCAATAGTAATATCTCCACTACTCAAGATTCTTTCCCAACCACTCCATGAACTACCATCCTTAACATTTTTGAATATCTTACCGGAATCAGAATAAAATACTACATAAGCATTACTTCCTCCCCTGTACATTCTGTATATAAAGCCGTTGACTACTTCAGGTAGATTAGTAGCTGTTGAAGAGACCCTAAAAATACCAGTTGAATTAAAAGAAAGGATATCATCTGCTAAAGCTGTATTTGAAGCTAGGCCGCTACCCAGACCATAATCTTTGAAATCACCTCTGTTGTATGCTGTGTTCCAATTATTAACATCAGCTTGACTAAAGTTTCTAGTATCCCAAAGTTTGTAAAATTGAGGAGTTGCATTAGCCCCTGACTTGTAGCCTACAAACGCATAGCTTCCATTTGCACCAAGAAAAGCCGTAGAAGGAGCGTTATCATATTTCATTGATATTGCTCCACCAGCGAAACCGCCAGAACCGTTAGCACTTGATAAAAACCTAAAGAACCTATTTACATTAGCATTTGAGGAGGTTAAATCTGTAACTGGTAATATAGATTCTCCCAGACCATAATCTCTGAAATCACCTCTGTTGTATGCTGTATTCCAGTTTGTTGTATCCGAAGTACTTATATTACTTGATGTTAAGACAGAGTCCCAGGAACTCCATGTACTTGTCGTACGTCTTCTAATATAATAGTTTGAACCTCCACTTCTAAAAGCCATTTGTATTGCATTACCGTTTACTTCCATATGTAGCATAGCGATACTTCCTACAGCTAATGGAATACCAACAGTACTACTGTCTCCATTTCTATAAAAGCCTGATTGTGTTATACTATCCCAATTAGAACTTATTTTACAATCTGTTCCTAAACCATAATCCCTGAAATCTCCCCAACCAAAAGCTGTATTCCAGTTTATTATATTGCTTTGTGAAAAATCACTAGTATCCCAAGACCTGACCCAAGAAACCCAACTTCCGCTTGAGTTTCTTCCTCTATGAAAAACTTCATTTTGTAAAGAATAAGAGTGATATGTCTGCCAAATAAAATCTCCTTTTCTGAATACTTTTAATATTCCGGCATAAGGTGTTGGGTAATTTGTACCCCCTGAAGCGTCTACATTAGAGTTTTGAGTATATATACCAGTTTCAGTATAAGTGTTTAAATCCTCACTCGTTCCCAATTCTCCTGTTAAAGTAAAGTCTCCAGAATTCCAAAGCCTATACCATGAACCATAAGAACCGTTTGCAGGTCTAAACCATAATTCATTACCAGTTCTTGACCCTAATATTTGAAAACCTACTGTTGCAGATCCAACAGAAATCAAACCGCTAACTTGTGTAAACGGCTTATTAGTTGCTGTGGTTGACAGATAGGTCATGTATGTGCCCTTATTCATAACGTTCATATCACCGCTAAATACCTCTGGTGCTACAGGGGAGCTTTCTCTCCTTGAGACATAATCGTTAAATGCTTTTTGCCAGTCAGCAAGATTATCCGACGTTATGTTGTTAGAAGGATGAGAAGTACTTATTTTACCATTAAGAGCGTTTTGCAGCCCTTGTATATTGGAAATAGAAAAAGATACTGAATCTACCACATTACCTTCGGCATCTTTAAATTCAAGTGTTTGTGGTGTTGCTCCGTTAAAGTTAACCGATTGCATTAGGTTAGCCACAAAAGCACTTACAGGTACTTCACTAAGCACTTCACCATCGTCATTTTTTAACTCCAGTTTTTCACTGGTTTCATTGTAAAAAAACGTAGTTCCTTCATTATTAAGGAACCCCAGGTTAATGGTTGCCAGTGTGGTTCCGTCTACATTTTTTAGGTATAGTTCACTGGACGACTGGTTGCTAACAATAGTAATACCATTAACATCACTTTGCATGGCAAACACATCATCCGTAGTTTTGGCCGGTATACTGTAGGTAACATCTTCAGTATTTGGCTGATAATCCAAGATGGTAGTATCACCGTTTACCGAAGTATGTTTTATAGAACTGCCTGAAAAGGTAATATTGTCTCCCGTATCGTTATCGGTTATGGTAATAGGGGAATCTGTGAATGAGTCAACAGCAGTAATATCCTTAAGGGTAGGGAGGTATAATCCGGGTTGGACATTACTGTTAGTAGCCTCATTAAAGTCGGTTTTAGTAAGCACTGTTTGCGTTCCGTCATACTCGCCTGGCTGACCCGTAAAACGTTTTAAGTACAAAACACTATCAAGCGAATAACTGAAGTAGTGTAGTTTTGATGTATCGGTAAGATCTCTTACTGCACTGTTTGCCTTGGTTAGGAACTCGGGTTCATTTGTAACCTGTCCTAAAGATATAACATTAGATTTACTGTTAGCAGTAATATCTTCCGGCAGTAACGATTCGGGGGGTAACTGGTAAAGATGTGAGGGAAGTACAGCAGTTCCGCCAGCCCCCCAGGTTCCTTTTCCTCCCATAAACTGAAAACGCAGTTTTTGGGCAACCGAAGATGTAGAAGCCGACTTATATGCTGTAAAGAATACTGGATTGTCTGTAGCCGAAATAAGTGTGGTTTGCGAGTTTATATCTCCTAGTACCTGAGTTAGTAAATCACTGCCGCTAACATAATCAAGGTAAATAACCTTGCCTATATTGTTTTGCTCTACAACTTCTACTTCGTCACTGCCAAGTGTGGCTCTGGAATAGATTACGGTTTGTAGTACCGACTGTAAATCGGTAGCATTACTGTAGGTTATTCCGTTAAGGCTAACCTCGCTGTAATGGGTTAACGGTAGCATCACATCATCTCGCTCATAGCAGTTAAAGATTTCTATCCTTTCACCGCGAACAACCGATATGTAGTTTCTGAAATATTCTATCCCGTTAAAAGAAAACAGGGTGTTGCTTACGCTGTTTATTATAATCATGTTTTATCCAATTTTAGTAAATCGTAGTCGTTGAGGTGTACTGCTGCCTTTACAGTCAAAATCAGGATGAGAGGTGCGTACCATATAGTTTTTTACATTTTCCCAAATTTTAAAGGCATTGTCCCTGTTAAGGGTATATATGGCTTTTTTTGCCGATGCATCTGCCGTACGGCTGCTGTCATTAAGCTTTTCTACTACTGAGTAAGGCGTATCTGTAACCGAAGAGAACATTATGTGTCTGGCATAAGCAAAATAGGAGAGCACCATTTTAAGTCCGTAATTGGTATAGGTTTCACCTTTGTAATTATAATTGCCGCCATCCATTAATTCGGTATAATCCTGAGGGTTGGAAATTATCCTGTTATAGAGTTTTTCACCTAAAAGCGGAGCCAGATCCTGAATTTGGGCATCCAGTATCATTTCATTCAGTTTATCGGTATTTGGGGTTTTGGATATCTGCCTGTATTGGGCTATATCACTTCGGGTTATTAACAGCTGCATCGTCTATCAGTTTTTGAGGTTCAACTTTAAGGCTTGGATAGTCCTGCGATTTTTGTAGCAGTTGGTTAATTATGGAGGTAAGCAGGTTGCGCTCTTTTGTTGTGTTTTCCCAGTAGGTGCGTTTCATTTCCCTTATGGCTTCGCCGGAATTGCCAAACAACGAGGTTTCGTTGGTTTTTATAAGTCCGGCCGGGAGATTGTTAAAGGCTACTAATATATTTTCGCGTACACTGGTTTCGGTATAATTAAACAGCTTGTCGTCTATTTTGCTTTCAATTTGTTTTATCAGGATGGCATCGTCCAGTTTTTCTCCGGCAAAATCCATTTCAAGGCATAAAACTCCGCCGGTACTTTCGGCACCTAGACTGTCTTTTATGGCCTGTTGAAATTTTTCCCTTTCACTTTCGGCTTCTATAAGAGCTTTACTACCAGGTTCGAGACCATCGCCAATAAGCGGACGGGTAACTACCAGTGTATTCCCGAAAAAGCCTTTGCGCAGCAGCCTGTTTTTGTATACCGATGCCTGTGCCTCGCTATCACAATCGTTAGCCACACTATCAATACGGGAAAGAGGATAAATAAGCCCGGTATCCATACTAATGTAAAGTACCTGGCCTTTGTATTTGTCCCATCCGCCTGCTTTTTCAACCTGTGCATCAATAACCCTTTTATCAGGATTGTATACATCTATAAGCTGGATGTCGGTTTTTTTAGGTTTTAACCACTCTTTACAAACGGCAATTTTACCGTGATAATCGTTACTATCGGCTTTGCCTAATCTGCACCATTCGTAAGGAATAATGCTAAAATCGGCAATTTGATAAAGGGCGTTCCAGTTAATATGGATATACACCCCGCGTTGTTTTACCAGTGCTTCGGCAACATCGCAGGCAAAATCAATAAGTTTAGTGTTTTTGCTTTTGTTTACAATAATGGTATCGTTTTGCTCCCCGTAGCCTTTACCTATAAGGTATTGTACCATTATGGCTGCTGCCGATTTTGACGTTACACTGTTGTTTATGAGCCTGTCCATGCGTTCAGGATAGGCATTATCAGTATCGTTGGCGTATACGTCGGCCGACTTACTCCACGGGGTGAGCCTTTTCCATACGTCTATTAACAGGGTTCTCATTATGCTTTATTTTGGTTATTGTTTTTTCTTGGTTTGCGCTTTGGTTTTTGCTTTTCTGCCGGCTCTTGGGTTACTTCCTGCGGGATATGGGCAAAATAGCGCTTGCCATTTTTATGCTGTAACAGTTTTTTGGCATATTCTGTAGTGATATTGGCATTGTTTACCAGTATGGGAGATCCAAACTCCAGCGGAATGTTTTCATATTTGGCATGCAGCCTGTATGGTGTGGTGTTTTCCATGCTTTTAAAATGGTTTTTGTACTTCTCTAAGTAAGCGGTTAAACATTTAGGGCAGGAGGGGTTTACCCTTTCGTTAAATATTGAGGTATACTCTTCCAGAAAAAGGCGGAGATACCGCACACCATCACCCGTTACTGAACGGGCGATGGTGCTGATATCCATTTGGGTAAAATCCATTATCCTGCTGCCTGAGCGAACTTATTATTAAATGCTGTTTTAGTAGCAGCATAGTCAACATCAAGAAGTGTTTGTGGCATGGTTACTTCTTCATAGCCGTCTACAGAGGCTAATTCAAACATAATCATGTTGTCGTTCTCTTTAGAGTTGTTTGTCATGGTAGACAGTTCAAGGCCCGATGTTAATCCAAGTATTTCAAAGGCATCCTTATTAGCTTCGCCTTTCCATACCTGCTCAATAACTACTACATATTTAGCTCCCATAGCAAGTTGATTAGCCTGTTCTTTATTTGAAGCAGTTGGGTTAAATATCACGCCGCTAAAGGTGTGTTTAAACTTATCGGGTGCGTTTTCTTTTTTAACCAGTTCCCACGCTTTTCCGTTGGATTGTTTTACTCCGGTTAAAAGGTAACCCGTAGTACCCGCTTTTAGCTGAAGGTTGTCAATTACGACCCTACTGTCAGTACTTGTTGCTGTATTGATATAATCAATATCTTCTTTTTTGATAAGTACAACATTTTGTTCGATACCTGCTACCGGTGCATTAGCGCAGTCAAATACAATATCGGCTGTTAGGTTTCCTGTGCAATCTATTGGCATATGTTTTTTGTTTTAAGATTTAAAGATTGAATTATTGCAGATGTAAGATGATAGAGAAGAGATTTTCTCTATAGAGAAATAAAAGGCAATGCACAATTCACACAATGTAGTAAGGAATGCCGGGCGGGCGCGGTGATGGCAAAGGCTTTTTTTGTAGTTTTTTTAGAAGTATAAAAGTTTAGTATTCTTCTTTTGTCTTGACACAAAAGAAGGAAAAGGTCAAGGCTTTGACTCCTTAGGCTAAAAATTATTTCATTCGGCTAAACCATTCGAACTCGCCTTTGGCTCAAACAGCGAATGCTTTTTAACGCCTTATTTATAATTTTCTTTACGCCACAGAGTCTTATGCCGTTACTTCACTTAACTTTTATTATGAAGCTTTATGATTAGTAAGCTGCTACTGTCATGTAGCTTTCAAGGTGTTTGGCATCTATAGTATTGGCAGCATCCATGATGTTTGTTTTAAGGGTTTTGTCGTAAAACACATCCAGTTTAGAAAGGTCTTCGTCGCTTAGTGTACCAATAGGGATGTTTGATTTTGTTGTGAATACTGCCCTGTGCGGAAGGTTATGGATGGTGCCGTTATCCTGGTAGGTTTTAATGTACCTGTCCCAGTCGTAACGTACTTTTACCTCGATACCGTCGAAGAACAGACGCGGACGACCTTCTTCCACCACTTCAAGGAAGCCTGAACCTAAGTTCTTTTTCCTTAGTGTAGCACGATAGTTATCGGCCAGGGAACGTGTTGCAAGGATGTAGGCATCATCTGCAGATACAAGGCGCTCATCAGCGGCGGTTACCATTTTTTCAAAGATGTCTAAAGCTGCATCTTCGGCAAGAGCCTGAGAGGCATAGTCAACACCTGCGTTTTTATCTATGCTTACATAGTTTGCCGCTGTGGTAGGTACTTCGGCAAAAATTTGTTTAAACAGTCCGTCAAACGAGTTAAAGTAATCAAGGTCGGTTCCGTTAGTAAACACACCGTTATTATCTACAGTTTCTGCAGTGGTGTCGTTAAACCATATTTTGCGGTGCATGTTTTCTAGCATGGCACTCTCTACTGCCGAGATGATTACACCAAACTCTTCGGTACCTACAGCATCAAAGAAATCAGGGTTAATGCGTTTTGACTTTTTGAACAGCTTTAAAAGGGCCGGCATATCTGCCTGACAGTGAGAAAGGCGGAAATCTTCCAGTACCGGAGTCCAGTATTTTTCGGTTAATTCAAAACCACCTGCCTCGTTTGGCGTACATCCTACGGCTTTTTTACCCAGTAGTCCTAATCGTCCAGCAAAGGCAATTTGTGTACTTACATCGATTCCGGTTTCAATATCGTGGAATTCCTGCAGATCTGAATCGTTATAGACTCTGCTGAAAATCACCCCGCTTACCGTTTCGGCCTCACGAGGGTTTAGTGTAAGGTTGTCTGCATTTACTAATGCCATTATCGTACTTTTTTAGATCTCAAGTATTCTTTCATTCCGGCTAATTTGTCGTTTTCGGCAGGCCTTTTGTAAGCTGCCCTTTTTCCGTCAAGGCTATAGTTACTGGTAACCTGCCTTTTAAGCGCCATTACCTCACCTTTAATAACGTTAAGCTGTTTTTTAAGCCTTTTGTTTTCTGCCCTTAGTGCAGCGGCTTCTTCAGCCGGGGCATCTTCTTCGGGTTCAATAATTTCGGTTAGTTCACCTTCTGTAAAAATGTAGGTAAATCCGTCGGGCATTGTAAACTCGCCATCTGCCGGAAGGCCGTCTACAGTTGCCATTTGTCCAATTTCGATTACGGCGTCGTCTTCCAGATCGGTAAAATCAATTTCGGTTCCGGTGGCATCCTGCACCACTTTGTTAAACATGTGGCTGTGCTTAAATTTAGCCAGCACTTTTGTAAACAGGCTTTCCATCCAGTGCCTGTCTTTCTCGGTAAATTTGGTCATAGTATTGGGTTTTAAATATGCTTTTGCAGCTATGGCTACCTGCTGCGAGGTGGTAAAACCTAAATCAGTTAATTGTGTAGCGGTAAGCCATGTTTCGTTTTTAAGGAGGGGGAGTATGGCCTGCTCTTGTATGTTTAGGGTGTTTTTGTAAAAACCAACGAGTTTTTTCTCGATGCTTTTTAACTGTGTGGCAAATTTTGAGAGTTCGTCTGCCGTTCCCATGGAGCCGCCCCAGGGCAGGTGAATCATGAAAGGGGTGTTTTCACGAATGAGCCTTTTGCTGCCTGCCATGAATATTACGGTGGCTATACTGGCTACTATACCGCTGCCTATGGTGGTTATGGGCCTGCCCAGCGATTTGAGGTAGTGGTAGATGTCGAAACCCACATCTACGAGTCCGCCCTCCGAATTGATGTGTACGTTAAAAGCAGTGGCTTTGGGTTGTTTTTTTACCTGGCTTACAACGTCTATAAGCTCTATGCCGGGGGTTCCGTCAAAGGAGCCTATCTGGCCGGAGATGTAAATGTTTCCTGTCATTTCATAATGTTGAGAATTAAGTATTAAGTATTGAGAAGTGAGTATTGAGAAGAGAGATAATAGATAATAGATGATAGACTGAGAATGGAGTGTTCAGTAATCAGTGGGGAGGGAATTGAAAATTGAAAAGATTAAAATATTGAATAAAGATTGGTGATTGTGTAAGGGTGGAATCTTTAAATCTTAAATGTTTTAATCTTTAAATAATAAGAAGTATTTGTTATCTCATTTTCACAGTACAAAGATACGACGGGTTTTTAGTGTTTTACTGAAGCGGTTTTTTCAGTGAAATGTTTTTATATTTGGAGACTTACAAACCACAACTTATCTAATAATGAAAATCATTAACCGCTTCAGGTTCTATTGGTGGGCCTTTTTTACCATTTTTTTTGGATTGGATACTTTAAGGACTTTTCTAAATCAATATGTTTATGTATGGACTAATATAATTTTAATAGTTATATTTTTAGGATTTATACTCCTGCCTTTATTCTACCCTAATAATATTGGTATAAAATTTATTGATAAGGAAAAACAAGAATAATGCACAAAATACTTTATAAAACCACAAGGCTGGAGTTAAAGTATCTTTATGAAACCGTTTACCTTAGTTTTTTAGAGAAGGGAAAGACAGTGCATTTAGGTGATATATATGGTGATGTTTTATGTGGTGTTATAAGTGATGATGATGACTGGGCTATTGCTGCCGGAAGCAGTCTTATAATTTGGACACCTAAAAAAACAGAAATTATACAAGATGCCCGACTTAGTGATGTTTTTGCTATAAGGATTGTTGGTAAAAATACCGTAAACCTGCTAACCGACCCATGGAGTGATAAGGCTGCCGTATGGGAGTTTAATTTGCTAGGTAAAACCTTTTCAAAACTATATGATTTTCCTAATTATATAAACAAGCCCTACACTGATATTATTGAATGGTAAAATTATTTATCTATATTTGATTAACCAACAAACACACCTTAGTTTATGCCTTTTTTTACAGATGTTTTATTGATTTCTGTATCAATCCTTTTGGCTTTTATATTACTACGTTATTATACAAGGCAGAAGTCATACAAAAAGTTTATTACCCAAAACGAAGGCAAAAAGTTTTTTTGCTATAACGACAGGCTTGTAACCAAAGCTTTTATTGAAACCCATGTATTGCCAATACTGCCTGAGGAGGTTGAGGTTGTATGGGTAGAGAACCGAAAGCCAATATCACTTAATTATAAGCGAGCAAATATCTCTACTATGTTATATGAGATTAACAGCCTTAAGGGGAGTTTTCCGTTTTTGGTTACTATTGAAAACGGAACGGTAGATTATATTTCGCTACAACAACAAACCTATAAGGCGATACAGGACCCGGGTAAAACCCAATGGTTGCTTGATGTTATACTCGGTATTTTTGATGACAGTGATAAAAGTTAATTGTTATATTTGGACAACCAACAAACACACCTAATGAAAAAGCTATTGCTTGTGTCGTTATTGTTTCTTTTTATTTGTTGTGATAAGAACGGAAAGGGGACAGTTGATACTACAGTAACCGATACCATTTACTTAACTAACGGAGAGAAAAACCGTTCTATGAAGCTAGTAACGGTAAATGATACTTCACAATTTTCTAAAAGATTTATAGAAGACCTTAAAAAAGAGGACTACCCTTATAATATTACCCTGATTGACAGTTGCCTGGTAACTAATGGTGACTCTATACAAATACCTATGGATCTTGAACTTAAAAAGGAATATTTGTTTGAAAAACATACCGATTCAGGGTGGTATGAGGTTTATATAAGAAGGATTAACTTAACCAGAATTACATATAAGATAAAAGAAAAATTTGGTTATGATGAAGATGAGTTTGTAATAGGGGAAGCAGATCTTTCGGGGAGGTTTTTTGATGATAAGCATAGTCATAGTGACTCAACAGTTTTTAAGTATGAAGTATTTGAAGCTAATAGATATCATAGTCTGCAGGATGAAGATATTTTTATAGATATTGGTAAAAGCGAAAAGGAAGATTCCATACGTGTTGTGATGAATGTTCCCGAAAAAAATATTACTACTGCTAGTATTTTTAAACAGCAAATTCATATAGAACAGGTTTTTACTGTTAAGATAATGATACTGTACATATTAGCACTTATTCTATATATACTTTTTATGATTTTTGGTTTTGGACCTGTTTATGCTTATGTATGGAGGTTTTTTATGAACCGCTCTCCAATTAGAAATACTAATGTCTATTTAAAGCTTTACAGGCGAATGAAACAGAATAATGATGAGTACGAAGAGTACCTTGAATGGGCTGCCAAACGCGGATATAAACCTATTATTAAAAAACGAGAAAACTAAAATTTAAGGTATGGTAACGATTTGGGAAGATTTTATTATGATATGTAAACTTATCATAGCGTATTTTATTTTAAGCTTTATTTTTATGTTAGTGTTTATTTTCTTTCTTTATATTCTTACACTTATTATAAGGTTCATGGCTTTTGCTATAGGTTTTCTCCTTAAAAGATCGTTGATGAATCCCTATATAAAACAACATTTAATTATTATAGGTGATAACCTTAATTATGAAGAATATCTTGAAGAGGTGGAGAAGGATGAACGAAAAAGCGGTAAGAAAATAAAAAGATATGAAAGAATATTTGATGAAACCGGTTTAGAAAAGGAAGATGATATTGACGATGAGGATAAAAAACATAAAAAGAAGAAGAAAAACAAAAAGTAATATACTGTTATGAAAATCATGTAAGAATATTGCCTTATACTCAAAGCCTTTTTATAAGCGGTAATAAAATTTTAACATTTTGCGTTATATTTGGTAGCAACCAAAACAACACAAAACATGAACCTTACCCGCTTTGTTTTTCTGTTTTTGACTTTATTACTTTTATCGTGCAAAAAGGAAACCCAAAATCCGTTACACTCTATTGAGGTTGTCGATTTAAACCTTAATGGTGATCCAATCGCTGATTTTATTGAAGGTCACAGCCGTGAAAAAAGCTTTGGTGAAGCGGTTAATCTCAGCTTCTTTAAAAACACTACTTTTTTTACTACTCCGTCAGGTTCTTTAAGCAAAAATAAAAATGCCATTTACTGTCCAACTCTATTAATGGTATGGGAGCAAATCGTAAAAACATATGATAAACCTATTATTGTAGCTAGTAATTACCCCGAACTGGAGAAACTAAACAGTTATAAAGATTACAAAGGCTGCCTTACCGAAAACGAATATCAAACCGCCGTACAGATAATTGTTAATACTTTTGAGATAAAGGCTGCTGCCCGTTTTACAAAGCAACTTCCGTTTAGTGAACGTATGGAGGTGTATAGAGAACCGTTTTTGTTTAATAATGAAAACGTAGAGGCTTTTTATACATGGGGAGGTCATGATGAGAATCGTGTACATGTACTTGATTACAATAGCGATAACGACTTTATGATAAGGCTTAACCCTAAAGATAAAAACCATGAGATTTTGTTATGGATGCCTAACCAAAAACCACAATCATTACAGCAGGGTATAGAACAGGTAATTGAAACCGTTAAAACAAGAGGAATGTTTAAACCAACTCTTAGTGAGGCTTGGAGATATAAGTTTAGTGAAGAAGACCGTTTGGTTATTCCTAAAATATATTTTAACCTAAAATCTAACTGCCCTGATCTTACCGATAACAAGTTCACCCTTAAAGGACAACCCGAGGAATACAGAGTTAAAGAGGCTTATCAGCGTATTTCATTTCAGTTAGACGAAGAAGGTGCTGTTGTAGAGAGTGAAGCTATAATTGAGGCTGCTGCAGTTGAAGAAATGCCTGAGGAGAAAATTGTACCTAAAAAAATGTTTGTAAACAAACCATTTATGGTACTGCTAAAACGAAGGGATAGTGGGAGTCCGTATCTGGCAGTATGGATAGAAAACACCGAGCTTTTAATTAAAAACTAACCCCATGAAAAAGTACCTTACGTTATTATTGCTACTGGTTTCTGTTTGTTTTTACGGACAGGAGGAAGAGAAAGAAATTGTAATTGAAGGTTTTTATAAAGTATCCCTTGGCGGAGGGGGGCATGCCTTATTTCCGGTGGTGAATAATACTGTTAAAGGACCTATTAATCTGGAAATTGAACACTATAAAATACCCCATGGTTTTGTTAACACAGCACGGGTTAGGGTTAAAGGAAAAATATACAGAGCAAAATATAACTATGATTGCTATTATGTGAAAAACCGAATAGTGGTTAATGAGGTTACGTTAATTGACACCACTATGCTCATGGAAAAGTTTTTAAAAAAACATGCCGATGAAAAAAAGGAAGTTTTAAATGAAGGTGAAGAAAGAATTGAATATTTTGAAAGCGAAGGTTTTTATAATGAACGCTATGGAGAACTTTATTATGTTGAACTTAAAGACGGAGAAATTGCAGATACTTTAGGTATTTGTTTTGAAGGGAGAGCCTCCCGTAAACACAACGAAGTATACCCTGATAAGTATAATGCAGACGGAGTGTATGTAAAAGGCACGGGATTTAAAATTACCGGTAGGAGTTATGGTTTCCCTGATTTGTATGATGCCCAGTTTAATGTATGTGAATTAAAAGTTATAGATACAAACTACACTTTTTATAACTATCAGCAGGAGAGGATAAAAAAACATCCAGACTATTTTCCTTATAATGGAGCAAAACATAACTACCCTAATGTTATAGATGAAGGTAAGGAGTACACCTTTAAGGGTGATTACACTAATAACAGTATAAAGTATGATGTTGCTTTTAAGGTTAAGCGTAAAGGCGGAGTTGTGAGCTATACCTGTATAATAAAACAGGACGGCAAAACCATTACTAAAATTAAAGACAGTAGCATTTTAGATTATCGGGAGGTTATTGATTCTCGCTTTAATAAAAATAAATTAGGTTACAGCAGTAAGTATTACTTACAACAATCGGCAAGACCAGATGAATATAGTTTTTTTGATGTGATATTTTTTGATAAAAAAAAGGAAGATTCATCTCAAACCCCAATATTGCAAACTGTACAAATACGTTTTGGTATTGATAATGGAGCAGAAAACATAAAAGATATAGAGCTAACCCAAGTAAAAAACTAAAAAAAGAGGCTTATATTAAGCCTCTTTTTTTATTCGTTTCCCAACCTTTTACATACAAAAGTTATCAATATTGGTATAACCATAAAAAAATAAGTATGAAAGGTATTTTACTTTTGTTACTACTAGCCGGGAGTAACCTTTTTGCTCAAACTAATTTTTTGAATCAGCCTTATATAGAGACATCGGCAACTGCCGATACTCTTATTATGCCAAACAGGATAAATATGTCCGTTATACTTAGTGAAGGTGATTCCCGTGGTAAAAAATCGGTAGAAGAGTTAGAGCAGGTCATGAAAACAGCATTAACACAAGTAGGGATAGATGTTCTTAAAGAGCTTACTCTTGTTACACTAGGCAGTGATTATGAACGATATTTTTTGGGAGGTTTAAAGGTTAATAAAACTAAACTCTATCAATTAACGGTGCATGATGCCGTTACTGCTTCAAAAGTTATTACTGCCTTAGAGCAGGTTGATATCTCTAACGTTAGTATTAATTCTAAGCAGTATTCAAAACAGGAGAAACTGTTAACCGAACTAAAAGTTAAAGCGGTAAAAAAAGCAAAGGAAAACGCCCAAGCCTTAGCCCGTGCAGCAGGAAAAGATATAGGCGATGTTTTATTTATAAGTGATATTATTACCCCTGCAAATGACAATCAAAACAATAAGCCTGTGGTCATTAGGGGAGTAGCAAGTATAGGTAGTGGCATTTATGGTAACAGGGCACCCGATCCTTTACCTGTAGATTTTCAAAAGCTGCAATATCAGGTTCATGTATCGGTTATTTTTAGTTTAAAGTAAAAGGAAAAAAGAGGCTTATATAAAGCCTCTTTTTTTTATCCCTCCATAAAAGCAACTACGTTAAACATGGTACGTTCGGTAATGTTATAGTTTTCGGCAACCTGTTGTATCATGTGGGTTTTACGCACTTTCTTAAAGTACTTTTTATGGTAATCGGTTTCTTTAAGGTAGGCTTCATAGTATACTTTCCAGTCCAGCACATGCACAGGGATAATGTTTTTTGCTACAAGTTGCATAAAATTTTCCTGTAGGCTTATAAGTGTTTCATAGCGGGTCATTTACCATTTATTTTCAGGACAAATATCATTAGAACGCACCTTTGCCGATAAAGGGCACTTACATACATTACAGTAAGATCCCTGTATTTCCTTAAGGTCGTCTTTTATAAAAATAAGTAGCTTTCCCTTTGCGGCATGCGGGCATAATGCACATAGGGCAGCACGCTTGCGGGCAGTGTTTTCGGTTACTTCGCTTTTTTGGATAAAGTTTTTCCAACCGCTAAGTATCTCATTTAACATGAGTTAAAAATGTAGTCAAATATTGAAAAAAAGGTAGTAAAAAGTTTTTACAAACTTAGAAAATTTTCTCTATATTTGAAAAAAATCATATAACAAACCACATCAATAATGAAACAATTAACATTAGCATTAGTTTTACTATTTAGTGTGCTTGCAATAGCACAGGAAGAAAAGAAACCGGAAATTTTTCCTTTTAAACGCCCACAGCTTTTAGTGGGTAAAACCGTTACAATAAGACCACTTACTGATGAGGAAATAGAAAAAGAAAAAGGTTATGCCTATTTTTCCAGTGATAGATTAGGTATTCATACCTATCATGAAATAGACAATGATAGATCTGATCCTAAATCTCTGGAAAACAGAACTTTTAAAGTAGTGTCAACACACCCTAAGTATCACAATAGATTGGTATTGGAGGCAGAAGACGGAGAAGTTATTTATTACAGGCTACTTGAAGGTTATCCTAAATACTATTATTTTGAAGTAGAAGGCGGGCTTGAAGTTCCAAACGATTTTTATTGCGACTATTTTGATAGCGGTGTTGAAGATGAGAATTTAATTAATCTTACAGCAGATGGTTTAGAAGATTATGCTGTTGTATGGTTAGTAAATGGAGTAACATTTGAAACAATGGAAAAAGATGTTGTAATGCTTACTATGGAGATACCCTCAAAGGAAAATATGGGAATTACTGTAATTTTTGATAATGGCACTAAATTAGAGTTGCCTAATCGGCCGCTTGTAGCTTCAAGAAAGGGTAATGATAGGCGTGGTGTTAATATAGAAATAGTAAGTGATGAATATAAAAAACTTTTTAGTGAGAATAGAATAGTTAGTGTACTACTGGGAGGGAAAAAGGAATCGCCAGAAAATGATATATCTCCCGAAGGCGGCGAAAAAATAAGAGGTGTCATAGCATGTGGTCTTGCCAAGCTTGAAGCCCGAGAACAAAGCAAGAAATAATACAACATAGATTTATAAATAAAAAACGGTCTTAAAAGCAGTTTTGTATTGTATTTTGTCATTTTGACGTTAGGAAAAATCTCTTGATGTTAATGAGGTTTTCACTCTGCGAAGTGGTACTTATACAAAGAACATTGTGCATGTTTTTTATTTTGAAGCCAACAAACAATTTCTATATTTGAAAAAAATCATACAAACAAATCACATCAATAATGAAACAGTTTACATTAGCATTAGTTTTACTATTTAGTGTGCTTGCAATAGCACAGGAAGAAAAGAAACCAGAAATTTTTCCTTTTAAACGCCCGGAGCTTTTAGTGGGTAAAACCGTTACAATAAGACCGCTTACTGATGAGGAAATAAAAATACAAAAAGGTTATCATAATTTTTATAAAGATAAATATAATATCCATTCCTATCATGAAATAGGATTTGAAACTTCTGATTCCAAATCTCTGGAAAACAGGGTTTTTAAAGTGGTTTCCAGTAATCCTAAGTATCCTTATAAATTAAAATTAGAGGCCGAAGACGGAGAAGTTATTTATTACAGTCTACTTGCAGGTTATCCTGAACACTATTATTTTGAGGTAGAAGGCGGGCTGGATGTTCCAAACGATTTTTATTGTGATTATTTTGAGTATGGTTATGATAAGGGTAATAAGGACATCTTGAAATGGGCTGCTTTTTATAACATAAGGATAGATCTGGGTATAGGACCCATGACTGGACAGGA
>NZ_JRLV01000033.1 GCF_000769915.1 Flavobacterium beibuense F44-8
CAACCTCACAACCTATACCATCGGTTACTCTAACAGTGTAATCACCTGCAGGCAAGCCAGTGAACACATTAGCCGAACCATATACAAATGCAGGAGAAATTGCGTACTGTAATGTACCTGTACCACCTGAAGCAGTTACTGTAATCTCACCTGTTGACTCACCAAAACATAATACATCAGCAGTAACTGTTGCTGTATCTATTGTTATTGGCTGTAGTGTGTTGATAGTAAATGTTGTTGTTTCAATACATCCGTTAACATGCTGCACATAGGCAGTGTAGTTACCCGGAGCTAAGTTGTTAAAC
>NZ_JRLV01000034.1 GCF_000769915.1 Flavobacterium beibuense F44-8
AGAAGTCACATCAACTGTAACCTCGTTACCCGGTACGTTATTCGTACAGTTATCAACTACTGTAGCCGATGGTGTCATATCAACACCTTCGTTAATAGTTATTTCAAACGGTGTGATAGCACAACCGTTATCATCAGTCACATAAATAGTGTGTGTACCAACTGTTAAGCCTGTGTACACTAACTGACCCTGAACAAAATCAGCAGGATTGCCAGAATCAACACTTGTATAGTATGGCGCAGTACCTCCACTAATGGTTAGGGTTACTGTACCATCGGCAGCATTGTAACATACCTCATCAGTAGTAGCTGCATTGTCTAAACTTAACGGAGCCGTTGGCTCATTAACTACTATATTACCTGTTGTAATCTCACAACCTATATCGTCTCTTACTGTTACAGTATATGTGCCCGCAGTAAGACCTGTAAATACGTTATTGGTAGTAAAGTTCGCCGCATCAGTAGATATTGCATAAACCAGAGTACCTGTACCACCTGAAGCGGTTACTGTAATCTCACCTGTTGCATCACCAAAACATAACACATCGGCTGTAACAACAGCACTATCTATAGCTATAGGCTGTAGTGCATTAATGGTGAAGTTTACTGTTTGGATACATCCGTTTGTATGCTGTACATAAGCAGTATAGTTTCCTGCGGCTAAATCTGCAAATGTATTAGAAGCCTGATAATTTACCCCATCCAAAGAGTACTGAAGATCAGCAGGATCTATAGACGGGTTCGTAAGTATAAAGGTTACGTTACCCGGTATATTGTTTGTACATGTAGGATAAGTATCGGCTGTCGGCTGGATACTTACACCCGGATTAACTGTAAATGTTAGTGGTGTAGCGATAACACATCCGTTAGCATCCATAACATTAATAGTATGTGTACCTGCTGTAAGACCTGTATAAACAAACTGATCCTGAACATAAGCTGCACCGTCTAAACTTGTTGAATATGGAGCAGTACCACCTGTTACTGTAACAGTTACAGTACCATCTGCAGCATTAAAGCATATCTCATCAGTAACACCGTCTACAGAAGCCGTAAGTGCTGCAGTAGGCTCGTTTACTGTTAATGTTGTTGTTTCAATCTCACAACCAAGAGCATCTGTTACCCTAACGGTATAATCACCTGCTGTAAGACCTGTAAATACGTTAGCAGTACCATAAACAAATGCAGGAGAAATAGCATATTGAAGTGTACCTGTACCACCTGAAGCGGTTACTGTAATCTCACCTGTTGCATCACCAAAACATAATACATCAGCAGTTACTGTTGCAGTATCAATTGCTATTGGCTGTAACGTATTAATTGTAAATGTTGTTGTTTTAATACATCCGTTAGCATGCTGCACGTAAGCAGTATAGCTACCCGGAGCTAAATTATTAAACACGTTTGAAGCCTGGTATGTAGTACCATCTACAGAGTACGTTAAATCGGCAGCGTTAAGTGTTTGAGAAGAAGCCACATTGATAGTAACCTCATTACCCGGTACGTTACCCGTACAGTTATCAACTACAGTTGCTGACGGAGTCATATCTGCACCCTCTTCTACATCAAAAGTAAGTGGTGTAGTGATAGTACAGTCGTTAGCATCGGTTACATAAATGGTATGTGTACCTGGAGCCAGATTAGTATAAGTAAACAGGTCCTGAGTAAAGTCGGCCGGATTATTTGAATCCAGACTCGTAAAGTATGGCGCAGTACCTCCTGCTACAGTAATAGTAACAGTACCGTCTTCGTCATTAAAACATATCTCATTCGTTATATCGTCTATAGTAGCTGTAAGAGCATCTGTTGGCTCATCAATAGTTACGGTTGTTATTTCAAGCTCACAACCAAGGTCATCGGTTACCCTAACGGTATAATCACCGGCTGCAAGTCCTGTAAACACATTTGAAGTACCATATACAAATGACGGAGAAATAGCATACTGAAGTGTACCTGTACCACCTGAAGCTGTTACTGTAATCTCACCTGTTGCATCTCCTTTACAAAGAACATCAAGCGTAGCAGCCGCAGTAGCTGTAATAGGTAACAGGTTATCAATAGTAAAGTCTACTGTTTTGATACATCCGTTTGTGTGTTGTACATAAGCAGTATATGTACCCGGTGCCAAGTCAGTAAACGTATTTGAAGCCTGATAGTTAGTTCCGTCTACAGAGTATGAAATATCTGCTGCATTTAAACTCTGAGTTGTAGTATACTCAACAGTTACTACATTACCCGGTACATTTTTAGTACAGTTATCAACCACAGTAGCCGACGGAGTCATATCAACTCCCGGTGGCATATATTGCTGTAATTGCGGATTAACGTCACACCCGTTTGAGTCTCTTATATAAATATCATAAGCTGTACCCCCTGCAAGGTTAGTAAATGTATGCTGAGTACCGGTTACAGGCACATAAGCCAATACATCATCTGACGGGTCAAGAAGATCGTCTATAGCGATTTCATAAGTACCCGTACCACCTGTTATATTAACAGTTATTGATGCATTAGAATCTCCTAAACAAACCTCATCAACAAGGCTTGCAGTATCTATTGAAGCCTCAAGAAGTGCAGGGTTTAAAATTTCAACCTGGAACAGTTCAAAACATCCGTTCTGATCCTGAGCGATAACATCATATAAACCTGCTGCAAGATTAGTAAACACATTAGTGTCTACAAACTGGTCAAGGTTTGGAGAAATTGCATACTGAACAGTTCCTGTACCGCCCGAAGCAGTTACAGTAATACTACCATTTTGCTCGTTATAACATAGTACATCTGTATGCGATACCGATGCTATGAATTCCGGCGGAGATGTAATGTTGATTGCCGGAGAAGTTTCCTCACAGTCACCACTTATCACATGAACGTAGTAAGTACCAGTTGCAAGACCAGTAAAAGTATTCTCCGTTTGCGGACCTGCAATAACATTGCTACCGCTATCAAGAAGTTCATAACTGTAGTTACCTAAACCTCCCGTTACGTTTGCCGTAATAGAAGCTGTAGCTTCACCAAAACAGTTAATTACTGCATTGGTAAGGTCTAAGTTTATTGTTAATGGCGGCACCGCAAGTATTGTAACTTCGTTACTTAATACTGCTGTACAGTTATTAGCATCTGTTACATATACCTGGTATGTTCCTGCCGAAGCAATTGGGAATACCGTATTAGTACTATAAGTAACACCATCTAAACTGTACTGGTATGGTGCTGTACCTCCTGTTGCAGAAACTGTAATCTCTGCACCTGTTGTACAGGTTAATGTATCTGTAAGGCTAAGGAAAGCCTGAATTGGATCTGGTTCTGTAATCTCAACTGTTACTGTAGTAACGTCACAATTCCAACCATCTGTTACTGTTATGCTGTAAATACCAGCACCTAAGTTATTAAACGACGGACTTATTTGTGCATCTGAACTATAAACTATTGTAGTACCGGCATCATCATAAGTATTAAGTATATACTGATATACTCCTTCACCTCCCGTAACAGATGTTGCTGTTATAGTAGCTGTATTATCTCCGTTACAAAGAAGCGCTGTTGCAGAAGCCGAAATACTTGCCGTAATAGGTGCAGGCTGAACCAAATCAATAGTTTGAGAAACGATACAACCTCCGGCATCCTGTACCGAAACGGTATAGTTTCCTGCTGCTAATCCGGTGAAAGTACTGTTTGAAGCATAAGCCTGAACCGTACTTGAAGTGGTATTATTTACCAGTTCATACTGGTAAGTACCCCAACCACCTGTAGCTGTAGCTATAATTTCTCCCTGATCGTTTGTACAGGTAACGCTTGCTGTTTGAGAAGCGTTTAGTACTAACGGATTTGATGGAGAACCAATTGTTATCACGTTAGAATCGGCAGTACAGAAAGGACTGTCTGTAGCTGTAATAGTAACATAATGGTTACCTGCTACTAAACCTGTTATTGTATAAGGGTTTGTAGTTGTGGCATTACTGCCACTGCCTACTGTATTTCCTAAAGAATCGGTAACTACAAAGTCGTAGTTTCCTGTATAACCTGTTACGTTTATAGTGATAGTACCATCGGCATCACCATAACAGGTAACCTGAGTAGAAGCTGTAGCCTCTACCGCTATAGTATCAAAAGGAACAATGTCGTATGGTGTTGAAGTAACTTCATAACAACCTGTTACGTTATCTGTTACCTGGAAGTTATAACTACCCGGCGTAGTAAGGTCGAATGTTGCTGTGTATACTCCGGGACCCGGTGTTACCGAAGCCTGCGAACCTAACGGAAGTAGATCAAAAGTAAAGTCACCCGAACCACCTGTTACCGTAATAGTAACTGTTTCGTCATTGTTACATGTTATTTCTGTTAGTAGTGTAGGGACAACACTTATTATTTCCGGTAACGGGTTTATTGTTAGCGGGAATGTTGCCGTACAGTTGTTGCTGTCCTTAACGGTAACAGTAATATTTTGTACAGCACCATTATCTACAACTTCAAAAATATTTGTTGTAAAGAAGTTCGTACCATCTATACTGTAAGTGTAAGGAGCTGTACCAGTACCTGCTCCCACAGTTGCAGTAATTACCGATGTTTGAACTGTGTTTGTAGCATCACAGGCAAAATCAGTTGCTGTTGCAGTAAGTGTTAATACTGCAGGTTCTGTAATCACTACTGTTTCGGTAGCTGTACAGTTTTTACCAGAAGTTACTGTTATATCATACGTTCCGGCAGCTAATCCTGTAAATGTATTAGAGTTTTGTACTATCGGCGGATTAATTCCGTCATCAAGTGTATAAGTGTAAACAGGATTATCGTTAGAAGGATCAAGAGTCACTACTATCGATCCGTCATCTGCACTGTTACAGCTCACATTTTGTGAAACGTAAGTAAATACAACCGCAGTAGGTTCTTCAAGACTAACAGTAGCTGTTTCGCTACATCCTGTAGTAGTATCTGTAACAACCACGATGTAATCACCAAATGGCTGACCTGTAAATACATTTGAAGCATTTGCAGCAACAATCACAGCATTTGATGAATCCTGAAGCTCGTAGGTATAGTTACCCGAACCTCCTGCTGCTGTTACCGTAATCTCACCATCGTTAGTTGCACAGGTTGGCTGTGCTGTAACTGCCGGTGTTAGGTTTAAAGGAGGATAGATAGTGATGTTTTGAAGGTTAGTACAACCGTTAACATCTCTAACCTCTACTGTATAAGTTCCTGAAGGAAGACCGTCGTAAGTAAACGTAGTACCCGACTGTGCCTGGTATCCACCTCCGTTAAAACTGTAAGTATATGGAGGCATACCTGCTGTAGTAAGGTCTACCTGAATTGAATAATTGCCTTCGGCAGTATCACATTGCTGAACAACAGACAGTGCAATAACCGGAGAAGGATCTGTATCAAGAGTGATTGGTGCAGCAATTGGCTGAATACATCCGTAAGCATCCATTGCATAAACCGTGTAAGTACCACCCTCAACATTAAAACTGTTAGCACTACTCCATCCTGCACTTCCTGCTGTTGGTGCAGCATCTGTACTTGGCTGTATTAAGTACTGGTATGGTGCTGTACCACCCTGTGCAGTTGCCGATATAACACCTGCATTAGTGTTACAGTTATCGTTTGTTATAACCTGAGCTGACACTTCAAGAAGCTCAGCCGACTGAACAATTGTAAATTGAGCAGAAGCATTAGTACATCCTGCTAAACCTCCGTCAAGTTCAGTAAATAACACATAATATGTACCCGGAGCTAATGGTCCTACATTTGAAACCATTTCCGGCCCGCCAGATACCGGTATAGTTCCTCCTACTACCGGAGAAAGCGGTGTATTAGTTTGTGCATAATATACCTCATATCCTACCTGAGTAGTAGCAGCGTCATAATTATCTATAGTGAAGGTAATATTACCATCGGCATTACCTGTACAGGTTACATTATTAACCGTATCTATAGTAGATGTTAATGTAGATAATGGCGGAATAGCAATATCTGCCGATTTAAAGTAGTAACAGTTTGTTGTGATATCATGTACAACAAATGTATATACTATACCGGGAATTAGACCTGTAAATATTCTTGTATCTGAACCTGAGTTAGCAGGCTGATAGTCGTTTGCCGGATCGTCTACATAAGGTAGATTCAATTGCTCTAAAATCGCAAACTCATAGTTACCACTACCTACACTCGCCTGAACTGTTACTGATGCAGTACCTCCCGAAAGACAGTCTGCCGGTGGTGTAGGTGTTACACTAATATCAAGATCTGTTGGAGGAGAAGCAATTACAATATTGTCATCTACAACAGTACAACCGTTTGCATCTACAACCGAAAGGGTATAGATACCAAAGTTAAGTACCTGGAAAGTATGGTCTTCATTACCTGGTGTAGTTGAGTACTGCTGTACTGAACTATCGTAGTTATTTGTTAAATAATAAGTATAATCTGCAGTACCACCAGCCGTGTTTTCAACTATAATTTCACCAAAAGTTGTATCCGGGTTATTACATGTAATTGGTACAATAGAGACATTAAACGTAATAGGATCCGGTTCTGTGATAACAACAGTAGCTGTATCTGTACAAGAGTTGGCATCTGTTAAGGTTACCGTATAACTACCCGCAGGTAAACCTGTAGTTTGTGTACCATAATCAGTACTTGTAGTATCGTTATATACGTTTATAGTAAATGGACCTGTACCTGTTGTGTTATCCACAACAATAGTAATAGCACCAGAACTGTCACCATTACATAATACTGCCTGCGACTGTGTTGCAGAAGTAATAGACGGTAATGTAAGTGGAGCAATGTTTATAATGTTTGATTGTACCACACATCCGTTAGCATCTGTAATACGGAATCTGAAAGATCCTGCAGTAGCTGTTTGGAAACTTATTGAAGACCCTGCTACTGCCGATGAAGCACCGTAAGTAGTACCACCGTTTGAAGAAACTTCATAAGTGTAAGGTGCAGTACCTCCGTTTATAGCTACAGTTATTTCTGCATCGGGAGAAACTGTACAGTCTAAACCTTTTACAAAAGAAGCCATAGCCGTAAGTGTTGGCGCTATGGTTTGTGTAACTGAATCAGTACATCCGTAAGCATCGGTAACCACTATAGTATAACTACCAGGTGTTAAGCTGGCAAATACATTAGATGACTGACCCGGATTTCCGTTAATAGAGTAAGTAAACGGAGCTGTACCATCTGTAACCGATACCGTTAGTGAAGCTCCATTAGCATCATAACAAATATCAGAACCTGAAATTGAAGCCGTAGGTGGTACTGGTGTTGATAAAGTAAATGTATCTGTAACGGTACAGTTATTAGCATCTGTTACCGATATAGTATAAGTACCGTTTTGAGTAAGTCCAGTAAATGATGAACCCGATTGTGGTCCTACTATAGAGGAATCCGGTTGTGTTAAGGTATACTCATAACCACCCCATCCTCCAGTTGCAGTAACATTTAAGCTACCGTCTGCAAGACAGGTAATAGGATTTACAGATGTTGTAATTGCTAAAGCTGCAGATGGCGCACTAATAGTAACCGTTGCAGTTGCTGTACAACCTGTAACATTATCCTGTACTGTTATAGTATATGTATCTGCCGCAAGGCCTGTAAGGGCAATTGTAGCATTTGTAGCCGATGCAGAAGAGGAAACAGAAGTAGATGCTCCGTTAACTACATCATAAGTATAGTTTGTAGAGAAGCCCGAAACGTTAAAGTTAAGTGCTCCGTCTGTAGCACCAAAACAAGTAACATTGCTTACCGGCTGACCGTTAACCGCAATTGGGGTTAACTGTTGTATTGTATAGTTTTCGCTGTAAGTACATCCTTTACTATCTGTAACCATAAAGGTATATGTACCTGCGGTAAGACCTGTAAACACATTGTTTGTTCCGTTGTTTGTTACTGCTGCTGCAGGAGCCGTAATTTCGTAATTAAACGGTGCCTCGCCTCCTGTAACTGTAAGAGTAAGATCTGAAGTCAATGCCGGACAGCTAGGTGTAGTGGCACTCACAGTAAGGTCTGACGGCGGTACTACAGGGTCAATCACGATAGTGTCTATTACATGAGTACAGTTGTTAGCATCTCTTACTGTAATAGTATAAGTACCTGCAGTAAGACCTGCAAAGCTGGTTGCTGTACCAAAAGTAATTCCGTCAATACTGTATTCATAAGTTGGTGTACCACCTGCTATTGTAGAAGTATCTACTGTTATCGTAGCCCCTAAAGAACCTAATATAGTACAGTCAAATTCCTGTGTAACTGCTGCAGTACCTCCTGTTATCGGATCTGGTTCAGTAATAGTAAAGTCAAATGGGAATTCACAAGTTCTGTTTCCTTTAGTCTCACGTAAAACTACTGTATAATCACCGGGAGCAAGTGAAGTAAATGAACCCGAATTGTTTGATGTAATTATTGTATCGGTAGCATCAAAAAGATCAAAAGACACATTATAACCGTTAGTATTAGTAACAGTATATATAATTGATCCGTCGTTAGCACCATTACAACTCACCATATTTACAGAAGTTGTGTATGTAACATCAGGAACAATGATTATGGTAACTTCATTAGAAAGTGTTGTACAACCATTGCCATCCATTACGATGAACACATAATCCCCTTCATCTCCTATAAGTACATCAAAAATCACACTGGTTTGGAAATCTGATGCAGTAGGGTTTTGAAGTACACCATTTTGACTGTAAACAGCATAGATGTATGGTGTTTTACCTCCGGAAGCATTCATTTGGATATTACCCTCTTTACAGGAAATATTCTGAGAAACAGATGCTACTAAATCAAGGTCACTTTCATCTATAATTGTAACCGAACCTGTTTCACTACATCCGTCATCTGTAGTAACGGTATAATTATATGTACCAGGGTTAAGGTTTTCAAAAAGGTGGTTATTATCGGTTACAGGACCGTGTGAATCACTTGAAGGACCTGTAATCTCAAAGTAATATTGCGGACCTACATTTAATGCCTGTAGCCTAATGCTACCTAAACCGTCACACGTTGCGTTTTCGGTAATAACATTAACACTAATAGCATTGTTTTGTATACCTATATTTTCTACCGAGAATTCACAGTAAGTGTTACCCGGTGTAGCATCTACGCCCTGTTGTCTGATATTAACGGTATAAATACCTGAAGCTGTAATATCAAATGATGGCCCCATGCCATCGGCATAATCATAAATAACAGTATTTGTACTTTGGTTTACTAACTGATATTCATAACCTGCAGGTACATTTGTAATGGTAATATTTCCGTCGCTACCACAAACAATATTTTCTTTTGTGTATTGAGGATCAAGAAGATTTTTATACACATTGAAGTAGAATGTACCAAAACATCCGTCGTAGTTTACTACTAATCGGTATTGACCTGAAATATCTGCAGTATAATCCTGACCTGTGCTTACTTCAACCCAACTACTGTTAGGACAGCCTACCCAAGGACAGTCTGAAGGTAAATCACCACATGTACTACAAGCTGATAAACAAGCTGACTCATCAAGTTTTTGCCAGCTGATACTTGTAGCATCTGTAATACCTGTTTGAATTAATCGTTCATCATCTGCACCACATAAAAAGATATTCGGCATAACCTTACCGTTGTTTGCACACATAGGTGTTTCATCGGCAAATGGTATAACCGGGTTTGGTATAATGGTACTGTAGCTGTTTACCGTTACGTGTTCTGTAGTAGAAACACATGGAGCAGCTGCAGTGTTTATCACATAGTATTCGCCCTCTGCAGTTATAGTTATGGTTTGTGTTGTACCAATTAAGTTATCATCACTATCATACCACTCATAACTGTCGTACCCGTCTGGTGCCGAAACATCAACAGAGGTAGAACAAAGGGTTACTGTACGTTCAAAATTACAATCGTCTATATCTACAAGGAAGTTTGCCGGCCCTGTAACAGGCTGACCACAACCGTTAATCCCTGCAATACTAGGGTCGTTTGAAATAACATTACTGTTTAACACACCCTGATAGGTAGCATAAGCACTATTTTGAATAATATTAGAACAGGCATCTTTAAGATCGTTACAGCTTTCGGCTACACGAACTCTTAATCTTATGGTATAAGCAGGATCATCTTCTTCAACAAGATTATCAGGAATAGTAAAAGTTACCTGTTCTGTAGCCGGATCGTATGTATAAGTAACTCCCGGTGCCCCACTGATGTCTACCGAATTAAAGTAAGTATTTTCAGGAAGTAAATCGGTAATGGTAAATGAAGTCGTATCATCATTACCTAAGTTTTGGAAACTTATTACATATTCTAAAAAGTCACCAAGGTTTACATCGGCACCACCAATATCATTACCAGCTAAATCTTCAACCGTTTTTACCAGCTGAATTTCAGGCTCGATAATATCAACACTAAGTGCATTGAAAAACATAAAATAAGTATCCCCGGTAGATGTGATTCTTAAATTAGCTCCCGTTGAGCTATTATGAATTAATCCCTGATTAATATTAATGATATCAGCATCATATCCAAGTGTATTGCTACTGTTTGGAACCCTATCAGTAAAATTTTGTTCAACATCACCGTCGTCAAGATAAGTTATATTACTATTGAAGAAATTATCAGACGGGTTTAAATTGTTGGAAAGATTAGTATAGTTTGTTTCAGAAGCATCTTTGAATCTTAATCTGTCTCCTGTAATAAGCCTATCTCCTTCAAGTGCACATGCCATTAGCTTAGCTCTTACCGGTAATGGAGCAGGTACAGTTGTAAAGCCCGTATAATTAACATCAATACTTCCCAACCCGCTGTTTACTCCGGCAAAACCGTCGTAAGAAGTTACATATTTACCTGGTTTATTGGGATTTTCATATACAATAAAAATTGTCCATCCTCCTGAAACACCTCCTGATAAACTCCCCTGAGTAGCACGTATGTTAGCAGCTGTATAAGTACCATTAGGGTCTGCCAGCCCGGCAACAAGAGTTGTAATATCTGCATAACAAACGTATGGACTATTAGAGCTTAATGAAGCACTCCCAAAGCCATCGTAAATTACAGTCCCGGTAATATCAGTATAGTTAGCATCTCCCGGCAACTTTAATTTTACCTCATTAAAGTTAGTTACCCTGGTACTACTACCACTCCCTGAACTACTATTATACCTATAAGTTGCAGACCAGTACATAGCAGCATAAACTACCGTACTACAGCTTACATCTGTAATACTGGAGAGAGTCGCACTACTTGAACTGAAAGTAGACGAATCACCATCAATATCAATATAACGCATGGTATAATCATCATTATAACCACTGTTTTCCCACGGTTGCGGATAACGATCATTAGGATCATATGAATTAGTATCCCTATTAACAATATTATTGGAGATTTGAGTAATATCTCCTTTAATATTATCCTGGTACCTTATTGTAAAAGGTACCTCTAACTGTGCCTGCATAGCAAAACACGACAGTAAAAACCCTAGCAGGATCTTTATCCTTAAATTGTGTATTCTTAAATGCATTTGTGTTTGTATTGGTGTTTTTTAGTTGGTTTTATACAATTAAATCAGTTGTCTTTTCTTATTAATCTACATTTATGCTCATTAGCCATACTGTATCAAAGTAAGTATTGTTAACATTTGAATAGTATGAAATAAGAGCGTCTCTCCAGCTATCATGTTTTTTAAGATATACATACCTAAAATTATTTTGTGGGTTAATAAAGTATTCGGCTTGTATACCTCTATCTTTCAATCTGTTTATAAACTTATTGGTATTTTCCTGTTCGCTAAACACATTTGCGATAACATAATACCCCGGCTCGACATCCTGTACTGTTAATATATCACTTCTCTTTGGTGCCTGCCTTACTAAATCAGTTTTGGCAGCATAGTAATCCTTTATCTCCTCCTCTGTACTGAGGTCTTCTTCTCTTCTGACATATTTAGAAGAAGGAGCTTTTGATGCATTTTTCGCTTGCGCTGTTTGTTGTGATCCCTGTCCATTAGCATTGTTTTTAGTATTAGTTAAGTGTGTGTTTTTATCTTGACTGTTATTGCTTGCTGCCGGCTTATTACCTGCAGCACTGGTGTTCGTTTTTTGAGCAGTTGCCGTTTGCCCGTTATTATTATTTGCTTGCCTGCTTGCCTGTGGCTGTTGTGTAGCTGCCTGTGCTGCAGGAGCATTGTTATTATTCGTATTATTTGGGGTAGCATTTGTATTATCCTTCCCCTGATTATTGGTTTGATTTTGGTCTCCGTTATCTGCATATCCCCCTTCGTTTTCGTTTACATTACCATTATCACTATATCTTTTGTTACCGTTGTTAGCAGGCTGTTGTGCAGTATCGGTATAATTACCACCGTTATTAGCATTGTTACCATTACTTCCTGAAGTATTATTACCTCTACCTCCTGTTGTCACACCTGCTGTTACTCCTACAGACGGAAGCTTTATACCACCACCGTTACCAGAGGAATTATTATTAGATCTGCTATTATTATTTGCTGATCTTGAATTACCACGACTATTTCTTCGGCCTGTGTTACTACCATCTGTCACCTCATTATTTCTTTCTCTCCTTTTGATGTTCTCCACTTCATCTTCCGAGCTATCCTGAACATGTATCAGGTAAGGATTTTTCTCAATCCCTTCAGATTTTTTCCTTTCAAGCGCATTAGCTGCTTCGGTAAAACGTTCGTATCTTTCAATGATCACTTCATCTTCTGTTCTTGCATCGGGCGGAGTAGAAACCACATAGTAACCACTTTTTGCTCTTTTAAGATCTTCCAGCGTTTGCGGATTCTCTTCGGCATCCTCTCCCGGGTCATCCCTCTTCATCAGCAGCATTTCTGTTTTTGCTCTTTCAAGCCTTGCTGCCTGCTCTCTTTTGGCATAATCAAGTAGGTTTTTAACCTTCTTATCAAACTCTGCCTTATGTATTTGAGCTATAGAATCTTCCTTAATCAAAGCATCTAACAGGTACTGACTCTCATCGTCCAGTTCCATTCTCAGTTTTTCAATATCGGCATCCCTTTCCACGTCTGTCTCATAAAGACCTTCTTCCTCTTCTGCCAGCATCTCTTCTTCTAACTCTTCCAGTTGTTCTTCAAGACTAGCCTGCTTTTTTTCTCCCTGTTTTTTATTTTGTTCTCTTAAACTCAGTTTATCCTTTAGCTTAAAAGACATTATAATTTCGTGTGATGGCCCAAGGTTTACCAATCCTTCCTTCACGGTTCTTTCGTACACATAACCTAAGGATAGTCTCTTGGTAAGGTGAAAACCGGCACCTATACCTACCCCATAGTAATCGTCTAACGATGTTTGTAACCATCCCAATCTTGGGAAGTGTACCAGTAACGAGCCGTTTAAGGTAAAACCATACAATTCGCTCATTCTCCCCCTCAAGGCAAGACTAAACTCGCTGTCTTTAAAAAGATCTCTCATAGCTACCATTTTATGCGTATACATAACATGACCTGAATACACCTTATCGGTATACTTCTCTGACATCTCATCCGATTTGAAATCGTAGTCTACCACGTTTTCAGCATAAACACCTATGTCAAAATCTTTATAATTAAAATTAATTCCGGGCTTAATACTTACAAGAGAGTTGTTTCTCAGCTCCATAATTATAGGGTCTGGTTCACCCGTTACAGTTCTGGTTTTATTAACTCCGCTGTTATAATAAGCCACGTTAAATCCTAATGTAAGGTTCATACGTTCCTTAAGCTTTATGTTATATGAGTAGTTTGCTACCCCGCCAAAGCTGGTCACTACCCCAACATTTTGTTGGTAGATACCAAAACCAAGACCTGATGTTTTTGAAAACCTCCCTGTATAACTAAGCATATATACCTTAGGAGAATCGTCAAACTGCACCCACTGGTTACGGTGGTATAGTGAAACATATGTATTGTCTTCCCTTACAAAAGAAAAAGCCGGATTGTATAAGAACCTGTTAAACTTTAAGTTATTCTGGTATGGAACATTAAAGGTTACTACGGGCGCATCCTGCGCATTTACCTTTGTAAAAGCGGCAATAAAAACTAATATGAAAAATAAGGAGTAGTAATTTTTAATCATCCGTTATTCAACAATAGTTATAGAGCCT
Organism: Flavobacterium beibuense F44-8; assembly: GCF_000769915.1. Lineage (GTDB taxonomy): Bacteria > Bacteroidota > Bacteroidia > Flavobacteriales > Flavobacteriaceae > Flavobacterium > Flavobacterium beibuense. Next base: position 14,100 of record NZ_JRLV01000034.1, read on the forward strand.
CGCTTTGTAATCTCATTATCTTCCATGATAGTATAGTAGTATACCAAACTCTTGGTGTCATAAGTGAAATCACTTTCCGGCCAGTTATTCATATAATTTGATGCCCTGAAAACAATTTTGCCGTCAGCAGCATATATCACAATTTCTACATTCTCCTGATTTACATACTTAATTGGTAAAGCCCATTTATCATTGTATCCGTCATTATTAGGCGTTATTGTATTTGGTATGGCTATTACATTATTCTCTACAAGTGACACAGTTACATCTCTTGAATCTTCACAGTTACCTACCGTAGCTACTACGGTATACACACCTGCTTCAGTTACTTCAACATCCGGTCCATAAGAAACTATTACTCCGTTATGATACCAAATGTAACTTTCGGCACCACTGGCAGTAATGGTAGATGTTGTCCCTTCAGGCAAGTCGTAAAACGGACCTGTACTCACCGCTATTTGCGACATATCGTAAGGGATAATCTCAATAACATTTGATGATATAGTACAGTTTTCAAAGCTCACTTCCATAAAATAACTACCCGATTCATCTACCGTTATAGAGCTTTCTGTACCTATTACTGTGCTACTACCCTCTTTATACCAGGCATAGCTATAAGTACTATCATTAACATTTGAAGTTATATTGATAGTAGCTCCTTCATCACAAAATACATCTTCGGTTTCAATCACAACGTCAGCTATAAAACCAAGATTAACTGTAATGATATTACTGGATACCGGTCCAAAATCAGGAATAGTTACCTGTAGCTGATATGTTCCGCTTTCAGAAACCATTATAGAAGTGCCCGTAGCACCTGTTATAGGAGAGCCATCCATATACCATTGGTATCCGTAACCATAGTTATTATTAAGAATATCAATAGGACCTCCCTGTGTTAAAGCATCAAAGGCTACAATGTTTAAAGCGGTTGCCGTATCGGCACATTCAACAAAATCACCATCAGGAGCTATTTCGATATTAAATCCGGAAGGATAAATAAGCGTAAAAGTCAGTTCCTTTACAATATCACATTCCTCAGTTTGTTTAACTTCTACTTTGTACTCACCAGCTGTATTGGCGTAAATAGATGATGTTGTAGCGCCCGGAATCGTAACACCATTCTTATACCATGTAAATACAGGAGAAAGAGCATCGGTAGTTACTGATAGTACTTTGTTCTCTCCCGGTATTATCACATCCTGTAAAGGTGTATCAGGAATAAGGTTAAAGTCGTTAAGTTCCAGGTTAAGCGTATCTGAAGTAAACGAACAGCTTGCAGTTGTGATCACTACATAGTAATTACCTTCGGCAGTTGCTGTATAAACAGAATTATTATTAGTAGAAACAAGTACATTGTCTTTATACCATGCATAAGTATAGGTAGGATCTGAAATATTACAGGTTAAATCTACCTGAGGATTATCCGGACACAATAAGCCACTAGGAGATAAAGTAACATTCCCTAAACTTAATGTTATTGATACTGTATTTGATAGTAATGCAGAGAATCCCGGCATTATAACCTGTAGCCTGTAATTACCGTTTTGAGCCGGATCATTAACCGTTAGTGTTTGTGATGTTGCTCCCGGTATGGCTACTCCGTTAAGGAACCATTGGTAAGCATAACCTAAATCGGTCATGGCAATATTCCCTTCAGAAGTGATTGCCGTAAAATCTGACACACTCAGCGTTACAGATGTACTAGAACATGCCGAATAAGCATTATCAGGTGCTATTGTAATGGTAAACCCTGTTGGGTAGCCCAACATAAATGTCATTTGTGCTGTAGCATTACACCCTATGGTTTGAGTAACGGTTACCGTATACTCACCATCCTGAGTAGCTGTTAATGTAGCTGTATTTTCTGCAAGTGGCACACCATTTCTTGTCCATGAGTATTGAGGTCCCATAGCATCGGTAGTAACCGTAATATATTTTTGCTGCCCCGGTAATATAACATCAACCGCAGGGCTGGTGCTGTTTACCGAGATAGATTCGGTAGTAATAGTCATAACATTAGACTGTATATTACAGCTACCGTTACCTACCGCAACATAATAATCACCTTCGGCATTTGCAGTATAAGTTGAGCCTGTTGCTCCAGGTATGGCCACATTGTCTTTATACCATTGATAGGTATAAGTTGGAGCTGTTAAGCTTGATGTTAACACTGTTGTACCACCTGTACAAATAGTACTTCCGCCAGATATAGTAACAGATGTCAATGCCAGGTTTATAGCTACTATATTTGAGGTTACCGGACCATAATCAGGTAATGTAACCACTAAATGATAATTACCATTTTGTGACGCGCTGTTTAATGTAAGGCTTGGCGTAGTAGCACCTGCTACAGCAACACCGTTTTTATACCACTGGTAGCCGTAACCCATGTCTGTTACAGGTACATTCCCTTCAGATGTTATGGCTATAAAGTTGGTAATATCAAGCGTTACCATTGTACTGCTACAAGCCGTATAACCTGCATCAGGGTTAATGGTTACACTAAAGCCTGTAGGGTATTCCAGCACAAAAGTATACTGTGCCGTAGCAGCACAGCCTACCGTTTGTGTTACTGTTACTACATACTCGCCATCCTGCGTTGCGTTGATTGTTGAAGTAGTGCCTGCAATCGGTGCTCCGTTTCGGGTCCATGAGTATTGCGGACCATCGGCATCAGTACTAACAGTTAATGTTTTCGTCTCTCCCGGCATGATTATATCTAAAACGGGATCAGTACTCGTTATGTTTACAACCTCTGTTGTTATACTTACAATATTAGACTGCATGTTACAGGTACCATTACCTACCGTAACATAATAATCACCTTCGGCATCAACTGTATAATTATAAGTTGTAGCTCCCGGTATGGCAACATTATCTTTGTACCACTGGAAACTGTATGTTGGTGCTGTTAAGCTGGATGTAAGTACTGTAGTAGCTCCTTCACAAATTGTGTTTCCACCCGTTACTGTAACTGTTTCTACAGCCAGGTTTATAGTTATAGTATTTGAAGTTACAGGCCCATAATCAGGCAGTGTTACCACCAGGTAATAATTTCCGTTTTCCGAAGCACTGTTAATCGTTAATGTTTGTGATGTGGCACCTGCAACGGCAACTCCGTTTTTGTACCACTGGTAGGCATACCCTAAATCAGTTATAGCTACAGTACCCGAAGTGGTTGTAGCTGTAAAACTGCTTATATTAAGTGCTACCGATGTACTGGTACAGGCTATGTAACCTGCTCCAGTAGCTATAGAAACATTAAAACTCGTTGGATATTCCAGCACAAAAGTATACTGTGCCGTAGCAGCACAGCCTACTGTTTGCGTTACTGTTACAATATACTCACCATCCTGCGTTGCATTGATTGTTGAAGTAGTGCCTGCAATCGGTGCTCCGTTTCGGGTCCATGAATATTGCGGACCATTAGCATCAGTATTAACAGTTAGTGTTTTTGTCTCTCCCGGTATTATGACATCTAAAACAGGATCGGTACTTGTTATATTTACAACCTCAGTTGTTATTGTCATTATATTAGACTGCATGTTACAGGTACCGTTACCTACGGTTATATAGTAATCACCGTCAGAATCTACCGTATGGGTATATGCAGTAGCTCCCGGTATAGCAACATTATCTTTATACCACTGGAAGCTATACGTTGGTGCTGTTAAACTGGATGTTAATACCGTAGTCGATCCTTCACATATAGTGGTTCCGCCTGTAATGGTAACTGTTTGTACTGCTAAATTTACTGTTACTGTATTAGAGGTTACAGGACCATATCCCGGCAAAGTAGCAACCAAGTAATAGTTACCATTTTCTGAAGCACTGTTTAAAGTAAGGCTCGTTGTAGTAGCACCTGCAACAGCAACTCCGTTTTTATACCATTGGTAACTATAACCAAAATCAGTCACCGCAACTGTACCAGAAGTGGTTGTTCCTGTAAAACTGCTTATATCAAGTGAAACCGATGTACTGGTACAGGCCATATAACCTGCTTCAGGATTAATTGTAATATCATAACTGGTAGGAGCCTCTAGTGTAAAGGTATACTGAGCTGTTGCCGTACAACCTGCCAATTGTGTTACCGTAACTATATACTCTCCTGCCTGTGTTGCATTTATTGTAGCTGTTGTTCCGGCAATAGGGCTACCATTAAGAGTCCAGTCGTATTGAGGGCCATTAGCATCGGTGGTTACCGTAAGTACTTTTGTTTCTCCCGGAAGGATTACATCTACAACAGGGTTATTACTACTCACTGTAATCACATCCTGAACCAATGATAACGAGTTAGACTGTTGCATACATGAACCTCCGGTAACTCTAAGGTAGTAACCTCCTTCAGCGTCTGCTGTGTAGGTTGAAGCTGTTGCGCCCGGAATAGCAGTTCCGTTTCTGTACCACTGATAGGTATAACCTGCACTGCTAACACTCGAAGTAAATAAAACAGTACCACCTTCACATAATGTAGTATTACCTGAAATAACAGGAGTTGGAACTCCTAAGTTTATATTGATAGTGTTTGAAACCAAAACACCATATCCCGGCAAAGTAATTTTAAGCACATAACTACCGTTTAATGACGGATCGTTTAATGCAAGTGTTGTACCTGTCGCTCCTGCTACCGCAACACCATCTTTATACCACTGGTAACCGTATCCGTATAAATTACCTATAAGATTAATTACATCTCCATTTAAAAGTGTAGTATCAAACTGGAAAATAGAAAGCGTAACCGATGTACTTACACATGAGGTGTAAGCCGATGTTTGTATAAGTAAATTGAAACTTGTAGGGTATTCAATATTAACCGTTGCTTCTTTAGTAATTGAACATGGCGACGTTTGGCTTACCGAAACCCTATACTCTCCCGGTTCAGTGATATTAAGTGTAAGTCCTGTTTGCCCGGCAATCAGTACATTATCCTTATACCATTCAACAGTTGGCGAATTAGCATCGGTAATGGCAGTAAGAGTTAATGTTTCTCCCGGTATTATTGAAGTAGTAACCGAGGGATCTATATCAAGTGTAAAGTCATTTGAATCAAGCGTTATAGCATTCGATTCAAACTCACATCCGTTACTTGTCAGCACTAAATGATAAACACCGCCTTCAGTAGCAGTGTAAACAGACCCCGTTTCTCCCGGTATTTCTATGTCGTCTTTAAACCATTTATATGTATACCCCGGATCCTGGAGCACACTTGTGAGATCTATACCCCCGGGCGGACATATTGTTGTTTGCCCTCCCTGCGATTGTATGGTTGGAGTAAGTAATTCCTGGACTGTAACCTGTACAATATTAGAATAAGAATCCATATTACACGACCCATAATCGGTTACTGCATAGTATGAACCGGCTTCGGTCACTGTTAAAGTAGAACCTGTTTCTCCGGGAATCTCAACATAATCTTTATACCATATATAATTTAACTGAGGATAGTAAACCGGAGAGGCCGGCGTACCTAAATCATCAATAGTCAAATCATAAGAACCACCACATAAACTAACAGTACTTACATTACTGTTTATAGCAAATGGTTGATTGTGCACTGCATAGTAAGCAGCAAAAACAGCACTCGAAGCACTTGTCTGTGCCGGATTTGTACTTCTAACCCTAATTCTGTAGCCCTCGCCATAGGCTGTAGTAGGTAATGCAAAACTACTATTTACAGGAGAAGTCGTATTGGTTAATGTAGCAATTGTAGTTGGAGAAGTGAAACTGCCTGCATTATCAGAAAGTTCAACTATAAACTGATTTCCCGGACCAAGATTTGCCGGAGGAAAGAATGAAAACGAGAAATTATAATTGTTAAAAGTAGAGGAAGCACATGCCTGTGTAAACCCAATAGCGGGAGTAGAAATTACTATCTGCGCGTTAACGCAGCTAATAAATCCTATCCACACTACAAAAAAGTAGAATAGTAAATATTTTTTTACAAAAGGGTTGTGCATTTCTAGTTGATGTTTTTGGCGAATTTCAACTTTCAAGAATAAACCTATGTAAACAAATTCTTATCAAAAAAACAAATCGACAAAACACTCATTAAATACGATAAAAAACACTTTTTAGATGCAATACGACTATGTTAAAGTTTAAATTTAACATTTACTTAAAAAACATATTTTAAATAATTAACAGAAAAAACTATATAAAAAATTTACTTTTTAAATAAAGAAACTGAAATATGTTAATAAAAATGTTAACAATACTTTAACAAGATTAATTCTATAAACACTTAATTTATTTAAATTTTAAATAAAAAAAGCGGTGTTATTCTTACTAAATAACACCGCTTTTAAGACTTAAAAACTTTCTTACTCTTCAACTACCGAAGCGTCCGGAGCATTCTTTTTAACAGACTCTATACCTTTATCTCTCCCGGCAGCCGATTCATACATTTCACTACTCCCAATAACCTGTCCGTTTCTGGCTTTAAGATTGAAATAATGTTTACCGTTATTGGCCGTTTTTCTGTCATATCTTTCATCACTTGGTGAATTTTCTTTTACAGATGAAATTCCGTTATCACAAGACGCTTTGCTTTTATACATTTCGCTTGATAAAATCACTTCACCATTACCTGCTTTCAGGTTAAAATAGAAGTCTCCGTTCTTGGCTACTTTTTTAACAAATTTTCCCATGTCAATATTGATTTTTTGATTCAACTCAAATTTAACAATATCTCACCAACAAAACCTTAATTTATTGTTAATAGAAAAGGCAGCCAATAGACTGCCTTTTCTGTTTTATAGTTTGTTAAATATATTATCTCTTCAGTGAGAAGTGAGCCTTAAACTCTTTCTCTACAGGTTCTCCGTTTACCAGTTCACGGTAGGTTACGCTAAACCAGTAGTCCGTAGCCGGTAGCGGGTTACCGTTGTAGGTACCGTCCCATCCTTCACTCTGGTCCGTAGCGCTGATCTGTTTGATCAGTTTACCAAAACGGTCAAAGATGTATACCTTAGCATCCGGTTGGTTCAGTCCGATGATGTTCCAGGTATCAT
>NZ_JRLV01000003.1 GCF_000769915.1 Flavobacterium beibuense F44-8
GCGAACCACTTGTTGATTGTAAAGAAAACTGCAGTGAAGAGCAACACGCTCAAAACAGACGCTCGGAGTTTGTGATCGTGAAAAAGAATTAGCGTAAATATTAATTATAAAAATTGTCCATGAATAAATAGAACTTATTAATTTATTTAAAATCCCTGCGAGGCAGGGTTTTTTTGTTTATCTGCTTTTTGGTATAATGTAATGTTAATTAACTAATTTTATTCAGAAAATACATCATTTGCCGATGCAGAAATTAGTGAGCCTTACCATTGCTGAATTTCATGGTAGTGAGGTACAATAGGGATACAGGTTTTATCCAAATATCAACAAACATCACAAACAAACCATTTGTTTGACTTTCAAAGACATACCGGCGAAGGGTTGCTGGTTAGACTGCAAATGTAAAATATTTTTTAAATGAAAATGGGCAAAATTGCTAATTTTTGATAGCATTTTAAAACTAGAATTTTAGTGAGGTACAAATCGTTGTGAAGAGCTAAATTAATTTAGATGGTCTCCTTCTATATTAGTTAGTTTATCTCAAATCAACGCAGTTACTTATATTCTGGTAAGCGGACTTGCCCGGACAATTTTCGAACACCTTTATAGAAGATTTGTCAATATTGGCGCGACTTTCGGCTTAATGTTATTTGAATTTTAAGATAATTTTATGGTGTGTTAAGATTATAATAAAATGATATAAATTTAATCTCTTCATTATATCAGATAAATTTCAGCAATAAAATTATAGTATTTCAGGTTATAACCGTTGAAAAAACTATGATTGGGTTAGTTTAAATTTCTAAATTCAAAAGGTGTCATGCCCGTTTTCTTTTTAAAAAGACGTGTAAAATGCTCCTGATATTTAAAGCTCAGTTGGAAAGCTACTTCGCTTATGGGATGGTTTGCTTCTAAAATAGAAATTTTGGCATGTTCAATAAGTCGGGATTGTATATAATCAGTCGCTGTATTTCCGGTTTCTTTCTCAACAAGATGGCCAAAATAGTTGGTGGAAAGGTGCAGTTGGTCTGCACAGTACGAAACGCTGGGCAACCCGAGAGTAGTTCCAAGGTTGGTATAATAAATCTAAGATTAGAAACAATTTAAAGTTTCGTAGATCATAGGAAGACTTAATAAAAGTAGTAAACAGTACACTTGAATGTACCGAGTTATACATATGATCCAAAAGACTAAATTTTAAAGTTTTTTTAGTTAATGCTTCAGGTAAATACACTCATTCTTAATATCCTAAACTTTAGTACAAAAAAGTAAATAGTTGTCTAAAATCCCTGATAGGCCCAGCAACATATTCATTAATTGCCAATGCTAATGATAACAAAAAGAACCACAAATAAGAGTGATTTGTGGTTCTTATCGTACCTGATAATATTTATCTTCCTAACGAAGCCAACCAATTCAGCAATGAATATGGATAAAGGCCATCAAAGAAATACTTCATAGATAGCTTTTTTGAAATTGTAAAAGTTATTTTTATTTACCGAAAAACGCTTTATCTAATTCTTCATGGAATACTTCGGCACCTAATTCTAAACGCTTGTTAAAATCGCCGTTAGCAACAGGACCAACCAAGTATCGCAATTGGTTTTTACCATCTGTAGCTGCTTCATAAATAACTTCTGAAACTGTTTCCGCAGGGGCTAGATTATCCAGTACTTCATCACTGAAAAATACTTTTTTGAAACTATCAAAAATGTCATTATAAGCGGGATGTTCCGGCATTACTAAAGAACGTCCTGTGAAATCAGTTTTTGTAGGACCCGGTTGTACTGTTTTAACCTGAATGCCTAACTGGTTTAGTTCAAAAGCCAAACTTTCAGTAAACCCTTCAATAGCCCATTTAGTTGTATGATATAACGAAAAGAACGGATAAGCTACCAAGCCACCTATTGAAGAAATAGTAATAAATACACCTCCTTTATTTTCTCTAAAATGTGGAATAAACTCTTTTGTAAGTTTTATTACACCTAAAAGATTTGTGTTGATTACTTGTTCAATTTCTTGGTCTGTAGTTCCTTCCAAAGCTCCAACAGTACCATAACCTGCATTGTTTAGTACTACATCAATTTTACGTAAAGAAATTGCTTTGGCTACTGTAGCTTTCATTTGTGTTTCATTAGTAACGTCTAGCGGTAATAAAGTTACATTAAGTAGTTGTGTAAGTTCCGTTTCTTTTTCAGGATTTCGCATGGTTGCAATCACATTCCATCCTTTTTGCTGAAAATACATTGCAGTTGTTTTACCTATACCAGAAGAAGTTCCAGTAATAAAAATTGTCTTTGCCATAGTTTTAAATTTTATGAAGACAAAGTTAGAGCAGGTATGAAGCCTACAGTAACAAAAAACAATCGTAATTGTACAAAAATCAATCAATCCTGAATTGACTAGGCGTCATACTAGTTTGCTTCTTGAAAAAGTTGTGAAAATGAGTAACTTCTTTAAAGCCTAACGCAAAAGCAATTTCCGAAATGTCTTTATCGGTATGTTGTAATAATATCTTAGCTTCTACCAAAATACGTTCTTGAATTATAACCGAGGTAGGTTTTTGAAAAACAATCTTTAGTGCTTTATTCAAGTGGTTTACATGAACTGATAGTTTTTCAGCAAAATCTGATGCAGAACGTAATGGTAATACACCTACATCTTCTATGGGAAACTGACGTTCTAAGAGTTCTAAAAATTGTGTGGCTATTTTTTGTGCTCCATTGGTAAGCTGTTGCGAAGTCTTTTTGGGAGGTTGTATTTTTTCTGCTTGGTACAACAGATCAAAAACTAACATACGCATTTTGTCATATTTATGCTTATAATCAGATGTCCACTCTATTAACATATCTGAAAATACCTGTTTAGCCCAGACGTATTGTTGGTTTGTTAATTCAATGATAGGATCACCTGTTGCTTGAAATGGTGCATATTGAATAGGATTACCGAAATGATGAAAAAAGTTTTCTGTAAAAACACATGAAAAACCAAGCTGTTTTTCACCAATTTGTTCCCAATTATACGGTACGAGCGGATTGGCAAACAATAATGCTTGTTTTTTAATCTCTATGGTTTTATCTAAATAATGTACTTTGTTTTTCCCTTCAATTAAGCTTATTTTAAAATAGCCTCTTCTGCTATAAGGAATAGGTTTGATGCTGCATCCCATCAAATCCTCAAAAGCAAATACATTAAAATGACCTAATTCTTTTTGTAGTGTTTCAGGTATCTTTTGCAAGCGTTGCTTATAGAAGTCATCTAAAGTTTCGATATTTTTCATTATACAAAAATACAAAAATCAAATATTATACACATTTTCAATTATGTGAAACTTTATAAATCTAGCTACTTATAAAATCATATAGAACATGATTAATAAAACAATTACTAAAAAACCACCTATGTTGGTTTAATTAATTTTTTGGAATATAAAGTGCTAAACTAACAAAAATAGCTTTAGACATGCTCGCTTATTCAGAGATATTTAGCCCCCTCAGAAATCAATGGATTAAAAGTAGCAAAGCATACTTGACAAGAGCAAAAACAAACAAGAAGTTGCAGTCAAAAAAATGACAGTAAAAGATATTATTTGATGTGTATATTGTTGGCTGCTGCTCTTTTTTTTTGGTCGATGACTTTGGTGTATATTTGAGTTGTTTTAATGCTTTTATGCCCCAGCATCTTAGATACTGTCAGCAGGTCTGTACCATGGGCAATTTGTAGGGTGGCATACGTATGTCGGAAACAATGAAAGGTAATGTGCTTGCTGATGCCCGCATCGGTTACCCAAATGGGTACCAGCCGGTCAAAGTCCCACTTTTTAAGGGTCGGAAATACCAATTCTTCCGTACCAATCGGTTTCCCTAATATTTCATAGGCCATTTCAGAGATGGGAAGGTTTTCCTGTCGTTGGGTCTTTTGCTGTGCAAACCTAATATAATAGCCATCATTTAGCGTATGCTGTACTTCTTTCCATTTAAGTTTTCGGATATCCGAATAACGCATACCTGTCAGTATCGAAAACAAGCTGACACGTTTTACCACTTCTTTTTTACAGGGGGTGTGGAATAGTGCTGTAGCTTCTTCCAGTGTCAGGAAATTCCGTTGTGATTCCTGTTCCTTAATCCCTTCAATGCCTGCATTCACATCAGTGTGCAATAATCCTTCCTTATAGGCTTTCTTCAGGGTGGTCCTGAGTTTGTTGAAATACGACAGCGCCGTATTCCTGGCCAGTATCTTTCCGGTATCTCTTCTGCTTTTGGCCGTTAGCAGATAGTCACGGTAATCATCAACCAACACTATGGTGATATCCCCAAAAGTTAATTTCTTACCATCGGCAAAGTTTTCAAAATGGCAGATGGCACTCTCCCAAATCTCATTGCTTTGCCCGGAGCGCTTCGCCGCCTGCTTTTTAAAGTAGGGCAGGAAGGGACGCTGGGCAATTTCTTTCCGGCGCAGCTGCTCCATCTCAAAAGGCGTATTGATAAATTCCTTGTTTACCTCGTTCCGGCGTCGGGTACAGATCATTTCAGCCATTCTCAGGTTTTCGGAATTATTGAGTTTTTGGGCAAATCCTTTCGGTTTTTCATAGATGTACAGTTTCAGAAATTCCCTGCGTGTCCGGATTCCGCTCTCCGGATCGGTTATGGGCGGATAAAAGTCAAGATACAGCGACTTCCTGCCTCCGCTAAGGGTTTTGCTTCGTAATGTTACACGTGTCTTTTTCATAGCTCTACTGCATTAAATATAACATCGAGTTCAGCTTTTGGAACATAGGTAAACTTACCTATACAGTACTTCACGATTCCGTGGCGGTGCAATAAATGGTACAGTGCCGCAGGGGATACGTTAAATTCAGTTTGCGCCTGCCCAATAGTATAACAGTGTTCAATACCCGGAAAAGCCTGAACTGGTTCCAGTTTTTGAGGAATAATGGGTACGGCAAAAAAAGCTTCCATATCGCATTTTCTAAGCACGGTTCGGGTCCCGAACTTGGCAATGTTGAGATGTCCTCGGTCAATTAACCGGTAAATTGTCCTTCTGCTGATTCCGAAGATCCTTCCCGCCTGGGTAATGCTAAGGAATTCTCGTTGGGTAATTTTCTCCAAATCGCCACTTAACAAGCGGCTGGTCTGCGCATTGGTTTTGTCTATTTTTTCCTGTCGCTGTGCGGCTTTGTAGGCCCTACTGTTGCACTTGTGGGAACAGTATTTTGTTGTTGTTTTTTTAGCCGTGAATTCCTGCAGACAGAACTCACAGATTTTTTTAATCCTGATGTTGGTGCTCATTCTCCCAATATTTTGTGCCTCCCTGTGCCTAAGTGTGTCTCTGTGTGCCATTATTTCGCCAAAAAAAGGTCCCGGAGGACAACTTTTAGGGCGAGGTACAAATGGGGTACAAATTTGAGCCAAACATCACAAAATAAAGATAAAGTGGCTAAAAATGAAAAACCAGTTAAATTGCTGTTTTATAACAATTTAACTGGTTTTGTTTGTGTTGTCTTGCGATGTTTTGCGCCTGCTATTTACCGATGCAGAAATTAGCAAAAATATTACCTAACAGTTCATCATTAGTAACCTGACCTGTAATTTCTCCAAAGTAGTATAGTGCCTGCCTAATGTCAATAGCCATAAGATCGGCAGGGAGGTTAGATTGCAGTCCAAACTGTACTTTTTGGATCTCTTCTAAGGCTTTTAATAACGAATCATAATGCCTTGTATTGGTTACTATGGTTTCGTTATTACGTAATGCTCCCGTATTAACGAAAGAAAGCAGCTTATCTTTTAGTTCCTCAACACCCGTATTTTCTTTAGCTGAAATAAGCATAAGTTCTTCAATAGCTAAAGTGATTTCGGTTTTCTGACCATCAGTAATTTTATCGGCTTTGTTTCCTAAAACAATAAGAGGTTTTAAAGGAAACTGGTTTTTTATTTTTTCAATCTCAATTTTAAGTCGGTTAAGATATTCTTTATCGTTTGCCAAAGCCGAACTGTCTATTAGGTAAATAACAACCTGAGCCTGTTCTATTTTTTCAAAAGTCTTTTTGATACCAATACTTTCAACTACATCTTTAGTCTCCCTGATTCCGGCAGTATCAATAAACCTGAAACCTATACCGTTTATAACCAGTTCGTCTTCAATGGTATCTCTTGTTGTACCGGCAATGTCAGATACAATGGCTCTTTCTTCATTTAATAAGGCATTAAGCAGGGTAGATTTACCTACGTTAGGTTCTCCTACAATAGCCACCGGAATACCATTTTTAATAACATTACCTACAGCAAATGAATCGATAAGTCTTTTAAGTACAAATTCAATTCGGTTCAATAGATCATGGAATTGGGTACGGTCGGCAAACTCAACATCCTCTTCAGAGAAGTCTAGCTCAAGCTCTATGAGAGAAGCAAAATTTAGTAGTTCATCGCGTAATTTGGCAATTTCGTTAGAGAAACCACCCCTCATCTGCTGCATGGCAATTTGGTGCGATGCCTCATTATCACTGGCAATCAGGTCGGCTACTGCTTCAGCCTGTGATAAGTCGAGTTTTCCATTCAAAAATGCCCTTAGTGTAAACTCACCGGCATTAGCCATACGGCAACCGCTACGCAACATTAACTGAATAATTTGCTGTTGTATAAAAGTAGAACCATGGCAGGAAATCTCTATAGTATTTTCTCCGGTGTAGGAGTTAGGTCCTTTAAAAAGAGATAGCAAAACCTGGTCATAAATTTTATCGCCATCGGCAATATGACCAAGGTGTATGGTATGCGTTTTTTGTTTAGTGATATCCTTACCGGAAACCGAACGAAAAACCTTAGATGCTATGGTGATGGCATCTTTACCTGATAAGCGTATAATGGCTATGGCTCCGGCTCCCGAAGGTGTTGCAAGTGCTACAATGGTGTCCTGTAAAATCATAAACAAAAGTTTTTGCAAAGATAGTTATTAAACACACAACGCAAACATTTGTTCATTCGTCGTATAATTACTACCATTCGTCTATCTGTTAGTGATTTATTGAAAATCTTTTAGTTACATTTGTACTATAATTTGAATAAATAAATTCAAAAAATAAATATTACAGTCAGCTAAATAATTTTTCACCCCACAAAACCGACTATGAATAAGAGTTTTATCCGCTTAGGCGCTCTTGTAGGAGCACTAGTATTAATGATTTCCTGTAACAATGACGACAATTCGGTAAACACACCGGATGTACAGGAAAAAATTATTTTAAACACCGATTCTCAATCCCTAAATCAAAGAATTAAATTTGACAACTCAGGAGTACTAAATGTAGACCTTCCTATAGCTGGCAGAGACGGCGAAGATGTTGCCGGGAACTTCCCTCTTGAACTGGTTGCCGAAGTACAGCCACCTGTATACGGTGATTTAACCCTGAAAGCTACTCATGTTGCAATTAACGGTAACTATGCTTATGTATCATATAATACAGAAGGTGAGGCTTATTCGGGAGCTATTGATGTAATTAATATTTCAAACCCTGCGGTTCCTCAATTAGTAATGCAGGCTGTTTTACCTGATACCGATATTAGTTCGCTTACATACGATAACGGAGTTTTATATGTTGCAGGTGCAGCAAGTACTGATGCTTTTCCTGAGCTTGATTCGCCTGCATTTACAGCAGCTATGACACTTTCTAACGGACTTCTAAGTACTAACTATACTCAAACTACTATTGCGGGTAACGTAGGTACATCTGTAACTTCATCAGGGAACAAGTATTTTGCCGTATCTGGTGATAACGGTGAGCTTGTAAAAATAAACAAGTCTAACAATCAGGTTGAAGCTACTATCCCGGTAAACGATTTAAGAGCTGTAGCATTTAACAGCAACAAAGTTGTAGTTTTAAGTGGAACTCAGGGAGTAAAAGTGTATAATGCAAACAACATGAATCAGCAAACTACTTTTGCTACTTCACAGGATGTTGCTTCTGCAAAAAGAACAATAGACTTTTTAGGTAACAATACACTTTTAGTTGCCGAAGGTTACAACGGACTTGGTGTATATAACTACAATTCCGGTAATAAAACACAAACTATAAACGTACCAACATTTGTTGATGGTGTAGATTCATCAGATATTACAACAAACGCGGTATCGGTAAACGATGACAAGGTATATATCGCTAATGGTGGTGCCGGACTTTACATTTATGAGAACGGAAACGGTAACCAGGGACTTAATATAATGGGTTCTATTAACCTTGACGGATCTTGTAACTATGTGGTAAGTAAAGACAAATACATTTTTGCCGCCATGGGTAACGGAGGCCTTAAAATAGCCCGTATTATGACTAATGTACAAACTATTGACTGTACAGATTTCCCAACTTATAACGGATCATCATGGTTAAACGTAAACTCTAACCAAACTAAAGAGTACCAGGGATCGGCTTCATTACAGGGAGTGAATGTAAATTCAAATTCTAACCTTACTTTCTGTGGTTCACTATCGGTTTCTCAGGGACTAAACGTAAACAGTAATGGTACTTTTTACATGAAAGGTTCATTGGCTCAGGGACAGGCAAACAATCCTTGGTTATCACTTAATGTAAACAGTAATGCAATATTACGAGTTGAAGGAAGTGTGGTTGTATATGGTAACCTTGTACTAAACAGTAACTCTACACTGGAGTTTGTAGGTTCGGGTTCATCAATTACAGTATACGGTAGTGTTACAAAAGGAAGCAATGTTACGATTACAGGAGAGTATACAGATACTTTTAACAACGTGAATTAAGAAACATAAGCAAACACAATTATAGAAGAGGCCGACTTTATGTCGGTCTTTTTTTTAACAAAAACCTTACAAACAACAGTGATAAATGTCATAATTTTAAGACGATAATTTTTGTAACTTTACACTACATCAACATCGTACTTATTTATGAAACGTATCCTTTTTCCTACGGATTTCTCTCAGGCAGCAAAAGCCGCCTTTGTATATGCCCTGCGCTTTGCTGATAGCTTTGACGCTGAGCTCATTCTTTTACATGTATATGACCTTCCTATAGTAGATACTCCGCCAATGCCGGAAATGACTAAGGAGATTTTTGATATTGTAGAAATGAACCAGTTTGAGAGTTTTAGGGAAGAACTACCTGAGCTTCATAAAATTGCTGAGAAAAAAGGATTGGGGCATGTAAGGATTAAAAATATGCTATTGTATGGTGATTTGGTATATAACATAAACAAAGTTACCAAAGATGAGGATGTCGATTTTATAGTGATGGGAACTAAAGGTGCTTCGGGGCTAAGGGAAACATTTATAGGTTCTACAACAGCTTCTGTAATTTCTAATTCAGATGTTCCGGTCCTGGCAATACCTGAGGAAGCCGAATTTCATCACAGGATAAAAAATATAGCCTTTACTACCCAATATAGGGAAAAAGATAACGATGCCTTAAAAAGTGCTCTTGAAATAGCCGATAAGTTTAAGGCAACTGTACAGTGCCTGTATATTAAAAATCCTGATGATCCGTCTGATATTGATGAAAGGATTGCCGAATGGAGAATGTATTACAGGGATAAGAATATTGATTTTTTTAATATAGCCGGAGACCATATAGAACAGACTATTCTTGATTTTATAGAGAGTCAACACGTGGATATGCTGGTCATGCGTAAACACAAACGAGGATTTTTTGAAGGACTTTTCCATAGGAGTCTAACCAAAAAAATGGCCTATCATACTAAAGTACCATTGTTGGTATTCCATGAAAATTAAATATACTATCCCGCTGAAAGGCGGGATTTTTTATAAGTCAATACTTATATTTGCGCTTTAACAAACCTCTTACCTATGAATTTTTATTCTTCAAGACTTACCTATTTTACCCATCAGCTGGAACAACTCAAAAAACAATACAATACTATTAGCTTTTTAAGGCTTGTAGCGGTATCGGGAATTTTATTTTTCGGCTGGCAGTTACTAAAAACAGAAGGTGATTTTGTTTATTTACCAGGTATAGTAATTGGTATAGTAGCTTTTGCTTTTCTTATGAAGAAACACGGAACCATCTCTAAGGCAAGAACCAGGGCAAGAGCGTTAAAGGATATTAACATAGATGAGATGACCTTTTTGAAAAAAGAAGGGATTCCGTTTGAAAACGGGGAGGAGTTTATTGATTTTCACCATACCTATTCGTACGATTTGGATATTTTTGGAAACAGGTCATTATTCCATAATATGAACCGTACCCAAACCTTTAAAGGGAAAGAAAAACTAGCCTCATTACTACTTCATGTTTTGCCACAGGATGATATACTTAAAAATCAGGAGGCTATTAAGGAATTGAGCGCTAAACCCGAATGGAGGCAGGAAATAATGGCTATGGGTAAAATGAACAAGGATAATGCAACCATATATAAAAAGCTTATAGGATGGAGTAAAAGTAACTTAAAAGGCATGTCTAAGTCTGTAATAATTGCTGCTTATGCTTTTCCTGCGCTTTTAGTTATTACACTTATTGCTTACTTTGTAACGAAGAACAGAAGCTTTTTAGATATTACAGGGTATTTATTTGTGTTTAATCTTGGTTTTCTTTCTACGCAGTTTAAACTGATAAAATCTGAAATTGCCGATACAACTGAAATCCATGAAATAATATATAATTACGGACTGATAATAGAGCAAATTGAAAAGGAACCGTTTAAAAGTGATAAGTTAAAAGGATTACAGCAAAATCTTGTTTTGAAAAACCATAAAGCAGGTGAACAGATAAGAAGATTGTCAGATCTTTTGTCAAGGATGGATACGGTAAACAACCTTTTTGCCATGATACTGTTTAACGGAGCTTTTTTATTCCATGTGCACACACTTAATACGCTTTTAAAATGGAAAAAAGAGCATGCTGAGGCCATATCACACTGGCTTGATATAATAGCCGAGGTAGAGGCTTTAAACAGTTTGGCTAACCTTTATTACAATAATCCCGAATTTACTTTTCCAAGCCTTAATAACGAGTATAAAGTAAGTTTTAAAGATATTGCCCATCCGTTACTAAATGCTACGACAAGGGTAGGGAATGATGTTGATTTCAATCCTCAATTCATGATACTTACAGGGTCTAACATGTCAGGCAAGAGTACTTTTTTACGCAGTTTAGGTGTAAACATGGTATTGGCAGGAATAGGAGCTCCGGTTTGTGCTCCACAGGCTAATATACATCCGTTACCTGTTTTGGTTTCTATGAGATTATCTGATTCTCTTTCCGACAGTGAATCGTATTTCTATGCCGAAATAAAGCGTTTAAAGCAAATTATGGACAGTTTAGAAGAAGAAAGAGCATTTGTATTACTGGACGAGATTTTGCGTGGTACAAACTCTGATGACAAACAAACAGGAACTATTGAGGTAGTAAAGAAAATGGTAGCACGCAAAGCGATAGGTGCTATAGCGACTCACGATATTGAGGTATGTAACACTACGGCACAATATCCTACAGATTTGCGTAACAGTTGTTTTGAGGCCCAAATTGTAGATAACGATCTTTACTTTGATTATAAGTTGAGAGATGGTATTTGTAAAAATAAAAGTGCGACTTTCCTTATGGAAAAAATGGGCGTTATATAACAGTTTCAGGTTTAACGTTTATTAACAGCTAAATATTTCTTAATCAGGTTAATGTTGTTTTTTGAGGTTAGTAACTTTAGGTATTATTAATTCAAAACAAAAAAACAGCTATGCCATTTATTACAACAAACTCTGTAAGCCTTTCAGGCAGTTCAGAAGAAGTCAATATTTTTTATCAGGATACAGGCAGGGGCAAACCGGTAATACTAATTCACGGTTGGCCGTTAAGCCATGCCATGTGGGAATACCAGCTAAACGAACTCCCAAAACACAATATAAGAGTTATAGCTTATGACAGACGTGGTTTTGGGATGTCTTCCCGCCCTTGGGAAGGATATGATTATGATACTTTTGCATCCGATCTTAAAGCCCTCATCGAAACACTGGAACTTACCGATGTTACCCTTGTAGGATTCTCGATGGGAGGAGGGGAAGTAGCCCGTTATCTTTCTAAATATAATGAAGATGGCAGGGTGAGTAAAGCTATACTGGTAAGTGCTGTGACCCCCTTTTTACTGGAAACCAATGATAATCCTACCGGTATGCCACAGGATTTGTTTGAGAATATTAAAGTGCAACTGGAGCAGGACAGGGCTCATTTCCTGTCTAATTTCGGTAAAACATTTTTTGGGGTAAATATATTTAGTCATCCTGTGAGTGATGAACATTTACAGCATACGCTTAATATGGCTATGAATTCGGCAGGATATGCAGCCATTAAATCAATGCAGGCATGGTCTACAACTGATTTTAGGAAGGATTTACCGGCTATTAAAATACCAATACTGGTAATACACGGTAAGGATGATGAAACAGTACCTATTGATATTTCTGCCGAAGAAACGGTTAAATATATTCCGCACAGTGAGTACTTGATTTATGATGATGCTCCACACGGACTTTTTTATACTCACATGCAAAAGTTTAATGAAGATATCGTTCGCTTTATTAATTCATAATTGCTAATACTATTAGCAACATAAAAAAACCGCAACACAGTTAAGTGTTGCGGTTTTTAATTTGTTAAAATTATTTTAATTTTTCATATATTCGTATTGAATTAAACGCCTTACGATATGAAACTCGAAAAAATACTGGATAATATTAATTCTTTTGAAAAGAATTCTTTCTTGAAAATTGTTGATATTTTAATCAATAATAATCCTAAAAACTTAAAGAAAATAGAGAGTATACTTTCTGACTCAAATAAAGACTTGAAGAATGTTGATAATATCAATATTGTTAAAGTATTTAATTTGCTAGAAGAGGAATTTATGGAATATATTGAGGATGAATTCTTGAAAACCTCTTCTCAATTAGATATTTTGATTGATATAATATCAAAAGAGGGATGTTGTATCATAAAGCAAGATTGGTTCTCAAGGTTATATGATAAACAATTATCAGCCTTAAACACTAAACTAAAATCATTCAAAGCTGAAATTGAGAATGATAAATCTGAAATATCTCCTGAAAGAAAAAGAGATTATAAGATATACAAAGAATGTTTACAGACAGCTTATTTTAATGACGAGGATAATAATCTTGATAGAAAAATTACTTCGGATGAACATTCCATACTACTCACACTATCCAACCAATTATCACTGGCACAAGAAGAGATTAAACTAATTAATTACATGATTTTGCCAGTAAAGAAAATGGATGTTGATGCGGTAATTAATGAATTGAAGTCTATAGGAGTTATATTTTATTCAAAAAAGAACAATACTATATATGTTGCTGATGAAGTAGTAAGACTACTAAGAAAAATAAGAGGTAAAGAAGTAGGAGATAAGTTTTTTAGAAGAGTTTTACTTCAATTAAGAGAGCCACAGATAAATTTAGTCTGTAAGAAGCACAATATTGACAGAAAGTTGCCTATTGAAGCAAAAATTAATGAAATAGTAAATGATGGTATCTCTTTTTCTCAAATGCTTATTGAGGATATTTATAAAGAAGGTACTACTTTGACAGACAGGAAAAAATTTATTAATGATTTCTGTGAAAAGAATCTTGGGATTAGCTCAATAAAAGGAAATATAATTGAAGAAAAAATTGATAATTTAATCAACTTCTTTGATGAGTTAGAGCAGGATGATAAAATAGGTATGTCCCATGATGGTTATGAGAAAATGTTAGTAGATATGGCAGAAATAATACCATCAATAAATAAAATTATTAGAAATAAATTTGAATTACAGGATGAGCATGTTCTTAGAAGCAGTTTTCTGTTAGATTATAATATCAAACCAAGAGACATTATAGAGTTAATTCCTGAAAAGGATCTTGTAAAATTCTGTGATTCTGAAGAAATAAAAACCCGAGGCGATGTTGTTCTGAATATTTTAGATGCTTTTAAAGATTCTGAAAACTTATTTTTGGAGAATTATGTAAATATAGGTCTTAGGGATTTAAGAGCCCTAAAAGAAAGTGGTATTTCTATAAAGGAAGCTGATTTAGGAGTGAAATTTGAAGACTTGACAAAGAAAATATTGAATGAACTTGGCTTTAATGTTGATGAGCAATTGAGAAAGCAATTAAATACGGCTAAGGATAAAATAGATATACTTATTAATCTAGGAAATAATGAACTAATATTAGTTGAGTGTAAAACAATAAAAGAGAGTAATTATAATAAGTTTAGTTCAGTTTCAAGACAATTAAAATCATATGATAGTATAGCAACTAAAAAGGATTATAAGGTAATAAAATCATTACTAGTGGCTCCTGATTTTTCAGATGATTTTGTAAAAGATTGTGGTCTAGAATATGAATTAAACCTGTCACTTATTACAGCATCTTCACTCATAAAAATATTAAATGGTTTTAGAAATTCTAAGCTTAAATCATTACCTCATAATTTATTAATGAGAGATGTTTTAATTCAAGAGGAGAGAATTATCAAGGCTATTTTAAAATAAAAAGCGTTATTGTATGTTAACATAAAAAAACCGCAACACAGTTAAGTGTTGCGGTTTTTAAATATAAAAAGGGTTGGATAATAGCGTAGCTATGGCACAGTTATATCAATCCCTGTAATAATAACTATTGGGATTTACTGTGTTTGTAAAAGGTTAAACCTTAGTTGTTGAGCATAACCGGCATTACCAGCATGGTAACAGTTTCGCCTTCATCAAGTCCGTCAATAGGAGTAAGGATACCTGCACGGTTAGGTAACGACATTTCAAGCATAATTTCGTCGCTTTGCAGGTTGGTAAGCATTTCTGTAAGGAAACGCGAGTTGAAACCTATCTGCATGTCGTCTCCCTGATAATCACAGGTAAGTCTTTCTTCTGCTTTGTTTGAGTAATCAATATCCTCGGCAGAGATGTTAAGCTCAGTACCCGCAATTTTAAGTCGTATTTGGTGTGTTGTCTTGTTAGAGAAGATAGCCACACGACGTACAGAGCTTAAGAAAGAAGTTCTGTTTATTAAAAGCTTATTAGGGTTCTCTTTAGGTATAACCGCTTCGTAGTTAGGGTATTTACCGTCTATTAATCTACAGGTTAGTATATAATTATCAAAAGAGAAAGTAGCGTTAGAGTCGTTGTATTCAATTTTTACCTCTGCGTCAGATGTTGCTAATATACCTTTAAGAATATTAAGCGGTTTTCTTGGCATGATAAAATCAGCAACCTGAGATGCTTTTACATCGGTTCTTGCATATTTAACCAGTTTGTGAGCATCGGTAGCTACAAACGTAAGTCCTTCAGGAGAGAACTGGAAAAATACCCCCGACATTACAGGGCGAAGGTCGTCGTTACCGGCAGCAAAAATAGTTTTGCTAACAGCAGTAGCAAGTACCTCAGCAGGAACAAGTGTTGAAGAAGGATCCTCAAGCGATACTGCTTTAGGGAACTCTTCACCAGATGCATAAGCAAGCGCATATTTACCTGAGTTAGAGCTTATCTCTATAGTGTTGTTATCTTCTACAGTGAAAGTAAGTGGCTGCTCAGGGAAAGTTTTAAGGGTTTCCAGTAACAGTTTTGCCGGTACGGCAACGCTACCCTGACTTTCTGAATCAATTTCAAGAGAGGCAGACATGGTAGTTTCAAGATCTGAAGCAGAAACCGTAAGCTGGTTATTATCTAATTCAAAAAGGAAGTTATCTAATATTGGCAGTGTGTTACTGCTGTTGATAACACTCCCTAGTACCTGAAGCTGTTTTAGCAAATATGAACTGGATACAATAAATTTCATTTCTATGGTCTTTGATTTTCGCAAAAATTACGTTTCACAAATATATCGTAATCAAACCGAATGTGAAATATTTTTTATTAACACTATCGGGAATATTTCCTTTTTCTTAAAAACGTAAACAGTACACCGAATACAAGTAAAATTATGATTGGTAATCCGACAGTTATAAACTGTACGGTGGTATACTGCTCGTAAACTTTTTCCTTATCGAGCATTGGCAGTTGTACTTCCTTGCTTCTTATGTTAATAAGTCCTGTATCATCTAACAGATAATTTACACAGTTCATAAGGAAAAGCTTGTTATCATAAAGCTGGTTGGTCCATTTGTCATACCCCAGTTCAAGAGGTTGATAACTTTGGTCCAGTTGATTTTTTATAATATCACCATCGGCAATAACAATCATCTTATTATCAACACCAACGGGTTTATAAGAAGGATCTTTAAAAGGAAGCACCCTGTTTTCATACATGGAATGGAACTGACCTTCCAATAGCACAGAAAGCGTTAAATATCCCTGTCCTTCATAATCCTCCGGTTTAGTCTGTTCGTTTACCATATCAAGGCTTACAGGTGTTGGTGTGCCTATAGCTTTTGAGTAGGGCGACGATTGTAGTAATACTGTTTTACGTATGTTGTTTTTAAGAGTATCAATACTGTTGGCAAAGTCAAACTTAATACCGTCCATGTTTTTCACAATAGGGTTGTCCGACTCGGCATATACAAACGGAGCAAAGCGCCACAGGTATTGCTGGTATTGTGTTTCACTACCCATTTGTCCCACAGCCAGTGATATAGGTGTAGCCCTTTCGTCCTTAACCAGTTTAGGATTGATCCTGAAACCATATTTAAAGAACATATCGTCCAGGTTAAGCTTACGAGGGAAAGCTAGTGTACTGCCGCTTTCATTATATAAGCTATCCATTTCGGCCTGTTGTACGGCATCTACCATCCACAGTGTTTTACCACCGTTAACAATATACTGGTCCAGTACTTCTTTTTCTTCTTCGGTAAACTCCAGTGTTGGTTTTGCTATAACGGCAAGATCATAGTCTTTAAGTGATTTAAGCGTATTCATCGGGCTGTTTGCAACCGAATCAAGCGTAAAAGGAGCTATGAAATAGTTTTCGCGTACCTGTTTAAGGAAGTCGGCCATCAGTAACTCATGTAACTCTCCGTTTCCTTTTATAACAGCGATTTTCTTTTCTTTCTCTTTGATAACTTTATTGATAGCATCGGCAAAAGAATACTCAAGGTGCTGCACTGAACTCACTACTTTTTCGGCAGTAGAGGCACCCATCATGTTTTTAAGAAGCTGAACTTTGGTTGTTTTATCACCATAGCTTACAATAGCCCACGGGAATACCACTTCCTGACTCTGTTTACCTTTATCGTCTACAGTAACGCTAATAGGGGTTAGGCCTCTGCTATAAAGCATGCGCATATCCTGTTGTCTTGTTTCCTCTTCGGCAAGCGGATTTTCAAAGTGGAATTCGATATTTGGGTTATAAGCTTTAAACTCTTCCAGTAACTGACGTGTTTCTGTTTGCAGACGTTTAAACTCTCCGGGGAAATTACCTTCAAGCAATACATCTATATAAACAGGTTCGTCTACGTTTTTTATAAGGGTTAGTGTTGCTTCAGACAGCGTATAGCGTTTGTCCTGCGTAAGGTCAAAGCGTTTAAAAATAAAGTTACCTAAAAAGTTAACGGCAAGTAAAAGTAAAACTGTTATAAGCAGTTGTTTCGTTATATATTGTTTTCCTTTTTTCATTACCATTTAAGTGTTTTAAGTTTATAAACAGTAAGCGATAAGAAAAGCACAGTGATGCTTACAAAGTAAATAATGTCCCTTGTATCTATAACACCACGGCTAATGCTTTTAAAGTGGTAATCCATACCTAAAGCCGAAACAAAATCACTAAAGCCTCCTGCTACGGCAGAAATACCTTCAAAACCATAGTAGAATACAAAACAAAGGAAAACAGCCATTATAAAGGCTACTATCTGGTTATCTGAAAGGGCAGAGGTAAATATACCTATTGCCGAATATCCGGAGATAAGGAATAGTAATCCGAAGTATGATCCTATTATACTGCCGGTATCTATACTGCCCGATGGATCTCCCAGTGATGACAGTACAAAAACATAAACTATGGTAGGTAGTATTGCTAATATAATTAGCAAAAGTGCCCCAAAGAATTTTCCGTTAACCATTTCCCAAACAGTAATAGGTTTGGTAAATAACAGTTCTATGGTTCCCTGTTTCTTTTCGTCAGAAAAGCTACGCATGGTTACTGCCGGGATAAGGAAAATAAGTATCCACGGTGCAAGCGTAAAGAAGGGGCTTAAATCGGCAAACCCGCTGTTAAGTATATTAAAGTCGCCTTCAAATACCCAAAGGAACAACCCGTTAAGCAAAAGGAAAATAGCAATAACCAAATACCCTATGGGCGACCCGAAAAAGGATTTGATTTCTCGTAGCAGCAATGCTTTCATTAGTAATGCCTGGTTTTTAGTTTATGGTTAACAGTTATTAATGTTTTTATGGTAAACTAACTACTTTGTCTACACTCCAGGCCTCAGGCCTGTCTTTAAACAGTTTTTTGGTAAACGACCATACCTCTTCAAACAAATCAGAGTTACGGTAGTTCTCTAAATCTTCTTCGGTTTCCCAATAGCTGTAGGTAAAAAATACCGAAGGATCTTTTTTATCCCTGTATAGTTCTAAAAAACGGTTTCCGGGATAATTTCGTATGTGTTGTTTGAATTCATGGAAGTTATTTAGAAATATATCCACTTTATCTTCCTGAAAGCTCATTTTTACAATCCGTACAAACATACTGTTTTTTAAATTTTATTGTTATTGTATTCGTGTAATTATTATTGATTTGCCTAAAACTATTTAAATACCACATTTATCACGTCCCTAAACTTAAGTCCAAGTAGTGTGCGGGCGGTACCTACAGTTAGCGGGTTACTCCTGTATATGGCTATTTCAAGGTAACCAGCTTCGTTAAAAATAGCCAGCTTTTCACCCTCATAATCTTTTAGAGAAAACTTCTCGTTTACAGCAAAATCAGAGTATCCTGATTTAACAGCTTTAATGGTTTTGGTACTAAAGGTTATTTCGAAGTTTCTGCCTTTGGCAACTTCCTTAACCAGTTTTTGAGAAATGTTAGTAACACAGTTACCAAAATGGTCTATATATACTACATATCCTTTAATGGAGTTTTTATCGCTGGCAACAACAGCTTTAAGTTCATTAGTTTCCTTTAGCGACTGTATTTCCCTGCCAATAACACTTAGGGATCCGCCTTTTGCCAGGTGGCAGGCCACAGTTACAAACACATCCATAGCTGTACTGCCACTAGGGAGACGGTCGTGAATGTTTATTTCAACAATTCGCTGTGGTACTACTTTTCGGGTAAGGATGCTTAAAATCCCATTATCGGCACAAATAAAGTAATGGTCGTTCCATTGCATGGCTATGTGCTTGTTTTCTTTGGTAAGTTCGGCATCTACACCAATAAGGTGAACCGTACCTTTTGGAAAACTGTTGTAAGCAGCACCAATTACATAACTGGCTTCCGATACATTAAACAGGTCTATGTGGTGGGAAATGTCTACAATGCGGGCCTCTGCATAATCAGATATAATTTTCCCTTTCAAAGCGCCCACAAAATGGTCTTTGATGCCAAAGTCGGTAGTAAGGGTAATTATTGACATAAAATTGTGCAAAAGTTTTAAATAAGCGATTTCAAAAATTCACTAAATTTGATTGCAAAGCTAATAATTATATAGCTATCATTCTTAATTAAAAATAACTGCTTTTGAACGAAAGAATAATTGAACTTGTAGACATCGCTCCAAAAGATTTTTGGGGCGCACAGGACTCCCACCTGGAAACTATTAAAAAATACTACCCCAAATTAAAAATCGTAGCAAGGGGTACTACACTTAAAGCCTTTGGAGAAAAGGAAATACTTGATGAGTTTGAAAAGCGGTTTAAAAGGCTAATGCTACATTTTACACGCTACAATAACATAGATGATAATGTTATAGAAAGGGTAATACAAAGCGACTCCCAAACCGAAATTATGGATCCCAGCGATAAAATACTGGTACATGGTGTAGGAGGGAAGCTTATTAAGGCTATTACCCCAAACCAGCAAAAGCTGGTAGATTCGATGTATAAGAATGATATGGTGTTTGCCGTAGGGCCTGCCGGTACAGGTAAAACCTATACAGGTGTTGCTCTTGCCGTAAAAGCACTGAAAGAGAAACAGGTTAAGCGTATCATACTAACACGCCCGGCCGTTGAGGCAGGTGAAAACCTTGGTTTCCTACCGGGGGATATGAAGGAAAAACTGGATCCTTATATGCAGCCGTTGTATGATGCCCTTCGTGATATGATTCCGCATGAAAAGCTTGAAGATTATATCCTTAAGGGAATTATCCAGATAGCGCCACTTGCTTTTATGAGGGGGCGTACGCTTGATAATGCTTTCGTGATACTTGATGAGGCACAAAATACTACCCATTCGCAAATGAAGATGTTCCTTACCCGCATGGGGCGTAACGCTAAGTTTATGATTACAGGCGACCCGGGACAGGTAGATTTACCACGCAGAACCACATCCGGACTTAAAGAGGCGCTTTTAATTCTTAAAAATGTAGATGGTGTGGGGATTTTATATCTGGATGATAAGGATATTGTTCGCCACAAACTGGTTAAGAAAATTATTGATGCTTATAAAAGCATAGAGAACCACGATTAAAGTTAAAAACTAATAACCAATAATGCCCTTTGGTAACCAACCAGAGGGCATTATATTTATTTACAATGAATTTTACCAAGCCAAAAACATTTGTATTAAGTATAGTAGCGATTTTAATTACATTACCTATAGCATCATTACTGTTTTTTTTAGTATATAGCAAGGGTTTAGGTTCAGTAGGGACTTATGGAGTTAACAAAACTGTAGGATGGGGTTGGGATATTACAAATTATGCTCCATATATAGGAGCATTTGTTATGGTTTTATGTCTGTTGGGTTACGGCGTTATGTGGAGATTAAAATTTAAAGTAAATAAAGTAATAAGCCTTATTAATCTTGTTAGCCTGATAGCAGCTTTATTATTAGGTTCAACCACTATGATTATAATGTCGCGTTATCCTGAACTTATTTTATCTTTTATTGCTTTTGTAATGCTCATTGTTAATTTAGCTGTTGGGAAAAGATTAAAAACAGATATTAACGAGCAAAATTCATAATATTTAAATGCCTTATTTTTTACATTTTTAATTTTTAAACATTAAATGATTGATTTTGAAAAGCCAAGAAATTCATTTCTTTTTACTTTGCTATTAATACTATTTACCATTACTTATGCTGTTTTTGATGACAGATGGGGAAATTTTGGCATAAATAAAACTGTTGGTAATGCATGGGATTTAAATTTTACCAGCATAATACCTGTTTTATCTGTATTAGTTTTACTTATTTCTTTTCTCAGTTATGGTATAATGTGGTTTTTTGATTTGAAATTGAATAAAACATTTGCACTTTTTAATTTAGCCTTTCTTATTCCTTCTGTCGGAATGATGGGTAGCGGTCTTCAATTTGGTTATAGTCTATTTGCATTATTAATGCTGGCTATTAATATAGCTTATGGAATAAGGACTAAAAAGTATGATAAAAAGCAAAATTTGCAATAATAAGTTTCTTATTTTTGCAGCTTGTTAAACATGAAATAACACTATAAGGTAATGAACACCATCACGACCACTGATTTCAATTTTCCGGGACAAAAATCGGTTTACCGCGGTAAGGTAAGGGAAGTATATAATATTAACGACGAACTGCTTGTTATGGTTGCGACCGACAGGCTTTCGGCTTTTGATGTGGTTATGCCAAAAGGTATACCGTACAAAGGACAGATACTTAACCAGATTGCAACTAAATTTATGCGTCTTACAGAAGATATCGTTCCTAACTGGTTAATTGATACACCAGATCCAAACGTGGCTGTAGGTCATTTATGTGATCCTTTTAAGGTTGAAATGGTTATTCGTGGTTACCTTTCAGGTCATGCTGCCCGCGAATATGCTGCAGGTAAGAGAGTGCTTTGCGGAGTTGAACTTCCGGAAGGACTTAAAGAGAACGATAAATTCCCTACACCAATTATTACTCCTACAACAAAGGCAGATAATGGTGAGCACGATATGGATATTTCCCGCGAAGCTATTTTAGCAAACGGTATTGTAAGCGAGGAAGATTACCTTGTGCTTGAAAAATATACAAGAGATCTTTTCCAGAGAGGTACTGAAATTGCTGCTTCAAGAGGACTTATTTTAGTGGATACCAAATATGAGTTTGGTAAAACTAAAGAAGGGAAAATTGTATTGATTGATGAGATACACACACCGGATTCTTCCCGTTATTTTTATGCCGATGGTTATCAGGAGCGTCAAAATAAAGACGAGGCTCAAAAACAGCTTTCTAAAGAGTTTGTAAGACAGTGGCTTATAGCTAACGGTTTTCAGGGTAAAGATGGTCAGCAAATACCAGAAATGACAGAAGAGTATATCGAGAGCGTTTCTGAAAGATATATTGAGCTTTATGAAAATATCTTGGGAGAGAAATTTGCTAAAGCAGATATTTCTGACATTAACAGTCGAATAGAAAAAAATGTTGTAGCATTTTTAAATAAATAATTTTACGATAAATAATCGTTGAAAGCGTCCTGCCTGTGCGGGACGCTTTTATTTTTGTATGCCTGCATAGTAAGATGATTATTGTTAAAAAAATGTTAAAACAAAAGTAACACTGTAACGTTTAATTGTTTGTGGTCGTCTATTAAAGCAAATCAAATCATCAATTTTAAAAATCAATCATCATGAAAAAAACGATCATTTATTTAGGCTTAGCCATATTTGCATTTAGTAGTGCTGCAATGGCATCAACAACTGTTCAACCTGCATCAGCCGGATTTGAGTTAGTAAAGGAGTATTACTCTGTAACACCACTTTGCAATGCTATTTGTAAAGGGGATGTGGAGACTGTAAAAAAATTCATTGAATACGGTGTAGATGTTAATGAGACATCTAACGGTAAAACACCTTTAATGCTGGCTGCGCGTTATAACAACGTTGAAATTATGAAGTTATTAATCGATAACGGAGCTTACGTAGGCGCTAAAGACGAAAGAGGTCATACAGCTGAAAAATATGCTGAGGCATCTAAAGCCAAAGAAGCACTGGAGTTTCTTAAAAACGCATAATTAATACTTTATGTCCTAAATTAAAAAGCACCTCATTGAGGTGCTTTTTTTTATTATTTGAAGTAAGAGAAAGTCTCTTCGTTTTCAATTTTAAGCAGCGATTCGTAGATCAGTTTAATTACATTTTCTACATCATCACGGTGAACCATTTCTACTGTAGTATGCATATAACGCAAAGGAAGTGAAATCAGTGCAGAAGCTACACCACCGTTACTGTAAGCAAAAGCATCAGTATCTGTACCCGTAACTCTTGATGAAGCCAGTCTTTGGAATGGTATACTGTTATTTTCAGCAGCATCAATTATAAGCTCCCTAAGGTTATTTTGTACAGCAGGAGCATAAGTAATAACCGGACCTTTACCTATTTGAGTTTCACCCTCAATACGCTTATCAATCATTGGGGTTGTACTGTCGTGGCAAACATCGGTTACAATAGCTACATTAGGACGGATGGTTTTGGTAATCATCTCGGCACCTCTTAAACCAACTTCTTCCTGTACAGAGTTTGTTATGTATAATCCAAACGGAAGTTTTTTCTTGTTTTCGTGTAGTAATCTTGCCACTTCGGCAATCATAAAACCACCTATACGGTTATCAATAGCCCTGCAAACAAATTTATTTTCGTTAAGAACCATAAAATCATCAGGGTAAGTAACCACACAGCCTACATGTACTCCAAGTTTTTCAACTTCTTCTTTAGTAGAACATCCAAGATCAATAAATATGTTTTCTATTTTAGGCTGCTCTTCCTTGTCGCGAAGGCGGGTGTGTATTGCCGGCCAACCGAAAACACCTTTTACAATACCTTTTTTAGTGTGTATATTAACACGTTTTGAAGGAGCAATCATGTGGTCAGATCCTCCGTTTCTTATAACATAAATCAGTCCGTTATCCGTTATATAGTTTACATACCATGATATTTCGTCACTGTGGCCTTCAATTACAACTTTGTATTTGGCATCAGGATTGATAATACCTACTGCAGAACCATATGTGTCTGTAATAAAAGTATCAACATAAGGCTTTAGGTATTCCATCCATATTTTCTGGCCACCGGCTTCATATCCGGTAGGGGACGGGTTGTTTAAATATTGTTCTAAAAAGTCTAACGATTTAGCGTTTAGTATAGATTTTTCTGACATACAAATAAATTTTGGCTAAATTACTAATTACATTACAGAGTAACATATAAATGTCTAAATTTGGGATAAATTTTTAATAATGAGAGCACAATTTTCAGTCATATTAGTACTTTTTTCACTTCTTTCAGGCTTTAGTCAGGAGGTTGTTCAGGATACCATTAAAAAAGGTGTTGTGAACCAGGTGGAGAATGATAGTATAACCTTTGAATACGATTTAGAGGAGATGGTTATATCTAATGTGGATGATACAATTAGTGCCGAACAGAAAAAAAGTTTACTGATACTTAAAAGAAGGGTTTTAAAGGTGTATCCCTATGCTAAAATAGCTGCCGACAGGCTTACTATGCTTAATACCAATATGGAGAAGCTAAAAACCGATAAAGAGC
Source organism: Flavobacterium beibuense F44-8 (assembly GCF_000769915.1). Classification (GTDB taxonomy): domain Bacteria; phylum Bacteroidota; class Bacteroidia; order Flavobacteriales; family Flavobacteriaceae; genus Flavobacterium; species Flavobacterium beibuense. The sequence continues at coordinate 24,615 of NZ_JRLV01000003.1, forward strand.
GAAAAAAATATGCCAAAATTGTTGAGAATTACCTTGAAAATGAGTTTGAAGACCAGTTAAAAAAACTTTCAAGGAAAGACGGACAAATACTTGTAAAATTAATACACAGGCAAACAGGTGAGTCTACCTTCAATCTTATTAAAGAACATAAAAGCGGTTGGAAGGCTTTTTGGTCCAGTCGTATTGCCAAGATGTTTGATATAGACCTGAAGCGCGAATATAGCCCCGCTACAGTTGCCGAAGATTATTATATTGAAGGCTATTTATTACAGGCTTTTGACTCTCACAGGTTGGCAAAACAGGAACCGGCTTTTGAAATTGATTATGACGCCATAACGCAGCTATGGAAGAATAAAAACAAAGCCAAATAATTAAAAATTAATTAATATGGGCTTTTCTTTTTTTTAAAACTGTAGTATGACCTTTGCACTAAGGAAAAGAAAAAGAAGGTGAAGACAGAACAAATCAATAATTCACAGGAGCTTACCACTCTTTTAAAGGTAAGAGATATTGACACCTCCCGTTTTGAACCTATAGGAGCGGGCTTTTACCATCAGTATGAAGATTGTTTTAATGCTTCGGTAATTTGTATAGACAGGGAAAAACTTAGTAAGGGGAGCCCGTATTTGGTAAAAATAATCCTGGAAGATTTTACAAATGATGAATATCTAGCATTCCGTAAAAAATTTGAAGTGATTATTAATCCGGAGTATAGAAACTATTACAATCTTAATATTGCCGAAGAGTTATTGCAAAGCCAGTTAAGCTGCGAGTTTAATTAAATATCAAGATCAAATGTTTTGCGTAATAAATCCAGAGCAGGATTTATATTTTTAAGTCTTTCATATCGCTCTTCCGGTGTAAACGCATATTTCTTTTCTACGGTCTCGTTTACATGCGTTTCTATGACTATGTCATGATTATGGAGTTTTCCTCTTAAATAGCCTAAAAGTTCTATTTTACTATTGTCAAAGTCAACTTTAGAGCCTTCGTTTGGTAATTCCAGTTTAATGGTAAACCCATCCTCCTGTAATTCAGGATCATTAATCTGCATATAAGTGGCCATAATCTTTTGGCCGGTATCGCTAAGTCGCTGGGCAAATTTATTCCACAAAAGGCGCATGTCGGTTTCATTAAAAGCTTCGGTAGGGAGCTCATCATGATGTCTTTGCATAGCTTTCTGGCTTTCTGCCAAAGCACGTTTTTGCCTTATGCTGTTTAGGGATAATGCCGATACTTTTTCGCTGTTATCAGGTTCCGGTTTAGGCGGAGCTTTAACCACTACAGGGGCTTCAACTTCCAGCTCTTTTGCCGGAAGGGGAGATATGCCTCCTCCTGTTGTTTTGGGCTGTTCCTGTAAGGGTTGTGAGGCTGTGTACTGAGTGTTTGTTTGTTGAGTTTCAGGTACAGTATTCTGTACAGGGGAATTGCCCTTGGCTAAATCTTTAAAATAATGAGGGGGAATTATAAATTTGTCAGCTTTTTTTTTTCTCCATCAAAAGTGATAGAGGCAAGCTGCATCAGGCATAATTCGACCAATAGCCTTTGGTTTTGGCTTGTTTTGTATTTAAGGTCACAATCGTTAGCTATGTCAATAGCCTGTAAAAGGAAGTGCTGTGAAGCCTTTTTAGCCTGCTCACCATACATTTGCTGGGCAACCTCTCCGGCTTCCAGTAAAACAAGCGTAGCAGGGTTTTGACATACTAATAAATCACGGAAGTGAGATGCTAATCCCGCAACAAAGTGATGTCCGTCAAAACCTTTCGTCAGTATATCGTTGTATGCTAATAAAAGCTCCGGTATTTTATTTTCCAGAATAAGGTCGGTCACCTTTATGTAGTACTCATAGTCAAGTACATTAAGGTTTTCGGTAACGGCCTGACGTGTAAGGTTTGTACCGCAGTAACTTACCACACGGTCAAAAATAGACAATGCATCACGCATGGCACCATCAGCCTTTTGAGCAATGATATGCAACGCATCATCCTCAAATGTAATTCCCTGGCTTTTGGCAACTTCTGCAAGATGTTCTTTAGCATCTTTTACAGTAATTCGTTTAAAATCGAATATCTGACAACGGGAAAGTATCGTTGGAATAATTTTATGCTTCTCTGTAGTTGCAAGTATAAAAATAGCATGTCTTGGCGGTTCTTCCAGTGTTTTAAGGAAGGCATTAAATGCCGCCTGAGATAACATGTGAACCTCGTCAATAATATATACTTTATACTTACCTGTTTGTGGTGGTATCCTAACCTGATCTATAAGATTACGTATATCGTCTACCGAGTTGTTTGATGCCGCATCGAGCTCAAAAACATTGAATGCGAAATCTTCGTTAGGATCATCATACCCTTCCTGATTAATTTTACGGGCAAGTATACGAGCACAGGTGGTTTTACCTACACCCCTTGGTCCTGTAAACAGTAAGGCCTGAGCTAAGTGATTGTTATCTATTGCATTTAGCAGTGTATTGGTAATAGCCTGCTGCCCCACAACATCTTTAAAGGTTTGCGGGCGGTATTTTCGGGCTGATACTATAAACTGTTCCATAGAAAAATCTGTGCAACAAATATACTAATTGCAGGGGCAATGGCAAGTTTGTTTAAGCTGTAATTAATTAAAAGTTACTAACATTTAAGCTACCACTTCGGCAATGTTTTCATTAGAAAGGAGTTCCAGTAAGGCTTTTTCTTCTGTGTTAAACGATGTTTCGTTATCGCTTACGGGCTTATAGTTCCATATACTTCCGTTTTCGTATGAAGCGATAACAGTAGGGTGTACATAATACTTTTTACAAACCGAACGTGTGTTTCCCAGTTTTGAAGAAACGCTGTCTAAAACCGATATTATTTTCTTCTTACAGTCGGTTATACTTGTATGTTCGCCTATTTCATGAAAGGAGCATAAAGCATTGAGGCTTCCTGCCCATGCCCTGAAATCTTTTGCGGTAAAATCTTCCCCTGTAATTTCTTTTAGGTAAGCATTCACATCTGCCGAACCTATACTGTGATGCTTTCCGTCATCATCATAGTACTGAAACAGTTCATACCCCGGTATGTCCCTGCATTTTTTTACAAGATTAGCCAACCTGCGGCTTTGTAGTTTTATTTTGTGTTTTACCCCTTTTTTACCTGTAAAATCAAACCATACCGTGGAGCTTTCAAACTTAACATGTTTATCTCTCAGAGTAGTGAGCCCAAAAGATCCGTAAAGTTTTTTATAGGCTTCATTCCCTATTCTTATGTTAGTAAGTTCCAATAGTTTTACCACTAAAGCAACGACCTTTTCATAAGGCATTCCTTTTTTATTCAGGTCGGTTTCTACCTGTTGGCGTATATCAGGAAGGGCAAGGGCAAACCTGCGTAAACGGTAAAATTTGGACTGGTTTCTTATTTTGGTCCATTCGGGGTGGTATCGGTACTGTTTTCTCCCTTTTTTATCATAACCGGTAACCTGTAAATGTCCGTTTTCATAAGGAGAAATCCATACGTTTTCCCAGGCAGGGGGAATAACTAGTTTTTTAATCCTTTGCAGTACATCTTTATCAGAAAGTATATTTCCGCTGTCATCGATATAAAAAAAGCCATTGGTTTTACGTTTTCTGTAATAGCCTTTTTCACTATTAAGCGAATAGCGTAAACCAACGGCTTTTGCGGTAACTTTTGGATCGTTACCTATTTTTTCCAGTTTATTTTTAAGCCTGAGTCTCATTTTCAGCACAGCCTTCATCTCTGCCTTTTATACTTAGGTTATGAAGCATTTTAGCAGCACTTTTTTCGGTATAAGCTCCCTGTGCAGCCACAAACACACCTTTTTCTCCGTCTTTAGACATAATGCCATATACGGTTGCCTCATCGGCAGGGTCGGTTTCCCCTTCATAACGGTATATGTGTTCGATGGAAAAATCTTCACAATGTTGCTTTATACGGTCTTCATCAAGATTAAAGTCGGTTGTAAATCCTTTTTGATATAATTCTTCTAACGCTTTTGAAACTGTCGCGTAATGATACATTTGCCTGTCCATAATTTCTCTTTTATAGTTAATGTTTGTTTTACAATAATAAAATTAAAGATTTACCAACTGCTTCGCTGCCAACGAAGTGTTAAACAAAAACGCTGTATTTATAAAAATTCTTAAATATTTTAGTAGAGGTAAAGACTTTTTATTGAAGGGGTTAAAAAGTTTAAATGTATCTTTGCGCCGCAGGCCGCCTTATCGCTGCGCTTAGGCGTGGAGGAAAGTCCGGACACCGTAGGGCAGCATAGCGGGTAACGCCCGTCATTCTGCTTAGGCAGGAGAGGACAAGTGCAACAGAAAGGATGTACAGGTAATGCTGTAGTGAAATCAGGTAAACTCTATGCGGTGAAATGCCATGTATACCGGCAATTAAGGGCTGCCCACCCAATGCCGGGGGGTAGGCAGATAGACCCCTGTAGTAATACAGGGGCCAGATAAATGATAAGGGTCCCGTAAGGGATACAGAATCCGGCTTACAGGCCTGCTTTTCTTTTTTTAAAGTTGGTAACTAAACATAATACCACCACGGTAAGGTAGCCATTCGCCACTTTTGTTGTAGTTTCTAACATGTTCATAACGGGTATCGGTACCAAGGTAATAGCCTTTGTAGCCTGCCTGCTGGTTACCACCTCCCATAAACATATCTACCATCCATTTGTCATTAATTTTAATTTGATAGCCAATAGTGAAACCAAAAAACAGGGCATACCCTTTTTGGTATTTGTTTGAATTGATGTAATTCCATTTCTGGAGTTCAAATTTACTGGCGCCAAAATGTCCCCCAACATAAAAGCCTTTATAGTTTTCATCAAAATGGTAACGAAATTCAGATATTCCCATTATGGTTTTAAAGGGAGCACCGTTTAATGAGTTCCAGTGAGAACCTAAAACATCAAACTGATAGGTTACTTTTTTAGCCAAACTGGTTTCAATACCAATTTGTGGTATTCCTAAAAGGGTTGTTGGGGCATTAAACTTAAAATAAGTTTGTGAAAATGAATGAGTAACAGTAAGTAAAAGAGCGGATAATAAAATCTTTTTCATTAGCAAAAACGGCCTCTAGGGGAGGCCAAAAATTATAGTGAATATTAAAATTGGATTATTCAATTTCATCGTCTTCTGATATTCCTGTATCTTCAAATTCTTCATTATCAAATTCAAAAAATGTAAATTGTGATGCACCATATTTCTTTTGGAAAGAAAAGTTCATCAAATGGTCCATTTTAGTATGTTTTGAATGCTCAATTATCATCATTCCGTCTTCCTCAAGTAAATCATTTTCAAAAACCAGAGATACGATTTCCTCAAACAGTTTCTGATCCATATCATATGGAGGATCGGCAAAAATCATGTCATACGAAGACTTATTAGTCTTTAAAAACTTAATTACATCGCTTTTTATTGCGGTAATAGGAAAATCAAATTCGGTAGCGGTTTGTTTTATAAACTTAACACAGCCAAAATCACCGTCAACAGAAATTGCACTGTCGGCGCCACGCGAACAAAATTCATAACTTATATTTCCGGTGCCCGAAAAAAGATCAAGTATTCTAAGTCCTTCAAAATCAAAACGATTGTTAAGGATGTTGAATAGTGATTCTTTAGACATATCGGTAGTTGGTCTTACCGGAAGGTTTTTAGGAGCTGTTATTCTGCGTCCTTTGTATTTGCCTGAAATTATTCTCATGAGTTAAACAGTATAAAATGCTTTAGACTTTCTTCTGTGCTTTTGTTCCATCGGTCAGCCAGCATATAAGGGTCAAAAAGCGTGAGGTTCCTTATATACCTGTAAGCAATGCTGTAACAGGGATTATCTTCACTTACCCTACCAAGTAAACAAACTTTTATAAACTCAGGGTTAAGTTGCAGTTGCTCTAATGTAAACAATAAGTAGTATAAAAAGTCTTCGGGTGTATTGTATTCAAACGAGTTGAAAAGCAGTAGTTTTTGGTTTTTTACAACAACAATTTCAAAGTGGGTTGACTGTAAATGCACAAAAACCTGCTTGTCGTCAATGTTTTTTGAGGCGTCCAGTAGTTTTGATACCAGTATACTGTTTGTGTTTTTATACTCAAAAGAGCCATAACGGTCTATAAGGAAGTTGTTTACATCCATGAACGGAACATAAACGTTATTCATGTCGTAATTCTCTATGGTGTCAAATGCAAAAAAATCGGTATCAAAAACCTTTGTATTGTATTGTAAATAGCTACCTAAAAATTCTTCGTCAAAAAGTGCATTGGGAACAAAGGTGTTAAGGCTGTTGTCATGAAGCACCACAATCTCATCATAGTCATTCATTAACTCAGGATGATTAACAAATGTTTTCCAGAGCTGATCTTCCAGTGGTTTTAATACAGAGAAAGCAATGCTATGGTAATCAGTTATTTCCTGGTTTAAGGTGTCAAAACAACAAAAAGACATTTCGCTTTGCGCAATTTGCATGGAAAGTTTTTTATAGTTTTTTGTTGTGATGGTCTCGTTCATTGAGTAATTTTTGATGAGTTACAAATTTACATTCTTTTTTGGTTTAGCACCGGTTACTCGTAAAAATCACCTTATCTTTGAGGTTCATTTTTCAAAAAAGAATTTATTCCATTAATGACTTCAGCCAATTTTTATAAAATACTCCGTCGCCAGTTTCCGTTTAACCCAACTGTAAAGCAGGATGTTTTTTTACAAAAAATAGCAGAATTTATAACTAACAACGATAATGATGAGCTTTTTGTATTAAAAGGGTATGCCGGTACAGGTAAAACAACCATTATAAGTACACTGGTAAACCATTTACAGGAAGCCAATAAAAAATATGTACTGCTGGCACCTACCGGCAGGGCGGCAAAAGTAATTGCCAATTACTCCCAAAAACCGGCCTATACCATACATAAGCGTATTTATTTCCCTAAAAAGGCGAGTGGTGGTGCGATGGGGTTTACCATGCAGCAAAATAAATTTAAGAATGCCATTTTTATTGTAGATGAGGCTTCGATGATATCTGACGTGGCAGCTGAATCAAAAATGTATGAAAACGGCTCTCTGCTGGACGATCTTATCTCGTATGTATACTCGGGTCAAAATTGTAAAATGATTCTAATAGGAGACACCGCACAGCTTCCACCGGTAAATTTAGATATTAGTCCGGCATTAAATATTGATACACTCTCTTTGAACTACCAGAAAGAGGTAGGACAGATAGAGCTGGACGAGGTAATGCGCCAGGAAACCGACTCCGGTATTCTGTATAATGCTACAGAATTAAGAGAAATACTTAAATCGGCCTTTTTTGATACTTTTCAGTTCAAAGTACGCGGATTTAAGGATATTGTACGCCTTGTAGACGGGTATGATATTCAGGATGCGATAGAGAGTGCTTATAGTAATTACAGTATTGAAGACACCGCGTTTATTGTGCGTTCCAATAAAAGAGCTAACCTTTACAACCAGCAAATAAGGGCTAAAATACTTTCGAGAGAAAGCGAACTTTCCACAGGAGATTTCCTCATGGTGGTAAAGAATAATTATTTTTGGCTCAATGAAAAATCAGAAGCAGGGTTTATAGCCAATGGTGATATTATTGAAATTCTGGAAATTTTCAGGATTGAAGAGCTGTATGGTTTTAAATTTGCCAGAGTAAAAGTGCGTATGGTTGATTATGCCAGTCAGCCGCCATTTGAAACGGTACTGCTGTTGGATACCATTACCAGCGAATCGCCATCGCTTACTTATGAGGAGTCTAACAGGCTGTATCAGGAAGTGCAAAAAGATTATGAAGGGGAAAGTAATTATCGTAAATTCATGAAAATAAAAACTAACCCTCATTTTAATGCGCTACAGGTAAAGTTCTCGTATGCCATTACCTGTCACAAATCGCAGGGAGGGCAATGGAATACGGTATTTATAGAACAGCCTTACCTGCCTGAAGGCATAGACAGGGATTATATAAGATGGTTGTATACAGCTGTAACCAGAGCAAAAGATAAACTCTACCTTATAGGGTTTAAGGACGATTATTTTGAAGATTAATACTATATAATATTTTGAATATGAAAATTATAGCAGTAATACCGGCACGATATGCCTCAACTAGATTTCCGGCAAAATTAATGCAGGATCTTGGAGGTAAAACAGTTATTTCCCGCACTTATGAGGCAGCTGTAAAAACAGAACTGTTTGATGATGTTTTTGTAGTGACGGATTCTGATATAATTTTTAAGGAAATTACCGATAATGGCGGTAAGGCCATTATGAGCATTAAAGAGCACGAGAGTGGGAGCGATCGCATTGCCGAAGCTGTTGAGAATCTTGATGTTGATATTGTGGTTAATGTACAGGGAGATGAGCCTTTTATCAACAAAGAACCACTTGCCGATGTGCTTGAAGTGTTTAAAAGTGATGCTGCACGCGAAATTGATCTTGCCTCATTAATGATTGAAATAAACAATTGGGAAGATATAGAAAACCCTAACAATGTGAAGGTTATAGTAGATCAAAAACAGTTTGCATTATATTTTTCACGTTCTGTTATACCATACCCAAGGGATAAGGAGGCGGGAGCCAAATACTACAAACACATTGGTATTTATGCTTTTAGGAAACATGCCCTTATGGATTTTTATAAACTCCCAATGCAAAGCCTTGAGGCTACCGAAAAACTGGAGCAGTTACGTTACCTTGAATATGGTAAAAAAATACGCATGGTAGAAACTACCCATGTAGGTATAGGTATTGATACTCCCGAAGATTTAGAGAAAGCCAGGAAAATGCTGGATTAGTTAACAGTCAGTTTTTCAGCCCATTGAAGTTGAGTTGGCAATTGTAAACTACTGAATTCTATATGGATAACCCTTCTGTTAATGTTGTTTACAGTTCTTGCCGAACTATGCAACAGTAGCGGTTTCATTATCATTATACCCCCTTTTGGTACGTTACAGCTAACCTCAGTTTCTTTGTTCCAGTCAATAGTTTCAGGACGATAAATCTTTTTGAGATGCGATTTTGGGACTACTTTTAATGCTCCGTTATTTTCATCGGTATCATCAAGATGAATACGGATGGTAAAAATATTTTCCAGAACTTCCACAGGAGGCTGTACGGCAAACTGATTTTGCTTTACAGTCCATGGACCGTAATTTTCAATTTCAGCCTTTTGATTTACTGATATGGTTAAATCCTGATGATAGGCCACAAACCAGTTTGAGTTACCGGGTTTATCAAAGTAAATGGATTTAATAGGGAAGTAGTCTTCACCAAAAACACTGTTGATTACATTTTTTAGTTTTTGGTTAAATAGCACTTCGGTTACATTTGGTACTTCCTTTAAAAACTGCCTTATGGCAAAAAGGTCTTTTGATTTTCGGAAGGTAGCACTGTCACTATCGGTACGGTCAATAATTTCTGCAATTTGGTCTATCTCATCCTGTGAGTAAACTGCATCAATTACTGCAAATCCGTTGTTGTTTATTTCTGATTTATATTGTGGAAAATCCATATTACTATCCCAGTTTTTTTATGGTAAAGAGTTCGTTGTGGTCTTCTACTTTTGGGTACATCCTTACCGAGTAATTTTTATTAAAACAGGAGCGGTACGCTTCATTTCGCTCTTTATCTTTTTTTGATAATGTCATGGTATTAAACAGTATAAATCCATTTACATTAAGTAAAAAGTTAATTCGGTTTATAAAAAACTCTTCAAACAAAAAGTTTGGCATAACCGTATCCTGAAAGATATCTATTATTATTAAATCATACTTTTCTTTTGTTTTCAGTACAAACTCAAAAGCATCATCGTTTACAATAGTTGCCCCCGGAGTATCGGCAAGGCCAAAGTAGGTATTTGCTATTTCAATCACTTCAGGATCCAGTTCAACACCCGTTATTTTTCCTTTAAACTGTATCTCATTTACCAGTGTTTTTATTACACTGCCACCCGCTACACCAAGCACTAAAATATTCTCAAAAGCTCTTATTCTTTCAAAACCTATATATTGTAATCCTTTCCTTAAAATACGTTGCAGGCTGCCGTAGGAGTAATTAGTTCTTTTAGAGTCGAGTACAAGCTGTCCGTTATTCCAGGTCACTTCAAGAGTGGTGCTTATACCGGAATTTCGTTTGTAAATATTTATGGGAATAAAGTAACTGAGAAATCTCTTAAACATGGTAATGTGTTTCGTAACTGTAAATATATAGTATTTTTACCCCAGCATTTTTAAATAATTATGAAAAAAATATACCAATTTATATTTTTCAGGCTAATGGGATGGCGCTTAAACGGTTTGATTTCACCCGAGGTTAAAAAGTGCGTAATGATAGTAGTACCACATACCAGCTGGATGGACTTTGTTATTGGAGTATTTGCCAGAGGGAGTATAGGGCTGGAAATGCACTATGTTGCTAAAAAAGAACTATTTGTGTTTCCTTTCGGGGCATGGTTCAGATGGATGGGTGGTGCACCTCTCGACAGGAAAAAGAATGAAAATAAGGTTGAGGCGATAGCAAATATATTTAAAAACCGTGAAGTATTCAGGCTTGCAATAGCTCCCGAAGGGACCAGGAAAAAAGTAGATACTTGGAAAACAGGGTTTTATTATATAGCATTAGCGGCAGAAGTACCCATACTGGCAATTGCTTTTGATTATGGGAAGAAAGAAGTAAAAATAGCTGAACCGTTTTACCCGACAGGGAATAAGGAAGAAGACTTTAAAATACTGGAGTTGCATTATAAAGGAGTAACAGGGTATGTACCCGAAAACAGCTATAAAAATGATTAAGAATAGTTTAACTTAAAATTATACCTGTTTAACATTTAATAGAAGTAATTTTATAATACACCAATAAAAATAATATTAAATAAATTTAAGTAGCCGGGAAGAGACTGCTTTATGGGAGAAAATAAATTTGTGTTTGTTTTATTGGTTAATGAACCCCGTAATTTTTTTTAAATTATGGGGTTTCTTTATTTTCTGGGTTTGTAGTTTTTAAAAGTACCGTCTTTGTAAAAAATAACTACCTGTTCCACATCACTGTTATAATTTACAATTGTATCTATAGGAGGAGCAGGGTTAGCAGGAGTTTCAGTCTTTTCAGGAGCTTGATTCACAACTTCCGTATTCTCCTCAAAATTATTTTTTTCTTCAAATTCTTCATTTTCTGACTGAGGTATATCTGTCTCCGTTTTTTCAGAAAACAAATCACCAACATTATTATTTTCTGTTTGTTGTTCAATGTAAACCGGAGAAGGGGACGGTATGTTTACTTCCGGTGCCGGAGTTTCACTTTTAGGAAATGTACCTTTTCCATTGAGTAACCAATACAAATCTACATCAGGAAAATTATCGGTAACCCTTAATACAAAATCAAGACTGGGTTTATTTCTGCCGGAAAGGAGATGAGATAAACTGGAACGTTGTACCCCAATTTTATCGGCAAATACAGAAGCCGATATATTGTAATAATCAAGTATGTTTTCCAGTCTTTTTATGAAATCATCTGTGTTTATCATTGTAAACAAGTGTTGGTTTTGTAATGTTTTACAAATGTAAACAATACTTTTGAGATACACAAATAGTATATAAATACAGTATAAACATGTCAACCTCTAGTTTATATAATTATATCAAAATATCTGATTTATAATAATTTACAATACTTGATAGGAGTAATGTTAAACATAATTAACACTATAAGTTAAAGGTGTTTACAAATGTAATCTATAAGATTACTTTTTTTGTTTACAATTGTAAAAACTAAGATGTTTACTTTTGTAATCTTAAATAGTTAATGATGGATTTTGAAGGAATTTACAATACTTACTTAAACAACAAACTACACGGCAGGTATATAACAAACGAGGATATAGAGCCAATACTTATTGACTTAAAAACCGATTTTGAAATTGGTACTGTAGGGACATCTGTAATGGGGAAACCTATATATAGTATAAAAGCAGGTAGTGGTAAAATCAAGGTGTTTTTATGGTCGCAAATGCACGGAAATGAGTCAACGACTACAAAGGCGGTGTTCGACTTTTTAAATTTCCTTAAAAGCGATAATGAGGTTGCGTTTACTTTTAGGGAGCATTTTACCTATTATATACTACCTATAGTTAATCCTGACGGTGCTGCCTTGTATACACGCCCTAATGCTAATGAGGTTGATCTTAACAGAGATTCAGTTGGCCTTACGCAACCGGAAAGCAAGGTGCTTAGGCAGGCTTTTGAGGAATTTAAGCCTGATTTTGCTTATAATATGCATGATCAGCGTACTATTTTTGGTTTAGGGGAGAATGGAGATGTAAAACCGGCTACGGTTTCGTTTCTGGCGCCTTCTTATAACGAAGAAAGAGAGATAAACGAACCAAGACAAACGGCTATTAATGTAATAGCGGCTATGAATAATACCCTGCAGCAATTTATACCGGGGCAGGTAGGGCGTTTTGACGACGGATTTAACATTAACTGTATAGGTGATATGTTTATGTCACAGGGGGTTCCTACAATTCTCTTTGAAGCAGGTCATTATCCAAATGACTATTTAAGAGAAAAAACACGAAAATTTATATTTTTCGCAATATTATCAGGATTTTATGCTATTTACGAAAACGTTATAGCTATTAACAAAAGCGAAGAATATTTTAGAATTCCTCAAAATAGAGTAATATTTTTTGATATGATGTATAAAAATGTCAAAATAAATTATGAAAATAAAGAAATAATCACGAATTTTGCATCTCATTACAAAGAAGTACTTATTGATAAATCTGTAATTTTCGAAGCTTTTGTTAAGGAAATAGGGGAACTTGATGATTTTTACGGTCATATAGAGTATGATTGCGAAGGTGAACTTTTCTATAACAGCGATGGTAGTAATTTGCTAAAAAGTGAACAAAAAGCAGACTTTATGATAGGTAAAAACAGAGAATTTGTTAATGGAATAGAAAAAAAATAACAATATTCTTTTTTTATTGAAAATAAATTAATTTTTTTGTAATGCATTTTTAATAAATATATATACCTAAATAATAAAAAAAGTTACGCTTATGAGCAAGTTTCGTTTAGATGAAGTTGATCACCAGATATTAGATATGCTGATTGACAATACAAGGGTTCCTTTTACAGATATTGCTAAAAAATTGCTTATATCTGCCGGTACCGTTCACGTAAGGGTTAAAAAAATGGAAGATGCAGGAATCATCCAGGGTTCTTCTCTTACTTTAGATTACGAAAAACTTGGATATTCATTCATTGCTTATGTTGGTGTATTCCTTCATAACACTTCTCAAACTAAATTTGTTCTTGAGAGAATCAATGAAATACCTTTTGTAACTGTTGCACACGTTACTACAGGTAAGTTTAACATCTTTTGTAAAATAAGAGCAAGAGATACTAAGCACGCTAAAGAAGTAATCTTCATGATTGATGATATTGAAGGAGTTTACAGAACTGAAACTATGATATCACTTGAAGAAAGCATTAACGACAAGAAAAGGTTAATGCATACAATCTTCAAAGATCTGTAAGATTTTTTATAAAAAGTTTATAACCCTTATGTGAATAGCATAAGGGTTTTTTTATTAAATTCAGTGTAAAAATAATAAGCATGTACCCAGCCACAAAAATTGAACGTTTTAAGGAAAATGTGGAGCTTAAATACCAGTTGTTTAACAGTATTTTCATGACACTTCCTTTTGACGACATAGACAATACGGGGGTGTTACTGCCGCTTTTTACAGATGTATGTGAAGAGGGGTTTACCCAAAACAAGAGTCCGCAACAAATATTCGACAGTTTTATTGAAAAATACCAGCAGGATAGTACTGAACAGGAAAAAATAGACCTGATGTTTCGCTTTATACAATATGTAGAGCGACAGGTAGTACTGTTTGACGCTATTGAAGATGCCGCTTTCGTATCCTTACATAATATGGAAGGGACGGGATCTTTAAGAGATATACGGAATAAGGCCGACAATCAGGGCATAATTGATGAACTGAGGAAGTTTTTAGATGAATTCCAAATCAGAACCGTGCTTACGGCACACCCTACACAGTTTTATCCGGGAAATGTACTTGGTATTATAACTGATTTAACCGAGGCTATTAAAAGGAATGATTTGCCTGAAATTAAAACCCTGTTAGCGCAGTTAGGTAAAACACCTTTTATTAAAAAAGAAAAGCCAACTCCGTTTGATGAGGCTGTTAGCCTTATATGGTATCTTGAAAATGTATTTTACAAAACGGCAGGCGAAATGGCTTTCTATATTCAGGATACTATATATAATGGTGAACATCCGGCACATCCGGTTATGTCTTTCGGTTTCTGGCCGGGAGGTGACAGGGACGGTAACCCGTTTGTAACGACCGATATTACCCTTGATGTTGCAGGAAGACTTCGTACCTCTATACTTAAATGTTATTATAATGATATAAGGAGAATGAGGCGTAAGCTAACATTTCCGGGGGTTGAGCCTTTAGTTATAGAAATTGAGCAAAAATTGTATCGTTCGGTTTTCTACTCACAGGGCGAACTGTATATTGATTTAGAAGAGCTAAAAACACTTTTACACGAAATTAAGAACAGGGTAGTTGAACACCATCAGTCCCTGTATCTTGACGAGATTGAAAAGCTTATCAATAAGGTGAATCTTTTCGGATTCCATTTTGCTACTTTAGATATCAGGCAAAACAGCCGTATTCATGATAAAGTAGTACAGGCGGTATTGTCAAATCTGGACAGTCAGAATAATACAAATCTTGCTAATGAGTATAGGGACTTGGATGAAAAAGCTAAGCTTAATGCTTTGTTAAGCTTAAAAGGAAATATTAATACTGAAGATTTTAAAGACGATAATACAAGGTTAACGCTGGAGTCTATACTGGCAATGCGAACCATACAGGAAAGAAACGGAGAACAGGGGGCAAACCGCTATATTATAAGTAATAACGAAAATGCTCATAATGTACTGGAACTGCTTACTCTGTTCGGGCTTTTAGGGTGGGATGAGCCATCGGTAGATATTGTTCCGCTTTTTGAAACGGTAGACGATTTGAAAGAAGCAGGAGAGGCAATGCGAAAATTGTATGAAAACGAAAGGTATGCCACTCATCTTAAAGCCAGAGGTAACAGGCAAACCATTATGCTTGGTTTTTCTGACGGAACTAAAGACGGTGGTTACCTAATGGCAAACTGGAGTATTTATACTGCAAAAGAAAATCTTACCGCTGTAGCCCGTGAATATGGAATCAAAGTGATATTTTTTGACGGTCGTGGCGGACCACCGGCAAGAGGTGGCGGAAAAACCCATAAGTTTTATGCCTCATTGGGTGAATCTATTGAAAACAATGAGATACAGATAACTATACAGGGGCAAACCATAAGTTCTAATTTCGGTACGCTTGATTCGTGTAGGTTTAATTTAGAAAACCTGTTGAGTGCCGGTGTTACAAATGGTGTGTTTAATAAAGATAAGAAGCAACTTACAGCACAGCAGCGCCAAGTGTTTGATGAGCTGGCCAAGCTGAGTTTTGAAAAATATTCAGAATTTAAGGCACACCCTAAGTTTTTGCCGTATCTGGAAAAAATGAGCACGCTTAACTATTACGCGAAAACCAATATAGGTAGTAGGCCTTCAAAAAGAAATAAAACTGCCGAATTGGACTTTAATGATTTGAGGGCTATACCGTTTGTGGGATCTTGGAGCCAGTTAAAGCAAAACGTACCCGGATTTTATGGTGTAGGTTATGCACTTAGTAAAATGGAAAAACACGGTAAATGGAATGAGGTAGAAGACCTGTATGAAAACTCGTTGTTTTTCAGGACACTTATTGAAAACAGTATGATGTCGTTATCCAAATCGTTTTTCCCGTTAACGGCTTATATGAGAGAGGATAAAGAGTTTGGTTCGTTTTGGGATATTATTCACGATGAGTTTTTGGAAACCAACAGGCTGTTGCTTAAAATTTCAGGATTTAATGAATTAATGGAAAATTATCCTGACGGTAAGGCTTCCATTAAAATGAGAGAACATATTGTGTTACCTTTGTTAACCATTCAGCAATATGCCCTGCATAAAATCAGGTTAATGAAAAACGGAGAAGAGAAAGATGATATGCTGGATGTTTATGAAAAAATTGTAACCCGTTCCCTTTTTGGAAATATTAATGCCAGCAGAAACTCTGCCTAAATTTTAAATATGAAAATAACAGAATTATCAAATACTGAGTATGCTCCGTATTGTGAAACCTATTTGCCTAATGTAGACGATACTTATACTTTAACCGAATGGCTTGAAGTAAGTGTTCATGAATTTGTTCATTTTATACAGGATATCCCTATGGATAGACATGGGTACAGGTATGCAGAGGGTAAATGGACCATTAAGGAAATTATTCAGCATGTTATTGATACCGAGCGTATTTTTGCTTACAGGGCATTACGAATTTCCAGAAATGACAAGACTCCGTTACCGGGGTTTGATGAAAATGACTACGTGAGTAATACTGATGCTGAAAACAGAAGCTTGCAGGATATACTTACCGAGTTGGCTTTAGTAAGGCAGTCTTCATTAGTGATGTTTAAGTCTTTTTCTCAGGAACAATTATTGAGAAGGGGTGAAGCTTCCGGTCACGAGGTATCGGTTAGAGCATTAGGTTTTTTAATAACCGCCCATCAGTATCATCATATGAAAGTATTTAAAGAAAGATATTTAGAATAAAAAAAAGCCCGAAAAGGGCTTTTTTACTTACAGTCAACTTTAGATAATTTTTGGGTAGAGGAGGCCTCCTTACTTTTGTATTTCCAAATCCCGTCGTCTCCCTGAACCATCTCGCCATATATTATAGAAACCTGATCTTCACCAAGGGTAAATACCAGTTCTTCTTTGTAATTCATACCTTCAGCCGAATAATTAGCAATGGCGTTGCCGGTTTTTCCGGTAAGAACACCTTTAAAGGTGCTTAGTTTCTTATCTTTTTCGGCAGGTAGCCAGTTAAAAATTCCGCTAACACTATCGCCTTTTCTTTCAATTTCAAATACGATACTATCCCTAATCACTTTATTAGGAGTATATTCAGGTTTACTTTCGGTTACTTGTAAAAAGCACATTTTTTCGTATGTAGGTGTTTCGGCTACATTTTTTTCTGCTTTTTCTTCAGGTATAATAACTTCTTCTTTTGTTTCTTCTTTACAGGAGACAAATAAAGACATAACGGATATAAATACTAATACTGTTTTTTTCATGGTCGTTGAATTTCCACTAAAATAGGATATTGGGCAAAAAAAAAGAACTCTGTTAAGAGTTCTTTAATATTTTATATGATTACCGGATTACTATTCTTCTTCCTCCTCGTCATCATTAGTATCATTATCGCTGTCATCATCATCGTCGTCATCGTCATTATTATTAGCGATTTCAAGATCTTTTAATGCATCAAGATCATCACCACCGTCAGAATCCATATCGTCATCTTCGTAGTTTTCAATCCTATCAGCAAGCTTAGTACTAACTTTTACAAGATAAATAGTATCTTCTGTACGTACTTCTACCGCTTCGATAGTTTCGTTTTTTGCATTTTTAAAACGGATGATATCAGAATCGTCATATCCGTCAGGAAATTTATCCACCAAAAGGGTTAAAATTTCATTAGTTAATTTGGCGTAATCAACAATAACTCTTTTCATAAAATGATATTATAAATCTAACAGGTAAGCAAAAATTAGAGGGGCAACAATTGTTGCATCTGATTCTATAATAAACTTAGGTGTGTTTATGTCCAGTTTACCCCAGGTAATCTTTTCATTTGGAACAGCTCCAGAGTACGAACCGTAACTTGTTGTAGAGTCTGATATCTGACAGAAGTAGCTCCAGAAAGGAACATCGTGCATTTCCATATCCTGGTAAAGCATCGGTACAACACAAATAGGGAAGTCACCCGCAATACCACCACCAATTTGAAAGAAACCTACACCGTTATCACTGTTTTTAGAATACCAGTCAGCAAGGAAAGTCATGTACTCAATACCTGATTTCATAGTTGTAGCTTTAAGCTCCCCTTTAATCACGTATGAAGCAAAAATGTTACCCATTGTACTGTCTTCCCATCCAGGTACTACTATTGGTAAATTCTTTTCTGCAGCAGCATACATCCAACTGTCTTTAAGGTCTATTTCATAGTACTCTTCAAGAACACCGGAAAGAAGCATTTTATACATAAACTCATGAGGGAAATATCTTTCACCCTTATCATCTGCATCTTTCCATATTTGGTATATGTGTTTTTGTAGCCTTCTGAAAGCTTCATGTTCAGGGATACAGGTATCTGTAACACGGTTAAGTCCGCGCTCCAGTAAATCCCATTCCTGTTGTGGAGTTAGATCTCTATAATTAGGTACTCTCTCGTAGTGAGAGTGAGCTACAAGATTCATAATATCTTCTTCAAGGTTAGCCCCTGTACAAGAAATGATTTGTACTTTATCCTGACGAATCATTTCGGCGAAAATTTTTCCAAGTTCCGCTGTACTCATAGCACCTGCAAGTGTCACCATCATTTTAGCACCACCGTTAAGTTGCTCTTCATAAGCTTTGGCAGCGTCTACTAATGCAGCCGAATTGAAGTGCAGATAGTACTTTTCAATAAACTGGCTAATTGGTCCTTTGTTCATTTTAAATCTGTTTATGTATGTTTTTTAAAAAACTCAAAAATAAATTATTTTTTATCGTAACCTAATATTTTTAGAACATCTTCTGCGTCCTGTTGCTCAGAAAATACTTCGGTCGCTAAAATTCCGTTTTCATCCCTGTCTATCAGTATGTGTTTTGGCTGTGGGATAAGGCAGTGGTGTAATCCGCCGTACCCGCCAATTGTTTCCTGATAAGCACCAGTATTAAAGAAACCAATATACAAAGGTTTTTCTTTATTATACTTAGGTAGGTAAATAGCGTTCATGTTTTGTTCAGAATTGTAATAATCATCACTGTCACATGTCATTCCTCCTAAAAGTACTCTTTCATACTGGTCGTTCCAACGGTTCACAGCAAGCATAATGAAACGCTTGTTTATTGCCCATGTATCCGGAAGGGTAGTGATGAAAGATGAGTCAATCATATTCCATTTTTCCCTGTCGTTTTGTTGCTTTTGGTAAAGTACCTGATAAATTGCTCCGGCGCTTTCACCTACAGTAAACGAACCGAATTCTGTAAAAATGTTTGGTACATCTACTTCAGCTTCTTCGCAGGCAATTTTAATTTGATTTAGTATCTCGTCTATCATGTACTGGTAGTCGTATTCAAACGCCAGTGAGTTTTTGATAGGGAAACCACCACCAATATTAAGGCTGTCAAGGCTAGGGCACTCTTTTTTAAGGCTTATGTATACTTTTAAACATTTTAAAAGCTCATTCCAGTAGTAAGACGTATCCCTTATACCTGTGTTGATAAAGAAGTGAAGCATTTTAAGCTCCAAATTCTTGTTCTCCTGAATTTGTTTTCTGTAAAAAGGTACAATATTCCTGTAACCTATACCTAAACGAGAGGTATAGAATTCAAATTTAGGCTCTTCCTCAGCAGCAATACGTATACCTATTTTAAACTTACCGTTAATTTTTTCCTGTAACAGGTCAAGTTCCTCATAGTTATCTATAATAGGAATAGTTTTGTTATGCCCGTTATTAATAAGCCTTGCTATGTTATCTATGTACTGGTCTCTTTTAAAACCGTTACATATCACAAAGGTATTCTTGTTTATTTTTCCGCTCTCTAATAGTTTCTCAACTATGTTAATATCAAAAGCAGATGATGTCTCTACATGGATATTGTTTTTAAAAGCCTCATTCATCACATATTCAAAGTGAGAGCTTTTTGTACAATAACAATAGTAGTATTTACCTTCATACTTATGTTTTTCCATTGCATTTCTAAACCATCCTTTTGCTTTCTGGATATTATTAGAAATTTGAGGTAAGTAGGTAAATTTTAATGGAGAACCATATTGTTCCACAAGCTTCATCAAATCGATGTTGTGGAATAAAAGGTTGTCTTTATTTAGGGTAAATTCTTCCTGAGGGAAATAAAAAGTCTGATTTATTAAATCGAAATATTTTGTGTTCATACTATTAGTGAGTTTGACTGATTATAAAATTAAGAAAAACTTAAAGTGATAATCTGTTTTCAAACTCTTAAATTAGCGTACATTATTTCTAAACTTTTGTGAATATTTTTGTTAAAATATATTGGCATACCTGCACTTTTTTTCGTTAAAAGCCATAAAATACGCATAGTAGACAACACGTTGTTATCCCTTATGGTTACTGCTTTAAAAACTATGTGTAGGTATTTTTTCATCGGCGCAAATGTAAAAAATAATCATTCGTATTTAAAAACAATTTCTTAAAAAAATGTTATGCTAAATAGTCGTGAAAAGCTTCGGTTATAAGCTCGTTGTTTACAGGCTCATTAAACGATGCTTTACCAATACCGTTTAGCACTACAAAAAGTACCTCTCCAAATTCACTTTTTTTATCATGAGACAGGAGTTTCATGATGTTTTCAATGTCGGTTTGGTCAAATTCTGTTTTCCCGAATATTGAAGTTATTACTTCTTTTATTTGAGTATATTCATTTAAAGTTAATAAATCTTTTTTAAATGATATATAACTTTCCATTACTATACCTATAGCTATGGCTTCGCCATGAAGTAATGTTGTTTTTTCTTCGGTGTCGAGATGGTACGATTCTATGGCGTGTCCAATTGTGTGACCGAAGTTTAATATTTTACGTAATCCTTTTTCGGTAGGGTCTTGAGTTACGACATTATTTTTTATAATTACCGACTCATATATAAGCTGCTGAAGGTCGTCTGTAGTTAGTTCGTTAAGGTCAAGAAATTTTTCCCAGTAAGTTTTATCACAAATAAGTCCGTGTTTTAGCATCTCTGCCAGTCCGGCGCGCATTTCGTTTTGCGGTAGTGTACCAAGGTAATTAATATCCATAAGTACCGCTATAGGATTACTAATAACACCCACCTGATTTTTGAGAGAGCCAAGGTCTACACCGGTTTTACCGCCAACAGAAGCATCAACCATAGACAATAGGGAAGTAGGCACATTAATAAAGTCGATACCTCGTTTAAAGGTAGACGAAACAAATCCGCCTAAATCGGTAATCATTCCGCCACCTACATTTATCATTATGCTTTTCCTATCGCCGCCCATTTCGGTAAGAGCATACCATAACTGGGTACAGGTTTCAATAGTTTTGTTTATTTCGCCGGCATCAATTTCCAGTATCTCTATTTCCACTTCGGTAGCCAGTTGTGCCAAGAAGTTAGGCAGGCAAAGCTGAGAAGTGTTACTGTCGGCAACCACAAATACCTTCGAATATTTATCGGAAGTTATGGTTTCCTGTAAAAAAGAGTAACAATCGTTATTAAAAAGTATAGGATAATGTGGGGTTTGAATAGCCTGCATAACGAACAAATTTAAATATATCGCAAAATAAACTATTTTATATTATTAAATATTGATTGTAGTGTATTTATATTTGCACAAATTTTTTAACGCAATGGAAAAAATCTTCAACAACACAGCAGTTGCATTTTCCCTTAAAAGTGATACAGAACTTGACAGGGCTTATTTCCTTTTTAAGATGATAGCTTCTGAGCCTCTTGTAAAGATAGGAACAGCAGTAACAAATTTTGCATTAAAAGTACATTTACCTGTAGAAGGCCTTATCAGGGCTACGGTATTTGATCATTTTTGCGGAGGTACAAATGAGGAAGATTGCCTTCCTGTGGTAGACAAGATGTTTACTAAAGGTGTAACATCGGTACTTGACTACTCGGTAGAAGCAAAAGAAGATGAGTCGGAATTTGATAACGCACTCAATAAAACCTTAAAAACTATTGTTTTTGCAAAAGAAAGGGCAGCGATACCTTTTGCGGTATTCAAGCCAACAGGTTTCGGGCGTTTTGAACTTTACCAAAAACTGGGAGAGGGCAAATCACTTAACGAAACTGAAACTGCAGAATGGAACAGGGTTATAGAGCGTTTTGAAAAAGTTTGTAAAACGGCTCATGAAATGGATGTGGCACTGCTTATTGATGCTGAAGAAAGCTGGATGCAGGATGCAGCCGATGATCTTGTTGCCGAGATGATGCGTAAATACAACAAGGAGAAAGCTATAGTTTATAACACGTTACAAATGTATCGTTGGGACAGACTGGAGTATCTTCAAAAATTGCATGCACAGGCTAAGGAAGAAGGATTTCATATTGGGATGAAAGTAGTGAGGGGAGCCTACATGGAAAAAGAAAACAAAAGGGCAGAGGAGAAAGGTTACCAGTCACCTATTTGTCCGTCTAAAAAAGCTACAGATGAAAACTATGATGCTGCTATACAGTACATGGTAGACCATATAGATACTATGGCAATTTTTGCCGGAACTCATAACGAGGACAGTTCTTACAAGCTTATGCAACTTATGGAAGAGAAGGGCATTGCTAAAAATGATGGTAAAGTATTTTTTGGACAGTTATATGGTATGAGTGATAACATTAGCTTTAATCTTGCTGCTAATGATTATAATGTTACTAAATACCTTCCGTTTGGTCCTGTAAGGGATGTTATGCCGTACCTTATAAGAAGAGCAGAGGAAAATACATCGGTAGCTGGGCAAACCACACGTGAGCTTAACCTTATTGGTGCCGAAAGAAAAAGAAGAAAGCTGGAGGAGATTTAAGCCACCGTTTTTAATTACTTTTACAAAAAATTAAAAAATGAAATTTAAATACCGTTTAGCATACTTTTTATTCGGAGCCCTTTTAGGGTGTATATTTTTAGTATTCTTTTTAAAGAAAAAAGATGCCGACTTTTGTTATCTCCCAAATTGCAGGGTTCTAAAAGATATTAGGAGTAAAAGCTTTAATGTGTCTGACGAGGCCCAGGAAAAATTAGACCAAAACTGGGTTACTATGGAGGATGTAGAGAAAACTACCGAGTTTGGTGATGTAGATTTTTCAAGAAGTAAGACTCCTTATAAAGGAGGTAAAATTTATATCATTGAAGGTAGAAATGCTAATAATGAGCCTATTGAGATTGAGGTAGTGAATTTTGAAAAGAAGGTGCTTTTGAAAGACATAAAAAAACTTTAAAATATTTTTCAAAAACACTTGCAAATACAAATACTAAGCGTATATTTGCACTCGCAATAAGGAACTGATTACGGTTGCAATTGCAGATATAGCGGGCGATTAGCTCAGTTGGTTCAGAGCACCTCGTTTACACCGAGGGGGTCGGGGGTTCGAATCCCTCATCGCCCACAACCTTTAAAAAGCTTCAGTTTTCACTGAAGCTTTTTTGTTTTTATACCTTTTCTAATTTAACTCCGTTTACTTAAAACCATAATCAAGATTTTATTTTTTTGTTTAGTATTGTATAACATAGTGATACATTACACATATACATCTGTGAAAAGCCAGATATATGCTATAAATTAGCAAAGACTAAGAAGCCCCACAAACTAATCATGAAAGATATGAACTTAAATTTAAGATTTGCAACTAGTATCATTCGTCCATGGGAGAGGTTAAACTCTGAATTGACAAATCAAATTTCAGTTGATTCAGATATTTCTGATTTCATTACAATGGCAGAAGATTTAGCAGTTCGATTAAGTCATTTTCCAGAAATCGCTGGAAGAAAATCTGTTAGAACTAATAAAAATTCTCAGGAATACAATGTTATCGTTGACATAGCAGATGCAACAAAACACGAATCGCTAAGCAACGAAGAACGAAATAACAAATTATCTATAAGTTCACAGTTTGAAGGAAGAGATGATGAAACATTTCGCTTTATTAGGAACAAAATAGTTGTTGAGCATTCAAAATACGGCAATGTTGATTTTTTAGAGACTTCAAAGAAAGCCGCCGAATTTTTATTTTCTCAATTAGGGTTAAATATTTTTTGGAAAGCTAACATTCTTGAAGCACCAATTTATTTTTCGAATAAGGTACAACTAGATATATACTATAAACATCAATTTGTATGGAATGGTTTGCAAATAGAATTTCTTCGAAAGAATGAATCTGGTGAATTAATACATTATAATCCACCTAATTTTTTATTTGAACTTCGTTCGCATGAATCGATAATGGCGACGAACTTCTTTGAATATGTATATGAATTGCTAAAAGTTTCTATAAATCAGGAATATATAATTTCAATTAATCCTTTAGCTAGATCTAATAATTCAAATAATGCAGAATTTACAATTAAAAACAACTTTAAAGAAGAGGTAATAATAGTTAAATTAATCCCTCAAGATTGCGCTACAAATATTGAATACTTTAAAAATGTTTTAAAAGATTTAAAATTTGAGAGCCTAATAATTATCTCAAAAATAGATTTTTCTGAAGACATAAAAGAATATGTTTGTAGTTTAGAAAATGTTTCTTTAGTGATTATAAGTAATCATGAAGCTGTAAATATTCCTATTGGTTTTTTTAAAATAAAAACTACACATTCAAATTTAAAATTAACATCAGTAAATAAGATTGTTTTAGGTGTTCTTAAAGAAGATGCTGAATTATTTTCAAGTCTACATAATAAACCAATTAATAGTATAGGGAAAAAATTTTCGTTAGATAAGGTAAATCTAATTGATTTTGAAGAATTATGTTTGAGTCAAGTTGTAATTAAGAATGGGAAAACAAAAGGGAAAATGAGCCTAAATTATAAACCTCGTGACAAAAAAGATTTCTTTGTAAAAATAGATGACAAATTTATAAAAATTGGAGTTGAAGTAGATTTTGAGTGGGAAACCGAAAACACAGAACTAAACTCTCCAATTTTAACTTTTGATAAAACTCAAATGGGAATTTCATTCTGGTACTTAGAAAGTTATATTACTATAGAAGGAAAAAAAAATCATATTAAAATTCCCGCAATAAAATATGGAAACACATCAGCATTTGGACTGCTATAAATTACAGTCAGTCCTGTCTAAATATGAGAAACGCTATGAAATCTTACATTTTATATTCCCGAAAATTTCAAAATATGGATTAGGTGGTCGATTACAAATTCTGAGCCTCCAATCTTTAAAAATCTTTAGGGAAAAACTGACACCTTATTATATTATCAATTTACTTCATCAAAACTCTTTCTAATTCGGTATGAATTATTTAAGTTAGTAAAATGAATAAACTGAAAAAACAAAATGATATAAAATAATTAAAACTCTTCGGGAGCTTCAAAACTCATTTTTTCCTGAGTTGCCGGATGTATAAATTCTAAATAGGCAGCATGCAGATGTAGCCTTTCGGCAGATGTACCATACAGGTCATCACCTACAATAGGAGCATTTAGTCCCTGTTCGTGTGCCGAATGCATGCGTAACTGATGCGTACGACCAGTAAGTGGCCAAAAATGAACTTTGGTAGTAGTTTCATTTTTCGCTACAGTTTTCCATTTGGTTACCGCTTTTTTACCGTGTTCAAAGCAAACTAATTGTCGGGGTCTGTTATCAAGGTCACCACGTAACGGCAGGCTTATTTCGCCCTCATTTTCGGCAAATGTTCCCGCCAGTAATGCTGTATAGCGTTTGTTTACAGTACGTCTTAAAAACTGTTTTTGTATGTCTTTATGAGTTTCTTTGGTCTTTGCTACTACCAGTAAGCCTGAAGTTGCCATATCCAACCTGTGAATAATTAAAGGCTCGATATTTCCCCACATTGCCTGAAGCCTTGTATAAACCGAGTCCTGAATTACAATACCGGGAACCGAAAGCAACTCGGCAGGTTTGTTTACCACGATAAGGTAATCGTCCTCAAAAATAATTTCCAGTTTTTTGTCCTCTCCCTGATTGATTAATAACGGGTTATCATCTACAGGAGTGCCTTTTAGCATATGTTCCAATATAGGTTTACATTTACCGGTACAGGCAGGGTAGTATTGTTTGTGCTGCCTTATTTCCGACTTTGGAGGCGTTCCCCACCAAAATTCAGCCATAGCTATCGGTTGGAAACCGTGTTTAAAAGCATATTGCAATAGCTTAGGGGTGGCACATTCTCCGGCTGCAGCGGGAGGTTTTCCAAATACCGTATCCTTAAATATGGCATGAAGGCTTTTGTTTTCTCTGTCTTTATTTAAAAATACATATTGTTCAAAAAGCTGTTGTTGCAATGCAGACGATTTTTCCTTTCGCTCTTTCTTTAAGCTTTCAATAGTGTTTTCGTATTCGGCAAGCTGTTGTTTAACTTCATCAATGCTTTCCTGCCATTTATTTATTAATACGTTAAGCTGATGCTTATCGTGTAGACTGTGTTTTATCATGAAAGCCTCAAACTCGGCATAATCTTCACCACTCAGGATATTTTTTTGTTCCTGGCGCTGTTTTTTACGATCCTGTTTGTTGGCTTTTAAAATTTGTTTAAAGTCATTTATCTCTTTATCAGAAGCTAAATTATATTTCTGTAGTTTTTGTTTGAGGGAGATGTAATGACTATCGGCTTCAATTTCTTTAACCCTGTCGTTAATGCTGTTAAGAATATACTGCTCCTTCAGGAAAAAACTATTTTCCATAAGCATATCAAAAACAGGAGGAACAAATTTAGGATGCTCATTAGATCCGGCAAGTTTACCTGAAAAAGCCGACAGGTAGCCCAGTTTTCCATTTGTGTCTTTTACTACTAATACTCCAAACATTTTCCCAATAACAATTCCGTCTTGATTCTCATCCAAACCAAAGTTGTGATCCAGTTCGGTTTGAGTTTCTAAATAGTATTGCAGTTCTTCTGCCGCTATTTTTGTTAACTCGTGTGGCTCGTAGTAAAAAGGAAAGGTGAAGCGTTCCGGTAAATCAATAGAATTTATCAGGCTTTCAGGGAAATAGGTAATTCTGTCTGTAGGATTGCTTGCCACCGGGTAATATAATTTTTGCGCGAAAGTAATGGTTTTCTGTTTATTGGTAAACAATTGGTGTCTATTTTATGATTACTAACACAATATAAGAGCATCAAAAATGTGATTTTAAAACACAAATATTACATTTGCCATGCATTATTTAGAATAGATTATATGGATTATGAAAACTTCATTTTTTGCCTTGAGGCTGTAACCGATGTAGACAGGGCAGAAAGTACCGAAGTGGTTAGGAATTTGGAACAGTTGGCTTTTGAAGGGATTTCCAGTATTTATAAAAACTGTGATACTATAGAAGGAATGGAGGAGAGCCTGCAGGCTTTACTGTATGACGATCATAACTTTAAAAACTATGAGATTATTTACCTGGTAATGCAGGGACAGGCCAACAATATTTGTATTAACGGATATTATTACAGCATAGAGGAGATTGCCGAGCTTTTTGAAGGAAGGATGAAAGGGAAGGTAATACATTTCGCCAACTCAAAAGTATTGGATCTTGATGAAGAGGAGGCTCAGTATTTTCTTGATATTACAGGAGCTAAAGCCATATCGGGTTACGGACTTCCCTTTAGCGGTATTAGTAGTGTTAATCTCGATAAATTATTTTTCAGCCTTTTTGAAGATAGTGATGACGTAGTAGATATAGTGGAAGAACTGCATGAAAAACGTTATGCTCTTTGTAAAACACTTGATTTTAGATTATATTACTAATTCATTTCAATAATATGAACACCTTACAGGTAATACTAAATATAGTAAACAATATTTTTATAAAAGAGCTATTTTATATTGTGATTGCTCTTGTATTGTATAAATCAATATTTAAAAGGGATGATATTTATACAAAATCGATAAATTTTCTACGATGGATAATTGTTTGTTATTCGGTAATGGGACTGTTATCGTATTTGCTGTTATTGATATTCCCTAACGAAGAGTATGCTTTAATAAACAGGGCTACAGGTCCTTATTGGTGGAGTTACTTATTAATGAGTAATGGTCATCTCCTTATTCCTTTGTTGCTTTTAAACAAAAGATTAGGAAGAAGTGTTTATTTCCTGTTGTTTCTTGGCATCATAATGAATATGGGCAGATTGTTTGAAAGATTTGTAATACTTACCACCTCTCTACACAGGGATTATTTACCACAGGGATGGGAGATAACAGAAAATAGCCTTATAGGTATGTTTTTAATTATTGCAGGGAATTTTATCTTTTCCCTATTTACAGGATTGTTAGTAGGTGCTTTTATTGTACTGGTGTTTCATGTAATGCATTTGTATAAAAACAGGAAGCCGACAGTTATTTAATATCGTTGATACTGTTTTCCATTCGGTATAAATCCAAACCTTTTGCCCAGTAGTCTTTACTGATTTCCCGAATTTTAAATCCAAACTTTCCGTAAAACTTATAAGTGAGTTGTGATGTACGAACCCTCACGGTTGTTACCGTACTGATTTGTTTTATTTTTTGGATTCTGAAAAGGGTTAAGGTAGTACCTAATCCCTGTCCATGATAATCAGGATGGAAAAAATCCCATGAAAGTATTCCTGTAGTAAGGTCGTCAGAAAGGTTTATGCCTCCTGCGCCAACAATGTTTTCATTTTTAGTAAGTACATAGTATTTATAAATACTATTATTCAAATAGTCAATTAAATCCTGTTCTTCCTCAGGTGAAAAGTAATGAGGGGTGTTTAGTCTGAGTAATTCTATTAGACAGGGTTTGTCTGCAGATGTATACTCCCTAATGCTTACCATAAAAAAGGATTCTTATTCCTACTATAATAAGGCATACAGCAAGTGCCCTGATAATGGTATGGCTTTTAATTTTATGGGAAAAATAAGCGCCAAGCTGAGCTCCTGGTATAACCCCCAGTGATAAGTACACTATAGTTAAAACAATATCGGTATTGTTGTATGTGCCATTTACAGCATGTGTAATCACACTAACGGTAGCCATAATAGCCAATATGAAGTGTGAAGTTGCTGTAGCAATATGCACAGGGAATTTTAGCCAGTTTACCATGGCAGGTACATGTATTATTCCGCCGCCAATACCTAAAAGAGGGGAGATGTAACCTACCACAACACTTATAAGTGAACCTATTGATTGCTTATAGCTGTATTCGTATGTTGTTCCGCTTTTATCGGTTAGTACGGTATGTTTGTATCCTTTTTTTTCTGAGCTGATAACCGAATTGGAAATAATAGCCTTGTTTTTAAAGAAAAGGTATACCGAAAGTCCAATAAGCATAATACCGAATATGATTTTAAATATATTCTGCGGAATGTATTTAACGGTATAAACCCCAAGTATTGATCCCGGAATAGTGAATACTGCAAAAACCAATCCTGCCTTATAATCAATTCTACCGGATTTAGCATAGGCCATAGAGCCTGAAATAGAGTTCACAGCCACTACAGCTATTGAGATTGCCGTAACGACCTCGGGAGGGAATTCAGTATAGAAAAGAAGTAAAAAGGGTACAAGTATAAAACCACCTCCGGCTCCTATAAGTGTTCCTACTGTTCCAATTATTAGTCCGGTGATAATTAAGGTAATGGGAGTATGCAAAATTGTATTGTTTGTTTGACAGAGTAGTTAAACTCTTTAAAAAATTAAAAGGTTAATGTCCCTAAAAGGTATATTAAACCATTCGGCAACAGGGCGATTGGTTAACAGTCCGTGATAAAAGTAAATCCCGTTTTTAAGTCCGTAATTACATCTTATAGAGCTTTCTATACCACCGTCTTCAGCAATTTGCAGTAAAAACGGAGTAATTATATTACTAATAGACATAGAAGCTGTTTTAGAGTAACGTGACGGTATATTAGGTACACAATAGTGAATTACGTTGTTTTTTATAAAGGTAGGCTTTTCGTGAGTTGTTATTTCAGATGTTTCAAAGCAACCACCGGTGTCAATACAAACATCAATAATCACTGCTCCTTTTTTCATACGTTCCACCATGTTTTCGGTAACTACAATAGGTGTACGGTTTTTACCTCTCATAGCACCAATAGCCACATCACAACGCATTAAGGCTTTTAGCAGCACCTTTTCCTGTATGGTAGAGGTGAATATCCTTTGGTTAAGATTGTTTTGCAGCCTACGAAGTTTGGTGATCGAATTATCAAACACTTTTACGTTGGCTCCAAGACCCAGTGCAGTTCTGGCAGCATATTCGGCTACAGTACCGGCACCTACAATAACAACCTCTGTGGGCGGTACTCCAGTTATGTTCCCCAAAAGCAGGCCTTTCCCTATCTTTTGGTTAATCATCAGTTCTGAAGCGATAAGTACCGAAGCGGTACCTGCAATCTCACTTAATGATTTTACGGCAGGGTAGGAACCATCCTCGTCCTTTATGAATTCAAATGCAAGTCCGGTTATTTTTTTTGATGCTAAAGCTTCAAAATATTCTTTCTTTTGTGTTTTTATCTGTATGGCAGAAATAAGTAACCCCTGATGAGCCATCATTTCTATTTCCTGTAGTGTAGGCGGTTCAACCTTTAGTATTACAGGGCAGCTGAACACTTTTTTTGTATCGCTGGTTATTTCGGCTCCGGCATCGCTAAACTCCTTATCGCTGTAGCTGGAACTAACTCCGGCTCCCGCTTCGATCATAACACGGTGCCCGTGTGCTACAAGTGATGCAACAGCATCAGGTGTAAGGCATATTCTTCGTTCCTGATAAGATGTTTCTTTTGGGATTCCTATAAACAGGTCACTTCGCTGCTTTCCTACTTCAAGTTTCTCCTCCTGCGGAAGCAATTGCTGTTTTGTAAAGGGTGTTAACGACATGATGGTTGGGCTGAAATATTTTGATACAATTTACAAAAATAATGTTAAGTTAAATAACTATTTTACAACTACATGCCTTTTACCGTCGGGCAGTTGTTTAATGGTAATTGCCGTATGATCTAAAGGGATAAGATTAGGTGTTTTTTCGGGCCATTCTATAAGGCACAGATTACCCGAATAGAAGTATTCGTCTATACCCATATCATAAGCCTCTTCTTCGGTATTTAAACGATACAGGTCAAAATGGTAAAGGATATCACCATTTTCGGTTTCATATTCATTTACCAGTGAAAAGGTAGGGCTGGAGGTCATATCCTGAACTCCAAGCTGTTTAGCCAAAGCTTTTATAAGGGTAGTTTTGCCCACGCCCATACCGGCATGGAACAAAACTATATTTTTTATATTGGCAGACAGTATTTGCTGTGCAACGCTGTCTATCTCATCTAAGGAAAATGTAATTTCCATAAGTACTTCACCTATTTTGGGTTGAACACTAAAAACGGTATAATCATTTCTTCCAGTGAAATACCACCATGCTGATAGGTATTTCTGTAATAGCTTACATAATGGTTAAAGTTATTTACATAAGCAAGGAAAAGATCGTTTTTAGCAAAAATAAACGAACTGCTCATATTTACAGCCGGTAGGTGTATACTTTTTGGATCTTTTACATGGTATACGTCTTTATCCTCATAAGTAAGGCTACGCCCGGTTTTGTAACGAAGGTTAAGGCTTGTATTCCTGTCACCAATAACTTTTGAAGGGTTTTTAACGTTTATGGTACCGTGATCTGTAGTAAGTATAAGCTTAAAGCCCATTTGTTGAGCCTGTTGTATCATTTCCAAAAGTGGCGAGTTTTTAAACCAGCTAAGGGTTAGCGACCTGTAAGCCTTGTCGTTACTTGCAAGTTCTTTTACCACGTCCATTTCGGTTTTGGCATGCGAAAGCATATCTACAAAGTTGTATACTATCGTGGTAAGATCATTGTTTTTAAGCCCTTTAAAGTTATCTACTAGTTTTTTACCGTCTTTAAAGTTGGTAATTTTATAGTACTCCTGTTTTGTGTTAAGACCTAAACGCTTAATTTGCTCGGTAAGGAACTCAGCCTCAAAAAGGTTCTTTCCGCCCTCATCTACATCATTTTTCCAGTACTGCGGATATTTCTTTTCCATCTCTAACGGCATAAGACCCGAGAAGATAGCGTTACGCGCATACTGGGTAGCAGTAGGAAGGATAGAGAAGTAAGTATTTTCTTTTTCCAGTTTGTAGTGGTTGTTTACTACACTTTCAAAAGCTTTCCACTGGTCGTACCTAAGGTTATCTATAACCACAAACAGTATAGGCTGTTTCTTTTTGATTTCAGGAACAACCAGTTCTTTAAAAAGGGTATGAGACAGTACAGGCTTATCATCCTCTTTAGGATCAAACCAGTCTTCGTAGTTTTTCTCTATAAATTTACCAAACTGAGAGTTGGCTTCAAGCTTTTGTGATTCCAGTATTTCAATCATACTGTGGTCTTCAATATTCTCAAGCTCAATTTCCCAGAAAACCAGTTTTTTATACAGGTCAATCCAGTCTTCATAACTGTTTACCATTGACATGTCCATGGCAATTTTCCTGAATTCTTTTTGATAGTCAAGTGTAGTTTTTTCAGATACCAGTCTTGAATTGTCCAGGTTCTTTTTAAGGCTAAGTAAAATCTGGTTTGGATTTACGGGTTTTATAAGGTAATCGGCAATTTTAGAACCGATAGCCTCTTCCATAATGTATTCCTCTTCACTCTTGGTAATCATAATTACCGGTACAGATGATTTTTTCTCCTTAATCTCGGCAAGTGTTTCCAGTCCGCTAAGTCCCGGCATATTTTCATCAAGGAAAACAATATCAAAACTTTCTTGGTCAAAAAGGTCTAAGGCATCCTGCCCGTTATTTGCTGTAGTAACTTTATAGTTTTTCTTTTCTAAAAACAGTATATGTGGTTTTAACAGGTCGATTTCATCATCAACCCATAATATCTTTATTTCATTCATGTCAAAGTGGTTTTCCCTTCATTAAATTGATTATGCAATTTAACGCTAATTGCTCATTTTAGTATTAATTTTTTTATAAAAATATTAAGAACCTAAACAAAAAAAGCGCAAGTAGAAACTCACGCTTTTCCTATTGCTATATAATAAATATTATTTGGCTCTTTTGTATAGCGGAATGGTATATGAAAGGGTGTAGTTAAACCCTGCACCAAAGCTTCCGTCATAAGTACGGTTAAATCCGGGAATATAAAGGTTGTCAAAATTATCCGGCTTTTTATCTGTGATAAGAGCTTTTAATCTCACACTAAAACCTAAATACAGGTTATTAAATAACTCGGCTTTAATTCCCCCTACAAACTCCAGCCAGTGGGCACTCAGGCCACTGTATTCCTGATTAGGGTAAACCACAGTTTGCTCAAAATATCCTGAATCATCATATATCTTATAACTGTTAAGTGTTTGACTGTAACTGCTGAAACCATAACGGAAACCAATATATATCATGTTTTGCATGTCCAGCCAGTTCTCGTAGGCATTGTAATCAAAACCAAGTTTTATATAACTACCGTTGGTAGTGAAGTTCAACTGGTCGTCATTTACCGTAATTTTGGTATTACCTATTTCTCCGGCAGCATATATCTTTTTTGTAAGCCTGTAATCGGCAACAATTTCAAATCCCTGAAAATCGTGATCATAAAAAGAACGGGCAAACCTGTATAAATCGGCACCAACACGAATACCATACTTATCCGTTTTGGGCTTTTGCACGGTATCTGTTTTTTGTTCCTGCGAAAATGCCGGCATGATGGCCAACATTAAAACGATACTAAAAATAAATTTTGACGTGTACTTCATCTTCGTTTTCAATGTTTGACTCTTCAATAGTGTATTCCTGTATCCAAAGACCTTCTTCATCTTCAGAGTCTTCAATTACAAGAGGATCAGGCGCTGTTCCGTTTTGTAGGTTTAGTGTAAAATTGCTTTTAAAACCACAGGCACGGGAAACAAATAACTCTTTAGTCTCGTAGTTAAAAGTAATAACATCGGTATTATAAGTTATTTCACCAAGCTGGGACGA
The DNA here is from genome assembly GCF_000769915.1 of Flavobacterium beibuense F44-8. Lineage (GTDB taxonomy): Bacteria > Bacteroidota > Bacteroidia > Flavobacteriales > Flavobacteriaceae > Flavobacterium > Flavobacterium beibuense. The sequence goes on from NZ_JRLV01000003.1 coordinate 58,459, forward strand.
ACCTAATCTAAAATTCCATGTTGTAGCGGTAGTATCAGTACGTAAAGGCACTTCAATATGGTTTGTACCATTAATAGTACCTATGGTATCTAAATCTGCCGAAAAGTAACTGAAAAAGGTAACATTTTTAGGATCTGTATGGTTATCACGGTTATAAAATTCAATAATAAGGCTAGGTGTTGTTACTGTGCCTTCGGCACATATATCATCTTTTTCACAACTCCAAAAGCTAACAGCTGTAAGGAGTGCCAGTAGAAAGACTGTTATTATTTTTTTCATAGTGATAAATTACAGAAATTATTATCGTTTTTCCAAAAGTACAACATTTTCCACGTGATGTGTTTGCGGGAACATATCAACAGGGCGAACGCGTGTTACTTTGTATTTTTCGTCCATTAATGCAAGGTCTCTTGCCTGTGTAGCCGAATTACAGCTTACATAAACCACTTTCTTAGGAGCAATTTTTAATATTTGCTCTACAACATCTTTGTGCATACCATCGCGTGGTGGGTCGGTTATAATTACATCAGGAGTACCGTGTGTGTTTATAAACTCTTCATTAAATACCACCTTCATGTCACCCACAAAAAAGTCACAGTTGGTTATTTCATTACGTTTAGCATTTTCCTTAGCATCGGCAATTGCTTCAGGCACTGCCTCAACACCAATAACTTTTTTAGCTTTTTTAGAAACGAACTGTGCAATGGTTCCTGTACCTGTATACAAATCGTATACCAATTCGTTTCCGGTAAGTCCTGCAAATTCACGTGTTATTTTATAAAGCTCATAAGCCTGGTCAGAATTGGTTTGATAAAACGACTTAGCATTAATACTAAATTTCAAACCTTCCATCTCTTCAAGGATATAGTCACGACCTTTGTAAAGTATAATATCCTGATCGTAAAGTGTATCATTAGCTTTACTGTTAATCACATATTGTAACGAAGTGATTTGAGGGAAACGATCGGCAAGGAAATCAAGAATAAGCTCTCTGTTCTCCTTATCGTCCTCAAAAAACTGGATAAGTACCATAATCTCACCTGTAGAGGCAGTACGTATCATAAGCGTACGTAGTAGCCCTTCATGGTTACGGGGATTAAAGAAAGTTAGTCCATTTTTATTAGCAAAGTCCCTTATTTCGTTTCTTATGGCGTTACTTGGATCTTCCTGTAAGCTACAGTGGGTAATATCAAGAATTTTGTCCCACATTTTAGGGATGTGGAATCCAAGTGCATTGGCGTTGTCAATTTCTTTACCACTTTGTATTTCCTCTTCTGTCATCCAACGTGAATTAGAGAAAGAGAATTCCATTTTGTTACGGTAAAAGAATTGTTTTTCAGAACCAAGTATTGGTTCAAATTCAGGTAGTTCTATTTTACCAATACGCTTAAGGTTATTGAATACCTCCTGATTTTTATAGAACAACTGCTGACTGTATTTCATGTTTTGCCATTTACAGCCCCCGCAGGAACCAAAATGACTACACACAGGCTCTGTTCTGTGTTCAGAGAATTCATGAATATTAATAGCCCTACCTTCGTAATAGGCTTTCCTTTTCTTAAAGGTTTGCACGTCTACTACGTCTCCGGGTACCACATTTGGTATAAATATAACCTTACCATCGGGAGCTTTAGCTACCGATACTCCTTTTGCGCCTGCATCAAGAACCTTGACATTGTCAAATACGATCTTGTCTGATCTTTTTCTTCCCATGCGGCAAAAATAAACTATTGGCTATAAAATTTAAATAAATTTGTAATTAAACTAATCAAACAAAAATAATGGCACTATATCTGGCACTTTTCAGAGGGATAAACGTAAGCGGTAAAAACATAATAAAAATGGAAAGTTTGCGAAAGCAAATGGATCTGGCAGGCTATGGTAATGTACAAACCTATATACAAAGTGGCAATGTGGTTTTTAAGGCTAAAGAAACATCTAAGGCAAAATTATCAGCTGCTATTGAGTCACTTATCAAAAAAGAATACGGTTATGATATTACCGTGTTTGTACTTGATATGGCAGATATGAACAAAGTTGCTGCAAATAATCCTTATGCTACAAGAGACGAGCTGGAAGAGGGGAGTAAAAAACTATATGTTACTTTTCTGTCGGAAATCCCACAAAAAGAAAATACCCAAAAGCTTTATGATGCATCTATAGGTGATGACAGTATTGAGTTTAATGATGATATATTATACTTTAAGCTCGCAACGAAAGCATCCGATTCTAAACTGAGTAATAATCTTATCGAATCAAAACTTAAGTTGAGGGCTACAACGCGTAACTGGAACACTACCATTAAGTTACTTACAATGTTAGAGAAATCTGAAAAATAAGTTCTCAATTTTAATGTTATGTTAAATTTAAATTGTTGATTATTTGGTATTTATCTGTTTAGTAACTTTATAAGGAATAAAGAAACCAAATAAAAAGATTTATGAAAAGACATGCAACTGCCCATTGGGAAGGATCATTGAAAGAAGGTGCCGGAAAATTAACAACACAAAGTACTGTTTTAAATAACACACAATATTCATTTAAAACCCGTTTTGAAGACGGTAACGGAACAAACCCCGAAGAACTCGTGGCAGCAGCCCATTCAGGCTGTTTTACCATGCAGCTTACAGCCTATATTAATGAGGCAGGGTATGAGGTAGATTCTATTGAAACCAAATGTGATATTGATTTTCAAAATGGAAGTATAGTTGAGTCTCACCTGTCGGTTGTGGCTAAAGTAGCTAAGATTAGTACAGACGAGTTTCAACAACTGGTAACGAAAGCAGAAAGCAATTGTCCTATATCTCGATTGCTTAATACAAAAATAACTTCGAATGCAACGCTTGTGCAGCAATAATTAAATTACAAAGGTTACTTAGTAAAGCCCCTTTTTGGGGCTTTTTTATTTGTAGTATATTTGGCTAATCAATCATCTTAATCAAATGAATCGTTTTGACCGTATTACTGCAATATTAATACAACTACAGTCTAAAAGGGTAGTTAAAGCACAAGATCTTGCCGACAGGTTTGATATAAGTCTTCGTACTGTATATCGTGATATCCGCACACTTGAAGAAGCCGGAGTGCCTTTATATGGTGAGGCCGGAGTAGGCTACTCCCTGGTAGAAGGATACAGGCTTCCACCAGTAATGTTTAGCAGGGAAGAGGCTATAGCCTTTTTAACTGCCGAAAAGCTTATGGAAAAGTTTACTGATGATTCCCTGCAAAATCATTTTTCTTCGGCTATGTATAAGGTAAAGGCAGTTTTAAGAGGAACCGAGAAAGACCTTGTGGAAAATTTAGAAAACCAGATAATGGTAACCCAGAGAAAAACCAATGCTTCTCCGTCGGGTAATATACTGGATACATTGCTTAAAGCCATATCAGATAAGAAAGTTATAAAACTAGAGTATAAGGCCTTTGGAAACGAAGAAAGTCTCGAAAGAAAAATAGAGCCTATAGGGGTGTTCCATGAATATGAAAACTGGTACACTATAGGGTACTGTCATTTAAGAGATAGTTACAGGCAGTTTAGGTTAGACAGGGTAGTAAGTATTGAACTTACAGATGAACTGCAACAGGAGCGTACTTCACTAAAGGAATTTAATGAAATGCGTGAAAGAGCAAAAGCAAGTCTCACTTTACAAAAAGTAATTATTAGGGTAGATAAAGCTATGGCTTTGTACATACAGGAACATAAGCATTATTATGGCTTTGTTTCAGAAAAAGTTAGCGATGACAATATAGAAATGACTTTTTTAACCCAATCACCACAGCAGGGTTTTGTAAGGTGGCTTGCTATGTTTGGTGATCAGGCAGAACTGATTGAGCCATTATCGCTTAAAACTGATATGAAGAAACTTTTGGAACGAATTTCAGAAAAAATGAATCTTTAAAATCCTACTGACATACTGTTGTCATAACACAGGGTTTACTTTGTAATGTCAAACAAATAAACCACAACAGTTATGGAATTAATCGCATTACTAAAACAGGAATTGAATGAAGAGTCAAGAACAACCCGTAAAATGCTTAGCAGGGTACCACCAGAGAAGTTCGACTGGCAGCCACACCCTAAAAGCATGACACTGGGTAGGCTTGCTTCACACGTGGCAGAATTGCCGGGATGTGTAGCTATGGCTGTAGATACTCATGAACTTGACTTTGCAGATAACCCTTATGAACCTAAGGATGTTAAAAACACAGGTGAATTACTGGATTATTTTGAAGAGTCGCTTAAAAATGCAAAAGACGGACTTGAAAAAATCGATGTGAAAGATTTTAACGAACCATGGACACTGAGAAACGGAGAGCAAATTCTTAATTCGTATACTAAATATAGTGTAATAAGGATGGCTTACTCGCAGGTTGTACATCACAGGGCACAGCTAGGTGTGTATTTAAGATTACTTAATATACCTATACCGGGTAGTTATGGCCCAAGTGCCGACGAAGTAGCTTTCTAGTTTAAAAATGCTAAATTTTACAAATCCCTCACTGCAATACTGCGTGAGGGATTTTTAATTACATTTTACTCAAAATAAATAATAAATCGTTTTAATTTTATTAATTTGCAGCAAAGGATGATTTCTCTCCTAACTAAGCAGGAATTGTAAAGTGAAAATTAAAAATTTAGATTACAATGTCAGTTTTAGAAAAATTGAGTTCGGCAGATGCCATTGCTTTAGAAGACAAATACGGAGCGCATAATTATCACCCGCTTCCGGTAGTTTTAAGCAAAGGAGAAGGTGTTTATGTGTGGGATGTTGAAGGTAAAAAATATTACGATTTTCTATCGGCTTATTCGGCAGTAAATCAGGGACATTGCCATCCTAAAATTGTAGGTGCAATGATGGAGCAGGCTCAAACCCTAACATTAACATCAAGAGCTTTTTATAATGACAAGCTGGGCAGATACGAAGAGTTTATAACCAAATATTTTGGTTTTGATAAAGTACTGCCAATGAATACCGGTGCTGAGGCTGTGGAAACAGCAATTAAACTTTGCCGTAAATGGGCTTATGAGAAAAAAGGAATTGCTGAGCAGCAGGCTAAAATAGTAGTTTGTAAAAACAACTTCCACGGTAGAACAACAACAATAATTTCGTTCTCTAATGATGAGGACGCAAGGAAAAACTTCGGTCCGTATACTGAAGGTTTCATCAAAATAGAATATGATAACCTAGAGGTGCTGGAAGAAACTTTAAAAAATAATAGTGATATTGCAGGATTCCTGGTAGAGCCTATACAGGGAGAAGCAGGAGTTTATGTACCTTCAGAAGGGTATTTAGCTAAAGCAAAAGCACTTTGTGAAAAACATAATGTACTGTTTATTGCAGATGAGGTTCAAACCGGTATAGCAAGAACAGGTAAATTACTTGCAGTTAACCATGAAAATGTAACTCCGGATATTCTTATTTTAGGAAAAGCACTTTCAGGAGGGGCTTATCCTGTATCGGCAGTATTAGCTAATAACAGTGTTATGGATGTTATTAAGCCGGGACAGCACGGTTCTACTTTTGGAGGTAATCCGGTTGCAGCAGCTGTCGCAATAGCAGCCCTTGAAGTAATTCAAGACGAAAAACTTGCTGAAAATGCAGAAAAATTAGGTGTTCTTTTCCGTGATAAAATAAATGAATATATTAGCGAAAGCAATATAGTTACTTTAGTAAGAGGTAAGGGATTACTTAATGCTATAGTTATCAATGATACAGAAGACAGTTCTACAGCATGGGATATTTGTGTTAAACTAAAAGAACATGGATTATTAGCAAAACCAACCCATGGTAACATAATTCGATTTGCACCACCATTAGTTATGAATGAGGAGCAATTGTTAGACTGTGTAAATATCATTACATCGACGCTTAAAGAATTTGAAAAATAACAAACACATTAAATAACCAATTAATTATTAACTAACAATTTTGTTTTATGGAAAATAATTCCGCATTTGATTCTTTTGAATTACAAATTACTAACGAGTCTAAAGAGTATCTAAGAGTTGCTGCTAAATGGTCAGGCTTCTTAGCAATTGTAGGTTTCGTATTTTTAGGTTTAGGAGCTCTTGGAGGATTTTCAATGCTTGCTTTAGGTAGCGCTATGGGATCTGCCATGGGAGGTGCTATGGGAGGTTTATCAGGTTCTGTTTTTGGAATTTTTTATCTTTTAGTAGTGGCTTTGGCTTTCATACCTACATTATACCTGTATAAATTTTCTTCAAGAACAAAACAGGCTTTATTAAGTAACAGAACAGAAGATCTTACTGAGTCTATGAAAAACCTAAAATCATATTTTAGGTTTATGGGTATTTTTACTCTTATTGTAATTGTTCTTTATATACTTTTAATTGTTATAGGTATAGGTGCTGCTGCCTCTATGGGGGGTAGAATGTAATTCAAAGTACTTCAATACTAGAAATATATTAATCCCGCCATGTGCGGGATTTTTTATTTAAAAACTTATAGTAAATTTGGAGTCTTAATAAACACTATGAGAACAATTTTTATAATATTAATGTTTGTGGCCGCTTTTTGGGCTTTTTATGAGCAGTCTAAAGATCAGCCTAACAAAATATTAATGATTCTTGCTTTTGCAGTTTTTGCTTTTGGTTTAATGCGACTTATGGCAAAAGTGCCAGGCAAGGAAGAAAGAGATGAAAGAGAAAATAGAGATGAAGACATTTAATATAGGTGATGAGGTAACGGTTTTAGATGATTCTTTTTCGGGAAAAGTAAAAGGGTTTAGAAAAGACAGAGTTGTTATTGAAACTCCCGAAGGCTTTGAGCTTGATTTTGAAGCGCAGGAATTGGTTAAAATCGCCGATACAGGAGATATGAAGTCATTATTTTCATCGCAAAGCTTGTCTTCTGTATTGAAAGATAAGGAAGAGCCTAAAAAAAGGAGTTTTGTAAAGGAAAAACGTTCTAAAAAAGATGATTTTGTACTGGAGGTTGATTTACATATAGAGAAACTCGTGCCTAACAAAAAGGGTATGTCTAACTATGATATACTAACCTTACAAACCGAAACGGCTAAACGCCAAATTGATTTTGCCATAAAAAACAGAATGCCTAAAGTTGTACTTATTCACGGAGTGGGAGAAGGTATACTTAAAGCAGAATTAGATTTTTTGTTGGGTAGATATGATAACATTAGCTTTCAGGATGCCAATTACAGGAAATACGGACTGGGAGCTACCGAGGTTTATATAAAACAAAACCCTGACAGATAAGAATAAAAAAAGCAGCCATTAGGCTGCTTTTTTTATTCTGTACCAAATTGTCCGAAAACATAATTTCCGTCTTCGTCTTCTGTTGGTTTAAAAGTTTCTTCATTGTTGGTAGAATTAAAGAAGGTAACATCGTGAAATATTACAGTATGTTGAAATTCTCCCACAACGACTTCTTCAGTTGTCACCCAAATTTCACCGGTAGTAAGCCATCGCTGTTCTACAACAGGTGTAATAGGAGGGGTGTTGCTACAAATTAATGTACCTGAAGCAGTACCGGAGTAAACATCAAAAATTACCCTGTTATCAGCATCGTCAAGTTCAAGAATTCTTGGAGCATCAATACCGGTAACTTCATTAACAAATAAGGTATTGAAGTTTTCTGAAGTAATAATTATTTTTAATACTTCGTGAGAGTTTATTTCGTAAATTATTTTAGGAGCACTTTCATCTCCGCTATCACATTTGCTGGGATTAATAGTGCCGTTTGAGAAATCTTCAAAATCAAAATCAAATCCTTGTGAAGTAGTATATGTACCATAGTTTTGGTTTTCAATCACTATAGTCTCATCATCTTTAACGAATTCAAGTCTAACAATAGAGATGCTGTGTTCGTAAGATACATCCCCGTCATCACTTACAAGTTTTGTAGTTGTAACAGTAAGCTCACCACCCTGTGAGGCATTCCATTCTTCAACAACAGTAGGTGTTGCAGGTGGCAATGATGTACAAATAGCAGAGGAGGTTACTGTACCGCTATAATTTCTGTAAATAACTTTATTGGCGCTGTTTACAGTAATAGTATCTATGGTTCCGTCAATATTTGAAAAGTATTCCTCAATGTTTACATCAAGTATAAGTACTTCTGTTCCGTTTATCTTGTATAAAAATTCGTTGGCAGTACACAACTGTGCTGTAGTTACATCACCAAAGTTAAAATCTTTAAATGTCATATCACCATCATCACAGGCAAATACCAGCAGTACAATAGCAAACAGAGCAGATAGCTTTTTCATAAATTATATTTTTCAACAAAAATAAGGTTTTTACCGAGTTGATAAAACGTTTTTATTAAGCTGTATATTATATATGGTACTTATAAATGCTTTTTAAGTAATTTTGCAGGTATGAAAAAAGCATACCTGGATAACGCATCTACCACAGCTATAAGACCTGAAGTAATTGATGAAATAACGGCTGTAATGTCACAAAACTTTGGAAACCCTTCTTCTACACACAGTTATGGCAGAGGAGCTAAAGTACTATTGGAAACAGCAAGAAAAACTATTGCATCCTTAATAGGGGCTGAAGCCAGAGAAATTATATTTACATCGGGGGGGACTGAGGCCGATAACTGGGTTATACGCAGTACTGTTAAGGATTTAGGAGTTAAACGTATAATAACCTCTAAAATAGAGCATCATGCTGTGTTGAATACGGTTAAGGTACTGAAAACCGAATTTGAAATAAATGTTGAGTATGTTAATGTTGCTCAAAACGGTGAGGTCGATTTAAATCAGCTTGAATCGCTTTTAGCTGATAAAATTCCTACACTGGTTAGCCTTATGCACGTTAATAATGAGACAGGTGTTGTACTTGATATTGATAAAGTAGGGAAAATGTGTAAAGAGTATGGAGCCTTTTTTCATTCAGATACAGTGCAATCCATAGGTAAAACAGAGTTTGATCTAAACAATACTCCGATTGATTTTATTGCTGCGAGTGCTCATAAATTTCATGGGCCAAAAGGAGTTGGCTTTGCTTTTGTAAGGAAGAATACTCCGCTGCATGCTATGATACATGGTGGCGAACAGGAAAAAGGTATGAGAGCCGGTACCGAAGCTATCCATCAAATAGTGGGTATGGCTAAAGCTCTGGAATTATCTTATAAACACTTACACGAAGAAAGAGATCAAATAGCAACATTAAAACAGTATTTACTTGAAAAACTTGATTCTGAATTTTCCGGTTACATTGTTAATGGCGAAGGAGCCGATTTGTTTTATAATCTGGTAAATGTGATGTTACCATTATCAGATGAAAAAACGGGGATGATTCTCTTCCATCTGGACATGAAAGGAATAGCGGTGTCAAGAGGAAGTGCCTGTCAAAGTGGTAGTGTAAAACCTTCGCATGTTTTAAAGGAAATGCTGAGTGACGAAGATGTTAAAAAGCCGTCGCTGCGTATTTCATTAAGTCACTACAATACTAAAGAAGATATTGATTTACTTATCGATGCTCTTAAAACAGTATAATATAAAAAATCCGCTAACGTTACCGTGAAGCGGATTTTTACTGCTAACTCAAATCTTACTTAAAAGTTTTTTCAAAGTTATCTGATCTTATTAAGCTGTCCAATACCCATAACTGGGTATTGTTTAACTTTTAAATTAAGCCTGAGTTTTATATTTGTTATAAAAATAAGCAGGCAGAAAGCCCAAGTTTAGAATTACAACACCACTGAATAAAAGAATACCTGCTGCGGGCCAGTGCATAATTTTAAACAATATTGCTGTACTGATTAAAAAACTGGCGATAAAGCCAAATACATAAATTGATTTTTTCATGATTAATGGTTTTTAGTTTATAATAATTTTTAAAAATGCATTTTAATAAAATGTATTTTAGTTAAAAAAATGAGGCAATATGCCTCTGTAGTTTTTACTATTGTCACTACTAAATATTCCTGGCAAAGCTTAGTTTGTATTTTTGATAGAAAAACAGCGGTAAAAAGCCAAAAATAAGGAAGAAGAATCCTACTACTAATGAAATACTTGCCCAAGGCCAATGCATAACTTTAAATAGTATACCAATACAAATAAATATTGCACTGACTAATCCTAAAGCCAAAACAATTTTTTCTCTTCTCATGTTTTTCCTAAAGGCGATAAGTAAATAGGTATCACGCTCTATGGCTCTCATTTCATTATAACCGCCAAAGTTCTTTATCGCTTCTTTATAAGCGGTATCAAAATCGTTATGTTCACTATTTTCGATAAGAGAACATATATGATCCAGTACGTCACTGTGAAGCTCTTCTGAAGTAAGTCCGTAAAACTTCAGGTTATCAGAGATATATTCTATTTGTTGTTCGCTTAGTATCATTTGGCAACTTCTTTTTCTTTAAAAATAATAGATAATGTACTGATAAAGTTATTTAGTTCGTCAGTAACCTGCTGTGCAGCTTTTATACCACTACTGGTTACCTGATAGTATTTGCGTACCCTTTTGCCAATATACATTTTCTCTGTTTCCAGTATACCTTCGGCTTCCAGTTTATGCAGGATAGGGTATAGTGCTCCTTCAGATATATCTATCTTTCCTCTGGTTATATCCTTTACAGTTTGTGTAATTTCATAACCATACATTTTACCCTTATCATGAAGTAGTTTCAGGATAATGGGCTGTAGTGTTCCTTTGGTGAGTTCTTTACTATACATAATACAAATATACATTTTAATTAAATGTATACAAACAAAATCTATTTTTTTTTGGTTTTATTATAAAAAGAAAGGAGCCCTATGGCTCCTTTATAATATCTTATTTTAAATGTGTGTCAAAATAATCGGCTATTTTGTGGTTCAGGTGAATCCTGTCCTTACCGCGAACATTGTGTTCATGAGTAGGGTATAGGAAGTAATCAACCTGTTTTCCTGCAGTGATACAGGCATTAATAAATTGCATGCTGTGTTGCTGTACAACCACATTATCCTGAGCACCGTGTATCATAAGTAATCTTCCGTTTAATTTAGAAGCTTTGTTTACAACGCTTGCTTTTTCATAACCTTCAGGATTTTCCTGTGGCATATCCATGTAGCGCTCACCATACATTACTTCATAATACTGCCAGTCGCAAACAGGACCTCCTGCAACACCTACTTTAAAGGTATCACCGTGATTAAGCATAAGGGAAGTAGACATGAATCCGCCAAAGCTCCATCCGTAAACCCCAATTTTATCCTGATTTACAAACGATTTTGATTTAAGGAACTCAACACCTTTCATTTGATCGGCCATTTCATTCTGACCAAGGTTTCTGTGAATTACATGTTCAAAATCACGCCCACGTGCATCACTACCTCTGTTATCCAGTGTAAATACAACATATCCCTGTTGTGCCATATAGTAGTCAAATAGTGAAGCACCACCTAACCAGTCGTTAGTTACTAACTGTGCATGAGGGCCACCATATACATAAACCATTACAGGGTATTGTTTGTTAGCATCAAAGTTACCTGGGTAAATAAGTCTTCCGTTAAGAGGAGTTTTACCATCGGCAGCGGTTATAGTAACCAGTTCCATTTTAGGTAGTTCGGTTACGCCTGTGTATGGGTTGTCTGATTTTAACAGAGATGTAGCTTTTTTAGAAGCTGTAGCAATAATGCTTACATCATTTGGAGTAGTAGTATTGCTAAAGCTGTCAAGTGCTAGAGATCCGTCACTGCTCACCATTACAGAGTGTGTACCCGAACCGTTAGTGATTTGTGTAGTTTTACCGGATTTAAGGTTTACCTGATATAATTGTCTGTCTAAACCATTGTTAGCAGTACCTACATAAAATACAGTTTTTCCTTTAGCATCAAAGTTTAAAAGTTCCATTACAACAACATCGTTATAACCAAGGTTTTTAATTAGCTTACCATCGGTGTTATAAACATAAAGTTGCTCGTAACCGTCTTTCTCCGTTCTGTAAAGGAATTTATCATTACTGTTAGGAAGGAATGTAAGGTTGTGAAGTGGTTCTACATAAGTAGAAGCCTGCTCTTCAAAAAGTGTATTTACAAGATTACCGGTAGCAGCTTCATAACGGTTAAGTTTTAAATGATTTTGCTCACGGTTAAGTACACCAACAAATACATATTTGTTGTCAGGACTCCATGTTACACAGGTTAAAAACTGCTCTTTAGGACCTTCGGTTTTAAGCGTGGTTTTAGTTTTAGAAGCAACATTGTAAACCACAAGAGTTACCTCTTCACTTTTCATACCTGCCATTGGATATCTTATATCATTTTCTTTTGCTATACGCTCGCCAAAGTTTACAAGCGGATAGTTTGCCACCATAGTTTCATCCTTACGGTAGTATAAAAGCATGTTGCTATCAGGAGACCACCACATACCTTTGTTAATACCAAATTCCTGACGGTGTACATAGTCGCTACCGTTTACAATACCTTTATCAGTATCGTTTGTAACGTTAGTATTGTTTCCGTTCTCATCGGTAATAACAATATTATTTTCGTTTAACCATGCAGCTTTGGTTCCGTTTGGAGCCATAGTTTGCTGTGCAGCATCTTTAGAGAAAGAAACGGCATGCTTAACCTCTTTTTTCTCTACATCAAAAAGTACAAGGTAAGTACCGTTTGTTCCTGTAGCTTCAAAAGATATAGTGTTTTTATCTTTCCATTCGTATCTGTAAGGGAATATCTGGAAGCTAAAATAATCAGAAGGGAATTTAGCTTTAAGAGCCGTTGTTAAGTCCTGTTTTGTTAGGAAAGTAGTTTCCTCCCAGTTAGACTCTTCACTTCTTGACATAAGTTTAGAGTAGGTATTGTCAAGGTAAGTAATGGTTTTTGTATCGGTTCTCCATTGTGGAGCAGTTAGGCTTTTAGGTGCGTAGGCCTGATATTGCCCATAGGTAGCCTGCTCTATGGTAAGGTTTTGTTGTGCTGTTGCAACCATTCCCGTTAAAAGGAACAGCAGTAAAAGTTTTTTCATGTTTTTATATTTTATGGCGAATTTAATTAAACTCAATCTTATTCAGAAATATAATAATGCTAATTAGTACTGTTTATTACTGATTAGTTACAAAAAAACTGATTTAATTGAGTTGCTTTTTTGTGATTTAATAAAAAAATCCGTTTCAGGAGAAACGGATTTTTTCAGTTGTTTATGTTTGAATACACACTTATAATATTCCAAGCTCCTGCATGCAGCTCTTCATCATATTATATGTTCTATTAATATCGTTATCAAGTCCTATTGAGAAACGAATAAGACCATCTGTTAATCCCATTTCAATCTGCTCCTCCATTGGTATTTCACTTGATGTAGAAGTACCCGGTGCACTGAATAAAGTTTTATAGAAACCTAAACTTACTGCAAGGTAGCCAAGGTTTTTGTGTTGCATAAGTTCCATAAGCTCGTTAGCCTTGTCAAGAGAACCAACATCAACAGTCATCATACCTCCAAAACCATATTCAGGGTTAATCATTTCTTTGTATAATTTGTGGCTAGGGTGGCTTTCAAGCCCAGGGTATACTACTTTTAATCCGTCTTGTTCGAAACGCTCAGCCAAATACGTAGCATTATGGCTGTGTTGTTTCATTCTTATGTGCAAAGTCCTTAAATTTTTAAGTATACTGGCTGCCCTAAGGCTGTCCATTGTAGGGCCTAAAAGCATGCTTGCACCATCGTTAACGTTGCGAAGCGCATCAATAAACTCCTGAGTACCGCAAACTACACCACCCACAGTGTCACTACTTCCGTTAATGAACTTAGTAAGACTGTGTATCACCACATCGGCACCCATTTTAGCAGGCGATACAGATAGTGGAGAGAATGTATTATCTACAACCAGTTTAAGATTATGTTTTTTAGCAATTTTAGCAAGGCTTTCAATATCAGCAACCTCAAGTAAAGGGTTACTTACTGTCTCACAGTAAAGAACTTTAGTGTTAGGGGTAATAGCTGCCTCTACCACATCAAGCTTAGTAATATCAACAAACGAAGTAGTGATATTAAGCTTAGGTAAAAAGTTTTTCATGAAAGCATAAGTACCGCCATATATAGTACGGCTAGATACTATGTGATCTCCGGCTCCGCAAAGTTGTAATAATACAGGCGTAATAGCTCCCATACCAGATGCTGCAACATTAGCAGTTTCTGTACCTTCCATAGCAGCAAGTGCCTGACCTAAATATAGGTTACTTGGTGATGAGTGACGGGAGTACAGGTAACATCCATCGGCATTTCCTTCAAATGTATCAAACATTGTTTTTGCAGAAAGGAATGTATAAGTAGATGAATCTGAAATAGAAGGGTTTACTCCTCCAAATTCACCAAAGTACTGTAAATCCTGTATATTATCGGCCGGATTGAATTTCATAAATGTGTTGTTTTTAATCGTTTATGTTTTCAAAGAGAATAAAAAACACCATAAAAATCAATGATAATCTATATATTTGGTTTTTGTTTCTACCAAATAGCTGTTGAGTAGATTTAAAATTTATAAAATAGTTTTTATTATAGTTTTTAACCGAAAATTTTTCACATGGCTTTTGATGCAACCGATAGGAAAATATTGATGCTGTTACAACAAGACAGTACACGAACCACTAAAGAACTTTCTTTAAAATTAAATCTATCTGTTACAGCGGTTTACGAACGCGTAAAAAAACTGGAGCGTGAGGGAGTTATTGATAGGTATGTAGCGGTGCTGAACCAAAAAAAGGTAAATAGGGGATTTGTAGTTTTTTGCCATTTAAAACTTACCCAACACGCTAAAGAATACCTTACTCATTTTGAGCAGGAAGTAGTTAGGCTGGACGAGGTGATTGAGTGTTATCACGTAAGTGGAGACTATGATTACATCCTTAAAATTTTTGTTGCCGATATGGAGGAATACCGTGAGTTTATGGTAACCAAGCTTACAACCTTAAAGCACATAGGTAGTACCCATAGTACCTTTATGATTAGTGAAGTGAAAAATACAAATGTCATAACTTTATAGTTATCTTTACGCTTAAACCGAATCTATTATTATGAAAAAATACTTCTTGCTGCTTTTTGGCAGCGTTATTTTTACGTCCTGTACTCAGGAAAAAAAACTAAACGATTTACAGGTACAAGTGGAGCAGGGTATCCTTGAAGGTGTAGCCCTGCCAAGCGGAATACACAGTTTTAAAGGGATACCTTTTGCTCAGCCACCTGTTGGCGAACTGCGATGGAAAGCACCACAGCCACCACAAAAATGGGAAGGTGTTTTAAAAGCCGATGCATTTAAGGATAATGCCATGCAAAAAGATGTTTTTGGCGATATGAAATTCAGATCGTCTGGCATGAGTGAAGATTGCCTTTATCTTAACGTTTGGGCTCCTGCCGATGCTAAGGATAAAAAACTACCTGTATTAGTGTATTTTTATGGCGGAGGTTTTGTTGCCGGAGACGGATCGGAGGGGAGATATGACGGAGAAACCCTTGCTAGAGAAGGTATCGTTACCGTAACGCTAAACTACAGGTTAGGGATATTTGGGTTCTTTTCACACCCTGAACTGACTAATGAATCGCCTAATAACGCATCGGGTAACTATGGTTTACTGGATCAGAATGCAGCTTTGGTTTGGGTTAAAAACAACATTGCTGCTTTTGGCGGAGATCCAAGTAAAATCACTATAGCGGGCGAGTCGGCCGGATCAATATCGGTATCGGCACAAATGGCGTCACCTTTATCAAGAGATTTAATAAGCGGAGCAATAGGAGAGAGTGGCGCCATGATAAATCCTACTCTTGATGCTGTTCCATTAAATGAGGCAGAACAAAACGGACTCGATTTTGCAAAACGTGTTAATGCACAAACACTGGTAGATTTGAGAAAAATGCCAGCCGATTCATTATTGGAAGAGGCTTCAAAATGGGGCGCTTTTAATACAAGAGCCACTGTAGACGGTTATTTTTTACCTGAGTTGCCATCGGCTACTTTTGCAGCAGGAGATCAGGCAAAAGTACCTTTGCTGGTGGGATGGACATCTGCAGAAATACCTTACATGGCTTTCATGCAGGGGCAATATCCTAATGCTGAAAATTATGCTGCGAGGGTAAAACAAATGTTTGGCGATAAGGCTGAGGAAGTTTTAAAATTGTATCCGGGGACTACGCAGGAGGAAGTAATACAATCGGCTACCGCATTAGCGAGTGACAATTTTATAGTTTTCAGTACATGGAAGTGGGCAGAGCTTCATAAAAATACAACCGGACAGCCAACGTATGTATATAAGTTTGCACAGCAACGCCCTCCGTTAAAGTCAGAACTCGGCAGTGTAAAAGAAGGTCTCGCCGGAGGAATAATTGAGGAAGACGGAGAAAAGAAAGAAAACCAAATGCCTGCAGCACTGCCGGGAGCATCTCATGCTTCTGATATTGAATACCTGTTAGGTAACCTCAATAACAATGAACTTTATAACTGGACTGAAGAGGATCGTAAAGTATCTCAAACCGGAGTGAAGTACCTGGCTAATTTTATAAAAACAGGTAATCCAAACGGAGAAACCCTACCACAATGGCCTGTTAGCAAAGCTAGTGAAACTATGAATGTACTTACTATCGGAGCGGAAACATCTGCCACACCAGAGCAACACAGGGACAGGTATTTGTTTCTTAATAGTTACTACGGATTTTAATAATAGAACATAAAAAATCAAAAAGGCTGTCACTTGTTTAAAGCGACAGCCTTTTTTACATCTATAAAAACTAAGAACTAAAATGTGTAGCCTATACCCACGCCTAATAAAAGTGGGTTAATATCTACATCGGCTGGTATGCTAAGCCCCGTCGCCAGGTTAGAACCGTCTACTGTTACATCGGTATTAAGGAATAGCTGTTTGGCATCGGCATTAATGTAAAATTTATCACTTATTTTGATATCAAAGCCCAGTTGTAGCGCAAAACCAACGCTGTTATCATAATCTACATCATGTACAGTATTACCCGGTTTTACATCATAAAAAATAGTATAGTTGATACCTGCTCCTACATAAGGTTTAAACATTCCGTCAAAAGTATAAAAGTGATACTGTACGGTAAGTGTAGGAGGTAACAGTCTTACACTACCCAAATCAACATCAGTACTGGTTGGACCGCCAATGGCAGAGATGTCAGATCCCGTTGTTTTCACATCATGCTTTGAAGTGCCTAAAATAAGTTCGGCAGCTATGTTTTTGGTAAAAAAGTAAGTAAAGTCCAGTTCAGGGATAAACGTACTGCTAATGTCTGCATCTCCGCCAATAACCCCTATATCTCCACTTTCGTTAGGTAATACGCCTACACCACGTACGCGAACCATCCATCGGTCAAAGTCGGCAGAATCATTATTGTTTTCCTGAGCAGTTGCAGTTGTGGCACAAAATAGTGAAGCTGCCATTGCTGCAAATAGTATTTTTTTCATGGTTTTGTGTTTTTAAATTATACACCAAAAGTAGGGTGTCTTACAGGGGAAAAAACTGACATAAATCATGGTTTTAAAATTACTTTATCTGCATACTATAAGGGGTGGGGTGAAGAGTGAGTTTTGTGGCTATAATGTGTTTTTAACACCTTTTTAAGCTTTTTTGTTTCAATTTTTATGATTTAAAGCCGGTGGTATCACAAATTAACATTGAGGATAGAAAATTAAAGTCATGTTTTTGACTTTTGTACTACCCAAAAGAAAAAACTTCGCTAAATTTGCCTTACAAAATTAAAACACACAAAAAGTTATATTATGAGTTCATTTGACGTAGTCGTTATAGGCTCTGGACCCGGCGGATATGTTGCCGCTATCCGTTGTGCACAACTAGGTTTTAACACAGCAATCATAGAAAAATATCCAACCCTTGGAGGTACTTGCCTTAATGTAGGTTGTATTCCGTCTAAAGCACTTCTTGATTCATCTCACCACTATCATGATGCAATCTCTCACTTTAAAGAGCATGGTATTGATATTCCGGGAGAGATAAAAGTAAACTTTGAGCAAATGATTGCCCGTAAGCAGGGTGTTGTAGATCAAAACGTAAGCGGAATTAAATACCTTATGGATAAAAACAAGATTACTGTTTTTGAAGGTGTTGGTTCATTTGAAGATGCTACTCATATTAAAGTAACTAAAAACGACGGTTCTGAAGAGACTATCGAAGCTAAAAACACTATTTTGGCTACAGGTTCTAAACCATCTTCATTACCATTCATTAAAATTGACAAGGAAAAAATAATCACTTCTACAGAAGCACTTAAACTTAAAGAAGTTCCTAAGCACCTTATCGTTATTGGTGGTGGTGTTATCGGTCTTGAGCTTGGTCAGGTGTACCTTCGTTTAGGTGCTCAGGTATCTGTAGTTGAATATCTTGACAGAATCATTCCGGGTATGGATGCAGGCTTATCTAAAGAGCTTACTAAAGTACTTAAAAAACAGGGAATGAAATTCTATACTTCTCACAAAGTAAAATCAGTAGAAAGAAACGGAGAAGGAGTGCAGGTTCAGGCAGAAAATGCTAAAGGAGAAACAATCACTCTTGATGGTGATTACTCATTAGTTTCTGTAGGTCGTCGTCCGTTTACAGATGGTCTTAATCTTGAAAAAGCAGGTATAAAAGTATCTGACAGAGGACAAATTGAAGTAAACGATCATTTACAAACTAACGTATCTAACATTTATGCTATTGGTGATGTTGTTCGTGGTGCTATGTTAGCACACAAAGCAGAGGAAGAAGGTGTATTTGTCGCTGAAACTCTTGCCGGACAAAAACCTCATATCGATTATAATCTAATTCCTGGTGTTGTATATACATGGCCAGAGGTTGCGGCTGTTGGTAAAACAGAAGAGCAACTAAAAGAAGAAGGCGTAAAATATAAGTCAGGAAGTTTCCCGTTCAAAGCATTAGGACGTTCCCGTGCAAGTATGGATACTGACGGGTTTGTGAAAATCCTTGCTGATGCAGAGACTGACGAAGTTCTTGGTGTTCACATGATTGGTGCTCGTGTTGCCGATCTTATCGCTGAGGCTGTAACTGCAATGGAGTTTAGAGCATCTGCAGAAGATATTTCAAGAATGTCTCACGCTCACCCAACGTATGCTGAAGCTGTTAAAGAAGCTGCTCTTGCTGCCACTGCTAACAGAGCATTACATGTATAATTAAGAAAATAATTCAATTATATATAGAAACCCCGCTTATAGCGGGGTTTTCTTTTTACTAGAAGTATTAATGCGAATAATAATTCCAATATTTGGTGTCGTTATTTTTAAAGACAACTTACAAGGTATAATAACTGTTATTGAAAATGCATGAGTGCTTAAAAAAGTAGGAGTGGGGTAAACAAAAAATCCCCGCTTTAAAAAAGCAGGGATTTAACGCACTAATAAACTAAGTTAAAAGGTTTATCTCAATCGGTCTACTGATTTTACGAGATCTTCGTCCTTTTTGATAGCCTTATTGGCAAGGCTTAAAAAAACGATAGAAACAATAGGAAGAAGCATCCCAATACCCTTCTCTGAAATGACAAGATCTTTGTCAGTCTCTCCGGATAAGTTTAGCGACCTGAAAATGAATAATCCTAATAAAATTAAATTTAATATTATATTAAGCCTGCCCATTACAAACTGGCTTTTTCTTTTCTTAAATGATACTATACTTACTAAAGATAACGTAGCGCTTAACCCAAATAGTACAATGTATCCTAAATTTTCCATAAACATGAATCCGTTACCGGAAGCAGTAGTCCATAAAGGGAAAACAAATGGCAAAACGCCGGCAGACACAAGGGCTATTAATAGGTATATGGTTTGTATTCTTTGTAACATTATCTCTTGTTTGCTGCACAAAAATATGGTTTCTTTTTTAAAAAATACTATTGCACAGTAAAAATAAATTCGTATTATTGCAAGACATAACCATAAGTGCTTCATTCTCCGAAGCATTAGATTTCAAATAAAAATTACACCCTTCACTTTTTATTTATTAAATTGAATACACTCTCAATAATTTAATTAACATTGATGCATGTTTGATATTTCCGAACTAAAAGAAATGAAGCTGACTGAGCTTCAGGAAATTGCTAAAAAAGCTAAAATCAGTAAATACAGAGGCTTAAAAAAAGACGAACTTGTTTACCAGATTTTAGATCACCAGGCTGCAAATCCAACCCAAATCAAAACTTTGTTTGATGAGTCGGGTGCGGCTAACGAAGCACTACCACAAGACAAAGCTGAAAAGCCTAAAAGGGCAAGGATAGCTAAAGAAAAACCTGCGACCCGAACTAAACCAGAAACGGGATCACAGGTAAAGGCTGAAAATAAGCCTGATGCAAAAGAGATAAAAACTCCTGAAGTTAAACCTGCAGAGCAGGAACAAAAGCCACAGGATAAGAATTTTGTAAAAAAGAAACCTGAGCCTAAAAATCAGCAGCGACCTGTAAAAGAACAGCCGGCAGCAGAGGTTAAAAATGATGCTCCTGCAAACAGTAATACACCTCAGGCTAAAGACGATAATAAAAAAAGGAATCCTACTCAGGATAACAGGCAGAAAAACCAAAAACCTGCCGACAATAAGCTTACCAAAGCTCAAATATCAGAGGAAGAGAGGCTCGCTCAAATTGAAAGGGCTAATGCCAACAATCCTAATCATCCAAGTTATAAAAAGAAACAAAATTTCAGAGAACCTGATTATGAGTTTGACGGAATTATTGAAAGTGAAGGTGTACTTGAGATGATGCCGGATGGCTACGGTTTCCTTCGTTCTTCTGATTATAATTACTTAGCATCTCCTGATGATATTTACTTATCCAATTCACAAATCCGTTTATTCGGTTTAAAAACAGGAGATACAGTTAAAGGTGTGGTTCGCCCGCCAAAAGAAGGAGAGAAATATTTCCCGCTTGTAAGGGTTTTAAAAATAAACGGGCACGATCCGCAGGTAGTAAGAGACAGGGTTTCTTTTGAGCACTTAACTCCGCTTTTCCCTGAAGAAAGATTTAACCTTGCTAATAAGCAAAGTACCATTTCTACTAGAATTATCGATTTGTTTTCACCTATAGGTAAAGGACAGCGTGGTATGATCGTTGCGCAGCCTAAAACGGGTAAAACAATGTTACTAAAAGATATAGCCAACTCTATCGCGGCTAACCATCCTGAAGTTTATCTTATAGTTTTACTTATTGATGAAAGACCTGAAGAGGTTACCGATATGCAGCGCAGTGTAAGGGGAGAGGTTATCGCTTCTACCTTTGATGAGCCTGCAGAACGCCACGTAAAAGTTGCCAACATAGTACTTGAAAAAGCAAAACGTTTGGTAGAGTGCGGTCACGATGTTGTGATACTGCTTGACTCTATTACGCGTTTGGCTAGGGCTTACAATACGGTACAGCCTGCATCAGGTAAAGTATTGAGTGGAGGTGTTGACGCTAATGCGCTTCAAAAACCAAAACGTTTCTTTGGTGCTGCCCGTAATATTGAAGGCGGAGGTTCTTTAAGTATTATTGCTACAGCACTTACTGATACCGGTTCTAAAATGGACGAGGTTATCTTTGAAGAGTTTAAAGGTACAGGTAACATGGAGCTTCAGCTTGATCGTAAAATTGCTAACAGACGTATATTCCCGGCTATCGATCTTACTTCGTCAAGTACGCGTAGGGATGATCTTCTTCTTGATGAGAAAACCATACAGCGTATGTGGATCATGAGGAAGTATCTGGCCGATATGAATCCTGTAGAGGCAATGGACTTTATAAACGACCGTTTCAAGAAAACAAGGAACAACGAAGAGTTTCTGCTATCCATGAACGATGATTAATATAAAAAAGCCCCTGTAACAGGGGCTTTTTTATTACTTGTTAGTGTAGGCTATTTTTTCATTTTAAAAATAAGCCAAACAATCAGTACCAGTACTGCTATTACAATAAAAACTCCCACACTCACACCTGCCTCAAATATATCGCCGGCCAGTTCGCATCCGGTTAGGGATACCAGCATAAGTAATAATAGGGCAGGTTTTAAAATACTCTTTTTCATAGCTTTTTGTTTTTTGGTTATTACTATAAAGTTAAAGCACTTAAAATCGTATTTCGTTAAAATTGAATTAATGTTGAAATGCCACTGGTAAATACTGAAATTAAATATGTGGTGTTATTTTTTCTAATTCTGTTTTTTCACTACTTTTACACTCCAAACTTAACACAGCACTATGAGCCATAAAATATTGCTAACTTCAAAAGAAGTCAATATCATCCTTAACCGTTTGGCCTGCCAGTTAATTGAAAAACATCTTGATTTTTCTGATACTATACTTATTGGATTACAGCCCAGAGGCCGTTATCTGGCAGAACGTATAAAACAGTTGCTGGAACAGGATTATAATGTGAAAGATGTACCACTTGGATTTTTGGATATTACATTTTTCAGGGATGATTTCCGTAGGTCAGATAAGCCGTTGGAGGCAAACAAAACCCAAATTGACTTTTTAGTAGAAAATAAAAAGGTAGTTTTTATTGACGATGTATTGTATACAGGCCGAAGTATAAGATCTGCATTAACAGCAATACAGTCGTTCGGAAGACCTTCTGAGATAGAATTACTGGTACTTATTGACCGTCGTTTTAGCAGACATTTACCTATACAGCCTGATTATAGAGGCCGTCAGGTAGATGCCATTAACAACGAAAAGGTAAAAGTAACCTGGCAACAGAACGAGGGAGAGGATAGTGTTTATTTAATTTAGGCGTAACAGCAACAGTAAGTAATGAAAGAAT
Organism: Flavobacterium beibuense F44-8; assembly: GCF_000769915.1. Lineage (GTDB taxonomy): Bacteria > Bacteroidota > Bacteroidia > Flavobacteriales > Flavobacteriaceae > Flavobacterium > Flavobacterium beibuense. Next base: position 81,179 of record NZ_JRLV01000003.1, read on the forward strand.
TAAGCGTTAATCATTTATTAGGAATAAAATATATCAACAAAGCTGATATTGACCTTATTTTTGAAACGGCCGACCATTTTAAAGAAGTAATAAACCGACCTATTAAAAAAGTCCCTTCGCTTAGGGATATTACCATAGCTAATATATTTTTTGAAAACAGTACGCGTACCAAGCTTTCTTTTGAGTTGGCACAAAAGCGTCTTTCGGCAGATGTGATAAGCTTTTCGGCTGCACAATCGTCTGTAAAGAAAGGGGAAACGCTTATTGATACTGTAAATAATATCCTCTCCATGAAGGTGGATATGGTGGTAATGAGGCACTCGCATCCCGGAGCAGCTCATTTCCTTTCACAAAATGTAAGCGCAAGTATAGTTAATGCCGGTGACGGTGCTCACGAACACCCAACACAAGGTTTACTGGATTCTTATACGATAAGGGAAAGACTTGGTGATGTAGGTGGTAAGAAAGTGGTTATTGTAGGTGATATTCTTCACTCAAGGGTAGCACTTTCCAATATTTTTGCATTACAGCTTCAGGGAGCCGAGGTTATGGTTTGCGGACCAAAAACATTAATCCCGAGATATGTTGAATCACTTGGTGTAAAAGTAGAGTCTAATTTGCGTAAAGCACTGGAGTGGTGTGATGTTGCTAATATGCTTAGGGTACAAAATGAACGTCTTGATGTAAACTATTTCCCGTCTACAAGGGAGTATAGTCAGCAATACGGTGTTGATAAGGAGTTACTTGATTCACTAAACAAAGAAATTGTGATAATGCACCCGGGACCTATAAACAGAGGAGTAGAGATTACCAGTGATGTTGCCGACTCACAACAGTCTGTTATATTAAATCAGGTAGAAAACGGTGTTGCCGTAAGGATGGCAGTTATTTATCTGTTAGCCTCTAAAATTAAGCAATAGGCATAAAATTATTTTAAAAACAGTATTTTTCATTTATCTGTTTGTAAATTAGCTATAACAGCACAATAACTTATGAAAGTAGACGAAAAAGGACATACCGTTACTTTAAAAGACACTCAGGGAGATATTAATGCTTTCAGAGAAAAAATTGAAAGTGAATACAATTCCTTTAAAAACCTAAACATCATACTTGATGTTACACAGGATACCGGGTTAGGATTAAATGATATTTTATCATTTTTATTACTATCCAACAAGCACAGAAAATCTAAAAAATCGTTTGTTATGGTAGTAAGCGATTTTGACTTTAATGAAGTTCCTGATGAGATGATTGTAGTACCTACAGTTTTAGAGGCACACGATATCATTGAAATGGAAGAGATAGAAAGAGATCTGGGCTTTTAATTTTAATTTATAAATACTGTTACTCTATGTAACAGCAAGCAAAAAGGCATTTATAATGACCCTGCTTTTTTGTTTTCAAAATTTAAGCAGATGAATCTCACCATACTTGGCTGTTATGCCGCTACTCCAAGAACATTAACTAATCCTACTTCACAGGTTTTAGAGATAAAAAACAGAATGTTTTTGATTGATTGTGGTGAAGGTACACAGGTACAGCTCAGGAAAAATAAAATCCGTTTCTCTAAAATCAATCATGTTTTTATATCACACCTGCACGGGGATCATGTTTACGGACTTATAGGTTTGATTTCTACCTTCTCATTATTGGGGAGAAAAAACGACCTCCATATTCACGGACCTAAAGGGATTAAGGAAATGATGTTGGTACAGTTAAAGCTATCGGCATCATGGACAACTTATAATCTTTACTTCCATGAGTTGGAAGGAAATGAATCTCAGATAGTCTTTGAAGATGATAAAGTAATAGTACGTACAATTCCTTTAAAGCACAGGGTATATACCAATGGTTATCTTTTTGAGGAAAAACCTGCCGAACGTAAACTGCATATTGGTAAAGTAGAGGATTATGGTATTGATACCTGCTATTATCAGAAGATAAAAAACGGAAGTGATATAACGCTTGAAGACGGAAGGATAGTACCTAATAGTGAATTGACTTTTGATCCGCCCGCGCCAAAAAGTTATGCTTTCTGTTCAGATACTTTGTATAGTGAAGATATATTACCGGTTATTAATAATGTAGATGTTTTGTATCATGAAAGTACTTTTTTAGATACAGAAGAATACTTGTGTGAAAAAACCATGCACAGTACCGCAAAACAGGCTGCAGCTATAGCTAAGAAAGCTAATGCTAAACACTTACTGTTAGGGCATTTCTCCACGCGTTACGATTCTATTGAGTTGTTTAAGGAAGAGGCACAAACTGTTTTTGAAAATGTTGAACTGGCAGATGACGGCAAGTTTTTTGAGTTCTGATTTTCATAAAAGTCAGACTTTATTATTTAAAAATTAAATAAATTTAAACTGTTTTTTACACAGCTTAAAAAGATATAAAAATGGAAGATTTAAGTAATTACAGACGTTCGTATGAAAAAGGTGAATTAACCGAACAGAATTTACCTGAAGATCCTATATCGCTTTTTAAAAAGTGGTTTCATGAAGTTGAAGACTTTGGTGCAGTTGCAGAGGTAAATGCCATGACGGTTTCTACTATTGGTAAAGACGGCTTTCCAAAAGCTAGGGTGGTATTGCTTAAACAGTTTACTTACGAAGGTTTTATATTTTATACCAATTACAATTCTGAAAAAGGAAAGGCTATAGAAGCTAATCCAAATGTATGTCTTTCATTCTTTTGGCATGAACTTGAACGTCAGGTTATTATAAAAGGTGTAGCAGAGAAGGTTTCCGAAAATATTTCTGATGGTTATTTTGAAAGCCGTCCGGAAGGAAGCAGGCTGGGGGCTATAGTATCGCCACAGAGTGAAGTTATTCCTTCTCGTGATTATCTTGAAAATAAACTGCACGACCTTGAAAACGAATATAAAGGAAAAGAAATTCCGCGTCCGAAAAATTGGGGCGGCTTTATTGTAAAACCTGTAGAGGTGGAATTTTGGCAGGGAAGACCCAACAGACTTCATGACAGGATTCGATATAAACTACAGGAAGACTTCAGTTGGTTGACAGACAGGCTTGCTCCGTAATAAAAAATTAACATATTCTTTGGATTTTATTAAGGTATTTTTTCTGATATTTAATATATAGATATTTTAAAAAATGCAGGCCCATGAAAAACTTAATATTAATCCGTCACGCAAAATCAAGCTGGGATGCCCCACTGATTGATAAGGACAGACCATTGTCTAAAAGAGGGATAGACGATGCGCATCTGGTTGCTTCTGCGGTTTCAGGATACTTACCAAAAACTTTTATGGTTTGGTCCAGTACAGCACAGCGCGCTAAAAATACAGCCTACATTTTTGCTGAGACTCTTTCAATACCCATAGAAAATATACTGTTTAAAGACGATCTTTATACTTTTGAGGTAAAGAAGCTTGAGAATATCATAAAAAGTTGTGATAACAAATATGATAACCTAATTCTTTTTGGACATAACGAGGCGATTACTAATTTTGTTAATATCTTTGGGAGCGTTACCTTAGATAAGGTACCTACTTCGGGCTTTGTTTCAATATCTTTTGAACAAGACGACTGGGGTGCAATACAAAAAGGTAAAACCCAAAAAACAGTTTTTCCAAGAGAGTTAAAAAAATATGATTCACCATCACACACCGGTAAACCGGTATATTGACAGGGAAAAAAGCTGGCTGGCCTTTAATGCGAGAGTATTACAGGAAGCCGCTGACGAAAAAGTCCCGTTACTAGACCGACTTAGATTTTTAGGTATATTTTCCAATAATTTAGACGAATTCTTTAGGGTTCGGTATGCTGCAGTTAGGCGATTAAGCTTAGCAGGGCAAACCGGAGAGAAGCTTCTTGGTGGTATATCCTCACAGCAGTTGCTTAAGGATATTACCGAGATTGTTATTGAACAACAGTCTGAAAGTTTAAGGATATTAAGCGTTATTGAACAGGAACTTCAGCAGGAGAACATTTATATTATCAACGAGACCGAAATTTCCAAGGAACAGGAAAATTTTATAAAAGATTTCTTTATCCAAAAGGTTAGTCCGGAGTTGGTGACTATTATTCTTAATGATCTAGACGAATTCCCGTTACTTAAAGATGCGGCAGGTTACCTAGCCGTTAAGCTTGTTATTAAGCCTAAGCAAATTAAAGGCCCGGACGGAACTTTAATTGATGATGATAGTAATAAGAAAAGGGAAGTGCGTTATGCGGTGGTAGAAATGCCTAAAACAGTAAACCGTTTTGTGGTATTACCTTCTAATAACGATAAGCACTATGTTATTTTGTTAGATGATGTTATCCGTTATAACCTTCACAATATCTTTAGTATTTTTAATTATGAGAGTGTATCTGCACACATGATTAAAATTACCCGTGATGCTCAGCTGGAAATAGACAGTGACCAGAGTAAGAGTTTGATGGAAAAAATTTCAAAAGGTGTAAAAGAAAGAAGGATTGGTGAACCGGTACGATTTGTATACGATCAGTCAATAGAGAAAGATACACTTAACTTTTTCCTTACCCGAATGGGTATTGATGCTACCGATAGTATTATTCCAGGTGGTCGTTACCACAACAGGAGAGATTATATGAGTTTCCCTAATTTGGGAAGGTATGATTTGCTTTACAAGCAAAATCCGCCATTGCCTATTCCGGGGTTAAGTCTTGACGGTAGTATTCTTAATAAAATTAAAGAAAAAGATTATCTGTTAAATGCTCCATACCAGTCGTTCTCTTATATCATTCGTTTTTTAAGGGAAGCAGCTTTGGACCCAAAAGTAATTTCGATAAAAATTACCCTTTACAGGCTTTCCAAAAACTCCCAGATTATCAGTTCTCTTATTAATGCAGCTAAAAACGGTAAAAAAGTTACTGTACAAATTGAGCTGCAGGCACGTTTTGATGAGGCAAGTAATATTTCCTATTCAGAACAGATGCAAAGGGAAGGTATCAACCTTATTTTTGGTGTAAAAGGACTTAAGGTACACAGTAAAATATGTGTGGTTGAGCGTGTTGAAAAAGGAAAAATAAAACGTTACGGATTTATCTCTACAGGTAACTTTAACGAGTCGACTGCTAAGATTTATACCGATGTAACTTTGTTTACCTATCATCAGCAAATATTAAAGGATGTAAACAAAATATTTGACTTTTTTGATGTAAATTACCGAATACATCGCTACAAGCATTTGTTTGTATCACCGCATTATACAAGGTCTAAGTTCTATAAACTGATAGACAGGGAGATACTTAATGCGATAGCCGGAAAAGAGGCCTATATCAAACTAAAAATGAATAGCCTTACCGACTATAAAATGATAGACAAATTGTATGAAGCCAGCAGGGAAGGAGTAAAAATACAGCTTGTTATAAGGGGTATTTGCTGTCTTATCCCGGGTGTGGAAGGCATGAGCGAGAATATAGAGGCCATAAGTATTGTAGATAATTACCTGGAACATTCAAGGGTTTATATTTTTGGGAATAACGGGCAGCCGGAAGTGTTTATCTCTTCTGCTGATTTTATGACCCGTAACCTTGATGAAAGGGTAGAAGTTACCTGTCCTGTTTATGATGAGGATATAAAGAAGGAGCTTATAGATACTTTTGAGATTGGCTGGAAAGGTAATGTAAAAGCAAGACTGCATTCTGAAAATCTTGAAAACAGGTACAGAAAACGTCCTGAAGAGAAAGTGTTTAGGGCACAGCTTGAAACCTATAACTATTACAGGGATAAACTGGAAGTGGTTTACGATAATTTTTAAATTATAAAGCTCAGGGCTTAGAGCCCGGAGTTCTTATTGCGAATGATTAACATAAAAAAATATGCAGCGATAGATATTGGATCAAATGCCATGAGGCTTTTGGTGTGCAATATTGTTGAGCAGGAAGGAAAAGCTCCACAATTCAATAAAAGTTCGTTAGTACGTGTTCCTATACGTTTAGGGCAGGATGCCTTTACGGTTGGCGAAATAAGTGACGATAATATAGAGCGCATGGTAGATGCCATGAAAGCCTATAAGTTACTTATGAAGGTGCATAAAGTTGAAAGGTATATGGCATGTGCCACATCGGCTATGCGGGAGGCTTTTAACGGTAATGAAGTGGCCGAACTGATTCATCAGGAAGCTGAAATTAAAATAGATATTATAGATGGTAAAAAGGAAGCTGCTATTATAGCATCGACCGATTTACATACTTTTATAAAACCCGATCAGACATACCTTTTTGTAGATGTTGGCGGAGGTAGTACCGAATTTTCTCTTTTTGATAATGGTAAGATCATAGCTTCAAAATCATTTAAAAACGGTACGGTGCGTTTACTTAATAATATGGTGAATGATTTGGTTTGGGTAGAAATAGAAAAATGGATTAAAACTGTAACCGAGCCGTTTGATAATGTTACCCTTATAGGGTCTGGCGGTAATATCAATAAGCTGTTTAAGCTATCGGGTAAAAAACAGGATTTACCATTATCCTATTTTTATATTAATTCGCAGTATCAGTTTCTTAATACGCTTACTTATGAGCAGCGCATTGCCGAATTAGGACTTAACCCAGACAGGGCAGACGTTATTATATATGCCACCCGTATATATCTTAATGCCATGAAGTGGAGTGGAGCACGTAATATTTATGTGCCTAAAATAGGCTTGTCAGACGGTATAGTAAAAGCAATGTATTACGGAAAAATCTAATCATGACTAAAATAGAGCTTATTAAAGGTGATATAACAAAAATCACTGCCGATGCTATTGTTAATGCAGCTAATTCTTCTTTGTTGGGTGGTGGTGGAGTTGATGGTGCCATACATAGAGCAGGAGGATCGGCAATACTGGATGCCTGTGTAGCTATAAGAAATAAACAGGGCAAGTGTAAAACAGGGGAGGCAGTTATTACAACAGCAGGTAATTTACCGGCTAATTATGTCATTCATACTGTGGGGCCGGTTTGGAATGGCGGTGCTAAAAAAGAAGAAGAGCTACTTAGAAATTGTTATATCAATAGTTTAGGTCTGGCGGTAGAACATAATGTAAAGACTATAGCTTTTCCTAATATTAGTACAGGTATTTATCACTATCCAAAAGATAGAGCAGCTGATGTAGCTATAGCTTCCGTAAAGGAATTTTTAGAAACCAATAATCAGACAATTGGTAAAGTAATATTTGTTTGTTTTGATGACGAAAATTATACTCTTTACAAATCAATTTTAGAACAATGAATTTGATAATGGAACTTGAAGTAAACGATTTTTCTTTTGGTCTTGGAATATGGCAGCTACTTTGTATACTGCTCCTGCTACTTTTTGTAGTAGGCATATTCTTTTTAGTGAGATACAATGCAAAAAAAACTTTACCTAAATAAAAATGAAAGGAGACTACCAGTCTCCTTTTATTTTGTCGATTATTTCATCCTGCCTGTGCTCATCAAGTCTTCTCAAATAATGTCCGTTAGGCTTTATTATAATATAATTCCCGTAAGAAGCTTCATAATTTGAAAATAGATTTTTAAGCAGATAATTATTTTTATCTTCTATAAATCCATCTAGTATATAACCTTTTTGTGAAACAAAAAAATGTACATAACCGTCATTCTTTTTAAAAAATCTTAAATAGGAACGGTTTTTAGTATATTTATTGAAGAAACCATTATAACTAGTATCGTCTTTTGAAGGTAATGAGAAAAAATCAATAACTACAGTCTGGCTATCTTTAATTTTTTGTCCGCTTAATAATTCAAGTTCTTTTATTAGCGATTTTCGTTCTTCCAGTGTAATTATATTTATCTCTTCTCTCAAAAATAAACTACCTAATACGGCAGTATCATTTTCAATGAGTTTATAAGCATATTTATGCTTAGGAACTTTTATGCTATCAATAAATGTTTGTTTATCAATAGGCTCTCCTTTGTGATTATAAAAATATACGTTTGGTTCCTGTGAATAGGAGTGAAAGCTGAAAAGCAGGCATAGTAATGCAGTAAGTAATCTCATATAGGTAAGGATTTGTTTGATACACTGCAATTTAACTAAAATCCTTCAAACACACCAAGCCCAAATAAAGCGAAGTCGTACTTTACAGGATCCTTAGGGTCTAACTGGCGTAATTGAGTATCCAGTTCTTTTAGAGCTTTAGCATCGTTTTGCTTTCGGTTAAGTAACCCCAGTTTACGCGCTACGTTACCCGAATGTACATCTAATGGGCAGGATAGGAGTGAAGGTGATATTTTGTTCCATATACCCAAATCCACCCCTGCATTATCGTTACGAACCATCCATCGTAAAAACATGTTGATTCTTTTTGCTGCCGAACCGTTTAAGGGATCTGATACATGTTTTTGAGTACGTGATTGATGGGTTATTTCAAAGAAAACTTTTTTAAACTCGCTTATACTTTGCTGCATTCCATCTGCATTTTGATGTTTAGCAAAAAGCATTTCAAGTCCGCCATGATTTTTATAAATATTCTGTAATGCCTGCATGAAAGTGGCTAAGTCTACCGAATTGAATGTACGGTGTACAAAGCCTTCCAGATTATCCAAATGGTCTTCATTATGATTCATAACAAACTCATACGGACTGTTACCCATTAAATCCATCATTTTGTTGGCACTGTTAATAATCATTTTACGATTACCCCAGGCAATGGTAGAGGCAAGGAATCCGGCAATTTCTATATCTTCTTTCAGGGTATATCGATGCGGAATCTGTATTGGGTCGGTATCAATAAAATCAGGATTGTTGTATAAAATTACTTTTTCATCAAGGAACGATTTAAGCTCCTCCACATTCATTTTTTCATTCATCACAGAGATCTCCATTATTCTAGTGTCCCGAAATTATCTGTCCGTCACTCATAACCAGTTTCCTGTCGGCCATATTAGCCAGTTCCTCATTATGGGTAACAATAACAAAAGTCTGTCCCATTTCATCCCTTAACTTAAAAAACAGGTTGTGTAGGTTTTCGGCAGAATGGGTGTCAAGATTCCCCGAAGGTTCATCGGCAAAAATAACGGCAGGTTTATTAATAAGTGCCCTTGCTACGGCAACACGTTGCTGTTCACCACCCGATAGTTCTCCCGGTTTGTGGTTTATTCGGTGTGAAAGGCCTAAATACTCAAGTAGTTTTTTAGCTTCTGCTTCTGTTTCTGCTTTTTGTTTCCCTGCTATAAACGCAGGTATACATACGTTTTCAAGAGCTGTAAATTCTGGAAATAACTGGTGAAACTGGAAAATAAAACCCAATTTAAGATTTCGGAACTTAGATAAGGCCTTGTCTTTCATATTCAGTACATCTTCACCGTCTATAAGTAGTGAAGTTCCCTTCTCTGATTTAGGTTTGTCAAGCGTTCCCAATATTTGCAGCAGGGTTGTTTTTCCGGCACCTGATGCTCCTACAATAGAAACGACTTCTCCTTTTTTAATATGCAAATCCACTCCTTTAAGTACATGAAGTGAATCGTAATATTTATGAATGTTTTTTGCCTGTATCATTAATTCGGGTTTTCACAAAGAAACAAACAATTTAAATAAAAATAAATCTTTTTTGGCACAATATTTCGTATGTAAATAGTGTAAAGTCTGTTTAAAAACAGATTGTAATAAAATGATTGTATAACTTTGAAAACTACATACAATGAAACGAATTATGATGCTAACACTGGCTGTTTTTACACTTTCCTGCCAGGGAAAGCCTGAGACAGCAGTAACAGATAACAATAAAGAAGAATTAAAGAAAGGAGATTTAAAACAAATGGATAACAGTAAGTTAGAGACTGCCATATTTGCAGGAGGCTGCTTTTGGTGTACTGAGGCATTTTTTACCGATTTAAAAGGGGTGGATAAAGTAGTTTCCGGTTATATAGGGGGGACTACAAAGAACCCAACTTACAAAGAGGTTTGCAGTGGTACAACAGGACATGCTGAGGCTATTAAAATTACGTATAACCCTGATGAAATTGCTTATGAGGATTTACTTGAGATCTTTTTTGCGACTCACGACCCTACTACGCTAAACAGGCAAGGGGCAGATATAGGTACGCAATACAGGAGTGAGGTGTTTTATACTACTCCTGAGCAGAAGATAAAAGCAGAGAACTTTATTAAGTTACTGGAAGATCAAAAAATATTTGATAAGAAGATAGTTACTAAGGTTAGTGAGGCTACAGAGTTTTATCCGGCAGAAGATTACCACCAGGATTATTATGCCTTAAATCCTAATCAGCCGTATTGTAAGGCAGTGATTGAACCTAAGCTTAGTAAGCTTAAAAAGAACTATAAATCAAAGCTCAAAGAATAATTAATATAATTGATAAAAAAAAGCTCCTAATCAGGAGCTTTTTTTATTTTTAAAGAGAAATCCCAGCCCCATGCCACGGAGCATTTTTTTCTCGAAGTTCCAAAAGAATTTAAACTGACCGGATACAAGTCCGAAAAACACCAGTAATACCTGATATACAGGGAAGATAATAAGTAGCCGAAGTGGTATATACAGCCAGGGAGACATAGCATCTTTAGAGATGCCTATCCATTCTATTACAGGTTTAGATAAATATGCCGATGTTGAGCCCGTTATGGCAAAAACAATGAATATTACTATGAGTTGGAAATTGCTGGTAATACCCCAGCGCTTTTTTAATTTTTCCATGAAAAGGGTTAAAAGACAAATATACTGGATTTAAGTTTTAGGTACAATACCCCCAAGGCGTTGTCCTGTTGTTAACTGAAAATATACCAAATAATTGTATAGCATATAGTTTACTTCATATCCGTAGTCTATTCGGGGTTCATAATCTATTTGCATAAGGTATAGGTCTCCGTAACGTTGTGGCTGCATTGCTCTTATATTCCATTGTACTACCCAAAGCCTGTTTTTATTTTCCAGGTATTGTTGTGAGTAATATCCCCTTGGTTTTGCTCTGGAATATAACCATGAGTTAAATCCCGGGTCTATAATGGTAATTTCATATTCCAGTTCGTCGTTTGCAATACGTACAGTGTCATTAGCGATGGCGGTAGTATCTGTAGTGACAGACATAGGTTCCATAGCTTCAGTATCATTTTGTGTTTTACAGCTCAATACAAGCAGTAAAAGCATTCCGAAAAGTAGAATGTAATTTTTCATAGCGATATGACTTTTGATCATACAGCTATAAAGTTAAAAAATAAAAAGCACCCGATAGGGTGCTTTTCTGTTAATTAAGATTTTTAATCTTAGCTATTTGCTGTTTTCAGTATGCTTATAATCTGTTCGGCAAGTTCTGTACCAATACGGTCCTGAGCTTCAAGGGTAGCAGCCCCAATGTGTGGGGTTAATGAGATTTTAGGATTCATTAATACCTGTATAGCCGGTTTAGGCTCTTCTTCAAACACGTCGAGTCCGGCAAAGGCAACCTTACCGCTGTCCAGAGCATCAACAAGAGCAACCTCATCAATAATACCACCACGTGATGCGTTAATGATACCAACACCATCTTTCATAGATTCAAGCTCTGCTTTACCAATCAGGTAACCATCTTGTGCAGGTACGTGAAGGGTAATAAAGTCGGCATGTTTAAAGATATCTTCAATGGGTTCAGTACTTATCTCAACATTAATAAACTGACCGTTATAGAAGTCTACCCTGATTTCAGCATTACCAATAAATTTATCTGAAGCAATTACTTTCATACCTAATCCAAGAGCAATACGTGCTACAGACTTACCTATTTTACCAAACCCGATAATACCAAGTGTTTTACCTTTAAGCTCGGTACCAGCTGCATAGCTTTTTTTAAGGCTGTTAAAGTTACTGTCACCTTCAAGAGGCATAAGCCTGTTAGAATCATGAAGGAAACGTACGCCTGAGAAAAGGTGAGCAAAAACAAGTTCTGCAACCGAGTCAGACGAAGCAGCCGGGGTATTGATTACATGTATACCTTTTTCACGGGCATATTCAACATCAATATTATCCATACCAACACCACCACGGCCTATTATTTTAAGGCTTGGACAATTGTCAATAATATCTTTTCTTACCTGTGTTGCACTCCTTACTAAAATTACACTAATTTCATTTTTATTAATGTAATTAGCTACCTGTTCCTGTGCAACTTTGGTTGTTATTACTTCAAATCCGGCATCTTCAAGAGCTATAATACCACTTTTGGAAATTCCGTCGTTTGCTAAAATTTTCATTTGTTATCTTAAGATTTGATGATTAAAATTTATACAGTTCTTTCAAACTCCTGCATTACATCTACAAGTACCTTTACGCTTTCTAATGGCATGGCATTGTAAATGGAAGCCCTATATCCGCCAACAGACCTGTGTCCGTTAATACCGCTAATGTTAGCTTCTTTCCAAAGTTTATCAAACTGTTCTGTATGTGCTTCATCCTTTAAAAGGAAGGTTACGTTCATTTTAGAGCGGTCCTCGGTTTTTGCAGTACCTGTAAACAATGGGTTACGGTCTATTTCATTATAAAGCAGTTCGGCCTTTTCATTGTTTTTCTTTTCTAAAGCTGCAACACCACCATTTTTTTTAACCCATTGAAGGGTTAAAAGTGAAGTATATACTGGGAATACCGCAGGGGTATTGTACATACTCTCTTTAGCTATATGCTGACTGTAATCTAAAATCCCCGGGATGTTTCTTCCGGTATTGCCAAGTATATCTTCTTTCACTATAACAAGGGTAGTACCTGCAGGACCCATATTTTTTTGAGCTCCGGCATATATGATTCCGAATTTAGAGAAGTCAAGCTCCCTCGAGAAAATATCAGAACTCATATCGCAAACCAAAGGCACATTGGTTTCGGGGAAACTGTGCATTTGTGTCCCGAAGATGGTATTGTTACTTGTACAGTGTAGATAATCGGCATCAGTTGGTACAGCAAAGCCTTTTGGTATATAGTTGTAGTTTTCGTTTTTGGATGATGCTATAACCTCTGTAGTGCCAAAACGTTTAGCTTCCTTTATAGCGCCCGAAGCCCATGTTCCCGTATCAAGATAAGCAGCTTTGCCGTTTTCTTTTAACAGGTTGTACGGAACCCTTACAAACTCCATACTGGCACCTCCGGTTAGGAAAAGTGCTTTATAGCCTTTGCCTTCCAACCCTAAAAGTTCAAGCGCTGTGGCTCTGGCTTCTTCCATAACGGCAACAAAATCTTTACTTCTGTGTGAGATTTCGAGGATAGAAAGCCCTAAATTATTAAAATCAAGGACTGCCTGAGCAGATTTTTCAAATACTTCTTGTGGCAGGATTGAGGGACCTGCACTGAAATTGTGTTTTTTCATGGGACAAATTAAAAATAGATAGAATGCGTGCTACAAATTTCCAAAATATCCATTAGATAACAGCAAAAAAGATTCGGAAATATTTTGAATTATTCCGCTATATTTTTGATAAAAATGCAATTGTATCCACACCATCAGCATAATCCCAAAGCTGTGGTTTTTGTGTGTCTCCAAAAGCAACTTTTCCCTCAATTCCGTCAATGTTACTAACAATGCACTGAATCAGTTCTTTATCTGTTTCAATACGCTGTTTAATAGCATCTGTGTTTTCATAAAACTCATAAAAAACACTTGAGATAGGAGAGGAGTAGCTACTGTCTTCTTTTATCGTTAAAAAGCCATTATCCAGAATTTTAAAGTTACTCATTAGGAAAACCGCCTTGTTGTAATCGTAATTATTAGCATATTTTTCATAATGGATAATATCTCTGTACTCGTAAATGGCTTCCCAAAACGGAGTAAAATCATAATCATTTGGTACAAATAGTTTTGATACATTACGGCATCCTAAACCAAAATACCTGAAAATATCTTCTCCAAGTCCTACCAACTCTTCTTTACTTTCATTTCCTGTAAGTATAGCGGCAGAGTTACGGTTTTTACGGATTATAGAGGGCTTGTCTTTAAAATAATATTCAAAATAACGCGCTGTATTATTACTACCGGTGGCAATAACAGCATCAAAACCTTCCAGTTTTTGTTCGGTAAAAGTAACAGCGTTTTCTAAACGGGGTTCAACCGCAATTAAATATTTGGCTAAAAACGGCAGCAAATGCTGATCGTTTGATGATGTTTTAACTAAAGCTTTATGCCCTGTGATTACTACCGAAATTAAATCGTGAAAGCCAACAAGCGGAATATTTCCGGCCAAAATAAGTCCTATAGTTTTTGGCTCTACAGTATCAAGATTGTAGTTGCTTAACCATTTATCCAGATTATCAAGTGTTAAGGCATCAGCCCATGACTGTAATGCAAAATAAACCTCATCCTTAGTAAACCAGCGATTGTGTGATTGTGATAACTCTATTAGGTTAGAAAAGTTATCAAAAAATAAGTCATTGTGCTGTACACCTTCTTTCGGAGTTGTGTTTTCGGTAGAAAACTGACCTAAAAATTTACCTAATTCAACAAAGGCTGTTTTTCTTTCGGCTAAAGTCATTAGATTTGCTTATGAATAGTTTTGGACGTAATTTTGTGCAAATTTACATTATTAAAAAATAAAACAAGCTATGGCAATCATAATAACAGACGAATGTATAAACTGTGGGGCATGTGAACCCGAGTGTCCTAATACGGCAATATATGAAGGTGCCGATGACTGGAGATATAAAGACGGTACAAGTTTAAGTGGTAAAATTGTATTACCAAGCGGGGAAGAGGTAGATGCTGATGAGGCTCAAACACCTATTTCAGACGATTTATATTACATTGTACCTGGTAAATGTACAGAGTGTAAAGGTTTCCATGAGGAACCTCAATGTGCTGCTGTATGTCCGGTAGACTGCTGTGTGCCTGATGATGACCATGTTGAAAGTGAAGAAACACTATTAAACAGACAGGCATTTTTACATGGTGATGAATAAGGAAATCTTATTTTAAATATAAAATCCCTTGCAATGCAGGGGATTTTTTTATGGTTCTATTATGTAAGATGGTTTTGTGTTTGGAAACAGGTTGTTAATTATATGGTTTCCTAAATTAAACCATTGCTTACATTCGTTTAGTATCCACGCATCTGATGAGCAAATAAGTTTCTCCCCTTCACACAAAAACTTATCGGGAGAATTATCCAGAAGTACTTCCCACTTAAAGTTATGTTGTTGTGCCAGTTCATAACAAAAGCTTTTCATTTTTCCGCTGTTTGATACGGGAGCATCAAATACCCATATCACTTTTTCCAGTTCCAGTTTACCGAATATTTCTCCTATGGCAACTAATACTTTCTGTGTTTGGCTGACTCTTTTATAAGTACCATGAACAGAAGATATATCCCTGTAACACCCATCAAGCCCTTTAAAAATAAATCCTTGGGAAAGTAAGGTTTCAAATAGTATTATTACATTAAAACCATCAAGGTAAATAGTTTTACCTTTTAACTCTTGGGGAGTAAGCTCTTTACTTTTTCTAAGCGAAATATCCTGACTTGAAGCTCCCATTCCCTGTAATGCCTTTATTTGCTTTGTTTTAAGGCGATATCGGTTACCTACAAGCCCAACAGATGCTTTTGCAGGGAAATCCCTGCTTAGCAGGTAATACATGTCTTTAAGCCCTTCGGTTATTTTTAACTGTTCTTTTTCGTTACCGAAAAGTTTATCGTCTTCAGAGCTTTTACCTCTGTTTTTAAGTGATTCGGTTTTACCTTCCAAGGTTATTAGGTGTTTGGTTTATAGTTATATAGTAAAAAACCTTATACAAAATAGGTAGTTTTACCTGTGTATACTTTTCAATATATTGATATTTTTACAGAAACCAAATCTAATCAATTATGGAAACGCCAAAAACAGAAATTCCGGTTTTTGACATATATTCTTACCGAAGGATAAGAAGGGCTATAGGTTATTTAGGAATATTTTTACCAGTAGTTTTGGTTATTCTCTCGTTTATAGATTTTTTTGAAACCAGTGTACAGCCCTCAATCAGTCATTATTATTATACTAATTTCAGGGAGATTTTTACCGGTACACTGTGTGCTGTTGGCTTGTTTTTAATACGCTATAAAGGTCATGGTAATCCATCCATATGGAAAAATGACAATTTACTTACAAATATTGCAGGGATAATGGCTATTGGTGTAGCTATGGTACCTACAAACCCCGAGATTATTTCACAAAAGATATATACTCTTATCCCATATACTGACGCTTGGTTAGGGGCGTTGCACTATGGTTTTGCCGGGATGTTATTTCTTATTTTTTCGCTTCTGTCTATCAATGTATTTACCATAGGCCATAAACATGAAGCTGATGTTCCTGAAAGTGTGATGAATGAAAATAATATCTATCGTTTTTGTGGCTATTCAATATTAGTATTTATCATTATGGTACCTGTATCGGCTAAGTTCAAACTTTTTCCTTACTCAACATTAACCTTTGAGGCTTTATCACTATTAGTTTTTGGTATTGCCTGGCTTATTAAAGGTCGTGCTTTAGGTGATAAGGGTAATTGGGGACAAAAAGTATATGGTGAGTGTAATAAGGTTAATACCGAAAGTTCTTTTAATAAATAAACCGATTATATAATCAATGATATGGGGGGCATTCGTGGTTAAACCATTCTGAATGGCTAACTTGAAATGTTGTTTTATTACCCAAAAAGAAGTAACTTGTAATGAATAAAAAACTATGAAATTATGGATGTTCGTGAATATTCTAACGGAGAGGTTACTATACTATGGAAGCAGCAACTGTGCATACATTCGGGTATTTGCGTAAAAACACTACCTAAGGTATATAATCCTAAAGAGAGGCCTTGGATTAAACCCGAGAATGCCTCGTCAAAAGAACTGATTGATCAGGTAGCCAAATGTCCGTCAGGGGCATTAAGTATTAAGGAATAAAAAAAGCCTTTCCGAGCAGGAAGGCTTTTATATTTTAGACTTGTTTTGGTTTATGAATTACCATACAGGTTAGATTCACCACCGTCAATAGCAATGGTTTGTCCATTAACATAACCATTTTCATCACTGATTAAAAATGATACTAACTTCCCTACATCTTTAGGATCACCTAGTGCTCTGGTAGGGTTACGCTGTGCATATTCTGCTTCAGCAGCTTTTGGATCATCCGGATTTACCTGTTTAAAAGCCTCAGCAACCATTGGTGTTAATATGGCACCGGGTGCAATGGCATTGGTTAAAATTCCGTCTTTACCATATTCTATAGCAGCATTTTTTGTCATACCAGAAACAGCATGTTTACTGGCTACATATGGAGTTTGGTTTAATACCCCGCGTATACCGCCTACAGATGCTACATTAACAATACGTCCATATTTTTGTTTTTGCATTACAGGTATTACATATCGCATTCCGTAATAAACACCCATTAGGTTAATGTCTATAACTTTTTTAAAGATATCTATATCATATTCGGTTAAGGGAGCCTGTCGTCCCTCTATACCCGCATTATTATAAAAACCATCTATACGACCGTATTTTTCTACAGTTTTGTTTACATAGTTTTTAACCTGTTCTTCATCTGAAACGTCTGCTTTTATTGAAATGGCATCAAGTCCGTTATTATTTGAACTAAGTTTTTCCAAAGCATCTTTCAGGGCATCTTCATTATAGTCAACCAAAACTAATTTAGCGCCTTTTGAGGCTAACTCTTCGGCGGCTGCAAAGCCTAATCCCATAGCGGCACCAGTAATAATGATAACTTTATTTTTCATAGTGATAATTAAAAATTTAAATATTATCCTATAAAATTACTCAATCCCTCAGAGAAACTATTTTAAAGAAGTATTAAATATTTTTGTATTTATTGTCCTGTAGCCATTTGCTGTGAGAGTGTAATAACAATAAATTCTGCCGGATGAGTAACAGCTACTTTAATTGTAACATTCATTATTCCGTTAAGTATATCATCAGAAGTCATTGTAGTTCCTAATCCACATTGTACAGAAAAAGCGTCGGCCGCAGTTGCACCCTGTAAGCCTCCTTCTTTCCAAACTGAGGTTAGAAAATTACTAATAGATGATTTTACTGCTGACCAGGTATTTACGGTATTAGGTTCAAAAACGTAAGCCTCCATGGCTAGTTTACCGGATTGTTGTATGTAAGATACTGTTCTTCTTACAGAGATATATCTCCAGTCATTACTATTACCATCAAGGGTTCTTGCTCCCCAAATTAAAATTCCCTGTCCGTTAAAAAAACGTATTGCATTTACTGATTTACCACTAACGGCATCTACGTTTAAATTAGCCTGTTGTGCATCGTTAAGTCTTATAGGAAGTGAATTAGCTCCAACAATAGTAGTATTTGCCGGTGCATTCCAAGGTCCGGCGGTATTATCTGTTACTGTTATTACTCCGGCCATTCCACCACTAGCAGGGAGTATATTAATATCAGTAAGTATTTGATTTATAATTTGATTATACGTTTTACTGGCATTTATAAGAGCATTATTGTATTGTGAAACGGTTAAAGGATTGTTTCCAGGGTTTTGAATAGCCTCTACTACTTTATTCAGCGCATCGTTATTACCATCAGCCTCGGTTAGTATAGCTGTCAGTTGCTTTACATCTCCGCCAAAAAGATTGGTATAATCAACCTCGCTACTTTGCATTATGGTTGTTCCTATAAAAGGGTAGTAGGCAGCCCCATAACTTAGTCCGTTATTACCGGTATTATTCCTAAAGGTTTCAATGTCGTTAGTGTAAAGTATAGGATCAGGATTATTACCGCCTATAATATCAAAAATTGAAATAGGGTTTTCTTTTTGTGTACATTGTAACAACATCTTTTGCATAAGGGTGCCATTATCTGAAACTGATAATAATGTAGCTTCCGGACAGATGTACATGGTAGGTTCACTTTCATTTTGAAGTAATGCCAGGCCATTTAAAAGCTCGTTGAGCTTTACATTAGGATTTACTATGTTTTTACCAATAGTAGCAGGTATTCCTGAAGGTTTACCATATCCTCCAACTGAAACAATATAAGCATCACCACCACAATTTTGATAAAACAATCTTATACTATTGTATAAATAGTAAACAGTATTGGGATCAGGGACAATGGAATAGTAAGTACCATTTATCAGTATATAGTCACCACTGGTAGGTTGTGCATTTTGTTTTACAAGATAATACTGTGGATTATACTGTTTTGAAGGATCTGCCGGAGGTGCCGCATCGGGTATACAATATATGGCTTTGAATTCAGCAAACGATGTTATTTTCTGAACCTTATTAGTGTATGATTTTCCTTCATATTCTGCCTGTGGTGTATAACCAATAAAGGCTGGTACGGCAGTGAATACCGGTACAACCGAATTAGGAAATGCATTGATTTCATTTATATATACTCCCGGGGTTTTAATGTTTGATTCCAGCATGGGTATGGTTAATTAAGTACATCTCAAATTTAAATACTTAATAGTTATAATTATACCGTAATACTACCTGTTTGGATATTTTAGGTATAAATGCCTGATAGTTTTTAGTTAGTAACCATAAGGTTTCTAACCGCCTTAAGTTCATTTATAAACTGCAAAAGATCTTCTACCTCAACATGCCCCATTACTATGATTTTATACCATTGGTTGGTTTCATCATGTTTTTGGGGTACCAAATCAAATTTATGAGCCAGTTCTTCAGGGATTCCTTCTGCCTTAATGGTTACGATATTCATATATGGATTCCTGAAGTATTTTATGCCTAACTCATCTAACTGATTACATAGCCATGTTGTTCGCATTTGCAGTATGCTTATTTTTTCAAACCATGTGTGAGGACCATAAGTAGCAAGTATTGCCCAAACCGCAACGGCGTTAGTTCCCGATCGGCTACCGCAAAGGGTTAAATCCATCCCTTCAACATACTCAGCCTCTTTAGTCAGTACGTTTTCAATAAGTCCTTTACGACAGATAAAAATCCCCGTACCATAAGGTGCCTGTAACATTTTATGTGCATCAATAGTAATGGAACTTATATTTGGGTTATTAAAGTTCATATCACTTTTTGTATTACTAAACGGATATATAAATCCGCCGTAAGCAGCATCAATATGTAGCTTGAAAGGGAGATTGTTTTGTTCCATTACAGCTACATAAGTATTTACATCATCTACAGACCCGAACATGGTAGTCCCCATGTTAGCTACTATAATGAAGTATTTCTTACCATTAATGATTGCTTTTTCAATACTGCTTTCTAAAGTCGGTTTGTTAACCGACCTGTTTTCAAAATCAACAGGTATTTTGATATAATCTATCATTAATAGATTTGAACCTTTTGGGATAGAGTAGTGGGTATCTTCTGATGCTATTATGGCTATTTCATTAGGAGAAGCATTTAATTCGTTTATAAAGTAATTTCGGTACACCCATAATGCCTGTATGTTAGCTTCGGTACCTCCCGGGGCTATATAGCCGTCAAACGAGTCAGGTTGTGCCTTAAAAATATCAACAGCTACTATATTGAGAACTTCCCTTTCAATGTCCTGAGTGCCTTTAAAAGCCTTTTCAGATGTTCCAAAAGTATGGCAGCCTATATGGTTTGGGTTTGCTACAAACGATTGCAGTACGGGGCTGTCTTTTAAAAACGGAGCCTCATCGTTAAAAACCTTTTCATCCAACTTTGATGCTGGATATCCCAACGAAGGATCTTCAGAGAAGTTTACATTGCTGTGTAATGCCTTTTTAATATGTTTTAAGCGCTCGCTGTGTGTAAATTTTTTCCAGTATTCCATCTTAATTTGTTTTAGGCAAATTAAGATGTTAGAGTGAACTTAAAATATGATATATATCATAAGTCAATTTTTACTCAAAAATCAATTAATGAAAAATATAACTCACTAAATGATTTGATAATAGATAAATACTTAAAACTGTTTATTTGAGTTTATTCTTATAAAAAAGAATTAATTTTAAATACGTATAAAATAGAGTTTATAAAGAGTATAAATTGATATGGCTATAGTCACAAAATATTTAAGTGAAACGTTAGATCCTATTACAGAGGGTGAACGATTAACATCTGATAAATATCATGAAGAGATTTATATTGATGGTTTTTTAAAAAAAAGAACTCATCTTGGAAATTCTCGTAAAGGTAGATATAGAATTACGCACTATTTTTTAAATGATAGTGAAGATATTAATACTATACTTAATGAGTTTTGTGATATTGATTTGAGAAAAAGATGTATTATATATAATAACATGCAAACTAATGGTAATTATACTTTGTGGGACTGGACAGAGTATTCATTAGAGAAAGTTATAAAATTTAAAGGGAAAGTTGTTTTTGATTCAAATAACAGAAGGTTAGTAGATATAGATTACGATATAAATACAAATGCCATAAAACGAGCTAATAAGTATTTCTATGAAAATGTTTATGAGGGAGAGTTATCAGACAGGTTGCTTGAATTTAAATATTATGAAAATGGAGAGCTAGAATATATATCTGATATAAAGAACAGGTTTGATTATGTAAAACCTATTAATTTAACTCAGTTTTTAGCAGATACAAAGTTTTCACAGGTTGATTTTCCCTGGGATCAGCATACCTATTATCATAATTTATACCCGTTATTTCCAGAAGGGGATACCGTTTAAATATAATATGTCAATTCAATTAGTAAATGAGAAAATGTAGTTCTGCATTATTTTTATTTCGTTCATTATTAAGTTAAGTAAACTACTTTAAAAATAGGAAAGAGTAAAAACCAAAAGGCACAGCTAAACTGTACCTTTTGGTTATGACGGATTATCCTAAAAAGGCCATATCCTCATCGGTAAGCCTTATGTCAAAAGCTTTAATGTTTTCGTTTAAGTGATTTAGTTTTGAAGTCCCCGGAATAGGTAAAATCAAATCATTATAATGTAATAGCCACGCTAGGTTTATTTGTGCCGGTGATGCATTATATTTTTTTGCAATCTCAACGATTTTATTTTCCTTGTTGTGTAAAGAGCTTTGTAATGAGAAAAACGGAACCATAGGGATATTATTTTCTATACAGATATCCATTACTTCCTGCATTCCTCTTATTTCCATTCCGTATGCCGAGAAGCTTTTGCGTTGCTCATAACCAAATGTATTTTCAACACTGGCTACATTTCCCATAGCCAAAGTCTTCGTTAATTCTTCCGGAGTTACATTGCTCAAACCTACATGCATAATTTTTCCTTCCCTTTGCATCTCGAACATGGCATTCAATGATTCTTCAAAAGGTGTAGTTGAGCCAGGCATTACACGGAAATGTACAAGCTGTATCTGTTCTGTTTTTAAGGTTCTTAAATTATTTTCTATGCTAGCTCTTAAATCCTCAGGTTTATCATAAATGCCCCAGCTTTTATCTTCACCTCTGTTTGCACCAACTTTTGTGCATATTACCAAGTCGTCCTTATATGGATATAACGCTTCTTTAATAAGTCGGTTAGTTACATCCTGTCCGTAGTAATCGGCTGTGTCTAAAAAATTAATCCCCTGTTCAGAAGTTGTTTTTAAAATCTGTAAGGCCTCATCCCTGTTTTTAGGCTCACCCCAAACATGTTCACCCGGTAACTGCATTGTGCCATAACCTAATCTTTTTACAGTTAATGGATTATTTGTATTGGCACCAATTGTAATTGTTTCTTTAAAACTCATTTTTACTTTTTTTTTGATTAACAATACAAAGTTCTATTAACTGGAATTAAAAACATTTGCCATTTGGCAAAAAGCAACTTAATGGATATTTTTTCGGATTCTGCTTAATGATGATTGCGTAACTCCAAGATAAGAAGCGATATAGGAGAGAGGGATGCGATTTACAAGTGTTGGGAATTTTTCTAAAAACATAAGGTAGCGTGTTGTGGCATCTTCAGAGACCAAAGAACTCATCCTGTCTACCTTTTTCATTAAAGCGGTATGGAATATTTTATTGGTAATGGTGTCCCAGTCTAAAATTGTATTAGAAAGCTCCTTCCATTGCTGTTGGGAAAAAATAATCAGTTTACTGTCTGTAGCAGCCTGTATATATTCAGTAAAAGGTTCTGCCCTGTAAGGGTTTGCTATAAAGTGGTTTTCTTCAATAAAATATTTAGTGATTTCTTCCCCTTTTCTGTTATAGTAACAAATTCTGAAAACACCTTCTAAAATAAAAGCATAGTAGTCAAACCTTTTACCGGCTTCAGCAAAATACTCGTCCTTATGTAATTCTGTTTCAACTGAATTTTTAGAAATAAGTTCAATTTGCTGTGTATTTAAATTACTAAACTGTAAAATATATTCAATAAGCTGTTCCATTAGGTAAAGTTAGTAATCATTAAGCAAGTACTTTTTGTCATTTGGCAAAAATTAATAGTGATTACAAGATTAATATAACTACGTTTTCAGTAAAAGTATATAAAAATCATAATCCCGACTGCCTTTAATAGTCGGGATTATTATATTAATTGTCAACCTTTTTAGAAAGGCTCATTTATTTCATTTTTCTGTTGTTATTGCTACTAATAAACATTTCGTTTTTCTGTTCGGTTATAATTTCAATAAACCTTTCGTAATGTTTTAGTACATCAGAGATTAATTCATTTTTTGTAAACAGTCTAACATCATATCCTTCACGGGCATCTCCAAAGTATGCATAAGGATAAAAGGTTTTGTTTTCATCTATATCAGGTAAGTTATCTTCATTAATAAGATATTCAGAAACACTTCTTGATTTGTTTTCTACACCATAAATAAAGTTGTTTACTATATCATAGTGAATTTCAATTTCAACTCTCTTTGGATTTGAATACTCATTTATTTTGGTTTCTATCTCATTGCTGTTAAACTCCTCCTGAAGTTCAATGAACGCACGTTTTACTTTTGTTTCTATAAAATCATCGACAGTATTTTTATCATTAAATGAGATAATTTGTTTTAGGCGCTCTTTCCAAAACTCCCCAGACCAGGAAACAGTTGATACCGAAAATTCCCTGTCATAATAATTACGGTCTATTGTTAGTGCTTTTGTAAGGCTTATCATGAACAATATTATGATAACTGAAAAAGGTAATGCAGTTATTAATGTCATGCTTTGTAAAGCCTTTAATCCTCCAGCATTTAGTAGGAAAAGCGATAATACTGCAAGCAGGCATCCCCATAATACAGTTTGCCATTTTGGAGAAATTTTCGCGTTTTTTGTAGCGATGCTGTTCATTACAAATATTCCCGAGTCGGCAGAGGTCACAAAGAATATGATTATAATAGCAATTACCAAAAAACTCACAATAGCAGGGAAGGGCAGGTATTCTAGAAAGCGAAACATTAATGCATCAGGATTATCGGCAAGTCTGCTAAGGGCTCCTTTGGCATTATGTAAATCAAACCATATGGCACTGTTGCCAAAAACCGACATCCAGATAAAGTTAAATAGAGTAGGAAGGATAAGTACAGCAGAAATAAACTCCCTTATTGTTCGTCCTTTTGAAATTTTAGCAATAAATAAGCCAACATAAGGCGACCATGATATCCACCATGCCCAATATAAAATTGTCCAATTGTAAAACCAAGGCAGTGTTTCCTCTTCATAAACATGAGTACTAAAGGTTAGATTAAAAAAGTTATTGATATAGTTACCTATACCTTCAGTAAAGCTTCCTAACAGGTATACGGTTGGTCCTAATAGCAAAACAAACAGTAAAAGAATAATTACACTAATTATATTGATATTACTTAATAGTTTTACTCCTTTATTAACTCCGGCAACGGCAGAGATAATAGAAATAGTGACCAGTATACTTACAATTAGAATTTGATTAGTAAAACTATTATCTGAAACTATATTTAATGTTTGCAGTCCTGAGTTAATTTGTACCACACCAAACCCTAATGTTGTAGTGATACCGAAAAAAGTACTGCATAGAGCAAAAATATCAATGGCATTACCCAGTTTTCCGTTTATCCTGTTTTTTAGTAAAGGATAAAAACAACTTCTTAGAGATAAAGGCAACCTATACCTGTAAGCAAAATAGGAGAGCGATAAGCCAACTATTCCATATATTGCCCATGCATGTATACCCCAATGGAAAAAAGTGTATAACTGAGCGTTTTTTGCCCTGTTAATATAATGGCTTCCGGAAAATATTTCGTTAGAGTAATGTTGCATAGGCTCGGCTACACTAAAATACATTAATCCTATCCCCATACCTGCAGCAAAAAGCATTGAAATCCATGAGAAAAAACTATACTCAGGTTTACTGTCATTTTTTCCCAATTTAATATTACCATATTTACTGAACATTAAGTAAACAAGAAAGAGTACAAATATGGTAACTGCCCAAACATACACCCAGTTAAGATTAACAAATATGAACCCCTTTATAACGTTTAAAGCATTTTCAGTTAGTTGAGGGTAAATCGCAGATAGTAGCGTTATAAAAATTATAAAAAGTAAACTGGGGAGAGTAACACCTTTATTAAATGTAGTTCTAAGCTTGGGGAGTTTTATCATGGGGTGATTCGTTTTTTTTGGAAAGAATAAATTAATAATTTTAAATGTAATAATCAAGAATAAATTTGCTATTACTGATATTAGGGAACAATGACATCTATGAGAGGAATCGATTAAAAAAAACTCAAGGTTTTAACTTTGATGTGTTTTTTTTAGTTTCGTTTGGAAAAAGTGAAATTCGCTGTTATTAAAAAAGGAGGGCTTTATGATTTTCAACCATGCTTAAAATTTAAATAATTAACAATTTATGACGACAACAATTAAATACACAAATTCAGATGGGGTATTGGTGTCACTTGAACAATCTGAAAGACTAAAGTTTTACAATAAAGAAACATATAATAACGGCTTATTAAAGAAAATAGAGAAATTTGCTCCGAAAAATAGGAATAGTGATGAAATCATATTGACTAGAGTTGATTACTATTTAGATAGTGGAGAAGTTTTTGAAGATGTAATCGACCAGTATGTCTCTGTATTAAGGAGGTTTGTAATATTCTATAATAAACAAATTAATTCAAATGGTGAGGTATATTATGAATGTCTTAATTACTTTAATGGAAATATTGAATCAAAGGAACGATTTGTTTTTAATAATGAAGGTTTATGTATAGCCTCATGTAAGCTTGATTTAAATAGCAATGAAGTATATAAACAAATGAAATATTTTTATGGAGATACGAATATTTATCCAAGAGATAATTATAATATACCTTCTTTAGTGGTTTATTATGAAAATAATGATGTTGATTATATTTATGATGCCAATGGGTATGATTATGAATTAAGTGATTTTTTTGCCAGTTCAATAAGTACTGATTTTATTTGGAATGATTATCCTTATTATCATAATTTCATGCCGATGCTTCCAGAAGATATAACAGTTTGAGTAATTGTTTTTAAGCTTTGATTGATAATAATCAACTTATTTATAAAATTTACATATGTCCAATAACACACCTTCCCTTTTAAAAAGGCACTATCATAAGATCAGGAATCATTATGGTGGTTTATAGTATCCATGGAAGTCACTAAGTTAAGAAGCTTGGTGTTTTTGCCCTGTTAATGTAATGACACTGCTATGGAAGGACTAGATTAAAAATAAAAAACCTCAAAGTTTAACTTTGAGGTTTTGATTTAAGTTTCATTTGAAACTTTTGCGGAGAAAGAGGGATTCGAACCCCCGGACCTGTTACAGTCAACGGTTTTCAAGACCGCCGCATTCGACCGCTCTGCCATTTCTCCAGTATGTCGCTCTCATTCCCTGATTGCGGTGCAAATATAGAAAGCTTTTCCGGTTTTCAAAAACATTTCAAGCAAAAAAATTAAAATATTTTCGTGTTATTTTTTAAGCCTTTCATTTCCTTTGAGTTAAGAAAAATATATTTTTCTTAATATTCAACATACTCGCTTATTTCTAAGCCATAGCCTATCATACCTACACGTTTTGTTTGTGCAGAGTTAGTTAGTAATCGTATTTTTGAGATATCAATATCATGTAAAATCTGTGCACCGATACCAAAATCCTTCACGTCCATCTTAACCTGAGGAGCTTTATTTACACCTTGTGACTGCAATTCTTTTAATTCTTTAATACGATTTAAAAGTTCAGATGGTTGGATTTCCTGGTTAATAAACAAAATAGCGCCTTTTCCTTCCTTGTTAATACGTTTAAACATATTATCAAGCTTTCTGTCGGCATCGTTCGTTAAAGTGCCTAGAATGTCGTTATTTACCTGTGTAGAGTTTATTCTTGTAAGTACAGGCTCTCCTTTATTCCAGCTACCTTTAGTTAAAGCAATATGTACTTGCTTATTTGTGGTTTGCAGATAGGCTCTTAATCTATAGGTTCCAAAACGGGTTTCAACCTCAAAATCCTCTTTTTTCTGGATAAGGCTGTCATGTTGCATTCTGTAAGCAACAAGATCTTCTATAGAAACCAATTTAAGGTCAAATTTTTGGGCTACTTCATATAATTCAGGTAATCTTGCCATAGAGCCGTCTTCCTTCATTATTTCGCAAATAACACCGGCCGGACTAAACCCTGCAAGCCTTGCAAAGTCAATAGCAGCCTCTGTATGGCCTGTTCTCCTTAACACGCCACCTTCTTTGGCTATAAGAGGAAAAATGTGTCCGGGACGACCTAAATCATACGGTTTTGTTTCAGGCTTTATTAATGCCTCAACAGTTTTGGCTCTGTCGTGTGCAGATATACCTGTTGTAACACCATTACCTTTTAAGTCGATAGATACTGTAAAAGCAGTTTCCATACTGTCGGTATTATTAGTTACCATGGCATGAAGATTAAGTTCTTTACAGCGTTTTTCGGTTAGAGGGGTACATATAAGGCCTCTACCGTGTGTTGCCATAAAGTTTATCATTTCGGGAGTAACTTTGTCGGCAGCAGCTAAGAAATCGCCTTCATTTTCTCTGTCTTCATCATCTACAACAATAATTACTTTACCGTTGCGAATATCTTCTATAGCTTCTTCTATAGTATTTAGTTTTATATTTTCGGCAGACATTTTATTCTTCGTTTGATTTTAACTTAAATAATTTTTGAAAAGGTTTAGTTATTTGATGGATTATAGAATCCATATTTATCATACCAATATCATTGGTAGCCCTGTAAGTGAGTAATATGGCTAGCGGAGTCAATACAAAAGATGACATCCACGAACCTAAAAACGGAGGTATACCGTTTTCCTGAGCCAGTTTTTTACCAAATGTATTTATAAAGTGGAAAATTATAAATATGATAACGGCAAAAACAATAGGAAGACCAATTCCTCCTTTACGGATAATTGCACCAAGTGGAGCACCAATAAAAAACATCAATATACAGGCATAGGCAATAACAAACTTTTCAAAGAAAGCCAGCCAGTGGTTGTTTATGTTTTTCATTCTTTCATTTTGAGCAGCTTTACTGTTTTTAATTATGGTGATGTTGCTTGTTGTATTATTTGTAGCAATATCCAGTATTCTTTGTTTTTT
Organism: Flavobacterium beibuense F44-8; assembly: GCF_000769915.1. Taxonomy (GTDB): domain Bacteria; phylum Bacteroidota; class Bacteroidia; order Flavobacteriales; family Flavobacteriaceae; genus Flavobacterium; species Flavobacterium beibuense. The sequence goes on from NZ_JRLV01000003.1 coordinate 109,583, forward strand.
TGAAGTTGTAAGCAGGCTCAATAAATTATTTTTATCTTTTTTAAGCGTATCTCTTTCTTTTTCAAGATTGCTCAAATCTCTTTCAGAAGTGCTTATTTCACGTGAAAGTGTATTTGTAGTACGCTTTACTATGTTATCGTGAATTGATTGTGTTTCTTTAGTATAGCTGTTTTGAAGCGAATCAAGAGTGTAATTTAGTTCACTTATATTAAGCATGCTGTTTGTTTGTGAAATTTGCTCTTCATCCATGTTGTTTTTATTAAGCATGGAAAGGTCAATATTCATTATTTGTTTGCTAAAAGTACTTTTTGCAAAAGGCATTTTTTTCTCATCCCTTACGTTTTTAGTTTTTAGCTCTTCATAATAATAACCATCAAAAAGTTCTAATTGAAGTAGGTTAGAAGATTCACTACTTGTAAGTAAGCCTCTTTCAGCCTTGATTATCGTAGCATATTCTTCGCCTTTTTTTCTTTTATGAATAGTGACGCCTGTTAACTGTTCGCCTTTTTCACCATCCTTTTTATTGACTTTAATGTTAAAGTCGTCGCCAATAGCATTAAACTGACCGGCAGCAATAGCCATTGCAGGCTGTCTTTGGATAATGTTTTTTCTTAGATTAACAAACTTATATTCTGCCTTTGGAATAACATTGTTAGCAAAAATAAAAGCCACAATACTAAGAGAAATGATGAAAATGGTAAGTCCTCTCATGGCACGCCCTAATGAAATACCAGACGATTTCATGGCTGCAAACTCATAATTCTCAGCAAAACTACCAAAAGTCATTATACTCGCCAGCAATATGGATAAGGGGAGTACAAGCGGAATCATTTTTGGAGAATAAAACAAAAGGAATTTTATTACCAGCCAAACACCAAGATCTTTCCCGGCTAATTCGGCAATAAACAGCCATACACCCTGTAATATAAATATAAAGAACAGGATTATAAATACAGTGGCAAATGTCGTTATAAACGATTTGAGGATATAGCGGTCTAAAATTTTCACCGGAAAAACTAGTCTAATCTATTAATATAATAATTAGGATATTTACTCTCGGTAAAGGTAAAATGATTTTTTGACAATGGCTGATTAGTTTTAAAAGAATTTATGGTAAATGTAGTTTTACCGCCATCGTCGTCTACTTCAATAAGGTTGTAAATATGTTTTGTTTGGATATCAATACCTATAAGTATCTCTTTAACATTGTCTTTTCCCTCTGTAGGTTTTAGTTTAACGTATTGTATTTTACGTCCTTTTACGTTTTGTAGTATATCCCATGAGTATTTGTATCCTGAAGTAAAAAATGTAAGCATTTTTGAAGGAGTAAGATCATCTTTTTTCTCACTATCGTAGCTCGAAATTGTTATTTCTTCATCTTCAGGAACAATATTATATATTTTTTTACCGTCAAAAATACGGGTAATTCCCATAAAATTCAAAATATACAAATCACCTTTCATACAAACATTTCCTTTTGTTTCCTGATTTAGGTTACTGTTTGGATTAGTATAACTGTATTTAAAATCAAAAACGATATTATCGTATCCTTTAATTTTAGACGATACGTCATCCAGCAATTGTTTTGCTTTTTGAGAGTTTTGTGCGCTAAGTGAAAAGGTGATAAAAAATACTATTATTACCCTGATTAATTTGTACATTTTAAAAGTTGTTTTCTTCATTCTTAAAAAATTGCTCCAAAGCTGTTAGGTCAGGTATTAAAACATTACGGGCTTTACTGCCTTCAAACGGACCTACAATACCTGCTGCTTCCAGCTGATCTATAAGCCTTCCGGCACGATTGTACCCCAGTTTTAATTTACGCTGAAGCAATGACGCCGAACCCTGTTGTGCTGTAACAATAACTTCGGCTGCTTCCCTGAACATTGCATCTCTTTCAGATATATCATTATCAAGATTGGTGCCACTTTCTTCACCTACATATTCAGGTAGGAGATAAGCATCAGGGTAAGCTTTTTGAGAACCTATAAATTCGGTTATTTTTTCTACTTCAGGGGTGTCAACAAATGCACATTGTACACGGGTAAGATCGTTACCCTGAGTGTAAAGCATATCACCTCTACCAATAAGCTGATCGGCTCCCTGGTTATCTAAAATAGTACGGGAGTCAATTTTAGATGTTACCCTAAAGGCAATCCTTGCGGGGAAGTTAGCTTTAATAATACCGGTAATAACGTTAACCGATGGCCTTTGTGTTGCAATGATAAGGTGAATACCAATGGCACGTGCCAGCTGAGCCAAACGTGCAATAGGTGTTTCTACCTCTTTACCAGCAGTCATAATTAGGTCGGCAAACTCATCAACAACCAGTACAATATAAGGCAGGAAGCGGTGTCCGTTTTCCGGATTTAGTTTACGTTGTCTAAACTTGTCGTTGTACTCCTTTATATTTCTAACCATTGCATCTTTTAATAAGCTGTAACGGTTATCCATTTCAATACATAAAGAGTTTAATGTATTGATTACTTTAGTATTATCGGTTATTATAGCTTCTTCCGTATCAGGAAGTTTTGCTAAGTAATGTCTTTCTATTTTATTAAAAAGTGTAAGTTCCACTTTTTTAGGGTCAACCAATACAAATTTTACCTCTGCAGGGTGTTTTTTGTATAGGAGAGAGGTAAGTAATGCATTCAAACCAACTGATTTACCCTGACCTGTAGCACCCGCCATCAAAAGGTGAGGCATTTTTGCAAGGTCTACCACAAATGTTTCATTTGAAATGGTTTTACCTAAAGCTACAGGTAATTCCATTTCGGCATTTTGGAATTTAGGAGAAGCGATAACGCTTTTCATTGATACCATAGTAGGGTTCTTGTTAGGTACTTCAATACCAATGGTACCCTTACCGGGAATAGGGGCAATAATACGTATGCCTAAAGCTGATAATGATAGCGCAATATCATCTTCAAGATTTTTAATTTTAGAAATTCGTATACCCGCTTCAGGTACAATTTCATATAAAGTAACAGTAGGACCAACAGTAGCTTTAATCTGGGCTATATCTATTTTGTAGTTTTTAAGTGTATCTACAATTCTGTTTTTGTTTTCTTCGAGCTCTTCCTGATTGATGGTTATACCGCCAGAGGAATATTCTTTTAATAGCTCGATAGAGGGTACTTGGTAATTTGAAAGGTCGAGGGTAGGGTCAAACTCTCCAAAGTCGGCCACCAGTTTTGATGCCAGATTTTCTTCTACCACATCTTCCTCTGCCGATTTTTCAATAACAAAAGTATCATCATCGGTTTTAATAGTATTATCATCAGTTGCTTCAGGTTCTTTTTCCTTTACAGATGGATTAAGGTTGATTTCTGAAGAATGACTGATGGTAGGTTTTAGTGATTCTTTGTCGATTTCAAAAGCCGACTTAGTCTCATTAGTTTTTAATTGAATGTTTTCAAGTTCAGGGTCATCTTCCTCATCATATTCAGGTTCTGCCGGAACAGTACTATTATTAATTGGGAGCGGAGATGCTGCGAAATTACTTTCTGTCTGTTCGGCAGCCATTTCCTTAAGTTTTCTTTCTTCTTCGGCGGCTTCTCTTTCCTGTTGTCTTTTTTCAAAGTAAGTTTTAATAGCATCGGGTGAGATTTTAATTCTAAGAATAAGAAATACAACTAAACCAAAAATTAGAACTAGTAATATACCGGTTTTAGCAAGATAGTCCTGCATGTAAAGGTTTATTTCATATCCTATAACTCCGCCTAATTGAGGAAGATAGCTATTAAAGAAACCGAATAAGACAGATAGTATTATTGCTAGGTATAAATCCCAGAAGAGTGTTTTTTTAAGTTTGCTTACGGGTAAGTCTAATACAAGATAAGAGCCGAGTAAAAAGAAAAAGCGAATAAAAATAAACGATGCTACACCAAAGCCACGGTATAAAAATAAGTCTGCAAGATAAGCTCCAAACTTACCCAGCCAGTTATATACTTTTTCCTGCCTGTCACCTAAAACCGTAAGTCCGCTTTGGTCAAAATCACCATAGAGAAAATAGGAAACAAATGAAAGTAACAGTGCTATTGAAAAAAGGAAAAACAGTGCTCCCAGCAAAACCTTTTGGGATCTTGACAGTTGAAATTTCTTTTTTTCTGAAGCAGGTTTAGCTTCTTTTTTATCGGTATTTTTTTTGTTGCTTTTTGCCATTTATAAACTTGATCTACTTGTAAAAATAGAATAAAACCTTAAATCAGCAGAAAAATTTAGGGTAATAAATTATTATGCCTACTATAACAGCACAAAGTGCCGCAAAAAATACGGCACCGGCTGCAATGTCTTTTATGAATCCTATCTTTTCGTGATATTGCGGATGAATGAAGTCGGCTATTTTTTCGACAGCAGTATTAAGTCCCTCTATACTTAAAACCATCCCTATAGCCATAGTTTGGAAAAGCCATTCGGCAGCAGATATTTCAAAATAAAACCCTGCTATGGTTACCAGTACACCAATAGATGCCTGTACCATTATACTATGTTCGGTGGCTATAAGTTTACAAGCACCTTTAAAAGCATAGGTAAAGCTTTTAATCCTGCCACTAATAAACCTTTTGTCCTTCATTAAAGAGAATTATTAAAGTGCTGCAAGAGCATTTTCATAATTAGGCTCGTCTGCAATTTCAGAAACCTGTTCAGTGTATTTTACGTTACCGTTTTCATCTAATACTACAACAGCACGTGAGTGTAATCCTGCAAGAGGACCATCAGCAATGGTAAGACCATAGTTGTTTCCAAAAGCACCATCTTTAAAGTCAGAAAGTGTAATTACATTATCAAGACCTTCAGCACCACAAAAACGCTTTTGAGCAAATGGTAGGTCGCGTGAAATGCAAAGTACTTTTGTGTTTTCAAGAGAAGCGGCCTGCTCGTTAAATTTTCTTACAGATGTAGCACATGTTCCTGTATCAATACTTGGGAAGATGTTAAGTACTAACTTAGAACCTTTAAAGTCAGCTAGTGAAGCTGGTGAAAGATCTGTTTTTATAAGTGTAAATTCTGGTGCTGCACTACCATTTTGAGGCAGCTCGCCCGATGTTTTTATTGGATTCCCTCCTAAAGTTATATTAGCCATTTTAATAGATTTGATTAGCTAACAAAAGTAAGAAAATATATTATAAGAAGAAGATGGTGCTTCTAGTTTTATAAATACATTAAGAGTATAAAAAACTACTTCAAGCTAACTGTTTAAATACTAAAGCTCGTCTATTTTTTTTCGTTTGGTTTCTTTTATCGATTTGTAATGAGTAGGGGTGAAGCCTGTTATTTTTTTAAACTGACTCGATAAGTAAGCAGCACTGCTGTAACCCATTTTATCGGCAATTTCACTAAGAGACATTTCATCATAAACCAAAAGCTCTTTTACTTTCTCTATGCGTTGTGCTATATAATATTTTTCGATAGTTGTGCCTTCAATATCAGAGAACAGGTTACTAAGATAAGTATAGTCATAATGCATTTTTTCGGCCAACCAAAACGAAAGATTTTGACTAAGTACTTCTCCCGAATGATGTACAAGAGCTATAATCTCATTTTTAATCTGTTCAATAAGCCTACTTCTCTTATCATTAATTATTTCAAAACCTAAGCGCGTAAGTGACTCTTCCAGTTGTTGTAATTGAGAGGCAGATAAATCTCCATCTATAGTTACTTCTCCCAGTTCTATTGATTTTACAGGGGCTTTTATGGCTTCGAGTTCAGTTCTAACCGCCATAATACAGCGGTTACAAACCATGTTTTTTATATAGAGTTGCATAGTGTAGTTTAATATTTAAACAAATGTAAATAAAAAACGCTCCCTGTTTCCAGGAAGCGTTTATTTATCCAAATTATGATAAACCTAATTCTTGTCAATCGCACCGAGAACACGCGACATAAATGTGTTTAATGCCTCTTTGCGATCCATACCGTCTTTAACTAATTTATTTACCTCAAGGGCTCCATACATGTTAGAGATAAGCTCTCCAATTACATCAAGTTCTTCATCCTTAAGAGAAGGAACTTCAGCTAGTGCCTCAAGTACGTCCAGGGTTTCAATTATGTAATCCTGATCGTTATCTTCTATAAATTGCGTTAAATGCTTAATTACTGGTAACTTCATTGACTAAATCGGTTAATACGTCTAACTTGTTTGTTTGTACCTGATTTATAAGGTTTCCGTTTTTGAAAGTAGCAAATGTAGGCAGGTTGTCTACTTTAGCTAGTTTTCTTGATTCCGGATAGTTCTCGGCATCAGCTAATACAAACGTTATATTTTCATTCTCTGAAGCCATTTTTTTGAATTTCGGCTTCATGATTCTGCAGTTACCACACCATCCTGCTGAATATTGTACTATTACAATTGGTTCAGCCGATACGATTTCTGCAAGATTATCTTTTTCAAGTTCCTGTAACATGGCTTCGTCAAATATTTATTAGTTTACACTTAGGTAAGATGCAACACCGTTACGGTCTGCAGTCATAGCTTCTTTACCTTCTTCCCAGTTTGCAGGGCAAACCTCACCTTTAGTTTGTACGTGAGTATAAGCATCAATTAGTCTGATGTACTCGTTTACGTTACGACCAAGAGGCATATCGTTTACGCTTTCGTGGAAAATTTTTCCTGTTTCATCGATTAGGTAAGTAGCTCTGTAAGTTACGTTAGAACCTTCAAGTAAAACTGAGTCAGTTTCTTCATTGTATCCTGCAGTTTCAACATCAAGAATACCAAGAATGCTTGAAAGGTTTCTGTTAGTATCTGCGATAAGCGGGTAAGTAACACCTTCAATACCACCGTTAGCTTTAGGAGTGTTTAACCAAGCGAAGTGAACTTCGTTAGTATCACAAGAAGCACCAATTACGATAGTGTTTCTTTTTTCAAACTCACCAAGAGCAGCTTGGAAAGCGTGAAGTTCTGTAGGGCATACAAAAGTGAAATCTTTAGGGTACCAAAATAAAAGTACTTTTTTGTTATTGTTTACAGCTTCTTCAAATACATTGATTTTAAGGTTGTCACCCATCTCTGAGATAGCATCAACTGTAATGTTTGGGAATTTTTTTCCTACTAAAGACATACTATTAATTAATTTTTATGGTTTATAATTTTTATTTGTTGCAAAAATAGATCTTAATAGCTTTTGGTTATAGCTAACATCATCATTTATCCCTATTGAAATATAGAGAATCCTTATGTTGAACGCAATTTTCCGGCTAACGTTCTGATTTTTATACCAAGAGCTGCAAAGGTAAGCGTCATTATAGGGCTCAGTATATTAAAAAAGGCATATGGTAAATAGGTAAGGGTAGGTACGCCAAGTACTCCCGACTGGTATGCACCACAGGTATTCCATGGCACAAGTACCGAAGTAACAGTACCCGAGTCTTCCAGTGTACGGCTTAGGTTTTCAGGAGCTAATCCTTTTTCCCTGTAGGCTTCGGCAAACATTTTACCTGGAACTACAATAGCCAAATATTGATCTGAAGCTGTAATGTTTAAAACGATGCAACTTCCTACAGTACTTGCAAAAAGCCCAAAAACACCATTGGCAACTTTTAGCATTGCATTACTTATAACTTTTAGAGCACCAATAGCTTCCATTATACCTCCAAATACCATGGCGCATATAATTAGCCATATGGTAGGGAGCATTCCAACCATACCTTTAGATTCAAACAAATCCTGAAGGGTTTCGTTTGAAGTTTCTACTGTGCTGCTTATGGTAATGGAATTCATTACTCCTTTATACCCTGAAATAAAATCCAGTTTTTCGCCTCCGCCAATTTTAGCTACTAGCTCAGGCTGAAATATTAAAGCAAATAGTCCACCTAATAGTGTGCCTATTAATAGAGCGATAAGTGGTTCTGTTTTTCTAATAATTAATGCAATTACTATTACCGGTACTACAAATAACCACGGACTGATAGTGAAACTTTCCTTAATGGCAATAAGTGTAGCCTGAGTATTTTCTGCACTACCATCTGCTGACTGGGTGAGTCCTAAAATAATAAATAGTATTAGTGTTATTAAATAGGTAGGCACTGTGGTATAAGCCATATATTTTATATGGGTAAACAAGTCAGTTCCTGCCATGGCGGGTGCGAGGTTTGTAGTGTCTGAAAGGGGAGACATCTTATCGCCAAAGTATGCTCCTGAGATAACCGCTCCTGCTACCATACCCGGATTGATATGCATGGTGTTCCCAATCCCTATTAATGCAACACCAATTGTAGCTGAAGTAGTCCATGAACTACCGGTAGCTATTGATATTATAGAACAAATAATCACACAGGCAGGAAGAAATATTTCAGGATGTAAAATTTTAAGTCCGTAATAAATCATAGCAGGTACAATACCGCTAACAAGCCACGTGCCTGAAAGGGATCCTACCAGTAAAAGTATGAGTATAGCTCCCGCTGTAGATTTAATGTTTTTAGATACTTTATTAAGCATCTTTTTGTAAGGTACGTTATTGATAAACCCAACAATAGCAGCAAAAGCGCCGCCCATTAATAAAACAAACTGATTGGAACCACTAATGGCGTCACTCTCAAAAATGTAAACGTTTACTGCTAAAAAGCCGACAAGTAGTATTATTGGAATTAATGCCTGGGTAAGGCTTATTTGTTTGGTAATCTTATCCGGTATGTTATTCATGAAGTGCCTTGCGAATTAAAAGAACGCAATATAATAAAAATCTGATATTTAGTAAGGAGGGGAGTAGTACTATTTTTAACAGCTTGAGTTATTCTTCAGTACTGTTTTTTAATCGTTGTATCATAGCTTTCATCTGTTCGATTTCTTTTTGCTGAGACTCGATTATTTTTTTAGATAACTCCTGTACTTCGGGATCTTTTAAATCAGCATGCTGACTTGATAATATAGCTGATGAATGATGCGGAATCATAGCTTCCATATAGCGCACGTCATTGATATAAGTTTGTGTTCTCAACATAACAAAAGCCGCTGTAAAAAGCAGTACGCCTGTTATAATTAACACATTGTTCTTTTTACGGTTTTTATACATCCTTTGCATAAATAAAAGCATAATAAAACCCATGGGCACTACCATTAATATTGTCATATAAAAACGGTTGAGGCTAAAATAAATATGCTCTTCACTGGCTACATTAGCATACATTACAGCATACATAACTATAAATGAAACCAGTAGCATGAGTAAAAACTTTCCGTAGTTTCCTTTTTCCATTACATTGCAATTTATAGTTTAACAAAAGTAAAATTACAAATTAACTACGGGTAACTATGTTATAGATAAGTGAAAGTATTAGTAAACAGCTTATTTCCATGCTTCAAACAAAGCAAGAAGTGTTTCTCTTGAACCTTCATAGTACTTATTGGCTTTAAAGTTCGGAATTAAGTAGCTGTCAATTAATTTTTTACAGAATTCATCGCTAATAACCTGTTGGGTACCTGTGCCGGTATTAATTCTGACTTTACGTAGTGTTTTACTGAAAATAATAATGAGTCCGTTGTTTTTATCAGCTTTTCCAACACCCCATTTTTTGGATAAGTCTAATGCATATTCGTAAAAATCAGTATAGCCTCCTATATTGTCAATAGTTATTATGGCAATTTCGTTAGTGGTTTCATTTTCAAAGTCAGTAATTAGCTTTTCAAGCTCTTCAACCTGCTCCTTAGTATACAAGCTTTCAAAATCGTTTACATAGCCTATAGGGGTAGGGAAAACGGTTTCCTGTTCTTTTTCCTGAGCGTTAATAAAGCAAAAAGGGAAAATTATAAAGAATGCTAAATAAGCTATTTTTGATTTCATTTTTGTTGGTAATTGTTGGTAGTTATAAATATAAATAAAAAAGACTATCCTTGTTAGGGATAGTCTTTTTTATTATTTATTTAAGTTCTTATAAGTGAATTACTTCACCATAAGCATCTGCAACAGCTTCCATTACCGCTTCACTCATAGTAGGGTGAGGGTGAACCGCTTTTAGTATTTCGTGACCTGTAGTTTCAAGTTTACGTGCTACTACAGCCTCAGCAATCATATCGGTAACACCGGCACCAATCATGTGGCAACCTAACCACTCACCGTACTTGGCATCAAAAATAACTTTTACAAAACCATCAGGAGTACCTGCAGCTTTTGCTTTACCTGATGCAGTGAACGGGAATTTACCTACTTTAAGGTCGTATCCTTTTTCTTTAGCCTGTTTTTCTGTAAGACCTACAGAAGCAATCTCAGGAGTAGCATAAGTACATCCAGGGATGTTTCCGTAATCAAGAGGTTCTACGTGCATACCTGCTATTTTTTCAACACAAAGAATACCTTCTGCTGAAGCAACGTGTGCAAGTGCCTGACCAGGAACAACATCACCAATAGCGTAGTAACCAGGGATGTTTGTTTGGTAGTAGCTGTTTACTAATATTTTATCTCTGTCTGTAGCGATACCAACTTCTTCAAGACCAATGTTCTCGATATTTGATTTGATACCTACTGCAGAAAGAACGATATCTGCTTCAAGAATTTCCTCTCCTTTAGCTGTTTTTACAGTAGCCTTAACTCCGTTACCGGTAGTGTCTACTTTCTCAACAGAAGAGTTAGTCATAATTTTTATACCTGCTTTTTTTAGTGAACGTTCAAATTGTTTTGATACGTCTTCATCTTCAACAGGAACAATATTTGGCATAAATTCAACGATAGTTACCTGAGTTCCCATTGCATTGTAAAAATGAGCAAACTCAACACCAATAGCTCCGGATCCAACAACAATCATAGATTTTGGTTGTTCCGGTAATGTCATTGCCTGACGGTATCCTATAACTTTTTTACCATCTTGAGGAAGGTTAGGAAGTTCTCTTGAACGTGCTCCTGTAGCTATAATGATATGATCAGCACTGATTTCGCTTGTTTTACCATCTTTATCGGTTACATCTACTTTTTTACCTGCTTTTACTTTACCGGTACCATAGATAACCTCAATTTTATTCTTTTTCATAAGGAACTGAACACCTTTGCTCATACCATCGGCAACACCACGGCTACGCTCAATTACCTTATTAAAGTCTTTATCAAACTCTTTTACTGTTAATCCGTAATCAGAAGCATGCTTAAGGTAGTCAAAAACCTGAGCACTTTTTAAAAGTGCTTTAGTAGGGATACATCCCCAGTTAAGGCATATACCTCCAAGGTTTTCTTTTTCTACAACAGCTACTTTAAATCCTAGCTGAGAAGCCCTGATAGCGGTTACATAACCACCAGGACCGCTTCCTAAAACAATAATATCGTATTTCATCAGTATGTATTTTTCCGGTTTATTTTACGCGTACGAAAATAAGTATTTATTTGCTTATTATAAAATGTTTGGATTTATTTCATTTTATCTAAAAATTAAATATTTAATATTCAAATTTGGTTAAAAAACAAATTAAATAACAAAATATTTAGTCATACTTAACATAGATTAACAATTTATTTGTAATTTTACTAGTGTTTAACCAAACCACGATCTAAAAAAGACTATCAATCTTTTTAATGTTTTTGTGATATTTAATTTATAACTATTTGTTACAAAAATAATGTTGTGAAGGAATCATGTAAACAATCCTTTTCCAGTTAACCAATTTTACCCCACAAAACAAATTAAGGATTATGAGGATTTTAAGTTTAATATTGTCGACAATCGCTTTTTTCTCTACTGCTTTTTATGCGGTAGCAGAATTTCCTGATCTTACTACAGCAGGGGGAGTGTTGTATTTCCTTATGCTGGTTATATTGCTTTTAATATTTATTACCGCGATTGTGCTGAGTTTGCCTTCAGGTATAATTAAGTTTGGTAATAAGTTTAAATAATAGAACAACAGAATAATCACCAAAAACAAAAGGCTGCCAAATGGCAGCCTTTAATATTTTTTAACCCGAATATTATTTCTGGTTCTTCATTTCTTTTTCAATCATGTCGTAGAACTGATCGATTTTAGGAAGAATAAGAATTCTTGTTCTTCTGTTTCTTGCACGTCCTTCGGCAGTGTCATTAGACTCTAAAGGAACATACTCTCCACGACCTGAAGCTACAAGCCTACCTGGTTCAATACCGAAGTCCTGTTGTAATATTCTTACGATTGAAGTAGCACGCTTAACACTTAAGTCCCAGTTATCCTGTAGTACAGGGTTTTTAATTGGCACATTATCAGTGTGGCCTTCAACCATACATTCAAAGTTTGATTTATCTTTTACAATAGCTGCAACTTTACCTAAAATTTCTTTAGCTCTGTCGCTTACCTGATAGCTACCGCTTTTAAATAAAAGCTTATCAGCAATAGAGATGTATACAACACCTTTTTCAACATTAACTTCAATATCCGGATCGTTTATACCTACAGCTCTCTTAACACTAGATACTAAAGCTAATGTTACAGAATCTTTACGGGTAATAGCATCCTGTAGTCTTGTTATTTTAAGATCTTTTTCTTTTAGGCTTTCAAGCGTTTTTTCTAAATTCTCTGCTCCTTTAGAAGATAATGTAGTAACATTACCCACATTCGTTATAAGGTCAGCGTTTGTTTTCTTTAGATAATCAACCTGATCAGATAATGAACTTTTTTCGGATAAACAAGTGTTCAGTTTAACTGTTGCCGTATTAAGCAGATCTTGGATCTCTTTGTTCTGTGCTTCTAACTCGGCAATCTTCTTTTTGGATCCACACGATGTCAGCGTCATTGCTGCCAATGATAGTAATAGAACGGTTCTTTTCATAAGATTTGAAAAATTAATATTTGAAACAAAATTATGTATATTCCTGCAAATATTAACGTACTGTGCTATAAACTATTGTTAAAATTTTTCTTACCCGAAACGAAATAATCGTAAACAATACTCTTTGCTTTATAGTAGTTTTTGTATTGTTTTGATTCTCTTTTGTTTAAAAATTTAAACAGGAGGGTGTAAAAATAAAAATGTGCTTTTAGCACTGCCCATAAATGAGCAAATTTTCCCTGAAAAATAAATCGAAGTCCGGCAATACCGTCAAAAAATAAACGTATAAAAAGCACAGGTATCAGTTTTCCTTTTGGTAAATTTTTGGTCATCATCCAAAGGGAGTTCCTAAAATTAAGAAAAGTCTTTTTAGGATTGGTGTTTTTTAAGGTAGCTCCGCCTACATGGTATACATATGAACTTCCACAAAATTTTATTTTATGGTTTTTATTAAAGGCTCTCCAGCATAAATCAATTTCTTCCTGGTGAGCAAAAAAGTCTTCGTCAAGTCCGCCCAGTTCCCAAAACACATTTTTACGGATAAAAAAACATGCTCCAGAAGCCCAGAATATCTCCGTTTCATCATTGTACTGTCCGTTATCCTTTTCGAGAGTTTCAAAAACACGACCGCGACAGTAGGGGAAACCATATTTATCTAAAAAACCTCCGGCTGCACCGGCATATTCAAAAGTCTCTCTGTTGTAATAATCCAGTATTTTAGGCTGAATTATAGCTGTTTCGGGGTCTTTTTCAAATAAGCCGGCAATTGGTAATAACCAGTTTTCAGTAACTTCAATATCTGAATTTACTAAAGCGTATATTTCTTCATCAACCTGTTTTAAGGCTTCGTTATATCCTTTAGCGTAACCGTAATTTCCGGTATTCTCAATAATTTTTATTTGAGGAAAAGCTGATTTTACATAAGTAACAGATTCGTCTGTAGAGGCGTTATCGGCTACATATATAGCAGCATTCTCCGAATATTTTATTACAAAAGGCAGGAACTCTTCTAAAAGTTTCTTTCCGTTCCAGTTTAAAATTACTACAGCTATATTATTCATTGGTTGAGTGTAAATTCAGGCAGATTGCGTAAGAACTGGTATTGTTCCTTTTCATAATCCATTTGGCAAAAGTAATGATTTAAACCGTTTGTGACCATCATATAGTCGGCTTTTAAAACCATGTTATAACGGGCTATCTGGTCAAAAACATTCTGGGTTATTTTTACTTCGGGAGCTTTACATTCAACAAGGAGGAAAATACTGCCGTCAGGATTAAAAACTACAGCATCATATCGTTTTGTAAGTCCGTTAACCTTAAGTACTTTCTCTACATTAATATACGATTTTGGGTATTTCTGTTCAAGCAGTAAATACTGTACCACATGCTGCCTTACCCATTCTTCGGGAGTAAGGAGAATGAATTTTTTACGTATTTCATCAAAAATGGCGATTTTATTTTCACTATTTTTGAATCGGAAAGTATAATTAGGAAAATTAAGCTTTTGCATAAGGCAAATGTATAGTTTTTTTAATTTTTAACTGATTAAACTATTATCCGGTGGACGAAGTAATTAAGATTGTTAACGATATTAAGCAGGGCAATATTAAGCCCATTTATTTTTTTATGGGGGAAGAGCCTTACTATATTGACAGGCTTACCGATTATATTGAAGACAATATTCTTACTGAAGAAGAAAAGGGTTTTAACCAAACGGTTTTATATGGTAAGGATGTTAGTCTGGAAGATGTTATGTCCAGTGCCCGTAGGTATCCTATGATGTCCGAAAGACAGGTGGTAATTGTAAAAGAAGCTCAGGAGCTTTCCCGTGCTATAGATAAACTGGAGGCTTATGCTCAAAACCCGCAGCCTACCACGGTATTAGTGTTTGCTTATAAATACAAAACGCTGGACAAACGTAAAAAGGTTACCAAAACGCTTGAGAAAGCCGGACTGGTATTTGAAAGCAAAAAACTTTATGAAAATCAGGTAGGAGAGTGGATAAAAAGAGTGCTTTCGGGCAAAGGATATACCATTGAACCTAAAGCCGCTGCAATGCTGGTTGAGTTTTTAGGTAACGATTTGAGTAAAATAAACAATGAGCTTGAAAAGCTTATTATAATCCTGCCGAAAGGAACAGCCATATCTCCTAAGCATGTAGAGGAAAACATAGGTATAAGTAAGGATTATAATGTTTTTGAGCTGCGTAAAGCAATAGGGGAGAGAGATCAGTTAAAGGCTTACAGAATTGCCGACCACTTTTCTCAAAACCCAAAAGATAACCCACTTGTAATGACAACGGGATTGGTTTTCGGTTTCTTTTCTCAGTTACTGCAATATCACGGACTTAAAGATAAAAGCGCTGCTAATGCAGCGAGGGTGTTGAAGGTTAATCCGTACTTTATGAAAGACTACGACATCGCATTACGTAATTATCCTATGAAAAAAGTAAGTGCCATTGTAGCTGCATTAAGAGATATTGATGTGAAGAGTAAAGGGGTGGGAGCAAATGCAATATCACAGGCCGATTTGTTAAAAGAGATGCTTGTTAAGATATTTAATTGATAAAAATATACGATATTTGCAGGCTTAATCCTGTAATAAAGAATATACAAAATGGGAATGAATAAAAACACCATCTTCGGATGGGCTTCTTTTATATTGTTTTTAATTGGCGCGGCGCTTGTTTTACTTGGGGTTTTAAAATATCCTGATTATGCTATTGGTTTTTCGGTAGTTGGGATAGGTTTCTTTGCTATATCATGGGCTTTTAATGCTTTAAAAGGCAGGGTTTAATTTAACAGATTTTTTCCTGTAAAAAATTGTAATAAAATTAATGTTTTAACATTTTATGTTAGAATGTATTTTTTATTACCTTTACCTAATTGTATCCTATTTGTTTAAGTAAAATACCCCATTGCTTTACTAATGGAAAAAAATCATTTTCCTATACCACCTAACGAAAAGGAAAGGTTAGAGGCTCTTAGTAGTTACAATATACTTGATACCTTTTCTGAGAAAGAATTTGATGACATAGTTCATCTTGCTTCTTATATCTATAAAACTCCTATTGCTTTAGTCTCTTTTATTGATAAAGACCGACAATGGTATAAGGCAAGAATAGGAATGGAAGTTTCCGAAATGCCGAGACAGGACACTTTTTGCCAGCATGTAATTATGCAGGATGAATGTGTTGTGGTACCCGATGCTACAAAGCACCCTATTTTTAAGGATAATGCTAATGTGCAGGGTGAATTTGGAGTTCGATTTTATGCTGGTGTTCCTTTAAAAACAGATGATGGATTAAATATAGGTACTATATGTGTTGTAGATACTGTAGTTAGGGAAATAGATGAAGATCAGCGTAAGGCTCTTTCTACATTGGCTCACCATGTAATGAACCAATTAGAGATACGAAAAAGAAATATAAATCTTAGGGAAGAAGTAGCCAGAATGGCTAAAAAAGAGCTTGAATCTGTAAACAGGGAACTGGAAAGCTACAAAACTGCACTTGATGAAACCTCGGGTATATTAATATTTGATAAAGAAGGTATAATTACATTTGTTAATGAAACCACCTGTGATTATAGCGGATATACTAAAGAAGAACTGATAGGTACTCATATTAAAGAAACTAATACAGGGTATAATAAAGATAGTATTTACACTAGTTTATGGAATACTGTTAGTGCCGGCTATGTTTGGAAAAATGAAATTGAAAGCATAACTAAAGATGGTAAACCATACTGGATGGAAGTAGTGGTTGTACCTTTTCTTGATAAATCAGGACATCCGTTTAAGTATGTTGAGATAGCTAATGATATAACCGAAAGAAAAGCTGTTGAAAGTGAGCTTATTAAAGCTAAAGAAGTTGCCGAAAAGGCGATTTTTGTAAAAGACAGTTTTATGGCTAATATGAGTCATGAAATCCGTACCCCAATGAATGCTATTATTGGTTTTACAGATTTATTGGCCCGTACAGACCTTAGTGATAAACAGCGCGAATTTGTTACTAATGTTCAAACGGCCGGAGATAACCTGTTACTAATAATTAACGACATACTTGATCTTTCTAAAATAGAATCCGGTAAACTGGTTATAGAACACTCTAGATTTAATTTAAAATCAGCTTTAAAACATGTATATAACCTGCTTAAAGTAAAGGCAGAACAATCAGGGATTGAGTTTAATCTTTTCCTTGATGCTAATATGCCGGAAACCGTAGTAGGGGATAAAGGGCGTATCAACCAGATTTTGATGAATCTTGCCGGTAATGCTATTAAATTTACCGAAGAGGGAGATGTTACCATTTCGGTTAAAAAAATAGATGAAACGGAAGCCGGCTGTAAACTTAGGTTTTCCATAAAAGATACAGGTATAGGTATAGAAAAAGATAAACTTGAAGCCATTTTCGATCGTTTTACACAGGCTGAAGAAAGTACAACCCGTCGTTTTGGCGGTACCGGACTCGGCCTTAATATTGTAAAACAGCTTGTTGAGCTAATGGATGGTGAAATAGGTGTGAACAGTAAACCGGGTAGGGGATCTGAATTCTATTTTATATTGGACTTTGAAAAAGCAGGAGTTGATGAGGAAATTAAAGAACAGGAGGCTGAGAAAAAACCTAGTGATTCTTTAGGGAAACTTTCTGTATTGTTATGTGAAGATAATTTCCTTAACCAGCATTTGGCTAAAAATATTGTAAAAGGCTTCGGTTTTGATATTGATATTGCCAATAACGGTCAGGAAGGACTTGATATGCTGGAGAAAAAGAAATATGACCTTATCTTAATGGATCTGCAGATGCCTGTTAAAGACGGCTATCAAACTACAACCTACATAAGGAGCGAATTAAAGAGCAGTATTCCTATTATTGCTATTACAGCACATTCTTTAATTGGCGAACAGCAAAAGTGTTTTGACCTGGGTATGGATGCCTATGTTTCTAAGCCTTTCAAGCAGGAAGAGCTTCTGGATAAGATTAGGGAAGTAATCGTAAAATAACGAATTGATAAATAGCTACGCAGGTAATTTGAAATCTTTACATTTCAAACTATCTTTGTTGTTTATAAATACAAAATAAATTAATCTAATTACATATAATGTCAGACGATAAGAAAGTAATATTTTCAATGTCCCGCGTAAGTAAAACTTACCAGGGAGCAAACAAACAGGTATTAAAGGATATATACCTGAGCTTTTTTTACGGGGCTAAAATTGGTATCCTTGGTCTAAACGGTTCCGGTAAATCATCGTTATTAAAAATTATTGCCGGTGTAGATAAAAGTTATCAGGGAGATGTAGTTTTTGCTCCGGGGTATACTGTAGGCTATTTAGAGCAGGAACCACAGTTAGATGAAAATAAAACAGTTATTGAGATTGTTCGTGAAGGTGTGGCCGAAACAGTTGCTTTACTTGACGAATTCAATAAAATAAACGATATGTTCGGTTTACCTGAAGTATATGAGGATGCCGATAAAATGCAGAAGCTTATGGACCGTCAGGCCGAGCTTCAGGATAAAATTGATGCAGCAGGAGCATGGGAGCTTGATAATAAACTTGAAGTAGCTATGGACGCACTTCGTACTCCGGATCCTGATACTCCTATAAAAGTACTTTCTGGTGGTGAGAAAAGAAGGGTAGCTTTATGTCGTTTACTGCTTCAACAGCCTGATGTACTTCTTTTAGATGAGCCTACTAACCACCTTGATGCCGAGAGTGTGTTGTGGTTAGAGCAACACTTACAGCGTTATGCAGGTACTGTAATTGCAGTAACGCACGACCGTTATTTCCTTGATAATGTTGCAGGATGGATTCTTGAACTTGACAGGGGTGAAGGTATTCCGTGGAAAGGTAACTATTCTTCATGGTTAGATCAAAAAGCTAAAAGACTTGAACAGGAGGAAAAAACCGCTTCTAAACGCAGAAAAACACTTGAGCGTGAGTTAGACTGGGTTAGACAGGGAGCTAAAGGTCGTCAGACAAAGCAAAAAGCGCGTTTACAAAACTACGACAGGTTATTGAATGAAGACCAAAAACAACTTGAGGAAAAGCTTGAGATATATATCCCTAACGGACCTCGTTTAGGTACTAATGTTATCGAAGCTAAAGGTGTAGCAAAAGCTTTTGGTGATAAGCTTTTATATGAAAACCTAAACTTTACTTTACCTCAGGCAGGTATCGTAGGTATTATTGGTCCAAACGGTGCCGGTAAAACCACTATCTTTAAAATGATAATGGATGAGCAAACGCCTGATAAAGGAGAGTTTGAAGTAGGAGATACCGTTAAGATTGCTTATGTAGACCAGAGTCACTCAAACATTGATCCTGAAAAATCAATTTGGGAAAACTTCTGTGACGGTCAGGAATTAATTATGATGGGAGGTCGTCAGGTTAATTCAAGAGCTTACTTAAGCCGATTTAACTTTAGTGGTAGTGAGCAGAATAAAAAAGTATCTGCACTTTCAGGAGGTGAGAGAAACAGGCTTCACTTAGCTATGACACTTAAAGAAGAAGGTAACGTACTTTTACTGGATGAGCCTACAAACGACCTTGATATTAATACACTAAGGGCCCTTGAGGAGGGTTTAGAGAATTTTGCCGGATGTGCAGTTATTATTTCTCACGACCGTTGGTTCCTTGACAGGGTTTGTACTCATATCCTTGCTTTTGAAGGTGATTCTGAAGTTTATTTCTTTGAAGGAAGCTTCTCAGAATATGAAGAGAACAGGAAAAAACGTTTAGGCACTGATTTAACGCCTACACGTATTAAGTATAAAAAACTTATCAGATAAATAAAAAAGGGAGCTTATTAAGCTCCCTTTTTTATTATAGTAGTTTTATTAAAACCACTAATACTATTATGTTTAACGGGATGTACCATAGTATCCAGTTAAATTTATTTTTATTAAATATTTTGTTATTAGCAAAGCTACTCAATTTACCATAAACAACATCTGTGGCTTTTTCATTATCACCGGAATTTATCACATCCCATGCTTCGTTTATTATACCTGAAAGGGGTATTCGGTTAAATAGAAAAATAAGTATTTTTTTTACCAGATAGGGCAGGTTATTAATCTTGTTTACTATATCGGTAGCACTTACATGAGTTTTTGCAATTTTTGTTTCTCCATTTTTAGCTTTATTACTCACAACATCTACAGCAATACCGCATACTTTTTTAAAAATAGGAGCTAAGCCTTTAAAAGCCTCTCTTGTGACATTTATATATATATAGTTATAGGCTTTGTAAGCATACCAACATGTAAAAACAAGACCTAAAAGTAATACCAGAATAGGGGTGTAAGTCTTACTCTCTCCAATATTAAATAATGAGTATACAAAGAAGGATAAGTTTATTGCAGCAAGTATTACCAGTGCCAGTATTGATTTAAAAAGTCCTTTTCCGCCATGTTTTATTACTGCTAACGGACTACCTAAAAGTGCCTGTAACTTTTGTAAAGTACCATTGTCTACTTCAAGATTATAGTCTTTTGATTTAGTATTAGATGTTTCAGGTTGTAAGGTGATTTCTTCTTTCATATACATTTGGTTGTTTTTTTGAAAGCCAAATATATAATAATAAATAAAAAAAGCGCTCGACAATTTAAGTGTCGAGCGCTTTTTTATGTACTTAGCTGTATGTATTAGAATCTGAATCTAACTCCTAAAGCGATATCCGGACCAAAATTATCCTCACGGAAATCATCTGCAAAATAAATTTCAGGTCTGAAGTCAAGTGATAGTTGTAGTGGAATATCAAAGTTGTATTCGATACCTAAATCACCTGCTAAAAGTGCAAAAGCGCCGCTGTCTTTGTCGCCATCATAATAGCCTGGCTTATTATCACCGAAACTCCACGTACCAAAACCACCACCAACACCGGCATACCAGTTAAATCCGCCTTCAATGTTCCAAACCCATTGGTATAAAGCAACAATTTTGAAAGCATCATAGTTATCAGAGTTTCTCCATCCTAAATCAGCTTCAAGTCTGTTGCTGCTGGATAGGTATCTTTGATAAGATATCTCTCCTCCAAAACCATCATTGTCTCCAAGTCTTAATCCAAGTGCATTTTGCCTGTCCTGTGCGTTACTGCTAATTACTAAACCAAGTAGTAAAAAAGCTGATAAAAATAGTTTCTTCATAATGTTGTTTTAGTTATTTATTTAACAAATATAGTATGTTGATTTTTGTAAGAATAGTTTCTTTTCAAATATTTAACATCTTTATTTTAGGGGCGTCAGGGCTTATTGCACGCTGTAAACAGATAAAACTTCTTCCTGATGCTCTTCAAGAGATTGAGGTAAAGGAAGTTCTATTCCAAAGGTATCAGCAAGTTCATATTGCATATCGGTTGTGGTATGAACCATGCCAATCCCATTAGCATAATATTGAGTTGAAACTAAAACATCCTGTGTAGGTAAAATAGTAAAAGGAAATGGTATATCTGGAATGGAAACTACTACTTTTAAGCTTAGTTTGACAGTTACAGCTTTTACATTATTATAAGATTGTCCGTCGGGAATTGTGTATGAGGTATAGTTGTCGCCGGCTTCGGTAGTAAGAGAATAACTAACGCTTATATCATATCCTTCTAATTCTTGTTCATTTTGCCCATTAAAAGTTGAAAGAATACTTCCTGTTGCTGCGTTAGGGTCAAAAATAACAAAATCACTAACAGTTAAGTCTAAAGGGATTTCAGGTATCCCGGTATCTATTCCGCCGCTAAGTAAAAGCTTACCATCTACATTTCTCAAAGCATTATTGTTTAAAGCCATAGAGTAGAAACCCATTGGAAAACTTTCTGTTTTAAACTTTTTATATGTTGTGTTGTTTATTGTAGTATCATTTGCAATATAAAGAGAATCTCTTCCGGTAGTTCCGGCAACATCTACATCATACACCCAGTAATTACCTGTAGATAATGGAATGGCATTATTTACATCAGTAGGGTTACTACTATTGTCATCGTCATTTGAACAGGAAACAATAAATAGGCTGAGTAATAGCAATAGGTAGTGATTTTTTTTCATTATAATTCAATTAAGTTAGTTTACAGGCTAAGATAATTAAATTTATTAATGAGAATTATTTCCTGTTAAAAAGTAATGCAGTCATTAATTCGTTTTCCAGTATTATTTCATTGTTAGAAGTATCTTCTTCAGTTTCTACTTCAATTTCGTTCATGTATCTGTATAATTTCCATTCTTTATTATGGTACTCCAACGATGTAAGGTTCTCTATCCAGTCGCCTGAATTTAAATAGTTAACGCTACCTTTCTTATTTTCTTTAACTACCATTTTAGGTTCGTGTATGTGTCCGCAAACCACATAATCATAATTATTTTCGATTGCCAGATCTGATGCTATGGCTTCAAAATCTGAAATAAATTTCACTGCCTTTTTTACACTGGATTTTATTTTTTTAGATAAAGAGTAAGGTTCACGCCCCATTTTTACCAAACACCAGTTTACAAAACGATTAAGCAGTATCAGGTAATCATACCCTATACCTCCAAGTTTAGCTATCCATTTAGCGTGATTAACAGAGTTATCAAATACATCTCCATGAAAAAACCAGGCTTTTTTACCATCAATCTCTAAAACTACTTTATCTACTATAGAGAAATTTCCCATAGTAGTATCGCTAAATTTTCTAAGCATTTCGTCATGGTTTCCTGTAATGTAATATACGGTGGTACCTTTTGCTGCAAAATCAAGTATACGTTTAACCACTTTCATATGTGATTTAGGGAAGTACGATTTCCTAAATTGCCATATGTCTATTATATCACCGTTAAGGATAAGTGTTTTTGGTTTTATTGTAGAGAGATAAGCCACAAGTTCTTTCGCATGACACCCGTAGGTTCCTAAGTGTACATCTGAAAGAACAACAATGTCAACAATTCTTTTTTTCATTCAGAATGTTTTATTGCAAAATAGACTGATTAAAATAAACTGACAGTTAATTAAACATTAACTTTAGGTTTTGTATGAAATAGGTTATGAAAAGAGATAAAAGCTTAAATTTGTAAATAAACTTATACCTTAAATACAGCATGGCAGGAAACACATATGGTAATGTATATAAACTTACGACTTTTGGAGAATCTCATGGAGAGGCAATAGGAGGCGTTATTGATGGTTGCCCACCGGGTATATCAATTGATTTTGATGCTATTCAAAAAGAACTGATAAGAAGAAAACCGGGACAGTCTGCAATTGTTACGCAAAGAAAAGAGAATGATGAAGTTCAGTTTCTCTCGGGGATTTTTGAAGGTAAAACAACAGGTACACCAATTGGTTTTATTATACCTAATACAAATCAGAAATCGGCCGACTATTCTCATATTAAAGATGTATATCGTCCTTCACATGCTGATTATGTTTATGAGCAGAAATATGGTATTAGGGATTATAGAGGCGGAGGTAGAAGTTCTGCTAGGGAAACTGCCAGTAGAGTAGTGGCAGGAGCCATTGCTAAACAAATTTTACCAGATATAAAGATTAATGCATTTGTCTCTTCTGTTGGAGATATTTTTATAGATAAACCGTATCAGGCGTTAGATTTTTCATTAACAGAAAGTAATCCTGTTCGTTGCCCTGATCTGGATACTGCTGCAAAAATGGAAGAATATATAAGGCAAATAAGGAAAGAGGGAGATACGGTAGGGGGGACTATTACATGTGTTATACAAAATGTACCTGTAGGTCTTGGTGAACCGGTTTTTGATAAACTTCATGCAGAGCTTGGAAAAGCTATGCTTTCAATTAATGCTGTGAAAGGTTTTGAATATGGCAGCGGATTTTGTGGAGCCAAAATGAAAGGAAGCGAGCATAATGATGCTTTCAATCCTGACGGTACAACAAAAACTAACCTTTCAGGTGGTATTCAGGGAGGAATAAGTAACGGAATGGATATTTATTTTAGAGTAGCTTTTAAGCCTGTTGCTACTTTAATTCAGGAGTATGATGCTCTTGATAATATGGGAAATATTGTAAAAATGCAGGGTAAGGGCAGGCACGATCCATGTGTTGTGCCAAGAGCGGTGCCTATAGTAGAATCGATGGCCGCTATGGTTATAGCCGACTTCTACTATCTTAACAATATCTTTAAATAGCTATCTATTTATTAAATACTTGTGAAGTAAAGTGAATAATACCCTTTATTTTATTAAGAAAAGTTAAAATTAAATTGTTTGTCATTTTTTTTTTATTATTTTTGAACTTAAAATTATAAAACTATCATCATGAAGAAAAAATTACTTGCTCTAGCAATGTTTGCTACATCAATTTATTCATTTGGTCAGGTAGCACTAAATGAAGGTTTTGAAGGTGAAACGTTACCAACTGGTTGGACTACGGAAGACACTAATGCTACTAACAACTGGATTGTTATCAATGATCCTGATTATGTTATCTCAGGAGGTTACAGTGTTGCTGTAAACTGGATTGCAGAAGATCAGGATGAATCATTAATAAGTCCTTCTTTTAGCCTTGAAGGTTTTACAAGTGCTTATTTTAACTTTAATGCTATTGTAGGTTATGAGTATATGGTTTCTCCTAATAACAATGGTGATTTATTTGCTAAGATTTCAATTGACGGAGGTACTACATGGACAGAACTTTGGGTTGAAGAAGATGAAGGAGTTTTTGAAGATTACGCAGTAATTACTAAAAATATCGATATTTCTGCATACGTAGGTGAAACTGATGTTATGGTTAAGTTTCAATATGTAGCTAATGATGCTGATTTAGTTGTTGTTGATAACGTAAGTGTTACTGGGTGTCCAGGTGTTGACGTTGCTAACCTTTCTTTAGCAGACTTAACTGCTGATACAGCTTCTTTTACATTTGAAGGTACTTCTGTTTCTTACGACATCGAGTGGGGTGAAGCTGGTTTCGAACTTGGTACTGGTGCTTCTCTAAATGTTACTGAAGGTGCATTTGATTTAACTCCATTATCTCTTAATACAACTTATGAATTTTACTTAAGATCTAACTGTACAGAAACTGCATATAGCCAATGGGCTGGTCCTTTCTCTTTCTCTGCATTATTTGATGCTGCAGATCTTCCATATGAATATGGATTTGAAGCTAACGGAGGATGGAGTTCAGCCGGAGGTTGGACTATAACTACAAATGCTGCTGTAGGTGCTGACGTTGCTTACGAAGGTGAAGGTTTCACTTTCTCTAATACAAGTGCTACTGCTGCTGCAGATGCATGGTTATACTCTAGATCAGTAACTGTTGATGCTGGTGAAACTGTAAACTTTGGTTTCTTTACTGGTTATGTTGCTTCTGCTGCAGGTCAAACAGCTAATTTTGATTTAACTGTTGGTACTACTTCTGAAGATCAAGAAGTTATTCAGTCATTCGCTGTTAACTCTACAACTACAGCTACTTACGCTGGTAGAACTGCTAGCTGGACTGCTACTGAAGCTGGTACTTATGTATTTGCATTCCACAACAACTCTGCTGCTGTAGGTACTGGTTCTATTATTTTAGATAATTTTATAGCTACTACAGAGCTTAGTACAGAAGATTTCTTAGCTAATCAGCTTTCAATCTATCCTAACCCTGCTACAGATGTAATCAATGTAGCTAACGCACAAAACATTAATGACATCAACATTGTTGATCTTAACGGACGTATTGTTAAGTCTGCTAAATTCAACGGTGCTTCTGAAGCTCAGGTTAACATCTCTGATCTTTCAGCTGGTATGTACTTAATGAATGTATCTTCTGATCAAGGTACTACTACTAAGAAAATCGTTAAAAAATAATTATTGATATAATTATAAATAACATATAAAAAGCCCCGCAATTTGCGGGGCTTTTTCTTTATTATCTGTCTCGTCCTGAAATAAGTTGACACAAATTCGACTTATTATGAAAGACAAAGAAACCTCAGGTATTAAGCGTAGCCAGAAGGATTACAACATGGCTTTTAAACTGGCTGTAATTTCCCGTGTTGAAAAAGGCGAAATGACTTATAAACAAGCCCAATCTGTTTAC
This sequence comes from Flavobacterium beibuense F44-8, assembly GCF_000769915.1. Taxonomy (GTDB): domain Bacteria; phylum Bacteroidota; class Bacteroidia; order Flavobacteriales; family Flavobacteriaceae; genus Flavobacterium; species Flavobacterium beibuense. Next base: position 135,325 of record NZ_JRLV01000003.1, read on the forward strand.
GGTATCCAGGGCAGAAGTACAGTTTTGGTTTGGCTTAGAAAATTCGGTAACTTAGATTGGAGTAAACCTAATCAGTTATTTATGTCAAAATCTAAAGAAACACCAGCTCAGATCATCAAAAGACTTGAGAAAGAGCTGGCTGATGAGAAGCTTAGAAATAAGATTCTTAACACCATGATTGATATATCAGATAATCAATATGGTACTCAAATCCGAAAAAAGTTTTCTCCCAAACCATCTTCCGGCTCAGAGAAAGAGCAGGAATAAGTCTGTCCAAAAGTTGTCGATTGTTTGGGATAAGCAGGCAAGCTTTATATCAGGAACAAAGAAGAATCTTTTTTAGAGAGACAGAATTACTTCAGGTAAAAGCTATGGTTATGGCTTTAAGATTAGAAATGCCATGTATCGGGACCCGAAAACTATATTATCTGCTTTCTCAGGAACTTTCCCAGTGTGATATAAAAATAGGTCGAGACGCTTTATTTAGTTATTTACGCAGAGAGGGATTGCTTGTTAAGCCAAAGAAAAGTTATACTAAAACAACCTTCTCAAAACATTGGCTACACAAACATGAGAACCTTTTAAAGGATTATAAAATTGAACGTTCTGAACAGGTATATGTTAGTGATATTACTTATATAAAGTCATATGAGAGAACACATTATTTATCTTTGGTAACTGATGCGTATAGCAGAAAAATAGTAGGCTATCAGCTTAGTAATGATATGAATGCTGAGAATGTTGTAAAAGCTTTAAAGATGGCTGTTAAAAATCGAAAATCAACATTACCTCTTATACATCATTCTGATAGAGGATTACAGTATTGCTCCAGGATATATCAGGAAGTGCTTAATAAAAACAATATAAAACCATCAATGACCGATGGTTATGATTGCTATCAAAATGCTTTAGCTGAAAGAATAAATGGTATCTTAAAAAATGAATTCTTAATATATAAATGCAAAAATGGAAAGACATTGGAAAAGCTTATAGATGTATCAATAAATACATATAATAATAAAAGACCTCATTTGAGCTTATCAATGAAAACTCCTAACTTTATACATGAAAAAACCAGTCAGCAAATACTGACTGGTTAATATAATTTTATTGTAAAAATTGTCAACCTATTTTAGGACGAGTCAATCTTCTTTTTATTCTTTTGAATAATGATTTTCTCTAAGCTTTTAGACTATAAAAACTTTGCTTTCATTTCAGGGGTAGGAATCATACACTCATCTTTTTTTCCATACCATTTATATCTGTTTTTAGCAATGTAGTCGTAAACAGAGTTTGATAGTGATTTAGGTAAAACACTAAATATATTCATTAAAGGGAATAGCCCACCTAAATTAGCGGCTATTTTTATTGCAGCTTCTGCTTTATAATAATAAGCTACGCCAGGTTCGTAAAGTATTATAGAATCTGTTTTAAAACGGTCTACGCCAATATGCTTTATAATTTGTTCTCCCAGTTCAGATTGTAGTGCGACAAACCTGAATATATCTTTTTTATCACGCTTAATAATAAACTGAACGGTAGAGTCGCATAAATTGCATACCCCATCAAACAATATTATCTTTTTATTTACAGGTAAATTTTCCACTTTATTTCTTTTTAATGGCCTCTACAAGCTCTAAAGAATCAAGGTCAACCTTAGAGGTGAAAATGCCGTAATTTACGGTAGCTTTGTTTTTTTCAATACTATCAAGAGTACCTACAGCTTTACCGTCAATCATTCTAACTCTGTCACCAATTCGTATAATAGCCTTTGGCTTTACTACAGATTGTTCTTTTATTTTTTTCTCTTTCTTTTCTTTGCGTATTTCCTCTACTTTTTCTTTTACTTCGGCAACAACCTTTTTCTGTACAACTTCTTTAGCTTTCTTTTCCTTAGTAGTAAGTTTTTTACGCTTTGAGTTTTCAATCTCTACCATTCTAAGGAATTCGCCAATAAGCTCTTTCTTGTTTTTATTGTTAAAGTATTTTTCACTAATGTCATCCAGTTTTTGCCCCATATAAATAAGTCGTTGATTGGAGTCGTACAGTTCCTGGTAGCTTTCTAGCTTTTGCTGGATTTTACTATTTATGCTCTCCATTTTCTTACTTTCCTCACGTGCTTTTCCTTCTTCTTCTTTAAGTGTTTGTGAGGTTTTTTCAAGTTTGGAGCGTTCCTTTTGTAGGTTAGCTATTGTTTTGTCAAAACGAACTTTTCCTTTTTCAATCTTCTTTTTAGCTCTGTTTATTAGCCCAAAAGGTATGCCGTTTTTCTGAGCTACCTCAAAGGTAAACGAACTACCTGCCTGCCCTAGTATAAGTTTGTACATAGGTTCAAGTGACTTTTCGTCAAAAAGCATGTTAGCATTTGTAGCAAAAGGCAATTCATTCGCCAACATTTTAAGATTGGTATAGTGAGTGGTAATAATACCAAAGGCTTCACGGTTATAAAACTCTTCAAGGAAAGTTTCTGCCAATGCACCACCAAGTTCAGGGTCTGATCCTGTACCGAACTCATCAATAAGGAAAAGTGTTTTATCATTACATTTCCTTAAAAAGTAATTCATGTTTTTAAGACGGTAGCTATAAGTACTTAAATGGTTTTCTATCGATTGGTTATCACCAATATCTGTAAGTATTCTGTCAAAAAGGAATGTTTCACTACGCTCATGTACAGGGATTAGTAAACCACATTGTAGCATTAGCTGAAGTAAACCTATTGTTTTAAGTGTGATGCTTTTACCACCGGCATTTGGTCCCGATATAACTATAATCCTATTATCGGGTGTAAGTTCAATAGTTTGAGGATAGGTTTCTTTTTTTTTCAGTTTGTTGTTAAGATAAAGAATAGGATGGAAGGCTTCTCTGAAAAATATTCTTTTTTCGGAAGTAATTTTGGGTAACAATCCATTAATCCTTCGGGCATATTTAGCCTTACCGGAAACCACGTCAATATCAGTTAAAAATTCCTGATACTCCTGCAATAGCGGAACAAAAGGACGTATTATATCACTTAACTGTTTTAAAATACGTTTAATTTCTTCTTTCTCCTCATATTCATAATTGTTCAGTTCGCGGGAATATCTTAAAGTCGCTTCAGGCTCAATATATGTTATACTACCGGTTTTAGAGCTACCCATAATAGTGCCTTTTACCTTTCGCCTGTACATGGCCAAAACAGCAAGTACTCTGCGGTTTTCAACAACACTTTCCTTAATATCATCAAGGTAGCCTAAGCCGTTATACTGACTTAAGGCCATAGCGAAACTTTGGTTAATTTTGGTTTTAACCACATTCATTTCCTTACGTATAACCTCAAGCTCAGGAGATGCATTATCTTTAATTTCTCCGTACTTATCTATAACCTTATCAATGCTCTTTACAATCTCTTTGGTGTATTCAACATCAAGAGCTCTTTTGTAGAGAGAAGGATAGTATTCCTCAAATTTCTCAAGGAATTTAATAAGAGTGTTTGCAGTGTCTGATATATTGGAAATTTTCCTGAAAGCAGGAGCTTCAAGATAACTGTCCTCAATCGAAAGGAATTTTATTTCGTTTGTGATAGATTCAAATCCGTGATTGGGTAGTGCGTTATTATTGTCAAAAGACGACACATACTCAGATGTCTGTTTTAAAGCCAGCATAAGCTCCGTATCATTTTTAAAGGGAGCAATATTCATAGCTTTCTCCTTGCCGTTCTCTGTAGTGCAGCTAGAGGCAACAGTTTCAAGTATGGTATTAAATTCTAAATCTTTAAGGGTTTTATCTGTAATGGTAATCATTTTATTCTTTAGCAAATTTTATACAAAAATACTACATATTTACACTATTTATACAAGTTTAAAAAGCTTTATAGAGCCTTTTACCTGTAATGGCTATATTTGTACAAAATCTAAACTAAAAATGCAGGTTAAAATACATCCTTCTTGGAATGAGGTTTTGTCAGATGAATTTGAAAAGCCTTATTTCAATTCCCTAATAGACTTTGTAAAACAGGAATACTCCCAAGCTACATGTTACCCAAAAGGCAGCCAGATATTCTCAGCATTTGACCATTGTACCTTTGATAAGGTTGAAGTGGTAATAATAGGGCAGGATCCATATCACGGACCCGGACAGGCAAACGGGTTGTGTTTTTCGGTAAGCGATGGTATTCCTATGCCTCCGTCATTAATCAATATTTTTAAAGAAATTGAAGCCGATTTAGGCAAACCTTTTCCGCAAACAGGAAACTTGGAACGTTGGGCCGATCAGGGAGTGCTATTACTTAATGCAGTTTTAACTGTAAGACAGAGTGAAGCCGGAAGCCACCAGGGTAGAGGATGGGAAACGTTTACCGATGCTGTTATCCAGAAAATATCAGAGAAAAAGAAAGATGTTGTTTTCTTACTTTGGGGTGGGTTTGCCAAAAAGAAAGGTGCACGTATTGACATGCAAAGGCATTTGGTGCTTGAAACAGGTCACCCGTCACCCTTGAGTGCTAATAGAGGACTGTGGTTTGGTAACAAACATTTCAGTAAAACTAATGAGTTTTTAAAAGAAAAAGGGAAAAAGGAAATTAACTGGTAATTATTCAAGAGTCAATGCTCCCAGTATCTCTTCCGACATAAAAGGGCCACCTGGATACATTGCCGTATAGTCTAAATTAAGCCATATCTGGCCGCGTTCGTCTATATGGTAATGTATTTCCTTGCCACGACTTTCATTTACAAATAATACTTCTTTTATAAGGTAATTGGCTGTTTCTAAATCGGCTTTGTTACCTACAAGCATTTCAGGATATAAATGCCCTCCCGTGTGAATAAGGCGTGGAGTTCCGCCGATAGCTCTTATACAGGCAGCCATTAATATGGCGTGATCATCACAATCGCCTGAAAAATGTTGTAAAGACTCTGATGCATAAGCTATATATTCACGCCCTTTTGGGTCATTTACATAATTCCACTTATTTCGTATTTCCTTAAATACAGCAAAACATTGTATTAATAGTCGGTCTTTTCGGTTACTTTTTACCTCGTTAAAGTATTTTCTGGTGGCAGAAAGCGCAAAATTCCTAACCTTTGGGTTATTAAAATCTATTGCATCAAGTGTTTTAGATTTATTAGGAAAGGGTAGTAGCTTAGATACAATTACATCCTGCGGATTAGGGCTGTCTGCCATTGCATATACCATGGCCCTGTAATCTTCAAAAACGGCATTAAAACCATATTTTCCAAAAATAGAGCCGTATACAAGAGCAATAAGATAAAAGAATATACAAACAATAAGAACTGTTTTTAAAAGTCTTAAAATAAGCTGGATGACTACAACTAAAACAACAAATATTAAAACCCTGTCTAAATGTAAAGGCCAGTTAGGGTCAATCAGGTTTTGGTGTAATATTATAAAAAGCGGAATAGCAATAAGTATATTCAGTACAAAAATGATAATAGAATCCCAGGGCTTCTTTACCTGAAGCTTGCTTTTAAATTTTCTAATGGATTCGGAATTTATTTTTGCCATTTCTTTTTCAACAAAACGCCGGGTTTTTATCCGGTTACTGCTTCAAACGATGTTTTGTTCTCAATAATATTCAGGCGTACTAACTGATCCTGTACTTTATCAAACGTAGTTTTATCCAGTTTCGTTTGTGACCATTCGGTTAGTTTTAACCACTCTCTTATGTCTTCAACTTTCTGGTTGTATTTATCGGCTAAAACAGTATCGATGTTTTCAATTTCCTTAAAGCCAGCAGTTTTATTATTGATTACCTCAAGAATCATACCTATAGCATTAGAGTTATTTTGTAACACCTCATTTCTTACAGCTATTACAAAACAAGGCCATGGAGTAGGGCAGTCGCCTACACGCCTGAATATACCATTGTCTACCAAAGGCTTAGTCATAAAGCGTTCCCACATAAAGTAATCGGCTTTTCCCTCTGTCAATGCATCAACAGCGCCATCTATAGTATTTACAATCTCAAAATCAAGTTTTGATGTATCCCATCCCTGATTTTCGGCATTTACAAAAGCCATTAAATGAGAGCCCGATCCATAACGGCTTATGGCTACCTTACCCTGTTTAATGTCATTTATGTTTTGATATGATGAACCTGTAGCTACGTGTATTCCCCATATAAGCGGAGAATCTACATATACCTGAACAATTTTAGAATCGTTGCCGGCAGCGATATCCTTAATAATACCTTCCGTTAAAATAACGGCAATATCAGTTTCACCATTACGAAGCATCTGGCACAATTTACCAGTGCCTTCGGGTACGTCAGTCCATTGTAAATCAATACTGTGATTAGCGAATTCGTTATTCTGGATGCATAAATGCCAGGGTAGATTAAAGTGTTCCGGTACACCTGCTATTTTTAATGTGGTCATTATTACTTTTCTTAAAAAGATAAAGGTAATAATAGAATAATATGCCTCAAAACTTTTACAGGCATAAAAAATCCCTAAAATGCATAAAACCTTTTAGGGATACTGAAACAAATTGCAACATTTGGAAATTATGAATTTTCTACTGTATAAAGCGCTTTCATGGTGCCATTATTTACATAGTTTAAATGCCATGAAAAGGCTTCTTCCAGTAAATGAGGTGTATGTCCGCCCCGCTCACAGGCTCTGTCATAGTAGCTTTGTATTGCTTCACGGTAATCCGGGTGAACACAATTATTAATTATTTGTACGGCTCGTTCACGAGGGGCAAGTCCACGCAAATCTGCCAGTCCGTTTTCGGTCACTAATATATCAACATCATGCTCAGTATGGTCTACGTGAGAAACCATAGGTAAAACATGAGAGATTGCGTTATCTTGTTTTGATACAGAAGGACATACAAAAATGCTCAGGTAGGCATTTCGGGCAAAATCACCGGAACCGCCAATACCATTCATCATTTTTGATCCTGTAATATGGGTAGAATTTACGTTACCGTAAATATCAAATTCAATAGCAGTATTGATAGCTATAACTCCTAGTCGACGAATAACTTCAGGGGCATTACTTATGTTTTGGGGTCTTAGAATGATCTTGTCTTTGTAATCATCAAAATTAGCTATAAGATGATCGTAACATGATTTTGAAACAGTTATAGAAGAAGCTGATGCAAAATCCATAATACCCGAATCGATAAGTTCAAAAGTACTATCCTGTAACACTTCAGAATACATTGTTAAATGCTTAAAATTTCCTTTCGAAAAGCCGGAAAGCACTGCATTTGCTATTTTACCTATGCCAGCCTGTAATGGTAATAGCGATTCGGTTAACCTGCCCGATTTTACTTCGTTTTCAAAAAATGTTATCAGATGATTGGCTATGGCCTCAGTTTTATCGTCTGAAGATGTTTCCTGTGCCGGACTATCAGGAAGCTCTGTGAACACAATTCCTGCAATCTTTTTTGGGTCTATGCATATGTATTCTTTTCCTATTCGGGTATTAACGCTGGTGATAGGTAGTGTATTTCTAACAGGGTATTCTTCAGGAATAACTACATCATGTATTCCATTGAAATTAATTGGTATAGATGTATTTATTTCAATTATCACTTTATTTGCCAGCTTTGCAAATGTGGCTGAGTTACCTATTGATGTAGTGGGGATTATATTACCGTTACTGTCTATTTGAGAAGCTTCAATAATAGCAAGATCAAGAGGAGGGAGGTGCTTGTTATTTAATAATTCAGCAGTTTCACTTAAATGTTGATCAATAAAAAATACCGAACCGTTGTTTATTTTATCTCTTAAAACCGAATCTACCTGAAAAGGCATTCTTTTGTATAAAGCATCGGCACGAGCTAAATCACTATCTGTAGTATGTCCTAATGAAGCACCTGTAATCAGTGTAATCGCTATGTTTTCATTTGCAGTTCTGGCGGCAAAGGCTGGTAAAACTGCTTTACTATCTCCGGCTTTTGTAAAACCACTGGAACCTACTGTCATTTTATCTTTAAACATTGCGGCAGCCTGCTCAGCTGTTATAATCTTATCTTTGTAATCCTCATATTTTATTCTGTCAATTTGCATAAACGAATTTATTTAGACGAAAAATTGATTATAATTAAATAATTATAGCGCTATAATCTCATTTTCGTAATTGTATATGGCAATTTTACGAAAACGTTTTAATGACCGTATATTTGTAAAAGACAAATATTTATTCATTTAAGACAGTGCTTTTTTATGACTAATGATAAGTATTATATAACCGAAGTAGATAAGGATAATACCAGTATATATTGTCATCATGATTTGATGGGAGAGCTACTTATTCCGCTTCATACTCATTGCAAGGCTCAGTTTTTATATGTTGAAGGTGGTATAGCTTATGTGAAAACTCAAAAAAACACCTACTTTTTACCAGCAAGGCATTATATGTGGATACCGCCGGCAGTAGAACACAGTATACATCCTAACTCTGAAGATGTGATGATGCGGAATCTTTATTTTCCTGTAGAGAAAAATGATCTGGATTTTTATGATGAAGAAGCTATATATCCGGTAAACGATTTACTATTGAATCTTTTACTGTTTACTAATAGGTGGAAAGGTAACCTTAAACCTGATAAACGAAACTATGTCATAGCAAAAGCATTAAAGGTTTTATTGCCTGAAGTATCGGGGACTAACCTGTCATTATCGTTACCAATAGCAAAAGACAGTCGTCTTATTAAGATTACTGATTATATAACCAATCATTTAAGTGATAATATTACTTTTTCAGGACTGGCAAATCAATTCGGGTTAAGCACAAGAACACTACATCGCATTTTTGTAAAGGATATGGGGATGTCATTCATTCAGTTTTTTACCATATCCCGTATGCTAAAAGCAGTAGAACTGTTACAGAATAAGGAAATGCAGGTAAGTGATGTGGCGCTTGCCGTGGGGTATAACAGTTTACCTACATTTAGTAATACCTTTTACAGGATATTAAGACAACGCCCGTCAGAATATGCTAACGGGCGTAATATATTAGAGTAATAGGGAAGAGGTATTATCCGCCCACCCTTTTTACTTTATAACCTTCTTTATTTAGGTACTCCATTATTTTATCCCTAAAGTTTCCCTGTATAATAATTTCTCCGTCTTTAGCTGTACCACCCACTCCACAAAGTGTTTTTAGTTTTTTTGCTAAGCTTTTAAGGTCATCATCATTTCCTTCAAAACCTTTAATAACAGTAGCTATTTTACCGCCACGGTTCTTTTTATCAAGATGGGCTTCAAGCCTTTGCTCTTCATTTTCGGGAGTTTCTGTTATTTCTTCGTTTTCAAATTCGAAATCCTTATTGGTCGAAAAAACAAATCCGCCAAGATCTTCTAAACTATTTAATTTCTTTCCCATAATCTCTTTTATTTTATAAGCCCCAGTTCTACAAGTCGTTCATGTAAAAATTCACCTGCTGTAATATCATCAAACTGCTTAGGGTTATTCTCATCGATACAGTTTTCAAGACAGTTAAGCTTCATGTCAGCCACAGGGTGCATAAAAAACGGAATAGAATAACGTGAAGTACCCCATAACTCCCTTGGAGGATTAACTACTTGGTGTATCGTTGATTTTAGTTTATTGTTAGTGTGTCTTGAAAGCATGTCGCCTACATTAATTACAAGCTCATCCGGTTGGGCTATAGCATCAATCCATTCACCATCATGGTTTTGTACCTGTAAACCACGTCCCTGAGCACCCATAAGCAGGGTTATAAGGTTGATGTCCCCATGAGCAGCAGCCCTTACTGCATTTTTAGGCTCATCGGTAATAGGAGGGTAGTGTATTGGTCTTAATATACTATTTCCTTCAGATACGTACTTGTCAAAGTAAAACTCATCAATACCCAGATAAATAGACAATGCCCTTAAAACATAAATTCCTGTTTTTTCAAGCATTTTATATGTTTCTTTTCCGGCAGCATTAAAGTCAGCAAGTTCTTTAACATCAACATTTGGAGGGTATATTTTATTGTACTTTGAGTTTGGATCCAAATACTGTCCAAAATGCCAAAACTCTTTTAAATCACCTTCTTTACGGCCTTTGGCATGTTCCTTCCCAAAGGATACATAACCACGCTGTCCGCCAATTCCCGGAATTTCATACTGTTCTTTAGTTTCTAACGGAAGATTGAAAAAATCCTTTACAGAAGCATAAAGCCTGTCTACAAGTTTCTGGTCAAGAAAATGACCTTTAAGTGCTACAAAGCCTATGTCTTCGTAAGCCTTACCGATTTCATTTACAAATTTTTGCTTGCGTTCCGGGTTGTCCGAAAGGAAATCACGCAAATCTACACTGGGGATGTTTTGCATAAACTCAGTTAATTGATGTTTTATATTGTCGCTTTTCTAAGCATATAACAAAGGTAAAATAATTATTTCTGTAAAAGTTAAAAATATAAAAGCAGTAATAAACACTATGATTTTTTTGTGGTAAATAATAAAACAGTTACTAATTTTGATAATATGATAAATGAAAACCTACTGCTTATCATCAAAGCATTTTTTCATAATAATCTTATTCTTTTAGAATAGTTAGAGAAGTAAGTAAAAATTAATATTACAAACTAAAACGTTTGAAATTTTCAAATTATAACATTTAGCTCTTGTATTGTTATTTTTTATACATTTGAAGAGTCAATTCAAAACCATTTATGATTACCAGCACACTACAATTCGACAGGAAAAATTTATCCGATCAAATATTACTTGATTTATATAAAAAGCTATTAAAGCCCAGAATGATAGAGGAGAAGATGCTTATTCTTATCCGTCAGGGCAAAGTATCAAAATGGTTTTCCGGTATAGGGCAGGAAGCAATTTCTGTTGGGGTAACCGCTGTACTTAATAAAGATGAATATATTCTCCCAATGCACCGTAATCTGGGTGTATTTACTGGGAGGGATATACCGTTATACAGATTGTTCTCTCAATGGCAGGGTAAAGCTAATGGCTTTACTAAAGGTCGTGACAGATCGTTTCACTTTGGCACACAAGAGTATAAGATTATTGGAATGATATCGCATTTAGGTCCGCAATTAGGTGTGGCCGATGGTATAGCACTTGCCAATAAACTTAAAGATAACGGAAAAGTAACCGCTGTATTTACAGGGGAAGGAGCTACTAGTGAAGGAGATTTCCATGAGGCACTTAATATTGCTGCAGTATGGGACTTACCGGTACTTTTTGTTGTTGAAAATAACGGTTATGGACTATCTACACCAACCAATGAGCAGTACAGATGTGAGAATATTGCAGATAAGGGTGTTGGATATGGTATAGAATCTCATATTATAGATGGTAATAATATACTTGAGGTTTATAACAAGCTAAATGAAATAGTAGATTCTATAAGAGAAAATCCGCATCCGGTTTTACTGGAGTTTAAAACATTCAGGATGCGCGGGCATGAAGAGGCGAGTGGTACAAAGTACGTTCCGCAGGAACTGATGGATATGTGGGCAGTTAAGGATCCGGTAGATAATTATAAAAATTACCTTAAGGAAGAAGGGTTGCTTACTGATGAAGAAGATGAAGCTATAAGGGCCGAACTTAAAAAAGAAATAGATGAAAATTATCAGTTAGCATCTAATGAAGAGCCTATAGAAGCTTTATTAAGTGAAGAGTTAAATGATGTTTACAAAGAATTTATATATCAGGAAGTTAACTCAAATAATGAAGTTGATAATGTAAGGATGATTGACGCAATTTCGCAGGGATTAAAACAGTCTTTAGAGCGTCATGAAAATCTTGTGATAATGGGGCAGGACATTGCCGAATATGGTGGAGCATTCAAAATTACAGACGGCTTTGTAAAAGAGTTTGGTAAAGACCGTATCAGGAATACACCTATATGTGAATCGGCTATTGTTTCTGCAGGTATGGGGCTTTCCATTAACGGGTACAAGTCGGTTATTGAAATGCAGTTTGCCGATTTTGTTTCTACGGGATTTAACCCAATTGTAAACTATTTAGCAAAAGTACATTACAGATGGCAGGAAAATGCCGATGTTGTAGTGCGAATGCCTTGTGGTGCAGGTGTACAGGCAGGGCCGTTTCACTCACAAACTAACGAAGCCTGGTTTACCAAAACACCAGGTTTAAAAGTGGTTTATCCGGCGTTCCCTTATGATGCTAAAGGTTTGCTAAATACAGCAATAAACGATCCTAATCCGGTAATGTTCTTTGAGCACAAAGCCTTATACAGAAGTGTTTATCAGGATGTTCCTAAAGATTATTATACATTACCGTTTGGTAAAGCGTCCTTGCTTAAAGAAGGTAACGATGTAACTATCATATCTTTTGGTAGCGGTGTTCACTGGGCTTTGGAGGTTTTAGAAAAGAATACTGATATAAAAGCCGATTTACTGGATTTAAGAACACTACAACCATTAGATACCGAAGCTATTTATAATTCAGTCAAGAAAACTGGAAAAGCAATCATACTTCAGGAGGATACAATTTTTGGTGGAATTGCCAGTGATATATCTGCAATGATAATGGAAAATTGTTTTGAATATCTTGATGCTCCGGTAAAACGTATTGGTAGTATTGAAACAGCAATTCCGTTTACAAAAGCGCTTGAAGATCAATATTTACCAAAAAACAGATTTGAGTCTGAATTACTACAATTATTAAATTATTAAAAATAAAAAACCTCTGCCGGTTTATTTGCTCCCTAAATTCGGCAGAGGTAAAATTAAACTAATGCTAATTTTTAAATTAGTTAAGTAACGCTACAATATTAGTTAACAGATTTTATAATTGTTTTACAAGTACTTTTAATTTTTATTAAAAAGAATAAATGGACTCTAACTGTTCGGTTTTATTAAAATATTGCATTTGAAATATAATATACATTATGTAAAATAAAATTTAACTTTAGCCTATTAAAGGTTCTATAAATAAAAAACTCCGCTTAATACAAGCGGAGTTTTAATAAAGTAAAATTCTTTATTATTTTACACTGATTGGAATTTCAAGATATTCCCAAGTTAAAGTTACATTGTTACTGTTTACACTGTACTCTAAGCTTTCAGTTAGATTTGTTTTCTTTTTAGGCTTAACTGTTACACGAAGCTGATCTTGTGAAGAATCATATTTAGAAGCTGACATACTTCTGTCTTTACCAAAAATAATTGTGAAGTTTCCTTCTTCAGGAATTATGTAAAAAGAATATTTACCAGCAGGAAGTTTTTTTCCTTCAACAGTAACTTCTCTGTCAACAGCAAATACTGTTGGAGCATTTGCACCTGCTCTCCATACTTGACCGTAAGGAACAAGTCCGCCCCATATTTCTCTTCCTCTTACAGACGGGCTGCTGTAAATAATATTGATGTTAGCCTCATTTATTTTTCCATATGCTGATGCTGCCGGACTTAATGGTTTTTTATCCTGAGCACTGGCTAAAACTGTAAAAAATACAGTAAACAATACGGTTGCAATTTTTTTAGAAATTTTCATGTTCACTAGTTTTGAAAGTTAATCCTGTAAATTTAATAACATTAATTAAATGATGAATTTTATTTTTAGTTTATTTTAAGCTTTTAGCATATTTTTTTAACAAACAATTGATTTATAAGATTGTAATTTCTTTGCAACGAATGTTAAAAAGTAGTATTTTTAATTACTAAATCGCCTTTTTATGAAAAATCCTGTTGCTGAGAATGTTGCTAAATTTTTAAAGCACTTCCCCCCTTTCAGTAGTATGACTTTTGAGGAATTGTTTAGTATAGCTAATCTATCTAAAATAATTTATCTCGAAAAGAATCAGATACTATTTAAAGGTGGTGAGGAAACACATGAAAATTTTTATGTAGTTAAGAGTGGTGCTGTTGGTTTATCATTAACCTCAGACGCTGAAGAAACTCTGGTAGATAAATGCGACGAAGGCGATATATTGGGATTAAGACCTTTTTTTGCTAAAAATCATTACTTAATGACTGCAAAAGCACGGGAAGACTCAATTATATGCTCTGTACCTATAGCAGTATTTGAGCCTTATATAACAGAAAATAAGGAGGTTTTAAAATTCCTTCTTCAAAGTTTTGCTTCTCATACACGTAATCCTTATGATAAGGAACATAGCGGAAAACTGATTTCGGAAAACATGATATTTGCTGAACATACTACTGATATACAGTATTTTCAGCCCATAAAATATACTAAAAACCCTGTTACAGCTAATCTTGATGATGTTGTTATGTATATAGCTAAAACTATGTCTACCAGCTCTATAGGTAGTGTTATTATACAAAAAGACCAGTTACCTATAGGTATAGTGACCGACAGGGATTTACGTTCTAAAATAGCTACAGGACTTTTTCCTATAACAATTACAGCTGATAAGATAATGACAGCTCCGGTTATCACTGTACCGGAAAATATTTCAGTAGCCGAAGCACAAATGCTTATGCTCAAGTATAACGTTGGTCATTTGTGTGTTACAAAAGATGGTACAGATAAATCTCAGGTAACAGGTATTATATCAGAACATGATGTAGTTGCCGCACAGGCTAATACTCCGGGCATGTTATTAAAACAAACCCGCCGTGCTTTTGATGCCAAAGAGCTAAAAGTTGTTCGTGACAGGATGACTGAACTGATACAAAATTCAATAGACAAAAATATACCGGTATCTCATATAACTAACATAGTAGCTGAAATAAATATTGCTATTACCAGAAGAGCTATTGAACTTGCTATTCAGGAAATGGGAGCCCCTGCTCCTGCCCGTTTTGTTTGGTTAAACATCGGCAGTCAGGGACGTAAAGAACAATTATTACTTACAGATCAGGATAACGCTCTTATTTTTGAAGACATAGATTCTAATGAATATGAAACGGTTAAGAGTTATTTTCTTGTTCTTGCCGATAAGGTTGTACGAATGCTTAATAATGTAGGTTATGAAATGTCTCCCGATGATGTTATGGCCAATAATCCTAAATGGTGTAAATCAGTAACCGACTGGATTAAACAATATAATATATGGATTAACTCTCCTGAAGAGAAAACAGTACAGTTAAGTACGCTGTTTTTTGATATGGACTTTTTATACGGAACTCCTGAAATAGAACAGGTTATTACAGATAATATTGAGAAAAGCATACAGCAGAATAAAAAGTTTTTTGCTTATCTTGCGGCTGATGCATTAAAAAATCCGGCACCATTGGGCTTTTTCAGGCAGTTTTTGGTTGAGAATGATGGGGAACACAAAGATACTTTTGATATTAAAAACAGAGCTTTAGAACCTCTTGGCGATGCGGCCAGAGTATTAGCTCTTAGCCATAACCTTGTAGATTTTACCGGTACATACCAGCGTTTTAAAAAACTGGCTGAACTGGAGCCTGAAAATGAGGAACTATATACTAATTGTGCCGATGCTTTTAATGTATTAATGCGTTTTAGGACGGAAGAAGGTTTAATAAGTAATTCTGACGGTAGATACCTTAACCTAAAAGAGTTATCAAAATCTGACAGGCTTAAACTTAAAAACTGTTTTCAGCCTATAAATGAAATACATGATCTTTTAAAAAACCGTTTTTCTCTTACATATATCAACTAATATAATATGGCATTAGACTGGCTGATAGGAACTAATTTACCTCAATTTTGGAAAAACTACCTTACTCATTTTGAGAAGGATGATAATCATGAAGTACATAAACGTTATGTAGTTTTTGATATGGAAACCAGCGGACTAAACTGGAAAGACGATGTTATCCTTTCCATTGGTGCCATTGGTATAAATGATAATGCCATTGAGATTGGCGACTTTTTCGAGATTTTTATAAAACAGGAAAAATTCAATTCACACTCGGTAGCATTTAGTGATGTTATTAAAGATGATGATGAAAAGTTTGTAGAAGCCGAAGCTATTATTCAGTTTCTAAACTTTATAAAAGATGCCACACTTGTTAGTCATAATATAAACCTCGATTTAGAAATGATTAACCAGGCATTAAAAAGACTTGAACTGGGTCGTCTTAAAAATACGTTTATGGACACCAATGCTCTTTTTCAAAGATGGCAACACCATGTACAGGATACTCAGGTAAGTCTTGATGAAGTGTGTGATGCCCTTAAAATAAAAAAGAGCGACAGGTTAACAGCATCCGGTAATGCATATACTACCGCTCTGGTATTTTTAAAGCTTAAGTCGAAGCTTGGGATTTAATTATCTTTTGTAAAAAATATAATCGGTTACTAATGGAGTAATGCCATACTCTTTATAATCGGTGGCTATTTGTCCTCTGTGATATGTGGAGTGGTTAACAATATGAAACAAGATATCTTTAACGGTATTAGTATACTTATCTCCTTTTGAGTTTTTATAACTTAGTGCTTTAGAAAAGTCATATGACTCAAGTATTTCAATTGAAGTATTGTAATTATTTTTATTAATGTGTTTGAGTTCGGTTAAACCTCTCATTGCCCAAACAGAGGTTGCACAGGGCTTCTCCTCTATTCTGTGATTCCAAATTTCATGAGCATTAATAGTATGATTAATAAGTTTTAATGACTTTTCTGGTAAAGTGACTTCAGAAGACAAAAGAGCATTTATTACCATTTCATTAAAATGAAAAGTATATTCAAACATCTCTTTAAAAAAATCTTTCATAATCAGTTTTTACGATTAATAGAAAAATAGTTTCCAAGAAACTGAAAAGCAAGAAATCCGAAAAAGTATATAATAGCTATATTATCGGGTACTATATGATTTATAAAAGTCTGTAATACAACATATCCACCTAATAAAAACATTATGATGTTATAACCAACAAATATGTTTTTGGGCTGATTAAATAGTTTACTAACTGGAATCATCATAGTAAAAGTAAATATGGCGAGTATTAAAAAAGCCTGATCTTTACTTATAAAATAACCTATAACACTTAATATTGATGTTCCTAAAAAGATGCCAACAAGGGAAGACGACATTTTTTCCTCCTTACTAAGCAGGTGCTTACCGTAATAATTAAGACGCAGAAATAAATTACTTACAGGACCTATTATCCAGGTAGAAAAAGCAAATAATGCCAATAGTATTATTATAGGTATAAGGAATGGTCTTAATGTTTCGTTGTTTGCTGCTACACGTTGTAGAAATTTTGTACCAAAATAAAATCCTAAAATAACCCCCCATTGATATTTAGAGGTAAGGTTTGACATCCAGAAAGAATATTTTAAAAACAATCTGTAAAAAACAAACCTTGCCTTAAGTGCTTCAACCATACCGGCTTGAGCAAAACTGTTATCAGGATCATTTCTTAATGCTTCACTAAAATGTTCTAAAGCCTTTTTCTTATCTCCTTTTTCAAGCAATCCCCATCCGTAATTTGCATGTGTGTGCGCGTTGTTAGGATTTTCGTGTAAAGCCTCTTCAATAGTTCTGAAAGACTCATCTTTATTATTTAATTTTAGCAAGGCAGTACTCCTCATATTTAATGCAAATACATTATCGGGAGCTAAACTTAAAGCTCTGTCGGCTGCATCAAGTGCGTCCTGAAATTTCTTTTGAGCCAATAATATATTCGACAGAATAACATAATTATTCTCATCTTCAGGAAGTAAGCTTATAGCAGTATTAGCATATTTCTCTGCTTCCTTGTATTCATCTTTATAAAGATAAATCCTTGATTTTAGATAAAAAAGAGAACTCTCATCAGGACTTAAAGCAATAGCATTATTAACTAACTCTTCTGCTTTATCATATTTTTTTTGCTGAAAGTTTGCTTCACTTAACAGCGTAAGTGTATCAATATCGTTAGGGTTTTGAGTAAGTAACTGTCCTAAAATATTTTCTGCTTCACTATACCTTCCCTGTTGTAGTAATAGAGCTGCTTTTTGAATTAAACCGTCGGTTATCATTTTTTAATTTTTAGGTAAGATAAAACATCATCATACAGTCCTGATTCATTAGCATATAAAGCAAAGTTTCTGGCAGATACAAACCACTCTTTAGTACTGGCTTTATGGACTTTAATAGCCTTACTTATATCCTTATCTTTAATAGGTTCGGGGATTCCCGTTTTAAAAGACTCCTCCAGTTTACTTTCAATAGATATATCTATAACAGCCTCAATATCTGCCCCCGAATAATCGGGAGTTGATTTTGCCAGTTTTTTATAATTAATACTTTCTTTTGGCTTATCGTTCAGTTTAATTTCAAAAATTGATTCTCTTGCTTCCTCATCCGGCGGCGGAATAAAAATTATCCTGTCAAATCTGCCCGGTCTTCTAAAAGCCGGATCCAGGTGCCACGGTGCATTTGTAGCTCCAAGCACAAGTATACCGTCGTTATCAGACTCTATACCGTCTAATTCCTGTAAAAACTGATTAATTAAGTGCCTTGAACCCGAGTTTTTCATATCACTCCTACTGGCTCCAAGAGCATCTATCTCATCAAAAAACAGTACACAGGGTTTATTTTGTCGGGCAACTTCAAAAATTTCATGCAGATTTTTCTCACTGTTACCAATCCACATATCTAATATATCATTAAGTCCTACACTAATAAAATTAGCCTTAATTTCTCCGGCGGTAGCCTTTGCTATATAGGTTTTACCACATCCGGGAGGACCATATAACAAAATCCCTCCTCCTGTTTTTTTACCATAGGCCTTATACAAATCGGCGTGGTTAAGCGGATGAATGATTTTAAGTTCAATTTCCTTTTTTATTTTGTCCATCCCTCCTACATCTTTAAAGCTTATAGTAGGTTTAGTTAAAAATTTATGGAAGTCAGACTCTTCATCAATATCGTCTTCAGTAATCTGTATATTACCGGCACGCAGTTCGGCATCAAGTTCTTCGTCTCTAAAAGCAGGCACAAGTTCCAGTACATGCTTATAGGTTTCTCTTGCCTGTGCATGCATGTCTTCTTTTAAAAGTGTTTTGGCATACAATACAAGTAGGTTAACGTTATCTGGGTATAACCTTAATGAATCTTCAAGTATAACACTACAGGTTGCATATTGTTTTTGCCTGTAATAGGTAGTAGCAAGACCCAAGCGTATTACCGAATTGTCCTGCATTCCTAAAAGTTCTTTATACTCCTTTTCGGCTTCTTCAAAACGGTTAAGTGCCAAAAGGCTTTCGGCTAAATGTATTTTTAAAGGGATATTATCAGGTGAATATTTTAAGGCCTCCCTTAAATTATTTATAGTGGAATCATCCATACTCATTACTCTCTCTTTTTACTCTATTCTATATATAGCTTAAAAGTAAGCTAAAAAGAATAACACAAATCAATTATTTTTAATTTAATATTGGCATCCCCGTTCTAAAACAAGAATCTTTCTCAACTTCTCGTATTTAACAAGAACCATTTTTTCGACAGACTCACTGTCTTTAACAATATAGGTTTGCCTGAATAAACCGCTTGGTAACTCTTTACCTGATGCCCAGCAAAAATATGGAATAGTTCCGGGCGTTACATTAGGCAGGTGGAAATCGGTACTTTTTTGAATTATAAAGTGCCTCTCTCCTGTTTCAGCAGCAGCTTTTTTATCTACAGTTCTAATTACATAGTGCTGTAGCGTATCTTTTTTAATTATAGTATCGTTAAGCTTTTGAAAATCAAAGCTCACTACGGCATTTTTAGCCGATGTCAAATCCTGTTTCTCTGTTGAAGAACAATTTACAATAAGATCTTCCTCTTCAAAAAAACGGGCTTTATCCATTTTTAAAATGGCTTTTTGTCCGGAAGCGTGCAGGAATGTTAATGTTACCTGTTTGCCTTTATCCAGTACCGAGAGTATATAACTATTATCTTTTGAATTTGAAAATTCAAAAGTTTTCTCGGCATCAGCCTTTTCTGTTTTAATGAATTGATACTCTGTAAAGGTATCAAACTCGTATCGCTGCCCAAATCCGGCGAAGGATATAAGCAGCAATAGCAATAAAAAGTGTTTGTTCATTAGTTTGGTTGGTGGTTGTTTAGTTTTTTAGTTGGATTTGTGTTATTCTATATTCTTTCGTTTTTTATTTCATCTACAATTTCAGGGTTTAACAATGTGGTGGTATCTCCAAAGTTAGAGAAGTCACCTTCGGCAATTTTTCTTAGTATACGTCTCATAATCTTACCCGAACGTGTTTTAGGTAAACCTGAAACGAATTGGATTTTATCCAGTTTGGCTATTGGACCAATATGGCTTGATATATGTTCGTTAATTTCTTTTCGCAGGTTATCCCTGTTCCTGTCTTCACCTGATTCCTTAAGGGTAATAAAGCCATAAAGCGCATTACCTTTAACTTCGTGTGGGAATCCAACAATAGCCGATTCTGCCACTGCAGGGTGTTCGTTAATAGCATCTTCAATAGGTGCCGTACCGAGGTTGTGACCTGATACGATTACAACATCATCTACCCTACCTGTAATTCGGTAATACCCTACTTCATCACGAAGGGCGCCATCTCCGGTAAAGTATTTACCTGGAAAAGCGGTAAAATAAGTTTCTTTAAATCGTTGATGATCTCCCCAAATGGTTCTTGCCATACCCGGCCAAGGGAATTTGATACATAAACTACCTACTACCTGATTGTCTTCAATCTCATTACGTCTTTCATCCATAAGTACAGGCTGTACTCCCGGTAACGGTAACGTGGCATAAGTAGGTTTTGTTGGTGTTACAAATGGTATAGGTGAAATCATGATACCGCCTGTTTCAGTTTGCCACCAGGTATCAACAATAGGAGATTTTTTCTTCCCTACGTGGTCATTATACCAGTGCCATGCTTCTTCGTTTATAGGCTCTCCTACAGAACCGATAATCTTAAGAGATGAAAGGTCATATTTATCTACCCATTCCCAGTTTTCTTTTGCAAGTGAACGGATAGCCGTTGGCGCAGTATAGAACTGCGTTACTTTATGCTTGTCAATAATCTCCCAAAAGCGTCCGAAATCAGGATATGAAGGTACTCCTTCAAATATTACGGTTGTAGCCCCGTTTAGTAACGGACCGTATACTATATATGAGTGTCCGGTAATCCAGCCAATATCGGCAGTACACCAGTACACATCATTTTCTTCATAATTAAATATATTCTTAAAGGTATAAGCCGAATAAACCATATATCCTGCAGTAGTATGCATCATACCTTTAGGCTTACCGGTAGAACCCGATGTATACAGGATAAATAATGGATCTTCAGCATCCATTATTTCTGCAACATTGTTAGATGGAGCACTGTCCAGTAATGGCTGTAACCAGTAATCCCTACCCTCTTTCATGTTAACTTTACTGTTAGTACGTTTAACAACAAGAGTTTTTTCTACGCAAGGGCATTTTTCCAGCGCTTCATCAATTATACCTTTTAAATCGATGGTTTTGTTTCCTCTAAAACCACCATCAGAAGTAACTACCAGTTTACATTGTAAATCAAGCACTCTTGACGTTACAGCTGAAGCAGAAAAACCGGCAAAAATTACAGAGTGTACCGCTCCAATACGTGCACAGGCAAGTACGGTAATGGCCAGTTCAGGAATCATAGGGAGGTATATACATACCCTATCCCCTTTTTTTACGCCCTGATCACGCAGCACATTAGCCATTTTTGTAACCCTTTCATAAAGCTCATTATAGGTTATATGTTGCGCTTCCTCATCAGGATTATTAGGTTCAAATATAATAGCGGTTTTCTCCCCTCTTTTAGCTAAATGCCTGTCTATACAGTTTTTAGTGATGTTTACTTTTGCATTAAGAAACCATTTAACTTCCGCCTCCTGCATATCAAACTCTACAACCTTATCCCATTTTTGATACCAGGTAAAGTTTTCGTCGGCAATTTTATCCCAAAATTTTCGTGGTTCTCTAATAGACTTATTATAGTGTTTAAAGTATTGTTCCAGACTTTTTATCTGATAGTAACTCATTTTTCTTGCGGTTTAGGTTAATAAGTGTCATATCGACACTAACAAAAATACAATAATAAGGTTATTGCCCTATGGCTTTTTAAATATTTTCCTCCATTTTTTTGATAAAGCAAAAAATATATTTTTAACCCAATATTTTTATATACTATATAATTTTAAATATATTTTTTTAAGAAATATGTAAATTATAAATTTGCTGTTAATCAGTAAAATAATAGTCTAATAAAACATAAATGTTAGATATTTATTTATAAAACATATTTTTATAACATAAATCTGTAAAATTTGATAATATTTTTTTCTTTTATTTGCAGTAAATATTACACTTCTAATGATAATTGATCCTTTAAATATAAGCCAAAGCGAAGTTTATAAAATACTAAGCGGATCGGTAATACCAAGACCTATTGGCTGGGTTTCCACAATAAGTGAAAACGGTGTTCCTAATCTGGCACCTTTCTCCTTTTTTAATGTAGTTGGTGAAGATCCGCCACATGTTATGTTTTCTACCGTAAGACCCGGAGATTCTAATAAGGATACTTTAAATAATGTGTTGACTACAAAACAGTTTGTGGTTAATATGGCTACTGAAGATTTGGCTGAAGCTGTAAACAACAGCTCGGCAAGCCTTCCACCTGATATAAATGAGTTTGATTATGCTGGAGTGACTCAGGCTCCCTGCTCTAAAGTTAAAGCTCCCAGAGTGTTAGAAAGCCCGATAAGTTTTGAATGTGAACTAGTACATCACTACTCTCTTGAAGGCCATAAACATGGCGGTGCTACTATTATGATAGGACGTGTAGTAATGTTTCATATAGATGAAAGCGTATTGCTTGATAATTATAAAATTAACCCGGAAACATACAGACCTATTGCCCGACTGGCAGGTTCTAACTATGCAAAACTGGGTGAGATATTCTCAATAAAAAGACCTCAATGATGAAAATAACAATTGTAGGCGGAGGCCCCGGAGGCTTATATTTTTCGATACTTACAAAAAAGGCAATCCCCGATTGTGATATAACAGTTTACGAACGTAATAAGGCAGATGATGCCTTTGGTTTCGGAGTGGTGTTTTCTGATGAAACCCTTAGCGAGTTCCTTACCCGAGATCCAAAATCGTATGATTTGATCAGAAACCGTTTTGCGTACTGGGACGAACTAGATGTAGCCCGAAACGGTGAAAAAGTGCGTATTACCGGTAACGGTTTTTGCGGTTGTTCCCGCAAAACATTATTACAGCTTTTACAGCAAAGATGCCTTGAAGAAGGTGTTAACCTTAAGTTTGAAGCTAATGTGGATGATATATCCCAGTTTAAGGATTCAGATATTATAGTAGCTGCCGATGGTATTAACAGTGCGATACGTGAAAAGTTTGCTTCTGATTTCGGAACTAATATAGAACTGCAAAGCAATCGCTTTGTATGGATGGGATCTACAAAGCCACTGGATGCTTTTACTTACTTCTTTAGGGAAACACCACATGGTACATTTGTAGCACATACCTATCAGTATGAAGAAGGAATGAGTACCTGGATTTTTGAAACGACTGATGAAACCTGGAATAAAGCAGGTTTTAGTGTTACAGATGAGCAGGACACCATTAATAAAATATCAGAGATTTTTAAGGATGAACTAGATGGTCATCCGCTAATTACTAACAGATCACACTGGAGACAGTTCCCTGTTATTACCAATAAAAAATGGAGTGCCGGTAATATTGTTTTACTGGGGGATTCAAAAGCTACGGCCCACTACTCTATCGGGTCGGGTACCAAACTGGCAATGGAATGTGCCATAGCACTGGCCGATTCGGTAATAAAACATAAAACTGACACCAAAGCTGTTTTTGAGAACTACGAGAAATTACGCCGCAACCGTGTTGAAGTGATTCAACATGCCGCTAATGTATCTCTGGAATGGTTCCAAAACATGGATAGGCACATACAGCATGATTTTATGCAGTTTACCTTTAGTGTAATGACAAGAGCCAAAAAGGTAACTTTTGAAAACCTTGCACTACGCGATCCTTCTTTCCCTAAAAAAGTACTGGCAGAATTCAATACGAATGCAGGAAACGAAAACCTGCAAACTTCTCCGGCTTTTACACCTTATAAATTAAGGAATATAAAATTGGAAAATAGAATAGTTATGAGCCCTATGGAGCAGTATTCTGCTGTTGACGGACTTGTAAACGACTGGCATCTTATGCATTATGGTTCAAGGGCTGTAGGTGGTATCGGTCTAATTTTAACCGAAGCTACAGCTATTTCGCCAACAGGTAGAATTACCCTTGGATGCCCTGGTATATGGAACGATGAGCAGGTGGAAGCGTGGGAAAGGGTAACCGATTTCATTCATCTGAACAGTGCTGCTAAAATCGGAATCCAAATAGGACATTCGGGAAGAAAAGGTGCTGTTAAGTTCCCTTGGGAAGGTAATAACTCCCCCCTTGATAATGCATGGGGACTCATGTCGGCCTCTCCTATTCCGTTTAACGATAAAATGGCTGTACCAGTAGAAATGACTCAGGAAGATATGGATATCATAACTTCTGAATTTGTTACGGCAGCCCAAAATGCTGACAAGGCAGGGTTTGATATGATTGAGCTACAGGCACATCATGGTTTCCTGCTTGCTTCTTTCCTCTCTCCTTTAACAAATACGCGTACAGATGATTTTGGCGGTAGCATTGAAAATAGACTTAATTTTCCTATAAGAGTTTTTAAGGAAATGAGAGCTGCTTTTAATAGTGATAAGCCTATGAGTGTACGTATTTCGGCCTGTGACTGGGCTGAAAACGGTATAACAGAGGCTGATGTAATCACAGTTTCAAAAGCTTTTAAAGATGCAGGAGCCGATATAATTAACGTATCTACAGGATTAACGGTTGCAGATCAAAAACCTGTTGTAGGCAGAATGTGGCAAACACCATTCTCTGACATGGTTAGAAATACAGTACATGTACCGACTATTACAGCCGGATACATTCAGGATATAGATCAGATCAATACGATACTTTTAAACGGACGTGCTGACTTGGTTGCACTCGGAAAAACATTATTGTTAGATCCGTCATTTGTTAGGAATGCACAGGCATATGAACAGCATAAGGCTGATAATCTTGAAGCTTTAGGCATACCTAAGCCCTACTCTTTTGCAACATCACACTTATATCCATACCGTGGAGGAGAACGTAAAATGCTGGAAGGGATGAAAAAGGCATTAAAACCATTAACGCATAAAAAGTAATTAAGCATTACAGCAATGAAATATTACGAAGATAATTTTGCACACGACCATTTACCTGCTGCTGAGCTACAGGCACAATGCTTTACAGGACATCCTGATTTTGAGTTTCCTGAAGATTTAAATTGTGTAGAAAAACTGCTTGACAGACATATTGCCGAGGGAAATGGCGATAAAATAGCCATAAGGACTTTTGATATGCAATGGACTTACAAAGACTTATATGAAAAGTCTAACCAGATAGCACATGTTTTAGTTGAAAATATGGGACTGGTTCCCGGTAACAGGGTACTTATCAGGTCGGCAAATAATCCTATGTATGTAGCATGCTGGTTTGCTATACTTAAAGCGGGTGGTATTGTTGTAGCAACTATGCCTCTACTTCGTGAAAAGGAACTTAGTGTAATGGTTGAAAGCGCCGAGATATCGCATGCTTTTTGCGATTATCGCCTTGAAGACGAAATGATGTCAGTTAAGAGTCCGTTCCTGAAACAGATCATTACTTTTGACGGTTCAGGTAAAGGAGTTTCTAAACTGGAAACACTAATGGCTCAAAAACCAAAAGAATTCAGTAATTACAAATCAAAATCAGATTCACTTTCTATTATAGGCTTTACGTCGGGCACTACCGGAAAGCCAAAAATGACTTCACATTACCACAAGGATATATTATTGATATGCGAGGCATTCCCAAAATACTCCTTACAACCTACTCCTAATGATGTTTTTATTGGTAGTCCGCCATTAGGTTTTACCTTTGGTTTGGGTGGTTTGGTATTATTCCCGTTTTATTTTGGAGCATCTACATTTTTAATCGAGAAACCATCTCCTGACTTGCTTTTACAGGCTATTCAGGATTATAAGGTAACAATATGTTTCACTGCTCCTACTGCATGGAGGATACTCACACAAAAAGCGAATGGATATGATATTTCATCACTTAGAAAATGTGTTTCTGCCGGAGAAACCCTTCCTGTTAAGGTGTGGGAAGACTGGTATAACACTACCGGACTGAAAATTATAGACGGTATAGGTTCTACAGAAATACTTCATATCTTTATTTCATCTAATGAAGAGAACATGCGTGTTGGCGCTACAGGACTACCTATAAGAGGGTATGAAGCTATGATAGTTGATGAAGATGGAAATGAGCTGCCAAACGGAACTCCGGGAAGACTTGCTGTGCGTGGTATAACCGGATGTAAGTATCTTAATAACCCTGAAAAACAACAGCAGTATGTTCAAAATGGCTGGAATATTACCGGAGACATTTTTAAAAAGGATGATGACGGCTATTTTTGGTTTGTGGCTCGCGGAGATGATATGATTATTTCATCTGGATATAACATTTCGGCTATTGAGGTTGAAAACGTACTGATCACCCACAGCGATGTTGCCGAATGTGCTGTAGTAGGATTACCTGATGAAAACAGAGGTATGGTGGTTTGTGCCTACCTTGTACTAAAAGATAAAAATAAAGCCTGTAACGAACTTACCAAAGCCATCCAGGATTGGTTTAAAGAAGTTGCAGCTCCTTATAAATACCCGAGAGAAATAAAGTATGTCGATGTGTTACCTAAAACAGAAACAGGTAAAATACAGCGATTTAAATTAAAAAATACAGTTCAGGCATAAATGGAAAAAGCATTTATTAAGAAAGAGAAAGTACGTTTTCAGCATGTGGATTATGCAGGTATCGTTTTTTACCCGCGTTTTCTGGAAATGCTAAACTGCCTTGTGGAAGATTTTTATGAAGAAGCACTAGAGCTTCCGTTCAAAAACATACATAAAACAGGCGGTATACCTACTGTTGATTTAAAAATACAGTTTAAAAAAGCTGCCCGTCTTGGCGATGAGCTTACCAAATACCTTTGGCTAAAAAACATTGGCGGGTCATCTATGGTGTGCGGGTTTAAATTTGAGCATGAAGATGGCTCTACATGTCTTGAAGGTGAAGTTACACTTGTAAAAGTTGATTTCCTGAACGACAGAGGTGATATAAAAGCGAGTCCGTTTACAGATGCTATGCGAACTGTACTGGAGAGATATAAATCAGAGAATTAATAATTCGAAATATAATGTTAGAATTACCAAAATTTAAAGCTGCTGCCGTACAGGCTGCTCCCGTATTCCTTAATGTGGAAGCTACGGTAGATAAGGCTTGTTCCATTATTGCAGAGGCATCGGGTAACGGAGCATCATTAGTTGCTTTTCCTGAAGTGTTTGTTGCAGGTTATCCTTACTGGAACTGGATAATGACTCCGGTACAGGGAAGCAAATGGTATGAGGTTTTATACAAAAACTCTATCGCAGTACCGGGGCCTGAAGTAGCCCGAATTTGTGAAGCAGCAAAAGAACATAATTGTCATGTGGTCATAGGTGTAAACGAGCGCGGACAAAGCCTTGGTGAATTATATAATACCAACTTAATTATAGATAACAAAGGTAACCTTGTAGGGAAACACAGAAAACTGGTGCCTACCTGGGCTGAAAAGCTTACCTGGACTGGTGGTGACGGTTCGTCCCTTAAAGTATACAATACAGAAATAGGACCTATAGGTACGCTTGCCTGTGGAGAAAACACCAATACATTAGCACGTTTTACACTTCTTAGTCAGGGAGAACTTATACATATAGCCAATTATATTTCGTTGCCCGTTGCCCCGCCTGATTATAATATGGCAGAAGCCATTAAGATAAGGGCTGCGGCACACTCATTTGAAGGTAAACTTTTTACAATTGTATCGTGTTCTACCATTACTCAGGAGATAATGGACGTAATGAAAGAGGATGTGCCTAATGTGGAAGAACTGTTAACCAGAAAAAATAGTGCATTCTCAGGTATTATAGGGCCTAATGGCGCCGTAATTGGAGAACCGCTAATTGATGATGAAGGTATTGTTTATGCTGATATCGACTTATCAAAATGTATTCAGCCAAAACAAATGCATGATATATTAGGGCACTATAACCGCTTTGACATATTTGATTTAAAGGTTAATACTGCTCCTAAAAAGAATATAACTTTTACCGATAATCTGGAAGAATAAACATTCAACTTAAAAACTATATTAGTATGGATACAAAATACGATGACAGTGTACTGGGCCGTGCAAGAGTACAGGACACTCCGGAATTAGAAGCCTACTATGCCGAACTGAACAAACTTGGCGCCGGTGCTTTATGGACCGTAGCAAACGATATTGAACCCTGGGAACCAAAACCTTCGTCGGTACCTATGTTATGGCGCTATGAGGATTTAAGAGAATTGGTTTTAAAATCATCAGAGCTCGTAACTCCCGAACAGGCCGGAAGACGTGTTGTTTATCTTGTAAACGATAAACGCAGGGATGTAAGTGCTGCTGTAGGCTGGCTTTACACCGGTATCCAGGTAACAAGACCCGGAGAAAGCACTTCTGCTCACCGCCATAAAGCCTCTGCCCTTCGTTTTATTATGGAAGGAGAAGGTGGTTATACAGTTGTAGATGGTAATAAGATAATGCTGGAAGTCAACGATTTTGTTATTACTCCAAACAGTACATGGCATGAGCATGGCGTTGAAGAAGGCGGAAAGACCTGTATTTGGCAGGACGGACTTGATATTCCGCTTGTAAATGCGCTTGAAGCTAACGACTATGCTGTTCTTGATGGTAAACAACCGCTTGAAAAACCCGTTAACTTCTCTCCGCTTACATATGGAGGTGCAGGACTTGTACCAGCCGATCAGGATTGGAATAAACCTTACTCTCCACTTTTCAAATATTCATGGAAACAGGTATATCCTGCCTTGCAGGAAGCTGCAACAGTTAATGAAGGTTCACCTTATGATGGTGTACTGATGCATTATACCAACCCTGTAACGGGTGGCCATGTAATGCAGACTATGGGAGCTTCTATACAAATGTTACGCCCCGGAGAGCATACCAAAGCCCATAAACACACCGGATCGTTTGTATATCAGTGTGCCAAAGGCAAAGGTTACTCTATTATAGGCGGAAAACGCTATGACTGGAAAGAAAGAGATATTTTCTGTGTACCTTCGTGGGTATATCATGAGCATGTTAACCTTTCGGAAACAGAAGATGCGTGCCTGTTCTCGTTTAATGATTTACCTGTGATAGAATCATTGGGGTTATATCAGGAAAAAGCACATCCTGACGGGTTCCAGACAGTTGAATAATAATATTACAAACAAACAATAATGAAATTAGTTACTTACAGAATAAACCATACGGCCTCAAGCCTAGGATTTATTGAAGATAATATGATAGTTGATGCCGAAAAACTGGGGCATTTAAAACAGAGTCCGCTTCCTAATAATATGCTTGATTTTATTGATTTAGGTGAAAACGGAATTAAGCAGGCTGTTCAGTTATTAAATACTGCAACTAAAGAGGAATTGGAAGAGTGTTCTATACCATTAGGAAACGCTACCCTACTTGCTCCTATCCCAAGACCAAGAAAAAATATCTTTGGTATCGGTCTTAATTATACTGAACACGTTGCAGAATCGGCTCGTTCACTGGATACTTCAAAAGATCTTCCGCAACAGCCGGTTATTTTCTCTAAGCCTACAACAGCCGTAACCGGACCTGAAACAGATATTATCCACAACCAAAAAGTGACTCAACAACTGGACTATGAAGTAGAACTTGCTGTTATTTTAGGCAAAGGCGGAAAAAACATAGCTAAGGAGAATGCTCTTGACTGTGTTTACGGTTATACTATAATCAATGACATTAGTGCCAGAGACTGTCGCCGTGCAGGGCAATGGATTGTGTCTAAAGGTCAGGATACCTTTGCGCCTATGGGGCCTGTACTGGTAACTAAAGATGAGATAAAAGATCCGCATAACCTTAATTTATCCCTTAAACTTAACGGAGTAGAAAAACAAAACTCAAATACTAAATTCATGTTGTTTAATATAAACGACCTGATTCATGATTTGAGTACGGTGTTTACACTTGAAACCGGAGACATAATTGCTACAGGTACACCAGCGGGTGTTGGCGCAGGAAGAACTCCGCAGGAGTTTATGTGGCCGGGTGATGTTGTAGAGGCAACAGTTGAGGGAATTGGTACGCTTAAGAATACCATTATAGATTCTGAAAGCTTATAATTAAAACTTAAAGTATAACTTTAGATAATGAGTAATAAAGTATATAGAATAGGTCAGATAGTTCCAAGTTCAAATGTAACGATGGAAACAGAAATACCTGCCCTGTTACGTTCTCGTGAAACTATAGCGCCAGAACGTTTTACATTCCATTCCAGCAGAATGAGGATGAAAAAAGTAACTAAAGAAGAACTCGAGGCAATGGACGCTCAGAGCCTAAAATGTGCTCAGGAACTCTCTGATGCGCGTGTGGATGTTATGGGGTATGCCTGCCTTGTAGCTATTATGAGTATGGGACGTGGTTACCATTGTGTATCGGAAACTAACTTGCATGAAGAGACCGTTAAAAACGATGCCCCTGCCCCTGTTGTTACCAGTGCCGGAGCATTAATAAACGGACTAAAAGTATTAGGTGCTAAAAAAGTAGCAGTTATTACACCATACATGAAACCACTTACCGAAATGGTTGTTGATTATATTGAACATCAGGGATTTGAAGTGGTTGATTATATAGCTCTTGAAATACCGGATAACCTTGAGGTTGCTGCACAAAACCCTAAAAACCTTTTAGGTATTTACAGAAGGCTTAACCTAGAAGGTGTAGATGTTATTGTAGCATCTGCATGTGTACAAATGCCTTCTCTTGAAGCTATTGACGCTATTGAGAAAGAAAGCGGAATCCCTGTAACTTCGGCAGCAGTATGCACTACATACGAAATGCTTAAAAAATTAGGTTTAGATACCAAAGTGCCTATGGGTGGTGCTTTATTAAGCGGGAAGTACTAAATTTTATCAGTATATTTGAAATGGATTTTCCCCTCCTTAGTGAGGGGAATTTATTTTTAGGTATATGGAAGAAAAAAATGTAAAAGTAATATCCTCTGAACTTCTATCAGATAACTGGGGAATATTACGTAAAGTAAAATACGATTTTAAGCTACAGGACGGAAGTTGGCAGCAACAGGAGCGCGAAGTATATAATCGCGGTAACGGAGCTGTAATACTGCTTTATAATAAGGAAAAAGGTACTGTTATACTTACGCGTCAGTTACGTATACCTACTTGGTTTAATGGTAATGCAGACGGGATGATGATTGAAGCCTGCGCTGGGCTTTTAGATGAGAATGATCCGGAAGAATGTATTAAACGTGAAACACAGGAAGAAACAGGTTACAGGATTACCGAGGTTAAAAAGATAATGGAGGTATATATGTCTCCCGGATCTGTTACCGAAATAATATATTTTTTTACAGGGGCCTATTCCGCAGATATGAAAATTAGTGATGGCGGTGGTGTGGAAAGTGAACATGAAAACATAGAAGTACTTGAAATGCCGTTTACACAAGCCATTGAAATGATTAAGAATGGCGAAATAAAAGATGCTAAAACCATAATGCTGTTACAGTACGCTCAGATTAATGATTTAGTGTAGAAACAGTATAACTTTAAACAAACAGCCGTGTTTAACATTTTTAAGCACGGCTGTTTTGTATTTTTACATATTCATAATTTATAGAATGAAACACTCCGGATCAGCCGATTTACCATTACATAACGGACATGTACCTCTTTGGCTTTCTGAAAGGATGTCAAAACTGGGGCTTTCTATTATGGAAACTATTGTAATGGAATTTTCTGCAGCCGAGGCTATAAATAAATTATCCAATCCGTTTTGGTTTCAAAGCTTTGGTGCTGTTATGGGTATGGATTGGCATTCATCGGGTATAACCACTTCTGTATTGGGAGCTTTAAAGCGTTCGGTAAATCCGCATGCTAAAGAGTTGGGTATTTATATTTGTGGCGGCAAGGGCAAACACTCCACTAAAACTCCTGAAGAATTGCTTGCCGTAGGCTATAAAACCGGACTGGACGGTTTTCAACTGGCTAAATTTAGTAAGCTTACTGCTAAGGTTGATAATACGGCTATACAGGATGGGTATCAGTTATACCAACATAACTTTATAGTTACAGATAAAGGTGATTGGTGTGTTATACAGCAGGGAATGAATGACAGTAATGCTATGGCGCGCAGATACCATTGGCATTCAAAAGACCTGCAATCGTTTATTGATGAACCCCATACGTTTATATATGGTAAGAATAAAGGAGAGATTTTAAACCTTACAGCTCATAATGCAGCTTCGGCAAGGGAAAAGTCATTGGTTATAGCAAATGAGAATCCGGAAAGGATATTGAAGGAAATAAACCATTTGGTAATGCCCAGTCACCATGATGTACGTATGAAAGACGTAAACATGAAACGTTTAGGCGCCATGCTTTGGGTAGCTCATGAAAATAAGCCTGAAGATTTTGAAAGTCTGTTAATGCTTAAAGGAATGGGGCCACGCTCATTACAGTCGTTGGCATTGGTAAGTGAAGTAATTTATGGTACCCCTACCCGATTTGAAGATCCTGCCCGTTTTTCTTTTGCTCATGGCGGTAAAGACGGACATCCGTTTCCGGTGCCTGTAAATACCTTTGATGAAACAATCAATACGCTACAGACAGCCATTCAAAAAGCAAAAATCGGTAACAGCGATAAAATGCATGCTATCAGGAAACTTTCTGAAATATCATGGGAAGCAGAAAAAGGATTTAGCCCTAATGAGAATTTTGATGCTTTAGTACAAAAAGAAAGGGATGAATCATATAAATATGGTGGCAGAACTGTTTTTGGAGAAGCACAGCCTCCTAAAAAAGACAAACCTTCTTCAGGAGGGCAGCTATCGTTATTTTAATCTTCTTCCATAGCATATTTCCTAAACAGCTTACCGATGTTGGTGCCAAGTCGGGTTCTATAGTCTTCCATAAGCCATTTACGGTAATTTTTTGTAGTTCTTGTAAGCAGGTTAGAGTACTGTTTAACCCTGTATTCAATATCCGGTTCAAGTAGTTTAGCCAGTTTACGGGCTTCGGGTATAGTCTCACTATTTTCAACACACATTTGAGCGTGTTGCATGATAGACTTATCGATAACCGTTTTCGGTTTCATTTTTAACTCAGCAGCGACTTTAAATTCGTCTTCAACATCAAATTCCACATCGTCAGAATTAGGAAATTTATTCCTTATCTCCTCAGGCATAGTATAAACGTGAAGGCTTTCTATTTCAGCATCGGTACGAATACTATCCAGAAATAATTCAGGATTTTTAAAAATGTAATGCCAGTCTACCGGGTCACTCCATAAACCGAATCGCTGTGCGTTATTACCTAAATCGATTACAGTAAATGTATCTTTCCCCGGGAGTTTACGTGAACCACGCCCTATCATCTGGAAATACAATGTTAATGATCGTGTCGCTCTGTTAAGGATAATAGTCTCTACCGTAGGCTCATCAAAACCGGTTGTTAAGATAGAGACCGACGTTAATATAGCATCTGGAGTGTTTTTAAACCAGCTTAATATCTTTTTACGCTCCATTTCGGGCGTTCTGTTATCAAGGTGTTTAATAGGTAATCCGGCAGCTTTAAAGGTTTCATATACATATAATGATGTATAAATACCGTTGTTAAATATCAGGGTTTTTTTACCTTTTGAACGGTAATCATAAGCCTGTAGCAGCAAATCCTGCATAACGGCACGCGAATATAGTTCGTCAGACGAAGCTACCGTATAGTCGCCATTAATACCAAGCTTTAGAGATGTAAGTTCTACATCATAATCATACATTGCTGCTTTAGCCAGGTAACCTTTATCAATAAGCGACTGGATAGGTTCTCCTGTTATCAGTTCGCTATAGGTTTCATACATCGGTAAATCGATGTTTGAACTTAGCGGAGTAGCTGTTACTCCCAAAAACAAAGACTTTTTGAAAAATGAGAACAGTTTTCTAAACGAGTTGTAGTGTGCCTCATCTACAATTACAAGTCCAACATCATCCATGTGGAATTTTTTATCCTTAAGCCTGTTGTTTAAGGTTTCTACCATGGCTACATAGCACGAGTATTCATTGTCATGTGGCAGTTCTTTTACGCTGCTGTCTATAACAGTGTTTTTAACCCCAAAGCTTTTAAGCATTTTTGAGGTTTGTTTACTAAGCTCTATTCTGTGCGTAAGTACTAATACCTTACGCTTATATTGTTCTAAGTATCTGCGGGCTATCTCAGAAAAGATTACAGTTTTTCCTCCACCTGTAGGTAACTGGTACAACAGATGATAGTTATCAGGCTTGCCTTCAAACTTTTCGAAAATCGTGTCTATATCGTTTTTCTGATATTGGTACAGCTCTTTCCTGTCTACTTCCTTAACTTCTCTTTCCATACAGTTCGATAAATACCAAAAATAAGGTGGTTGGAGCCTTATTTTGTGTTTAAAAAATCTTAAACTTTTGCAGTCCCTTAATTTAAGGAAACATTAGCAATATACACTATTAAACGGGGAATTTTAATTTGTATTTTAGAAGTTCTTCTTTAAAGGTGTGATATGCTAAATTATAATGCCATTTCGATTGCAGAAGCTACTGCTGTCCAAAATGAACTAAGGCAAAAGTTGATTTTGCAAACATACGATAAAAATATTACTACTATAGCAGGTGGCGACATTTCACATAATAAAGATAGTGATACTGTTTATGCAGGTATAGTTATACTAAGTTATCCGCAAATGGTTTTACAATCTTATTCGTTAATAGAAGCTAAAACAAAATTCCCCTATGTGCCACAGTATTTAGGTTTTAGGGAGGTGCCGGCATTAATGGAAGCATGGGAACAGATACCTATAAAACCCGATATATTGGTTTTAGACGGACAGGGAATTACTCATCCAAGACGTATGGGAATTGCATCTCATTTTGGTGTTTTACAAGATATTCAAACAATAGGTTGTGCCAAAAGTATGCTTTATGGTAGTTATGATCCGTTAGCAGATGAGAAATTTAGTACCAGCCCCATTTACAGCGGAAGTGAATTATTAGGTTATGCGCTGCGAACCAAAACAAATGTAAAGCCTGTTTATATTGCTCCGGGGCATAAAGTGTCTGTAGAAGATTCGTTAAGAATAATGAAGCAGTGTACTATAAAGCACCGTATCCCCGAGCCCACACGCCTGGCACATGAAAAAGTTAATCTGTTTAGGATAGGGAAACTCAAAACAGGATATCATTTAGCAGATATACAAACCAACCTGTTTATGTAATTATTCGAAATTATCGTAAATACGTTCAAATTCCTTGCGGTTTTCCCATTTCTGCTCAAAAGCTTCGTCATGTATGTTTTTCAGGCGGGTTTTAAAATCAGGAGCCATTCCGTTAGCCACAATATAATCAGCAGCCTGTTTATAAGAGTTAAGCATGCTTTTATAAAATGTAGCCTGTTTTACAAACTTCTCTGCAGAATAACTTTGTGCTATTTCAATATTAAACAGCATAACATCGGCCACCATAAAAGGGTTGGCACCCAGTGTAATAAAATGCTTAATGTATTTTTGAGCAACCGACCTTCTCATCTTTGCTTTTTTCCCTTTTACAGGAAAATATTCGTTAGAAATCTTAAGTTTAGCCTCCTGCTGCAGTTTATCTTCCTTAGGGTTAAAAACAAAATCGTAGTAGGTTTTAACATCACTAAACTTGTCGTAAATTTCTAAAAACTGTTCCTCAAGCTGATTTTTAGTAAGTTGAGAGAGGTATTTTTTAAGGTCGCGTTTACTCATATGTAGGTTTATATCGCTCAAAAATAAGGTTTAATAAGGCTTTTGGCAATTATTTAAAAAAAAGATATGGAAAAATTATATAAAATAGTATTTTTGCAATCCTTAAACAAGTTCAAAACTAAATCACTTTAAGCTGTGGAGAATCCGAGTGCACAAAAACTGATCAAGAAAATTCAGGTTGATTTGTTTAAAAACGGTTTTGTTGCTGAGACGCTAATAACCGACCTGAAAAAACTGCGTGAATATGCGCTTGAAGAACAAGTACCTGTATTAGTAAAGGCAATACGTTTAACGTATGAACACCTTGAAGCAAACGGTGCATTTTTAATACCAATACCTGATGATGAGCCTGTAGATGAAGAAACAGAACTTATTACAGACGGTAACACCGTGAGTACAGAAAACAACATGGAAAGCTTAGAATACCTTATTTCCCTATTTACTGATTTAGGCAACAAAAATAACATGCTTGATTTAAGGGAATACAACAAAGCATTACAGGAATTTTAATAATTTACATCGGTTATATAATTAGGGCTGTTTGGAAACAAACAGCTTTTTTTATTTATACTTCACAATTAACTTTTACAGCTTTTTAGAATAATTCTTAATTACTACCTTTGCCGAAAATTAAGCATTATGATCAAATTCTTTAAAACTATAGCTACCCTTGAGGGTATTTCTTTTTTAGCGCTTTTATTTATTGGTGTACCTTTAAAGTATACTATGGAGATGGAACAGGTTGTGAAAATAATGGGGCCTATACATGGTTTTCTTTTTATTGCTTACATAGTTCTTGCCATTATGCTTAACAGCGAGCACAAATGGCCTACAAAGAAATTTGTTATAATTTGTTTGGCTTCTGTTATACCTTTTGGTACCTTTTACATTGAAAACAAATATTTTAAAGAATCTGCTAATTCATAAATGGAAATATTTAACTGGGCATATAAATTATTCATAGATTTGGATTTTAGTCGTTCATCGGCTAGTTATGGCAATCTGGTAGTTAATATTATTGTTATAATAATAGTAGCACTTATCCTTGATTTTATATCTAAAAGGATACTTGTAGCTGCTTTTACCGTTTTTGCAAAGCGTACTAAAACTGCTTTTGATGATATTTTAGTAGAAAATAAAGCTACAAAGTACGTTGCTCATTTAGTACCTACTTATTTTGTTTATGTAACCATTCCAATTGTATTAAAGAGTTTTGCCTACTGGGAGAAGTTTTTTGAAAAAGGAATGAGCATATTCATGATTTTCCTTTTCCTTTGGATTATACGTAGTGTATTACACTCTTTAAAAGATTATCTTAAAACCAAACCTGCATATAGTGATAAACCAATTGATAGCTATATACAGGTATTAATGATTATTTTGTGGCTATTTGCCAGTATTTCAATAATACTTACCCTATTTGGCCTTAAAATAGAAACGCTTCTGGGAGCTTTAGGTGCTATTTCAGCAATTATATTGTTGATATTCAGAGATACCATTCTTGGTTTTGTTGCCAGTATACAGGTTAGTGTGAATGATATGGTTCGCATTGGCGACTGGATCACAATTGATAAATATGGAGCAGACGGTGATGTAATTGAGATAAACCTTGCTACGGTTAAGGTTAGAAACTTTGACAATACTACCACTACCCTGCCTACTTACAGCCTAATTTCTGACTCGTTTAAAAACTGGAGAGGAATGGTCACTTCGGGAGGTAGAAGAATAAAAAGAAATATTCTTATAAAAACCAATTCAGTTAGATTTGTTTCCGGTGATGAGATTGAAGAGTTTAAAAAGATTCAGCTTATAAGATCATATATAGATCATCGTCAGGCGGATATTGATAAATTTAACAGTCAGAATTCTGTTGATAAGAGCATACCGATAAACGGTCGTAATATGACTAATCTGGGCTTATTCAGAAAATATATCAATCAGTATATTGAAAACCATCCGGCCATTAATAAGGATATGACCATGATGTGCAGGCATTTACAGCCAACAGAAAAAGGTATACCTATTGAAATTTATGCCTTTACTACAGATAAGCGTTGGGTGAATTATGAATATATCATGGCCGATATATTTGACCACGTTATTGCAGCCGTAAAATACTTTGATTTGGAAATATTTGAACTTCCTTCAAATAACAATACTGTATTTGTAGAGACAGATGGCGACCATTAACGGTTCGCTATCCTGTCTTTTACATATTCTATTTTGGTTTTACCGTGTGGGCTTGGCCTTCCAAAGCTATCCAGATTAACCATAGTAATATTATCTACTGTAATAATCTTTTCGTGAGTCATTTTATTTCGCACCTCACATTTTAGTACTATTGATGAGTTACCAAACCGTACTACATCAATACCAATCTCTACAATATCACCCTGCTTGGCAGAACTCATAAAATTGATTTCAGACATGTGCTTGGTTACTACACGTTGATTTTCTAACTGTACTATAGAATATAAAGCAGCTTCTTCGTCAATCCATGCTAGTAGTTTTCCTCCAAACAAAGTTCCGTTTGGATTTAAGTCTTCGGGTTTTACCCATTTTCTTGTGTGGAATCTCATTATGGTAATTTTTTACTTAAACAAATTTATAATTTATACTATTTTAACACGTGTGAAAAACAATATTTAACCGAAAAGCTTTTCGTTGAAACTAACTGCATTGAATCTGTTAATTTTGTACTGCAAAGATACGTATACGTTAGCTTTTTACATCTTATTGGTTAAAGGTTTTTCCTATGACAGTATAAGTTAATATCATAGCTTAACTACTTATAAAATGATAATTATATGTAAATTAAAATCTTATCTTTTAGATAAAAGAATATTTAATACAAAAGCAATTCTAGAAGATATATTGGGTAAAGTATATAAAAGAAAATGTATGTTTTTTGCTTCTTTAGTCCATAGTATCTATTATCCATGGACGATCCTGTCCGCCAAAGTTCTTGGCTTCTATATATATTTTCTTGACTGTAGGGAATTTCTCTTTTATTTCGTCTTCAAGCTCTTTTATAGTAATAAATAGGTTATCTACTGTCATGTCACTTTGAAATTCCACATCAAGAGCCAGTAAAATTTCATCGGGAGCAAGATGCATTGTTAAAGGGAAGTATAGTGTTTTCACCCTTTTATCATTACTAACCAAATCATATATACCTTTTACAATAGTACTGTTAGCACTCTCCCCTACCAGTAACCCTTTACTTTCCCTTACCATAATAATTGCTACAATAATAAGTACAGCACCAATAAGCATTGATGCCAATGCATCAAAAAACGGATTGTTATAATAATGTCCCAAAAAAACTCCAAGCAGTGCTATTACCAGTCCGGTTATGGCGGCACTTTCTTCATATATTACTGCAAACAGTCCGGGGTCTTTACTAAGGCTTAGTTCTTTCCAAAAACCTCTTTTACCGCTATTCTTATTAAACTGCCTGATGGCATAAATTAAAGAAGTTCCCTCAAAACCTATCGAAGCAAATAGTACAATATAATTCCAAAAAGGATCTTTTAGGTCTACAGGATGTTGTAAATGGGTTATTCCTTCATAGATAGACATACCGCCACCAAGTGAAAAAACTAATATAGCAACAATTAGTGTCCAAAAATAAATTTCCTTACCATGTCCGAAAGGGTGTGTTTCATCTGCCGGTTTCTGGCTTCGTTTTATCCCTAAAAGCAGTAATAATGAATTCCCGCTGTCTACTGTACTATGTATACCCTCTGACACCATCGCTGAACTTCCTGTAAAAGAAGCCGCAATAAATTTTACAACTGCAATGGCAAGATTTGCAGCTAAAGCACCATAAATAGCTATTTTAGAATTTCCTGTCATTAATTGGTTTGCTTTATTATGAAAAAATCCCCAATATTATTAAATATAGGGGATTGATATAAAAGGATTACTTGGATTCTTAATTGGTATATCGCTCGTTAGATTCTTCAAAATCGTCATCATCACTGGAAACCGACTTATTTTGATCTTCATCTAAATCGATATTATCACTTAAAACGGAATCATCCTGGTTAAAAGCCTCAGAGTATATACTGTTTCCTCCTTCTTCGTCCCATTCATCCCTACCGTTAAAATCGTCAGGATTAATATTGTCAGAATCAGTTTCAGTATGCTCTTTGGTGTAAGAAACTCCTGGCTGTTCCATAGCGAGGTACTTATTAGGATTTCCTACAGTGTCAGATTCGTTTTGTTTGTTTTCCTCAGGTTTTTCGTTCTCATTATGTTTTCTCTCTTCATTTCCCATAGCAACATTTTTTTAGAAAAGTAAAATAGCTGTTATATCATTAATTTTTAAAAGTCTCAAATTCGTTTTAATAAGGTTTTTGAGTAGCAGATTACAAGACAGAACTTCATTTACCTGTGCTTCTTTCTCCTGTTGTGCGGCAGCCTCTTCATAAGAAACGGTTCTCATGGCCCCAACACCTCCCGACTGTGTCATAATTATGCGTTCCATGGCAATTTAATTTAATAGATGATTACTCTTTTATTGTTTGTTTTATTTACTCCTAAGTTATTAACTTATTTTCTAATTATTATGCAATTCAGCATTAAATAATTGCCAATTGGCAAACTTTAACTTTAATACAGTCATTCACACAATGTTATAAAAAAACTTTAACATAATCCCTTTGTTTTTAATGAGTTAAATAATGAGTTTTAATCTGTTTGTTGAGTTTATAATTAACACTATTTTAAAAGTAAAAAGTAAGGAATTGCCTATTTTTAATATTCTAATCCAATTAAAATGAATATTACATTTCTTAATGACCCTAAACTCACTATATTACTTCCTGTTATTTATTTAGCGTGGCAGGATGATATATTAACAAAAGAGGAATATACAGCCCTTAACGATTTTATAAATAATCAGGATAATTTCTCTAAAGCCGAAAAGGATTTCTTAAAATCAAAAATTGATTTAAATAATCCGCCGGGACGATCTGAACTTTTCTTTTGGAAAGACCTTATTAATAAAGCACTCAATAACCATAAACCTGAAAATCTTACCGAGCTGGGCTTTTTTATTGCTAATGCCGACAGATCTACTTACAGTAAAGAAGATATTAAGGTAATAGAACCGCAACTTTTAAAGTTAGAAGCACAGCTTGGTATTATAAGTAATGAAGCTATCTCTTCCCTATGCGAAACTCATGATACTATTACTAACAAGCTTAAAACGGTTGAGAGCTTTAGTAAGGAAAAAATGACTGCACTTCTTGATGGAGACTAGGCAGCGATAATAAACAGGGTTAAAAAAGTAATAAGTCGGCCTGAATTTGCTTTCGAAACTTCAACCGATATAACTATATATAGAGAAAAGGTACTTGAATGGTGTAAAATACTGGCTAAACAAGGGTTCGGTAGTCATGCCTACCCTAAACAGTATGGAGGAGCAGGTGATATTGAAGGATACTTTACCATAATGGAAACCCTTAGTTATCATGATTTGAGCCTTGTTATTAAATTTGGTGTCCAGTTTGGATTATGGGGAATGAGTGTTATGTTTCTTGGTACCGAAAAACATTTTGAAAAATACCTTAAAGATATCGGTACTTTAGATATACCGGGAGGTTTTGCTATGACCGAAACGCACCATGGATCTAACGTTAAAGGACTTGAAACTACTGCGACCTATAATCATAAAGACAGAAGTTTTACTATAAATACTCCGGTGCCATTTGCCCGTAAAGAATATATAGGGAACACGGCTTTACACGGTGAGATGGTTACCGTATTTGCAAAACTTATTATAGATGATAAGGATTACGGTGTAAATGCTTTTATTGTTCCTATAAGAGATAGAGATAAAAATGTATTACCAGGCGTTCGAATTGAGGACTGCGGACATAAAATGGGTTTAAACGGGGTTGATAACGGGGTTATTTATTTTGATAACGTAGTTATACCTTATGATAATATGCTGGATCGTTTTGCTCAGGTTAATGAAAAAGGTGAATTTGAAACCTCCATACCTAGTGATAACAGAAGGTTTTTTACCATGCTGGGAACACTTGTTGGCGGACGTATAGGTATACCGCGTTCGGCACTGGCAGCA
Source organism: Flavobacterium beibuense F44-8 (assembly GCF_000769915.1). Taxonomy (GTDB): domain Bacteria; phylum Bacteroidota; class Bacteroidia; order Flavobacteriales; family Flavobacteriaceae; genus Flavobacterium; species Flavobacterium beibuense. The sequence continues at coordinate 177,282 of NZ_JRLV01000003.1, forward strand.
GCTAAAACAGGATTAACCATCGCTGTTAAATATGGTGATAACCGCAGGCAGTTTGGTCCTAATGGAGGAATGGAAGTTCCTGTACTAAACTACCGCATACATCAGCAAAGGCTTATGCCGTACCTTGCCAATAGCTTTGCTATACATTTTGGATTGCAATATCTTACTAAACGTTTCATGAATCGTACCGAAGATGATATGCAGGAGATAGAAGCTCTTGCAGCTGGTATGAAATCATACTCCACATGGAATACACGAGATGCTTTACAGGAATGTCGTGAAGCCTGCGGTGGTAAAGGGTATTTATCTGAAAACCGTATTGATGATTTAAAAAATGATACCGAAATATATACCACTTTTGAAGGTGATAACACAGTACTAATGCAGCTTGTAGCTAAAAATCGTTTGGGAGAGTTCCGTAAACAGTTTAGCGAGATGAATATAGCTACTATTTTTAGTTATGTATTGGATCAGGCAAAAACAGCAGTTACCGAAAAGAATCCGTTTGCAACAAGAAATACGGATGATAGTCATTTAAAAGATCCGGAATTCCATTTACATGCTTTTCAATATAGAGAGAAAGAACTGGTGAGTTCTGCAGCACGCCGTTTTAAACGCTTAGTAGATGACGGGCTTGATACTTTTGATGCTGCCAATATAATGCACCCACACATGCTGCAAATAGCATTTGCTTATTTGGACAGGGTATTTTTAGAGCAATTCCAGTTGCAGTTAAAATCGGCAGACGAGTCTTTAAAAGAAGTATTGACAAGGCTTTACAATCTCTTTGCTATTAACAAACTACAGGAAAATAAAGCATGGTACCTGGAACAGGGTTATATGGAAGGTGTTAAAACAAAAGCCATACGAAAACTTTTTAGTCAGTTATGTTGGGAAATAAGACGGGATGCCGTGCCTATTGTAGAGTCGTTTAATATTCCGGAAAACTGCCTTGCCCCTATTGTAACTACAGATTCAGAACAAGTATAAAAAAGAGCCGTTAGGCTCTTTTTTTATAAGTTTACTTTCCAATTAAGATCATTTCTATATATCAGTTCTCCATTTTTAACTTCAAGCGGACAGTCAAAATTGTTGGTATATAATCCACCGGTTCCTAACCCCTGTGGCATAGTATTGTCAAGTGTATAAGTCCATTGTGCTATAGCGTTTAAGCCAATATTACTTTCCAGTGCCGATGTAACCCACCAGCCTATACCTAACTCTTCAGCAATTTCAATCCATTCTGATGAACCCTTAAAACCACCAACAAGACTTGGTTTTAAAATAATGTATTGAGGTTTTATTTTTTGAAGCAGTGAACGCTTGTTTTCATACCCGAAAACTCCTATAAGCTCTTCATCAAGCGCTATAGGTAACGGAGTTGCTTTACATAAATCAGTCATAGCATCTTCCTGTTTTGACTTAACAGGTTGTTCAATACTATGTAATTGATATTTTGAAAGTTGAGTTATTTTATTTAAAGCTTCAGTTACACTAAAAGCTCCGTTAGCATCAACCCTTATTTCAATCTGTTCAGGAGTAAAATTCTCACGTATAAAAGCCAATAGCGACAATTCTTTATCAAAATCAATAGCACCTATTTTTAACTTAATACAATCAAAACCCTGTTCCAGTTTGGCATCAATCTGCTCTTTCATATAGGTCTCATCCCCCATCCAAACAAGTCCGTTTATGGCTATATTTTTTTCACCCCATGTAAATTCTGATGGAAATAAAACAAAAGGATTATCGGCTTCAAGAGATTTAAAAGCCATTTCTACACCAAACTGTATGGAAGGAAATTCGATTAATGAATCCCAAAGCTTATCTAAACCCAAATGAATGTTTTCACAGGTCCACTTCAGCTTTTCTTCATAATCATCCCTGTCATCAATACTAAGGCTTCTTAATATTCCGCACTCACCTATCCCCTTTTTACCATTATGTTCAATAATAATAAACCAGGTCTCCTTTTCAGTAAGAACGCCCCGCGAGGTTCCGCTGGGGCGTTTAAAATTGAGTATGTATTTTGTATAAGTAGCTTTCATTACAGCTCTAATGATCCTCCTATTTCCAATAGCATTAAATCTTTATCCTTATCGTAGAATTTCTTTTTAGCTTCCTCGTGGTTAATTTTAATATACCCAAAAGTATCGTAGTGATATCCTAATACTTTATCGCACTCAAGGAAATCAGAAGCTATAATAGCATCTTCCACATCCATAGTGAAGTTACTACCAATAGGAAGTATAGCAAGATCAAGCTTTGTACGAAGCGGAATAAGCTTCATATCATAGGTCAAAGCTGTATCTCCGGCAATGTATATGTTTTTATGTTCGCCTTCAATCACAAAACCACCCTGGTTGCCACCATAAGTTCCGTCTGGGAAAGAGCTGGAGTGAATAGCAGTTACATATTTCACTTTACCAAAGTCAAAATTCCAGCTACCACCATGATTCATAGGATGCGTATTGAAACCTTTTTTTTCATAATACCCGGCAATCTCTGCGTTAGAAACTATAGTAGCCCCTGTATTATTAGCAATAGCTTCAACATCAAGAATGTGATCGCCATGTGCGTGTGTAATTAGTATATAGTCGGCTTTAAGCTTAGTAATATCAATATCTTTAGCCAGTTCGTTTGCGGTAATAAACGGGTCTACAATTATATTTTTTCCGCCTACCTCAATTCCAAGGCTGGCATGTCCGTAATAGGTTATTTTCATAATTTTAAAGTTGTGAGGTTATTATATATTAAAACTGTAATACGATACTTAACAGTACTGATAGCAGGAATGTTCCTAATGCAACCTTTTTAAGCTCTGGGTCCAATTCCCTTGGTACAGTGTTTTTACTAACTGTTTTTATATGTAGTAAAAATGGTATGTAAGCCAACAGGAACAAGTATTGCACAGGCTTAAAGTTATACAAGATAGCAAATAGCAGAGTTAAAAACAATGCTGTAAGGATTATGAAATAGTGATATATTTTTGCGCGTTTAGACCCTAATTTCACTACCAGTGTATTTTTGCCCGACATGGCATCTGATACCTGATCTCTCATGTTATTCAGGTTAAGTACAGCTACACTAAGCAGTCCTATAGATATAGCAGGAAGTAAAATAAGTATATCCAGTTCTTTAGAGAAAAGGAAGTAACAACCCAGTACACTTACAAGCCCAAAGAAGATAAATACAAATAAATCTCCCAGCCCCCTGTAACCATAAGCTGTTTTACCTACGGTATACTTAATAGCTGCAGCTATAGCTGCCAGTCCTAAAAAGAAAAAGAACAGTGAGTATACAAGATTATCTTTCCCAAAAGACAGGTATATAAGAGCTATTGCAGCGCCAAGGGTTAGCAATGAGGTTAGTATTATTCCTTTTTTCATTGCTTTAACTGTAATCGCTCCGCTTTGTATGGCTCGTTGCGGACCAATACGGTTTTCGTTATCGGTACCTTTCACTCCGTCTCCATAGTCATTAGCAAAATTTGAAAGTATTTGCAGTCCTAATGTGGTTAATAATGCAAAACCAAAAATACTCCAGTTAACCATTCCCTGTGAAAATGCATAAAAACTACCTACCAGTATTCCCGAAACAGATAATGGTAAGGTTCTTAATCTTGCGGCTTCAAACCACGCTTTAGCATTTGCCATTTATATAAACTTAATTTTAATCGTTAATTATTACATCCAGTTCTTATCGGTTGTTTCAACCTGATACAACCAGTAGTTAGTAAGCTCTTTTAGCTTTGTGTAATTGGTAAGCCCGAAAACAAGGTTCCCTCCTGCTGTATGAAGGGTAACAATACCTATATCCGAACTTTTATGCCAAAAATACTGGGTAAGGCTTATACCCTGAATTTTATGAGGCGCCAGTATTTGTGTATCCACATCCCAGGCTCCCCCCTTTTTTATAATGAAATCATTATTCACAAAAAGCCTGTAATTTCTAAAAGAGAAAAATACAATCAGGCCTACAAAAATAATATATATTGGTAAGAATATTATATAATCCCTCATTTCGGGAGATAAATATGAAATAAAGAAAAATACTCCAATTGGTATTACAAGCGACTTTATTATCATAAATATCAGTTTCCTGATACTTGGTTTAAGTGCTACGCCTTTCTCCGGAATTTTATTGAGAAGAAATTTAAGCAGTGTATCTCTTTCATTATCATCACATCCGGGAATTTCTATGGCCGACTGTAGTTGTTTTTTATTAGTACTCTGATTAAATGCCTGACTTATTCTTATATCCTGTATTCCCAGTTTTTTTTGGAAAAAGTTTCTGCCAATAACCAATAGCTGTACTTTTTCCGGACGTATTATAGTACTCTTAGTACTTAACAGTCCGTGAGATAAAAGTAACGAGTTCTGTTTTCGGGTTATTTTAAAATCAAAATAACGTATTATAGTACGCCCAAGATTTATAAACAGGGTTAGAAATAATATGCCAACAATAATAAAGGTAATAAACCTAAGGAGTAACTCAGGATCGAAATAGCTATCTAAAGTATCTTCTTCATAACCAGCAGCCTCAATAAAATCTTCAATATATTGATAAGTTGTTATTACAAATGCAAAAAGAAGGGCAAAACTACGGGTGTAGTTTGAGGTTATTCCGGTTTTAAAAAGTGTAAGAAGACTAATTTGTATAAACGGATGTTCTTTTTCAGTACTTCTCGTTTTTACTTTTACTTCCCCTTCTTCGCTGGTAAAATCATCATTTGTTTCATATTCATTTTCCAGAAGTCGTTCTTTAAGCAATAATGCCAAATCATGATTTATTGCTCTTATGGAAACCTCTTTTTTACTGCTTCCGGCAGTATCAACCTCAAGTGCATGTACGTTAATTATACGTTGTATAAGTGACTGATTTATATTTACTTGCTGTATCTTATCTAAAGGAATAGCTAACCTACTCTTGTTTAGTATTCCGTGACGTATAACAAATTCCTGATTCTTTTCGTCAAGGAAAAAAGTGAAGTTAAGATATTTAAGATAGGCTATAACTGCCACCAAAACAATGATAGCAACCGCCCCTGCTATAACAGAGAATTTATCATAATCCTTTAGCCTGAATATCCAAACAATAAGTAAAGGCCATAGCCCTTTGATTACACCTCTAAGTGTATCGGCAAACATTACTACAACACCTACAAGTGACTGTCGTTGTGGTTTACTGAAATCACTCTTCATTAGGAGTACTCTGTTTTAATATTTTTCCAACCAAAAGCTGTTTAATACTTTCGGCCTGTTCTTTTTCAATACCGGCTATTTTTACATCACTACTATCACCGCCTGCTGTAAAAACCTCTATGGCTGCCAGTCCGAATTTGCGTGACAAAATACCCTCATGTAGTGCAACATGCTGCACACGGTTATAAGGTATAATTGTAGTTGTAGTAGCCAGTACGCCATTTTTATAAATAACATCGTGTGCTCTGAAGGCATATCCCCTGTTTTTAAAACTAAGGTTTACAAACACAATAGTTATTATCAGTAGTAAAACGTAAACAATAACTGCGGGAACTATATAGGGATGTACTTGTTCGTTAAAATAACATACTGCTCCAATAGCAATAGCCAGTATTAAATAAACTATACCAACATTAAAGTACATTATCTTTTTATAATCAGGATGTAATGTAGTAAGTACTGCTTCCTCAAACTTAGGCAGGGAAGCAGTATCTATTACATTATTTGTAAAGTCGTTATTTATGGTATCCATTTAATATCCCTAAAATTAGGCTTTCTTTTTTCAAGGAAAGCATCACGCCCCTCTTTTGCCTCTTCGGTCATATAAGTTAAGCGGGTAGCTTCTCCTGCAAATACCTGTTGTCCAACCATTCCGTCATCAGTTAGGTTAAAGGCAAATTTAAGCATCTTAATAGATGTAGGCGATTTGTCCAGTATTTCCTGAGCCCACTCGTATGCAGTATCTTCAAGCTCAGCATGAGGAATAACAGCATTAACCATCCCCATTTCATAAGCTTCCTGAGCCGAATAGTTTCTTCCTAAAAAGAATATCTCACGGGCACGTTTCTGTCCTACCATTTTAGCTAAGTAAGCCGATCCGTATCCGCCATCAAAACTAGTTACATCAGCATCAGTTTGTTTGAATATGGCATGTTCTTTACTGGCAAGTGTAAGGTCACAAATCACATGAAGGCTGTGCCCGCCACCTACTGCCCATCCCGGTACTACGGCAATTACCACTTTTGGCATAAAGCGAATTAGTCGTTGTACTTCAAGAATATTTAACCTGTGCATCCCATCGTCACCTACATAACCCTGATGTCCGCGAGCCTTCTGGTCACCTCCGCTACAAAATGAATATACTCCGTCTTTAGAAGAAGGACCTTCTGCAGAAAGTAACACTACTCCTATCGAGGTATCTTCCCTTGCATCAAGAAAAGCTTCAAAAAGTTCGCTGGTTGTTTTAGGTCTAAAGGCATTGCGTACATCCGGCCTGTTAAAGGCTATACGGGCAACACCATTACATTTTTTATAGGTAATATCTTCAAATTCCTTTACTGTTTTCCAGTCTATAGTACTCATGTGTCTTTAATATTTCCCGTAAAAATACGGGATTTTTTGCATTTGCCAATAAATTTGAATAAGCTAAAAAAATATAGTCATAATGACTGTTATAAATTACTTTTATTCAGTTTTTTATGTGAAAAACATACAATAATCCATTATTTTAAGTGTTAACCTTTGAAGAAAACAGGGATAATAATCTAATGTTTAGTTATATTTGCGTTTCCACCCCTATTTAAACAGTTTAGAATACACAGATTAGCATAATGAAGTTTTTAAAATTCATCCCTCTCATAGTATTATTTATCCTGGCCTCTTGTAAAAAGGAAAAACGTACGTTGGCACATCATGAAGTTAAGAAAGAAGTAAAAGATACAATTTTAAGAATAAAGCCATTAGATATTACACTTAATAAGGTTCCACAGGCTTTTGTAGATTCAAAATATGAGAGTATTGATAATTTTTATAATCATATTTGGCCAAGAAATAACCTAAGCGGAGGATTTCTTGTTGCAAAAAACGGACAGGTACTCTATGAAACCTATGGCGGAATAGCTAACAGGAGTACTAAAGAAGAAATTAACTCACATACTGCACTGCATTTAGCCTCGGTTAGTAAAGTACTCACTGCTGCCGTTGTATTAAAATTAATTGATTTTAAGAAACTGGAGCTGGATCAAAAGGTTAATGCAATATTACCTGAATTTCCTTATGAAGATATTACCATAAAAATGCTTTTAAATCACAGAAGCGGACTGCCTAACTATGCCTATTTTTGTGATAATGCTGAAATTTGGGACAGAAGTATGCTTAAAAATCAGGATATACTGGATTTAATGGCTAAGCATAAATTTGATCTATACTTTAAACCCGATAAGAAGTTTGGTTACTGTAATACTAACTATGCTGTGCTAGCACTGGTTATAGAAAAAGTAACCCATATGAATTACAGGGATGCCATGAAGAAGATAATATTTGAACCTCTTGGCATGAATGATACTTATGTTTTTGATTACGAAAAACATAAAGACACAGCAAGTCTTTCCTATAAAGGGAATAATGTTTTATATAAGTTTGATTTCCTTGATGATATATACGGAGATAAAAACATTTACTCTACCCCAAGGGATTTACTGAAGTTTGACATGGCAACCTATTCAGATGATTTTTTAAACCCCGACCTTGTAAAAAAAGTATTTAAAGGCTATAGTTACGAAACCAAAGGAATAAAAAATTACGGACTTGGAATCAGGTTACGTGAGTGGAAAACAGGTGAAAAGTTGTTTTACCACAATGGTTGGTGGCATGGTAACACATCGTCTTACGTTACTTTAAAGAAAGATACTGTAACTATTATAGCGCTTTCTAACAAGTTTAGCTATAAGCCATATAAAGTATCTAAGCTGGCACCTTTATTTGGTACTTACCCTATGAAAGATGCCGACGAAGATTTATTTGATTAAGGAGTTATCTATCCTATTTTTACCGAAGTCATATTTAATGAACCTCCTACAAGCTTATCATTAAAAAAGCTTAGTTCATCTTTATTATCCTGTAGTCCCAGTATATACATTAACGGATAATAATGATCTGGTGTTGGGATTGCCAGTTTAGCAGACTTACTGAGTTTTTCATACTCCATAAGAGCTTTGTGGTCGCCACCCTGTATTTTCAGTTTGAAAATATCATTCATTTCAATAGCCCAGTCAAAACCATAGTTTGGTTCATTAAGCTTGCGCCAGTCTATCATACGAAGGTTGTGCACCATATTACCGCTACCTATAATCAATACACCTTTCTTTCTTAATGTTGAAAGCTGCTTTGCCAGATTATAATGATATTCAGCAGGCTTACCGTAATCAATACTTAACTGTAAAACCGGAATATCAGCATCCGGATACATGTGCCTTACCACTGTCCATGTACCGTGGTCAAGCCCCCAGTCGTGATCCAGTCCAACATCTGTACTTGTGATTAAGTTAGCTGTTTCCTTTGCCAGTTCAGGACTACCCTTAGCAGGATATTCTACATCAAATAAAGCCTGAGGAAAGCCACCAAAATCATGAATGGTTTTAGGCTCTTCCATAGCTGTAACATGAGTGCCACGTGTTAACCAGTGGGCAGATACTACTATTACAGCTTTAGGCCTTGTAACTTCTTTTCCCATTTTGGCCCAGGTTTGCGAAAACTCGTTATCCTCAATACCATTCATGGGAGAGCCATGCCCTATAAACAATACTGGGTGTTTTATATCTTCTTCCGTTAAACTGTCAGTCCAGTTTTTAAAGTTATGTAGTGACATGGTGATATTTTTTATTCGCTTATAAGATGAATACCGTCTTCTTTAATCTCAATTAGCCTTTGTTTATATAAAGAACCAATTGCTTTTTTAAACGCTTTTTTACTCATTTTAAGCACTGTTTTTATATCCTCAGGATGACTGTTATCGTTCAGTCTTATAAATCCACGGCTTTCACGAAGCTCTTCCAGTATATATTGAGCATTTGGCTCAATACTATCGGCACCGCCTTTTTGAAGCGTAATATCTATTTTATTATCAGGGCGAATAAGTTTTACATAACCGATTACCCTGTCGCCCGTACGCAAATCCTGATATACTTCATCTTTATATAAAAGACCTTTGTGTTTACCATTAATAATGACATTGATACCCATCTCAGTAATGTGCGAAATAATTAAATCTACTTCCTCACCTTCCTCAACAGTAAGCACTTCATTACTCAAAAATTTACTGGTTCTGCTTGAACCTACTAAGCGACCTGTTTTATCATCAATATGCATATGAATTAGGTAGCGTTTGCTTTTTTCCATAGGTCTTGCCTGTTCCTTAAAAGGTACAAACAAGTCTTTTTCAAGTCCCCAGTCTACAAATGCTCCAAATTTATTGATGTAGCTTACTCTTAAATATGCAAAATCATTTAAAGTAATATATGGCTTTAATGTAGTAGCTACTAACCTTTCCTCATGATCAAGATATACAAAAACAGCCAACTCATCCCCTACTTCAAATTTACGGGGTACATACTTATTAGGTAATAAAACATCCTTACTACCATCAGTTAAGTATAAACCAACACTGGTATCTCTTTGTATTTTTAACGTATTATATTGTCCTATCTCAATCATCCTATGTGGTTTATTATATAAATGTACGAAGTTTTAGCTTAGGCTAATTCTTTAAAATATTGTTTTAATATCTGGTCGTTCTCTTTTACAGGGGTAAATACTTCAAGTATTTTCGGACTATCAGATTTAGTGAAAAATGCTTCAAGGTTACTGTTAAGTTCTTCCAGGTTATGTGCCTGAGAATATTCAAAACCAAACATTTTTGCAAGATGTTCTCCTGTTAGGTTGTGTTCGGTCTCAAAATAGGTATTAAACACAGCTGTTTCCCTATGTCCCGGTAATATCCTGAATATACCCCCACCACCGTTATTGATAAGCAGAATTTTAAAATCTTTCGGGATATAACTGTTCCAAAGCGCATTACTGTCGTAAAAGAAACTTACGTCTCCCGTGATAAGAATGTTTTCTTTACCACTGGCTACGGCAGCACCAATCGCGGTAGATGTACAGCCGTCTATACCACTGGTTCCTCTGTTGCAAAACACTTCAACCGATGGTTTCATATCAAAAAGCTGCATGTATCGTATGGCAGAACTGTTACTTATCTGTACCTGTGAATTTTCAGGTAATGATGTAAGAACCGATTCAAATACCTTGAAATCACTAAACGGAATCTGAGTCATGTATTCATCATGTTTCAGTTTCCTGTATGCTTTTATTTCCTGAACTCTGTGGTTGTAACTACTCTCAACAAAATGTGTAGCCGGTAAAAAACGATTTAAAAATGTATTTGGTTCAGCTAAAAAATGCTTGGTAAGTACTCCAAAGGTATCATAAGCCCTTAGTGTATCAATGTGCCAGTGATCGTGAGGTTTGTATTTTCTTAAAAAGGCTTTAATCCTTTTTGATACTACCATTCCGCCAAAGGTAACAAGTATGTCCGGGCAAAATGCCTTAAAGTCTTCTTCCTTAAACGGTGTGATTATAACATCAATACTGTTTAAAAATTTTTTATGATGGATATTTGAAGTAGTCTCAGTCATTACCACTACAGAAGGATCTTCTGCAAGATGCTCCAGTATTTCTCTATCAATTGAGTTTGGTTGGTTTACACCTACTAAAACCAGTTTCTTTTTAGCAAGGTTCCATTTTTCTACAAACGGACTCAAATCCTCACTAAAAGAATTCTCAAAAGAAACATCAAGTATTTTAGGTTCAACCGTAAGCTGATCTGTAGTATCATATAAAGGCTCTTCAAACGGAGCATTTATATGTACAGGACCTTTTTCGCTAATCGCTTTTTCTATAGCTACATTAATCTTATTATCATTTTCGGCAGAAGCCTCTTCCTGAAGATTGGCTGAATAAACGATATGATTGGCATATACATTTTCCTGACGAATGGTCTGTCCGTCCCCTATGTCAATCTTATCATGCGGCCTGTCGGCAGATATTATTACAATCGGAATTTGGCTGTAAAAAGCCTCTGCTACAGCAGGATAATAATTAAGTAATGCAGAACCCGAAGTACACAGTACAGCTACCGGTTTTTTAAGCTGTTGTGCCATACCTGTAGCAAAAAATGCTGCACAGCGTTCATCGGCTATACTATAGCACTTAAAAGCCGGATTAGTTGCAAAACCTATAGTTAGAGGTGCATTGCGCGACCCCGGAGATATTACAATATCAGTGATTCCCTTAGCACGACAAATTTCAATAATGCTTTGTGCCAAAGGTATTGTTGGGTACATCATTATGTGTATATTCTAGATTATAAATGCGGGTGTAAACTAAAACAACCCGTTATGAGTTAATCCAGTTTACAATTTCAGGATCTTTTGGAGTAGTACGCGGGCTAACCACTTTTTCCAATTCTCCGTTAGTATTGATAAGGTATTTTTGGAAGTTCCATTCCACCTCACTATCCTGAAGCCCGTTTTTATCCTTTTGTGTAAGAAACTGGTATATAGGAGCCATATCCTCACCTTTTACAGATATTTTAGACATCATAGGAAAACTTACACCGTAGTTTTGTTCACAAAAAGCAGCAATCTCCTGATTAGTACCCGGTTCCTGGCTGGCAAAGTTATTTGCAGGGAAACCTACAATAACAAGACCTTTATCCTGATATTCTTTATAAAGAGCTTCCAGTTCTTCATACTGCGGAGTCAATCCACATTTTGAAGCGGTGTTTACTACAATTACTTTTTTACCTTTAAGTGTAGAGAAGTCAAACTCTTTACCATAAAGATCCTGTACTTTAAACTGGTATATGTTTTCTTTAGACATGTTTGTTGGATTTTCAACTGCCTGTGCAGTCTCGGTTGTTTCAGTTGTTGTATCCTGTGTGTTATTTTTGCAGGAAGCAAAAAGTACAATTGAACAGGCTAATATTGCTATTTTTTTCATGGTTTTATTTTACTGTAAAATTAAATAAAAATTCGCTTAAGCTAAAGAATTGAGTATATTTAAAGTCTATATATAAATATACTAAATATGTTGTTTTTTAATACCATTACCAGTTTTTTAAAAAACAGGGAATACAGGGATTTACTGTATACCACCACCATAATACTGATAGTTGGTACAATTTCTTACCATTTTATAGAGGGCTGGAGTATTGTTGATTCCCTTTACTTCTCAGTAATTACCCTTACTACCATTGGTTATGGCGATTTTTCTCCACAAACCGATTTAGGCAAAATGTTCACTATTGTTTATATACTTATGGGACTGGGTATAATACTCCAGTTTATCAATACCGTTAAAAACCATTACAGTGAAACCCGAAATAAACATCATCATAAAAAAGCCCGATAAAAAAGCCTCTTTTTAAAGAGGCTTTTTTGTTATTAATTATTTCTTAGAGTAATGTTTTTTGTATTGTACAAAGGATATTGCTCCTATTATCAATGCTCCAAGAGCCATCCAGAAGAAATATGAAGGTGTTCTCACCTCTCCACTTGCATAAGAGTGTAAACCTGTAAGATAGAAGTTTACACCAAAATAAGTCATTAATATAGAAGCGAAAGCCAGGACACTGAAGAAACTAAATGCCCAACGTCCTCTTAAACCAGGAACCAAGCGCATATGTATTACAAAAGCATATACCATAATACTTACTAGTGCCCAAGTTTCTTTTGGATCCCATCCCCAGTATCGTCCCCAACTTTCGTTAGCCCATTGCCCGCCAAGGAAGTTACCTATAGTAAGCATAACTAAACCTACCGTTAAAGCCATTTCTGTGATGTATGTTATTTCTTTTATGTTTAAGTCCATTTCCACTTTATTTTTATTATTAGTGAAAATCATTAGTAACATAGAAACAAGCCCAAGTATCATACCCAGAGTGAACGGGCCATAACTCGCTACAATTACCGCAACGTGAATCATTAACCAGTAAGAGTTAAGTACTGGTACTAAGTTACCTATTTCAGGGTCTGTCCAGTTCCAGTGGGCAACCATTAGTATAATTGAAGCTACAAAGCCTGCTGATGCAATTGTAAGTTTCGACTGTCTTCCAAAAGCTAATCCAAAAAATGCGGTTGCCCAACCTACATAAATTACTGATTCATAAGCATTACTCCAAGGAGCATGCCCTGATATATACCAACGTGCAATTAATCCAATTGTATGCAGTATAAAAAGCAAACCAACAATACCATGGAAAAAGTTTACAGTGTATTTAACCCATTTTCTTCTATAGAATATATTAATAATTACAAAAAATAACATTAATACACCTGCATACATGTACCATTCAAACAAATTTTTAAAAATATCATATTTATTATATAATATCTCTGTATCAATTTTTTTATCTGACGGCATGAGTTCACCTCCAAATTTATGTTGATAGTTAGTTAATCCCTCTATCAGGCTATTTGGCATAGCATAGTCTTTTTTTTCAGTTGCAGCCTCTAACGACTGAGCATAATAAGGAAGTACGTTCTTTATCTTTTGAAGATCTTCGTTTTGTATTTCAGAAGCTTCTAAATAAGAAACCCATTTATTATTAGGGTCATTTGGTACAGGAAAAACTCTTAGAATACTTCCGCTAAGCGCAGAATACAGAAGATTGATTTTTTTATCAATATCCATATAATCCTTATCAAACTGATTAGGAATTGTTTCCCTGTAAGCTCTTTCTAATGTATGAGACAGTTTATAATTACCCTGCTCATCAAAGAAATCGGCAAGTGAAGCATATTTAGCTTTCTTATCAACACCTGCAACTATACGCAAACTATCATTTCCTCTCTTAAGATAGATTATAGGTACGTTGTACCAAACTTCAGGTAAATGTGTAATTGATATAAAAACCTGATCGGCATTCATATCCTTATAAGTATCACTTTTACTAACTTTTCTTAAAAGTTCTGACGAGAATGTATTTACAGGCTTCATTCTACCTCCGGCATCCTGTATAATAATACGACCAAATTTAGCAGCATGCTCTTCACTTACCTTATACTTCTCTATTATAGAGTCTAACTGCTTTTCAGTTGGTTTGTCATGAATGTGCTGTGAATATCCACTCAAACCAATAAATAACATTAATACTGCTAATATTTTTTGTTTTTTCTCTTCTATCTTTTTAAGTTTTTTCTTTAAATCACCAAAACGTGTGTTTTTATCAAAAAGTAAAGCCATTAACCCAATGTATAAAAGAAAATACCCTATGTAACTCGTCCATGTTCCTGCTACATCATGATTAACAGAAAGCTTAGTTCCTTTTTCATCCGGGTCAAACCCTGCCTGAAAGAAACGGTAGCCACGATAATCCAGAATATTATTCATATATATATGAGAATCAAAAGTATTATTTTGTTCCTGATCTATAACAGTAACTTTACTTTCAAAAGAAGAATAACTTGATTCTGTACCCGGATATTTGTCGGCAATAAAATCATTAAGTTTTATACTAAAAGGAAGCTCATATGTTTTACTTCCGTATATAAAAGTATATTCAAGACTACCTATCTTGATAGACTGTGGTACTCCCATTTTTTGTTTACCACCTACAAGTGTAACCTCTTTTTCTACTCCCTCGTTTTTAACTACGATAGTAAGAGCGCCGTCTTCTTTTGTTTTATAGTCGCCGTTTGACTTGTATACCATTTTACCTTTAATAGGTGCATCTGGGAATACAAATCGTGAGCCTGCAACATTATATAACGACCTGAACATTAACGGTTGTATAGAGTCGGCATACACCACACCCTCCATCCTATCAGCCATACGCATAAAATCACCTCCAAAAGATGACTGTAGCATGTATATATCATTTACAGAAGTAATATTTACTGCACCCTGTGTAGGTTTGTTAAAAGCATAAAGGATGTTGTGAATACTTTGTACTTCGCCCTCTTTAAGGTAGTGCTCATGGCGTCCTCCGTCTCCGGCTTCAACCATCTTTATATAGTTAACACCGTCTTTATCTTCTACAATAGTATCTTTAGCACCAAGTATATAATCTTTATACTCAATAGTAAAAGGAATACCATTAAACTCTTCGTTCATGGTAAAGTGATTACTCCCCAGCATACTTATAAACCAAGGCTTATCACCTTCGGGAGTCATCAAAAGGTGTTTTTCAAAAGTTCTTCTTCTCATTTCACCCTGATATTCACCATCAACCATTACAGTTAAATAAGCTTTATCAGAATAAAAATGACTTTCGGTAGCGCCTTCTCTAATAGGCATCATACCTTCATAACTAATATATCTGGTTATACCTGCACCCAAAATAATGAAGATAAATGAAAGGTGAAGTAAAAGAGTAGCCCACTTCTCTTTTTTATGTAATTGGTAACGTTTTATGTTACCTATAAAGTTTATTACAAAAATGAGCATAATGGCTTCAAACCATTTTGCATTGTAAATGTATAATCGGGCTGTTTCGGTATTATAAGCATCTTCTATAAATGTACCTACTCCCATTGCAAAAGCAAAAACGATAAAGAGAACGGCCATTAAACGTGTAGAAGAAAGAAAGGAAATAACTTTATCCATGTTGTGAAGCGGAAAATGGTTTTTAAATTGATGCAAAAGTACTCAAAACTTCATTTTTAAAGTTTATTTTAACGATTAAAAATTAAGGAAATTTCTGTTTGAGGCTGTTTTTACAGAATCTCTTTAGTTATTTTTGCTTCAAAAGCTTTTAAAAAATAAAATTCTTTAAAACTACACTGCCGTAATGTCGCATTATAATGTATTGCATTAACTTTATGACTTTTTACAAATTATGGCTTTCAGGGATGGCTTTTGTGAAATTAAAATCAAAACTGAATACAAACTAAAAGAAAACTAAACAACCATATTTTAATGAAAAGAATTTATTGTACTCTTTTAGCCGGCTTTTTGGGTATTACTGCTTTTGCTCAGGAAGTTGATGCTAACAACCAAAATAAGTTTGACGATTTTATGTACAGGCGTGGTAATGTATACCGCTCTGCATCGGGGATTCCCGGACCTGAATACTGGCAAAACAGTGCCGACTATGTCATTGAGGCCGAACTCGATGATGTAAACAATATACTTAAAGGTAAAATGACAATGACATACCATAATAATAGTCCGCAGGAACTGGAGTATGTATGGATGTATGTAGAACAAAACCGTTTTACCGAAGATTCAAGAGGTACACTTACCACCCCTATTGCCGGAAACAGATATTCGGGCGATACTAATGGCGGACTTACAATTACCAATCTTGTAGCCAAATCAAAGGGTAAAGAATCAGGGAAATACCTAATTAGCGATACCCGTATGCAGGTATTTTTTGATAACCCAATCAAAGCAAACGGTGGTAAAGCAACTGTTTCCATGAATTTTGAATTCAAAATTCCGGAAGAAGGAATGGACAGAATGGGACAATACAAAACAGAAAACGGTACTACCTACTCTATGGCACAATGGTATCCAAGAGCTGCTGTTTATGATGATGTTGTAGGCTGGAATACCGAACCTTATCTTGGGGCTGGTGAATTTTATGTTGAATACGGTAACTTTGATTATAAAGTAACTGTTCCATACAACTTTATTGTAGTAGGCTCGGGAGAGCTTGTAAATGCTAAAGATGTACTTACAAAGAACGAGATGAACAGGCTTGAACAAGCTTCTGAGAGCGATAAAACAGTTTATATCATATCGCCAGAGGAAGTTGGGAATACCAGTATTACACGACCTGTACAAAACGGGAAGCTAACCTGGCATTTTAAAATGGAAAATACACGTGATGTAGCTTTTGCGGCAGCTAAAAACTTTATTTGGGATGCAGCACGCATTAATTTGCCAAGCGGTAAAAAAGCAATGGCACAGTCGGTTTACACAAAAGAAAGTGATGGTAATGACAGGTGGAGTCGTTCAACCGAATATACTAAAGGTTCAATAGAACATTATTCGTCTATGTGGTACGAATACCCATATCCTAACGCGGTAAATGTAGCCTCAAATGCAGGAGGTATGGAATATCCCGGTGTTTCTTTTTGTCATGCTAAAAGCTGGGGTGCTGATTTATGGGATGTAACCGACCACGAGTTCGGGCACAACTGGTTCCCTATGATAGTTGGTTCTAACGAACGCCGTTATGCATGGATGGACGAAGGTTTCAATACTTTTATAAACTACTATAGTACTGTTAATTTTAATAATGGTGAATACACTTCGGATGTAGCGAAAAGCCGTAACAGGGTGATGTGGTTTAGATGGAAAGGAAGAGAAAGTATCTCTACCTACCCTGATGTTGCAAAAGCAATGAACCTTGGATATACTGCTTACTATAAGCCTGCAACCGGACTTATTATGCTTCGTGAATATATTTTAGGGCATGAACGTTTTGATAATGCTTTTAAAACCTATATCAATAAATGGGCATTTAAACACCCTCAACCATCAGATTTTTATAACTGCATTGAAAATGTAGCGGGAGAAAACCTTAACTGGTTTTGGAAAGGATGGTTTGTAGGTAACGGTAATGTGGATTTAGGCATAGCTAAAGTTTCGCAATACGATGACGACTCTACCATCATAACATTTATAAACAAAGGCGATATACCAATGCCGGTAGTGTTTAAAATTTTCTATGAAGATAATTCAAGCGAAATAAAAACCCTTCCGGTAGAGGTATGGCAAAGAGATAACGAATGGAAATATCTGCTTAAATCACCTAAAAAAGTAAAAATTGTAGATATAGACCCTGGACGTTTTTTACCGGATATCGATGCTACAGATAACACATGGATTAAAGAAGAATAAATACAATAATATATAAAGCTGGCATTTTTTTTAAGCCAGCTTTTTTTTAATAATTTAGCCTCCATGTTAAAAGTAGTAGTTATAGGTAGCGGTAATGTGGCGCAGCATCTCATATCTGTCTTTAAAGACAGTGAAACTGTACAGTTGGTTCAGGTTTATGCCCGTAATCCTGAAAATTTATATCATATTATTGACAAAGAGAAAACTACCGCCTCTTTTAATGAAATTACTAATGCCGATATATATATTATTTCGGTAACAGATGATGCTATTGCACAGGTGTCCTCCTCCCTACCGTTTACTAACAGGCTTGTAGTACATACCTCCGGAAGTGTAGCTTTAGAGCAGTTAAACAGTAAGAACAGACGTGGTGTTTTTTATCCGCTACAAACATTTTCAAAAAATAAGGCTGTAAATTTCAGTACAGTTCCATTATGTTTGGAAAGCGAATTTGAGAAAGATTATACTATTTTAGAACAACTTGCCAACTACATTTCTCAAAGCGTATACAATATAAGTTCAGAACAACGAAAAGCACTGCATGTTGCTGCCGTATTTGTGAGCAATTTTGTGAATCATATGTATGTACAGGGCAAAAACGTATGTGATGAACACAACATTCCGTTTGAGATACTGAAGCCTCTTATTCTTGAAACGGCAGATAAAGTACAGCAAATGGATCCCACAGCAGCTCAAACAGGTCCGGCTGTAAGAAATGATAAGCAAACTATTGATAAACATATCAATTTTATAAACAACAATACACAAAAAGAAATATATAAGTTAATTACACAATCTATACAGAATGTCAAAAAGTTATAAAGAGATAATGAACGATATTACCACATTTGTTTTTGATGTGGATGGCGTACTAACCGATGGTACAATACACGTAACGCCTACAGGAGAAATGCTAAGAAATATGAATATTCGTGACGGTTATGCTATGAAGGCTGCTGTAGAAAACGGATACACGGTTTGTATCATTTCGGGAGGAAGTAATGAAGGTGTAAGAGTAAGGTTAAGAAATTTAGGAATTACAGATATTCACTTAGGCGTACCAAATAAAGTAGAAACTTTTGATGAGTTTACCGATATTTACAACATAAAACCCGAAAATGTACTTTACATGGGTGATGATATTCCTGACTATCATGTAATGAAACTTGTAGGTTTACCTACGTGCCCTCAGGAT
Organism: Flavobacterium beibuense F44-8; assembly: GCF_000769915.1. Lineage (GTDB taxonomy): Bacteria > Bacteroidota > Bacteroidia > Flavobacteriales > Flavobacteriaceae > Flavobacterium > Flavobacterium beibuense. The sequence goes on from NZ_JRLV01000003.1 coordinate 196,371, forward strand.
GCAGCTCCTGAAATTAAAGAGATTAGTAAATATATATCTCATAAAAACGGTGGTACAGGATGCGTAAGGGATGTTATAGAGCAGGTAATGAAAGTACAGGGTAAATGGATGGAGCATTTTAATGCTAAGTACGATTAATAAATTAAAAACCAACACCAAACAGGAATAAATAAGCTTGATGAAAACAGCCCGACTTATACGATACGGAAACCTTTTACTTATTGCATTTGCCTTTTGTACATTCAGATATGGATTTTTAGAACTGCAGGCTGGTCTTCCGCTTGCATTAAATAACCTTCAGTTTTTACTTCTAACTATATCGGCTGTATGTATAGGAGCCGGTGGTTTTCTTATTAATAACATAATTGATAATGATGTTGAAAAAAAATACGGAATATCCGAAGGTATAGCATATAACCTTTACATTGGGCTTAATATTATAGGTGTGGGAATTGGCTTTTATATATCCAATTATATTGGTACTCCTGGCTATACACTTGTGTTTATATTATTATCCGGTACTATGTATTTGTATGCTACAAGCTTAAAATATACTATTGTAATTAATAATATCATAGTTGCGTGCATTGTAGCAGTTAGCGTCGTGTTAATTGGTGTATTTAATTTATATCCTTCAATAACGCCGGAAAATAAGCCATATATGGCTACTATATTCAGTATATTTCTGGATTATGCTGCTTTTGCTTTCATAATCAGTTTTATAAGAGAGATAATAAAAAATCTTAGAGATACTGATAAAGATTATAATAACGGAATCAATACTTTACCCATTGCATTAGGAAAAAACAGAATAGCTAAAATAACGGTAGCACTTAACCTTATACCTGTTGCTATGATACTTTACTATATTGATGCATATTTTGTTAATGAAAGCGGAATGCTTTTATATGCCTTACTTTATGTATTGTTATTTGTATTAGGGCCGCTTATTTACTTTATTATAAAACTATGGAGTGCTAAAACTTATAAGGATTTTGACAGGCTAAGCCTTACATTAAAAATAGTTCTTGCATTTGCTGCACTATCCATAGTAATTATAACCTTTAACATTCAAAATAATGCTTAACGATAAACTGAAACATTACAATATTATACTTGCTTCAGGATCACCCCGAAGGCAACAGTTTTTAAAAGAGCTGGATATTGATTTTGAAATACGTCTTAAAGATGTTGAAGAAATATACCCGGATCATTTAAAAGCAGAAGAAATTACAGATTTCCTTGTAGAACTTAAAGCTGCAGCGCTTACAGATACACTTTCTGATAATGACATACTTATTACCAGTGATACCATTGTTTGGCATAAGGATAAGGCTTTAGGAAAACCAACTGATAAGGAAGATGCTTTTGAGATGCTCAAATCATTATCGGGTAATACACATGATGTAATTACATCAGTCTGTATTAAAAACAGTTCAAAATCAGTAACATTTAATGAAACCACAAAAGTTACCTTCAATACACTGACAGACGAGGAAATAAACTATTATCTTGAAAACTACAGACCTTATGACAAAGCCGGAGCTTATGGTATACAGGAATGGATAGGACTTGTCGCCATTGCAAAAATTGAAGGTTCATATGTAAATGTTGTAGGCTTACCTGTAGATAAGGTCTATCAGCATTTAGTTTCTTTTACAAAATAATCATAGGGCTAAACGCCTGTTATAACTATGCATAAACATTTTAGTTACCTCCTACTCTTCTTTTATGTTTCTGTGTTTGCACAGCAGCCACAAAAACCATCATCAGTAGAGATTTATCATAAAATTGAAAAACTTAACTTTTTAGGTACAGCATTATATATAGCTGCTCACCCTGATGACGAGAACACAAGGCTTATTTCATTTCTTTCAAACGAAAAAATGGCTCGTACCGGCTATCTAGCCCTAACTCGTGGTGATGGTGGACAAAACCTTATAGGACTTGAATTAAGGGAGTTATTAGGTGTTATCCGTACACAGGAACTGATTGAAGCCCGAAAGATTGATGGTGGCGAACAGTTTTTTAGTCGTGCCAATGATTTCGGCTTCTCTAAAGTGCCTGATGAAACCTTACAAATATGGGATAAGGAAGAAGTATTGCAGGATATGGTATGGATAATCAGGAAATTCAGACCGGATATTATTATTAACCGTTTTGACCACCGTACACCTGGTACTACACATGGGCATCACACTTCATCCGCAATGCTTACTCAGGAAGCTTTTGGTTTAGCGAACGATCCTAACTATGCTCCCGGCCAACTTAAATTTGTAAATACCTGGCAAACACAGCGTGTGTTTTTTAATGTATCGTGGTGGTTTTTTGGCGGAAAAGAACAGTTTGATAAAGCCGATAAATCAAAATATATAAACCTTTCTACAGGAGTATACTACCCTATGCTTGGTAAATCCAATCAGGAAATAGCAGCACTTAGCCGTAGCAGGCACCGTTCACAGGGTTTTGGTACTACTGGAGCACGCGGGGATGATATGGAATACCTTGAGCTGATAAAAGGTGACAATCTAAAGGATAAACAAAACCTTTTTGAAGGTATAGACACTTCATGGAACAGGGTTAAAAACGGAAAGAAAATAGGTAAAGCCGTTCAAAATATACTCGACAACTACGATTTCAAAAATCCTTCGACTTCATTACCTGCTTTGATAAGTGTTTATAAAGACATACAGGCTCTTGATGACGAATACTGGAAGGAGATAAAAACAAAAGAAATAAAAGATATTATTGCTGCATGCAGCGGACTGTTTGTTGAAGCAGTAGCCAATAGCCAGTCGGCAACACCGGGTAGTGAAATAACCATAAACTGGGAAGCCATTAACCGTAGTGCAGTACCAATGACTTTAAAGTCTGTTACAGTTTATCCTGATGATGAGACCTTTATTCATAATATTCCGTTACAAAACAATGTAGATAAAGGCGATAGCTTTACGGTTACCATCCCTCAGAACATAGAATATACTTCACCTTATTGGCTTAAAGAAAAAGGGAATAAGGGTATGTATACTGTGAATAATCAGGAGAAAATAGGTATACCCGATATTATAAGGGAATTATATATAAGTTTTGAAGTTGAAATAGACGGTATAATAATCCCTTTTAGAAGAGAATTGGTATATAAATACAATGATCCTGCTTTTGGCGAAGTGTATCAACCTTTTGATGTAGTCCCGGCTGTAACAACAAAAATTCTTAATAAGGTACAATTGTTTAAAGATAACAAAAAGCAGACTGTAGAAGTTAAAATAAGTGCCGGTAGAGACAACTGTAACGGCGAGCTTCAATTAAAACTACCTGATACCTGGAAGGTAAGTCCTGCTTCAATTCCGTTTAACCTGGAAAACAAAGGAAGTGAACTAACAGTATCATTTGAGGTTACTCCTCCGTCACATCCTGAAGAAGCAGTTGCTGAAAGTATAGCTTTAGTTAACAATAAACAATATGATAGAGAACAGGTAATTATAGATTATCCACATATTGCAAAACAACAGGTGTTACTACCATCTACAGCTAAGTTTACAAAAGCAGACATTGAAATTAAAGGCAGAAAAATTGCCTATATAATGGGTGCGGGAGATAACGTTCCTGAAAGCCTGAGGCAAATGGGATATGAAGTAAGTTTATTAAGTCCGTCGTTAATTAGTCCTGATATAATTAAAGATTTTGATGCTGTTGTTGTAGGTATCCGTGCCTATAATGTACTTGATGATTTGGTATACAAACAGCAAATTCTTTTTGATTATGTGAAAGAAGGTGGTAATATGATTGTACAATATAATACCACAGGCCATTTATCTATCAGGGATTTTGCTCCTTATCATCTTCGTATATCAAGAGACAGGGTTACTGAAGAAGATGCTGAAGTTACCTTTTTAGCACCCGAAAGTCCTGTTTTAAACAAACCTAATAAGATAACTGAAAACGATTTTAAAGGCTGGGTACAGGAACAGGGATTATATTATCCTGATGAATGGGGAGCGGAATTTACTCCTATCCTATCGTCTCATGATAAAGGAGAGTCGCCTAAAAAAGGAGCGCTGCTTATAGCAAAGCACGGAAAAGGTTATTATATTTATACCGGATTGAGCTTTTTCAGAGAGTTACCTGAAGGAGTTTCCGGAGCTTACAGGCTCATGGCAAACATAATTGCACTGGGCAAATAAAGTTAATGGCTGGTGTAACAAATACAATGTTTACCAGTCCTATTTAAAGCTAAAAAAAGAATTGTATGAAAGATAATCCCAATGCTTGGAAAAAAAGTTATTCGTTAGTAATACTACTTAACGTTATCTACATACTAGTGTTTTATTTTATAATGCAAATATTTACATAGATGCAGGCAATAGACTGGATTATACTTTCGGTTACACTACTTTTTATTGTTGTTTACGGTGTTATGAAAACCCGTGGCAGTAAAAACGTAGAGGAATTTATACTTGGAAATAACGAAACACCGTGGTGGACAGTAGGACTATCGGTTATGGCTACACAAGCCAGTGCCATTACCTTTTTATCTACACCCGGGCAGGCATACCATGATGGTATGGGCTTTGTACAGTTTTACTTTGGTATGCCTTTGGCAATGGTAGTTATATGTATCACCTTTATCCCTCTGTATCATAAATTAAAAGTTTTTACTGCCTACGAGTTTTTAGAACAACGATTTGACCTTAAAACCCGTTCGCTTGCTTCAATAATATTTTTAATTCAAAGAGGACTAGGTACAGGGCTAACCATTTATGCACCGGCCATTATTCTGTCATCACTTTTAGGATGGAATCTTAACCTTATGAACCTTGTTATAGGTGTACTGGTTATTATTTATACCTTTTCCGGTGGTACAAAGGCTGTAAATGTTACCCAAAAGCAACAGATGTTTGTAATCATGTCGGGTATGATAATTACTTTCTTTATTATCCTTAGTTACCTGCCTGACGAACTTAGTTTTGCCAATGCATTACATATTGCAGGTGCTAACGATAAAATGAATATTGTTGATTTCTCTTTTGACCCTGCCGAAAAATACACCATTTGGAGTGGTATTGCCGGAGGTTTCTTTTTGATGCTGGCTTATTTCGGGACCGACCAGTCTCAGGTACAACGTTACTTATCAGGGAAATCTATCAGGGAAAGCCAGATGGGACTTATAATGAACGGACTATTAAAAGTACCAATGCAGTTTTTTATACTGCTTATAGGTGTAATGGTTTTTATTTTCTTCCAGTTCCACTCGGCACCGCTACACTTTAACCCTAATAACGTTAAAGTTTTAAAGGAGTCACAATACAGTGATGAGTATGCCGGACTTGAAAAACAGCTTGAAGACCTTGCCCTGGAGAAAAAGGAAATAAGTATGATTTATGTAAATCAGCTTAATCAGGACTACGACAACAAGGAACTCCATAATAAAATGGTTACCCTTAACGCAAGAGAAAAAAGCCTTAGGGATAAAGCAAAAGGATTAATCAAAAAGGTGAATGAGAAAGCCGAAACCAACGATAAGGATTATGTTTTTCTATACTTTATATTAAACTTTTTGCCAAGAGGCCTTGTAGGATTACTCCTTGCTGTAATATTCTCGGCTGCAATGTCGTCGTCAGCTTCAGGTCTAAACGCCCTAGCATCTACTACCGCAATAGATATTTATAAGCGTAATGTAGGGCAAAAATCAGAGAAGCATTATGTAAATGCTACTAAAATGTTTACCCTTTTATGGGGAGTTATAGCCATACTGTTTGCCTGTGTGGGCACCTTGTTTGAAAACCTTATCCAGCTGGTAAACATAATCGGTTCTATTTTCTACGGAACCGTACTGGGTATTTTCCTTGTTGCTTTCTATATTAAATACATAAAAGCGCAGGCAATATTTTGGGGAGCTTTAATAACACAAACAGCAGTTATTTATATATGGTACGATTATGTACGAACAGATCATATAGGTTACCTGTGGCTTAACTTTATAGGTGCTATGTTGACTATATTCTTATCATTGATATTACAACCGTTTCTGGATAAAAATAAACCAATGCAGGAAGCATAAATTAAAAAAGGCAGGTTTTACAACCTGCCTTTTTTAATTTATTATTTTGAAAAAATTACTTTCTGCTCCATTCAAGGATAGAGTCCTTATTCATTTTCACATAATCGTAGTTGTTTGCTTTTTCAGCTCCAGCTAACGATTGTTTTGCTGTTTCAATAGCACCTTTCTTGTCTCCCATTTTAGCCTGTATAAGAGATTTTTGTCTTAAGATGTAAAAAGGAACATCCTGTCCGCTTGGTGTTTTAGCGATAGAATTATTAATCCACTCTAAAGCCTTATTCATATCAGCGTTAGACTGGTAGTAATATTGAGCTGCAGAGAAATAATCGCTAGCGCTTGGTCCCGCCATAGCTGTTTCAATACTTTCAATAGCTTTTTCTTTAGTAGGAACGACGAACTTTAAAGTAACCTTAGTTCTCTCCCATGACAGTTCAAGGTTAGCAAAGTCATTATCAAGATCAGCAATATTGATAGTAAACGTTTCTATATTTTTAGGAAGAAATTCTGGTTTAACTGTAGTTCTTAAAACTTCTTTTTTCTCATCCCATTTTTCAGGTAATCCCCAGTTGTGAGTATCGTTATAAAAAATAATATCCCAACTATCTGCCTTTGGTAATGTATATAATGCATATTCTCCTTTTGGAAGTGTTTTACCGTCAATAACCACGTCGTCACTAAAAGTAATAACAGTGTTGGTATTCGCACCTGTTCTCCATAATTTCCCGAAAGGAACTAACTCACCGTAAACTGACCTTCCTCTGGCACTTGGACGAGAATAATCAATTTTAACATTTGTAAGACCCACAGTCTGTTCAATTTTTGCTGACGGACTTGCCATTGGAGTCTGCACCTGAGCGTTTGTTGTTAAGCAGCCCAGCATTATAGCACCTGCAATAAGTAATTTTTTCATTTTAACCTGTTTTTGTTTTGTATATTGATACTGCGAAATTAATAATTATGCGTTTTACGATTGTTAAAAAATACTAAAAATAAGGTTCAACAAAGCTTAAAATTCCCTTGTGTTTCCTAACTTCACAAAGTTTAACACTTAAAATATAGCCTCATTTTGTATACACTACATAAGACACAAAAAATACCTGTAAGTTTAAATGAAGCCTGGAACTTTATTTCTACTCCCAAAAACCTTGCCGTAATTACCCCACCCTCAATGGGTTTCGTAACATTATCTGGTGATGACAAGGAAATGTTTGCCGGACAAATTATACACTACCATGTTAGACCGTTACTGGGGTTAAAAATGGAATGGGTAACAGAAATAACCCATGTTGAGGATAAGCGCTTTTTTGTTGATGAGCAACGTTTTGGTCCTTATAAATTCTGGCATCATAAACATTTTTTAAAAGAAATACCAGGGGGTGTTGAAATGGAAGACATTATACACTATAAACTACCTATGGGTATATTAGGAAAAATGGTGCAACCATTTATGGTAAAACCTAAACTGGAAGAGATTTTCGAGTACAGGAAAAACAAATTAATTGAACTTTTTGGAGAATTTAACGACTAATTATACATGAACATATTCTGGTTTAGAAGAGATTTACGAATAGAAGATAATACCGGACTCTACGAAGCATTGAACAGCGATGAAAAAGTGCTTCCAATTTTTATTTTTGATAAAAACATTCTTGATGAATTACCTATAAGTGATGCAAGAGTAACCTTTATACATGCACTTCTTAGTGACCTGAATAAAGCTTTCAAATCACATAACAGTTCACTTGCCGTATTTCATGATACTCCCGAAAAAGTATTCAAAAAACTGGTCTCCGAAAACAAAATAAAAGCTGTTTACACCAACCATGACTATGAGCCTTACGCTTTAAAAAGAGATAAAGAAACACTTCAATTATTTAGGGATAATAACATTGTATTTAAGCATTTTAAGGATCAGGTAATATTCGAAAAAAATGATGTAGTTAAAGACGATGGAACTCCTTATGTAGTATATACTCCATTCATGAAAAAGTGGAAGGAAAAGTTTACCGAAAGTCATATCAGGCAACATCATCCGGAAAATAAACTTGATAATTTAGCTTCACATTCCTATCCGTTTTTAGAGTTGAACGATATTGGTTTCTCTAAAAGTGACATAAAAGTTAAACCCTACAATACTACTCCTACCCTAATCGATAATTATGAGGATACCCGAAATATTCCCTCTATAGAAGGAACTTCATTTTTGAGTCCGCATTTACGTTTTGGTTCTGTTAGTGTTCGTCAGTTGGTCAAAAAAGCGTTGGAAAGTAAAAATCAAACATTTTTAAACGAACTGATATGGCGTGAATTTTTTATGCAGATATTATGGCATTTCCCCGAAACGGTTAGTAAGAGCTTTCGTCCGAAATACGATAATATCAAATGGCGTAATAACGAAGAGGAATTTAAAGCATGGTGTGAAGGTAAAACCGGATATGCTATGGTAGATGCGGGCATGCGCGAGCTAAACAACACTGGCTATATGCACAACAGGGTGCGTATGGTGGTAGCCAGTTTTTTATGCAAACATCTGTTAATCGACTGGCGCTGGGGCGAGGCCTATTTTGCAAAAAAGTTATTGGACTATGAACAATCCAGCAACATAGGCAACTGGCAATGGGCTGCCGGAAGCGGTGTAGATGCTGCTCCATACTTCAGGATATTTAACCCTATAGAACAGGCCAAAAAGTTTGATCCTGATTTGAAATACATAAAAAAATGGGTGCCTGAATATCAGGAAATAAGCTACAGGGCAATTGTAGATCATAAAGAAGCGCGCGAAAGAGCACTTAAAGTTTATAAGGAAGCTGTACAATAATGTTTGGCAAAACATAAACTTTAAATACATTTGTGTAGCAAACACTATACAACCAAACAGATGATAGCATATAACCCAAAAGAGTGGTTTTCATTCATATTTCGTTTTCATAAAGCCGATACATTCAGAAAGTTACTCCCATTAATGCTTGCTATTGGGGTATATTCATTAGGCGTCGCTTATCTTGAACTGGAATACTGGAAAGTATCTGAAAGCAGTCATGTTAAGAATATAACCGTGATGCATACCCTTTTGGGATTTGTTATATCATTATTACTGGTATTCAGGACTAATACTGCTTACGATCGTTGGTGGGAAGGCAGAAAAGCCTGGGGAGCGTTAGTAAACAATAGTAGAAACCTGGCTATGAAGATAGCGGTAATGGTAAAAAGTGATGAGGACAAAGAAATCTTCAGGAAACTTATTCCTGCCTATTCTGCAGTTTTGAATCTGCACCTTAAAAATGTAGACGTTAAACATGAACTTTTTGATAATGCTACCCTATCTGACGATCATTATAAACATAAGCCAAATCAAATAGCAAAAACTATAATTGCTAAAATCAATAAGCTATACGAACAGGGAAAGATTACCGGAGACCAGCTTATTGTGCTTAATGCCGAAATGCAGTCACTAACCGATATATGTGGTATTTGTGAAAGGATTAAAAATACCCCTATTCCCTACTCTTACAGTGCTTTTATAAAGAAATTTATATTTATATATGTAATGTCGTTACCTTTTGGTTATGTGTTTTCACTTGGCTATCTGGTAATACCTGTTGTTATAGTCATTTTTTATGTATTAGCGAGTTTAGAACTTATTGCCGAAGAAATTGAAGATCCGTTTGGTTATGACCCTAACGACTTGCCGACAGCAAGACTTGCCGAAATGATGCAGAAAAATGTAGAAGAGCTTATCTATTAATTTAGTTTCCCGTTAACATTTTCACATATGTTATTTCCTTAATATTATATTTTAAAAAATACTATGGAAGCAGACGATAAAAAAGAACAAGATAATGATGGTGTTACACAATATACCGATAGTGTAGACACAAATGCGCATTACGATAAATCAGGTAAAATAACCCGAGAGGATTTTCGGGATGAAAAAGACAGTATTAATAACTGGGATGCCGAGAAAAACCGCTCAGGAAGACATAAATAAATAATAATTTCTCACGAAGCTTAACCTAAACTTACTCCTTAATTTACCTCATAGTGAAAATGATGTATACATATGAAAGGAAGCAAACTATCTGTAAAAGAAATAGAACATAAAGACATAAACTTTATTGCAGACTATTGGTTTAATTCTGATAAAGAATATCTTTTAAATATGGGAGTTGATGTTGAGAAACTTCCTGCCAGAGAAGACTTTGTTGCAATGCTACAAACCCAGATTACCTTACCCTATAATGAGAAAAAAGTATATGGTGTAGTTTGGTATGTAGACGATAAACCTATAGGTCACAGTAACCTAAATCCACTTGTTTACAACGATCATGGTTATATGCATTTGCATATATGGTACAAAGAATACAGAAACAAAGGCTATGGTATTGATTTTATTAAAATGAGTGCGGCAGCATATTTTAATAACCTTAAGCTAAAAGAGCTATACTGCCAGCCTAACGCCTTTAACCCATCTCCAAACAAAACACTCGAAAAAGCCGGATTCAGATTTGTAAAAGAATACATTACTACACCCGGTTCTATTACGCTTGAACAGGTAGTAAAACTATGGGAAACAAATGAGGCAATAATATAAACGGAACATCCGTTTTTGTAAAAGCTGATTTATTTTTACTTAATTTGTACAGTATTATTTTAGGCACGCTAATTGCTGCTTAGTTTAAAAGAACAAAATTGACATGAAATACCTTTGTACCCTTTTGCTTATACTTTGCCTTACTCCAAAGCTAATAGCTCAGGGTGGCGATAAGCCACGCGGAGGTATTGCCATACCACGTGAGGAAAATCCGCAAACGTCACCAGAACCGGAAACTGATGATGAGATTCCTAGTATATTTAGTTTTGAACCTCCAAAAAAAGAACTTGATCCACGTTTCCAGATTGGGGTTGACAGGACAGACACGTCTCCTATGTCTACTGAAAGTCAGTTTGCTGATAATACAGATCAGTATGAGGATAGGGTAAAAATTAAAATGGGAGGTGAATCGAATGAAGCCTATCGTGGTGATATGTTCCTGGGTGAGATACGAACCGATGCTGAGTATGTAAACTCTTTTGCTGCCGACTTTGGTTTACAGGATGGTGACAGGATAAGAATTTGGCTTAACGGCAAAATAGTGATTAGTAATTTTGTGCTTGCAAATAATCCATCAGCTATACAAATACGACTTTCACCAGGCTTTAACAAAATTGACTTTGAGGCATTAAATCAGGGTACAACAGGTCCAAATACGGCAGACATAAGAATATATGATGACAACCGTAAACTCCTTACATCTAATCAGTGGAATCTGGCAACCGGATTTAAAGCCACAGTAATTATAGTTAAGGAAGATAAACCTACCACAACTACCCCACCAACTACAGATAAATCAGAATAATAATATTTAATTACAGCATATAAAAAAGCCCTCTTAATGAGGGCTTTTTTAGTTTATTTATCTGTTAGCTTGTAGCATACATTTTCTTTCTTAATTCTTTGATTTTATCATCATCAAGATAATCATCAAATGTCATGTAACGGTCAATAACTCCGTTTGGCGTAATTTCAAGTACCCTGTTACCTACAGTTTGTGCAAACTCGTGGTCATGAGTAGTGAACAGTACAGATCCTTTAAAGTTTTTAAGCGAGTTATTAAACGCCGTGATCGATTCAAGATCAAGGTGGTTTGTAGGTTCATCAAGCATTAAAACGTTAGCTCTTAACATCATCATTCTTGAAAGCATACAACGTACTTTTTCACCTCCCGATAATACTCTTGAAGATTTTAAAGCCTCTTCACCACTAAATAACATTTTCCCTAAGAAACCACGGATATAAACCTCGTCACGCTCTTCTTCGGTAGTTGCCCATTGGCGTAACCAGTCTACAAGATTAAGGTCAGTATCAAAAAACTCATGGTTTTCTGCCGGAAGGTATGACTGTATAGTGGTAACACCCCATTCAAACTTACCGCTATCCGGTTTCATTTTACCATTTATAATTTCGTAGAATGCAGATGTAGCACGAGAATCTCTTGATACTACCACTATCTTATCACCTTTAGCCATATTAAGGTTAAGGTCTTTAAACAGAAGCTCTCCGTCTATCGAAGCACTTAAATCTGTTATATTTAATATTTGATCTCCAGCCTCACGCTCCTGTTCAAAAATAATTGCAGGATAACGTCTGCTTGAAGGTTTAATATCATCAACTTTAAGTTTCTCAAGCATTTTTTTACGGCTGGTAGCCTGTTTAGATTTAGCCACGTTAGCACTAAAACGCATGATGAACTCCTGAAGTTCTTTTTTCTTCTCTTCAGCTTTTTTGTTTTGCTGTGCTCTTTGTTTAGCAGCCAGCTGACTTGACTCATACCAGAAGGTATAGTTACCTGAGTAATGGTTAATTTTACTAAAGTCAATATCTGAAATATGTGTACATACAGCATCCAGGAAGTGACGGTCGTGAGATACAACAATTACAGTATTCTCGTAGTTAGCCAGGAAATTCTCTAACCATGAAATTGTCTCAAAGTCAAGGTCGTTGGTAGGCTCATCCATTATAAGTACATCAGGACTACCAAATAAGGCCTGTGCTAATAACACACGTACTTTCAGCTTGCTGTCCATATCTCCCATAAGGGTATAGTGAAACTCATCACCAATACCTAAGCTTGATAATAAGGCTGCAGCATCAGAATCAGCATTCCAACCGTTCATCTCTTCAAAAACTACCTGAAGCTCACCTACCCTTTCACCATCTTTATCAGAAAAGTCAGGCTTAAGGTAAATTTCATCCATCTCCTTTTTAACGGCAAATAATGTCTTGTTACCCATCATAACGGTTTCAAGTACTGTGTGCTCGTCAAACATATTGTGGTTCTGGTTAAGTACCGACATACGTTTGCCCGGTTCAAGGAACACATGTCCCGAGGTTGGATCTATATCTCCTGCAAGTATTTTTAAGAAAGTAGATTTACCGGCACCGTTTGCACCAATAATACCATAACAGTTACCCTGAGTAAAAGAGGTGTTTACTTCGTCAAATAAAATTCTTTTACCAAACTGAACTGATAAATTTGAAACTGAAAGCATTTTAAAAAATTTTTTGGCAAAAGTAAGAAAAATAGAAGCAGTATCCTATTGACCAATGTCATAATAAACATTAAAATATTTTAACGGTGTTTTAACAGCTTACATACATAAGAACAAATATTTTTGTTAATGTACGGAAAAAACGCAATGACAAACAACTTTAAAAAATTACTACTGTTATTTACAATAATTGTTAGCTTATCATCATGTGGTAATGGCAACAATTATGAAGCTTATTTTGGGGGTGAAATAACCAGTCCAAAATCAGATCATATTTATTTTTGCCGTGATAATAAAGTAATCGATACCATAAAATTAGATGATAATAACAGATTTTTTATAAAGTTTGACTCCCTTACCCCCGGAATGTACAGTTTTAAACACGAGCCTTATTATCAATATGTGTACTTTGATAAAAATGACAGCTTAATGGTAAATATAGACACAAGGCATTTTGATGAGTCTATAGTATTTAGCGGCAAAGGGAATGAGAAAAATAATTTCATGATGGAATTATATCTGGCTAATGAAAAAGACCGTAATAGCTGTTTCTCTGTTTTTGATTATGATTACGATAAATTCACAAAATGCATTGATTCCACTTATCAAAAACGAATAGCGTATTATGAAGAAGAAAAATCAAGACTGGACTGGAGCAATGGTTTTGATTTTTATGTAAAAGCCAGGTTAGACTTCAACTATTACTCAAAAAAAGAATACTACCCCTACGCCTGCGCAATAAAAACAGGGAAAAAAATAAACAGTCTTATTCCTGATAATTATTATGATTACAGAGAAGGAATAGAGTTTAACAACCCAAAACTTACCAACTACACACCTTTTGTAAGATACTTTACCGTAATGCTTAATAATATGGCAAAGAGCAAAAGCGAAACTTACAAAATACCTGAAGATACACTTGAGGAAAACATAACCAAACTAAACCTTGCTGATTCAATATTCATTAATGAAGGTGTAAAAAACCAGGTTCTTAACACACTGGCTTTTAATTATCTTTTAGAGGACAGGAATATTGTTAATCACGAAGAATTTTTGGAATGTTTCAATGAATTGTCAACAGATGATGATGACAGTAATGAAATTGTACGTATAGGGCAAGCTGCAGGCGAACTTAGTGAAGGTAAAAAACTACCTGAAATAGAGCTCGTAGACAGTTATGATAACCCTATTGATATAAATAATGGTATAAATGAAAAAACTGTTATATTTTTCTGGACAAGTTGTTCTAAATCAAGATTAAAGGTTATTGATGAAAAAATAGACTTACTGAGACAGAAATATGGAGAAATAGATTTTATAGCTATAAATGTTGATGAAGACAAAGAGTGGAAAAAAACAATGAAGGAATATCATCTTGAAAATGCCTGTCAGCTTAGAGCTTCAAACTTTAAGGTATTAAAGGATAAATGGGCTTTTACTAAAATAAACCGAACGATTGTACTAAATCCAGATGGTACTATTAAAAGAGGTTTTGCCAATTTAATGGACTCAAACTTTGGACAACATCTTAACTAATTACCTAATTGGTATCCATATTTCTTCTTCCGATTCGTCACTACCATTTTTATACTTCTCTCCTAACACTTCAAAATGCGGACGATTATCTAAAACATAGCCTGATTGCGGTAACCATTCTTTCATTATATAGCCAAATACCTGTGCTGCATTAAATGGATTTCCTTTATAATAAAATACAGCATACATACCGCCTTCCAGATCAAATGTTTCCATACCTTCGGGAACAGTATTGAAATCAGTAACTTCAACAAGTGCCCATTTTTTGAATTCAGTAGCCGGATTAAATTGAGAAAAGAAGTTTTCATCATACACCTGTAACGAATACATATCATTGCTAATAGTATTAGTAATGTCTTTTCGCCTTGGCATAAAACTCCGCCATAATTCAGCCGTTTTATTATCAATAAATGACATGTTTAAGTTAAGACCAATGAATTTTTTAGCAGAAATAGTTTTTATCTCAGAAATCATTTTTCAAAGATATAAACCTGACTGAATTAACCACTTGTAAATCCACTATAAAACTTTGACAGAATAATATATTAAATATTTTAACAATTAAATTAATAAAATCATACTTTTGAAAGTATAATAAAATTAAAAATATATTCATGGAAGGAAAATTAGGAAATCCGGCACCGCTAGGTCTTATGGGCTTTGCAATGACAACCATACTGCTTAATATACATAATATGGGATTCTACCCGTTAAGCTCGGTAGTACTGTCTATGGGGATATGTTACGGAGGGATTGCTCAGGTAATAGCCGGTTTGCTATCTTTCAAAAAAGGAAACACTTTTGCTGCTACAGCTTTTACTTCATACGGATTCTTCTGGCTATCACTGGTAGGGATATGGATGCTACCCGCAACAGGTATTGAAAACGCTCAGGCTACCCCACCCGACTTTTTAGGATGGTACTTAGCTTTATGGGGGCTGTTCACTGCTTTTTTATGGGTGGGAACTTTTAAAAACAGTAAAGTACAACAGTTTGTATTCTTGTCATTAACTATTTTATTTTTCCTATTAGCAACAGCTATCTGGACAAAAGACGGAAACCTACATAAAATAGCTGGTATTGTAGGTGTTATTTGTGGTAGTAGTGCTTTTTACCTCGCTATAGCCGAACTACTTGAAGAGGTAAAAGGCAGGAGGATTTTGCCTTATTAACCAAGAACTAAGGTAGTAACCATACTTTCCATTTAGGCTTGGTTCTAAATTTTTTATAATGATATGAAAAATCATTAAAATCTTCAGGCAATGGTAAATTGTTAACCTGAGCATATTGAGTATAATCTTTAATAGTATTTAGAGGGGTACTCGTCTTTTCCTTAAGGTCATAAACAACAAAATCATAATAAGGGGAGTTATGATAATCACGAATTACTTCTGCACAAAGCTTATTTTTAGATATAGTAAATTTACCGATATCAAAATCTTCCGGGTCGTATGCATCCGGATCCGGGTAAAAGTATACCATTCCACCATCACTACAAAACACATGCTGCTTATACCCTATAGGAATCATTACTGTTTCTCCCAAACCATTATCCCTTTCATAAGAAAATCTGTATAATATTAATATTACAAAAAGAATCGGAATGCAGAAACACCAGAAATATAACTTACGGGTTGTAATTCCTGAAATAAAAGAAAGTCTTGTCGTTTTAGCAATTAGTAATACAACTAACAACAAAATTCCTGAATACAGAAGTGACAGCAATAAACAGTGAATTAATGTTACTATTAACTCAAAATAGGCTACAATCATGGTAAGGCAATTAAGTATTCAAAAATATAACATGATAATATAAAATCATATTGGTTTTAACAGTTTCTTACTCCTACTTCTACTATAAAAATACCTTTAAAATCAGTATCTTTGCGTTTTGCACCAATTTGCTATGCTTAATAACGAAGAAACGATTGAAGTAATGGGCGCCCGTGCCCATAACCTTAAAAATATAGACGTAACCATACCAAGGGAAAAGCTTGTTGTAATAACAGGACTTTCGGGTTCAGGCAAATCATCACTGGCGTTTGACACCATTTATGCCGAAGGCCAGCGCAGATATATTGAAACCTTCTCGGCTTATGCCCGTCAGTTCCTTGGCGGACTGGAACGCCCTGATGTGGATAAAATTGACGGACTTTCACCTGTTATCGCCATTGAGCAGAAAACCACAAGTAAGAGTCCGCGCTCTACCGTTGGCACCATTACCGAGATATACGACTTCCTGAGGCTTTTATACGCTCGTGCAGGTGAAGCCTACAGTTATGTTACCGGAGAAAAAATGGTAAGCTACAGCGACGACCAGATCAAAGAGCTTATTGTAGAGAAATTCAATGGTAAACGTATAACCATACTGGCTCCTATTATCCGTTCCCGTAAAGGGCATTACCGTGAACTTTTTGAACAGATTTCTAAACAGGGATTCCTAAAAGTTCGTGTAGATGGCGAAATAAAGGATATTGAAAGTGGCATGAAACTGGATCGCTACAAAACCCATGATATTGAAACGGTTATAGACCGTATGCAGGTTGACAGCAGTGACGATTTAGACAAACGCATTAGCGAAAGTATCAAAACTGCCATGTACCACGGTGATGATGTAATGATGGTTATTGAACACGGTACAGATGATGTTCGTTATTACAGTCGTAATTTAATGTGTCCTACATCGGGTATCTCCTACCCTAACCCAGAGCCTAATAACTTTTCGTTTAACTCCCCTAAAGGAGCGTGCGACAATTGTAACGGTTTAGGTACGGTAAACGAAATCAACATTAAAAAAATAATCCCTAACCCTAAACTATCTATCAAACAGGGAGGTTTTGCCCCGCTTGGAGAGTATAAAAACTCGTGGATATTTAAACAGCTTGAGGTTATAGGCGAAAAATACGGATTTAAACTTACCGATGCCATTGAGACCATTTCGCAGGAAGCAATGGATATGATAATGAATGGCGGTAACGAGAAGTTTACAGTAAACTCAAAGACACTTGGTGTAAACCGTGAATATAAAATTGATTTTGAAGGAATTTCAAGTTTCATTCAAAACCAGTATGATGAAAGTGGTTCTACTTCTATAAAACGTTGGGCAAAAGACTTTATGGACGAGGTAGAATGCCCGGTTTGTAACGGAACCCGACTTAAAAAAGAATCGCTATACTTTAAAATAGACGGTAAAAACATTGCCGAACTATCTTTTATGGATATATCAGACCTTGCTGAATGGTTTAACAACCTTAACGATAGGCTGTCTGAAAAACAAAAAATTATCGCTTCAGAAATTGTAAAGGAAATCAAAGCCCGTTTAAGCTTCCTTTTGGATGTAGGGTTAAATTATCTGGCACTTAACCGTAGTTCTAAATCCCTATCGGGAGGTGAGGCACAGCGTATAAGGCTAGCCACACAAATAGGATCACAGCTTGTAGGGGTATTATATATACTTGATGAGCCAAGTATCGGATTGCACCAGCGTGATAACGAAAAACTGATTCATTCTCTTGAGCAGTTAAGAGATATTGGAAATTCGGTTATTGTAGTTGAACACGATAAGGATATGATAGAGCGAGCGGATTATGTAATTGACATTGGCCCTGCTGCAGGACGTTTCGGCGGACAAATAGTAAGCAAGGGAACTCCTCAACAATTACTAAAAGAGCACACTCTTACAGCAAGTTACCTAAACGGAGAAAGAGAAATTGCCGTACCTAAAAAGCGTAGGGAAGGCAACGGTAATACCATAAAACTTAGCGGAGCTACCGGTAACAACCTAAAAAATGTTACTGTAGAATTCCCACTTGGTAAACTTATATGTGTAACAGGAGTATCGGGTAGCGGTAAATCGACTCTTATAAACGAAACCCTATACCCTATTCTTAATACACACTTTTTTAATGCGGTCAAAAAACCACAACCGTATAAAAAAATAGAAGGACTTGAGCATATTGATAAGGTTATTGATATAGATCAGTCACCTATAGGGCGAACACCACGTTCAAACCCTGCTACATATACTGATGTTTTCTCTGAAATACGCAGGCTGTTCACACAAACACCTGAAGCTATGATAAGGGGATACAAACCGGGACGCTTTAGCTTTAACGTTAAAGGCGGACGCTGTGAAACCTGTGAAGGATCAGGTTTAAGAGTTATAGAAATGAACTTCCTTCCTGATGTTTATGTGGAATGTGAAACCTGTCAGGGTAAACGTTTCAACAGGGAAACACTGGAAATACGTTATAAAGGGAAATCAATATCAGATATACTAGACATGACGGTTGATGAGGCTGTTCCGTTTTTTGAAAATATCCCTAAAATTTTCCGCAAAATAAAAACCATTCAGGATGTAGGTCTTGGCTATATCACTCTAGGCCAGCAAAGTACTACCCTCTCAGGAGGTGAGGCACAAAGGATAAAACTGGCTACTGAACTTTCCAAAAAAGATACCGGAAATACCTTCTATATATTAGATGAGCCCACAACAGGATTGCATTTTGAAGACATAAGGGTGCTAATGGAAGTAATAAACAGATTGGTTAAAAAAGGTAATACCGTACTTATTATTGAACATAATATGGACGTTATTAAGTTGGCCGATCATATTATTGATATTGGTTATGAAGGCGGTAAAGGTGGTGGTAAGCTAATAGCCGAAGGCACTCCCGAAGAAATTATAAAGAATAAGAAAAGTTATACAGCAAAATTTCTTAAAAAAGAGCTATCTTAGTAAGAGACCTTAAAAATTTAATATTGCTATGTCTAAAGAATATAAAGATGACGATGAGAAAATCCGTGAGGATTTGACCCCTAAAACATGGAATGAAATAAGGAGTAACGATTCGTGGGCTATTTTTAAAATAATGTCAGAATTCGTTAACGGCTTTGAAAGCATGGCCCGTATTGGTCCGTGTGTATCCATATTCGGTTCTGCAAGAACGAAAGGTGATCATAAATACTACCTATTAGCAGAGAAAATTGCCGAAAAAATATCTAAAGCAGGTTATGGTGTAATTACGGGTGGTGGTCCCGGTATTATGGAAGCCGGTAATAAAGGTGCTGCAAAGGGGATGAGTCCTTCTGTAGGTCTTAATATTGATTTGCCTTTTGAACAACACTTTAACCAGTATATAGATAGTGACAAGAATCTTAACTTCGACTACTTCTTTGTAAGGAAAGTAATGTTTGTTAAATATTCACAGGGGTTTGTAGTAATGCCGGGGGGCTTTGGTACACTGGACGAAATGTTTGAAGCAATCACTCTTATTCAAACAAAAAAAATTGCCAAATTCCCTATTATACTTGTAGGTACAGAATTTTGGTGTGGTTTGATAGACTGGATAAAAAATGTACTTATAGAAAAGTATTTTAATGCGAGTCCGGAAGACATGAACCTTATTAAAATAGTAGATACCGAAGATGAAGTGCTTGAAGTTATAGATACATTCTACAAAAAATACAACCTTAGCCCTAACTTCTAAATTAGTATTTTATAAACATTTAACTATTTTAAAGGCAACCTTCAGGTAATATTATACATCTCTTTTTAAGGAAATATTAATGCTTGCATAGTTGTTATAACCATGCAAAAGCATATTTTAGTAAAAAGATTATTAATTTATACACCATACCTTGAATCGTAATTTTAAACTGTTTTTTGCCCTTTTTTTTGTTCTCACATCGGGAGCATATGCCCAGCATCTCAATAAAATGTTTGTGGTACTCGACTATGAGAATAACACCCTTAGGGTAAAACAGGAAATTACATTTCATAACCAGTCACAGGATACCCTATATGAATTTATCCTTAACGATTGGAACAATGCCTACTCCAGTAAAACTACTCCTTTAGGAAAGCGTTTCTCTGATGAATTTGTGCGTTCGTTCCATCTTGAAAAAGATGAAAAAAGAGGCCACACAACAATTTATTCGGTTACTAATCAATATGGTGTTTCCTTAAAACATACCCGGCCTGAAAAACATCCTGATTTAATTAATATACAATTAATTAAACCTATTTACCCGAATGAAAAGTTTAATATAAGTCTTATGTATTATGTTAAGCTACCGGATGATAAATTTACCCGTTACGGATATGATAATAACGGTAACTTAAAGTTAAAGGACTGGTACCTTACCCCTGCTCGTGTGGAAAACGGAAAGTTTATAAAAAACAGTAATGAAAATCTTGACGATATAGCTAATTCGTTTTGTGATTATCAGGTAACTTTAATTGCTGATGAGAAGCTTAATGTCACTACTGATTTGTATCAGGGAAATAAACAAAAAACCGATCGTGGTATTGAATACTTTTTCATTGGCGACGACCGCCAGGGATTTAGTATGATTATTCAGCCTCACAATGATTTTGAAGTATTTACAAACTCAACCGTAGAGGTAAACACTAATTTAAAAGATTACAGGGTCACCGGTATACAAAAGGCTTCTCTTATCAATAACATTATCAACTTCACCAATGATAATTTAGGAAAATACCCTTATGGTAAAATAACGGTTAGCGAAGTGGATTATGAACGAAATCCGGTTTATGGACTTAATCAGTTACCATCATTTATAGCACCTTTTCCTGATTCGTTTATCTATGAAATAAAATTCCTGAAAACCTATCTAAACAATTACCTTAAAAACACCCTTAGGTTAAATCCACGGGAAGATAACTGGATATACGACGGTATACAAACCTACCTTATGTATAAGTACATTGAAGAATATCATCCTGAAAAAACCATGATGGGGATTAGATGGGGAATTCTTAAAGGGCATAATATTTTTAAGGTAGACTATAATTCAAAATTCAGCTACCTGTATTTGGTAATGGCACGTAAAAATCTTGATCAGCCAATCGGTAATCCTAAAAATACTTTCATTAAGTTTAATGAACAGATGGCTGGTAAATACAAAGCAGGACTAGCCCTTAACTACCTTGACAGTTATCTTGAAAATGATGTAATACCGTTATCAATTAAAGAGTATTTTGAACTGAACAAAAGTCAGCAAACTACCCGTAATGATTTCAGGGAGATTATTGATTCTAAAACAGAAAAAGAGACAAACTGGTTTTACAACTCCATTGTAGACAGCAGGGATATAATTGATTATAAATTCGGGAAAGTAAAAAAGAAAAAAGACTCACTAAAGGTTACTATAAAAAATGAAACAAGGGTTAATGTTCCTGTTCCTCTCTACGGATTAAAAGATGGTGAAATTGTATTTAAACATTGGTTAAACAATGTAAAAAAGGACAGTACATTTACCATTGCACGACAGGGGGCTGACAGATTAGCCATTAATTATGAAAATGAGGTAATTGAATACAACAGGCGTAACAACTGGAAAAAACTAAATAAAATTGTTTTAAACAATAAACCTATAAAGTTTACCTTTTTCCAGGACTTGGAAGATCCGGGGTATAACCAGATATTTTATGTTCCAAACTTTACATTTAACCTGTATGACGGACTCTCATTAGGTTTACGTTTCCATAATAAATCGATACTTGAAAAACCGTTCACATTTAATGTAACACCTAGTTACTCAAGTAAAACAGGTGAACTTATAGGTTCTGCCTCTATGCAGTTTAATCATTATATAAGAGATGACGGCCCGTTGTATAATATTAGATACGGCCTAGGTGCCTCTACATACCACTACGCTCCTAACGCTGCTTATTTAAGGGTTTCACCTAGTATTCAGTTTAGGTTTAGAGACGAGAATTTACGAAGTAACAAAAAGCAATTCCTGTTATTACGACATATATTAGTTAATAGGGAAAACTCAAATTTTACGTTTACCGATCAGCAAAACGAAGACTATTCGGTATTTAATGCCCGATACACTTCTTCAGAATCGGAAGTTATAAGACACCTTGATTACTCTACCGATTTACAGATTGCCAATAACTTTGGTAAACTGGCCGGAGAGGTACAGTTTAGACGTTTATTTAATGATAACAGACAGATAAACCTACGTTTTTACGGTGGTATGTTTATGTATAAGGATACCGATTCTGATTACTATAGCTTTGGTTTGGACCGCCCTACTGATTATCTTTTTGATTATAACTTCTACGGACGATCTGAAACTACCGGTATTTACAGTCAGCAGTTTGTTATGGCTGAAGGCGGATTTAAGTCAAAATTGGATACGCGATATGCAAATCAATGGATGACAACGGTAAATGCGAGTGTAAATATCTGGAATTGGGTAGAAGTTTACGGAGATGCCGGATTTTTGAAGAATAAGTATCAAAATCCCGAATTTGTTTACGATAGCGGAATTCGTTTAAACCTTCTTACAGATTATTTTGAACTGTACTTCCCTGTATATTCGTCAAACGGTTTTGCCCTGAATGACAGCAATTATAGCCAAAATATACGCTTTGTGGTAACTTTAAGCCCAGGTACATTAATTAAATTATTCACAAGGAAATGGCTGTAGCATGTATTTTATAACACTTTTAGATGTTGTTAAAAAATACATAATATTTATTTTTAAAGAGTTTTTGTTGAAAATAATTTATTGAAAAATAACTAAAAAACGATTTTACTGCCAAAAGTGAAATCATTTTTTTGTTTGAAATTTATGAAATTCAATACTTTTAATTAAATTTGTAGTCATTCAATATTTGCGTTTATGACTGAGACAGAAACTAAAAAGACTATTTCTTTTGACGATTTTAAAGCAGAAGTGCTTAATGATTATAAAGTTGCCATAGTAAGCAGAGAATGTAGCCTTTTAGGTCGCAAGGAAGTTCTTACAGGTAAAGCTAAATTTGGTATCTTCGGTGACGGAAAAGAAGTTCCGCAACTGGCAATGGCTAAGGCTTTTCGTAACGGAGATTTCCGTTCAGGTTACTATCGTGACCAAACCTTTATGATGGCTATTGGAAAGTTAAATATCCAACAGTTTTTTGCAGGGCTATACGGGCATAGTGATTTAGAGCACGACCCAATGTCGGCAGGTAGACAAATGGGTGGTCACTTCTCTACACACAGTCTTGATGAGAACGGAAACTGGAAAAGCTTAACACAGCAAAAAAATTCCAGTGCTGATATTTCCCCTACTGCAGGACAAATGCCAAGATTACTTGGTTTGGCTCAGGCTTCAAAAGTTTTCAGAAACGTTTCGGGTATTGAAAACAAAACCGATTTCTCCATAAACGGTAACGAAGTTGCATGGGGAACCATTGGTAACGCCAGTACTTCCGAAGGATTGTTTTTTGAAACAATAAATGCAGCAGGTGTATTACAGGTACCTATGATTATTAGTGTTTGGGATGATGAGTACGGTATTTCGGTACATGCACGCCACCAAACCACTAAAGAGAATATATCTGAAATCCTTAAAGGATTCCAGCGTGATGAGGATAATAAAGGATATGAAATTATTGTAGTGAAAGGATGGGATTATCCTGAACTGATTTCAGCTTACGAAAGAGCCTCACAAATAGCACGAGAGCAGCATGTTCCTGTTCTTATCCATGTACACGAACTTACTCAGCCACAGGGACACTCTACATCTGGTTCTCACGAGCGTTACAAAAATGCCGATCGTTTATCATGGGAAGCAGAATACGACTGTATTGCCCAAATGAGAAAATGGATGATTGAGAACGAAATGGCTACAGCCGAAGATCTTGACGCTATCGATTCTCAGGCTAAGAAAGATGTTCTTGAAGGTAAAAAAGCTGCATGGAGTGCTTACACAAACCCTATAAAAGAAGAGCGTGATGAACTTGTTAGCGTTTTAAAAACAATTTCAGAGCAAAGCCCAAACAAAGTATTTATTGATAAATACATCAATGATCTTTCAGGCATAAAAGAGCCTATAAGAAAGGAACTTTTAATCGCAGCAAGAAAAGTACTTCGTATAATTATTAAGGAAGCGGGTAAAAGCACACTTTCTACATGGATTACTGCTTACACCGAAAAAATTCAGCCTAAATACAGCTCTCACCTATTCTCTCAGTCTGATAAAAACATATACAGCGTAAGCGAAGTGCTTCCTGAATATGCAGAGGGTAATGAAGAAGTTGACGGACGTGTAGTTATACGTGATAACTTTGACGCTCTTTTTGCTAAATATCCGAGTACGCTTGTTTTTGGTGAAGATTGCGGACACATAGGTGATGTTAACCAGGGACTTGAAGGAATGCAGGAAAAATATGGAGATTTCCGTGTTTGTGATGCCGGTATTCGTGAAGCAACCATATTAGGTCAGGGTATTGGTATGGCAATGAGAGGTCTTAGACCAATCGCAGAGATACAGTATCTTGATTACCTTTTATACGCTATACAGATAATGAGTGACGATTTAGCTACGTTACAATACCGTACAGCCGGTAGACAAAAAGCTCCGCTTATTATAAGAACCCGTGGTCACAGGCTTGAAGGTATATGGCACTCTGGTTCGCCAATGGGGATGATAATCAATGCTATTAGAGGTATACATGTACTTGTCCCTAGAAATATGACTAAAGCAGCCGGTTTCTATAATACACTTTTAGAGACAGATGAGCCTGCATTAGTAGTAGAATGCCTTAACGGTTACAGGCTAAAAGAGAAAAAACCAACAAACCTTGGTGAGTTTAAAACCCCTATAGGTGTTGTTGAGACAATAAAAGAAGGTACTGATATTACGCTTGTATCTTACGGCTCTACACTTAGACTTGTGGAACAGGCTGCTAAAGAGCTTCTTGAAGTGGGTATTGATGCTGAAATTATAGATGTACAGTCTTTACTACCTTTTGATATTAATCACGATATCGTAAAGAGTGTTGCTAAAACCAACAGACTTTTAGTGATTGATGAAGATGTTCCTGGTGGAGCTTCAGCTTACATACTGCAACAAATACTTGACGAGCAAAACGCTTACAGGTATTTAGACAGTAAACCGGAAACACTTACCTCTAAAGCACACAGACCTGCTTATGGTACAGATGGAGATTATTTCTCAAAACCATCTGCTGAAGATATCTACGAGAAAGTTTATGCTATAATGCATGAAGTTAACCCAACAGAATATCCACAATTATATTAATACAAAAATCCCCGCTTTATAGCGGGGATTTTTATTTATAATGACTCCTATATTATTTAGCAATGTAAACCGTTTTCACATTTACAAACTCCTTAATTCCGTTTTCAGCGAGTTCACGTCCGAAACCTGATTTCTTAACTCCCCCGAAAGGTAAAGCCGGATCTGATTTAACCATTGCATTGATAAACACAGCTCCTTCTTCAAAAAGGCTTATTTTCTCTTTTATTCCTTCAATATCTTCTGTGAAAATGTTTACACCCAGCCCAAAATCAGAATAATTACTCAACTTAACAGCTTCTTCAAAGCTATCAAAAGCAATTACCGGAGCTACAGGTCCAAAAACTTCCTCATTAAATAAAGGCATGTCAGAGGTAACATTAACCACAATAGTAGGTTCATAAAAAGCATTGTTACGCCTACCTCCTATTATCACCTTTGCTCCCATATCAACAGATTTATTTACCTGCTTTTCTATATCTTCTGCAAGATCTACCCTTGCAAGCGGACCAATATCAGTATCCTCATCCATAGGATTACCTGATTTAAGTTTTTTAACCTCGGTTGTAAAACGCTTCAAAAACTCATCATAAAGCGAGCTATGAACTAAAAAGCGCTTAGCCGCAATACAACTTTGCCCCGTGTTTTGCATTCTGGCAGTAACAGCTACCGGTACAGCCTTATCTAAATCGGCATCTTCCAGTACTATAAAAGCATTACTACCGCCAAGCTCCAATACTGATTTCTTTATAAGATTAGCAGCTGTAGATGCCACTGTAGCTCCTGCTTTTTCACTACCTGTAAGAGATACCCCTTTAATGATAGGATTCTCAATTACATTTTTAACCTGACTACCGGATATCTGAAGATTTTGATAAATCATCTCAGGAAATTCAGCTTCTTTAAACAGCTCTTCCAGTAACTGAGCACACTCAGCTACGTTTGAAGCATGCTTAACCACAACAGTATTACCTGCAATAATAGCCGGAATTGCAAAACGAAAAACCTGCCAGTATGGAAAATTCCAAGGCATTACTCCTAAAATAACCCCAAGAGGCTCGTGAGTAACAAAACTTTCACCCGCATCCGAAGAAATTTTTTCATCCTGAAGGAACTTTTCTGCGTGTTCAAGGTAAAATTCACATAAAAGCGAGCACTTTTTCACCTCGGCAATAGCCTGCTTAAGCGGTTTTCCCATCTCCTGAGAACACTTTTCAGCCAGTAAATGTTGTTTTTTTGTTAAAACAAATATTAAATTTTTGATAAATTTCACCCTTTTTTTTAGGGGCGTTTTCCCCCATTTTCGAAAGCTTTTCTGACTAATTTCAAGCATTTGATTAACCTGAATGTCAGTGTAATACTGATATTCCGACAGGGTACTTAAGTCGTATGGATTAGTTGTTAACGGCATTATAAAGTATATATTTGAAAAAATAACACATATTTTCTTAGATTTAAAATTACTACATTTACAAAAAATTTCAAAGTACTGATAACAATAAACAATTATTATGAAGAAAGTTGTACTACCTTTATTAATGATTTGCCTAACTTCGGCAAGTTTACAAGCACAGGACGTGCAGGAAAGCGGTAACTCAAACGACTACAACAAATGGTCTATTGATGTTAACGGCGGTTTCAGCAAGCCCGCTAATCCAATGAGCCCGGGCTATCATTCATCTGCATTTAATTTTTTCCATGCAGATTTAGGTTTCAGGTACATGTTTAACACTAAATTCGGTCTTAAACTTGACGCAGGTTATGATGTGATGAGTGAAGATGACGGTCCTGAATTCGAATCAAAACTTCTACGCACAAGCTTACAGGGTTATGCTAATCTTGGACGTATTATGGAGTTTGAATCATGGACTAACAGATTCAACCTTTTAGGTCACATGGGTGTTGGTGTAGGTCAACTTAAAAATGACGACCGTTTTAATGGTGAAGACTGGATTGGTAACTTCCTTATCGGTTTAACCGGACAGGTAAGATTATCTGACAGAGTTTCGTTGAACGCTGACTTTACAATGATAAACAGCTTCTCTCAACAAAAAACTTGGGATGGTGGTAACTATGAGCCAGGATCTAAACAAGGATTTGACAGTACCCTTTACAATGCTACTGTAGGTCTTTCTATCTATTTAGGTAAAAATGAGAAACATGCTGACTGGTTTGTTGACGATAAGAGCGATGAGCTAGATGCACTAGAGCAAAGAATCGGAGAAATCGAAACTATGATGAATGATTCTGACAAAGATGGTGTGCCGGATTACCTGGATGCTGAGCCAAACAGTGTAACTGGTGTTGCTGTTGATACAAAAGGTAGAGCTATTGATAAAAACAACAATGGTGTGCCGGATGAACTAGAGTCTTATCTAGATCAAAGAACTAACGAAATCAAGAAAGAAGTTAGTGAAAGTAATAGCAACGATCTTGCTGGTCTAATCAACAACGGTTATGTAAACGTTTACTTCGACTTCAATTCAGACAAGCCAAACGCACAGTCTGTAAGCGGAATGAACTTCCTGATCAAATACCTAAAACAAAACCCTTCAGTTTCTGCAGACGTAGTAGGATATGCTGATGAAATCGGTAACAGCGATTACAACAAGCAACTATCTCAAAGAAGAGCTGAAAACGTTAAGAAGATTTTAGTTGATGCTGGTATCGATGCTGGTAGACTAAACATTGTAGGTAACGGTGAAGATACTTCAGTAAACAAAGATTCTAAATATGCACGTCAGGTAGTAAGAAGAGTTACTTTCATCCTGAAATAATATTAGATTCTAATAAATAAACTAAAAACCTCTGCTTGATGCAGAGGTTTTTTTATATCTTTAAGGTAAAAGAAAAAGAAAATGAACCAGCGCGACAATGCCCTTCTTGAAATAAGAGGGGGCACTATAGGTGAAATAATGGAACAGTCTTCACAGGAAGAAAAATTTCAGAACAAAACTCTTAGACCTATACTCAAACTACAAAACGATTTGTTTGTAGAATCTTTCCTTAACTATGTAAACAAACATAAAACTGATTTTTATAGCCTCTCTACCGAGAAAAAACTTCTTTTTATAGAGAATGCCATACAAAAGGATATAAAGTTCAGAAACGCTTTAAAAGGCATGGTTATCGCTATGTTTACAATAGATGAGTTTAGGGAGTACATAACAAACTCGTCAAACCTTAATAAAAGGATGATGAACATACTCATTGAACGCCTTAAAGATCAGGTACAGATTTTAGTAAAAACCGAAGTATAAAAAAAGGGAGCTTTAACAGCTCCCTTTTTTTATACTATTTTAATTTCTTCTATTTGACTGAAGGAACAAAAACCATTACTTCCTTGTCGCCATTTAAAAGGATAACTTTTCCTTTTTGAGTTTTTATCCTGTTGGCATCATTAAGTGCTTTTAAAAATTCACTTTCACCTTTTGCATCGGCACAATACATTTTAGTAGCAAAAACCTTATCGGCCTTAAAACTACCATCCTCTCCTATTTGATATTCTCCCCCATAACGATTACAACCTGCACTTCCGTTCATTTTCTTTTCGGCTGTAAAAGTCGCAGTAGGCATTCCACGTCCAAAATCGGCCGTATCAGCAGCTTTTCCATTTAACATTGATAATTCCCATGCATTTGCCGTCAAAACGTCTGTAGAAACCTTTTCTGTGCATTTACAGGATATAAGAGTAAATATAAATGCAATAATTGTAGTTGATATTGTCAGTTTTTTCATAATGCTTATTTTTTGTTTCTATAAAATTAACCAAATAGCATTAATTAAAAACCGTAATTACAATAATTTTATAACAGTCCGTTATATTTTCTTGTAAACCATTCTGTAGCAAGAGAGACACAAAGTACAATAAGAAGTGTAATCCAGTCTATTAACGGAGACTTTGTGGTTTTTGCTTTTTGAGTTTCTTTGTAATTCTCATTTTTGGCAAAAAGATCAATCAGTTCATCTGTCTGAGACGGGTAATACACCTTACCGTTTGTATTATCTGCAGTTTGTAGTAGTCTGTTTAAGTCTGGGTTTACAAATTGCTTTTCAATTTGAAAATCCAGTACTTCAAAACTACCTACATAGGTCGTGTTAGAATTGTTTTCCTTAACCGTAAAACTATATTGACCTGTTGGAAGTCCATCCATATTAACCTTGTACTCATTATTCCCTTTAAGGAAATCATAAGTTTTACTAAAGTCAGAATCATTACCTTTCACAACAATAGTTAAACGGGCATTTTCGTCAAACTCGTAGTTTTTATTGAAAAATTGTGCTGTAATATTTATTGGTTCACCCGAATTGTAAAAACGTTCGTGATTAACAACTAATGATTTTCGTTTTGAGTTGGTTGCCAAATACTGAATTATTTTATCTGTAAACACATCAAACTCTTCAAACGACTTATTGTTTACATGTGTTTCAAGTCTCCATTTCCAGATGTTTTCCCCTAGTAGGAAAGCTTTACGCGATGAACCGCTCTCGGAGAAAACAAGTAAAGGGTTATCAGTCTCAACATTTCTAATCCTTGCCTGTAATAAAGTATTAGTACCCGAATTAAGCTTTACATTACCAAAAGGCTGCTCTAATGGCGGAAACTGTTCAAAGCCTATATCATCGGTATCAAAAAGATTAAAGGATGAAATATAGCTTGCAAGGTAATCTTCCTTTTGATTTGTCATCTTAAAGGATAACTGCTGCTGATACTGGTTAAGTAGATTAAAATCAGTATGCATACCGGTAATAATCCAGGTGTTTAGTCCTGCATTGGCATTCATATCCAAAAGCCCTTTAAAAGTAGCGTTTGGCTGATATAAGACTAATACATTATAATCATTTAATGATTTTACCTCGTTTGGTTTAATAATAGTTACTCTTCTTTGTTGGTTTGATTCAATAGCCCTTTTTAAAGCACCAAGATCAGGGTGATTGATGGAAGAAACAATAGCCACCTCACTTCGCTGATCAATTATCTCTACAGCAAAGTTTTTAATGTTGTTGTATTTGTTTTTTTCCTGTTCCGGTGAAGACAGCACTGCTCTGTAAGTTTGCACACCTACTTTATCAGCATCCAGTAAAACAGTTACTGACTCTACTTTTTTATCTTTAGTAAAAGTGATATTCTGTTTACTTAAAACATTATTTTCCTGCTGAACCGAAAATACAGCATTCACGGTTTTAGTACCGTTATACTGCAAAAACACCTCTACAGGAAATTTGTTTTTTAGGAAAGCGTATTTATTAGCATTAAGCTGATTGATTTTTAAATCAGGAAAAACAGTAGTATCACCCAATACTATTGGATAAACACTTGTGTTTTGCTGAAAACTGTATACATAATCATTACCTATGGTTTGGTTACCATCGGTAAGCAATATAACCGGATAGGATGTATTTCTGTAAAACTGTTTCAGGTTTTGTACTGCCTGGTCAATATGGGTTTGCTTCCCGGTAAAGTCGGGCTCCTTCCCTACTTCAAAACCTTCATCAAAAGTATAAAGCTGTACATCATACTTTTCATTTAGTGCTTTGTTTGAAGTAATTTTTTGAGAAAGCAGTTTAGCAACACTGTCCTGTCCCAGTTCTTTAACTGACTGCGAATTATCCAGCAATATCGGAAGTGGTGTTTTAACTGTTTCATAATCCTTTTTTGTTACAACCGGATTAATAAGCAGTAAAAAAACAGCCATCAGGGTTATAAAACGTAAAAAAGCCAAAAAGAAGAACACAGGGCTTTTCTTTTTGGCTTTGAAAAGATATTGATAAAACGATAACGCAAAGGCTACAAGTGCAGATACTATTATTAATAAAACTGTAGATGTAGTCATATTGGCTGGTTATCGATATTCAATTGATTTTAATTTAAAATTAATGCTTTTGTGAATTAGGTAAGCATACCTCCGTCTACGTTCAGGGTTTGACCTGTAACGTAAGCTGATAAATCTGAAGCAAGATAAACACAAGCGTTAGCTACATCTTCAGGAGTACCGCCACGTTTTAACGGAATGTTCTCTGTCCATCCTTTAATTACATCTGCACCTAATTTTTCTGTCATTTCAGTTTCAATGAATCCCGGAGCAATAGCGTTACAACGAATGTTTCTTGAACCAAGCTCTAATGCTACTGATTTTGTGAAACCAATTACACCTGCTTTAGATGCTGCATAGTTAGTTTGTCCGGCATTACCCTTAACACCTACTACAGAACTCATATTGATAATAGAACCATGACGTTGTTTAAGCATTGTTCTCTGTACTGCTTTTGTCATGTTGAAAACCGACTTAAGGTTTACTTCTATTACCTTGTCAAAATCTTCTTCAGATATTCTCATTAAAAGATTATCCTTAGTAATACCTGCATTATTAATTAATATATCTACAGTACCAAAAGTTTCCACTACTTCGTCAACCAGCTTTTGTGCTTCATTAAAATCGGCAGCGTTAGACTGGTATCCCTTAGCTTTAATACCCAATGCTGTAAGTTCATCCTCTAATGTCTTAGCTGCTTCGGCAGAAGAGCTGTATGTAAAAGCAACATTAGCACCATGCTTAGCAAAAACCTGGGCAATACCACGGCCAATACCTCTACTCGCTCCGGTAATAATAGCCGTTTTTCCTTCTAGTAATTTCATAGGTTCGTATTGTTTGTTTTTTTAATTATAGAGCAACAAATATAATAAAATGTTTGAGGTTTATTTACCCCAATTTATCTTTTAGTTCAAGTATTACTACGAATTTTGTAGGGAAACTCATTATTAAGCTGTTAAGGTTGTATATGGACAATTTGTATAGTAAACATAAAATACCTTCGGGAGAGGTTATTATCATACGCAAAGGCAACAGGCAGGATGCCCAAAAACTTATAGACTTAAAAAAAAGCTATATTAAAGGTACGACCTCTATCCCTATGTATGAAGATGAATATCGAAATACTATTAAGGAAGAAGCCGAATGGATAGAACGGTATAATAATCAGGACAACAGCCTGCTGTTATTAGCCGAATATGAGAATGAAATAATAGGCAATATAGATCTTACCGGAAACCAACGTCGTAAATTATACCATACCGGTATGATAGGTATGGGTATACATAACAAATGGCAAAACAAAAAAATAGGTTCGGTTCTTATGGAGAATACTATTGAATGGACAAAAGCGTCTCCCTTAGAAATTGTATGGCTCGAAGTATACGCATCAAATACAGCAGGAATAAAACTCTATGAAAAATTTGGTTTTGAGTATTGCGGACTGATTAAAGACTTTTTTAGGGAAGGTAAACCAATTGATAAAATCACTATGGTTAAGTATATCTAACTTTACGAAAAAACTAATTTAATGCTAAATAAGCCTTTAAGTATTAAAGTTTTATTAAATGGAGAGAGCGTTTGATTTATTATTTGTAATTTCAAGGCACGAAGAAGAAAAATGAAATATTAAACAAAAAAAGCGAAATGATTAAAATTAACCGAGTAAAACAAGAGAAGATGAATGTGATGAAATTTTTCCTGGCCATGCTAGCAGGATTCGGACTTATAAGAGTCTATAATTTTGTAGCGCAAATGGAACTAGAAGAAGAAGAGAGCGATGTTTATGAGGATGAACACGAGTACCCTCTTTTTGTATAGTTTCGCTATACATATCACTTTATTATAAAGCACCTCCTGCAGGTGCTAATCCTTTATGGGGCAGTACCACTAAATAAGCCTCATTTTTTTACCTGTAATATATTTTTACACCACTCATATTAGGTTTCTAATCAGTTTATACGAAATGTATAACAAAACGTTAAACTGTTGATTAGCAATACTCTTTTAAGAGATTATTAATACACTTTGTGATTGATAATAACTAACTTGTAAGTGCTTTTAAACCTAAATCCATTATGAGTAATCAAAACAGAAAACCAGATCAGGATCCGCTTCCTAAAAACATGGTTCCTAATCAGGAACCAAAACCTATACCCCAAAAAGAAAAAAGGGTTAATCAAGGGCAGTGGTACGAAAACGACACTTTAAAAAGAAGTGAGTTAAATCCTGACAGCGAAAACAATCAGGAAAATAAAGGAAATAATAAAGAATAAATTATTTATTAATCATAAAAATAAACAGCTATGAGTAACAAAAAATTAGTTTTAGGAATTGCTGCCGGAGTAGCAGCCCTTGCGGTAGTAGGAGTTATATGCAAAAGAAAAGGATATCTTGACGGTGCATGTGAAAAAGCTGAGTCGTTAGGGAAAGACCTTAAAGACAAATACAATAATGTAAAAGATAGTGCCCGCAAAAAATTTGATGAAGTAGTGCACAAAGGTGGCGAAATTGCTGACAGACTTAAACACAAAAGTGAAACTGCTGCTAAAAATATTGATCCGGCAACAAACTAGCCAGATAAATTATTATTCCATTAAAAACAGAAAGCTGTCCAAAAGGGCAGCTTTCATTATTTATATTGATGTCTAATTAAAATATATCAGGATCTCCTTTTCCTTCCCTTACAAGTACAGGTTCATCACCCGAAAGGTCTACAATAGTAGAAGCTACATTATCACCATATCCGCCATCGATAACCGCATCAACCTGATTTTGCCATTTTTCAAAAATAAGTTCAGGATCGGTTGAGTATTCTAAAATCTCATCCTCATCATGTATGGATGTCGAAACTATAGGGTTACCCAAAGCTCTTACAATGTCGAGCGCTATATTATTATCGGGCACACGTATACCTACCGTATTTTTCTTTTTAAACTCTTTTGGTAAGTTATTATTACCCGGAAGAATAAATGTATAAGGTCCGGGTAATGATCGTTTAAGTATTTTAAAGGTACTTGTGTCTATTTGCTTTACATAATCCGAGAGGTTACTCAAATCACTACATACAAACGAAAAGTTTGCCTTATCCAGTTTAATACCTTTTATACGGGCAATTCGCTCAAGTGCTTTACTGTTGGTTATATCACAGCCCAAACCATAAACAGTATCAGTAGGATAAATTATAATCCCTCCGTTACGCAGTATTTTAACCACTTTCTCTATCTCCCTTTCATTGGGATTTTCGGGGTATATTTTTATGAATTGTGCCATGTTCTAGTCTGTTTTCGGTTTTTGTAAGCTTAAAGTTACGAAAGCTATTTGTTATTAGCGTTAATTTAAACGTAAAGCTTTAGCCAATAACATCGAGCTTAGCAAAGCGGAGTAACAGCTTTTTAATTCCCCCTACTTCAAACTTTATTTCAGCCTTTTTATCTGCTCCTACCCCTTCAAGGTTAAGTACCTGCCCTTTACCAAAACGTTCGTGCATCACCACATTACCAATGTTAAGCTTACTATCGGGCATTGCAGGTCCTGATGATGCCTGAGTCGATCCGCCAGCCATAGGTTTAAGTCGGCGTATTGCCATATCCGGTTTAGGGTCGTTATCGGTAACCCATTTCGGCGGAATACCGCTTTTAGGCTTTGATAATCTTAGTTTTGATTTATCTACATCGCCAAAAATATCATTATTAATCATTGGCTTGTATCGATAGTTTGTTTCTACCGGAGTAAGGTATTCAAGAAAAACATCTGTAATTTCTTCTATAAAGCGTGAAGGCTCACTATCAACCAGTTTACCCCAACGGTATCTTGATTGTGCATAAGTAAGGTAAGCCTGATGCTCGGCACGGGTTAGTGCCACATAAAACAGCCTACGCTCCTCTTCCAGTTCACTACGGGTATTCATACTCATGGCACTTGGGAAAAGGTCTTCCTCCATCCCCACAATAAATACATGAGGGAACTCAAGTCCTTTTGCAAGGTGAATGGTCATAAGTGCTACCCTGTCATCATCTCCGGTATCTTTATCCATATCGGTAGCCAGGGCAACATCTTCAAGAAATTCCGATAATGCTCCTCTTGCACCATCTACTTCTTTTTGTCCTTCAATAAAGTCCTTAATACCGTTAAGTAATTCTTCTATATTTTCTATACGGGCAATACCTTCGGGCGTTGCATCCTTTTTCAGTTCCTGTATAAGTCCGGTTTTCTTGGTAACATGCTCAGTAAGGTAAAAGGCATCATAACTGTCGTTAATAACCTGAAAGCTTTTTACCATGGTAACAAAATCCTGGATTTTGTTTCTTGTACCCGAATTAAGCCTTAGGTCAATCCTGTCAATGTTCTCCATTACCTCAAAAATGGAGCGTTTGTAATGGTTTGCCGCTACAGTAAGTTTTTCGATTGTAGTACCGCCAATACCCCTTGCCGGATAGTTAATAACTCGTATAAGAGCTTCCTCATCCTTAGGGTTAATAACAAGCCTTAAGTAAGCTAAAACGTCTTTAATCTCTTTCCTTTGATAGAAAGAAAGTCCACCATAAATCCTGTAAGGAATATCACGTTTCCTTAAGGCATCCTCAATAGAACGTGACTGTGCATTGGTACGGTACAGTACAGCAAAGTTCCCGTTAGGAAGCTGGTTCTGCATTTTCTGCTCAAAAATGGTACTCGCCACAAAACGCCCTTCCTCACTATCGGTAAGGCTGCGGTGTACCTTAATTTTCGGTCCGTCTTCATTAGCTGTCCATACAACCTTATCCAGTTTGGTTTTATTTTTATCTATAATGGAGTTAGCCGCTTCCACAATGTTTCGTGACGAACGGTAATTTTGCTCCAGTCGGTAGGTTTGTACGTTATCGTAATCCTTTTGGAAGTTCAGGATGTTATTAATATTTGCTCCCCTAAAAGCGTAAATACTCTGGGCATCATCCCCTACCACACAAATATTCTGGAACCTGTCAGACAGTGCCCTTACAATAAGATACTGTGAGTGGTTTGTATCCTGATACTCATCTACCAGTATATAACGAAAACGATCCTGATATTTCATAAGTACATCAGGGAAACGGTTAAGCAACTCATTTGTACGAAGCAGAAGGTCATCAAAGTCCATTGCTCCCGCCTTAAAGCAACGCTCTACATACTGCTCGTACACCTCTCCCATCCTTGGTTTTTTAGACATGGCATCGGCTTCCTGCAGTTCAGGATTATTGTAATAAGCTTTAACTGTAATAAGGTTATTCTTGTAATTGGAAATACGGCTTAATACCTGCTTTGGCTTGTATACATCTTTATCCAGCTGCATTTCTTTAATGATAGAAGAAATAAGGCGTACACTATCCTGACTGTCGTAAATACTAAAGTTTGACGGATAACCAAGCTTATCGGCCTCAAAACGGAGTATTTTAGCAAAAATAGAGTGGAATGTTCCCATCCACAGGTTTTTGGCCTCAGAGTTACCTACAATACCCGCAATACGGTTTTTCATTTCACGCGCAGCCTTATTAGTAAAGGTAAGTGCCAAAATATTAAAGGCATCAACACCCTGACTCATAAGGTAAGCAATGCGCAGTGTAAGTACCCTTGTCTTACCCGATCCTGCACCTGCAATTACAATCATAGGTCCGTCCTTTTGCAAAACCGGAGCCCTTTGCGCTTCATTTAACTGGCTTATATACTTTTCAATTTCCGTCATAACTTCCAAAAAAGCAAAAATAGTTATTTTTAGTCGGTAAATAAATCTTAATTACAGTTTCACAAAGAGTGTTTTGTTAAAAATTATTCACAATAATTTTATCATACAAAAAGTATTTCATTATTTTCGCCTTTCACAATTTTATATTAACAAACTGCGTTAGTTTATTACACCAAACTATTACTAAACATGGATTTTACAAAATTTATTGACGTACTGGCATATACACTCCCTTCAATAGTAGTAGGACTTGTAGCCTACTATTTTTTTGATGCACAACGCAAAAACGAAGAAAGCCGCCGTCGCTACCTTATTCACAAAGAAGCACAAAAAAATGCTATGCCACTGCGACTACAGGCATATGAAAGACTGGTACTTTTCCTTGAAAGAATTAACCCTTCGAAACTGCTTATAAGAATTGCTCCCCAATCATCTAACAAACATGATTATGAAGAATATGTAATTGCTCAGATTGAGCAGGAATACGAGCACAACCTCACACAACAAATTTATGTTTCTGCCGAAAGCTGGGACATTATCACTACTGCAAAAAATGCTACTATTCAAATGATACGCAAAACTAACATGAGCGAAAAGGTAGATAGTGCCAACAAACTAAGAGAAGTTATACTTACCGATTTGTTTGACACACAAAGCCCAAGCAGTATTGCTGTGGCTTACCTAAAAAATGAAGTAGCCGAAATGTGGCAGTAATGCCAACTTACAATATTTTACAAGGCATTCTTTTCAGGATGCCTTTTTATTTTATATTTGCCGAAAGGTTTTGCTTAACGCAAATTAATAGGGAATCGTGTGTAAATCACGGGCTGTCGCGCAACTGTAAAGTACAAAACGGTTTTATCGTAGTAAACCACTGCTGCATTTAGCGGGAAGGGCGATAAAATGTACAAGCCAGGAGACCTGCCTTACTAAATAATGACTATGCTTTCGCGGTTAAAGTGACGTCCGGTAATTGTACTCCTTTTTGGAGTGTAATACTGTGCCTTCATTTTATCTCCGTAAAAGCTTAAAAAATATACACGTGACGGAGAACACACAAAAAACGTATTTTAACTGGAGTAGCGGTAAAGACAGCGCACTTGCTCTTCATTACCTGTTACAGGATAAAAACTATAGTGTAGGCAGTCTGCTTACATCTGTAAATTCACATTATGATCGTGTTAGTATGCACGGATTACGTAAAGAACTTTTACTTCAGCAAATTGAAGCCATAGGGATACCAGGTACGACTATAGAGCTTCCGCTTCAACCTACCAACGTGGAGTATGAAACGATTATGAGAAATAAGGTTGAACAACTAATTAGTGAAGGATACACCACTGCTGCCTTTGGCGATATTTTTTTAGAAGACCTTAAAGTATACAGGGAAAAACACCTGGAACCTTATGGTATAAAAGCAGTTTTCCCATTATGGAAAAAAGATACTAAAGAACTATTAAAGGAATTTATAGATCTTGGCTTTAAAACCATAACGGTTTGCGTAAACGGTACGAAACTGGATAAATCATTTGTAGGTCGTGTTATAGATCACGATTTTATAAATGAACTACCCGAAGGTGTTGATCCATGTGGTGAGAACGGAGAGTTCCATACCTTTTGCTTTGGTGCTCCTTACTTTAAAAAACCTATAGATTTTACCATAGGCGAAACGATTTACAGAGAATACGATAACCACGGTACAAAAACCGGATACTGGTTTTGCGATTTGATTCCACAATAAATAACCATCATAAATATGACATCTGAAGTAAGAATAAAACTATCGGAAACCCGAATTTTTAAAGCGGTTTTCCCAAACACAACAAATCATTACGATACTCTTTTTGGAGGTACCGCCATGCACCTTATGGACGAGGTTGCTTTTATAACTGCTACCCGCTACAGCCGTCAGCGTATGGTAACAGTAAGTAGTGACCGTATCGATTTTAAGAAACCTATCCCTGCAGGCACCATAGTAGAGCTTATAGGAAAGGTTACCTATGTGGGAACTACCAGTCTTAAAGTACGTGTAGAAATATATGTAGAACAGATGTATGAAAACACAAGGGAAAAAGCAGTAACCGGAGAGTTTACTTTTGTCGCTATAGATGAAAATAAAGTCCCTGTAAAAATAGTTTAATTAAAAGGCATCCTTCCATCGGATGCCTTTTTTGTTTATGTTTGTTTTATAAAACATTATCATGAAAAAGATATTTACTGTCTCTCTTATTTTTTTATGCCTTAGTTCGACTTTTGCCCAAAAAATATATCATAACAAAGGTTTTGGTATTACTATCGAAATACCGCAAACCTGGTGGGAAGATAACCGTAACGGATTCCCTGCCGAAATTGAACTAAGCAAAAGCGAACGTAAAAAAATACTGGATGACAGTAACTCGGTTTTCCTAACCCTGTTTTATGACAGAGAAACCATCAAAGAAGGTGGTAACTACATTCCTAAAATGCAGTTTAACGTAGCCAGCAATTATGAAAAAGATTTTAAAGTGTTGCTGAAAGCCACCGAGAACAACGTTAAAATACAGAAGAAATTCCAACCTGATTATAAACTGGTTAAAAAACCGAAAGAGGTAAAAATTGCAGGTATTAAGAGTATAGCCTATGTAGCTACCTACTCCATGATGGTAAACGGAAAAACTACAACCATACGTAGTTTTACCTATGTTATCCCTTATAACAATTATGTTTTTCATCTTAATTTTACCGATGAGATAAATGGAAAAGACCGCTCTAAAGAGTTTGAAGCAGCAGTAAAAACTATTAAAATAGGATAATTAACTGATGGAAAATGAACTCTATAATACACAAATTACAAATAGGAAAGATTTTATTGAGTTTTTAAAACTTCTGCATAAATACTACACCTCAAAACCGGAAGATTGGGAGAATAACACCCTCGAATCTTTTTGGAAGCATTATCTGATTATGCTGAGGATATACCTGAGTATTATAAAAACACTAAACAGGACAGAAGCCCCGAGACTGCAGACTGGCAGGTATTTGCAGACATGCTAAAAGGTGCTATTGTTTACGAATAACCTGTTAACCAATTGTTTTTGTTATATTTATAAAAAACAAAAACAATTATGACGAAAGCCTTACCGCTATTATTGCTTTTTATTTGCACTACAGTATTTTCACAAAAAACCGATATCGTTATACTGGGAACAGACCATTTTAGTCAGATTTATAAAGAAGATAACCCTAATACTGATATCAAATCTGATAAAAGAAAAACTGAAATAAATGCAGTTATTAATTTAATTGGCAAGTACAAACCAGACTGCATTATGGTTGAGGAGCTTCCGGAAAATCAACCCGAAATAGACAGTATGTATAATCTTTATGTAAAAGGGACTTTAAATACTTCCAGCAGAAGAGAGATTTTTAATATCGCTTTTCCTATTGCAAAAAAACATAACCTAAAAAAAGTATACTGTGTTAATGCTCCCGGCGGAACTTCACAAAGCCTCTTGGATAACGGAGATAATATTGAGTTGTATAAAAACGAAACTCTGGAGCTTCGGGAAATAGTAATGGCAAAATACAAGGCTATTAATAATGGTACGCTCTCTTTTAAAGATTATCTCACTTTTCTAAACCAACCTGACACCTACAACAAAGTCTATCATTTAAAATATATTACTCCTGCCCGTGTTACTAACGGGACTTTTAAAGGTCAGGATGAAATGATTGATTCAGCATTTGTTAATACAAAATATATAGGCGCAGAGCTTACTTCTGTGTGGAAAAACAGGGATTATAAAATTTATTCCAATATTGTAACTACTCAACTAAAGGAAAAACCTAAACGTATTTTGCTTCTTATAGGTGTAGGTCATGTAGGCTCACTTAAAAGCATTTTCAGGGATGATCCCGAATATAACTTTATAGAAGCAAATACACTTTTAAAATAACTATTCAGCCAAAAGTAATTCCAGTCTTTGCCTTTCGTTTTCCTTAAGCTCAGGCATTATATTGGTAAATGCTTCCCTGTAGCCTTCTTCTTTAAGTAGCTTTCGTATATTATCACGTCCAAACTTAGCAAACTGCCATTTGTGATGTTTAGTGGCTCTGGCAAGATTTATAAGTACAACATCATCCTGCTTACCTATATAAATTAAATTAGACAATGCATTTTGACGGATACTACTCTCATACTTAGGTGAGGCATAATCTTGTAATTCGGTATAATACTGCTCTTTTTTATCAGCTCTGTAATCTTTTGTGGTGTAAGCTAGGGTAAGCCATAGTATCCTTAAATTCTTATCGTTAAACCCAACCCAGGTATCAGACATATCAAGAAACTCCCCTATCCTATCCGGGAAACGCATACTTAATACATTAAGGGCAATCTCCTTTGTTACGTACGACTCATCCTGCATAAGTGATTTGTACTCCTCAAAAAAAGCATCAGGAATAGTAACAACGGTACGGGCAACCGCCTGCCTTATTTTTATATTATCCGTTTTCATGGCAGTACGCACAATGTCGGCTTTTTCTTCAAATGGTACTTCTGCAAGCTGAAACAGTATTTCTTCTTTTAAAGGCCAAAATGCATCCGAATTCATTACTTGTGTGTACATTTCTTTACCTTCCTTAAACGGTTGGCTTTGCAGGCTGCCTATAGCAAAATACTGTTGTATAAATTTGTTTTTCTTAAGTAACTCAATTGCTTCACCAACTTCAAATTTCGGGTTTTCTAGCCAACGTTTTTTAAAAGATTCGGTATCATAGTCAGACACCTTGTTAATTTCTGCCAGAAAATCTTCTGTGCTTACATTTTGAAAAGCATACTTTTCTAAATAAGTTTTCACTGCTTTCCTAAAAGCATCATGTCCTACTCCTTCTCTTAATACATGCAGTGCCCAAGCACCTTTTTGGTAATAACTCAGGGCACTCGCTTTTTCGTTTAGTATAGGTATAGTATCGGTTTGTGATGCCTGTTGTAACCTTTCAGCCATTTGGTACATCTCATAGTAAAAATGGTCTTCCCCATACAATTCCTGTTCAGCCAGCAGAGCATAGTAAGTCGCAAAACCTTCCTGTAACCAGTGGTGCTCGCCCGACTTTGCCGTAATCAAATCGCCAAACCACTGGTGAGCCAGTTCATGGGCATTGACGTTTACATAAGTTCGGTCGTTAAATCCAATGTTATCTACCACATAATCCTGTGAGAATATCGTAGAAGTTGTATTTTCCATACCGGCATATAAAAAGTCGAGCACCGGTATTTGCCTGTAAATTCCCCAGGTGTACTTCACTCCTATTTCCTTTTCAAAAAAATCGAATATCTGTTTGCTGTAACGATAAGTCGGTTCAAACTTATCCCTGTCTTCCGGACGGTAATAAAACTCTAACGGAGTACCTGAAGCCGACATCTGCTGTTGTTTTTCAAACCTACCTATAGCCATCATTAACAGGTAGCTACTCATAGGGTTTTGCATTTCATAATTCCACTTTAGCAGATTACCCTCAGGCGACTTTCCTTTTAACTCACCATTTGCAAGTACTTCAAACCCCTCCTGAAATCCTACCGAAAGGTTAAATACCACCTTTTCGTTCATATCGTCAAAGCTAGGTAGCCAGTGACTGGTATATTTACCCTGTCCCTGTGTCCATATTTGCAGTCCGTCTCCCTCTCCCACAAAATAAAGCGTTTGTTTAGGCTGTGCCGTATAATCAAACTCTAAAGTGTTTTTTCCTTTTTTATAGCCTTTGTACAGCTTTAAGGCATGTGGAGCATCTACAAAACCTGCTTTCTTACCATTTATAGTAACATTGGTATAATCCATATCATGGGCATCAATGGTAATGGTATCGGTTTTTTCAAGCAAATCAAAGGTATACTTCACCTTGCCCAAAATCTTTTTATGAGGTACATCAAAAGTAAGATAGGCATTAAGGGTTTTAAAATCGGCTTTTTTGTATTGCTGGGCAAAGCCCGAAAAGCTCAGTAAAAGTATAGTGACAGAAATGTAGTTTTTCATAGAAAATCAAAGTATTTATACAAAACTAATAAATGCCTACATATATTACACTTTAATTTTATCGAATAAGTTTTATCTTCGTAACTCAATCCTTACAATTAAAAATGAAAAAAAGCCTTATAGTCTTACTAATACTTTTTTCAATACAATCTTTGTTTAGCCAAAAAAACATTTCTTTTGATAAAAATGTACAGGCAACAGCAAAGAAGCTTATTATTAGCCGATATTCACTGGAAGACAGTATACCAAAATTTGCAGGGAAAAGAGATACCAGAACTGTTGCTGATATTATTAAAAAAGATACCACATCGGTATTTGTGATTGATTATGCATATACTCAGGAGGGATTATTGTTAGAGTTTACAAAAGGCAAAATAACCCCTAAATATTATCACTGGAATGATGGAGGTGGCTATGTAACTATTAAAGATTTTGATTCATATGAACTTACATTAAACAATAGTTCTTTTGGTTGGGGAGAAACTATTACCGGTAAGTTTAAGGGTACAGTTAACAAAATGAACTTTACCAACCAAACCAAAAAATTTAAAATAGATATTGAAGGAGATTTTACTCATGTTATGGAGGACTCTCCGCATAAAGAAGAAAGAATTTATGAAGCCATACAAAAAAGGAAATACTGTGAAACAGGTTTTTATACAACAATAAATGATACCGATACAAACAAGTATAAACTTCCTAAATACAAATACTTAAACCAACCGGAGGAAGTTAGTATTTATTACCATAAAAAATTTGAAAATAATATATTTAAAGGTGTCATTATGGAACAAACCGATGATACCGAATTAAAAGCTAAGTTTTTACTTAAAACTGAATATCTTGATAACTGGCCCAACATCAATAAAGGAGGTTATGTGTATGTAGTAAACAATAAACTTTTAGCTTATTGCTCTTACGATAACCTATTGGAAAACGGACTTTTTATCACCGTAAAAACAAAAGATAAAGCCGAAAAACTTGCTATCTATAAAGAGATAGTTGATAGCTTAAAATAAACAGAATACAAGCCAAAATGAATAATCCGTTAGAAACTCCTATAGAATACCTTAAAGGCGTAGGCCCTGCCCGTGGCGAGCTGTTACGCAAGGAGTTGGGCATTCATAAATATGGCGACCTGCTTAACCTTTATCCTAACCGGTATATAGACCGTACACGGTATTACCGTATTAACGAACTGCAAAACAGCAACTCTGAAGTACAGATTGTAGGGAAAGTAATCAATAT
This sequence comes from Flavobacterium beibuense F44-8, assembly GCF_000769915.1. Classification (GTDB taxonomy): domain Bacteria; phylum Bacteroidota; class Bacteroidia; order Flavobacteriales; family Flavobacteriaceae; genus Flavobacterium; species Flavobacterium beibuense. The sequence goes on from NZ_JRLV01000003.1 coordinate 240,888, forward strand.
AAAAACGGTTGAACAAAAACGCGGAAAACGCCTTGTTGCTACCTTTGTAGATAATACCGGGCAAATGGAGCTGGTGTGGTTTCAGGGACAAAAATGGATAAGGGAAAACGTTAAGATAAATGTGCCTTATGTAATTTTTGGTAAGGTTACTTCGTTTAATGGGGTTTTCAATATGGCGCACCCCGAAATGGAACTGCTTAGCGAACACGAAAAAAGCCTTCGCAGTGCCATGCAGCCTATTTATCCAAGTACCGAAAAGCTTACACAACGCGGTATTACCAACAAGGTGGTAAACAAAATAATGCAACAGTTGTTTATAGAAACGCAGGCATTGTTTAAAGAAACATTACCGGCTTGGTTGCTACAGGAAATTAAACTAATTCCTAAAAATGCAGCACTGTTTAATGTACACTTCCCTAAAAGTCAGGAAATACTGGCTCAGGCACAGTTCAGACTTAAGTTTGAAGAGTTGTTTTTTATTCAGCTGCAGCTTATTACTAAAAATTTACTGCGTAAACATAAAATAAAAGGGCACGCTTTTGACAAGGTAGGCGAAATGTTTAACGATTTTTATCAAAATCATTTGCCTTTTGAACTTACCAATGCCCAAAAACGTGTACTGAAGGAAATTAGGCACGATATGGGGCATCCGGCACAAATGAACCGCCTATTGCAGGGTGATGTAGGATCGGGTAAAACCATAGTGGCATTAATGAGCATGCTACTGGCTCTTGATAACGGATTTCAGGCATGCCTTATGGCACCTACCGAAATTTTAGCTAACCAACATTTTTTAGGTCTGTCAGAGTTGGCCGAACCTTTAAACATAAACATCAAAATCCTTACAGGTTCTACCAAAACGGCTGAAAGAAGGATTATTCACGAAGAGCTAGAAAACGGTACGCTACACATTATAATAGGTACTCATGCTTTACTGGAAGATAAGGTACAGTTTAAAAACCTTGGGCTTGCTATTATTGACGAACAGCACCGTTTTGGAGTGGAACAACGCTCCAAACTCTGGAAAAAGAATGAAATTCCGCCACATATACTGGTAATGACCGCCACACCTATTCCTAGAACGCTTGCCATGAGCCTGTATGGTGATTTGGATATATCGGTTATAGATGAACTGCCTCCGGGACGTAAGCCTATTAAAACGGTACACCGTTATGATAGTAATCGACTAAAAGTTTGGGCTTTCCTGAAGGAGGAAATCGCTAAAGGCAGACAGGTTTATATTGTTTATCCGTTAATTCAGGAAAGTGAAAAAATGGATTATAAGGATCTGATGGATGGTTATGAAAGTATTTCGCGCGACTTCCCCCTACCGCAATACAGTGTGAGTATTGTACACGGACAGATGAAACCGGCTGAAAAGGATAGTGAAATGGAACGGTTCGCCAAAGGTAAAACCAATATTATGGTGGCTACCACTGTAATTGAAGTTGGTGTAAATGTACCCAATGCCAGTGTTATGGTCATTGAGAGTGCCGAACGTTTTGGGCTTTCCCAGCTGCATCAGTTGCGCGGGCGCGTAGGTCGTGGTGCCGAACAGAGTTATTGTATAATGATGACAGGCGGGAAACTAAGTAACGACAGTAAAGTACGTATGGATACTATGGTACGTACCAATGACGGATTTGAAATTGCAGAAGTTGACCTTAAACTGCGTGGCCCTGGTGATATTATGGGTACACAGCAAAGCGGTGTGCTGAACCTACAGATAGCCGACTTAGTAAAAGACCGTGAAATACTGCAAATGGCAAGGCATTATGCTATAAAACTACTTAAAGACGATGCAAACCTTAATAAGCCGGAACACGCCGCACTAAGGGCAGCTTTTATAGAAATGACTAAAAAGAAGAATATCTGGAATTATATATCTTAGTCTAATCTTATAAAGAATAAAAACCTTACTAATTAGTATTAAATAAGGTTTTTAATCGTTTTATAATCAAGTTGTTTAAAATCGGTAATAACTTTATTGGCCAGCGATGTATCCTGTCCCATAGAATGTTCTCCCTTGTAACCAATACAAAATACTCCGGCTCCGGTTGCAGCCTTTATACCATTTGTACTGTCTTCAATAATAATACATTCCTCTTTTGGGAAACCGGTTTGTTTAACCGCTTCGTCAAATATGGCAGGATTAGGTTTTGAATACTCAAAATCCTCTCCGCTTATTTTAGTTTTAAAATACTGATGCAGGTCAAACCTTGTGAATACTGCCTCTATTTTCCTTTTTGCTGCCGATGAAGCCAACACCAAAGTCATACCGTTATTATACAAATCAATAATAAGGTCTTTTACTCCCGGTATAAGTTCCAGTTCATCACTGGTATCAAAAGCATCAAAATAGTATTTGTAACTTTCCTCAAGCAGTACTTCTTCGCTCTGCTCCAGGTTAAACCTGCTACGTAACTTCTGTATAATATTCTTATCAGAATTACCTATAAAATCAGAGTATATTTCATCGGTAACCTCAATACCAAGTTCCTTATAAAACTTTTGGTTAGCCTCAAGTCCTACGGGTTCGGTATTTACCACTACCCCGTCCATATCAAATATTACAGCGTTTACCATTACTTAATATCTCTTACTTTTTGGTAATCAAGCTCGTTAAAATGGGCAATAATCTTATCGGCCTCTTCAAGCTCCTGTAATTTTGAATTTTCGCTTTGGTAGCCCACACAAAATATACCGGCACCTTTTGCTGCTTTAATTCCGTTTGTACTGTCTTCAATAACAATACATGCTTCTTTTGGCGCAACTGATAATGATGCCGCATGCTCAAATATAGCAGGATGCGGTTTGGATTTTGGGAAATCCTCTCCGCTCACTATATGAGTAAAATACTGATGAAGCCCAAAACGGTTAAACACCCTCTCTATAGTTACCTTAGAGGCAGATGAAGCCAGTATAAGCTGGATACCGTTATCGTGAAGATCCACTATAAGCTCCCTTACACCCGGCAATAAGTCAAGATCTTCCTTTACGTCAAAAGCATCATTAAATAATGACCTTTTAGTTTGTACCAAATGTTCCACCTCATGCTCAAGATCAAAAGTATCCTTAAGTTTCTGGTAAACATTTTTAGTAGAGTTACCTGTAAATGAAGCATACATTTCGTGTGTAACTTCAATATTAAGGTGTTTAAAATGCTGGTAGTAGGCAAAATGATGTACGGGTTCAGTATCAACAATAACCCCGTCCATATCAAATATAACGGTCTTTATCATAGTCAAAATTAAAACCGTAAAATTACAACATACTATTGTAAGCTAAAAGTTTTAGGGCATTAAGATGGAGTTAAATTAGTAAGCCATACATTCCTCTGCACATTTACGGCAGGCTTCTGCACACTCTTTGCAATGGTCGTGCTCATCAGCAAACTTTTCGCACTCGTCAGCACAAGCATTACAAATATCAGCACATAGCTTCATAATCCGGTCACTAAAATCAGAGTCCCTGCTTTCCAGTTTAATACATAGCATACATACTTCTGCACAATCCCGGCAGGTTGCAATACATTTTAAATGTTCTTCGTTTACCATTTTAATACATTCTGTAGCACACAACTCGCATGCTGCAAAACAAGCAAGACATGCGTCAATAATAGTTTGATTTCTTTTCATAACTTAATTATTTATGGTTAAACTTGTTACAAAATTACCAAGCACATTTTCGAATGCTCGTAATGCTATGTTAAACGTTTCAGTAAAAAATTATAAATAATTTATTTAAACCTTTTAGATTAACTTTAGTCTTAACTAATAAAAGTACAGTAATTGCAGGACGAAAAGGCATTCATAGCACAATTGCTTGACCCCAAAACGCAAAATGATGCGTTTAGGCAGCTTGTATCCCAATACAGCAGGCCATTGTACAGTCATATCCGTAATATAGTACTGAACCATGATGATGCCGATGATGTTTTGCAAAACACATTTATTAAAGTATTTAGGAACCTTAGTAATTTTAAGGGCGAAAGCAAGCTGTTTTCCTGGATATACCGCATAGCTACAAACGAATCACTTACCTTTATTAGTCAAAAAGCCAAGAAAGCCGGAGTAAGTAACCAAGAGATATTAGAAAAACAGGCTCAGGAGCTGCATGCCGACAATTATTTTAGCGGAGACGAAATACAACAAAAGCTCCAGCAGGCCATTACAACATTACCCGAAAAGCAACAGCTTGTTTTTAAAATGCGTTACTTTGAAGAGATAGGCTATGAAGAGATGTCGGAAATACTTGATACATCTGTGGGTGCTTTAAAGGCTTCTTACCATCATGCCAGTAAAAAAATTGAAAATTATTTTAACACTCATTAAACCTTTTGTAAATTATTCAGTCTTAAATATATGAAACCATTTAATTTAGATAAAGAACCAAAAATAAAATCGGGATTTACCACACCCGACAGCTATTTTGATGACTTTACCGAAAAGATGATGCAGCAACTCCCTGAACAGGAAGTTAAAGTTGTACCGCTTTACAGGAGGATGTCGGTTTGGATATCATCTGTAGCCGCAGTGTTGGTTATCGCTCTTGGTGTTTCTTTACTTCTTAAAACGAATACAAAAAGCGAACCCGACGCTACTACTATAGAAAACTATCTGGTTTATCAGGCAGATATACTGCCTAATGATTTTATACAGGGACTGGATAAGGATGCCATAGAAGATCTTGAGGCGTCTATAGCAATTAGCGATGAAGATATAGAGAACTACTTAAATAACGAAGATTACGATATTTATCTAAACGAATAACACTATGAAAACAAAGTTATTACTAACATTATTATTAAGTTTCTCACTAAGTGTTTTTTCACAAACGCATAAGGAGAAAAGAGACCAGATTAAAGCTTTAAAGGTATCGTTTCTAACTACAGAACTAAAGCTTACAAGTCAGGAATCGGCTAAATTCTGGCCTATATATAATGCTTATGAAGAAAAAGAATTTGAGATAAAACACGATAAAATGCGTTCTATTATCAAAAAGATAGAAAATGCAGGAGAATCATTAACTGAGAAAGACGCGAGCAATTACCTGAATCAGTTTCAGGAAGCCGAAAAGGAACTTGTTGAGCTGAAAGGTAAAATGATTGCCGACTTAAAACCTGTTATAGGATCGGTTAAGTTACTGAAACTGCAGAAAGCAGAATTTGATTTCAACAGAAAATTACTTTCCAAATGGAAAGACAAACATAAAGAGTAGTTTAATTAGGTTATTTTGTTACTAAAATCAGCAGGCATCTTTTCCATTACCCTGCTGATTTTTTTTTATTTTAAAGTCAGTCTTACAATCCTGTTTTGTCCTGCGGCTATAATGGTTTTATCATCTTTAAAACGTAATGTATGTAAATCTGTATCATCAAGTATCTTTTTCCAGGTTGCTCCCCTGTCAAACGAATAATACATACCGGTTGCTCCACAGGCTACCAGTTCATCCCCTTCACTGTTTGGCATAAACTGTACACACGACGCATACCCAAATCCTGAACCATCGGCTATTGTTTTCCACTTTCGTCCGCCTTTAGTCGTAATTATTTTATTACCGCTATTCGTTTCGGCTTTAGTATAATCACCTCCTACCGCAAAACCTATTTCATTATCATAGAAATCGACAGAATATATACCTTCCGTTGGCGTACCCTGTACAATAGGTGTTTTATAAACCTTCCATGATTCTCCCATATTGTCAGAATAGAACACCCTTGACTTCTTTCCTCCCGAAACAATCCATGCTTTTTGTCCTCTTACAACAATATTGGTATTACTGGCCGCAAAAGCCGCTTCACCATCTTCTACTTCAGGTAAATCATTACAGGAAAGTTTTTTCCAAGAATTACCGCCATCTCTGGTCACAATAACCGAAAGACAGTAATCTGTAGGATCGCCCATGGCAATTCCGTTATTATTATCAAAAAACTGCATACTGTCATAAAATACCTTTTCACCTTCTTCGGTATAAACCACAGTATTCGTTTTACTCTCCTTATCAATTTTATACAGTTTAGCCGGTGTAGCAACGTTGAGTATAAATACATTCTTATCAGTTTGTGCTATAGCCCTGAATTCAGGTAACGAGTTATCAAAAGCAATAACTCCGTTAAAGGCCTTCTCACCTGTTAGTGAAGCATAACCGTACTTACCTCTGCTACCCGAATACCAAACCTTATCATTATCAATCGCTATGGCACGTATACTTATACTATCGGTAAGTAATGTATCAACATTAACAGCAGTAAAAGAAGCTTTAAAATCCTTTTTTTCTTCTTTACAGGACAGTATAGCAATAGTAAATATCAGTAGTAGGCTTTTTCTCATCTTTAAAATTTTGAAACCCTAAATTAGTAAATTTACAATAGTCAGCTTATCAAAGTCTGATATTTATATTTAGTTGATTTATTTATAATATGCATTTCATCAGGCAATATTTGCATTATAACTATTGCGTGAAACGAATTGTTAAAATTTTAAAATTTGTGATTATATTGGGTTACCAACCATAAACCAAACACAAATGAAAAAACTTATCTTGACCATGGGATTCCTGTGTCTCATCAGTTCGGGATATTGCCAAAGCCTTCAGCTTCCTGTTATTGAGCCTGTAACTCTTGAATCACTTCCGGCTGCGGTATCTAAAAGCATCGAACTGAAAGATTTTGAAAAAGCAGCACTACAGGCTTCTGACTTTATTATCTCCTCTCCTATTGATGATTTAAACAACGAAGAGGTTAAGGCCAGTAAAGGTTATTTACTGGGATGGATGCAGGACAGTCCTGATTTTAATTTTGCCCCAGATCATACTATAGCCATATTTGAAGATAATAACCTCCTTATGTGGACTTACATGGCATGCATGGCAAAATTTACAATAGAAAACAAAGACCAGTCGGGCAATCCTGATTTTATTAAACTGGGAACCTGGGAGCTGGTAGCAGGATATATAGACAATCCGGGGAATAATGTCCCAAGGACAGATAAGCTCAATCAGCTTTGTAATGCTTACAAAAACAACCAGCTTAGTAGTTTTCTTGAAAGCCTATAAAGAAAAAGAGCAGGTTATACCTGCTCTTTTTTCTCTTCCTTACTGTCAAACATATGCATCCATATCATTCGTGACAGCCTGAAATTAAACATACTCAACGCTACAGCCATAAAAGCTATTAATGCGAGCATGCCGCCAAAGCCTTCTATAAAAAAATGAGCTATTACATATACCGCAATCATTTCGGCTACGGTAAGTCCATAACTCACATACATTGCACCATAAAAAAAGCCTGGCTCTCTTTCAAATTTATGATCACAAACAGGACAGTGATCGTTCATTTTTGGCAAGCGAAATAAAAACAGGTTTCCTTTGCTTTTAAACACTTTACCCTCTCCGCATTTCGGACATTTTTCCTCTATTATATCGTTGAATTTAGACATCTTGTTTTTTTATTTCAAATTTACAACAGGTAGTAAAAACAGGCAATAGCTTATTTACGCAATAATTTGTACTTTTAGGACATTATTTTAAACTATGAAGAAAACAGCCATACTTGATATTAATCAGTTCAAACAAACCGGACTGGAAGATTTTTATGTAAACACATTGGAGGATCACCTTATTACCAGCCATAAGGATATTGCTCTCCCGCACAAACATAATTTCTATCTGGCTATACTTTTTACGCATGGCACTGGTATTCATGAAGTAGATTTTACGGTTTATGATGTTAAACCGGGAAGCCTTTTTTTCCTTAACCCGGGGCAAACACACCACTGGGAACTTTCGTCCGATACTAAAGGCTATATCTTTTTCCATACACAGGCTTTTTATGATTTATACTATACCCAAAACCAAATAAACAACTTCCCCTTCTTTTACAGTATGCACAGTTCTCCCTGCATTTACCTTGAAAACGAAGAATTAGATGATGTTACGTTATTATTTAAACGAATACTAAAAGAAAACGGTAGGGATGAGATTTTAAAAAAACACCGTATAATCAATTTGGTTCAGTATGTATATATAGAATGTACCCGTATATATGCCCGTCAAAACCCAGTAGCTGCGCTGGATACCCATAACAGTTACTACAGCAAATTCCTGAAACTGGAAGAATTGGTAAACCAATACTTTATTACAGAAAAATCGTCCACTGCCTATGCCGAAATGATGCATATAACGCCAAAACACTTAAACCGCATAACACAGGCTGTAGCCGGTAAAACAACTTCAGATATTATTATAGACAGGGTTTTACTGGAAGCCAAGAAAGAGCTTATACTGCAACAGGATAATTTTGCCGGAATATCAGAAATGCTGGGCTATGAGGACTATGCTTATTTTTCACGCCTGTTTAAAAAGAAAACAGGAGAAACCCCAAGTGAATTTTTAAATAGGTATAATAAAGTGTAACATATGTGAATACAAAATATCTCCCAAAAAATAATACCTTTGCAACTTCAATTCACAAAAATGAGATTACACAGAAATTTAGTGTTTACGGTTATTGACTCCCTTAACTTTATTTTTAATGAGGGAGAATATGCCGATAAGGTTGTGGCAAAGGCTTTAAAGAAAGACAAACGTTGGGGAAGCCACGACAGGAAGTTTGTTGCCGAAACGATATATGAAATTGTGCGGTGGAAACGCCTGTATGCCGAAATTGCCGAAGTTAAGGAGCCTTACACCAGGGATAACCTATGGAGAATATTTGCCGTATGGGCAGTACTTCGCGGTTATAACCTGCCAGACTGGAAATACTTTGAGGAAACTCCGGTTCGCCGTATTAAAGGGCGTTTTGATGAACTTTCCAAAATAAGAAAGTTCCGTGAGTCTATTCCGGACTGGATGGATGAGCTTGGTGTTAAGGAACTTGGTGAAAAGAAATGGGAAAAGGAGCTTGCTGCACAAAACGAGCAGGCAAAAGTTATACTTCGTGTTAACACCCTTAAAACAACAAAAGAACAGCTTCGTGCCATTTTAATGGACAGTAATATAGAAACCGAATTCCTTAAACAATATCCTGATGCACTTGTATTAACGGAACGTGCAAACGTGTTCCTTACTCAGGCATTTAAGGACGGACTTTTTGAGGTTCAGGATGCATCTTCACAACTTGTAGCACGTTTTCTAGATGTGGCTCCTGGTATGCGTGTAGTTGATACCTGTGCCGGTGCCGGCGGTAAAACCCTGCACATGGCTTCTATAATGGAAAACAAAGGTCAGCTTATAGCTATGGATATTTACGAGAGTAAACTAAAACAGCTTAAGCTACGTGCTAAGCGTAACAGCGTTTTCAATATTGACTACCGTGTTATTGAAAGTACTAAGGTTATTAAAAAACTACACGAAAAAGCCGACAGGGTACTTATTGATGCCCCATGTAGCGGGCTTGGAGTTTTAAAACGTAACCCTGACAGTAAATGGAAACTGCAACCTGAGTTTATTGATAATATCAAAAAAACTCAAAGAGAAGTACTGGAAAACTACTCTAAAATGGTTAAACCGGGTGGTAAGCTTGTTTATGCTACCTGTTCGGTACTACCGTCTGAAAATGAGGAGCAGGTTAAACACTTCCTTACTACAGAAATTGGTAAAGAGTTTACTTTTGTAAAAGACAATAAGGTCCTTGCATCAGATTCCGGTTTTGACGGATTCTATATGGCACTTATGGAACGTAAAAAATAAATTGAAGCCTCCCAATCGGGAGGTTTTTTATTTCTGTAAATTTGGAGTAAAACTAAAAAGGTAAGTTATGCTAAAAGCAGAGAAAAAGGTTAGCTTTTTTGATACCATCTCCCCCTTTGTAAAAATCAGTCCGAAAAGCAGGTCGGCACTCCTATCGGTAATGCAAAAAGACCATTACCCTAAAGGGCATGTACTTGTCCCTCTGGGAGGAATTTGCAGGCATGTATATTATATTGAAAAGGGGCTGTCGCGAACCTTTTACATTAAGGACGGTAAGGATATTACCGAAAAGTTTTGTACCGAAAACAGCTTTACCTGCTCCATGCCGGCATCTATAACCAATGTGCCCGACAACAGGCAGATCGAGCTTTTAGAACCTTCCATAATATGGTCTATGCCTTATACCGAACTGGAAAAACTTTATGACGATTACCACGATATAGAACGTATGGGACGCTTTGTTGTTACTAACGAACTGGTTCACATGCATCAGCGCCTTAGTGATTTACAGTTTCGATCGGCAGAAGAACGTTACAACAACCTCCTGCAAAAAAATCCTGATTTACTGCAAAGGGTTTCTCTGGGGCTAATTTCATCTTACCTAGGGATAACACAGGAGACATTAAGCCGAATACGATCCAGAGTGTAGTGTTTTTGATAAATGTCAAAGGAAAAGCCGTGCTACAGTTTCAACTTTGCTTTATCAAAAAATTAAAACAATTATGGAACTTAAAACATTTTACAACATCAGGTTTAGTGACTGCGATTCTTTTAAACATCTTAACAACTCCCGCTATGTAGATTACATGCTCAATGCCCGCGAAGATCATCTAAAGGAATTTCACGATATAAGTATGACCTACCTTTACAGTAAAGGCTCGGGGTGGATGGTAAACAAGCACGAGATCATCTACCTCAATCCGGCAAATTATGGCGAACAGGTATGTATAAAGTCAGAATTGCTTAAATACAGTGATGATTCATTATTTGTTGAAATGACGATGTGGAATGAACAGGAAACCCACATAAAAGCCATTTTATGGACAAAATTTATACACATTAACCTCCTTACAGGAAAAAGGGATAACCACCCCGAATGGTTTGCACAGCTGGCTATTCCACTCGAAAACAAAGAAATATTAAAACCTTCAATATCAGAAAGGTTAAGTGTTTTGATGCCACAAAAAGTATAATTTGTAACTTTGAGTAAATATACCAGGATGAAATAGCAACTTTTCCCCTTCACCTCTCCTAGATGAATATATAAAGGCTATTTAATTATTGAGTGTAAATAAGGTCTGCTAAGCACAACACCGTCAAATACCTCAATAGTAAATGGTATTCCGGTTAAGGGGAAAGGTTAGCTTTTGTGAATGAGTATAGACTTATAAAGAACTACTTACAGCTAAAAGAAAAATTAATTTTCATTATGTTTGTTTCAAACCATGCCGTTATGAAACAAACATTTTTCTTTTTAGCGCTTTTTATCACCCAGTTAATAGTAGCTCAGGATAACAATATCTCCGCCATTTCAGTTGAAAAAGCTAACATTGTTTACAGGGGTATTCAAAACCCAATTAAAATAGCTGTTCCGGGAGCCAAATCATATAAAGTTACCGCCCTTGCAGGGTTAACTAAAAAAGACTCTTTGGGCAATTATTATTTAAATGTTAATGGCGTACAGGGAAAAACAGTCAAAATAAATATTGAGGCTATACTTGAAAATAACAGTATAATTAATGAATTCAAAGAGTTTGAGGTAAGGGATATTTCTCGAAGAAAAGCTGTGATGACTAATCTTTACAGTAATAAGATTTATGAAATGACATTGGAGGAACTTGAAAAACTTCAAGTCAAAATTCCAGTGGATGATATAGCTTATACATTGCCCTCTGAATACAGTAAAGTAATGTCGTTTACCATCAAAGCAAAAGGTTATGAAGATATATGGGTTGAAGGAGATTCAATTACTCCAAAAGCTTATTTGGTTCTAAAAAGGCTTAAGCCTGGTAATGAAATACTTATTTGTCATATAAGACAATATAACCCAAGCCAAGTTCACATGGCTCGTATTCCTTCTTTAAGAATAAAACTAATAGAAAAAAATGATGAGTATTATACTCCTATTCCTGAAGTTTCAACTAAATATGGTAACACTATAGTTTACAGAGGCATCAAAGATACTTTAGAAATATCAGTACCCAATGCAAAATCATTCAAGGTAAAAGGAAAAGGACTAAAAATGTTACCCGATAGCATTTATGTAATAGATGCCGGTAGGATAAAAAAGGATAAAACCTATCTGGAGTTTGAAATAATAAATCAAAATGACTCAATAATCCATACAAAACAACTGCTATATGTAAAAGACAGAGATATAACACCTAAAAAAATTACTGTAAACGGAAAAGGCTGTAGTAACTGTATTCTAAAAATGACATTACAGGAACTAAAAGATGCCGTTATAGATATAACTGAAGATGATGAGCAAAGCTCTTTAACCCAATACCAGGTTTTGGCGTGTAATATAAAGCTATCAGATGGTAATAATATAGATCTAAATAACAATACAATTACAGATACTGCTTTTGAGCAGCTCTCAACCCTTCCGGAAAACTCAATTATTGAGCTTGAAGTATATCATTCTCTTTTTAGGTATCCTCTCAACCTTTCACCATTAAAAATAATGATTGTTAGTGCTAATTAAACCCGATAAAATTCCAAAACTAACAATTTTACTATTGTTTGTTATAAGCATTTTATCATATCAACAAATTTCCATCTACATCGTTATAGTATCATCAATTTAATTACCTTTGGGCGCTTTTGTATAAGTCGCAATAATTATATTTTTGTATTACTATGAATGAATGTATTTCAGTTTTCGATATGCTTAAAATCGGCGTGGGTCCTTCAAGTTCACACACTTTGGGTCCGTGGCGCGGTGCAGAACGCTTTCTTGAGGAATTGCGTGAAGAAGGCATTTTTGAAAAAACTAACCGCGTTAAGGTAGATCTGTACGGTTCACTTTCCCTTACCGGAAAAGGACACGCAACAGATCTTGCCGTGATGCTGGGCCTTAGTGGTGCCGATCCTGAATATGTTCCTGTAGAGAGTATACAAACTACTATTGATGATATTAACTTTCAGAAGCAGCTAATACTAGGCGGACTGAATGTTATACCATTCAATCCTGAAAACGATATTGTTTTCAACAGGGATTTCCTTCCTTTCCATGCTAACGGTTTTGTTTTCACTGCTTATTATGATGGTGGTGAATATGAGTCTACCTTCTACTCTATTGGTGGCGGGTTTGTAGTTAAGGAAGAAAGAATAAACGCTAAAGAGAATGCCGTTATCAAATGTGCTTTCCCTTTCCCTACTGATAATGCGGCTGATTTATTGAAATATACTCAAACAGAAAATAAAACCATTTCTGAAATTGTATATGAAAATGAAAAATCAATTCGTAGTGAAGAAGAAATTCACAGCGAACTGATGCGTGTATGGAATACCATGCTGGAGTGTATGTACACCGGTTGTCATACCGAAGGTATATTACCCGGAGGTTTAAACGTAAGACGCAGGGCATTTGATATGCATAAAAACCTTATTGGTGAACTACCATATAACAGTCCGCAGGAATGGCTGGAGGTTATCAGAAAAACAGAAGTTAAATTCCGTCAGATATTAAAATGGGTTAGCTGTTTTGCTTTGGCCGTAAATGAGGTAAATGCTTCACTGGGTCGTGTGGTAACAGCCCCTACAAACGGAAGTGCCGGAGTTATACCTGCGGTACTGATGTACTATATGGTTATTGAAAACCACGATGCTAACGAAGAACATATAAAGCAATTCCTTACAGTAGCCGGTGAGGTAGGCAGTATCTTCAAGAAAGGTGCTACCATCTCTGCCGCTATGGGTGGCTGCCAGGCAGAAATCGGTGTATCATCGGCGATGGCCGCAGCAGCTTTATGTGAGGTTATGGGCGGTTCCCCGGAACAGTGCCTTATTGCTGCCGAAATCGCAATGGAACACCATCTTGGTATGACCTGTGACCCTATTGGGGGACTGGTGCAAATACCTTGTATAGAGCGCAATACTATGGGAGCTATAAAAGCCATTAATGCAGCCGAACTGGCATTAGAAACTGATCCTAAAAATGCTAAAGTACCATTAGACAAAGTGGTAAACACCATGTGGCAAACAGCACAGGACATGAATAATAAATACAAAGAAACATCGGAAGGCGGACTTGCAGTTACCGTTAATAACGCCGACTGTTAACCGTTCTACATACATAAAAAAGCACTTGCGATGCAAGTGCTTTTTTATGCCTTTTCACGTGTATCAATTATATATACAATTTTCCATGTCCCTTTATCATTGTATAGCTGAAAAGAATTTACTCCTTTATGGCTTAGTTTTCCGTCAACATAAAATTCATAAGGAGTCCAAACATGAGCCATGGCTCCGTCAAACTGAATTTTATATTCCAACAGTTTTTCCTGTATCTCTAATTCTTTTGGTACGGCCGCAATAGCTGCAAAAAATTTAGAAGCTTGATCCGTGGTAAGCATCACCTCCCCTTTTTCGTTTCGACTAACCGACTGAAGCATAAGCTCTGAATCACAAACCGACTGTATTTTTTCAACATCTTTATTATGTAGCCCCTCAAAAAAGGTATCTATAGACTGTTGTATCTCTTTATTTTGCGCAAATACCCCCTGCATACATAGAAGTAAAGCCAATAAAACCAATTTTCTCATAATTAATACGATTTGTATAGTAGTAAATATATTCTTTTATTATTAAACAACTGTTCAATAAAAGCAGTATATCTTACTCAGTGTTACCACAATTTAGTAAATTTACCGTCCTAAATAATTCAGATTATGTCTACAGCAAAAAAAGATTATAAAAGAATAACCACAAGGTCACTTATAGAAATGAAAGCAAACGGAGAAAAAATCTCCATGCTAACAGGTTACGACTATACAATGGCAACCATTATAGACGGTGCCGGTATTGATGTTATACTTGTGGGTGACTCTGCCTCTAACGTTATGGCGGGACACGAAACTACGCTTCCTATTACTCTGGACCAAATGATCTACCATGCATCATCGGTAGTAAGAGGTGTTAAAAGAGCACTTGTTGTGGTAGACCTTCCTTTTGGCAGTTACCAGTCAGACTCAAAAGAGGCTTTACGCTCTGCTATCAGGATAATGAAAGAAAGTGGTGCACATGCCGTTAAGCTTGAAGGTGGTAGTGAGATTAAAGATTCTATCAAAAAGATACTTAATGCCGGTATTCCGATTATGGGACACCTTGGGTTAACACCTCAATCCATATACAAATTTGGTACTTATACCGTTCGTGCTAAAGAAGAAGCCGAGGCTCAAAAACTAATTGACGATGCTAAGATGTTAGAAAAACTGGGATGTTTTGCAGTAGTACTGGAAAAAATCCCTGCACAGCTTGCCAAGCAGGTTGCCGAAAGTATCTCTATCCCTGTAATTGGTATTGGTGCCGGTGGTAATGTAGACGGACAGGTACTTGTAATACACGATATGCTGGGAATGAACAATGAGTTCAGTCCGCGTTTTTTAAGAAGATACATGGATCTTCACGAAGGTATGACCAATGCCATTTCACAATATGTTAGCGATGTAAAATCACAGGACTTCCCTAACGAAAACGAGCAATACTAATTTAGATTATTCGATATTTAGATAAATGAAGATTGTCTCAACAAAAGATAATTTAGATGTCCTTTATGAAGACAACCATATAATAGTTGTCAATAAGCGTGTTGGTGATATTGTTCAGGGTGATAAAACCGGAGACAAGCCTTTAAGTGATGTAGTTAAGGAATATTTAAAAGAAAAGTACAACAAACCGGGTAACGTGTATCTTGGTGTGGTACACAGGCTGGACAGGCCTACTACCGGAATTGTACTTTTTGCACGTACCTCTAAGGCATTACCAAGGCTTAATGATTTATTTAAAAATCGTGAAACCCAAAAAACATATTGGGCTGTAGTTAAAAATAAGCCTGAAAAGGAAACCGATACTTTAGTCCATTACCTAAAACGTAATGAAAAAAGTAACACGTCGCGTGCTCATGTAAAAGAAGTACCTAACAGTAAAAAGGCTAGTTTGGATTACACCATAATCAAAGCCCTTAACAACTATTATGTACTTGAAGTTAACCTTCACACAGGGCGCCACCATCAAATCAGGTCACAACTCTCTGCAATAGGTTCGCCAATAAAAGGAGATTTGAAATATGGCTTTGACAGAAGTAACCCTGACGGAGGCATACACCTACATGCCAGAAAGCTGGAATTTATACATCCCGTTACAAAAGAACATTTGGTAATTACAGCACCTGTGCCAAACGATACGATTTGGCAGTCAGTATAAAATTTAAAATACCCGGTTTTGGGTATTTTTTTTTGATTGTTATGGTTGGTATTTTGCGGTAAAATTCTATTAAAATTTACCGTAATACATAGTCTTTTATTAACTTAGAAGAACCAAAAAACAATCAATCTTATGAAAAAAAAACTACTATTTATCGTAACACTCTTATGTGCAAACACTTATGCCCAAGAGCATTTTTCGGGTATCAACACATCACGACGAACAGGAATACTCAACGCTTCGGTTAACCCGGCTGAACTTGCAAACCTTAAAAATGAAATGGAGGTTAATGTGTTTACCTTTAGCGCCAATGTTTCCAACAACAAAATTACCTTTGGTGACCTGGTTGGAGGTAATGATTTAGGCGACCTTATTTTTGAAGGAGATGAACCTGTAAACCTAAGAGGTGATGTAGAGATATTGGGACCATCATTTGCCATGAAGTATAACAAATGGGCTTTTGGTATACAAACAGCAGCAAAAATAAAAACCAACTTGGTTGATATTGATACAAACCTGGGTAACGCTATTGTTAATGCCAGTGACGATTTACTTATTGGACAGGCAAATATAGTAACTGACTATAACCAAAGAGCCTCAGCAACTGCCTGGGGAGAAATAGGTTTTTCGGCAGCAAGAGAAGTTTTTGAAAACGAAACACACAAAGTAGCAGCAGGTGCTACCCTAAAACTAATATTCCCTGGTACATACGCTAATATGTCGGCAGATAGATTTACAGGTACAATTGAGAATGTAGGTCCGCTTGTTGGTCTTACAGATACACATGCCAATGTAAATCTTGCCTACTCAGGATCTTTGGGTGACAGTTTTACAGACAGTAGTAATTTCAGTGAATTCTTTGCCGGAGGACTTAATGGTTTTGCTGCCGATTTAGGTGTTAACTATCAATGGAAAGACGAAAACGGAGGCTATAAAATTAATGCAGGGGCATCTGTAAAAAATATAGGTTCTATGACCTTTAAGGATGATAATAATGTAAATAAAAGCTATGTTGTTGACATTCCTGACGGGCAATATCTTGATTTAAGGCAGTTTGAAGATGTAGATAATATTGATGATGTTGAAGCTATATTAGTTAATAGTGGTTATGCTACATTAACCGAATCTGAAAAAGATTTCAAAATTAAACAGCCTACCATGCTTTCCTTATATGCTGATGTTAAAGTATACGATAAATGGTATGTTACGGGCTTTTTACAGCAAAATCTAAGTGATGCCAGTAACAACAATCGTATAGGTTCGCAAAATGTATTTACGGTTACACCACGCTATTCAACAAGCTTTTTTGAGGCCTACGCCCCATTCTCACATAATGAAATTTCAGGCTTTACGGCAGGTGTTGGTTTCAGGATTGGCGGATTCTTTATAGGTTCTGGTTCAATACTATCGGCAGCTATTGGGAACACTACTCAGGCAGACGCCTATATGGGCTTTAGATTCGGACTTTAAAAACATTAAATCATATAATTGATGAAAGCCGCCTTAACGGTGGCTTTTTGTATTAAATAATCATAAAATAGCACTTATGTTCTGCTAATTTTATTAATTTCACTTTACCAAAAACCAAAAACTATAGCCTTATGAAATGGAAAGGACGAAGAGAAAGCGACAATGTTGACGACAGGAGAAGTATGTCTGGCGGAAAGATTGCTGCAGGTGGCGGTGTTATAGCCATTGTTATAATACTAATTAACCTTTTCATGGGGGGCGATAATTCGGCTGTACTAAACGAAATAAACAATCAGTTACAACAGCAAACCACAACTGAAGAAACAGTACCTCTTAGTCCTCAGGATGAAGAAATGGGACGCATGGTTAGGGTTATCCTTGCTGATACTGAAGACGTATGGCATAAAATATTTGAGGAAAACGGATTGGTGTATGAAGAACCAAAACTGGTACTGTTCCGCAATTCGGTACAAACTGCCTGTGGCGGAGCTTCATCAGCATCAGGGCCGTTTTACTGTCCATTAGATAAAAAAGTTTACATGGATCTTTCTTTCTTTGACGAACTACAATCGCGTTTTGGAGCGCAGGGAGGCGATTTTGCCATCGCTTATGTAATTGCTCATGAGGTTGGTCATCATGTACAAACACTTATGGGAACATCAGCTAAAGTAAGGCAAATGCAACAACAACTTAATCAGGCAGATGCCAATAAACTGTCGGTAGCACTGGAATTACAAGCCGATTTTTATGCCGGATTATGGGCACATTATAATGAAGAAATGAACCAAATGCTGGAAGAAGGTGATATTGAGGAAGCTCTAAGTGCTGCCCATGCTGTGGGCGACGATGCTATACAAAAACGTGCACAGGGACATGTAGTTCCTGATTCTTTTACACATGGTACATCGGCACAGCGTGTATATTGGTTTAAAAAAGGTTTAAACACCGGTCAGTTTAATGCTGGTACTACCTTTAATGATTTGGAAATCTAATTGTTTTTCAGCTTGGCATTCATTATCTGCCACTGGTCTTCAATGTATTTTATTTTCCTAACTTCTTTCATGATAGACTCCAGTTCATCTTCATAATAGTCTACATTATCTTTCCTGTTCATAGAATCAAGGTCCTCTGCCCTTTCCAGTAATATATCTATTACCGGCATTACCCTGTTTTTTACATAGGGAGACAGTTTCCCGAATACTTCCTGTAGTTGTGTTTTTACCATACTACAAAGTTGGTAATTTTTAGTTTAGATTTCTGCATTAACAAAACATTTTTTAATGTTTGTGTTATCCTCCCTGAAAGTTTGAACACACAAACAATCTTTGTAAATTTGACAGTTAAAAATTATAAAAAACATTGCGTTGAAAAAAATACTGCTCCTTTCTGATACCCATAGCCATATAGACGAAACCATAATGAAATATGTGAGGCAGGCAGACGAAGTATGGCATGCCGGAGATATTGGAGACCTATCGGTAACTGATACCATCAAAAAAGAAAAACCCCTAAAAGCGGTATACGGAAATATTGACAATGCCGAAGCCCGACTTGAATTCCCTCTTAATAACCGTTTTTTTTGTGAAGGTGTAGATGTTTGGATTACGCATATTGGTGGTTATCCTGGCAAATACAATCAGACGATAAGGGAAGAGATAAATACAAATCCGCCTAAACTGTTTATCTGTGGACATTCGCACATACTAAAAGTAATGCCCGATAATAAGCTTAACCTCATACACATGAACCCCGGTGCCGCCGGAGTACATGGATTTCACCAAATACGCACCATGTTACGCTTTGAGATAAACGGAGATAATATCCAGAATCTGGAAGTGATAGAAATAGGAAAAAGAGCTTAATGAGAACTTCAGTTATATACACCCTACAGGAGCCTAAATTTTTTAAGAAACAACTTTTAAAATGGGCACAACAATACAGGGAAATTACATTTTTAGACAGTAACGATTATCATCAGCAGTACTCATCATTTGATACGGTATTGGCTGCCGATGCACTTACATTAATAAAAACCGACAATTATAAAGCTTTTGAAGATCTTAGTGCTTATCAAAAAACAACACGTGACTGGATTTTCGGTTATCTGTCTTACGACTTAAAAAATGATACTGAGAAACTGGAGTCCAATAATTATGACGGTCTGGATTTTCCTGATCTGTTTTTCTTTCAGCCAAAAAAGCTGTTTTTTATTAAAGGTAATCAGTTAGAGATCGCTTACCTCAATATGTGCGACGATGAACTGGAAAACGATTTTAATGAGATACTTGCAACAACAGTTGAAAACGAAGACGAACATACTCCCCTAGCTATTAAGCAGCGCATTACAAAAGAAGGTTATATAGAAAAAGTTACCCAAATGCTGGAACATATTCATTTGGGAGACATCTATGAAGCAAACTTTTGTATGGAGTTTTATGCCGAAGATGCTATAATCAATCCGTATGAAAAGTATCAGGCACTAAACGCTATATCCGAACCTCCTTTTGCTACTTACTTTAAAAACTATAAACAATACCTACTTTCGGCATCCCCTGAAAGATATATCAGGAAAGATGAAAGTAAAATAATATCACAACCCATAAAAGGAACTGCAAGAAGAAGTAACAGTATACAAGAAGACGAGGCTATTAAACTGGAACTTACCAAAAATGAAAAAGAACGTTCTGAAAATATAATGATTGTCGATCTGGTTCGTAACGATTTATCCCGTACTGCAAAAAAAGGATCGGTTAATGTGGAAGAACTATGCGGAGCTTACACCTTTAAACAGGTACACCACCTTATCTCAACCGTAGTATCGGAATTAGATGATGAATATTCTCCGGTAGATGTTATTAGAACCTCTTTTCCTATGGGGAGTATGACAGGTGCTCCTAAAATATCGGCTATGCAGATTATTGAAAAACTGGAAGAAACCAAACGCGGACTTTACAGTGGTGCCGTAGGTTATTTTACTCCTACAGGAGATTTTGACTTTAATGTAGTAATAAGAAGTATACTTTATAACGAAGCTAACAAATATGTATCTTTCTCTGTAGGTAGTGCGATTACATCTAAAGCATTACCCGAGAAAGAATATGACGAATGCCTGTTAAAAGCTAAGGCCATGCGTAGTGTATTGGAGTAACATAGATATAAAAAATCATTACTTTTGAAAATGCTTTCAATACTTCAAAAACATCTCGAAGAAAACCTACCCTTCTTAGCCGGTAAAAAATTGCTTTTGGCTACCAGTGGTGGTATAGACAGTATGGTGCTGATTGATCTTTTTAATCAGCTTGACTATACTATAGCTATGGCGCATTGTAACTTTGGGTTAAGAGGTAACGAAAGTGACGGTGATGAGAAATTTATTAAAGATTACGCACAAAAAAACAATATAGAATTATTTGTAACTCACTTTGATACAAATAAATATGCAGAAGAATTTAAACTATCCATTCAAATAGCGGCACGCAGGCTTAGGTACAATTGGTTTTACGAACTAATAGAGCAAAATGATTTTGATTACCTGCTTACGGCACATCATCTGGACGATAGTATTGAAACTTTTCTAATTAATCTTACTCGTGGCACAGGTCTTGATGGGTTAACGGGTATTCCACAGCAAAATGACAAAATTGTGCGCCCGCTACTTCCTTTCAGTAGAAATGAAATTGAACAATATACAAAGGAGAATAACATCACTTGGAGAGAAGATAGCAGCAATGCAAGCGATAAGTATTTAAGAAACAAACTAAGGCATGATGTGGTTCCGGTTTTAAAATCACTCAACCCATCGTTTCTGGAATCGTTTCAGGATACTTTAAATCACTTAAAGCAATCACAATCGTTAGCCGATGATGCCGCTATATTGGTTTACAAACAGGTAGTAAGCGAACAGTACAGTCAAAAACTGATTAATATTAGTAAACTGAAAAGACTACCAAACTATAAAGCCTATTTATACCAGTGGCTTGCCCCGCTTGGTTTTACGGCTTGGGAAGATATTTATAGCCTTAACGAAGCACAATCTGGCAAACAGGTACTGGCTAATGGCTACCGCCTTTTAAAAGACAGGGAACAACTAATACTGGAACCTGTTGAAGAAAGTGTTACAAATGTTTATGAAATACCCGAAGGAACTACCGAAATATCACAACCCTTCGCTATGAGATTGACAAATGTTAATAAAACATTAAAAAAATATGCGAATAACGCAATTTATGTTGATGCCGATACATTAAAATTCCCGTTATTTGCAAGGAAATGGATTGAAGGTGACTATTTTTTCCCTGCCGGCATGAATGGACAAAAGAAAAAGGTTTCTAAATATTTTAAAGATGAAAAGATGTCTTTAAGTGAAAAAGAGAAAACCTGGCTACTTTGTTCTGGTAATCAAATTGTGTGGATTATTAATAAACGTGCTGACGAGCGATTTAAAGTAACCGATAAAACAACTCAAATTATAAAAATAGAAGTTTTATAAACCAATGAAAAAAACTGCTTTATTATTCTTTTTATTACTCTCTTTTATAGCGGGTAAAGCACAAATTATTGAGCCTGTAAAATGGACCTCAAAGATTGAGAAAAAATCAGATACCGAGTATGTTCTTATTTTCAATGCTACTATTGAAGAGAACTGGCACATGTATTCACAGTTTTCTGCCGATGGTGGCGGACTTCCGTTAGAAGTTGAATTCAATAATGCTGAAAATAACTTTGAAGCCGTTGGTAAGGCCGAAGAAAGTGAAACCCATAAAGAGTACAATGATATTTTTGAAGTAGAAGAAACTTTCTTCTCTAACAAAGCCGAACTTAAACAAACCATAAAAGTAAGTAATCCTGATAACACTATTGTACAGGTTGGCCTATACTATCAGGTATGTAAAGAGTCATGTATTCAGGGAGAGAATCTTTTTGTTTTCAACTTAAAAGAGCTTACTTCTCAGGAAGTTAAATCTTTTGAGGAGATTATAGTTCAACCTGAAACTAATAAATCAGAAGTTAAGGATAGTTCTCCTGCAACCGGAGATGACAACAAAAAAAAAGATGATGAAAGAGGTTTGTTCACTATTTTCATCATAGCATTTTTCTCGGGCTTTGCAGCCCTACTTACACCATGTGTATTCCCGATGATACCTATGACCGTAAGCTTTTTTACCAAACAGAGCAAAACAAAAGCTGCCGGTATAAAAAATGCTTTCATTTATGGTATTTCAATTATTGTAATTTATGTTGTTTTAGGTTCGCTTGTAACAGCCATATTTGGTGCTGACGCTCTTAACGCCCTTTCAACAAATGTTATATTCAATATTGCTTTCTTTGTACTGCTTGTTGTATTTGCCTCTTCTTTCCTTGGTGCTTTCGAAATCATGCTGCCTAACTCATGGGCTAATAAAGTAGATCGTCAGGCAGACAGAGGTGGTATAATCGGGATTCTTTTTATGGCGCTTGCTCTTGCAATTGTATCATTCTCGTGTACAGGACCTATTGTAGGTACACTACTGGTGGAAGCGGCATCTAAAGGAGGAATAGCTCCAATTGTGGGAATGTTCGGTTTTTCATTAGCATTAGCTTTACCATTTATGCTTTTTGCAATGTTCCCGGGATGGTTAAACAGTTTACCCAAATCAGGTGGGTGGCTTAATACCGTAAAAGTATTTTTGGGCTTCCTTGAACTTGCTTTTGCATTCAAATTTCTTTCCAATGCAGATCTTGTTCTTCAAATGCATATACTTGAAAGAGAAACTTTCCTAGCAATCTGGATTGCTGTATTCGGAGTATTATCGCTATATCTTTTCGGTAAAATTACTTTACCTCATGATAGCCCATTACAATCTATTTCTGTAGGAAGATTATTTATGGGGCTACTTACATTAACATTTACAATTTACCTTATACCGGGGCTATGGGGTGCACCTTTAAAACTAATTAGCGGATTCCCTCCTCCAATGCACTACAGCGAATCTCCACACGGATTTGGCGGAGGCGGAGCTGTAGTATCTTCATCAGAAGACACAAAACTTCCTAAAGGAGCTAAACTTGGTGCGCATAACATTATAGCTTTTGAAGATTACGCCGAAGGTCTGGCTTATGCTAAAGAGGTAAACAAGCCTGTTATGATTGATTTTACCGGTTATGCCTGTGTAAACTGCCGTAAAATGGAAGATTATGTATGGTCTGATGAGCGTATTATGTCAATCCTTAAAAATGATATAGTATTGATTTCTCTATACGTTGACTATAAAAAAGAACTACCGGAAAGTGAAAAGTACATATCTGAAACTACTGGTAAGAAAATAGAAACCATTGGTAACAAATGGAGTGATTTTGAAATCACAAGATATAAGGCTAATGCACAACCATACTATGTTCTAATAAACCTGGAAGAAGAAAACCTAAACGATCCTGTAGGTTACACTCCAGATGTTGAAGAATATCTTGAATGGTTACAATCAGGAATCGCAAACTTTGAAAAATAATAAAAAAGCCCTCAATAAGAGGGCTTTTTTATTTTATATACTATTTATAAGTTTTCTGGCTGCTGTTTGCACAGGGTCCCAAACCGGAGAAAATGGAGGCGCATAAGATAAATCCAAATCAATAATATTTTGCAGGGTAAGATTATGAGTCAAAGCAGTTGCCAGAACATCTATACGTTTTGCAGCTCCCTCCTCACCTATTATCTGTCCACCCAGTAATCTTCCGCTGTTCTTTTCGGCTAGTAATTTAACTACAATCTTTTTAGAGTTGGGGTAATAATGCGCTCTGGTACGGCTTTCAATAGTGGCCTTTACATAATCAATATTAAGCTTTTGTAATTGCTTTTCAAGGAGTCCTGTTCGGGCAACCTCATAACTACATATTTTACATACGGCAGTACCTACAACACCAGGGAAAACCGTTTTCTCACCAGATATACTACTACCCGCTACCAGTCCGGTTTTATTAGCTATGGTACCCAATGCTATATAAACATGTTCTTTACTTACTAAGTGTAACGATTCGGTACAGTCACCCGCTGCCCAAACATCAGGAATATTAGTACGTAACTGTCCATCTACTTTTATTGCTCCACGAACTCCCAGTTCAATCTTACTACCTTCAAGAAAATCAGTATTAGGACGCGATCCCATACCGAGTATCACAATATCGGTAGGTATACTTTGTTTATCAGTTATCACTGCAATTACCTTACCTTCTTTAACATCAAATCCTATGAGTACTTCACTTAAAAATAAATTGATACCCAGCCCCCTCAAAGCTTCAGATACCAAAGCTCCCATATCGGGATCAAGCGTATTCATTACCTGTTCTGATCGATTTATTAATGATACATTAAGTCCCCGTTCCAAAAGAGATTCCGCCATTTCAAGACCTATATACCCCCCGCCTACTATAACAGCGTTTTGAGGCTTTTTATCTTCAATATAACGTTCTATATTAATTCCGCTTTTAAGCGTGGTAACACCAAATACGTTTTCAGAGTCATATCCTGCCACATCAGGGCAAAACGCCTTTCCCCCTGTAGCAATCATTAACTGGTCATAGCTTTCCCAAAATTCATCATCGGTTTTCTTATTCAGTACTTTTATCTTTTTATTATCGGTATCTACCGATAGTACTAAATGTTGCGTTCGTACATCTATATGATATTTATTCCTGAAAGTATCGGGATCACGAACTATAAGCTCCTGATAGGTTTTTACTTTTTCCGAAATAAAATAAGGTATCCCACAGGCAGAATAAGAAGTAAAGTCAGATTTTTCAAAAACAATTATTTCCCTCTCGGGCTGCTCCCTTCTTACTTTTGATGCGGCAGTCATTCCGGCTGCATCTCCTCCTATTACTACCAGTTTATTGTTTGCCATTTTAGTTATTATTCTTGGTTATCTACTAAAGGTAGTAAGAAAATTAGTTTTTACAGGACATAATTAACTTACACATATAATTTTTTGCTATTTTTAAGCACTTTAAAATCAACCTTACCTATACATGAAAAACTTTTGTTTTTTACTTCTTAATCCGGGTTTATGGCCTATGCGTCTAATTACCCATAACTACTCTGTTATCTCACTACATAAAAAATTAAGTATAAGCCATTTAATTTAATTATATGCTCATAAAAGTATTTGGAAGCGCCGTATTTGGTGTTGAAGCCACAACCATAACCGTAGAGGTTAATATTGATAAAGGAATAGGATATCACCTTGTAGGATTACCCGATAATGCAGTTAAAGAAAGTAGTTATCGTATTGCTGCGGCCTTAAAAAACAATGGCTACCAGTTACCCGGAAAAAAAATTACCATCAATATGGCTCCGGCCGATTTAAGAAAGGAAGGATCTGCTTACGACCTTACTCTGGCTGTAGGCATATTGGCTGCTTCAGGACAAATCCCGTCTGAAGAAGTTGATAAATACATCATAATGGGAGAGCTTTCGCTTGACGGAAGCTTACAGCCTATTAAAGGGGTACTCCCTATTGCTATTAAAGCCAAGGAAGAAGGTTTTAAAGGTTTTTTCCTTCCGAAACAAAACGTAAAGGAAGCTGCTATTGTTAGCGGACTTGATGTATACGGAATAGAAAATGTTACCGAAATAATTGACTTTTTTAGCGGGAAAGCTACATTACAGCCTACCGTAATCAATACCCGCGAAGAATTTTATAAAACACTTGATTTCCCTGAATTTGATTTTGCCGATGTTAAGGGACAGGAAAGTATAAAACGATGTATGGAGATTGCAGCAGCAGGCGGGCACAACATTATACTTATAGGTCCGCCGGGAGCAGGTAAAACCATGCTCGCCAAACGACTGCCAAGTATACTCCCTCCTATGACGCTCAAGGAAGCACTGGAAACAACAAAAATCCATAGTGTTGCCGGTAAGATAAAAGATGTAGGACTAATGAACCAACGTCCCTTCAGAAATCCTCATCATACAATCTCTGATGTTGCACTCGTGGGAGGCGGAACCTTCCCACAACCGGGTGAAATTTCGCTGGCACATAACGGCGTATTGTTTTTGGACGAGTTACCCGAGTTTAAACGAACCGTACTCGAGGTTATGCGTCAGCCATTAGAAGACAGGGAAGTTACCATTTCCCGTGCCCGATTTACAATTACCTATCCGTCATCATTTATGCTGGTAGCCAGTATGAACCCTAGTCCGGGTGGATATTTCAATGACCCCGATGCTCCGGTAAGTTCGTCACCACATGAAATGCAACGTTATATGAGCAAAATATCGGGTCCGCTATTAGATAGGATTGATATACATATTGAAGTTACGCCTGTACCTTTTGAAAAACTATCAGACAAACAAAAAGCTGAAAGCAGTACAGACATCAGGAAAAGAGTTATGGAAGCCAGAGAGATACAAACAAATCGTTTTGCACATCTGGAAAACATACATTACAACGCCCAGATGAATACCAAACAGATACGTGAGTATTGCGATCTTGACGAAACTTCATTACAGCTTTTAAAAACAGCTATGGAAAGGCTTAACCTTTCGGCTCGTGCATACGACAGGATTTTAAAAGTGTCCCGTACTATTGCCGATTTAGAAGGCTCAACGAATGTCGAACCACAACATATATCGGAAGCCATACAGTACCGAAGTCTTGATCGTGAGGGATGGTTGGGGTAAAATCTATATTATTTAATGACAAAGAATAAAACATACATAAAGACACTAATAGTATTAAGTTTTGTTTTTTTAGCTTCATGCACTCCTATTGCTAAAATAATTTATGGCATAAAAAATTTTGAAACCTATGTGCCTAATGACAAAAGAGTAGAATATTACAAACCGTATTTTGAAACAACTGATAAGAAAGTAAATATCTATGCTTTTAAAAACTGGGAAGGCATACAGGCTACTTTTGATTCTGTAGGTATACCCCGTGTATTTTTACATAATATACTAAATGATTCAGTTTATGTTCTCAATTGTCATGAAGACATGCTTGATGATATTGAAGAAATCAATAAAAATAACTTTAATGATATACTGTTAGCCAACAAAAAGGAATTTATCAATTTAAAAAACATAATAGATACCAGTGCCATTTTAACTTATACTGAGAAAGAGATAAGAAAAAACAACAAATGGAAAGTTTATCTTGTAAATGGCACATTTATGGGTAAAACATTAAGAAAAAAAGCATTACCTGTTACAAATATACTTAAAGGCATAGAAGAACTTATTATTGTAGATGTAAGTATTGACGGAGAAAAACCTAAAAATAAACAATAAAACTAACCTCTATTTAACACTGTTAAAAAATATAATTTGTTACTTTGCCTGTCTGTAACTTTGCGCCGTCAATACCCAAAAAATAGTATCTTTGCATAAAAAATTAGCTACAGGTTTTGAGGTATTTTATTGAATTTGCTTATAACGGAAAAAACTATCACGGGTGGCAGTATCAGCCACACAGTATATCGGTACAGGAAGTATTAAATAAAGCCCTCTCTACCCTGCTAAAACAACCTATAGATGTTACAGGGGCCGGCCGTACAGATACAGGTGTGCATGCAAAACAAATGTATGCCCATTTTGATTTTGATAGAGAACTGGACAGTAGCTTCTGGACAAAAAAACTCAATGCATTTTTACCAAAAGATATAGTGGTTTACAGGATAATACCACTACATGACGATGCGCATGCCCGTTTTGATGCTACCAGCCGTACCTACGAATATCATATACATACTTTTAAGGATGCCTTTGATAACGAAGCCAGTTGGTATTATTTCCACAAGCTGGATATAGATAAAATGAACGAGGCTGCCAAAATCCTTTTTGAGTATAAAGATTTTAAATGCTTCTCCAAAACGCATACTGATGTCAAAACATTTAACTGCGTAATGATGGAAGCTAACTGGCAACAAAATGGCAACAAATTGGTATTTACCGTTGCTGCCGACAGATTTTTAAGAAATATGGTAAGGGCCATTGTAGGAACATTGGTAAATGTAGGACAAGGCAAATTAACCTTACAGGAATTTAGGGAAATTATAGAGAGTCGCGACAGGAATAAAGCTGGCTTCTCGGTTCCCGCACATGGATTGTACCTAACCAAGGTAGCTTATCCATACATCGATCAAGAAATAATATGAAAGCAATAAAATCCACATCACTAAAAAAAGTACTAAAGTTTACCAAACCTTACAGGGCCCGCTATAATGCTGTTATCTTTTTTGCAATATCGCTATCGCTTTTTGCTGCCCTTAGGCCATACCTTTTAAAAAGAACGGTAGACGAATATATTAGCCCAAAAGATGAAACAGGCCTGTTGTATTACATTATTGCAATGGGAGCTGTTTTAATGCTTGAGGTAGCCTCACAGTTTTACTTTGTTTACTGGGCAAACTGGTTGGGACAGGATATCGTTAAGGATATTCGTGAAAAACTTTTCAGTCAGATTTCACGTTTCAAAATGAAGTTTTTTGATAACGAACCTGTAGGTAAACTGGTTACCCGTACTGTTTTTGATATCGAATCTATCGCCAGGATTTTCAGTCAGGGGCTGTTCATGATTATTAGTGACCTGCTTAAAATGATTGTTATACTGGGCTTTATGTTCTACATGAACTGGAAGCTTACCTTTATCGTATTACTGGCAATGCCTGTTTTACTATATGCTACCCGAATTTTCCAAATCAAAATGAAAGCTGCATTTGAGGAGGTTCGTGCCCAAATATCAAACCTTAACACCTTTGTACAGGAAAGGCTTACCGGTATGAAAATCGTTCAGCTTTTTAACCGTGAGAAAATTGAGTATGAAAAGTTTAAGGACATTAACAGAAAACATAATAAAGCCTGGTTAAAAAACATTTTATATAACTCCATCTTCTTTCCTATTGCCGATATTATTTCGTCTATCACATTAGGTGTTATTATATGGTACGGAGGTTTAAATATTCTTAACGGAGACAACATAACCACATTTGGTGATTTGTTTGCCTACACTATGTTTATAAGTATGCTTTTTAACCCATTAAGGCAAATTGCCGATAAGTTTAACGAGCTTCAAATGGGTATAATTGCTTCCGACAGGGTATTAGAGCTACTTGACTCAGAAATGAAAATACAGGACGCAGGTACTCTTATAGCCACTCACTTTAAAGGAAACCTGAACTTTAAAGATGTACGTTTCAGCTATATTGAGAATGAAGAAGTAATTAAAGGAATTAATCTTGATGTAAAAGAAGGCGAAACCATTGCTATAGTTGGTGCTACCGGTGCAGGTAAATCGACAATTATAAACCTTTTGAACCGTTTTTACGAAATAGATAGTGGTACAATTTGTATAGATGGTACCAATATTAATGAGTTTACCCTGGAAAGCCTTAGAAAACAGATAGCTGTGGTTTTACAGGATGTTTTCCTTTTTGCCGATACTATCTATAACAACATTACACTGGATGATCCTAATATAACCAGAGAACAGGTTATAACGGCTGCAAAAAATATTGGTGTTCATGATTTTATCATGTCATTACCTAACGGTTATGATTATAATGTAAAAGAACGCGGTGTAATGCTTTCGTCAGGTCAGCGACAGCTTATAGCCTTTCTAAGAGCTTATGTGAGTAACCCAAGCATATTGATATTAGATGAAGCAACATCTTCAATAGATACTTATTCTGAAGAACTTATTCAAAATGCTACCGACACCATTACACAGGGAAGAACATCTATTGTTATCGCCCACAGACTAGCCACCATTATTAATGCCGATAAGATTATTGTAATGGATAAAGGTAAGATTGTAGAAGCAGGTTCACACTACGAGCTCATCAATAAAGATGAAGGGTATTACAAAAACCTATACTATTCTCAGTTTGCTGTTGAGAGTTAACAAAATACTAAAAAAAAGCTGCCTTAGGGTAGCTTTTTTTAACACATCCTTTTAAAAATAAAACCATTTAACGAATAATTACGTAAGTATTATTGTAATAAAACACAATATTATAAGAATACTATCGTTAATATTTTGAAAAACAAACACTTAATTAAGAAATACTTTTAATAAAAATTTAATATAAAATTAGAAATATTTAATTTATAAATACTGAACTTGCAACTATCAAAATCAACCCCACAGTATTATGAAATGGACTAACTTAAAAAACAGGCTAAAGCTCCTTATTGAGGTAAGCGTTAGAAGCTACCGCCAAAGACGGTTAAGGAGGTATTTTACTTCGTGAGCAATTTAAAGATATCATGAAGAAAATATTTTGCCATTGATTTTTTTAAGTCAGTGGCAAAATTTTTTTTGTCCATATCTCAAGTTTCTCAACAAATGATTTAGTTGCATTAGCTCCGCTTGGGGAAGGTAATACATCATAATTGAGATTGTCTTTGCGTCCAACATACTTATCATAATATACAGCCGCATTTTTACTGGAGAAAAGCACATGCTTTATATCAGGATGATTATTGTAGAAATCATCAAAATTATTAGGTATCTCATTTTTAATATTACTGTCAAGACTACCCTGCCTTTCGCAAAACTCAAGCACATCCCATAAAGCTATATTATACTTGCCAAGAAGTGATTTTCGGTTCTCATAATCTAATGAAAAATCTTCATTCAATACATTATACATCAGTTTCCAAAACTGGTTTCCTCTATTACCGTAATATTCTCCCAATTCAAGCGACTTTTCGCCCGGCATAGTACCAAGTATCAGTATAGTACATTTACTATGTACCAGGGGCGGAAATGCTTTTTTCATATTATCATTATAAAACATACTACAATATAAGTTTTAGCCATAAAAAAAGCCTCACAATGTGAGGCTTTAATTTTATGATCTAAAGAAATTATCCTAAAACTTCTTTTACTTTTTTACCTATCTCAGCTGGAGAATCAACAACGTGGATACCGTTTTCGCTCATGATACGTTTTTTAGCTTCTGCTGTATCGTCAGCACCTCCAACAATCGCACCTGCGTGACCCATTGTTCTACCTTTAGGAGCAGTTTCTCCGGCAATGAAACCAATAACAGGTTTTCTGTTACCGTCAGCTTTAATCCATTTAGCAGCATCAGCCTCAAGTTGACCACCAATCTCACCTATCATGATGATAGCTTCAGTTTCAGGGTCATTCATTAAAAGCTCAACAGCCTCTTTAGTAGTAGTACCAATGATTGGATCACCACCAATTCCGATAGCTGTAGTAATACCTAAACCTTGTTTTACAACCTGGTCTGCAGCTTCATAAGTAAGAGTACCTGATTTAGAAACGATACCTACATTACCTTTTTTGAATACGAAACCTGGCATGATACCAACTTTAGCCTCACCCGGAGTAATAACACCAGGACAGTTAGGACCTACTAAACGACAGTCTTTACCTTGTATGTAGTCATAAGCTTTGATCATGTCTGCAACAGGGATACCTTCTGTAATAGCAATAATTACTTTGATACCTGCCTCAGCAGCTTCCATAATTGCATCAGCAGCAAATGCCGGCGGAACAAATATGATAGATGTATCAGCACCTGCAACTTCAACTGCATCTTTTACAGTATTAAATACAGGACGATCTAAGTGAGTAGTACCACCTTTACCCGGTGTTACACCACCTACTACGTTAGTGCCATATTCAATCATTTGGGTAGCGTGGAAAGTACCTTCGCTTCCTGTGAATCCCTGAACAATTATTTTGGAATCTTTATTAACCAGAACACTCATGATATATTTTTTAAATTATTTTTTAAATCGCAATGCAAAAATAGCTTTTTACTAATTATATATAAAGCTTTTTTTGATTTTTATACACTTAATTCATTAAAAAAAGCCTACGCTTTTTTCTTTATATTTTTTTGACAGAATGATAACCAACAGGTCGTTTACTTTCATAGAGAAATCAACTATTAAGCTAACTGACTCATTAAAAAACCTTTATAAAACTGATTGTCTTTTATTTCCCAGATAACCATAAAATTAGCCAAAACCATTTCTTCATCAGGGTTTTCAAAAGCATGTACATAATGGGTATAGCGTACGCTAACAGTATTCCCTTCCTCAATAATATGAGATATATTTACACGCGATGAAATATAAGATTTATTCAGTTCGGCAGCTAAAGCCAGTAAATCATCCTTATCAAGCTCTAGATAGCCTTTAGAACTGTTCCATTGCAATACAATGTCGTTATGAATAAAACGTTTCAGGGCTTCTGCGTTTGCATAAGCATGTGAATTATAATACTCCAAAACCAGTTCTTTAGCTCCCATATCTTATTTTTTTAATTTTTCTAAAATTTCGGGAATACGTTTGATATGTGCAAGTTGTTTTAGCTTTTCTCTCGATTCTTCTGCAGGATAGCCAAAATATACTTTTCCGCCTTCAAGAGATTTACTAATGCCCGACTGTGCCAGTAACACTGCTTTACTACCTATAGTAATACCGCTGGTAGTACCAACCTGACCCCAAATTGTAACTTCATCTTCAATAATAACACAACCTGCTATACCGGTTTGTGCAGCAATAAGACATTTTTTACCTATTACAGTATCATGACCTATATGCACCTGATTGTCAATTTTAGAACCTTCACCAATGGTAGTGTCGCCTGTTACTCCCCTGTCTATGGTACATAATGCACCAATACCTACGTTGTCTTTAATCACAACACGACCACCTGAAAGTAACTGATCAAATCCTTCAGGACGCTTTTTGTAATAAAAAGCATCGGCTCCTAAAATGGTACCTGCATGTATAATCACATTATCACCTATAACAGCATTGTCATAAATCACAACGTTAGAATAAATAAGGCAGTTTTTACCAATAGTGACATTTTCACCAACAACAACGTTAGGCTGTATAACAGTGCCTTCACCAATTTTAGCTGTAGGAGCTATAGCTGCTCCTGCTGCTTTAAAAGGCTGAAAATGTTTGGTGAGTTTATTGAAATCCCTAAACGGATCGTCTGAAATTAAAAGTGCTTTACCTTCAGGGCAATCTACTTCTTTATTGATAAGTACAATGGTCGCTGCCGACTGTAATGCCTTATCATAATATTTAGGATGATCTACAAAAACTATATCTCCCCGTTCAACCACGTGAATTTCATTCATACCGTGTACCGGGAAGTTCTCATCACCTACAAAATCACAATCAATTATTGCTGCGATTTCCTTAATAGGATAAACTTTAGGGAATTTCATAAAAATGAAAATGGATTAAGATAAAAAAGCCAGTTTAAATTATTTTAAACTGGCCTGTTGTATAAATTATTCTTTAACACGCTCAACATAAGAGCCTGTTGCAGTATCAATTTTAATTTTATCACCTTCGTTAATAAACAGAGGAACGTTTACAGATGCACCTGTTTCAACCTTAGCTGGCTTAGTTGCATTTGTTGCAGTGTTACCTTTAACACCAGGTTCAGCATAAGTAACTTCAAGAATAACAGAAGCCGGCATATCTACAGATAGTGGAGCATCCGTTTCAGTATTAATGATAACCATTACCATTTCTCCTTCTTTTAAAAGATCAGGTGCATCTAGAATATCCCTTTGAAGAGAAATTTGCTCATACGTTTCGGCATGCATAAAGTGGAAAAGATCTCCTTCAGGATACAAATACTGGAATTTGTGAGTTTCTACCCTTACGTCTTCAATTTTATGACCTGCTGAGAAAGTATTATCAAGTACTTTACCTGTAGTTAAGCTCTTTAGTTTTGTTCTTACGAAAGCCGGTCCTTTACCTGGCTTAACGTGTAAGAATTCGATAATCTTGTAGATATCGTTATTGTATTTAATACATAGTCCGTTGCGAATGTCTGATGTACTAGCCATTATTACTTGCTGTTAAAATTTTATTACTTTGTTTGCTTGTGTCTGTATTTTCACCCTTACAAAAATGTATTAATACATTCCTGTATATCCTTTCATTATACCTCTTGATGAGTTTCTAACCGCCATGATAATTTCATCACGTTCCGGTGTAGCTTCCATTTCGGCCTCAATAATTTCGATAGCCTGAGTTGTATTGTAATTTCTTTGGTAAAGAATACGATATATGTTTTGTATTTCGCTTATCTTTTCTGAAGTAAACCCTCTTCTTCTAAGCCCAACAGAGTTGATTCCAACGTAAGAAAGTGGCTCCCTTGCAGCTTTTACAAACGGAGGAACATCCTTACGTACTAACGAACCACCGGTTACAAAAGCATGGTTACCAATAGTACAAAACTGGTGTACAGCTGTTAAACCTGCTAATACAACATAGTCGCCCACTGTTATGTGTCCTGCTAAGTTAGTATTATTAGAGAAAATACAAAAGTTACCCACAAAACAATCGTGAGCAACGTGAGAGTAAGCCATGATAAGACAGTTATTACCAATTACGGTTTTCATTCTGTCAATAGTACCTCTGTTAATTGTTACACACTCCCTGATGGTTGTGTTATCTCCAATTTCGGCAGTGGTATCTTCTCCCTGATATTTTAAATCCTGTGGTGGTGCAGAGATTACTGCCCCCGGAAATATGTTACAGTTTTTACCAATACGTGCTCCTTCCATAATGGTCACGTTTGATCCTATCCAGGTGCCTTCCCCAATTACTACATTATTGTGAATGGTAGTAAAAGGCTCTATCACTACATTTTTGGCTATTTTAGCCCCCGGATGTACATATGCTAAAGGTTGATTCATAAAGTCTTGTTTAACTGTTTTTGACAATTTGCGCCATTAGTTCTGCTTCTGCTGCAAGTTTACCGTTTGCATAGGCATTAGCCTGCATGTGGCAAATACCTCTCCTTATAGGAGAAATAAGGTCACACTTAAATATAAGTGTATCTCCAGGTAATACCTTTTGCTTAAACTTAACGTTGTCAATTTTCATAAAATAAGTAAGGTAGTTCTCAGGGTCTGGTACAGAACTTAATATTAATATACCGCCTGTTTGAGCCATAGCCTCTACAATAAGCACTCCCGGCATTACCGGAGCACCAGGGAAATGACCTACAAAGAAGCTCTCGTTCATTGTAACGTTTTTAAGCCCTACTACGTGGCTCTCACTCATCTCAAGTATCTTATCTACCAATAAGAATGGCGGACGGTGAGGCAGCATGCTCATAATTTTGTTCACATCCATAAGTGGTTCCTGATTCAAATCGAAAACAGGTACCTGGTTACGTTGTTCTATTTTTACCAGTTTAGACAGTTTTTTAGCAAACTGAGTGTTTACAAAGTGTCCTGGTTTATTTGCTATGATTTTACCTTTAATTCTTGTACCTACAAGTGCAAGGTCGCCAATCACATCAAGCAATTTGTGACGTGCAGCTTCATTAGGGTAATGAAGCGTAAGGTTATCAAGGATACCATTTGGTTTAACCGCAATAGAGTCTTTACCAAAAGCAACCTTAAGGTTTTCCATTGTTTCAGGAGATATTTCCTTATCCACATAAACAATAGCATTGTTAAGATCACCACCTTTTATAAGTCCATTATTTAAAAGCGTTTCTAGCTCATGAAGGAAACTAAAAGTCCTTGCATCTGCAATTTCAGCTTTAAAATCTTTTAGGCTTTTTAAAGTTGCGTTTTGAGTACCTAAAACTTTAGTACCAAAATCAACCATTGTGGTTACCTGATACTCGTCAGAAGGCATAACTATAATTTCGCTTCCTGTAGTTTCATCAGTATAAGAGATGACCTCTTTTACCACATATACTTTTCTTTCAGCATCCTGCTCCTCTACTCCGGCTTTTTCAACAGCCTCTACGAAGTATTTGGAAGAACCGTCCATAATAGGTGGCTCAGAAGCATCCAGCTCTATAATAACATTATCAACA
This sequence comes from Flavobacterium beibuense F44-8, assembly GCF_000769915.1. GTDB lineage: Bacteria > Bacteroidota > Bacteroidia > Flavobacteriales > Flavobacteriaceae > Flavobacterium > Flavobacterium beibuense. The sequence goes on from NZ_JRLV01000003.1 coordinate 277,301, forward strand.
TCGCAACCCACAAATGCAGCAAGAACGTGCTCTGAAGTTTGTATTTTAACTCCATTCTTTTCAAGGTTTGTACCTCTTTGCGTGTTTACTACATAGTTGGCATCTGCCTCTACAATAGGATGTCCTTCAAGGTCTACCCTTACAAAAGTATATCCGTTGTTTACCGGTGCAGGCTTAAAAGTCATAGTTACTTCTTTACCTGTATGAAGTCCTACTCCTTTTAATGAAATTTCACTTTTGATTGTGGTTTGCTTAACCATAAATCTATTTTTATTATTGTTTGATTTGTTGTTTTATATCCTCTACATCTGCAACTATTTTAGGCAGATTTTTAAAGTGTACATATGACTTATTAAAGTCAGAATATCCCAATGAAGGTGTACCCTGTACAGTTTCACCATCAGCAAGGTTTTTAGATACTCCCGATTGTGCCTGTATGCGTACATTATTACCTATGGTAATGTGACCTACTATACCAACCTGACCACCTATAATACAGCTCTTACCTATTTTGGTAGATCCCGCAATACCGGTTTGCGACGCTATGACCGTATTTTCACCTATTACAACATTGTGTGCAATTTGTATTTGGTTATCCAGCTTAACACCTCTTTTAATAACTGTAGAGCCCAGTGTTGCTCTGTCAATAGTAGTACAGGCTCCCACATCTACATTATCTTCAAGTATAACGTTCCCTATTTGAGGTACTTTATGGTATTCTCCTTCTTCATTAGGTGCATATCCAAATCCGTCAGAACCAATAATAGCCCCCGAATGGATAGTACAGTTATCTCCCATAACAGTTTCAGAATACACTCTTACTCCTGCAAAAAGAATACAGTTGTCACCAATGGTAACATTATCACCCACAAAACTGTTAGGATAAATTTTTACGTTTTTACCTATTTTAACATTTTTACCTATGTAACAAAAACTACCAAGATACAAACCTTCTCCATACTCAACATTGTCTGACAATACAGAAGGTTGCTCAATACCTGATTTCATAAGCTTAACCTGATTGTAGTACTCAAGTAACTTAGAGAACGATTTGTAAGCATCGTCTACCTTTATAAGTGTAGTGCTAAGTTCTGATTCAGGCTCAAAAGTCCTGTTAACAATAGTAATGGTTGCTTTTGTAGTGTATATATATGGTGAGTATTTTGGATTTGCTAAAAAAGTAAGAGAACCTTCAATACCCTCCTCAATTTTAGCAAGAGTATGAACTTCCGCTTCCGGATTCCCCACAACATCTCCTTCTAAAATACCCGCTATTTGTTCTGCTGTAAATTTCATCCCGACAAAAATATAAAATTTAATTAAATGACTGCTTTTTCCAAAAGCACTTTTGGAAAGCACAGGTAATACTTAGTAACAGGTTTAGATAATGCTTTAAGGTTCAGTTGGTCTGAAGCCTCAACAACATCTTCCACACTTCTGTCTTTCTTCAATATATGTATCGGTTCTCCGGTTTTATTATATGCCTGGTTTTTAATTTTACCTTTAAAAACGAAGTAGTCGGCCTCTTTTTCACTAAGTTTATATTTCAACACAAACTCATCCTTAAGCTTTTTTACTTCTTCTTTACTTACCTTGTCAGACTGTAATCTGATTTTAGGAAGATCCCTGTCTATTATCATTGTGCATAAATGACTCAGCACAAAATCGTCTTCAAAACGCCATTCCTTGATAGCAGAAATAACATCAAAATCGTCCAGCATTGAGAAAGTGTACAATACCTTATCATTAAAATCTTCAAGAGATATTTTATTTTGAAGGAAAAACTGTAACGGACTACTGGCTGTAAGTATCCTGCCGTGTTGAGTTAGCTCTTTTGCCCTTTTAAGTATTTTAGTCAGTACCAATTCGGCAGCAAGGCTGGTTTTATGTAAATAAGCCTGCCAGTACATTAGCCTACGGGCTACAAGGAATTTCTCTACAGAGTATATACCCTTCTCCTCTATTACCAGCATATCGTTTTGCACATCCAGCATCTGGATAAGCCTTTCTGAATTGATATTACCCTCGGCAACACCCGAGTAGAAACTATCACGTTTCAGGTAATCCATCCTGTCCATATCAAGCTGACTGGAAATAAGGTGAAGCATAAACTTCCTGTGGTACTCTCCTTTAAATATTTTTATAGCAAGATCAAGCTCTCCGTTAAACTCACGGTTTAGCTTATCCATAAATAATAAAGAGATAGATTCATGGTTAACATCTTCCACTATGCTATGCTCCATAGCGTGAGAGAAAGGCCCGTGACCTATATCGTGTAATAAAATGGCAATGTAAAGTGCGTTTTCTTCCGCCTCAGATATTTCCACTCCTTTAAAGCGGAGTACCTGAACGGTTTTCTGCATAATATGCATACATCCTAACGCATGATGAAAACGGGTGTGGTGTGCTCCCGGATATACAAGATAAGACATTCCCATTTGGGAAATACGCCTTAAACGCTGAAAATAAGGATGCTGAATAAGGTCGTAAATAAGCGGATTGGTAATAGAAACAAATCCGTAAATAGGATCGTTAAATATTTTAAGTTTATTGATGTTGTTCACTAATTAGGTAATTTTCAACAAATATACAATATCTCTCCTATGGGAAAAGCCGTAAACACAGTTTTTTTAACACTGTTAAACATACTATTAACGCTATTTTACTACAAACGTTAAACCTAGGTTAATTTTATTGCTAAAGCCAAATTTTATATTCTAAATACTTAATTTTATGATGTTTAATTAAAGAAATGCGTAAACAATCCAACTTCAGCCGAATAGGTTATTAACAAAAAATCTTCAACCGGCCTGAAAACAATAATAACGTTATTTTTTGTTACTTAGGTTATTGAAGGAAAAGGTCTGTAAAGAAAATTTGCAGGCCTTTTTTGATCATATTGCATGTACAGACCTTACTGATCACTACGACTTTTTAGCAACAAACAAACTATATTTGTGAACGTTATTCAGTCATAAAAAATGGAGATAAAACAAAACACTATATATATTACCGGAGGCACTTACGCCCTACTTATTAAGGCACTTGAGCAATGGATTGAACGATATAGCGATGTACTTAATCCTGATTTTATATTCCAAATTAACCCGGTAAGCAATAACAAACACATAATAATCGCAGATAAGAGACTGGATAATAAGCTGTTTTTCTTTCTTGTTAATTACATCAAATTTCCTATAAAAATTGAGTATAACATTAGCTTAAAAGCTTATACTATTTTAGAAAGTCACTTTACGGGAAAAGAGGCTATGATTTTTATTAATGAAAATGATAAAGAGTCTGATAATGTATATGCCACAACTACAGATAATGAGGTTTTAAAATTTGATTTTAGAGGAAAATCAAAACAGATAAATAATAGTGATGTAATTTTTACATTACCTGATTTTAAGCTAAGTGATTCCAAACATTCAAAAATAATAAAACCTAAAGAGAAGAAAAACTACAAAACAAATGATAATAATGAGTCATCGGCTTCCTTTCAGCTCAACATCATAATTGCCATTTGTGTTATGATACTAATAGCTACTGCTCTTTTTTCACATAAAAATTTTTCCCTCTATAACGTATTGGTATTTTTCGGATATGGATTGTTGCTGTTCGGTGAGTATGAATTACTACAACATCCAAAAGCGTATAAAAAAGCCCTTGTTTTTTCCGTAATACTAGCTATTTACGGTATTATACTATTACTAACCTCCCATACTGATGAAAAAGATAAAGATATTATTTTCTATCTTTCTCTTTCCCCTGTAATATTCCTTTTATACCAAAAACCAATAAGGCTAAAATTTATAGCATTATATGGTAAAGAACCTATAATTGAAAGACTTAATAAAGATTCTGATTTTATATATGGTTTGGTTTTATTGGGGCTTACAGTAGCAACACTTTACTTATTAAGTTTAGTTGTTACTTTACTTCCTTAACCCCCTTTATAAAAAGCCATTTCATAAATATCTTTTCTCCACCCTGAAAACGTACTGCCTGGAATTTAGGAGATAATATTGTTGAAACCACTGCTGATGTTACAGGAACCATATAACCTGTCATGTGAGTAAAAGTCACAATAAGGATATAAACTATAAAATAAAAAAATGTAAATCCTAAAAAGTTATATAATAAAGCCTTATTCTTTTTACTCATAGCTATTTGTTTTTTTTTCAGTATTACCGAATATTATAAAATTAAGTTTTTAGGGACTAAAACTTAGTCCCTGTTTTGAAATTTGGTACGCTTACTGCCTTCATACATTTCATACTTCACCAACCTTGCTTCCAGCTTACCGTTAAACAGTTTTATTTTACGCGATGGTTTTAGCCCTACATATTTAAGTGCCTCAAGATTAGCTGTAATGAACCATGCATTAGTATTTGGGTATCCCTGTTTTAAAGTATCACCCAACTCCCTGTAAAAACGCTCTAAATGAATATCAAGTCGTTCTCCGTATGGCGGGTTAAACACCATGTGAAGCGGACCTTTACTTTGTTTCTGTGTTTCAAAAAAGTTTTCCTGCGATATAGTTACATACTCATCAAGATTAGCATTCCTAATATTGTCTTTAGCTTTCATTACTGCCGACGGAGCCTTATCATATCCTTTAATAGTATAATGAAATTCTCTTGTCTTTTTAAGTAACGATTCTACTATGGTATCAAAAAGATCGTTATCCCAATCGTGCCATTTTTCGAAGGCAAATTCTTTACGATTAATATTTGCCGGAATGTTACAGGCAATCATAGCTGCTTCTGCCAGTATAGTACCACTACCACACATTGGGTCTAAAAAGTCGCCATCCCCGTTCCAGCCCGAAAGTAACAGCATACCTGCAGCAAGCACCTCGTTTATTGGGGCTATGTTAGTAGCCGTTCTATACCCTCGGTGGTGTAACGATGCTCCCGAAGTATCAAGCGCAACCGAGCACTGATCATCGTGAATATGAACATTTATCCTTAAATCAGGATAGTTTTTATCAATATCTGGTCTTTTACCAAATTTATCCCTAAACTGGTCTACAATAGCATCTTTAGATTTAAGGGCTACAAACTGAGAATGGTTAAAATGATCTGAACTCAGGGTAACATCAACCACAAAAGTATCGTTCACATTAATGTACTCACTCCAGTCAACCGACTGAATTCCGTTATAAAGGCTCTTATCGTTATAAGCCTTAAACCTTTTTACCGGTTTAAGTATTTTTAAAGCTGTACGCAGGGCTATATTGGCTTTGTACATAAAACCTTTATCCCCTTTAAAGCTAACCATTCTTACCCCCTGCTCAACATCCTGCGCGCCAAGGGCTCTTAATTCGTTTGCCAGTATCTCCTCAAAACCAAAAAAGGTTTTGGCTATCATTGTATAATTATTTTCCATAATTCACGCTCAAATTCTTGGCAAAAATAAACTAAATTTGCGGGTACATTAAATGAATATGCAAAAAGAAACAAACAACTGGTTTGCATCCTGGTTCGATACACCCTATTACCATATACTCTATAAAGACCGCGACTATGAAGAGGCTCAGCTCTTTATGGACAATATTACAGGCTATTTAAACCTCCCCGAAGACGCTAAAATATTAGATTTAGCCTGCGGAAAAGGTCGTCATTCCATATACTTAAATAAGCTTGGATATGATGTAACCGGAGCCGATCTTTCGGAAAACAGCATAAAAGAGGCATCAAAACACACTAACGATAAACTACATTTTGTAGTGCACGACATGAGAGATACATGTAATGAAAAGTATGATGCCATATTAAACCTGTTTACCAGTTTTGGTTATTTTGAAAGCGACGATGATAATCTTATAACATTAAAAGCAATTCACAACAGCTTAACCGAATATGGTTTTGCAGTTATTGATTTTATGAATGTTCATAAAGTAATTGCAGATTTAGTCCCTCAGGAAACCAAAGTGATAGACGGTATCGAATTTCACATAAAACGTTATGTGGAAGACAACCATATTATAAAAGAAATTGATTTTAACGATAAAGGGCAGCAATTCCATTTCACCGAAAAGGTAAAAGCCCTTACCCTTGAAGATTTTGAAGCCATGATGGAAGAAGCAGGTATTTACCTGCTTGATGTTTTTGGCGACTATAAACTGCATAAGTTTTACAAAAATGAATCTGAACGTTTAATAATGATTTTTAAATAACCCATGATATATATATTGCCCTTACTGTCGGTAATTTTAGGTTATGTAATGGCTTTAATATTAAAGCCTACAAACCGTAAGAACCTTAAGCTACTCTTGGCTTTTAGTGGTGCGTTCCTGCTTTCATTAACCGTTATGCACCTGTTGCCCGAAGTTTATGAAGCAAGTCTGCATGATCATCATGGTCATGACCACGACCATTCTCACAACAATCCTATAGGGCTATACATAATGACTGGTATTATATTCCAGATTATTTTGGAATATTTCTCTAAAGGTGCCGAGCACGGACATGTACACGGAAGTGGACACAACAATGAGCATGACCACTCAAAAATGCCATGGCTCCTTTTTATAAGTTTATGTATACATGCATTACTGGAAGGCATGCCTGTAAGTCATCATCATGGTATGGCTTGGGGTATCGCCATACATCACTTCCCTATTGCCATTATACTAACGGCATTCTTTATAAACAGCGGACTTAATAAAACCATCGTTATGCTGTTTATGCTTGTATTTGCCTTTATGACTCCGCTGGGAACATTACTGTCAGAACAATTACATTTTATAGAACACTATTTTACAGAAATTTCGGCTGTTGTTATTGGTATTTTATTCCACATTTCATCAACCATTATTTTTGAAAGTAACGAAGGACACAAGTTTAACCTTGCCAAGCTTTTAGCTATTATACTGGGAGTTATTATGGCTTATTTTCTGCAATTTTAACATAAAACATAATTATTCATGTCGTTTACCAAAACTACAGAGGAAAGTTCAAAATACGAGCATCTTGAAAAGATGTCGGTTTCACAGTTACTTCACAATATAAACAACGAAGACAAAACCGTACCTCTTGCTATTGAAAAGGCGCTACCGCAAATTGAAGCCTTAATAGAACAGATTATTCCAAGAATGAAAGATGGCGGACGCTTATTTTATATAGGTGCCGGTACCAGTGGCAGACTTGGAATTGTAGATGCTTCCGAATGTCCTCCTACTTTTGGTGTACCGTTTGATTTGGTTATCGGTCTTATTGCCGGAGGCGACACTGCCATACGTAAAGCCGTAGAGTTTGCCGAAGACGATAAGGAACAGGCATGGAAAGATCTTTCAGAATACAACATAAACGATAATGATACTGTAGTAGGCATAGCGGCTTCGGGCACTACCCCTTACGTTATTAGCGGACTTGAAAAATGTAATGAGAATAACATCCTTACCGGATGTATTACCTGTAACGAGGGCAGTCCGTTAGCTCAAACTGCCAAATACCCTATTGAGGTGGTTGTGGGTCCTGAATTTGTAACAGGAAGCTCACGCATGAAAGCCGGTACGGCACAAAAACTGGTGCTTAATATGATTTCTACTGCTGTGATGATTCAGTTGGGTCGTGTAAAAGGGAATAAAATGGTAGACATGCAGCTAAGCAACCATAAGCTTGTAGACAGAGGTGTGCGAATGATTATGGATGAACTTAACATCCCCCGTGAAGAAGCAGAAAAACTATTACAGGAGCATCAAAACGTTAGGAAAGCAATAGAAGGTTATGGCAACAGATAAAAAAATACTTGTAAAAGGCCTTACACGTTTAGGATGGGCATTACCTATGTTTGTTATGGGACCTGTAATAATACACAGTTCCTTTAAAAATCAGGGACACCCGTTTTATGTACCTATACTGGGTGTAGGTATAATAATTTGTATCAGCGCTATGGTATTTATGTTTTTAGGAATAAAAACTATAATGAAAAGTCTTTTTGAAGGAGATAAAAATGAGCATCAGTAAACAATATCTTGACAGTATAAAAAAACAGTTTGAGTACTACAAAAACGTAGCCGAAAGGGCTATGGAACAACTGGAGCCACAACAGCTTTTTTACACTGTTAACGATGACTCAAACAGCATAGCTGTAATTGTAAAGCACTTACACGGAAACATGATGTCACGATGGACTGATTTCCTAACTACAGATGGGGAAAAAGACTGGAGAAACCGTGATGATGAGTTTGAACAGCCTATTACAAACAAAGAAAACCTGATGCAACTGTGGGAAGAAGGGTGGTCATGCTTCTTTAATACTATAAACAGCCTTACTCCTGAAAACCTGACTGATATTATCTATATAAGAAATGAGGGACATACTGTAATGGAAGCTATAAACCGACAGCTTTCCCACTACCCTTACCATATTGGACAGATAGTGTTTTTTGCCAAACAAATTAAAAACACTCCATGGGATAGCCTTACCATTCCTAAAAATAAGTCGGGAGAGTATAACAAGCAGAAGTTTGAACAGGAAAAAGGACAAAGAAGTTTTTTAGATACCGAACTCAACAAGATTAAAAAGAATAACTCATGAAAAAACTACTAATACTACCTGTAATACTTTTATTAGCTTCATGCTACCAACAGGAGCGTAACTGTACTGACTTTAAAACAGGGAAGTTTAAGTTTGAACAGGAAATAGACGGTAAAACACAAACCACCATTTTTGAAAGGACTGAAGACCTTGAAATAGATACCTATGAAGGTAAAAGTGATACCGCTTCCATCCGTTGGATTAATGATTGCGAATATATCGTACAAAAAATCCATCCTAAAAACATGCAGGAAAAAAAAGCTGTACACATGAAAATACTAACCACAAAAGGAGACGCATATACTTTTGAGTACTCTTTTGTGGGAGATAGTAATAGACAGAAGGGAACTGTAACAAAAATTGATTAACTTCACAGTTATGGAAATTTTCTTAAATCCTAATACCTGGGTAGCCTTACTAACCCTTACGTTTTTAGAAATCGTACTGGGTATAGACAATATTATCTTTATATCTATAGTTACCGGTAAACTCCCTGAAGAAGAACGTAAAAAAGCCACCAGAATTGGTCTTTTTCTTGCAATGTTTATGCGTATTGCCTTGTTATTTGGGGTAACATGGCTTATTGCGATGAAAAAATCTCTTTTTTCCATAGACTTCGGATGGTTTAGCGCCGACATTACCGGACAGGCTTTAGTACTATTGATAGGTGGATTATTCCTTATATACAAGAGTACAAAAGAAATTCATGAAAAGGTAGACCATAAGGGTGAAGAGGAAGCACAGCTTAATACGAGTAGCAGGAAAAAGTCTTTTTCAGGGATTATATTACAAATACTGATGATTGATATAATCTTCTCTGTAGACTCTATCCTAACAGCTGTAGGTATGACAAACGGCGTTGAGGGCGCACTCATAATAATGATAACTGCTGTAGTCATATCTGTAGGCATTATGATGCTGTTTGCGGTACCTGTAGGTACGTTTGTAAACAACAACCCGTCGCTTCAAATATTAGGACTTGCCTTTTTAATACTGATAGGCTTTATGCTATTAACCGAAAGTATGCACTTATCTAACGCACAACTGGCAGGACAATATGTTGGTGCTATTCCAAAAGGTTACTTATATTTTGCCATTGCATTTTCTGTTTGCGTAGAGTTTTTAAATATGAAAATGAGGAAACATACAAAATAATAAATTTTATTCCCTTAAATAATGAAAAGCTGTCTTAAAGACAGCTTTTTTTGCATAAAACATAATTATTTGACTTTCAGGAACATATTTACTTTTAGCTAATAAATATTTTTATATTTTTAACGAATTATTAACTAATAGTCAAATCAACCATTACTATGTTTAAAAAAAAATTAATCGCAGTTATACTATTTATAGTAGGCTGCCAAAAAGGAAATTCACAAGATTTAGAAGAAATATTTAATAATATTCAATCACTGGAATATGTATTTCCTTCAGGGCTATATACCATCAACAATCAGGTAAATGTTACCCCCTTAATTACTTCTGAACCTTGTTTAGATAATCCTCCTCATTTTTCAGTAGCCACTCAATATGAAAATGGTAAAGTTCTGGCAATTGGCGATGAGTATATGTTTATAGATCAAAACATTAATCAGGAAGATAATTTTTTATTTTTATTAAATGTAATGAACTGGCTTAATCCCGGCACAAGTAGGGTTAAGCTCAAAGAAGAATGGGTTAATACGGAAAATACAACCATACTTCAAGCTGCTCTTGCTGAGAATAACTATACATTTAATTCTTTTTCCGGAAACATAACAACCTCCGCACTCACAAACACAGATATATTAATACTGCCTAACGATTGGAACAATTTAGAACTTTACTCAGTAAACGAACTTCAAACTTTAGAACAATTTGTTAGTAACGGCGGATCAGTTTTATTAGCCGGTAACGCATGGGCTTATCCGGAAACAATAGAAGAATATGCAATGAATCAGGTGGCTAATTTATTTGGCTTTGAAATAACAGACAGTTTAGCATCCTTCTCACAAGCACAGGTATATTATCCTGAAACATTAGATTCTTACTGCCCCTCTCCCTACTTTAATAATAATATTCCAAGAGGTGAAAATTTAAGGGTTTTCAGAATTGCCGTTTCAACTATAGGAGAATTTACACAGGAAAACGGAGGTATAAATAATACTTCAAATCTAATTAATGAATGGCTCGAAACGATCAATGAAACTTATGGCAGGGAATACTGCGTTAGGTTTGAACTTATACCTGATAATGACCAGTTAATTTTTGAAAATGCTGAAACAGATCCTTGGGAAAGCTTACCTATTGGCTCTTTTGCCTGTACGGGTATTGAAGAAATATTAGATGCACAGAAAAATGTTGTTGATGGAATAATAGGAGAAGATAACTATGATATAAGCCATGTTCTTCTCACTTATCCCTATTTAGGCGGAGGTTGTGCTGCTAGTTTTGATCGTGCAATATCGGGAGGACTGGACATTTCAGTAGCCAGACACGAAATAGGACATCAGTTTACTCAGGGACATACTATAAACAATGAAACTAATAATTACGAACCTGAAAACGGAAACTGGACGATACAGGGAGGAAATCAATACGGTCACGCTCATGGTGCTTCCTATCATCAGCTTGCCCAGTTTTTATTGACTATTCCGTCTGTTGGTACTCAAGTGCCTACAGGCAATACCATTCCGGTTATAAGTGTTGGTCCGGACGTAGTAATCCCTGTTAGTACTCCTTTTACAATAACTGCAACTGCTAGTGATCCTGACCCTGAAGACAATCTAACTTATGTGTGGGATAACATGAGTCCGGGGCCTCCTCAATTTATTCCTGTAGCCGATGATACACAAGGTGCATTATTCATGAGGCTAACTCCAAATTCAAACCCTTCAAGAACATTTCCGAAAATGACTGATGTTATTGCAAATAATAATTTTAATAATCAGGAGCAACTCCCTACACATCCGCGTAAAATGGATATAAGGGTAACAGTTAATGATAACCATCAGATAGAATATAACGGACAGATTATCAATGCCAGCGGAATTAATTCAGATGATATAAGAATTGTAGTTGCTGATGCAGGTCCGTTTGAGGTAACAAGTCAAAATACTGAAGGTATAGTTTATAACGGGGGTTCAAGCCAAACTATAACATGGAATGTAAACGGAACTGATGCTGCGCCGGTAAACACTCATGATGTATCTATAACATTGTCTACAGACGGAGGGTATACCTATCCTATTACACTTTTGAGCAATACCCCAAACAATGGTAGTGCAATAGTAGTATTGCCTAATATTGATATCGATAATGCAAGAGTAAAAGTAGCTGCAAATAACAGTATATATTTTGACATTAATACAGTAGATTTTAAGGTTGAGTCAGCACTATCTCTTAATGAAACATCACTGGCATCATTAGTAAATATTTACCCTAACCCTAGTAAAGATTATATTTATATTGAATTTAGTTCACCAGTAAATTTTAATGCTAAACTTTATAACGTACTGGGACAGCTTGTAAGAGAAAATTTAAATCAAAGTAAATTTGATGTTCAAAATTTATCACAGGGGCTTTACCTTCTTGAAATTACCGATACTGAAACCTCAGAAAAAGTATTGAAGAAAATTTTCATTGAACGCTAAATAAAAAAGCAGCTAAAAAATTAGCTGCTTTTTTTTTAATCAAGTGATAATGTTATTTGTCCGTCATCATCAAGACCTATTGTTGTATTTCCGTCTGTCAAATCAACTTCATCCTTCACCTCCATTTCTTCCGGTTCCGGTTCTTCTTCCGGCTCATCATAAGGTAATGATTCCAACAGGTTAATTTGTCTTACTTTATCAGTAGTTAACTGGTTACCCAGTGCCTTTATGCCTTTAACAGCAATGAAACCTTCAAGATCTACTTCCATGTTTTCCTTCTGTACTCCTTTTACCTTAGAGAATATTATCTCGGCAACAGGTCTGTAATCAGTAGAAACAATTTCGAGTTGTGAGTTAGGATGCTCTGTTATAAAGATTTCTTCCTTGTTCTCGTTTTCAACCAAAAAGCGTTTTATATAGTAACGGGTTTTCTCCCCGTCATAATAAATGGCAGAAATAGGCTTTTTAGGCACCCATTTTTCCAGTACGATCATTCCTTCCTCAAAGTGAGTAGAAAGATCCGGTATAATAGTTTTTACTTTACCCGACTGATTAATAATAAGTAGCCTGTCATTAGATTTGAATTCACCCAGCAGTTCTCCCCTTCCGTCAACATTTAAACGCTGTACGGTATCGTCAAACCAAATCCTTCTCGGTTTTAAAGTGGATATACCTTTCTCTTTAAGCTCAATACGCTTAATAGGATATCTTGTCACTTTGTTACCTTTTGAGGCACGTCCTTTTATGGCTAGTGTGGCAAAATCAAGATCAAACTTCAGTTTCTTAATACTTCCTACCTGTCGTAGCAGTATGGTAACCACTTCGGCCTCACCGTTTGGATTTCCTGAGAAGTATACTATTTGCGACCCTTTATTACCCTGAGTCAAATCATACAATTTATCTCTGGTAATACTGGTTACATTAAATCGTTTTACGTATGATGGCCCCGACTTACCATCTCGGTAAATCATATTGTAAATGGTACGCTTATCGTTTTTGGTAAATACGGCAACATAAATAATGTCTTTACCCACAAAGGTTTTCACATCCACCTTTGTCACCATCATGTTACCATCTCTTAAAAACACAATTACATCGTCAATGTCAGAACAATCGGCTACATATTCGTCTTTTTTAAGTCCGGTACCTACAAAACCTTCTTCACGGTTAACGTAAAGCTTGGTATTACGCAAAACAACCTTAGTAGCCTCAATATTATCAAAGTTCCTAATCTCCGTTTTACGTTCTCTACCTTTACCATATTTCTCTTTCAGGTTCTGGAAGAAATCAATGGCAAAATCAATTATATGCTCTAAATTATGCTTTACTTGTTCAATATCACCTTCAAGAGCTTCTATTTTCTCCTGAGCCTTATCAATATCAAACTTAGAGATACGTTTAATTCGTATTTCTGTAAGCCTTACAATATCCTCTTCGGTTACGGCGCGCTTAAGGTGTTTAGTAAAAGGTTTCAAACCTTCATCAATAGCCTTAATAACACCTTCCCAAGTTTCTTCTTCCTCAATACGGCGGTAAATCCTGTTTTCTATAAAAATACGTTCTAACGACTGGAAATGCCATTGCTCTTCAAGCTCAGTAAGTTCAATTTCCAGTTCACTCCTTAAAAGCTCCACCGTTCTGTCGGTCGATATTCTGAGCATATCACTTACCCCTACAAACAGCGGTTTTTGATCCTGAATAACACAGCCAAGCGGTGCTATGGATGTTTCGCAGGCCGTAAAGGCATAAAGAGCATCTATAGTTTTATCAGGAGAAACACCGTTAGGAAGATGTATCAATATCTCAACATCAGCCGCAGTGTTGTCTTCAATTTTGCGTATTTTAATTTTCCCTTTTTCGTTAGCCTTAAGTATACTGTCTATTAACGAAGTAGTATTTGTAGTAAAAGGTATTTGTGTAATAACCAGCGTACTCTTATCCTGTTGTGAAATTTTAGCACGCACCCTTACACGACCACCCCTCATACCGTCGTTATAGTTAGACATATCGGCCACACCACCTGTAGGGAAATCAGGATAAAGTGTAAACGGTTTCTTCTTTAATATTTTAACCGAAGCATCTATAAGCTCAAGAAAATTATGCGGAAGCACTTTAGTAGATAAACCTACCGCAATACCCTCGGCACCCTGAGCCAATAGTAACGGGAACTTAACCGGAAGATGCACCGGTTCATTTTTACGTCCGTCATAAGACGACTGCCATGTGGTAATTTTAGGGCTATACAACACATCGAGCGCAAACTTGGAAAGTCGCGCCTCAATATAACGGGGAGCAGCAGCTCCGTCACCTGTAAGAATGTTACCCCAGTTACCCTGAGTGTCGATAAGCAGGTCCTTTTGCCCTATCTGTACCATGGCATCACCAATACTGGCATCACCGTGCGGGTGATACTGCATAGTGTGCCCTACTACGTTAGCCACCTTGTTGTAACGACCATCGTCCAGTTCCTTAAGGGAATGCATTATCCTTCGCTGTACCGGTTTAAAACCATCTTCAATGGCAGGTACCGCACGCTCCAGGATAACGTAGGAAGCATAATCCAGAAACCAGTCTTTATACATACCCGTTACCTTGGTAATGGTATCCTGTGACTCCGGATTATCCGACTTTTCGTAAAAATGTTCGCCTTCTAACGGCTCTAAGTTTTCTTCGTCCATGTATTTACTTCCAAATTAAAATTTGAAATAATATGTGTATGAATTGAGATTATTCTTCAACAACATCAAGTTCAACCTTAAGGTTATTGATAATAAACTCCTGCCTGTCTGGCGTATTTTTACCCATGTAAAACTCCAACAGAGTCTCTACTGATGTCGCTTTATCCATTAATACTGGATCCAAACGTATATCCTGACCAATGAAGTGCTGGAACTCATCGGGCGAAATCTCACCTAGACCTTTAAATCGGGTTATTTCCGGCTTGCCTTTAAGTTTATCAATGGCATTACGGCGTTCCTCATCAGAGTAGCAGTATATGGTTTCCTTTTTGTTCCTAACACGGAATAAAGGCGTTTGTAATATATACAAATGATTTTCCTTTATCAGCTCAGGGAAAAACTGTAAAAAGAAGGTAATTAACAGCAAGCGTATGTGCATACCGTCTACGTCGGCATCCGTTGCAATTACAATATTGTTGTAACGCAGGTTCTCCATATCCTCCTCAATATCAAGCGCAGCCTGTAATAAGTTAAACTCCTCGTTCTCATAAACAATTTTTTTGCTCATGCCATACGAGTTTAATGGCTTACCCCGTAAACTGAAAACCGCCTGTGTGTTTACATCCCTTGACTTGGTAATGGAACCTGAAGCCGAATCCCCCTCGGTAATGAAAAGTGTACTTTCCAGACTTCGCGGATTTTTAGCATCGGTTAAGTGTACCCTGCAGTCTCGCAGTTTCTTATTGTGAAGACTTGCTTTCTTAGCCCTGTCCCTTGCCAGTTTACGTATACCTGAAAGTTCTTTACGTTCACGCTCTGCCTGCAATATCTTTTTAAGCAGAGCATCAGCCACTTCCGGGTTACGGTGCAGGAAGTTATCAAGCTTGGTTTTTATAAAGTCGTTTACAAAAGTACGCACTGTAGGCTGGTTTGGCCCCATATCGGTAGAACCGAGCTTGGTCTTCGTTTGCGATTCAAATACAGGTTCCTCTACCTTAACGCTGATAGCACTAACTATAGATTTCCTTATATCGGCAGCCTCAAAGTTTTTATTGTAAAACTCTTTTACAGTCCTCACAATAGCCTCACGAAAAGCCCCTAAGTGGGTACCACCCTGTGTGGTATTCTGTCCGTTAACAAAAGAGTAATATTCTTCACTATACTGTGTTTTGCTGTGAGTAATAGCAACCTCTATGTCTTCATCCTTCAGGTGGATTATAGGATAAATCCTGTCCTCCTCATTTATTGTTTCTCCAAGAAGATCTTTAAGTCCTTCTTCAGAATAGTATTTTTCACCGTTGAAAATTATTGTAAGTCCTGTATTCAGGTAACAATAATTTTTAAGCATTTTTACAATATACTCGTTACGGTATTTGTAATTTTTAAAAATGGTATCATCTGCAAGGAAAGTAACCTTAGTACCTTTCCTTTTGGAAGTTTCGGCAAGTTCTTCTTCGGCAGTAAGTTCTCCGGCAGAGAAATCGGCAGCTTTGATTTGGTTATCCCTAACCGACTCAACCCTGAAATAACTTGAAAGTGCATTTACCGCTTTGGTACCCACACCATTTAAACCCACTGACTTTTTAAATGCTTTAGAGTCGTACTTACCACCGGTATTCATTTTGGAGACCACATCTACCACCTTACCTAAAGGGATACCACGCCCGTAGTCACGAACGCTCACAGTTTTATCCTTTACGGTAACCTCAATGGTCTTACCGGTTCCCATTACAAACTCATCAATAGAGTTATCTATAACCTCTTTTAAAAGAATGTAAATACCGTCGTCTGGCGAAGAGCCGTCTCCCAGCTTACCAATGTACATACCCGGACGCATACGGATATGTTCCTTCCAGTCTAACGAGCGGATGTTATCTTCAGTGTACTGATTCTGCTCCAGCATAGTAAAATTTATGGATTTTCTGCTAATATATTATATCTGCGGAAAAAAAGAAAGCGTGAAAGGGGAAACTTATTAAAAGTCAGACAACTTTTATCAGTTTTTTAATGTTTTATGACCTATCCCCTGTTTATGCGGTATGCAAGCACCGATTTCCTGTTAATATACAAGGTTAAAACACCAATTGAGCTATTATTGAACTCCACTTCAAACTCGGCCACATCATCGTTAAAAACGGGTTTTACTAATTTAAAAATACGCTCCTTGCTAAATACATAGGCAACCGTATCCTGCGGACTGATATTTTTAATTTTAAACGATAAAACACCGTTTTTTACCCCTTTAAAAGTCCCGTATTTCGGAGTGATAAGCTCGTACCCTCCTGAAAGATAATTGCCATAATACAGTGGTAAATTAGCAAAGTCTTTTTCGGTTTTATTGGTTAGCAACCACTTTTTCTCATCAGGAAAATGATTGAGAAAAAACGTATCGGGACTGGTAAAAAAGAACGCATCATTAAACCTGAATTCAAACCGTAACGGATTACCTGTTGCCGTACCCGCAGCCCACGTAACATCGAGAAGCTTCCACTCTCCGCCTACTTTAACAGCATTCCAGGCATGATCTCTCGCTCTCGGACCTGCACCCACGTGTGAAGGGTGTGATTTTGAAGTCCCCGGTATTATTTCGGCTTCAAGCCCTAGTTTATTAGCTATAATTTTAAATAAAGCCGAATAACCATGACACACTGCCTTTTTATTTTTTAAAGTAGTTGTGGCAAGCTTTTCATCCATTTCTTTCAATTTAGCCAGCTTTTCTGCTTCTGTACGGTATGAAAAACCTACTGGGCGTTCACTAACGCCATATTTACCAATATCATATTCCACATTAAGCGCAATCCATGTAAATATAGCACGTGCCTTTTCATCATCACGTTTAAAATCAGTATTTATCTTTTCGGCAAACTTATCTAAAGATGAAAATTTATTTGGGTATCCTTTAACTACATCATCTACCTTCGTAAAATCCTGTGCGGTCATTTTACCGCTAAACAACATGATGAATAATAAGATTATAACCGACTTAAAATGCGTTTTTTTCATGTATCATACCCACCAACAATCCTGCCAGTTATTTTAAAATATAGGTCACAACAAACTGTTGGTCAATAACTATATTCAAATAATGATCAGTTTCTTTATTTACTTTAGCTTTGGCTGTCATTGTATTTGCATCAATTTCCAGATACTCCAGTTTATTGGCTCCGTCTGTAAAATAATATACAGCCATGTATGGATTGGCATCCTTAAACTTGATAATTATTTCTCCATCAGAAGGAATAGTAACCACAGCTGCAGAAGGTTCAGTAATTGTATAATCTGCTTTTATATATTCGCCGTAATATAATGGCAGGTTTATAAATTCTTCTTTAGTTTTTTTGGTCAACAGCCATTTTTCATCGTTAGGGTAATGATTAAGGAAGAATTTATTGGGTGCTGTAAAAAAATAGCCATCATTAAAATTAGCCCTAAACTGCCCGGGACCAACCATAATACCTGCTCCAAGAGTAGCATCGGCAAACCTCCACTCTCCCTTTATTTTAACCGCATTCCAGGAATGATTAACCGTTACAGGACTTTTCCCTATATCCTGAGGAGAAGCCTTAAGAAAACCAACTATAGAGACGCATTCAAGTCCTACTTCATTACAAAGCTTTTCAAACAGTTCTGTATAACCACGGCTGGTTGCCTTATTATCTTTTAAAGCTTTTGTTACAATTTCAGCTTTATATTTTTTCTCTTTCTGAACCCTTTCCTGTTCCGTTTTATAAGTAAATGCAGCTTTTCCCGACTGAACATCATCAAACTGAACATTTTGGGCTATCCAGCTAAAAATAGCTCTAGCCTTATCATTTTCAGATGTAAAATCCTTTTTTATAAGCTGGGCTAATTGATTTACGTCGGTAAACGAATGAGGATAAGAAGAAACAGTAGCATCTACAGTTGAAAAATCCTGTGAATAAACGGCTGCTGAAAGTAGTAAAAAGAGTAATGTTATTTTTTTCATCGGTGTGTTTTAAAGGCTCAAAGATATATTCTTATTTTAAGACTAAGAATCCTAAAGTTTTTATTTTTTATTTACTTAAACATAAAAACTCATGAAATACCAAATATCATTTGTACTTATTTAAAATGGCTTTATCGTAAGTTGTCCACAAACAGGCTTTTTGGTTTGCTGCTTTTAGAGCATTATTAGTCCATGTATTACAAGTATAAAACAGGCTGTATTTACCATTACCCTCATAAAACGCGTCATACTGTCCGTAACTTCGGTTAGCTATCCAGATTGTCTCTCCGTTTTCATCATACTCAAAACTTTTCTCAATATAATCAACTAACTTTTCGTAATCCTGTTTAGTTATGGTAAGCTTAACACAGTTATCATCCTGCCTTACAGTTTTATAAAACCTTGTATGCATTGCCGAAGTACCCATATAGAATGCAGCATTAAAAGCTGTACTGGCTTTAAGATCACTCCACTTTGGCGTGTTAAGGTAAAACCCTTTATCACCCCAGCCAAAAGCTACATATTTAGCCAAAGTATCGTTAGCCTTTGTTTCATTATACAGTATTTGCCCTGTCCAATCTTTTACTCCGTTTTTTACAGGCACTATAATATCTGTATGTACACCATTAGAGTTTACATACACAACAATATCACCTTTCTCAGCATTGACATTTACAGGAATATACGATAATACCAGTGTAGCAATTACGTACACCAGTATAAAGCACAACAGACCTATAATTAGCTTTTTAAAAACCTTAAAAGACCTTTTAAGAATTAAGTTCATAGTCGAAATTGCGTATAATATCCTTTAACGCATTATCAAACTCTTTATTGGAAATTGTTCCGTTTTCCACATCAAAATTTTCATTGAAAGATGGCAGTGTGAAAGTATCTTTTATATTACCTCCATACCATTTAAGACTTATTTTAGCAGCTTCAAGCGAGTTTTTACCTCCAAATTTACCGGGTGAGGTAGACATTAACAACAATGGTTTATTGGCAAACACTTCTTTCTTTTGCCTTGAAGCCCAATCGTATATATTTTTAAAGGCAACGGTCATACCTGCATTGTGTTCGGCAACTGAGATAACCAACACATCAGCGCTTTCAAGTTTCTCTAAAAACTTACCGGCAAGTTCAGGTTTACCAATTTCATTTTCTTTATCTACACTATACAATGGCAATTCATAATCATTTAAGTCAAGTATTTCTACGACATCTCCCTCAAACAGGTTTGCCGCATAAGTTGCCAGTTTTTTATTTATTGAATTTTTACTACTACTGCCGCCAAAAGCTACTATTTTCATATAGTTTATAATTTTAGGTTGATTTCTAAAATTACAAAAAAATACTACAATAGTATAGCCGTTTAACAATCTATTATCAGTCTTTCTTCTTAAGATATTTATTGTAACCGGAAGGCTCTAACGACAGAATTTTAGCGAATTCTTTTCTGCTTGGATTAAGATAAACTTTAAGTGTATCCTCATCAGTTCGTATATCATTAACTAAGGCTTTAAGCTTTTTAAAATCACTTTTATCCTTAAAGTATTTCCAAAACAAAGTATCGTTATGAATTGACAGTATTCTTGCCGACCAATAGACCGAGTCTTTTTCACTTAATACGAGCTGCCCTTTAAAGCGTTTAGCTATCTGCCTTTTAGACAAGGAGAAAACAGTATCCATTATTTGTTTATGAAAAAATATGGTATCCCCTTTTTCCTCAGTATCATAAACTATACTCTCATCAGGAGAAACAACAGTAAGCTTTCCGTTATTATAAGTAACACTATCGGTTAATGTCTCGAGTTCTGATTTTGTGATTTCACCATTAAGAAAATACTTGTAGTAAATATCTTTTTCATCTATATGTAGCTCCCTAACTTCATCTGTAGTAGCATAAATCCCCCTGTATTTTGCCGGAAAAGATTTCAGGTCAGAATCATTAACAGGTTGCGGTTCATTAAAATAAAAACGAACGCCATAATCTTCCATCATTGATGATTCTTTACAGCTTATAAGAACAAACAAAGCTCCAAAAAACAATGTTTTTACCTTCATATCTATATTTTATTTATACCGAAAAGTCTGTTAAAAAAATTGTACCATCTTGCCTATCCAAAAAAAGCTTCTTATTTTCATATTCTCCTTTTACTTTCCAAACATCATAAGCTTTTATACCTCTTGGTATGAACCATTCTGGTTTATCTGAAAAAAAATATAACAAATCGTTGTCTATTTCATTATTTTCAACTTTAACTAAGTTGTTTTCCTCTATTAACTTTGAAATGAATTGTGGATCATTCTTTATCTCTATAAAGAAACAATACTCATAAGTCCAGTGAGACGATTGCCAAAACCATGAATTATTTACAGTTATGTTTTCAGGCTTTTCCTCATAAAAAATCCTTTCCCAATTGTCATCATTGTCCTCCCATGTTCCACCCATAAAGCATCCTGACAATATGAATAATAACAGTATATAAAAAGCTTTTTTCATTTCTATTTTTTATAACTCTAAATATACATAAATAAAACACTGTAACTATGAACAATAATTTTTACATCATAACCGGAGGACCCGGTTGTGGCAAAACAACCTTAATAGAAAAATTAAAACAATATGGATATAATTGTATAGATGAAGCTGCAAGATCAATAATACAGGAACAGGTTAAAAATAATGGTAATGCCTTACCATGGAAAAACACATTTAAATACAAAGAATTAATAACATTTTTCGACAGAGGCATACCTGATACCCTATGCTATTCTAAAGTTTTAAATGAGGAAATTACCCCTGAAGAAAACTTAGCTTCAATAGCTTACAGATATAACAAAAAAGTATTTTGGTTACCTCCGTGGAAAGAAATCTATACAACAGACAGTGAAAGGAAACAAAACTGGACAGAAGCAAAAAGAATTGCATTTTTAATGAAAGAAACTTATCTAAATTACGACTATGAAGTAATTGAAATCCCTAAAACAAATCCTAGACAAAGGGTTTCATTCATATTAGATAATATTAAATAAGAAAGCCCTGCTGTATGGCAGGGCTTTCTTATTTATTTTAAAGGAATTACACGTTAAACCTAAAGTGCATTACATCACCATCTTTAACAATATATTCTTTACCTTCTACTCTTAGTTTTCCGGCTTCTTTTACTTTGGCCTCAGATCCGTAAGTTACATAATCATCATAACCTATAACCTCTGCACGAATAAAACCTTTCTCAAAATCGGTATGGATAACACCTGCAGCCTGTGGCGCGGTATCTCCTATTTGAATAGTCCAGGCACGAACTTCTTTTACACCTGCAGTAAAATACGTTTGAAGACTTAATAACTTATAAGCCGAACGGATTAATGCGCTTGCACCCGGCTCTTTCAAACCAAGATCTTCAAGGAACATTTGACGCTCTTCATAGCTATCAAGCTCTGTAATATCAGCCTCTGTACCTACAGCCAGGAACATAACTTCTGCATTTTCATCTTTAACCAGTTCGCGTACTTTCTCTACATACTCATTACCTGTAGCAGCAGCACCTTCATCAACATTACAAACATAAAGTACAGGCTTCGTAGTAATAAGCTGGAACAATTGTATAAGCTCTTCCTCGTCCTGATTTTGTGGCTGTACTGTTCTGGCCGATTTACCTTGTAAAAGTGCTTCCCTGATTCTTTCCATTAAGGCAACTTCTGCCTGAGCTTCCTTATTACCGGTTTTAGCAGCTTTTTTAGCTTTTTCAAGACGTTTCTCTATTGTTTCAAGATCTTTAAGCTGAAGCTCAATATCAATAGTCTCTTTATCTCTAATAGGGTTAACGTTACCGTCAACGTGTACAATGTTATCGTTATCAAAACATCTAAGTACGTGTATAATAGCATTACACTCCCTAATGTTTCCTAAAAACTGGTTTCCTAAACCTTCACCTTTACTGGCTCCTTTTACAAGACCCGCAATATCAACAATCTCTACAGTTGCAGGAATTACCCTTTCCGGGTTAACAAGCTCTTCCAGCTTAGAAAGCCTTGGGTCTGGTACGTTAACCACACCTACATTAGGCTCAATGGTACAAAACGGGAAGTTAGCACTTTGTGCTTTAGCATTTGATAAACAATTGAAAAGAGTTGATTTACCAACGTTTGGCAATCCTACAATACCTGCTTTCATTATTAAGTGATTTTTTAAGGGTGCAAATATAAGTTTTTGAAATTAAAAAATCAGTAGCTCAATGTTTTAAAAACATTGTTTTTTACCAATACTTTAGGTTTATATATAAATATATTTAACATTATCATGTTAACTTTGACGTAATAACCTTAAAACCAAAGACATTATGAAAAATTTAATCACGATATTAGTACTTATTTTCGGGGTTACGGTCTATGCTCAAAACACCAACGTAACTAAAGAAACTAAGACCACCACCGTAACGGTAGACGACGGTACAGGAGAACCTAAAAAACTGGTAAAAACACAACATACAGAAGCCAGACAAAATGTGGAAGTAAAACAAACCGGACGCAACACTCTTAATAAAGATATTAAGGAAACACCTGTAAAAGTCACCGAAAAAACAACCATATCGGGCGATGGTATAGCTACACAGGAATTAGGAGAAACCATTCGTTACGAACTTAAAGGTAAAACCTATATACTAATAAGAGATAATAGCGGATTTAAAGTATACTCTCCCGAAAACGAAGAACTTGGCGTAATCAGGAAAACATCTAAAACTACTTATATATATCAAACCAAAGATCATAAAGTATCATTAGGCTACTTTGACAATAACGGGAACTTTATTATTGAAAGCTATAATAATGATGACGATAGTGTAAAAACCGAAAGATTTTCAAGAATTACCCAATAACAATTCTATTATATACAGATGTAAGTCCCAACTTGAGTTGGGACTTTTTTTATAACCTCAAATTCTCAATAAAACATGTAAAATTCTAATTAACAATACACTTATATCCATTTTTCAAACTTCAATATTTTATGTTACATAGTTTTGAAGAAAAGAAGAACCAATGAAAACTACAGTTACTTTATTATTTTTAATTCTAACATGTTTTAATACACAAGCGCAAAACAATAACTTTAGCTGGGTTAAAACACCTCCTATTGACCTTAACCTTAATCCTGATATGGTTGGTTATACGAATACTATTGATAACTCCGGAAACATCTATATGGCAGGCTTTATGAATAATGCCGTAGCGTCTTCTGTAGAAATTATGGGTAACTTATTTTACAATAAATACAACAGTAACGGAGAAGTTATATTTAGTAAATCTTTTATAGGTACCGGCGCTATTTTTGATATGAAAACCGACACACAGGGAAATGTTTTTCTTGCATTAGGTTTTGAGGACAGCATAACATTAAATAGTACTACTTATACAAACGAAATGGCTTCTCAAACCAAATTATTACTTATTAAACTAGATAGCGAGGGAGAAATTTTATGGTCGTATGAACCCGTTATGGAAGGCACTGTGTCATGGGATGTTGTATCTGAGCTCAGATGCATTGCAACAGATACAGACAACAACATATATTTAGGTTACAACAACTTTATTAACTCCTTTATCACAAAACTCTCGCCAAACGGTGAAGAACTACTTACCATAACTCAGCTAGATGTTAGAAGATTAACATCTTTAAGCATAGACAGTACAGGAAACATATACGCAGCAGGATCGTGTGCCGACCCTAATGCAACATTTGCAGGGATAACCGTTCCTAACAACCTTACCTACAACACTTATGCTGTAAAATACGACTCTACAGGAAGCTTTCAATGGGTAAAATATATAGAAGATAT
This sequence comes from Flavobacterium beibuense F44-8, assembly GCF_000769915.1. GTDB lineage: Bacteria > Bacteroidota > Bacteroidia > Flavobacteriales > Flavobacteriaceae > Flavobacterium > Flavobacterium beibuense. The sequence continues at coordinate 301,968 of NZ_JRLV01000003.1, forward strand.
TACCTGTCCGGAACCTCAAATCACAGTATACAGTGAAAATGATATCTATTTAAGTTCATACCTTTTTGGTAGTTTCATGTTTGATGACATAGTTGCTGAAGGAGGCAACGCATTTGGTGATTTTTATTTAGCAAAACTTAATAGTGAAGGAGCATTTCAATGGGTTCGTGAAGCTCCGGGAACAGAAGGCCAGATTATATTAGGTAAGAGAAACTTTCTTAATATAGACACACAGGGAAATGTTTATATAACAGGTAAAACCAAATGGGAAATAAACTGGAATAGTGAAATTACTACTTCACCAATAGGAAATAATCCTGATGCGGTTGTATTAAAATATTCACCTCAGGGCGAATTACTAATGGCAAAAACCATTACAGGTGAAGGCGACAGCCGTATAGACAACATTATAACAGATGACAACGGTAACTTGTATTTGACAGGATTGTATCTTGGTAAAAATTATTTTGATGACTTTGCACATGATGGTACTACTCACAACGCTTTTCTTGCAAAATTAAATGCATCACAATTAAGTATATCAAATAATAGCTTAATTCAAATAACTCTGTCTCCTAACCCATCGTCTGATTACCTGTATATAAAAAATTTAGAAAATACAGCTAAAGGAACTATATACAACACTTTGGGGCAGGAAGTAAAAAAAATAACAATAGCTCCTAATAAAGGAATCACTATTAAATCACTTAATAACGGAATCTATACTATAAAACTCGAAGGATATAAACCTGTAAAATTTATAAAGAACTAAAACTACTAATCTCTATATAAACCTTCCCCTTTAGTATTTTATAAAAAAATCTAAAGGTGATTTTTTTTTGAAAAATCCAATTATTATACACTGAAAGCTGTTTTAGGATTTTTTTAATGGCCTTCATTCTATTTTTAAATACCAAAAGAGACGTTTTCACCAAATAAAACATAAAAAAACTATAATATTTAAATTTTATGTTTTGTTAATTCCATAATTAAAAACTGACACAAAGAAAGTTAACCAGACTTCAATCTTTACAAAATTCATAAATTAATCATGTTTAAATGAATAATAAATATTAAATATTCATTATTTACATTTTATATTAAAAAAAATGAAATTTTAAACATTTTAACAGTTTTTGTTATTTAAAACACAAAAATAGATATTATAACTTTAAAACATCTTTTTGTTGTATTTATCTCAAATTATTATGTAATGTGATAATTAACACAAATTATACCTTAATTTTTTATAAATTTAAAGCCCTTTTAACAAACTAAATATTAATCTATGAGAAAAATTACTTTTTTAATTCTCTTAATGTTCATTTCCTACAGCAATTATGCTCAGCTACCTGATGGGGTTGAAGGATTTGAAACATGGCCTCCTACAGGTTGGACCATTGAGGATAATGATTCAGGTATTGTTCAATCCTGGAAACAAAGCACATTTGGTAATACCATTTTACCACCTTACGAAGGTGATTATGCGGCTTTTATTGATCGTGAAAATGTGCCGGACACAGATGACGTCCCGCAGGATTGGTTAATAACACCTTTACTTACATTACCAAACAACCCTCAGCTTCGTTTCTTTTCACGCTTATCAGTAAATGGTGATGATGGAGGTTTGTACCGTATTATGGTTTCAACCGATGCTGACCCAACTAACTTAACTGCCTATACCGAAGTTATAGAGTGGACTGAATTAGCTTTAAATCCGGTACAACAGGAGTATACTGAAAAAATTGTTGATCTTACAGGCTTGGCAGGTCAATCAGTATATATCGCTTTTGTAATGGAAGCTGACTTTAAAGACAGATGGTTAGTTGATAACGTTAGTGTAGTAGAAGAGTGTATAGCACCTACAGCCTTAACAGCTGCAAACCCTACTCTTAACTCTGCCGATTTAAGCTGGACTCCAGATCCTGGTAGTGATACTTGGGAAGTTGAAGTGGTTGAAGCTGCTGCTGCACCAACAGGAACAGGAATTATTTATGATCAGGCATTACCATATCAGCCATCAGGGCTATTAGAAGGTACTGACTATAAATTTTATGTAAGAACGGTTTGTGGACCGGGTAATACAAGTGAATGGGCAGGCCCGTTAAACTTTAGTACTGCTTCTTTAGGAGAAACGTGTGGTGCTCCTATAGACATTACTGCATTACCATATTCTACTACAGACAACACGTCTAACTATGGTGATGACTATAATGGTTCACCGGGTGCTTCAGGCTGTGGTACAACAAATGGATATCTTAATGGTGATGACGTAGTTTATGCATACACCGCTACTGAAGACGGAGCTATTAGTATAGATGCAACTGGCTTAGGTAATTTTGCCGGTCTTTTTATTTATGATGACTGTGCTGATATTGGTGTAGCATGTATAGGTGGAGCAACAGGAAACGCTACTACTCCTATATCATTATCTACTGTACCGGTATTAGCTGGTACTACATATTATATAGTAATATCTACTTGGGCAAACCCACAGTCTACACCATATACATTAACTGTACAGATTGTTAACTGTCCTCCGCCTACAACATTATCTGCTACTAACATAGATAATGATTCTGCAGATCTTTCATGGGATGCTAACGGAGCTACATCATGGGAAATTGTAGTACAAAACGCAGGCGCAGGTATACCAGCAGGCGCAGGAACTACAATAACTGATAACAGTGACTACAATGTTACTGCTACTACAGCTGGTGTAAACTTTACTGAGGCAACTACATATGAATATTATGTAAGAGCCGATTGTGGTGACGGTACTTTTAGTGCATGGTCTGGACCATTTGTGTTTATGACTACTCAGGTACCTGCTGCTATGGATTTCTCTGATGACTTTGAAGCAGTTTCAGGATGGTCCTTAAGTAACGGTACAGCCACTAACCAATGGACAATTGGTAACGCAACAAGTAATGGCGGAACACAATCTCTTTACATAACAAATGATGGTGGTGTTTCAAATGCCTTTACAAATAACTCTACATCTGTAGTACATGCGTATAGAGATATACAAATGCCGGCAGCTGTAGATCAGGTATTACTATCATACGACTGGAAAGCTGTTGGTGAATCATGCTGTGATTACTTAAGGGTATGGATGGTTCCTGCTACTTTTGTCCCTACAGCCGGTACACTTGTTACTACCGGCGCTAGTGGTGGTCAACAATTTGGTGGAAACCAAAACATGAACGCTAACTTTATTACTGCTAACTATGTGGTAGACGCTTCTGCTTATGCAGGACAGGTAGTACGCTTAATATTTGAGTGGAGAAACGACGGCAGTGTAGGTACAAACCCTCCTGCTGCTGTAGATAATGTTAACCTATCGGTAATAACATGTCCTGCTCCTACTGCTCTTACTTTAGATGACTTACAAATTGATCAGGCTACTGTATCATGGACAGGACCAACATCTGTATCACCTACGTTTGATTATTACTTATCAACTTCAAACACAGCTCCGGATGATGCAACTGTTCCTACAGGAAATGTTGCAGATGAAAACGTAACTCTGGATCCTCTTGATGACTCTACAGGATATTTCTTCTGGGTAAGAAGTAATTGTGGTCCTGGCGACTCTAGTTTCTGGGTAGGTCCATTAGCATTTAGTACGCCTCAAATCCCTGCTGATTTGAATTTCTATGATGATTTTGAAGGTACAATAAACTGGACTTTAACAAACGGTACACAAACAAACCAATGGGTAGTAGGTACCGCAACTAGTAGTACACCAGATACATCATTATACATAACTAACGATGGTGGTGTTTCTAATGCCTTTACAAACAACAGTACATCTGTAGTACAGGCATATAGAGATATTCAAATGCCTGCAACAGCAGTAGATGAAATAAGCGTTTCATTTGACTGGAAAGCTATAGGTGAATCATGCTGTGATTATTTAAGAGTATGGATTACTCCTATAACATATACTCCTACTGCAGGAACTCAAACTACTACAGGTAACAGTAATGGTGTAAACATTACAGGTAACCTTAATATGAATGGTGACTGGACAACAGAAAACTATGTTATAGATGCTACCGGTTATACAAACCAAATTGTAAGAGTTGTATTTGAATGGAGAAATGACGGTAGTGTGGGTACAAACCCTCCTGCTGCTGTAGATAACGTTAACATTGCTGTTATTACTTGTCCGGCACCTGATAACTTAGTGGTTTCTAACATTACAGAAAATTCTGCTGATATATCTTGGGATGCTCCGGCAACAGCTCCGGATAGTTACGATTACTACCTTTCAACTTCTAATGCAAGCCCAGCTCCAGATGCTACACCAACAGATAACGTAGATCCTACAAATGCAGATCTTGAAAGTTTAAATCCTTCTACAACATACTATGTATGGGTAAGAAGCAACTGTGGAACAGATGATTATAGCTTCTGGGTAGGTCCGGCTGTATTCAATACAACACAAATACCTGCAGATGTAACTTTTGATGAAGACTTTGAAAGTGGTACTGTAGAGTGGACTTTAAATAATGGTACTGCCGTTAACCAATGGGTTGTAGGTAGCGCTGTAAGTAACAGCCCTGATAATTCGTTATATATCTCTAACGACAGTGGTGTATCTCATACTTATACAAACAACTCTACATCTGTAGTTCATGCTTATAGAGACATCGCAATACCTGCTGATGTTGTTGGCGGTGCAATTTTCTCTTTCGACTGGATGGCTCTAGGAGAAAGCTGCTGTGATTACCTTAAAGCATGGATAGTTCCTGTAACCTATACCCCTACCCCTGGTACTTTAATACCTAATGGTACCGGACAACAGTTTGGTGGTAACTTTAATCAAAGTAGTGAATGGACAAATCAAACTTATATATTTGATGCTTCTGTATATGCAGGACAAACCCTTAGGGTAATTTTCGAATGGAGAAACGATGGTAGTGCAGGTTCAAACCCTCCAGCTGCTGTAGATAATGTACTTGTACAAATACTTACATGTCCTCAACCTATAGATCTTATAGCTGAAGGTATGCAGGGAACTCCGTTTATTAACCTTTCATGGACTCCTGTTGGAGATGAAACACAATGGGAAGTTGTAATTCAGGAAATGGGTACAGGTAACCCTGGTGATGAGCCAACTACATCTGTAATCGTTACTGATGATCCAAACTATATTACTGATATTGAAGAAGGCGTTTTCTATGAATATTATGTAAGAGCTATTTGTAGCGAAGATGATTTAAGTTTATGGTCTGGACCGGCGGTATTCTCAATATTCAACCCGCCTGGATGTGCTAATGTTGAAGCATATGATCCTAACTTAGATATAATAATACCTGATGGTGAAATTATTGTTTGTCCTGGTGATGATGAGTGTTTAGCACTTTCTGCAAACTATTTACAAACAGGAGAAACTTCATCTTACGAAATAGAATCTATAGAATATGCTCCACCATTCCCATTCACAGGAGGTACTCCTGTATCGGTTGGTACAGATGACGTTTGGTCTCCTGTAGTAGAGCTTCCGTTTGATTTCTGTTTCTTTGGAGAAACTTACTCAGAAGTAATTGTTGGTTCCAATGGTGTAATCTCATTTGACACAAGTGATGCTGAAGGATATTGTCCGTGGGCATTTAACCAAACAATACCAAATGCAGGGTTCCCTATCCTTAACGCTATTTATGGTGTTTATCAGGATATAAACCCTAACGTTGATAATGATTTTGCTAACCCTGATATTAACTATCAGGTACTGGGTACTTATCCTTGTCGTGCACTTGTTGTAAACTTCTCTGAGGTAGCTCAGTTTGGAGGTGCATGTAGCAACAATGCCGATATTGGTGCACAAACAACTCAAATTGTACTATACGAAATTTCTAATATAATTGAAGTTTACGTTGGCAACAGGGTGCCATGTACATCTTGGCAAAATGGTGTAGGAGTACTTGGACTTCAAAATGCAACAGGTACAGAAGCATTTGTACCGGATGACAGAAATACGGGTGCTTGGACAGCTACTGAAGAAGCTTGGAGATTTACTCCAAACGGAGATTCAAACGTAGTTTTCGAGTGGTTACAGGATACTGCTTTCTTAAGTAATGACACTGAAGTTACTGTGTGTGTAACTGAAGAGCCAATTGTAATGACTGCACGTGCTACTTACACTACTTGTAACGGAGAAGAGTTTATTAGAGAAACAAGCTTTACTCTTCGTTTAGCAGAAGAAATTCTTAATGGTGAAACTACTGATTTAACAGTTTGTTCTACAGACGGACCAGCTACATTTAATTTAATGGATGGTGTTGCAGACATAATTGCCGGACTTACAAATCCGGAAAACTTTACTGTAACATTCTATACATCAGAAGAAGCTGCGAACCTTGGAGGTGACGACAACCTTCCTGAAATGTATGAGACCGATACTAATCAGACGATTTATGTAAGATTCCAGGAAAACGGAGGTGAATGTTACTATGTATTCTCTTTTGACCTAATTATTACAAACATCCCTCCTGAATTTACAATTGATGGTGACCTTGAAGCATGTGAAGGCGAAACTGTAACACTTACAGTAACTCCTATTAACTTTAATACAGATGATGTAACCTACACTTGGACATTTAACGGAGGACCTCTTGCTGATACTACTCCAAGTATCGTTGCTACAGAGTCAGGTATTTATGAAGTTGTTGTAGACAATAGTGGTTGTTATGCTACCGAAGCTGTTACTGTTACCATATACCCTATGCCGGTTGCAGATGTAATGGTAGATGTTGCAGAATGTGATTCTTTTGTACTTCCTGCACTAAGCGAAAATAACAACTATTATACTGGTGCCGGCGGAACAGGCGATATGCTTGCTGCCGGAAGTGAAATATCTGCCAGTCAAACTGTTTACATTTTTGCTCAAATACCTAATACTGATTGTACAGATGAAACAAGTTTCGTTGTAGATATTGTTCCTACTCCTATCATAAGTGTTAACCAGGGTTGTGAAGGCGGAATTTATATGCTTGAAGTAGTTCTTGATGAAAATTATACAGAAGATACTGTTACTATTGACTGGACTGATGCGGGTGGTGCAACTATAAGTACTGATCTAACCGCTACAGCTACAGAGATTGGTGTCTATACCGTAACAGTAACACCGGTTGGAAGTGATATCTGTTCTTCATCGTTTGAACTTAC
>NZ_JRLV01000035.1 GCF_000769915.1 Flavobacterium beibuense F44-8
AATCTCAATGGGGTAGTGATTTTACACCTCAAGAAGGAGAGAGAGTAAGAGGAATTATTAAGTGTGGTTTAGATACTATTGAAGAAAGAATGGCACAAAACTAAGTACTTTACAACATTGGTTTATAAATAAAGCCTTTAGCATTTGCTAAAGGCTTTATTTTTTTTACTTAAAAGTTAGCTCCTTCTCTTATCTGTACATAGCTGTTACCCTGTGTAATAATATCTTCTACAGCTACAACAGGAGGTGGTATGTTTTTAACGGCTTCGGCAGTGAGGTTAGCCAGTTCCTGCATGTTTATTTGTGAAGGGGCTATATCTCGCGATACTATACCGCCACCCTCAAAATAATTGCCCGTTGTACTGCCGCCCCCCGCCGGGAATGCATTGTTAAATGCCATGAAGTGACGAGCGGCATTGCGGTTCATTACGCCTATAAGTTCGCCCTTTTCGGCTTCAAAGCGGGTGCCGTCTTCACCGGTAAACATAGTACCTCCGGCACTGTGCCTTTGCCCGCCAATATTAAACAGCGCACCTTTTTCGGCCTTAGGGGCTTTGGTCGATGTAATTTTCTTTACGTTTGCCAAACCTGCCGCTACAGCGGCTCCTGCCGCCGCCGCACCAAGTGCCGGACCAACAATAGGGATACCCGCCATAGACTTGTATGCTCCAACTGCCGACTGGTATGTATCAATAGTGGCCTGAGCCGCTGCCATAGCCTTACCGGCTTTACTCTCTTTACCCAGTATGGTACTAAGGTTACCAAAGGTGCTTGAGGCAAGACCCAGTTTAAAGTTGGTAGAAGCTTCCTTAATTTCCTTTAGCTTTTCTTCATGTTCTTTATCGTTTAACTGTATTTTGCTATTATATTCATCGTTTTTGTCTGATAGCTGCTTTTTATATTCATCTTCGCTAATAAGTCCTTCATCGTGTTTTTCCTTTAATTCAGCAACTTCTATTATTTTACGTTCGTCAAGTTTGGCTTTTTCGGCTGCATAGCGGGCATCTTCGGCAATAGTTTGCTCCTGGTACTGCGTTTCGGCATTTGCCATTTTAATATCAAACTGCAACTGTTCGGCCTCTGCCTTTTTTTGTATTTCCTCTATCTCTTTTGTTACACTGTCTTTATTGGCTTGTTTTTCAGAATCTTCAGCAGCCTTTGCGACAGCTTGTTTTGCATTATTATATTCCTCTTGTATTTTTAAATACTGGGTATACAGTTCAATTTCGGTATCTTTTAGCTCCTGGTTAGTATCAATTTTACGGGCTATTGCTGCTGCATCTTTTTCAGTATCATCTCCTAACGTTCTTAACTGTAAATCCTTTAATTTCTTTAGTCTATCGATTTCCTCTTCATACATTTGAGCTGTAAACTCTTTACCGTTATTGAGTCTGCTTTGGTTTTGCTGTTTCCACAGTTCCAGTTCGGCATTGGCAAAATTTACGGTAGCCTGAAATGTTTTTGACTCAAATTCATCCTTTATATTTTTCATTTCAGTATCATACTGCACCCTGCTTATTTTTTTTTGTTTCAGCTCTTCATTCAGCAGGGCTATAGATTTTGTCATGTACTCTTTTTGATAGTCGAGTTGCTCATTTAATGTTTTTGCCACACCATTGTTTTGGGCTACATACAGGTCTAAAAGTTCTTTTTGTTTTTGGAGCATATGGTCTACATATTTGTCCCACTGTTCCTTTCGTTTGTTTAGTTTATCTTCCTGTTCATCTGTAAATTTATCTGTAAGGGCATTAATATTGTCGTAGTGTTTTACGGTAAGGTTGGCATCTTCTACCTGTATTTCTGTGCGTTTTAGTTGGGCATCTTTCAGGGCTTTTATTTCCTCTTCACTAAGGCTTTTTGTTTTTTGCAGTTGCTGTGCATATTCATAGCCTTTTTCCTTTAATAACCTTTTTTCTTCATCATTAAGGTTTGCACCGTTTGCAAGAGCTTCGGCAGCAATTCTGTAAGCTTCTTCTGCCTGTGCTTTACGCTCATTAAGGTTTTGTTTTTCAATTTCGTTAGCCTTTTTAAGAGCTGCTAATCTTTCCTCTTCGGTTTTGGTTTGATCTTCAGAGGCACGAGTGTATGCCTCAATGCTTTTTTGTGCCTCGGCATTTTTTATTTCCTGCAGTTCCATTTGCTTGGCAAGTTCCTGTTGTGCCCCTTTAAGTTTGTAGGCTTCTGTGGCGGCTTCGGCCATGTTTTCTCCCATATCTGAAAACCAACTGCCTATTGATTTTGCTCCCGATAATACATTAATAAAATCAAGTATTGAGTTTTTAATGGACTCAAAAGCTGCACCTGCCGCCGCAGTAACTTTTTCTACGGTTTCTACAATTGGCTGAAAGGTTTTTAGGGTATCGACAACAGTTTGAACTGCGTATGCAACAGCAACAAGTAATAATCCAAGCGGGTTTTTTGCAAACTGCCATGCGGCTTTTGTCATCCCTATAATACCCGAGGTCATCCCTGCCATGGAATTACTAAAAAGTTTACCTACACCACCGGCTTCCTGCGAACGGGATATGAGTCCGCCAATACCTCCGTTAAAAACGTTTATAGCATTAAAACTGTCTTTGACCTGTTCTTTATAGTCGTTAAAGGTTTTTTCTCCTTTTTTTACTTCTGTGTCACCCTGGTCAACCGCAGTATTCATTTTTGTTATTGATTTGGTAAATTCATTTAGGGCATCTTTACCATCTTTTGCAGTATCTGAAAGGTCGTTTAGGGTATCGGAGGTTTCATCTACCGAGTCTGAAAACTCTTCCTGGTCTTTTGCCGCTTTTTTTGCTGCCGAACCATAATCCTTCATTGCCGATTTTCCGTCTTTAAGCGCATCTGCAAAATCGTCCTGTTGCTTAGCAGCTTTTTTTGTAGCCTTGGTAAGGTCTTTTTGGCTGTCAATCATTTTATCGTTTTCCTTACTTACCTTTTTTAGGGCTTTAACCTGCTGTTCGAGCTTTAAGATAAGGCTTTCCAGTTCGCTGCGCATTTTTTCAAACTGCTTGGTGTTTTCCTTACCTTCTTTTTTAAGGCTGGTCATTTGTTCCTTTAAGGAGTTAATGGCCTTTTTTGCCTGCTTGGCACTCGCCAGTAATGCTTTTACGTCGATATCGAGCTTTGCAATTACAATTTCTTTTTCTTTTGCCATTGTTTTGTGTTAGTCAAGTATAAAAGTATTAGAGTAGGTTTTGGTACTGTTGTACAGTAGCCTGAAATGGGTAGCGTTTACACTGGTAGTTAAAATACCCGGTTGCCCCGGTAATAGGGTTACCCTGCCTGTTTTCCAGTTAGTACCATCGGGCGAGTACTGGTGCAGTACATCAAACCTGGTAGGGAAGTTGGTTATATAGCCTACCTGATAAGTAGTAGGGGTAAGCCTTACCACATTGTTTATGGTTAACGACGGGGTGCGCACTATAGGGCCTAAAACAAAACCGGTTTGTGGTGGCGAATAGTTTACCCTTACCAGTTCGCATTTTGTTAGTTTACCCGGTATGTAGTTGTTTATTTTATTGACCAGAAAATACCCCGATAGTGCATCTATGTAATACAGTTTTTTAAAATCGAAATTAGCGACATCAGTATCATTAAGGTACATTTCGGCATTAACGATAAGGGCTTTTTCCAGTATGCTTTTAAGTGGAGTGTAATAGGTGTTTATAATATCAAAAAAAGATAGTTTACTAAAGTTTTCCCTGTAAAATTTTGGAGACTGGGTAGATTGTGCCAAAACGCTGCTTATTACGAGTGTTGTCATGTTTACCGGTTCACAACGCATAAGGTAAAACCTATTATCCAGCGATTTGTAAGTTACGGTTGGTTCGCCTGGTTCGGGGTTTTCTACGGCTTCTTTTTCCCAAAACTTATAAATGTTTGTAAGTCCGCCAATAGGACTTTGGTAGGGTTCCGGACTGTAAATTTTTGACTTAATACTATCTTTAGTCTCGTTTAAAATTTCGTTGTCAACCCCTATGTAATGGTCGTTGTGCGCCGAACCTTCGCCATTGTACTTGTACCTAAACCAGTTTTGTTTTGCATAGCTGCCGTATATATAACTTTCATTAATTTTTCGGGCAAATTTGTCACTCCAGTCGTTATTTTCTGGTGAGGTTAACTGCTGTGTAAGGGTTAGAAATTCGTATTTATTTTCGTTTTTATCCTTGTAAAGTACCAGCCCGAAACGGTATATGATTTCCTTTAGGAAATCTTTTAGGGTAAAACCCGAAAGCGCATCGGTAAAATTAGTTTGTGCAGCATTTAGCTTGGTAAAAGTGACATCTAAGGTAGGGGTGTCCCAAAACCTAAACTTTTTATTTGCATTTCTAAATACCAAACAAATGGTTTCGCCTTCCTCAAGCCTGAATGTTTTTGAAGTATTGAAATTAGTATAGGGCTGTATGTTTTTTGCAGCGATGTAAAATTCGGGAATCGGAATGTTATCGTAGGCAAGAAATTCTCCATGCGGATCGGCGTTTTTACATACAACAAGATCTACCGAAGTGTTTACATTAGTAAGGTTACCTTTAATGCTTAGCCTGTACATGCCCGATTGCGGAGCTTTAAGGTAACGAATACGTTCGGGGTCATCGTTTTCACTCCAGGTCTCTTCAAGCTCATTCACTTCGGGATCGTAAAAGGCAGCCGAGTATATTTTCCATTGGGGCCATCCCTGTTTTAACCAGTGCCAACTTTCGGGCGTACTTTTAAAAAGTACTTCACCACTGTTTTCTGTTCCTTTAGGATAGGTTAACCAGAGGTTTTTAAACTCATCTGAATCAAATACAGTCCCCGAATATTCAAACCCATATTTTTCGAATATCTTGTCCCAAAGCCATGCTACATTAAGACTGGGTATTAGGTAATCAACATATATTTTAAGCGGATTAGATACATTAAGCGGGCTTTCTCCGTTATAGTCGGCAAGAATGTAGCGATAGGGTAAATCCTGATTCCATGTGTTTGCTACCGCTTCGGGAGTTTTGGAGTGCTCTGTTTCGGTAAGGTCTAGGTCGGCCAGAGAGGCGTTTTCTATAGCCTTAAATAAATCAATTATACCGTCATAAACCACAGCTTCATAGTAATCGCCAGAGTCGGCTATAACAGCATATCCGTTATTTATAAAGCATTCGCCGGTATCGTTATAAAGGGTACACTGATTTTTTTGATAGGGTACGTTTGAGGCATTTCCGGTAAGGGTCATGTGGTCCAGTGCCCTTACATTATTTGCGGTTTTAGGGAGTTTAAACTTATTGGTAAAGCTGGACTGACGGTCTTCCAGGCTGTTAAGGTCGTTTACCTGTTTGGTTTGGGCAATAACCTCGCCTGCGTCTAAGTCCATTAACTGCCGGTTAATGTAAAGTAAGAGAGACAAGTTGTTTTGTTATGGTCAAATATTTTTTTAATACGGGAGATAATAGGGGATAGACAGGAGACTGTCATTGCGAGGAGGAACGACGCGGCAATCTCATCTCCTTCCTTCTTTTGTCCGTGACACAAAAGAACCAAAAAGTCGGGCTTAGATGCTTTAGGCTAAAAATTATGGCTCTCGGCTAAACCATCCGAACTCGGCTATCGCCTCAAACAGCGGATACTTTTTACGCCTCATTTATAATTTTCTTTACGCCACAGCATCTTA
>NZ_JRLV01000036.1 GCF_000769915.1 Flavobacterium beibuense F44-8
TTTAACCACTGTTGTGTGCTCACTCGTGCTTGTCATCCTGACGAAGGAAGGATCTCTTTTTCCATTTCGACCGAAACGGAGTGTAGTGGAGAAATCTTCAGGAATAATGATATTTATTTTTAATTATATTTGGTTTACTGCTTTTTAACCTTACCCTTATGAAGAGATATGTTTTACTTTCGTTTTTGGTAATATCATGTACTGTAAAGCAACAGCCGCAGCCTGAAAGTTTAGTACTCACAGTGGGTAGCGGCATAAATCCCAACGAACCCCGATTTGGGATTGAACTTAAAGGGGACACCCTTTTTTACTGTGAAGAGATTAATCCTCGTGATTCTTTTAAAGATACTTTTCTCTATAAATACTCCTACTGTATTATAGGGAAAAAGAAAGTAAATGAAATGTTAGATCGTAGTAAAGCTGTTTTTGATACCAAAGTTGATTATGGACATATAGCAGATGCGAGTTACTACCAACTGGATATTAATACTGAGGCAGACACTGTAAAAACTACGTTTTATATTTCAAACCTCGAAACCGATAGCCAGAAACAGGCAGTATATGATATTATAGCCCTTAAGGACTGTGATTTAAAGCCTATGGAATTCCATGATTTTAAGAGTGGTATACTTCAGTATAAACTACCACCTCCGCCACCTCCCGTGATTATGGATGAGGCTTCTATACTTATGGGAGAGGAGTGATTTTACTGGTTGCTTTTTACTGTTGTGTGGTTACTCTTGTTGTCATTGCGAGGAGGAACGACGCGGCAATCTCATCTCCTTCCTTCTTTTGTCCGTGACACAAAAGAACCAAAAAGTCGGGCTTAGATGCTTTAGGCTAAAAATTATGGCTCTCGGCTAAACCATCCGAACTCGGCTATCGCCTCAAACAGCGGATACTTTTTACGCCTCATTTATAATTTTCTTTACGCCACAGCATCTTAGGCCATTCAATATTGTTAGAGATTTATTTCATCAGTTCGGCTTTTCAGCCTCGTGTTTCGACTCCACTTCGTTACGCTCAAAATGACAGAGTGTGCTTGTCATCCTGACGAAGGAAGGATCTCTATCTTTAAGATTCACTGCAAGAGCGGGACGCTCGCGCGAGCTTGGAGGATCTTATTCAATAAATAGGATAGATTACTTCGTCGTTCCTCCTCGTAATGACGATAGGATGTAAATGAGTATTGGGTTTAGTTTGTCATTGCGAGCGAAATGCAATGGAGCGTGGCAATCTAATACTTGATTTGGATTCCTCTATTTCGCTATTGCTGCAATCGGAATGAAAAAGTGTATACTGATTACTGCCTCTGTTAATTTACCCTATAGGATTGTTTGACGGGTTTACAGGCATGCCCGACATACCGGGTTTTACTGCCGAAGGTGCATTTGTGCCCGATGTTTCCTTACGGTAAAACAAATAGCGTAACACTAAGGTGTAAAAGGCAAAAATGGATGCGGTTAGGGATCCTATTATAAACAGGAATTCGGTTTGTGACAGGGAGAAAAATTTAAACTGCTGGCCAAACCCGTGAAGTAATATCACTATGGCAATAAAAGCTGCCCAGGCTGATGAAAAGATAAAGGCCAGTTTGGCATTCTTTTTCCTTAGCTTACGTTCTGACTTTTCGTTTTTCTGCTGAATTTTAAAACGCTTAAACTGCATAAACTCGTTGTAGTTTTGCGGATTAGTGTTGCCGTTTTTAATAAGGTTCTCCTCATTTTCGGCTTCTGCAGAGAGCGTGTTTTGGTTTGGAATATCCTGAACGTCTTTTGTTAAAGCTTCTCCTTTTAGCTTGTCAGCAATAGATACCTGGTCCTGTTGTTCCATTTTTAATCGTTTAGCTTGTGTTCGTAATAGTCTTTTATAATGCTGTTCTCGATGATAGCATTATGGTTTCCGTCCCAAACCTGTGACCACGGACTGCCTTCTTCGTGTGTTAGTGCAGATAACTGCAGTCCCGAAAAATCTTTATAATTATTCCATATTTTTTTAAGGAAGTCCTTATCCTCCTTACTCAGCTTGTTTTTAGTATATAGCTTAAAAATATAGGGGTCTACGTTGTTCTTACCGAAAATTTTGATAGGGAAATACAAATCAGGAATTACAGAGCCGTATTTCCACGCCTGTATCTGATTATGGAATAAAGGTTTCCCGGTTATACCTAAATACCAACCATGAGCTATATAAGTAAGCTTTAATAGCTTCATGGGGTCAATTCCCTGACCCTCTTCTTTTGCCAGTTTTGTAAAAAACTCGGCTATGTCAAAGCAGTTATAAGTCATTACTTTATGATTAATGGTTATTTACAAAAATAGTATAAAATATTGTATTTCACCAGGTGGAATTACGGGTCTTTTTAAAGTGTGGGAAATACTTAGTTGGGGGTGTTCTTTTGGCTATTGAGATTACTTGGTCGTCCCTCCTCGTAATGACGATGCGGACACTGAAAGTTAAGTATGGTTTGTCATTGCGAGCGTAATGCAATGAAGCGTGGCAATCGAATAATCTATTAGTCTATAAATCGTAGTAAATAAACATCCTTTCCCTTTCTGTAAGGTAACCATAATTGTTGTTTAACTCAGCAGATTTTACGGTCGCAGCCAGCTTTTAAAGGCCGGAAAGGGCGGATGTCCGTTTTGTATTTCAGTATCATTGTAGGCAATTCCCATCCATTGGAGTAGGGGAAGGCCTATGTAGTTTCCGTTTGAAAAATTTTCTATATGCCAGTCAGAAGCGCCTTTGTAGCCATCGGGGTGAAAAACTTCGCTTAGTGGTATTTCTAAGTGTTGTGCCACTGCTGCCGACCATGCAATGGCGGCAATTTCATCGCCCATATTAGGCCAGTCTTCCGGCATTTTATCTGTGCCTATGTACTGCCTTAGGGTAGATTCAGTTACGGCAATATGTCCGGCTTCATGTAAAATGTCTCCGGGGTGTTTCAGTTTATCAAAGTCCACATAAATCACATTAGGTCCCAACTCGAGTCCCGGTAGGAATGTGGCGGCTGTTAGGGGGCCTTCAGCGACCTCTATCCCGATAGACTCGAGGAAAGACACTATTTGTGTTAGGCATGGTTTGTTTTTCACATAGCAAAAGTACAGGGGAAATTCCTGTTAGCACTAAGTAGTTTTACGGGTTTGGTAAGAACAGGTGTTTTTACGGGTAAATAGGGAGGTTTTTCTTATTAAGTGATTTACTTAAAAATCATTATATTAGCTATATGACACTGGTACGTTTTACTATAGTTAGCTTTATATTATGCCTTGGTATGATGCTGTTTTTACTGTTTAAAATTGGGCGTTTTCCGGTTTTAGACGGTTTATCGCTTGTTGTTTTAGGTATTAATATTGCGCTGCTATTGTGGCTCAATAAACGATTGGGGAGAGTACCTTTTTCCTGGGGTTTTTATGGTATCAATATATTGTACCTTGTTTACTTTTTAACTACTACACGTACGTTTTACGATCCGTTTAGGAGCTATACCCGCGTGTTTGAAATGGTGGGATTGCAAAGTCCGCAGGAAATATGGTTTGTGTTTTTCTCCATGTCGTTTTATGCCTTTTTTACTTCTGCTTTACTGGAGCTTGTAATCGTCGCACTTTTTTTGGCAAAGTACAGGGAAATCAAAACTTCTTAAAACGTATATTAGCAACATGACTTTATTACGCTTTACCTTAGTTGCTTTTTTGCTATGCTTTATAGTAGTGCTTGTTAATAGTAACGAGTTTAAGTTTTTTCTTCCGTTTGATATTTTTGCACTTGCCTTAATGGCAGGGAGTGCTTTGCTGGAATATCTGTTTATAAGGAAAGGATTTAAAATACCTTTTAAAATAGGTTTTTACATAACAATTGTATTGTTTGTTATGTACTTTGTTTTCTCTGCAAATGTGTACCTTAAGCCATCCCGTGATTTTTTTTGTAATACACATGTAAGGATATTAAGCAGGGGGAGTGAATGGAACGGGTTAATGGTTAAATATAATACGACTTATATATACTTTTATATGTTGGCAATACTAATGCAAATAGTTACAGGTATTTATACTATTATTATTTATAAGAAGAAAGCTTTATCTACATAATATCCGGTTTCAAAAAGTAATTTTTGCACTTTAATTAAATGATGTAATTGTGTTAAACAATTAGTTTTCAATACTCGGGAAGGCTTATTAACAAAGGATGTTGAAATATTTTAATGTTAAATTTTACACCCAACTGTTAATCTAAAGTTAAATTTATATATCTTTATACCTAACTAACTAAAACAGAGTGCTATGAACTTTAGATCGCTTATTGAGGTGCTGTACGATATTGTTCGTTTCGAGATTAGAGAACATAGAAATATCAGATTATAGCCTTACAAACCACTTTCTTCAAAAAACTTACTATTGTTAATTTATGTGTCTGATTATTATTTAATAACCAGACATATAGGTTAACTTTTTTTATCTCTGGGCCTATGGTTATTAACGATAATATAGATGCTAAGGTAGTTGCTTTTATAGAGGGGCTTAACCGCGAATACTTTGAACATGAAAAAGGTAAGGTTAGACTTGTGCTTCGGGTTGATTATACTGATTTCAGGATGTATGGTTACGTATATGCTATAGACCCCGATGATGAACAGGGTATCAATACTAACCTTGAGAACACCTGTTATATTCCGCTTATAATAAATAAGGATAGCGGACAGGTATACCAGCTTACCGGTTACCGTGATTTTGATCATGAAAAGGACACGCTTGATTATACTTTTACCCAACTGCTGGAAAATAACCTCATTGAACGCTACGACGAGTTTTACCGCATTAGTAACTTTGAATGATTTTTTATAGCTTTAGCAGATGGATTTAGTACTGGAAATAGTTTTTGAATTTATTGCCGGATTTCTTTTTATTTACCCCGGTGCTTTTTTGCGTTGGCTATTTTTTGGTCGTAAAAAAAAAATAGACAGCTATCTTCAAAAAGGTGACGTCTATAATTTTATAATAAGCTATTGCCTAATAGCTGGTTTAGGAATGTTTTGTGCTACGGTTTTTTAGAAAACAGAAATAAAATAAGATCTATTTCATCATTCCGATATATAAGATTTCTCCCTCCGTTTCCCTTCGGTTCGAAATGACAAAGTGTGTGTCATTCTGATATATAAGATTTATTCCATCAGTCGGCGGCTTTCAGCCTCGTGTATCCCTCCGTTTCTCTTCGGTTCGAAATGACAGTGTGTTTGTCATTCCGATATGAAGCGTAGCGTAATGAGGAATCTGCTTTAGATTTATTTCATCATTTCGATATATAAGATTTATTCCATCAGTCGGCTTTCAGCCTCGTGTCTCCCTCTGTTTCCCTTCGGTTTGAAATGACAGTGTGTTTGTCATTCCTATATGTAGCGCAGCATAATGAGTAATCTCATTATTCATTTTATTTGATTTCAATTTCAAATAAAAAGAAAAAACAATATGTCAAAGAACGGGAGACCATATAGTCAAAAGTCTTCAGGTACAAAAGTCAAAAGTCTTAAAGGGTGAAGCCTTAGTTTTGACCACTCATCACAGAATACTACTTATACCTTGTGCTTCCTGTTAATACCCTTTTAATGTTTTTAGAATAATTGAATTCCGAATGACTTTTGTCATCGTTATGAGTGCGTAGTGACTGTTGTTCGGCAAGCTGGCAGCGTTCTTCAAAGTACTCCCTAAAAAACGACAGTACCTTTGGGATGGTGAGGCTTTCGTAAAATTCGCCATACGATCCGCTGATTATTTTTTTGAACAAAAAGGTAAGGTCGCTAATTTTGAGGGTGTAGTAGGTTTCGTTAACCTCAATGGCGCAAAGCTCAATTTGATCTTCGGTCATGGGTTTGTTTAGGTTAAGTATATCGTTAAGGTATACCAGCCAACCCATTGTAAGGCCTATGGCAAAATCTTTACTCTTTTCGCGTTGCAGTGTTCCCAGTGTTGGGGCGGGGGCGTTTATAGCTTTGTCGATAGTGGTAAGCCTTCCGCCGTGGCGCATGCAGTTAACCGGACTGTAAACGCTGAGCAATTTTTCGTTTGAAGTCGTCGCTATACTTAACTTTCGACTTTGAGGCAGGTTCTTTCCCTGCATTGCCTTGTGGTTTTATTTCAAATAGTCCTTTCCAGCCTTTGCTTATGCTTTGGTGCAGTATTGCTATCGCCGTAGTTTGTTTACCTTGGGCAAGGTTGGTTAGCTGTACCAGTGCAGCCTGTTCACTTTCGGCGCTTTGGTAGTTTTGACTGTGCTCGTTGTGGCGGTAGGTTTTCCAGAGTTGCCACTGGCGGGCAAACTCGGCCGAGGGGTAGGGCAGTACCACGGTTGGTTTTTCTCCCATACCCTCTTTTCCGTCAAAATCAGTTTTAATTTCAACTTCAATGTCAATATCATTGTCATTGTCAATGTCATTGTCAATGTCAGTGTTTTGCAACACTTTTGCAGCGGTTTTGTTTAGGGTTGTTGTATTTTCTTCTGCTATATTGTATCGTTTTTTAGCAGCTTTAGAACGTGTTTGTGAGATGTTTTTTTCACGTTGTAAACGTCGGGAAGTAAAACTGTAACCTCCTCTAATGTCCTCTATTGCGCATATATTATTAATGGATAGTTCATCAATAATTTCGGCAGCTTTACCGGCTGTACATTTCCAGAGAATTTGTAAGCCTTTTGCAGAGGTTTTGTATACGGGTTCGTTACCCGAAAGGTGCATTTTAAAGATTATTTTAAGCCAGGCCATTTCGGCTTCCAGCGATAAAACATTGCAGTCACGTTCCCAGTCGCCCACATAGAGGGCTATATGCGGAAGGTTTTTTTTGCTCATTAAGCGCAAAAATTCATTTCAAATATTTTTTTGCAGATGCTTTGCAGGCATTTTACTGGTAATTTATACCCTTACAACATTATCAATAATCACGTTATTGTAAAGGCCTTTAGATCCGCTAATGTGAAATTCAAGGTCGGCTACATCGCCCGGCAGCATATCGTCCAGTAGTTCTATTTTAGTACCCAGTGCAGTAGGGTAAAACAATTTGCCGTCTTCCTGTTCAAACTGAAGTTGTTTAAGGGCTGTACCTTTTTTTGTTGTTTTGGTATCGCCTACAGCTACTACTATTCCTCTTATTTTATATTGCATGGTTCGTTTGATTTAAGATTTAATAATTATACTATTTAAAGATTAAGGTTCCCAAAAGGGCAGGTGACATTTTTAAATTTTAATGTTCAATTTTTCAATCTTACGAAATTGAAATTAACCATTTAAGTATTAAAGGTTTCTCAAGTAAATGTTAATATTTTGTTGATGTTTTTATTCGGGTATTTGATGATTTGTACCCAATAGGCAAACAACATATTAACGCACGGCATTTATCATGCACAGGCGGTTAGCAACGTGGTTAAACTCAAGCGTGTTTACCTGTTTTTGGGTAAGCTGACCGTATACAACAGCAGGAGCAAGGTTTGCGAGGGCATGGAAAAAATCGGCAGCATTGTTATTGTCTTCCAGTTCGGTAAGGGAAATGGCATTGTCGCTGTTTTCGGTAAAAAGAGTTTCCAGCTGCTCCAGTATTTTACGGGTATATTCTTCCTGTTTGGTTTTCATGATTTTATGTTTAAAGTTTTTAATTATCTTACTATTGCTCTTATTTCCTGTGCTACAAGGTTGTTGTACTGTATACCACTGTTTTTAGATATTTTACCTTCCAGCATTACGCTAACCTGTATTTCGTCGTTTTCTTTAAGGCCGTGCAGGTCGTCCATTTTACGTCCGCGAAACTCCACAAAGGCTCTTTGACGATGATCTGGCACTATGGTTACTACTTTTTTTTCGTGTCCGGCTGTGTTGCGGTACTCAATGTTTTCAATGTTTCCTGTAATTGTCATGGGATTTAGATTTAAAGATTAAAAGATTGAAGAATTAATAGAGGTTTCAGGTTTAAAGTTTCAGGTTGGCTTTGTTTCCCTGCTATAGTAATAGTGTGTAGTTTTACAAGGAATGAAACCTGAAACATGTAACCTGAAATAAATAATTTGTTACCCCGCAATAGCATATTGCTCGCTTGCGGCTTTTTCAAATTTTAGTGAAGTTTCCAGCTGGTTTAGCAGGATAATTTTTTGGGAGTGGTATCCCTTTAACTGAGAAGTGAGTTGGGTTAAATCGGAAGTGCGCTGGTCTTCCAGCTTAAAAACCGAATAGTAAGGCAGGTTTTGAATGGATTCTATTTCCTGTTCGCATTCGCTGATAAGGCGGTTAACCGATTCTAACTGGCAGATAAGGTTTTTCATGACGTAAGGCGTTTTTAAGTTAATGTGTGAATTGGGTTATTTGTTGATTTGTGCAAAATCAGATAAACAAATTATCGTAAGGACAAATAGACTATTCTGTAATACTAAACCTCTTGTCGTTGTTAAAGTGTAGTATTGCACTTTGTTCGTTGCTGCAGGGTGTGTATTTAGTGTAACGTACCGGGGCAGGGTTGTGCTGCTGTGTAGCCTGTTGTTGTGCCAGCTTAGTGTAAAGTTGCTTTAAACGGGCGCTTACAAGGGCTTTTTGTTCCAGTATGTAAGTGTAATTTTCTACATCCTGCTGTGCTTCATAAGAACGTAAGTACTGATTGTATCCTTTTTTTATTTCGCTAAGTTCCACAATTTGATGTGTAATATTATTGTTTATTTGCATATAATGTGTATCTTTGCTCAAACATCGGTACAAAATTAAGTGGAATATTCCACATTTCAAAATACAAAAGTGTAAAAAGTCACTTTTTAACATCTAAAAGTTATCAACAGTTACGATAAAGTATTGAATATGGACGCATTAGAGATTAAGCAGAAGAGGGAGCACCTTGGATTAACCCAACGCGAGTTGGCCGACCTGATAGGTGCAAGCCGCGAGACCATTATTAATTATGAGAAAGGAAGGCCCATACCTAATTCTAAAATAGAGATACTTAATAAGGTGCTTAACAGTGAAACGCCTTATACTACTATAGTAAGGAGTAGTGAGGTAGTGAAACTCCCAGTTGATTTTGAAAACAAAAACGGAAATAAGTTTATAGAGCTGCCTAACGGACAGTATTATATGCTAATGCCGCTTGCCGACTTTAACGTTCAGGCGGGATTGCTTAGTAATTATCAGGATGCCGACTTCCTTATGGATTTGAGTCAGCACGGGATACTGGTAGACAAGCCGGTGCAGGGGCGTTATGTAGCCTTTAAGGTTAATGGTGACAGTATGGACGACGGCAGCAGTAATGCCATTAGCCGAAACAGTATTGTAAGTACGCGTGAACTGCAACGCCAACACTGGAGTAATAAACTCCGTTACCGTGATTTCCCGTACTGGGTTATTTATACAACCCAAAGTAAAATGCCGCTTCTTAAAGAGATTATTGAGCACAATACCGAAGAAGGGTATGTGGTTTGCCATTCCTTAAATGATAGCCCTGAATTTACCGATTTTAAACTTCATGTAAACGATATACAGGCTTTGTTTTATGTTATTGACGTGAACAGGAGCGTTAGTAAAAAGGTGGTGTATTAAATTTAAGACTGAAGATAATAGCCAGGTTTGTCATCCTGACGAAGGAAGGATCTCTTTCCATTTCGACCGTAACGAAGTGGAGTGGAGAAATCTCAATAAGATAATTCTTGTCCTTTTGTCCATGACACAAAAGAACGAAAAAGTCGGGCTTAGATGCTTTAGGCTAAAAATTATGGCTCTCGGCTAAACCATCCGAACTCGGCTATCGCCTCAAACAGCGGATGCTTTTTTACGCCTAATTAATAATTTTCTCTACGCCACAGCATCTTAGGCCGTTTGTCACTGTGATGTGCCTACTCTGCTTGTCATTGCTGGCGTAATGAAGTGGAGTGGAGAAATCTCAAAAAAATAATACTTGTCCTTTTGTCCATGACACAAAAGAACGAAAAAGTCGGGCTTAGATGCTTAAGTCAGTTTGATACAGTTTAGAGATTTATTTCATCAGTTCGGCTTTTAGCCTCGTGTTTCGACTCCACTTCGTTACGCTCAAAATGACAGGAGTGTGTTGTCATCCTGACGACAGGAAGGATCTCATTCAAAATTTATCATTTAAAATAGCGATTACTTCGTCGTTCCTCCTGGCAAATACTAAACTTATTACTTAATGATACTAAAAAGTCTTTGTGGCTATCGCCTGACAAATCTTACTAATTTCATGTAGAATTTTATAACTGTGCTTGTAAGCATTATAATTTATTTTGCCGTTCATTCAACCAATAGATAGTTATAATAGTATTTGCCATGAGTTTTGATTACGGTGAGTTTGAAAAAGAGCTGGAAAGCGCATGCCTTGTTGCCTACAAAAACTTTTTGAAAGAGTTTAATGCCGACAGTACCTACATTTCTGCCGGAGGTGGCAAACTCGAAGCCTTTATACAGGGGTTGCAAAAGGAGTTTGATAAGACCACTAACTTTTATTTACAAAAACACAATGTGGAAACCGACCCCGAAGCACGTCGGCGCGCACTGGCTGTTGCTAAGCAAAGTGCAAAAAAATGCATTGAAGAGTTTAGCCGAATACAGTAGGCCTACCGTTAGAATACACCTGCATTATTAATTTAAGGCCCCGCCATTTGTGTGGGGCTTTACTTTTTTTAAACAGGGAAATTTCGAAGGAAATACTTACTTTAGCGCAACTTAATATTTAAAAATGAAACATACTTTTAAAGCGCCGTGGTTCAATATACTAAGGCCGTTACTATATGTTATTGTATGCCTGGTATTTTTATACCTGCTTATAAACGGTAATATTAACCAAAAGGCTTATCTAGCTGTAGGTGTACTTTTGGTTTACCTTATTATACATAAGGAATACACTTATGCAGAGGTAGATACCATTGCTAAAACCTTTACTGTGCGTTACCGTATTTTTTTCTTTTTAATCCCTGTACAAAAAAAAGTAAACTACACTAAGGCAGACTGGGAGACATTAAGTAACACTTCGTTTGAGTTTACTGAAGGTAAAACTACCATTGCGCTTGCCGGAAAAAATATAGGGAAATATAATATCAATAAAATTGCCGATGTACTTATAGCATCGGTTAACCAGGGGTATGAGGATGTGCCGGTTATGTGCCCTGTTTGCGGGAGTAGCGAGGTAACGGGATTATTGGAAAAACCGGTTCCGTTTTTTACGCGTGAGGCCGAATGCCAGTGTTGTTTGTTTGCCAGTGATGTAGATCTTGAAGACGACGGTGACCCTGATTATATTATGTACCTAAGGGAAGACTGGATTAAGGACAACTGCAAAAACGTAATTGAGCTTGATAATAAAAAGTCGGACTGGAGTGTGGAGAAGGCTATTTCGCAGTTAAATAACTTAAAGCAGTTAAACCCTGAAAAATGGCCTGAGGAGGTTGCCCGAATCAATCCAAACTGGACGCCCGCTTTTAATGAACAGGAGGTAAGGGAGCATTTTAAAAATGAGGAGTAAAATTCTTATATTTATCGGCTAAACAAACATTTATGACAAAACCTTTACTAACCCTGCTGTTGCTTTTACTCCTTGGATTTACAGGGCATGCACAGCAAAAAATTACTGCAGCTTATATAGAGCAACACTATGGCGGATGGTACTTTTTACATCCTGAAACCGAGATGCAGCCACAATGCCGTGAACTGGAAGACAGCAATTACTGTATAAACAGGCAGATAAAAGAATTTACCGGTATGATTGAGCAACAGGTTGCCGCCATGCCTCATGATAAGCTAGCCAACTGGAAACAAACCTGTGATGATAAGGTGGAGCAGTTTATAGCCTCGGTTTCAGATTCTCCTGCAAAAGCCCTTATGAAAAAAGCCTATACCCGCGATGTGTATAAAGAATTTTTACTCTCACTGCTTGGGAAAATAAAATAGTTTAGACTGAGGGTTTCAGTTTTGCTTTTGTAAAACGGTATCTTATATTTGGAAAAACAATAAACAATCATGAAATTACTTAAAACATTATTTTTTGCCTTAGTCCTTTTTATGTCGGCTAATGCTTTTGCACAGCAAAAAAAGATTCAGACAACAGTTATTAAAACCGCTATTTACTGTGACCATTGTAAACAATGCGAGTCGTGCGGAGACAGGCTTAACCTTGGGCTGCTAAAAACAAAAGGTGTACAAATGGTTCAGCTTGACGAAAAGGCTATGACAATTAGTGTTACTTACAACACTAAGAAAACCGATTTAGCCACCATAAAAACAGCAATTAGTAAGCTGGGGTATGATGCAGATGATATTAAAGCCGATCCGGTAGCTTATGAGGAACTGGACGGATGTTGTAAAAAATAACATAATATAAAGCATGGAATTATCCATGCTTTTTTATTTTAAGTAAAATTGTATTTTTGAGATTACCTATGAGAAAGCTTTTTGAATCTTTTAATGTATTAAGTACAGATCAGTTAGATAAACTGGACAGTTTAATTTATACTAAAAATTTAAAAAAAGGAGAGTATCTTATTGAGCAGGGTATGCTTTGTGACGAAATAGCTTTTATAGATGAAGGTATTCTTCGTTCCTTTTATATAAATGATGCGGGAGATGATATTACTAACTGTATTGCTTTTAGTGGTGAATTAATGGCTGCCTATTCCAGTTTTATAACATCGTTTCCGGCAGAATACAGTATAGAGGCACTGGTTACTACCCGTTTAACAATAATAAAAAAAGCAAGTCTTGAAGCCTTGTATGCTCAAAGCGAACAATGGCAGCAGGTGGGGAGAATGCTTGCCGAGATACAGTATGTAGAGTTAGAAAAGCGTATTGCTTCGTTTCAAAAAGAGACAGGAGTACAAAGATATGAGACTATGTTAAGGACTTATCCTAATTACATAAAGCACATACCTTTGCGATACCTGGCTACTTTTTTAGGAGTTACCCCAAGGCATTTAAGCCGTATAAGGGCCAGTTATAAAGCCTTAGATTTCAGTTTCTAAACTAGTTACAAGGCTAAACCTGTTTATTTTCTGACTTTGTAAAATGTTTATAATGTTTTTTACATAAGGATATTTTTCGTTTCCGTCTCCTTTTATGGCAACAGGTAAATCTTTATTATGTAATTCTTTGGCCGAAGTTCTGGCTTCAAAAATCCAGTGATAAAATTCAGAAGGTTTATTGCCTATAGAATCAAGTGGAATACCCACAACCGGATATTTTTCCTGTTGCACTGCGGGGAGTGATAAGTAGCCCGACAGTTGATTGAGCGGTAGTCCATAAGTATCGGTATTAATAAACTCGGCTTTTTCGGCTTCTGTAAAACTAATACCATATCGTTTTGCCATTTTTTCGAGCGTTAACTTTCTTACACTTTTTTCACGTATACTTAATGTTGTTTTTTCCTTACCTATAGTAATAACAATAGCATCATCGGCCAGTGTGGGCTGTTCGGTAGAAAGCGGAAGTTCTACAGGTAGTAAATCAATATCTTTTGGTTTTGCAGTAAGTATTAGGAAGGTGAGAAGTAAAAAAGCTACATCTACCATGGCAGTCATGTCTAAAATTTGTTTTCTTTTTTTAATTTTTACTCGGGGCATAATAATTTACTTTAGCTTTTTACCTAGGTTATATGCTTTATTAATCCAGTTTTCAATTTGTTTTTCACTGGCAGTTTTTACTATACCTATGTAGGTATGCTTAACAGGGCTTATGCCGCAAAACTGTAACACTGATTTTTTTAACTGATTAATGCTTGGTCTGCCAAAAAATAACCTGTAGTACCACCCCGGCTGGTCGAGCGTGGTTATAATATGAGCCGATCGTCCTTTTAAGAGCTTATTCCAAAAAACCGAATTTTCTTTATAACTAAAAGCCATACCTGGTAAAAACAGTCGGTCAATAAAACCTTTAGTGATAGCAGGCAGGCCTCCCCACCATACCGGATGTACCCATACTATATGGTTAGACCACTGTGTTTTTTGCCATGCATCAAGGAGATCGGGTTCCAGCTCCATACGCTTTTTATAGCCATATTGAAGGTTAGGGTTAAAGTTTAAATCGCTTATAACAATTTCCTGTACCTCACAACCGGCAGCTGTAGCCCCTTTTTTATAAGCTTCACACAAAGAGTGGTTGAGGCTTTCTTTATTGGGATGTCCGTTAATAATAAGTATCTTTTTCATACATTAAAGTTTAAGGTTGTAGCAAAAGTAAATTTGAGGCAGGGTGTAAATTGAGGACAAATGTCTATTAATACAGCTAGCACACACTAATATATAATAGAGTGAGTAATTTTAGTTAAATTATTATATTTGAGAAAACCTTACCTATGAAAAAGCTTTTGTACTTATTGCTACCGTTTTTAATTATAGGCTGTAATAACAGTTATTATGATGTGTATGCGGTTATTGATGACATAGAAGGCGTAACTGAAGGGACTATTGTTACAATTAATGGCGAGGGATCGGGTTACGTTTATAAAAAGCAGCTAACAAATAATAATAAACTAAAGCTAACCTTAAAGATAGATGCAAAGTATACTTTTTCTCATGCATCTTTGCTGGTAGTTAAAACCCCGTTTACTCCGGGAACTTCATTAAGTATTGAGACAGACGATACATTGCCCATACAAATAAAAGACAAGGATACTATTGCTGTAGTTGTTGAAGGGCAGTTTAAAAAACCTGATGCTAATATGGTTGTTACTCCAAAAACAGAACAGCCAAAAGAGGTATTTCCTGATACTGTGGGGTTAAAGCAGTTTTGGGAAGGTTTTAAAAAAGACATCAGTACTAATAATGTAAAAAGTACGGCTGCCAGGTTAGATTATCCTATCAGGGCAATACATCCGGTACTGTTTAAATATTCCTATAGCTGTGATACCATTACTTATATTAAAAATCAGGAAAAGTATGCAAATGTAGATATCAACAAAGGGGATATGCCCCGTTATTTTGACTTTGTTTTTGATGACGTGCTTAAAAACATCATTTCAAAAATCTCTTATCACGATTTACTTCAAGAGGGGCATCTTAGTGAAAATTCAGTCAGTTTTAGTATTTTTCCTAAATATTATATGCAGGTTCCCTGTCCAAATGATCATAATCTTCATTTAAACCTGATAAAACGTAATGACGGGTGGAGTGTAAGTATTGGCGGACTCTAATTTATATATGAAAAAACTTTTTCTAATAGCTGTTCCTGTTATTATAGCTGTGTTGTTTGTTATAGCTGTGTTGTTTGTTATAGCATACAAATCGGCTACACAAATTGAAAATACTATTAACAGTGAAGCCCTAAATTGTGAAAACAAACCGCTACCCGAAGGAGATTTGGCTTTTTTAGTTATTGATAAAACAGAAAAACTTCCTTTAATGAAAATATTAAATACACAATTAGATGTGTACCCGTATAACTGTCCGTATCCGTTGGGGTTATTTCAGGCTATAGAAAATGATAGGGAAGGAGTGTCACAACGAGTAATTGAGTATTTAAATTCTTCCCAACATTAAATTTGAATTAAATAGTAGAACAAGAAAGCTAATTAAACAATCATTACACTCTATATAAT
>NZ_JRLV01000037.1 GCF_000769915.1 Flavobacterium beibuense F44-8
TTGATAAGAGCAACATCACCAAAGAGGCTGCCTTTGAGCTTGACAAGTTAGTGGAGGCTATGAACAATGATAAGAATATGGTAATCATGGTTAAGGCACACACGGATAACCGTGGTAGTGCACAGTACAACATGAACCTATCCAACAAAAGGGCTAAGGCTACAGTTCAGTATGTTATTTCAAAAGGTATTGCTAAAGAGCGTATCTCCGGACAGGGATATGGTGAGAGCGAACCTAAAGTTGACTGTAAAGACAAATGTACAGAGGAAGAGCATGCTAAGAACAGACGCTCGGAGTTTATTATCGTGAAGAAATAGTAATTCTTACAAATGTAAGATTTGTAGTTTTTCTTTTTAGTTTTTCTATTTTCGTTAAGCCCCGCAGTTGCCCAACTGCGGGGCTTTTTTTTATTGTGTATTTGCCTAAAAAGTGTGGAATGAAAATTAAAAGTGTAGAATTTTTCTACACAATAAATGAGGTATTTATGTGTAAAGTATTGTTTTTCAGTCTTTTTTATTGGTGGCATGTGGTTTGGCTATAGTTAATTGCCGATTACCCAACAGGTGGAAGCATTACTCAATTAAATTAAACCCTAAATGCCAAAAGATGAAAAGTGAAACTATTACCTCAAAAGCATTATATGCCCCAACAAATAATGTAAATTCATTTGTACAACAAAGGCAGGATATACCTAAAGTAAAAGTAGCTTCTGTCAAAGAGAATAAAGAAGAAAAAGAAAAATCTGAAAAGAAATCACTGGAACGTATAGTGTTGGCCGGTACATTTTTATTAATGATTACTGCCGCTTTTTTAGTTTATTACTTCCAGCCTGATTTCGATTTACTTAATTTAAACCGCATGAGCTCTGTAGGTGGTATGGTTTTAATCGGTATAACTACAGCTTTATTGGTTTATAAGGCATTGTTCTTTTTGTACAGTGTGTATCTGTATATTCGATACAGATCGATTAAATCAGTATCAGATGAAGAACTTCCTACAGCAACAGTTATCGTACCGGCTTATAATGAAGGACGACTGGTTTATGATACCCTGTTAAGTATAGCAGGGAGTGATTATCCGCATGAAAAACTTCAGCTATTAGCCATAGACGACGGTAGTAAAGATGATACGTGGTTTTGGATGCAAAGGGCTAAAGATAAACTAGGGGACAGAGTTACTATTTTACAACAGCCTGAAAATAAAGGTAAACGCCATGCACTTTACAGAGGTTTTAAAATGGGAACAGGAGAGATTTTTGTAACGATAGACAGTGACTCTATTGTGAAAGCCGACACCCTTAGAAATATGGTAAGTCCGTTTGTGGTGAACGAAGAATGTGGTGCTGTTGCGGGTAACGTTAGAGTACTGAATAACAAAGAAGGTATGATTCCTAAAATGCTTAACGTAAGTTTTGTGTTGAGTTTTGAATTTATACGTTCGGCAGAAAGTATGTTAGGTTCTGTATTGTGTACGCCGGGTGCTTTATCAGCTTACAGAAGTACGGCCGTGTTTGGTTGTCTTGAAGAATGGATTAACCAAACCTTTATGGGACAACCTTCGGATATTGGTGAAGACAGAGCCATGACAAATATGATTATGAAACAGGGGTATCATATTAAATTTCAAAGGAATGCCTATGTATTGACAAACGTACCTGAAAAATATAAAGGACTTTATAAAATGTTTATCAGATGGGGTAGGAGTAACGTTCGTGAAAATATAATGATGTCAAAATTCGTATTCAAAAATTTCAGGGAAGGTTCAAAAGCCGGAACAAGAATATTGTTTTTTAATCAGTGGTTAAAAATTGTAATGGCATACCCGGTAATACTTATGATGGTTGTATTTATTGCTACACACCCGTTACTGTTTTTAAGTTCTACTTTTTTAAGTATCCTTATTTACTCCAGTTTCCCTGTATTGTTTTATGCAAAGAGATATAATGTAGCCGAATCATTTTGGGCTTACTCATACAGTATTTTATACACTTTTGGTTTGTTTTGGATAACCCCTTATGCTATTGCAACTGCGAGCAGAAGAGGTTGGTTAACCAGAGGGTAATCTGGTGGGACAGATTATCCTGCAATGTTCGACCTGCTTAAATTTTAAGCAGGTTTTTTTATATGTAAACTATTGGACAGAATGGTATTTGTTTAATATTCCCTATTTTTAATGCCTATTAACATACTGCCCTATATGTACAGATATAATGACTCTAAAAGTGGTGCCGACTTCAGGTTGATTTCAGATGAAGCCGAATTTGACCGTCAGTTTTACGGAAAAGACAGGAAAGATAAACTCCTAACTATTGCATGGAACAGGGGACAGGACCAAAAGGTGGTAATAGACGGTATTGAGTATGTATTTCCGTCTAATGCTATGTTATGCCTTATGGTAAACGAGAGCTTTTATTTTTCGCAGCCTCAGGATATACTGGCATGGCAGTTTAACAGGGAGTTTTATTGTATAGTAGATCATGATAAGGAAGTAAGTTGTGT
Source organism: Flavobacterium beibuense F44-8 (assembly GCF_000769915.1). Taxonomy (GTDB): domain Bacteria; phylum Bacteroidota; class Bacteroidia; order Flavobacteriales; family Flavobacteriaceae; genus Flavobacterium; species Flavobacterium beibuense. The sequence goes on from NZ_JRLV01000037.1 coordinate 2,499, forward strand.
GGGCTTCCTGTTTTACGGTTCGTCTGAAAGGATGTTCATAGCACTTAATGGTGATGACCAGCGGAAGATTGACCTATTACTACAGGTGTTTTATGATGAGTTCACTACTACCGATGTGGTTCAGGGAGAAATGCTGATGGTATTACTTAAAAGGCTTATTATAATAGTAACACGCCTTGCTAAACAACAGTATATAAGCAAAGACGATTTACCTGATGATAAGCTGGATGTGATAAGGAAATTCAATTTATTGGTGGAAAGTCATTACCGAACGCAGCATCAGGTAAAGTATTATGCCGATCAGTTATTTAAGTCGCCAAAAACCATATCTAATTTATTTGCTCTCTATAACCATAAATCACCGTTAACTGTTATTCAGGAAAGGATTATAATCGAGGCCAAGAGACTGTTAACGTATACAGATAAATCGGCAAAGGAAATAGCCGGAGAACTTGGTTTTGAAGATGCGGCACACTTTAGCCGTTTCTTTAAAAAGCATACAACACTATCTCCAATAGCGTTTAGGGAAACTTCGTTTATAGGGAAATAAACACATATTTAAGTATCAGTTTTAATTACGGGAAATAAGTACCAGCATTCGGGAAATATGTCCCTTTTAAGGCAGTTGGGATTGAAGGAACTTTGTACCATCAAGAAACAACAAGTCTAATTATTAAAATTGAAAAAATGAAAAACTTTATAGTTCCAACAAAAGAGCAGGTTTCTGCAAACAATCAGGAAATTTTTACTAACCTTGAAAAAATGGTAGGTTTTGTACCTAACCTATATGCTTCATTCGCCTATTCTGAAAACGCATTGGGCAATTACCTTACTTTCCAAAACGGAAAATCATCTTTAAAAGCTAAGGAGAAAGAAGTAGTTAACTTAGTTGTGAGTCAGGTAAACCAATGTATATACTGTTTAAGTGCCCATACAGCCATCGCAAAAATGAATGGTTTTACAGATGAGCAAATAATTGCCATAAGAAAAGCAGAGGTAGATTTTGACAGTAAACTTTCGGCTTTGGCAGTACTGGTAAAAAGCATTGCCGAAAATAAAGGACGTGCTGATGAGAATGCCTTAAATAACTTTTTTGAAGCAGGTTATGATAAAGGAAATCTTATAGATGTATTACTTGTAGTAGGTGATAAAACCATAACAAACTACCTGCATGCCCTTACAGATATTCCTGTAGACTGGCCTGCTGTACCTGCAATATAATTTATTATAAGTATATATAAATCAAAGCCCTGTGATACTACCACAGGGCTTTTTGCTTTGTTTGGTACATAACAAATTGTTTTTGTAATGTTTTTTTTGTGTGATTGCTATGGGGGGAGGTATGCAATTTTATTATTTATATTGCACCCCAAAATAATCTGCAAAAAGAGATGGTAGGTAAACAGGCTGGGGTGTTGTTGATTTTATTATTATTTCCCTTTCTTCTTTTTTCACAAAATGTAAGGCACCTTTCGGTAGATGAAGGCTTGCCTCAGTCGTTTGTGTCAGGAATTATTGAAGATAACGATGGCTTTATATGGGTAGCAACCCGTAACGGACTTGCCCGTTATGACGGACACCGTTTTAAAATTTTTCAAAGCAGCTTTAACGGTAAAGGTACATCTTTAGCTTCAAATGTTATTAGCCATATAAGAAAGGAGAATGATAACTCGATGTGGATTATGTATGAGGGAGGAGAAATCGACAGGTTTGATTTTGCTCTGGAAAAACCTACTCATGTTATTACTTCAAAATTTACCGAACAGCACAACCTGATAATAAACCGAAGGGTTTGGATGGTAACATCAAATAATACTTTATGGTTTAAGGCTAACTCAGGTATACTGCTTAGCACCAACTTAAATAATACAAGTGTAGTTACAGATTACTCATCTGTTTTCGGAGAGAGTAATACAGTATATAATCTGCTTGAAGATGAAAATAAAAACCTGTGGGTTTTGAGTCAGCAGTCATTAAACGTCTTTAATCCTAAAACAAAAAGGTTTACTTCTATCCCTATTCCTTACACTATGTTTGAAGGGATGGAACTAAAAAAGATGAGGGAGAATTTTGCTGCTTTTTGTGAAAGAAGTAATGGCGAACTGATGTGGGCAGATAAGAAATACCTTTATTTCTTTAATACTGGGAAAAAAGCATTCAGAAGGATTAAGCTAATTGCCGAAACTAATTATGGTCCCAAGTGGATAGATGTAGGAGATGATGGTATTGATTATTTTATATCAGACAGAACAGTTTACAGTTATTCAGATGCGTTGGGTGTAATACCACAGGCAGCAGTTGAGCTGAGAGGCAACAGGCAGGCACAGGCTTTTCTTGCCGATCAGTCGGGATTGTTTTGGGTTGGCGGTGATGCCGAAGGTATATATACTATAGATACCCGCCTTAATTTTAAAAGTTTTGATTACGAAAATGATTTTGTAATAGACCTACTTAAAGATGTTTATGGGATTAATGTTATTGATTTTTTTAACTGGAAATCTAATTTCGTTGGGGTCTTACAGCCATCTTATTCATTACGTTCTTTATGGGACAGAGATAAGCATTGGTTAGCCCTTAACCGTACAGTAGGCTATTTTGATACAACACTAAATACGACTGTTAAACTGCCTGAACTGCCATCGCCGGAAAAACCCTGGTTTAGGCCTATAACAGGTATATCGGTTATTAAAAACGGAAATCCGGTAGTGGTAGATAAGTATAACTCAATATATGTGTTTAACAGTAAGGAAAACAAATGGGAATTTATTCTGTCGTTAGATACTTTAAAAACTACATTTCCTAAAAAACTACAAACCAATAACCTTTATGCCGACAGGGATACTAACATGCTCTGGATAACTACTGAGGCTCATGGTTTATTAAAAGTAAGCCTTACTGATAAGTCTATAAAACAGATACAGAGCAGCGAAAACGGATTGCCTACCAATAATCTGATAGATGTACTTCCTGATTTTGATGATAAAAAGTTTTTATGGTTAGGAAGTTCATCTGGTTTAATTAAGTTTCATAAAACTACGGGGCAGTGTGAAGCTTTTGCTGTAAAGGAAGGTCTGCCTGATAATATGATTTACTCCATGCAGGCCGATGCATTGGGTAATTTATGGTTGGGTACAAACAAAGGACTGGTGTGTTTTAATACCAATGATTATAAAACACGGGTTTTTACACGTAATCACGGACTCAATAATATAGAATTTAACAGGCATCATGAACTCATGCTTAAAAATGGAGAAATGGCTTTTGGCGGGGTTAAAAGTGGGGTAATATTTAATCCGGAATCCATAAAGACTGATACCTTTTCGCCCAATGTGACTTTTACGGGGATTAAACTGAATAATGAAAACATTTACATCCTTAAACCTAATATTGGTGTGGTAAAGGGATTACAAAATATTGAGCTTCCTTACAATGAGAACACCATAGCCTTTGCCTATACAGCATTGCAGTTTAATCAGCCACAGGATATAAAGTACCGTTATCGGCTTTTAGGGTATGATGATGCTTGGGTTACGGTAGGTAATAAAAGGGAAGCTGTTTATACTAAGTTGCCTCCGGGTAAGTATACTTTTGAAGTTAATGCTTCAAACACTACAGGTACCTGGAGTAATCATATAAAATCGATAGAAATAAAAATTACCCCGCCCTGGTGGAAAACATGGTGGGCAATGCTGCTGTACCTTCTTATAGGTATTTGTGCCTTGGTTTGGTTCTTTAATTTTAAGGTTAGGCAACAAATGGTTAAAAACGAAATCAGGTTAAAATCTAGAGAAGCAAAAGAACTGCGAAGGCTTGATAAGGTTAAAACCCGTTTCTTCTCTAACATAGCTCACGAGTTTAGAACACCACTTTCACTTATACTTGGACCTGCCGAGCAGCTTACTGATAGAATTACTGCCGAAGATAGCAAGTTGCTGGAAATCATTAAAAAGAATACAGGTAGCCTTATCCAGCTTACAGATCAGTTACTGGACATCGCCAAACTGGAGGCAGGAGTTTTAAAACCGCAAACGGTTTGGGGCGATATAGTCCCTGCTATTGTGAATATTACAGGTGTTTTTGCTGAGGAAGCCGCAGTTAAAAAGGTAACCATAAAACTTGAAGCACCAGAGTCGGCCGAGTTTTTATTTTCAATTAATACGCTCGATAGGATATTGTATAATCTGTTATCAAATGCCCTAAAGTTCACTCAGGAAGGCGATACTATTACGGTAACAGTAATAAAAGAGGAAACCGGATTAATACTTAAAGTTAAAGATACAGGCAGGGGTATACCGGAAGAGGAGCAGTCCAGTATTTTTAACAGGTATTATAAAGCCGGTAATCAGGAAGCCTCTCAGGGAACTGGTATAGGGCTTTCGTTAGTAGGAGAACTGGTAGAGCTGCATAAAGGAACCATAAAGCTGGAAAGTAGTACTAAGGTGCCAACAGGTACTACCTTTACTATACATCTTCCGTTTGCTGTACAGGAAACAGTAAAGGTAGAAACTGTTTCTCAAACAGAAAGTACAGAAGATAAACCAACGGTTCTTGTTGTGGAGGATCATGATGAACTGGTTAAATTCATATCAGAGAGTCTTCAGGATAAATACAATGTTTTGATAGCCCGTAATGGTAAGGAGGGCTTAAGTACAGCACTGGAGTCGGCACCTGATTTGATTGTGAGTGATGTCTCTATGGAACAAATGAATGGCTTTGAGTTTTGTAAAGCTGTGAGGGAAGATATTAACATCAGTCATATTCCGGTTATCCTGCTAACGGCAAAAGCCGACATGGACAGCAGACTGGAAGGACTTTCATTTGGGGCAAACGATTACGTAACCAAGCCATTCAGCATATCAGAACTAAAGCTGAGAATTAAAAATCTGTTAGAATTTCAGCGTAAGCAAAGAGACCGTTTTCATGATAAGTTCTCAAACATTATCCCATCGGAAGAAGAGGAGACCGATGTACTTCAAAACGAGTTCCTGGATAAGATTCATATTATTATAGAGGACAATCTGGATAATAAAAATTTTAGTGTTGATGAACTCGCAACATCACTGTTTATGAGTAGGGCAAACCTGCACCGTAAACTAAAGATGATGTTCAATTTGCCGGCGAGTGAAATCATTAAAGTTTACCGACTTAAAAAAGCAGCACAGCTGTTAAAACAAAACTACAATGCAACCGAGGTTGCCTATATGACGGGGTTTAATACACCATCGTATTTTTCTAAATGTTTTAAGGATTATTATAAGATTACACCAGCTAAATATGCTGAAAAATAGCATTTTGAGACAAAATTGTAATAATTTGAGACGAGATTGACAAAGCGAAATAATGAGTTATAAGACTTTTGGGACAAACCAAAAATCTACTTATTATGAATAGAAAAATACTTAATGCAGCCCGTTTACTAAAGGGTTCATTATTCACTTTCTTACTCATGTCATCCTTCTCTGTCGAGGCGCAAAATAATGCACTTTATTTTGACGGTGTAAACGATTACATCCAAACAGATTATGCAGGGATTTCAGGCAACGGAGCAAGAACTGTTGAAGCCTGGATTAAAACAGATAAAAACTCACTACCTGCAAATCAGGGTGGGCAGGGACAAAGTGTTATTGTAGACTGGGGTTCACTGGGAACAGGGACAAGGTTTACCTTTAATATCCTTTTTAATAATGCCATTAGGCTGGAAGCGCAGGGTAACGGAATAAGCGGTACTATTCCCGTTAACGACAACCTGTGGCACCATGTGGCTGTAGTGTATGATCCAACGGCTACAAATAAGGTAAAACTTTATGTAGACGGTGTACTGGATGTAGAGGGTAACCTTACCGTTTCGGTATTTACAGGTTCAGCTACTGATGTTAGGATAGGCGGAAGAATTGATAGCACTAACTATTATGAAGGAGCTATAGATGAAGTACGTATTTGGAATGTGGCACGCACACAAACAGAAATTCAGGCAAATATGGATGCTGCTTTTTGTGGTCCGCAGGATAACCTTCAGGCTTATTTTCAGTTTAACGAAGGTACAGCAGGAGCAGATAACACTGGTGTAACAACAGTTTACGACAGTACTGATAACGAATATGAAGGAACCTTTAACGGCTTAGCCCTTACCGGTACAACTTCAAACTTTGTGGCAGGTGATACTGAACTTGCAATGGTTGTTATTGATAACACGGTAACACTGGAAAGTGGTGTGCTAACAGCTACCGAGGTTAGTGAAGGTGTAACTTACCAATGGATAGACTGTGATAATGAAGATACTCCTGTTGAAGGTGCAACAACACAGGCTTTCACACCGACATTAAGTGGTAACTATGCAGTAATTATTACAAATGATGGCTGTAGTGTACAGTCAGATTGTGTTGAAGTGGTTTGTACAGCTCCGTCGGCTATTGAGGTGACAGATGTTACTACATCTACAGCAACAGTATCGTGGACAGAGAACGGAGATGCAACCCAATGGGAAGTACTATATGGTCCGGCAGGCTTTGATCCAGAAACTGAAGGAGAAACCGTAACTGTAGAAGATACTACTGAACTTACACTTAATGGATTGACTATAGAAACAGGGTATGATGTTTATGTACGTGCCGTTTGTGATGTTGATTTTACCAGTAACTGGGAAGGTCCGTTTTCATTTAGTACTACCGATGCCACAACACCAATAGCACTTAGGTTTGATGGTGTTAATGATTACGTATTAACAGATTACACAAGTATAACAGGGACGGGTGCCCGTACTGTAGAGGCTTGGATAAAAACGCCTTATACTTCAACCCAGCAAATAATTGTTGAATGGGGTGGTGGATCTGGCAGTGGAAGCAGATTTACTTTTAAAACACAAAATGGTCATTTACGCCTTGAAACAGGTGGTGCCGGTAATTATATAGAAGGTAGTACAAGTGTTACAAATAACTTATGGCATCATGTTGCAGTAACTTATGATCCTGAACAAACACAGGAATATAAACTGTATATAGATGGTGAACTGGAAACATCAGGAAACTTCCCTGATGGCGGTACAAATACATCTGCGGCAAGTCCGGTTCAAATAGGAGCCAGAACGGCAAATATACCGGCAACTGTTTTTGAAGGTTCTATGGATGATATCCGTATTTGGGATATTGCCCGTACACAGGAAGAGATTCAGGCTGCTATGAACTCACAACTTTGTGGCGCTCAGGATAACCTTGTTGCTTACTTTAAGTTTAACGAAGGTATAGCCAGTGCCGATAATACAGCCATTACTACAGTTTCAGACAGTTCGGGTAACGGGTATACAGGAACACTAAACAGCTTCCTGCTTACAGGTACACTATCAAACTTTGTAGAAGGTGCAGCAGGTATTGTTGCAGTAGAGCTTGATAACAGTGTAACACTGGAAGGTTCTGTACTAACAGCTACCGAAGTTACCGAAGGTGTAACTTACCAATGGATAGATTGTAATAACGAAGATACTCCTGTTGAAGGGGCTACAATGCAAAGTTTTACGCCAATAGCCGATGGTAATTATGCTGTAATTATAACGAATGGTGGTTGTAATGTACAGTCAGACTGTATGGAGGTTACAGCAGGAGCAGAGGTTTGTGCTACACCATCTGCTATTGAAATTTCAGAAATCACAGCGTCAACCGCTATGGTATCATGGACAGAAAACGGAGAGGCTACCCAGTGGGAAGTACTTTACGGTCCTGCCGGATTTAATATTGAGACAGAAGGTATATCGGTTACAGTAAATGATGTTGCCGAGTTAACACTTGACGAACTTGATGCCAATACTGAATATCATGTTTATGTTCGTGCCGTTTGTGGTGAGGATTTTACCAGTGAGTGGGAAGGTCAGCAGGCATTCGTAACCCTTGAAGAGGCAGTTTGTGCTACACCATCTGCTATTGAAATTTCAGAAATCACAGTGTCAACCGCTATGGTATCATGGACAGAAAACGGAGAGGCTACCCAGTGGGAAGTACTTTATGGTCCAGCCGGATTCAATATTGAGACAGAAGGTACATCAGTTGCTGTAAACGATGTTGCCGAGGTAACATTAGAAGAACTTGATGCCAATACCGAATACCATGTTTATGTTCGTGCCGTTTGTGGTGAGGACTTTACCAGTGAGTGGGAAGGTCAGCAGGCATTCGTAACCCTTGAAGAGGCAGTTTGTGCTACACCATCTGCTATTGAAATTTCAGAAATCACAGTGTCAACCGCTATGGTATCATGGACAGAAAACGGAGAGGCTACCCAGTGGGAAGTACTTTACGGTCCTGCCGGATTCAATATTGAGACAGAAGGTATATCGGTTACAGTAAATGATGTTGCCGAGTTAACACTTGACGAACTTGATGCCAATACTGAATATCATGTTTATGTTCGTGCCGTTTGTGGTGAGGATTTTACCAGTGAGTGGGAAGGTCAGCAGGCATTCGTAACCCTTGAAGAGGCAGTTTGTGCTACACCATCTGCTATTGAAATTTCAGAAATCACAGTGTCAACCGCTATGGTATCATGGACAGAAAACGGAGAGGCTACCCAGTGGGAAGTACTTTATGGTCCAGCCGGATTCAATATTGAGACAGAAGGTACATCAGTTGCTGTAAACGATGTTGCCGAGGTAACATTAGAAGAACTTGATGCCAATACCGAATACCATGTTTATGTTCGTGCCGTTTGTGGTGAGGACTTTACCAGTGAGTGGGAAGGTCAGCAGGCATTTGTAACGCTTGAAGATACAATGGAATGTGAAGACCCTTCATCGGTATCGGTTACTGATATTACTTCATCTACCGCTATGGTATCATGGACAGAAAACGGAACAGCTACACAATGGGAAGTATTGTATGGTGAACAGGGCTTCAACCCTGAAACAGAAGGTATGTCGGTTACAGTAAATGACGTTGCCGAAGTAATGCTGGAAGAACTTACAGGTAATACAACTTATGATGTTTATGTTCGTGCCGTTTGTGACGAAGAAATGACAAGTAGCTGGGAAGGCCCTGAAGTGTTCACAACACAACTGCTTGGACTTAACGACAATGTAATAAAAGGCTTTGTATTGTATCCTAACCCAACGACAGGTATCGTTAGGATCAGTGCTCAGGATATAATAGAAAATGTTGTGGTTTACAACCTTGCAGGACAAAGGTTAACAGAGGTAAAAGTAAACGCGGCAGCTTCACAAATAAACTTATCACAACTTCCTGTTGGTGTATATGTAATGCAGGTTACGGCATTAGGCAAAACAGGAACTTATAAAATAGCAATAAAGTAGTTTTTTCCAATCTAAACTATTGAAAACCCTGCCCCGAATATACTTTGGGGTAGGCTTTCATTGTACTTACTCTACTATTTATGAAAAAAAATATATTCAATGTCTTTAAGGCCAATATTGGTTCTTATACTAAAAATACGATTAAAACATCATGTTTTGTTTTCTCATTAATGTTGGCAAATCAGTCCACTGCTCAGGAAACAACAATTACGGTTTTTGACGATGTTATTTTTTACGGTGGTTATACCGCCACACTAAGCGAAGAGGCTTTATATGAACCTATGCCGGCAGAGGTATTAAGGCATTCCAATTCGCGCTATGCAAGAAAACTGACTGATACCGAGCTGGATGCTATGGGCAATACACTGGATATCGACTTACAGATAGGTGCTGCCTGCGATAATTATGACAGACTTTGCCATGTGTTTTTGGCTTTTACGCCAAAAGAGACAACCTCTTACGTGTCTGAAGAAGTACCAAGGGTAGAAATAGCCAGGTTGGTAACTCCTTTTATGAACAAAAACTATTCGCCAACAACATTATCTTATGAGTATACGGCAAATAATGTTAGCGAAATAGTAACCAATACGTCCATACGTAACACCTATGACATTTGGGTAGAGCTACAGCTATTTGGTACAACTGGAGCAGGGCAGGAACAGGTAGCAGGCTGTTCTGGGCACCTTGATACTTTTAGGGCAACCCTGAATTTTACATCAAATACAAATGATCAGATTACTTATACAGATGATTTGGTATTTATGCCATTGGTAGCCAATAGTAGGCTTAACAATTATAATGCTACTGATGTTACAGGCGAAACAACCAAGATAATCGACTTTACTCTTACCGAAGAGACAGATAACTTAAAACTAATCCTGATTACCTCAAACCACGGGGCAAATTCGGGAGGAGAAGAATACGTTCGCCGCAGGCACTATGTTTATTTAGATGAAACGCTTATTTATGAGTATATCCCGGGGGGGAAATCATGTGAGCCGTATCGACAGTATAATACACAGGGCAACGGTATTTATGGGGCATCACAACTACCGTTAAGAGGCTGGATATACTGGAACAACTGGTGCCCGGGCGATCGAATTCCTACTTATGAAATTGATTTGGGTACCTTGCCGGCCGGGGAGCACTCGGTTACTATCGATGTGCCGGAAGCTGAGTTTGTAGATTCTCAGGGATACATCCCGGTATCGGCATACCTTATTAACAGGGAAAGCGGTGCTACTCCTATATGTAGCCAGCCAACAAACGTTACTGCAGAGGCAATTTCAGACCATGAAATTTTTGTGAACTGGGACGAAATAGGTAATGCCGATGAATGGGAAGTGCTGTACGGAAAAATATACAATTCGGCAGGGCAGGTAACCTATACTGTTTTAGCTGAAGAGGATTATTTACAGGTAACCGATGGCGAAAGTGAAGGTACAGCTACCGAGAATGTAGCACCAAGTACCGTTTATCAGGTTTTTGTACGCTCTAAATGCGATAATGAAGAAAACAGCCGTTGGTCTCAGGCTTTATATGTACAAACACAGCAACTTTCTGTTGAAGAAAACATACTGGATACTTTTAAATACTACCCAAATCCGGTTAGTGATAATTTAATGCTTCAGTCCGATAGCGAGGCAATAGGTGGTATAGCCATTTATGATATGCAGGGCAGGCAGGTATTACAGGAAAATATTGGCAGTACTCAGGCAGTGGTTAATATGGTAAACTTCCCTACAGGGATTTACTTTTTAAAGGTAAATATAGGAGGGAAGACACAAACCTATAAAGTTGAAAAGCAATAACACTAATCAGCTTACAAATGAAAAATAATCTGGTGCTATTCAATAAACAGGCATTGCTGCTTTTTGCAGCGTGCCTGTTGCTTTCAGCAAAAAGTTTTGCGCAGCTAACACCATCGTTCCTAAACAGCGCAGCTGAAACGGGAGATGGGTGTTATACGATCACTAATAATGTCCAAACCAATTCGGGGGCGGCATGGTATGATAATCCTATAGACCTTACAAACGATTTTGATATTGTTTTTAATGCCTATTTCGGATCTAATTATTTTGGGGCAGACGGTATGGCCTTTATTCTTAAAACCACACCCGATGCACTTATAGGAAATTTAGGAGGCGGATTGGGTTACAGGAATTTTCCAGAGGAGAATACGCTTGCTGTTGAGTTTGATACCTACAGTAATTCGGGATCTACTATAGCCGATCCTTCTTATAATCACGTAGCACTACAAACCAATGGTAATGTAAGTCATGTTTCGCCCGATAATTTGGTGGCTCCTGTTCAGGCATCACCTACATCTGCAAATATTAAAGATAATACAGAGCATGAGGTAAAAATAAAATGGAGAGCAGAAGCACAAACTCTTACGGTTGTTTTTGACTGTTCTGAACGATTTACATATACTGCCGATTTGGTTAATACCATTTTTGGCGGGAACACAACTGTATACTTCGGTTTTACAGGATCGACAGGACAGCAGTCAAACCATCAGTATATCTGTTTTCAGTACCTGTCATTTCTTGATACTCAAATTCAGGATCAGGTAGCCTGTGCAGGCGAACCTGTAAATACTATAGATGCTACTTATGTAGGAGCTGTGAGTTACCAGTGGTCTCCTGTAGACGGGGTAAGTGATCCTACCATTCCTAATCCGGTATTTACGGTTTCTGAAACTACTACCTATACGCTTTTAATTACAGACAACTGTGGTGAAACTATGGAGGAGGATTATACCATTACGGTAGTTAATCCAACAGCCGAAGTAAATACAGTACAGTCTTCAATATGTAATGGAGAAATGGCAGAGTTTGTAATTACAGGTACACCGAATACAGAGGTAGCCTATACCATAAACAACGGGGCAGAGCAAACCGTTATATTGGATGCTTCAGGTGAAGCCACAGTAAGCACTCAGGCAAATGATAATCAAACCATAAATCTTGTGAGTGTAACCTTAACGGAAGCTCCGTTTTGTGAAGTAGACTTAACAGGAACAGCTACAGTAGAAATAATTACCGAAGATGCTTCCTTTTACATGACAGCCGGTTGTGAAGGTGCTACGGCAACAGTTACAGGAGTTATGGGTGGTATGTTTGCCTTTGATCCTGCTCCCGAAGATGCAGCTATAATTGACGCTTCAACAGGAGAGATTACCAATGCTTTGGCAGGGGCATCATATACTGTGGAATATACTACGCCAAACTGTCTTAATACTACTGTAAGTCAGGTTACTGTTTACCCAGAGGTAACTTATAGCATGGCATCAAACCTTCAGCTTTGCGATACTAATGGAGACGGAATTGCGAGTTTCGATTTGACACAGATAGAAGATGAGGTGCTTACTAACAACGCTGATATGGTAAGTTATGCTTACGACAATAATGGAAATATGGTAAGTATTGCAAGTCCGTCTGCATTTGAAAATACGCAACCGGGAGGACAAACCATCTGGCTAACTATAGAAAACCAAAACGGATGTACTGCAACTACAAGTTTTGACCTAATTGTAGACCAGTGTTTTATACAAAAGGGAATATCGCCAAACGGAGATGGTAAAAACGACTTTTTCGACCTTTCGGGCTTTGGTGTTAAGGAGCTTACTGTTTTTAACCGCTATGGTGAAAAGGTGTATTCCTATTCCAATTATACTACTCAATGGGAGGGACAGTCAGATAATGGTAATGAACTGCCTACCGGTACTTATTACTATGCTATCAGTTTCTCTGATTCAAATCCTACCTATGGTACAAACCATACAGGCTGGGTTTATATAAACAGGCAGGAAAACTAAAGCCTGAGCTGTAATTATTATTGGCTAATTGCAGTATAAAATTGTTATTTAAAAGATAAAGAGCATGAAATCACTACCACACTTTATACAGAGTTGCTTATCCCGAATTTTTTTATTCGGGATTTGCTTCTTTTTATCGTCTCAGGTTTTTGCACAGCTCACCCCGTCCTTTGTAAACAATGCAGCCGAAATGGCAAACGGTTGTTACAGGATAACCAATAATGCACAGTCCAATTCGGGAGCGGTTTGGTACAATAACCCTATCGATCTTACTTCCGATTTTGATATTGTGTTCAATGCCTATTTTGGAGCAAACAGCTTTGGGGCCGACGGAATTGCTTTTGTGATGAAAACAAATTCCACACCGCTTATAGGTAACATTGGGGGAGGGTTAGGCTACAGGAATTTTCCTGAGAGTAATACACTGGCTGTAGAGTTTGATACTTACAGCAATTCGGGCACTATGATAGGTGACCCATCATTTGACCATGTAGCATTACAAACCAATGGTAATGTAAACCATAGTTCGGTAGATAATCTTGTTGCACCGGTACAGGCATCGCCGGTATCTACTAATATTAAAGATAATACAGAGCACGAAATAAAAATCAAATGGCGTGCAGCTACACAAACCTTTTCGGTTGTTTTTGACTGTTCTGAACGATTTACATATACTGCCGATTTGGTTGATGATATATTTAACGGTACTTCATCTGTATACTTTGGTTTTACAGGTTCTACAGGACAGCAGTCTAACCTTCAGTATATCTGTTTTCAGTACCTTTCATTTTTGGGTTCCAGTCTTGAAGGAGGTACTATTTGCGCAGGAGAATCAATAGATACTATAGACGGTACTTACGACGGAGCTATTAGTTACCAATGGTCACCTGTAACAGGTGTTAGTAACCCGTCAATACCTAATCCTGTATTTTCTCCAACACAAACCGCTTCTTACACGCTTACCATAACAGATAACTGTGGAGATACTTTAGTGCAGTATGTAACGATTGAAGTGCCTCAGCCGTTAGAAGTTGTACAGGCAATAGAGTCACCTATATGTAGCAGTACAGGAGAAGCTCAGTTTCTTATTTCGGGAGAACCCAATACCGATGTAACCTATACTATTAATAATGGTATTGAGGAAACTGTTATAATTAACGATTCGGGTACTGCAACAGTTTTGGTAACCGACATGACGGAAGATGTAACCATTAATTTGGTTAGCATTACAATGCTGAGCTCGCCTTTTTGTACTTCAACTTTAGCCGAAAGTGCCACAGTGGAAGTAGTGTTAGATGATGCTTCTTTCTATTTAACACCGGGGTGTGATGGCGCTACAGCAATAGTTACAGGAGTTACGGGAGGTATTTTTGATTTTAGTGAACCACCAACTGATGATGCAGTTATTGACTCTACAACCGGAGAGATTACAGGGGGTACTCCTACAGCTACTTATTTTGTAGCCTATACTACAAATGGTTTTTGTTCTAATACCAATATAGAGCAGGTTACTTTATACCCCCTTCCAACCATCCTTGCTCCAATCACGAACTACGTTCAGTGTGACCAGACGGACCCTGATGCCAACGACGGTATCGAGGAGTTTGATTTGACCACAAAAGACACAGAAATCACCGGCGGTAATGTTGATTACGCGGTGAGTTACTATATGAGTTTTGCCGATGCTGACAGCGCTGTAAACGTTATTGCTAACCCGGCGACGTATCAGAATACGAATCCGTTTACCGAGACTATCTTTGTACGATTAGAGAACACGGTAACGGGTTGTTACAGCGTTT